>CALOFL010000001.1:0-195666 GCA_942492615.1 Candidatus Krumholzibacteriia bacterium
CCCTATCGAACTGCACGACTTCAGCACCATATTCGGCAGCTATCTCACAGCTACGATCCACACTATGGGAATCAACAACATAAACCTTCTTGACGCCTTTTAGTGCATTGAGACATTTAGGGAGATTGGCCTCTTCGTTTTTTATGGCCACAATGACGGTAAGAGGCAATAGATCAACATCCATGCTTCGACCCCTCAATCATCAATGAATTTCCTTGACCCAATAAACTTTGGAGGAGTACCTGTGCACAACTGTCCAACTGGGAACATCTTTGGTGATTGTCGAACGTGCTCACAAACACGCCTCCTTCACCAATAATCACCCCATATGGACCAACAAATACATCAGATGTAACCCAGGCATCATCTTCAATACGAATCGGAGCTGTAATCAATGGCATATCACGACGCTGGTAATCATGACTTGCAGTACATAGAAATGAATACTGGCTCACAGTTGTCCGTTTACTCTAGGTGAATTTATCAACACAATAACAATCAACATGTTCACTCAGGCAGCTATCATCCTCCATTACTAAGTTCCACGGCGCCCATATTCTTGCTGAAGGATAAGGGTGAGCGCCCTTGCCAATTGTTGCACCGAATAGCCTAAGCAGAAAACAGCGCCATAAGTGAAACATACGCGGCGTTGGCCTGTAGAGAAACAACCAGACAATTGACCAGGTGCCTCTCAATAAACGATTCTGTGTAGAAAGTGTGTTTGATTTCAGCTTACGCATGTAAGTTTAGTTAAAGTTATTAATAATAATTTCATGACAGCACCGATGCATACATAGATTTTATCTGTCGCCCTATCATTTCCCATCGCAAATTTTCTTCTGCATAGCGTCTACCATTCTCACCCATCACCCGACACAGGTCTGGATTCGATATCATCTGATCCATTACTCGAGCTAGTTCGTCGATATCCCCAGACACAATTACCCCTGCATCTGATTGTTCAACTAGCGGACATGCCTGCACATCACTGGTTACCACAACTGAACAGGCACGTGCCATGGCCTCTGCAACGACAATTCCAAAATTCGGAGGGTTTGCAGCACAAACAGATCAGCCAAGCCGAACAGTTCCACCGGTCAATACCATCTACTGTATTCCCAAATGCACCCTATCAGCGATATCCAACTTTTGTATAGTCTTTCTGACCTCTGCCTTGTGGCCTGGATAATGGCTGTCTTCACCACCGACTATTAATAAATGTGCCCCGGTCGTCGGAAAATGCTGCACAAAAGGTCAATAACTTTTCTTGATGTAGCCTGGATAAAAATAAATAATCGGAGCATCACTGCCATTAACCATTTTGTTTCAATATATCCGTATCTGTGGCTACTGATAATTAAAAGCTTCATCTTCAACACCATTGGGAATAACAACAGGCTCCGCATCGGCACGAACCTTTTATGTCCCGTTCTTCATGACCGTGGCATGAAAGGATGATGGCTTTGACTTCGTTTCTCTTTCTAGTACTCGCCAGTAGAGCTGTTTTTTCCAGCCCTTGTGATGAAATGAGTACTCAGACAGCATCCCGGCTGGTCGCAATATATAGGGGATATTCTGTTGCATACAAACACGTGCCGCAATTGTTGAAGAAAATGACCAGAGAGCATGGATATGCACGAGATCAAAACGAACATGTTTAAGCCATCGCTACATCGCTGAAGATACTTTCCATGTTTCAGAGAAGTCTCGGTCGAAAAGGTGTAAATTTTGTATATCAGAAAAATCTACAAGCGATACCCGCCTCCCAGCTCCATCTGCATCCGTAGCTGCCAGATAAACATCGGTATCCTGCTCATATAATGAGTTAATCATTGGAACTATAGCAGTACTTGTCCCACCGTATCGTTGGGCAACACTAGGAATAACATGGAGAACTCTCACTATTTACAGCCTATGATGGCTTACTGAGTTATTAATTGGCACCACCGCACCCCGATAAGAAGTTTGTGTTTCGTTATATGTAATCCTCACCTTCTAATAAGAAAAAAACCAAGAACAGAAATTAATATAACAACCTGGAAAGTAGATGTCACAATTAGACTGGACTCCATTGTTGGCCAACTAAAGCTCAAAGCTAGTAGTGTTAATGCCATTATGGTACGCAGCGAGTTCAACGGATACTGTAGCGCAAACACTGCTAGGAACCGAATACTATGCCTAAAAAAGACCGCTTATAATAGCCCCAAAATAAGGACCAAAATTGCCGTATGCTTCTGGCAGAATACCCCAGGCAATAAACGTTTTACGTTCATGTCCATATTCATACAAATTACGGCCAAACTGTAGATTGAGTTTAATTTGTGACTGGTGGGTATGCGGCCGCATCCGGCCAGATAAAAACGTGGCACTAGCAGCATTGGGCCGTACAAATAAGTTTCACCGAGTAGCAGTGAGACATTGCCCTTGATCACCTTATCTTGCACAAATAACAGCATTTGCATGTTACTAAGTCGATCGCCAAACAATGATTGGCCTGTAACATCAACGCCAGACGTATATCTCGCGACTCTCTGGCCTGTACTCAACTCATAACCAGCTTCAACCCAGTCCGAATAGAGAGATTGCTACGGCGTCTTCTACTTGAAGTTAATTTCACGAATTTCGAATCTTCTCGATTCAAAAATGCAAATATGAGAACTGTCGTAATCAGAAAAACCCAGGGGATTTTCTTCCTACCCAGTATTAATCCTACAATGGTTGCCATAACAAAGGCTAATGTGCCTGCAAGAATAATCCACTGGCCCAACCATCACAAAAAGAACCTGAAAGACCAAAATAAAATTTGCAGGCCTTTTATACTGGCCATATGGTATGTAAGCAGCATCGCTGAACCTACAAGCGAGAACCGTTACAAAAGTTGCCAGCACGCGTGTTTAGAGCATCTGGGACAAAAGCAGACACATACGGTGTTCTTAAGCGCAGCCATTCAAAAGTAACAATGCCTACAAATACAAATAATAAAAGCCTGACCTTCCGGGCGTTACTTGCCATGCCGATAAAATTAACACCTTTGCACTTGATGTTTTTGGGGCTGAAAAACCTGCCCCAATACCTGATAACCAATACTAAGAAAAATATGCGTAAAAACTTCAATACTTGCACTTAGCCATTCATCATCTGAATAAATACTAATAATTCTGTTCCCAAGAGCGATAGGTAGCAGATACCAGATTGCTGTAGTAAGGGAATAAACCACAACAAATGGCAATTCACCTCATCTTTTTAACTCCAGCTTATACAGGTATTAAGATACCAAGTGCCAGTATGACAGCAGTCATAAAGCCAGTTAAACTGGCATGGATAAACGACAGAATTATTAAGAACAGGAGAAATAAATAAAGTATCTAATATCTTCTCTCAAAGAGCGGCGATACTCCAGTGAATTTCGATAGCCTTCTGCATATAACTAGTGTTTAGCTACAACCACTCAACTTCGAATTCATATCCCACAGCATCTCTGATTGCATAAACCTGTTTTTCTATAGTCCATGAATCGATTATTTTGGCCGATTTCATACCCATCTTACCAAGCTTTTCTTGCAGTTCTGAAACAAATTTAAACAATTCACCAATCCTTCTGGATCGTTTACATCAAACACCCAACCATTCATTCCAGCATGAATTAGATCCGTGTAACCTGTCCGATTACTTGCGATGACCGAGCCTTGAGCAAGCCATTGCTTCATTTATTACCATGCCCCAGGTTTCACCAGGGCCAATAGATGGCAAAATCACCACATCGGCAGTTCTATACATGGCTGGCATTGCCGTCTGGTTCTGAAAACCCAGGAAATGCACGCGCTCGTTTGAATGTTCACGAAGCAACTCTTCCAGTTCACCGCTACCGACATAGATCAAGTGCAGGTGACTATCTTTGATAGATAGAAATGCTTCAAGCAACAATTTTGGACACTTCTTTGATTCCAGCTTGCCTACAAAGAGCAATACTAGATCGTTTACTTTAATTCCTAGATTTTTTCGTATTTCGGACGCTTTTAAATTCGAATCAGGTGAACTTACTAAAACGGTCATTATCACAAGTGCAAAGAAAACAAGTTGATCACTCAGACCATGGGCTTTAAAATATGTCATTTTCTTAGCATCTACGTACAAGGCAATATCAACATAACGGTAGACCCATCTAAGAAAACAGACGCCGCAATAACTTTTTTAATACCAGGTGTTTCATCCAGAAGCGTTGAGTCTCCGCGAAACAACACAGGGATACTTCCATGGTAGTAGCGCATTGCCTTGAGGTGTGCTTTGAAACACCAACCATACACAAGCAATAAATCTGGATTCCACAAATCCAGTCGCTGATTTAATGTTGGCAGATCAATTCCAAAAAAATGGCTCGATCCTGGGCTAGTAGCTACATTAGGTAAAAATTCATACTCATAGCCGTCCAGTAATGGGATATCCCATTGAAACTTTCTTCCAAACCCTGGGTCATCAACTTCATTACTCCCGCCTTCCCAACCATAGAACACTTTTACATCTAAATCCGCTACTTGGCTCAGTTTCTGAAAAACTGGCACATAATATTGAATTGGATGGGTGCAGAGAATCGCTAGTCGTTTGTTCATAAACAGGATTACCGAACCTTGAAAAAACTAATCAACAATAACAACTTCAACTTCATAAATCCGAAACCAAAACCTGACTAAACCATTCACTCACATCCAGTGCCTGTGCTTTCGCTGTGTAGGCATCAAATGCAACAGAATTAAGCGGAACAATATCGTTGAACTTGTGACTTTCAAACCAGTCTTCTAAAACTGCAGCCAGCTCCTCTGTTGAAGTCTGTTCATTGAATGTAACGCAGAGTCCACCACCAACATCCTGCATCATCTTAACCACCGAACTGTTTTCATGAAATATAGCCAGCAACGGTTTGCCTGCAAGCAGGTATGGATATATTTTTGATGCGGTGTACGCCGGGTCATCCGAGCCGAAAACCACCAGTGCGTCACTTTCCATCAGTTTCTTTAGCATGTCACTGTAACTCAGCCGGTCGGGTGATTCATGTACAGAATCAGACAGATTTGTACCGGCCACCAGTGGCTCAAATGTTTTTTCTCCCTTGCCATCGGCAGCATACGATGTACCGTACGCTTCAAAACGTACGCCACCACCTGTTAACTGGCCTGCCGATATTGCCTGCTTCCAGGCGGAGAAGAAGGCTGTTGCCGCCTTCTGCATATCGGCGCCACCACGACCGATATAGCGCCAGATTGAATGCGGCTGGTTGCCCGCTGATGGAAGTTTTTTTTGACCCATGCATCCAACTCGGCAGGTTCAGCAGGAAATGGCCGAACCAGCCTTGGTTTGTCTGCTACCGTATCACCATAACGTATTACAAGATCATCCAGATACGCATCGGATACAGCCATGTAACCTGAGCAGGCTCGAGCAACATACTTCTCTGCAATCCGGTGAAATAGATCAGCCAGTGTGTGCTTGATCCGCCCCCCTGGCGGCACTACCGCGGGATGTTTACTGTAGTAATCATTGACCCAGGGATCCTGGTAATCCATGCAGAAGGGCACACCAAAACGGTGTTTCCATAGAGGCCCCAACGAATGTAAAGCAAATTCAGTCGTTGAAAAAAATATCAGGTCAAATCGGCCGGTAGCTAGCAGATTGCAACCTTCTTTATATAGCGGCCATAAGGTGCGCTGTGCTAGTCCGTTCAGTCCCCAACCCTTTAGCTTCCAGGCACGTACACGGTGGACAGGTATGTCAGCAGGCAACCTTTCTTCAAGCCAGGAATCTGTTGGCCCAAACACATCCCTGTGATCAACAGCGAGCACCTCGACTTGCCAGCCACTAGTCACCGCATGAGGTAATAGCAGGCGCAGGCGATGTGAGTCTGCACCGTTGCTTGGTGCAAAACGCGGGCTGATGGCGAGTACTCGAATCATCTAATCAACAGGCGGATTGATTTGTGAGCTAATCCCAATTCAATGATGAGACTAACGATGAATCGTTTCTTACAAAGAATGCATCACCCTGCCATAACGCATTATCCAGGGGGCGGTAATACATTGGCAGGAAATCATAGAGACGGTAACCTTTACTATCCATGTACTGCATGACTTCATAAAAAGTGGGAACCGGACCAATGCGAATTATTGAGACTTCAAGGATGATCACCTCGAATTGCGATAGTGTATCTGCAGCACCTTCAAGCACCTCCAGTTCGAAACCCTGGACATCCACTTTCAATAGATTGTAAGTACCATCATGGGCAGCAAGCACTTTCTGCAGAGTGCTGATAGGCACTTCTATAATAGACGAACTAATCGAATCCTCAGGTTCTGCAATTCGGCTGTTTGTTTCTTCTACATGAAAATTGGCAAAGCCTACTTCTCTACCTAGCGCGCATGTTTCAAAATAGATGGGAATACTTTTATCGTCGCTGGCTAACTTGCCCAGCACTGCTATGCAACCCGGTTGTGGCTCAACTGCAATTACCGGCACATTCCAAACCTGCCTGAGGCTCCTGGTCCAATCGCCGTGAAATGCCCCAACATCCACAGCGCCCAGGCAGTTGAAACCGGCATTCCTGAGATTTTTCAATCGGCTGTCCATTGATATGAATCCCATGAAGTCTTTCAATGGCTTCTTTATGAATTGTGGAACCATGGATTTTAATAAATTAGATGCAAACACTAATGCTCCTCGTTTCTATTTTTTACACTTCGAGAGCGTGGCGCGAACAACTTGAAGAAATACCTGCTGCTCTATTTCCCAATTGAAGCGCTCCTGTCCAAGCTTCCAGGATTCCTGTCTTGCCTTCGCCAAGACACCAGGCGATAGTAACAATTCATCTATTCTACTCGCCAATGCTTGGGCATCCTGCGTCGGATAAAGAAACACAGCACCTGGCATATCTTGAGAAATCTCTGATTGAGCTGGTGTGGAGGATGCCAAAACGGGAACGCCAGCCAAGATATATGTGAATATTTTGTTCGATAGAGCAAGCTTATGATTCGTTGATGACTCTGTTTCACTCGCGACACCTACGTCATACCCAGAAGCCAGATTGATCATTTCTCCTGGCGCTGCGGTTGGCAGAAAGCACAAACGATCTGCAATACCGTACTGCAGTGCTAGGGCAATCAACTTTTCTCTGTAACCGACTGTCGGGTTTCCACGCATATAGAACGACGGTCGAGTTCTTGACATCCCTATCGCCTTTATTACTGTTTCCAGACCTCGATCCGACCCAATCGTCTGTGAGAACCAGTATACACTGGGTGATGTTGCAGTATTCCCTTTGTCTGTCACTCCTTCAGGTGACTCGGATCTTGGGAATACATTAAGTATGAATTCCGGCTCCTTCACACCATATGCATCGACATAGGCACGAGCTATCCCCGGTGATGCTGCGGTCAGGTAATCGCAAAGAGGTAAATAACGGGTTTCGATCTCTCTGGCGAGCTTAATCAGCAGCGCATTTTCAGGTGCATCTGACAACTCCCCACTGTGAAAATCCTCAGCATCAAAACCCAGCAAGGCACCATTCTTCCTGGCAGCGCGGCATGCTGCCGGTAATGCCGCAAGATTATGGGCAATGTACAAATCAGCAGGGTTTGCAGAAGCAGCATGTGACAACGCAGAAATCACCGGGTGGAATGCCATCTCTGGCATAAGGCCAAATATCTTGTATAGGGAAAGTGCGGCACGTCGACGAACACTCTGGAATAGATGCCTCACGCGTCCTGCAATTGGCCCGAAGGATACTTTCTCTACATGCCAAGACCGATTCTCGAACTCACTATCGACCTCATCCGCCCATTCGATAAAGCGCGATGAAATGATGCTAACTACATAGCCTGCTGAAACAAGCGCATCCGCCTCTTTTACCAGGCGAGGATTTGTTGAAAGATGCCCCGGTGTAACCAGGCAGATACGCTGCTTATCAATATCCGCAGACATCTATTGTCACTGCGTTAGTTCCCGGTAGACATCAACATAAGCATTCACGATAGCCTCATCACTGAACATCTTCTCTGCCCGTATACGGCTAGCCTGTCTATCAAGATTACCTATATGAGCCACTGCCTCTACCAGGCCATCGACATCATCACGTACAAATCCTGTCACCTCGTCCTCAACCACTTCCGGCACAGCCCCTCGACGCAAGCCGAGCACTGGTGCTGCATGCCAATGCCTCCGCCATAACTATGCCGAATGGCTCTTCCCAAAGAATAGGCATCAGGAAAGCAGCGGCCTGACCAAGCAGGGTATTCTTCTGCTTGTTGTCAACCGGACCGATATAGGAAATCTGTTCCCCATCCAGATGTGGTTGCACTTGCTCGTCAAAATACGATTGATGTTCAGCTGGGACATTTCCGGCAATCACCAGTTTTCTTCCTGTTTTCTTTGCAATCTCGATAGCCAGGTGCGTTCCCTTTATGTGTTCTATACGCCCCAAAAACACCAGCGGGGCATCGTCAGAGACGTCAGGGACAAAATCATAAACATCCATTGGTACTCCGTTGTAGACCAGGGTGCCAGTTGGCAAGATGCCGGGTATCCGCCATCATCCATTCACCTGATCGCTGAATAATGCAGCGTTCCCCGCGACAGTCGATGCCCCCACTTCACTGAACGAGGTGTAACTTCACGCTGATACGTCATCAGTTTTGGTAAAGGCAATGGCAACAATGGCAGCAGGTAGGCGATTCGACAGAAGCTGTGCACCACATTAAAGCTACCGCCTATCACCGCGCTAGAAATAGAATGCATATTACGTAGCGTGTCTGCATGGGACTGGCTTCTGGAACCTGTATAAGGCACCAATTTACAAGGTACTTTGGAATCTGGGTGGGCGAATAAAGTAACTTCGTGACCATGATCCACTAGACCGCATACAAGCATGTCTATTACACGTTCAATACCACCGTATAAACGAGGAGGGACAGGTAACTCAGGATCGGCGGTGATGGCAATTTTCATTACTGCAAACTCGACCTTCCGCGCAGCCTGTTAACAACACATTCAAGCCACGGCATTTTTCTTAATACACGCATTTTGTAATAACCGTTAAAATCTTTTGCTAGCATTATTTTTAGCTGATAAATAACACTTTTCATTTTTGTATTGGCACCGCCTTGTGCGGCACCCGTAACGAGAAGCCAATTTCGAATCCCTCCATAATTATTGATCATTCCATATTGCACTTCTTCTGGAGTATGGTAAGGCAGATTTTGATCATTCATTATTTGAACCAACTGATCCACTCTGTCAGCCTGCGAAGGTATTTTAAGTGCGTCAAAGTCGACAAGAGCTTCAGTTAATTTCTCAGACTGTCCGCTTGACAGCAAGCTTTCAAGTATCGAACACTCTGCACCTTCGCAGTTAAGTTTCATGTAGACAACGTCACCCTGTTTAATTTTCTCTCTAAAAAACCCTGCAGCATGAATAAATTTGCACATTTCTTCATGCCCATCTTCAAGGTATCGAGGGGCATCTGCGTACACTGAACCAGCAAGTGTCCCTGCATGAAAAATGGTACGCTCGCATGAACAATCAAACAGCCCTGCTTGTATTACTGTCAATCTGTCATCTCTAATATTTTTTAATTTATCAAACAACTTCTTCACAGGTTCAAAACAATAAATTTGATCAAAGCCAAACACGGGGTCGAGTGCAGCATAAAGACTATCGCCCTTATAACCACCAATATCCAAGAATATTCTTGCCACTACTTATTTTTTTCTATGAATTTATGACAGAAGAGATTGTGTAGAAGTTTTTTACTGACGACCGGACCATTTTTGGAGTATACGAGCAGCCTTCCAACCGAATACACGAGAAACAAGAACGAATGTCTGACCGCCATCAGGGATAATCCTAGCAGAATGCAGCGCATGCGCACGAGCAAGCGCTTCGTTTGCAAGACTCCTGCTGTACGGATAACAACCATGGGCCAGTCGTTGCCATAGCATTGCACAAACACGTCGTGTCCGGTCACTATCTTCACGAGCAAGAAGGTATCCCTGGCAAAGTTCTATAACCTTGAATTGTGATTCCCAGCCCTTTATAGTTTTTAAACCTGACAGGCTTCCATGGATGCCGGAGCGATAATAAGTGTGGGCATCCTCACAGAATAGAACACGGTTTGATGCGAGTACTGCACGGGTAAAACATTCTGTGTCGTTCGTTAGTGTTAGGTGCTCTCGACAAGGTCCAATAGATTTGACCACACTCATGGGTGTGAGCCACATGGCTGGATACATCATGCCACCACCATCCTTCCAGGTTGTTACCAGCCAATCGATGGGATCCATGTCCTGCGATGTTTCATCGGGCGCAAAAACTGCTTCGTTTTGATTGTCCACGAAGCGTGCCCATTCTGCTTTAGCAATACAGCCTGGTTGTTCAATTAAGCGATGAACCTGACGCTTTATCTTGTCAGGCCCTAATAAATCATCGGCATCTAAATATTGAATGTACTTACCACTTGCCCTGGCAAGGCCAAGATTGAGTGCTGCAGTCTGCCCCTGGTTTCTTATGTTAATGATTTTTATGTTTCTAGATAAATATTGATTCAATACATAAAGGCTTCCATCTGTCGAACCGTCATTGACAACAATCACCTCAATGTTTTTCCATGATTGCTAAGCACTGACTCCAGTGTTTCAGCAATCCATTTCTCAGCGTTGTAACAGGAATAATTACGGATACGCGCGGTGCAGAACTGCTCAACTCATATCCTCTATATTTGCATTCACTGTCCGATGAATCAGTTGCCACTTTGGGTAGTTCTTCCGAATAGAAGGCTTGAGCAACCTAATAGCTACTTCACGCAACCGAACCGCAAAAGGTGTGCTAATGTAGCAGGTTACTTTGAATAGTGAACCACCCGGCGAAGAAGCCGAACCATCTAGTTGCATTGCCAATTCTGCTGCAGCGTCAGCTGTTACCCAGTCTAAGTGCGCAGCAGATCCTCCAGCAACAACCCATAGTCGATATGCGATATCTTTATGATACCGACTATCCACAGTCTCAGCGGCATTTCGCATAACGTGATAATGCGCTGTCAGACATTGAGCCTGATTACTTGATGACATGGAATCCAGGCGGCGATTGTTGATTACTAATACCTGGTCATCGGCCTTGAACTTAAGGCCCGCTTGTGCAAGTCGACAATGCATTGCGACATCCTCGTTGTACAAAACCAGGGGATCAGCGTCATACCCACCTGCCTGTAAAAATGACTCTCGTAGATACAACCCGCAGAATGGATTAATTTGTTTCCTAATTGTGTAAGACACCGGGTCTCGGCTGACATCTTCAGGATCAAAGCGTCGAATGGCAATCAAGTTTCCAGACTCATCTTCTCTTTCCTCATAAGGAAACAGCACAACGTCATAGTTGCCTTCACGCATCCAATCGTGTGCACGCTCGACAAATCCAGAGAACATGGCATCATCCGCATCATGGAAATGAATCCACCGGCATGAGGTTTTAGAAGCCAGAATATTCTTACCATGTGAACACCCCATATTGACCTTACCAAGCACAACGTTAGCACCATTTTCGATAGCTACATCGTATGTCTTGTCGGTGCTGCAATCATCGTAAACCCACACCTCATCAAAAGACTGAGTTTGAGATCTGACAGATGCAAACAGCCTTGGAAGAAATTTTTCTGCATTGAAAGCAGGAATCAGCAACGCTAGCCCGCCATTTTCATAAACCCGTGTCATATCAGTATTTTTTTCATGGCTCGCCGCCAGGTATACCCGGCAATTGCTTTCAACGGCAGGAAATCAAGGAAATCTAGCGATTCATTGCCAGCCTGAGATGGGGCACATGCTTGTCGCAGCCAATCGTCAGCGGGTAATGCGCTATTGGCATTACCCGCGACTTCACTATAGGCCTGCTGTCGTTGCTGACAAATGGTTGCCGGTTTCAGTTCATTGAGAACTGTATTCCTTCCTTTCTCAGCAAGCTCGTGTAGATTCGAATCGGTCAGCGACAGTAAACGTGCTCGAGAGCTTCTGCAAGCGAACTGGCATCACCATTTTCAAAAACAAAACCGCTCACGCCATCCTCGATCAGCTCACTGGAACCTGCTCCCTTAGAGCAGATGACCGGAGTACCGGCACCCATGGCTTCGACGCAGGTAAAGTTGAATGTATCCCACAATGAGGGCACAACAATGAACTTAGCGCGGGCCTGAAGTTGGGCTGTCGCTTCGGCAGGCTGTTGGGGTTTATGCACTATCTGCTTGCCCCAGATATCCGGAAAGGTTTCACTCAGGTAGTCAGTAGTAAGGCAATCCTTTCTTTCAAATGCTGTATCACGACCCATCCAGTCAATACCAGGAGATTTATCACCCAGCAGACGCAATGCCTCGCACAAGACTTCCGGACCTTTCCAGCGCTGAACGCGACCCACGACAAGACCGCGTGATGTTCTCTCTGCGGCAACATATGGCGTTAGTGGCACCCAGGCTGGAGGGATGCATGTGATAGCTTTTTCGCACTGGCTATTCCAGAAATCTGCATTAGCTCTGCTGTATGCCTGTACTTCTGTTGCTTGTGCTATACCGGCCTTCTCAATCAGCCTGATCAAATTGCCCTGTACTTCTTCACCGCACACTGGGTCATGCAAATCAATCTGTCCCATGCTACCGTGCAGTTGAACAATGACCGGTATTTTTTTCTCAATGACCCAGGGCAGGAACAACAGTCCCCAGTCGGTTGCTTCAACCACGTCATACCCATCGCATTGCCCGGCCTGTTCCCATATCGCCCAGGCAGCCGCGAGAAACCGACGCAATCCCGGGGTTGCAGAATAACGGGAAAATTGCGCACGGTATTTTTCGAGAAGCGAGTAGTCCAGCGTTTCGATACTTACACCGTCTACATAAGTCACTTTCGGCGAGGCAACAGCTGTGACACCGCTGCCTACTATTACTCTGACTCCATGCCCCTGCGCTGCAAGCATGGGCAGAAAGTTCCGGAAAAAGTGATAATGCCTCCGCCTTCATCTGTTACATATTCAGGCAGTATAAAAAGCAGCTTCATAGTATTAAGTTGTGTATCATTGATTATTGGAAGTCGATATTACAGGTAAAGCAAGCGGCCAAGCCGCTGCCCACCCGGCAAATAGATCATAATCTCGCTCAGATGTGCTTTGAAGAAAATACGCAGAACAAAAATATAGACCAGTGAGAAAACCAGGCCTGCTGCTAACAGGTGGAAAACCAGTGCCAATTTATTGGCCAGGACAATATTCATTCCCACTAAAGATGCAGCCCCAAACCCAGCAGCTAGACCAGGCGGGATCAAGGCAGTAGCGACGCCACGGCTCTGGATTCCTTCTGTGTGGATGAGCAGGGTTATCAGAATTGTTGCCACAATAATATTAACGACTGCCGCACCTACCAGGTATATATAAAGCCCGAAAGGTATAAGAATAATCATGGCGCTTACCGCCATGACGAATGCAGCAATTTCGGGAGCGGAGGCAAAGATCTTTTTGTTCGTTTGCCAATAACAACCGGTATGCCGTTGCGCCTATACTGACCCCAACACCAATAGCTATGGCAGGGTGACAATAACGTAATGACATCCAGCCATTTGCTGCCATATAAAAGTCGTACAATCTTTTCCGCCTCTAGAGAGAAAAATACTGCAATCGGGATCACCACCCATGCAATACTTTGCAGCACCAGGCCACTGATCCGCTGAAATCGTTCTGTTTGTTCTTCCACATGAGTAATTACAGGATAAAGCGCGTTGGATACTTCCTGCGCTATCCTTCCACAAAGCATGTTGGCAAGACCTTCTGCACGACCGAATATCCCAAAACCAGCAAACTGGTAGTTGTTGGTAATGAGTGTGTTTTGGATCAATACTCGTCCACCATTCAATGCATTTGATCCTGCACGATTTAAACCAAATTGTAATGTCTCGCGATAACTACTGTAGCTCCACTGCCAGTGGGGACGCCAACCTGCAAACAAAAAAAGATCGACTAAAAAAGTTGTAGATGCAAGCAGGCCAGGCACAACTAGCGCATACACACCCATACCAGCTAGCGCCATGGCAACTGCACTAATTATACTTATTAAGATACCTGCCATTTGGAGCACCCTGAGCCGGCTCCAATCATGATTACGTTGCAGCATTGTGGTGCGCATGTGTACCGGCACACACTCAGAAGAAATGTCACAGACAATATATGAATAAGTGGTTGAAGATGGATGTATTAAGCTCAGGATAGTCGCAAGCTAATAGCGACTATATTCGTCAACACAAACAACGTTCCGTTTATTACGATACCGGCCGAGAAATGCTGGTGAAAATTGACCTCGCCACCCGGGCGTATCTGCAGAACATGCGGGATGATGTGCTGGAATGACATCAAGCCTATGAAACCGATTATCGTACTCGCCATGCCCGCCATGCCGTAGATTGCAGGATCCAGCAACCTGACGAGAATAAGCATCTGGGCAAACTGCAAGACATCTCTGAAAATGTTTAATCCTGCAGACCAGAGTATGGCACCCTTAGCCGACTGTGCTAGTGTTTGCTCAGTCGATTTATCGGTCATGCTTTTTGTTTATGAGTGAAGTTACTGGCATCAAAGAAGTGAATGCCTTACTAAATGATTGAAAGCTATACTTTCTTTAACCAGTTCCCCCCCTACATCCCCCATTGCTTTGCAGTAAGCAGGGTCAGTAACTAGTTGTTTAATACGCCTGATCAATGTAGCTGTATCATCAAAATCGATAAGGAACCCACTCTCACCTTCTTTTATAACTTCAGGCGTACCGCCGTGGTTGCCGCCAATACATGGTTTTGCCCAGCGCATTGCCTCAAGGAAAACTATTCCAAAACCTTCTTTTCTACTCGGCAGAACAAACACATCACATTCTTTGTAGGCTGCTTGTAAATCTTCCCCGACGAGTGAGCCCCAGAATGTGACATTACTCCCAAGCCCTTTTGCATTGCACTGTTCAATGAGTTGTGCGTGCTGATCACCATCACCAATCATATTCAGGTGGATGTCTGACTGTTTTTTCACAATTTCGCTCATAGCATCAAAAAGCATATGGTAGCCTTTGCCATGCTCAGTGTTGGATTGTCTTCCAAACACAGCAATTTGAATTTACCTTTGAGTTTAAAATCAGATAATTGTTGAGATCCATTTTTAATACAAAGCGGGATGACTTTAATCTTGCTTTTATCCAGTCCATTCTTGTTGGCACAAGTGTCTGCTGTGTACTGTGTGGTCGCAATCATACGATCAGCACTTTTCAATGCCAGTCGTTTTTTGAGGCCTGGGAGTTGTTCCCCTGCTTCAATCCCATGCAAAGCACTACTCCGCATGGTGATACCAAACCAATTCTTTTAACAACCACGCAAGGGGTGCTTGTCCAACGTGCCCAACAATTAAATAATCTGTTTTTTATGCAATAGTCATATGCGAGTTTCAAGTACCTTAATTTCGATCGAGAAGCACCTTTGAACATAACATTGTTCCAAATCCCCGTTTCAGAGTCCTCGTCGTTCAATGATAGGGCGAATACTTGCTGTTTCTGGTATGACAGATTGTCCAGAACATCGATTATCCTTTGCATAAATGTTTGCACGCCACCTATCGTCATCACTTCGGGTGCTAGCAGGCCTATTTTCATGTTGCTATTTTGTTAATTATTCAATGCGCTGGATTCCGGCATTCACCCCAAGGGCACTTTGTCGCTTCGCTCGGGCGCGCCGGAATGACAGAAAGGGAGATGATATAGGTATTACGTTTTTACGTGTTACGGATTAAAAGATTAAAGACAAAAGACTTATAGCAAACTAACTCTTGATAAGGCCCGATTATTGCAACTTCATTTAGATTGCATCGGCTCGGTGCGACTTGAATTGTCGAGAACCTTTTTATCGCGCCGAGGACGGCGCCTATATGGACCCCTCCAGTTTTGCAAGAACAAAATAGCTGAAGAATTGACTGCACGCTTATATCCGGCTTCTAGTTGAAGAATTATTTTCTCCGAGCCCAGATGAAATGATCACATGCACCACTGATCTCCTAAAAGGCCTCGAAGGCCCAGCTCAGATACAGTTTGAAACATGTCGGTCTGACCGATCAAAATCATGTCCTTTTGCAATCTTTCATGGTGAAGGTAAACTTTCTCCTAACTTAAATCTATCATTTACACGGCTTGTGCTTGTGCCATCACAGCCCAGGCCCAGCGTGCCTGTTTGTTGGCCAGTGCAACCACTGCCTTATTCATACCTCGACGCGCGATTAACTGCCGTATCCAGCAACTGACTCGATCCTGCTTGTTACCCAGGTGACGAATCACCGATCTCGCCCCATGCACCAGCAACTGCCGTAAATACCGATCACCCCGCTTGGTAATCGATCCCAGGCGGTTTTTACCACCGGTGCTGAACTGTCGAGGACTAAGCCCAAGTAGGCAGATAACTGCCGGCCATTACGAAAAACTCGGGCATCAGCCACCTCCGCAGACAGGGCTGATGCCGTCAGTACACCAACCCCCTTAAGTGCCATTAACTTAACCGCCACAGGATCAGCCATTGCTAATTGTTCTATCCGCTTGGTGTATTGTTTCACCTGCTCATCTCGCTGCCTAAGTTCCTCGAGTAAACCCTGAAACAATTCTGCCTGCACACCAACGAATTGACCTGAATCAAGAACCTCCGGTACACGTTTACGTAAAGTCGCAATCGATCTGGGCAACACCACATCAAATTCAGCCAATAAACCCCGCAACTGATTCGCTACCGCTACGCGGTCACGCTGCAGACGCGTGCGAACACGGTGCAACGACTGGATCGTTTGTTGGTCCACGCTCTTTATTGCCACATAACGCATTGTGGGCTGCGCACCGGCGATGCCTATCGCCAACGCATCATTCCAATCGTTCTTGTCACCCTGACGAAAGGGGCTCACAAAATGTGGCGCAATTAACTTCACGGCATGCCCCATCTTCGTTAAATACCGGCCCCACTCATGAGAACCACCACAAGCTTCCATGTAAATCTTAAGCGGCTCTTGTTTGACTAGCCATTTTTTCAACGACGGCCGGGTAAACTTCTTTTTGCCCACGACATTCCCTGTACTTGAAAAACCAACAACATAAAAAGTTGTCTTTGCTGTATCGATGCCTACTGCTGTAATATCTTTCATGGATCTCTCCTTACTCTGTTTAGATAGATTTGCGAACTTCTATCTTGGCTCATTGAAGCCGTTTAGAGAAGGAGGGGTCCATTTCATTTCCCTACTAAAAAAGCAGGGTAAAGAGAAGGTTAAAGGTTAAAGAGAGGAAAGGAAAATCAAGAAATGCTAAAACCTGTTTTCTCCATTTACCTTTTATCCGCTTTCATATGCCATTTCCATGCTGTTTCTATAATGGTATCAGGTCTGGGTATTCGGGCGACCAGTTCAGCTCCTTACGGATTCTTGCTGCATCGCCAACCAGTCTGGGTGGATCTCCTGGGCGGCGTTTTCCGATAACTACTGGTATATCTTTTCCTGTTACTTTCTGTGCTGTGTCGATGACATCTTTCACTGAAAAGCCTGTGCCGTTTCCGAGGTTAAATTTTGTTGTGTTACCGCCCTGCTCTAAAAAAAAAAAAAAAAAAAAAAAAAAAAAATATTTAAGTGCTTTTACATGCGCATCGGCAAGATCAGTTACATGTATATAGTCACGGATGCAGGTGCCGTCGGGTGTATCGTAATCGTCACCGAATATGGTGATGGATGGACGCTTGCCAATGGCAGCATCTAGTACCAGTGGGATCAGGTGTGTTTCCGGATCATGGTCTTCACCGGTGTCACCATCCGGGTCGGCGCCGGCGGCGTTGAAGTATCGCAGAGATACTGATTTCAAATCATGTGCTGTATCGAAATCACTAAGCATTTGCTCAATCATCAGTTTTGAATGACCGTAGGGATTGATTGGTGCTTGTTTGTGATCTTCTGATATTGGTATCTGCTGCGGCTCGCCGTAGGTAGCGCAGGTACTTGAGAAGATGAAGTACCGAATGCCGTGATCACGCATCGCTTCCAGTAATGTAAGGCTGCCACTAACGTTGTTGCGGTAATACTTGCCCGGTTGATCGACTGATTCACCGACGTATGCGTAGGCGGCGAAGTGCATGATGGCGGCTGGCTGGTATTGTTCAATGACTTCATCGAGTCGTTTGCGGTCAAGGATATCACCTTGTTCAAAAGGGCCCCATTTCACTGCCCATTCGTGGCCATAGACGAGGTTGTCGTACGCAATAGGTGTATAGCCGGCATTTGCCAGGGGCTTTGCATGCGTGGGAGCCGATGTAGCCGGCTCCGCCGGTGACCAGGATGTTCATAAGAGCGTTGTTTTCGGTTTTCGGACTAAGGACTAAGGACTAAGGACTAAGGATAAAAGGGGGAAAGAGAAAAGGTAAACAATAATTCCTTTCATATTCTCGTTTTCCATCTTCACTTTGTTCCTTTAGCTTTTAATTTTGCGGCGGGGACGCCGCTGCTAGGAAGAGCTTGCTGATCTATTTTAAATCTTTGTTTGACAACAATGACTCGAAGTAAGGAATGGTTTTCTCCAGGCCTTTTTCGAGTTTGATTTCTGGTTCCCAGCCCATGACTTCTTTTGCCAGGGTGATGTCGGGCTGGCGTTGCGTCGGGTCGTCACTGGGGAGTTCTTTGAATTCGAGTTTGGAACTGGAACCTGTGAATTCGATAACTTTGTTGGCCAGTTCTAGGATGGTGAATTCTCCCGGGTTGCCGGTGTTGACCGGGCCACTGAATTCGTCAGGTGTATTCATTAATCTTACGAAGGCTTCGATCAGGTCATCAACGTAGCAAAACGAACGGGTCTGGCTGCCGTCGCCATAGATGGTGATCGGTTTATTCTGCAGCGCCTGCATGATGAAGTTAGAAACAACTCTGCCATCATTGGGGTGCATGTTGGGGCCGTAGGTGTTGAATATACGCGCCACCTTTATTCTCAAGTTGTGCTGACGGTTGTAATCGAAGAACAGGGTTTCAGCACAGCGTTTGCCTTCGTCATAACAGGAACGCTGTCCAATAGGGTTGACGTTGCCCCAGTACCCTTCTACCTGCGGGTGAACCGTCGGGTCACCGTACACTTCACTGGTGGAGGCCTGGAATATTTTTGCGCCTACTCTTTTCGCCAGTCCAAGCATGTTGATGGCACCATGCACACTGGTCTTGGTAGTTGCCACCGGGTCGTGCTGGTAATGGATCGGCGATGCTGGACAGGCCAGGTTGTAGATTTCATCGACCTCTACATAGAGAGGAAATGTCACGTCGTGACGCAAGAGTTCAAAGTGCGGATCATCAAACAGATCTATGATGTTGTCTTTGCTGCCAGTGAAAAAGTTATCGACACAGATAATGTCGTTGCCTTCTTCAAGCAATCGCCTGCAGAGATGTGAGCCGAGGAAGCCGGCGCCACCAGTGATTAGAATTCGTTTTCTTGTGTGCATGGGTTAAAACCAGGTTAAAGGGGTAAGGTTAAAGGGGAAAGGAAAGGCTAAAATATCTAAATTAAATATTACAATTTCATTTGACCAACTTTCTTTTCTTCCAAACAACTGGTTTGCGCCTCTGTTGAAGCACCGCTAAGACAACGATGCTAGTTTTTGTTTCCATGTAATAGACTGCATACGGGAAACGTCTGCATAATGCACGTCGCATTGATTGATGAACAAGAGCATAAAGATGTGGGTTTTCCTGTATTTTTTCCAGCGTAGCTTCGATTTCAGCAAGGAATGAAGTCCCGAGTGATTTGAGCTTTCTCTCATACCAATCGTAGGCTTCCCTGATATCTTTTTCGGCTTCCTTGCCGATAATTAGCATTATTTAATTATCCTAAAATTTTTTCTTTTATATCTTTCCAGGGCGATGCGGCACCAGAATTTGCACGAAAGCGTTCAAGCCGCTTATCAAGTTCTTTCTTATGCCACTCAGGTACTTTAACTGATTCAGGCACTTCAGCGATTGAATCCCAAATATCTTCAACTAATTGAATTCGTTCGTCTATCGGAATTCCTACTATGCGTGAAGCTGATATAGTTTTCATCTGAAACCTCGAATTCTAGAAAATCATTACATCCATGTGATACGTCATTTTATACCAAAAATACTGTTTTGTATTGTAGGCACGCTGCTAGAAGAAAGAGGAAAAGTTAAAGGGGAAAGGAAAGTCAAAACCTGAATTTTCCTTCTAATCATGTTTAATTCCATTTGTATTAACTTCGTTTTTTAGCATTTCAATCTCTTGTTTTAATGATTCGTAATCACTCATCTTACGTTTAAGAAAATTGACTGTAATTCTTGCTTTCTGCTCTATGCCGCTGGGTGTTAGTTTATATATATAAGCGAGTTTGTTGTTGCTGTTTTTAAAGTTATTTGCTTTTACCCAACCTTTGTCAATCAATGCCTTCAGGCAATAGTTTGCTTTGCCGACGCTAACACCTAGCTCGTTCGCGAGCTCGCGTTGGGTTATCGAGGGGTTTGCCTCGATTAGTTTTAGAACGTGGTAGTGGGTTTCTTCGGGCATTGGGTTATCGAGTTACGGTTTATGAGGAAAGAGGGAAAGAGGGAAAAGGGAAAGGAAAGAGGGAAAGCAACATTATCGACCGATATGCTCACGTTGTTTCTTCATTAATCCTGCTAGCATCATAGATATTTGGCGAGCCTCCTCAATCCAGACAGCACCTATCTTTCGATCTACGTAGCCTATATCTACGCCGATATAAACTTGAGTTCTTAATTCCCCGCATGAACCTTTGGCATACGATAGGAAGTTAAGAAATTCTTTCTGTGATTTTCTCTCGAATCCTTCAGCAATATTGCTTGGTATCGATAATCCAGAGCTCGTGATCTGGTCTTTAAAACCAAAATCTCTTAAATTACGCAACTCTTTATATATATTAGAACTAAGACGTGCCGACTTTTTCCAAACAGCAAGATTCTCGAATGATTGGTATGACATAAACTCCCTCCCTGGAATAATGATTTTGGTTTTAGGTTTTCCTTTCCTCTTTAACCTTTCCCTTTTCTGCGGCTCCGCCTTCGGCGCAGGCACGCTACCGCCATACCGTGTTTAAACCTTCTTCACACAGTACAGGCCCTGTATGGCAATATCTGTGCCCTCAGGCTTGTTCAACGGTTGAACGAATGAACATTTAACCTGATTAAACTAGTGAAAGCAAATAGTTAGGGAACCTACGGTTCAGTCCCAAGTTCCAAGTTTTAAGTTTTAAATGGTAAAAGAGCTGTGTTCCAGTTGGATCACGAATTTACAGTGAACAAAGTTAGATTTATTTAATACGTAAAACCTGACACCTAGTACTTAATTCAATTTTTCATTCGATATAAATGCCAAACGATCTATTTTATACTTCAGCAATTAAATTATTCCCTCGCCTATGAATTTTGACTATACATTCAGTGTTCTGACTGCCTTTTCTTTGACAGTATTTCTTCTGATAATACTTCGACCGGTAGCGTTTCATATTAACCTTATTGATAAGCCGGGTGAACGGAAACGGCATGCGGGTGCCGTGCCTTTAACTGGTGGCCTTGCAATGTTTATGGCACTCTGTCTTGCCATTCTTACTTTGGATATATCCATATCCTGGCTACGTGCTTTTTTTGCTGGTTCGCTGATCTTAATTTTTACCGGTTTGCTGGATGATCTGCATGAACTTTCTACAAGAGCACGCTTTATAGCCCAGATTATTGCTACTACCATCATGGCTGTAGCAGGTGGAGTAATTCTGAATGATTTCGGTAATCTTATATCCAATAATTTCGTTGCTGAAACCGGTTGGCTTGCAATACCTGTTACTGTGTTTTCAGCAATAGGCGTAATTAATGCACTGAATATGCTAGATGGCATAGATGGACTGGCAGGATCAATTGCGCTGGTTGCTGTTGTCGGCATGGCGATTGTTAGTTATTTTGCCGGGGAGTTGAACACACTATATATCCTGGGACTACTCTCTGCCACATTGATAGCTTTTCTTATTTTTAACTTACGCTGTGATGAAGATCGCTGCTCGCTGGTCTTCATGGGCGATTCCGGCAGTATGTTTCTAGGCTTTGTATTGTCGTGGTTCTTGATTTCTTTGTCACAGGGAGATGACAGAGCGATGGCTCCAGTGACAGCACTGTGGTTATTCGCCATACCGCTGAATGAAACATTGACCATGATGATTCGCCGCGTTCGACACGGGCGCTCCCCCTTCTCTGCTGATAGAGAGCACCTTCATCACATGATGGAACTGGCGGGATTTAGTAAGCATGTCTCGCTGATAATTATTGTATGTGCTGCAGTGCTTTTTGCTGCGATAGGATTGCTCGGGCATTACCAGCAGATATCTGAGCCGGTGATGTTTTATTCTTTCCTATTTATTTTTGCTGCTTACCTGGTTTCGATCAGGTGGTTCTGGGTTGTGCTACGTAAGGAATAAGGATAAAAGACTAAGGACTAAGGGAGAATGAGTTAAGTTTTCGGTTTTCTGTTTTCTGTTTTCGGTTTTCTGTTTTCTGTTTTCGGGATTATTATTGCGATTTTCTTCATTAGCCTTTCCCCTTTTACTTTTCCTCTTTTATCGACAAAAAATCGCGCCCGGGGACGGCGCTCCACAGGATGACAGGCGGGTTAGTTTCCGTTGACAATTTCTGCTGGGTTCTCTACTACTAGTTTCCTTGCTTGCTCTTCTCCGACTATCTTTTGCCGCGGCATCCCGTCCTGCAGCGAGATCAGGTGGTCGGTGCTGTCTATTGTGTGCATCGGTGGCGATGATGTGTACCCAGCCCTGCTCGAGCATTTCTTTTGACCTGATATATGCCATGTCGCCGAACTGGTTTCCTATTGAGGCAGCAGTGATTTGCAGCAGGCAGCCACGTATAACATAAGGAACGATTTTTGATAGATCACGCATAACGTCTTTATTTCGCTCCGGGTGGGCAATCATCGGGCGGATGTTTCTTTTCAACAGCCAGTCGACCAGGTTCTCACTGCCTACGGGAATCATGTCGTGGGGAAACTCTAAAAGCATAATCCTGTAACCTTCCAGCTCACCGAGGAAAGGGATAGCCTCCTGCTGCACCATGGTTAGTATTTCCGGTCCAATCCTTACTTCTGCCGCAGCACGCAACTCTAATGGGATATCGTTCTTTTCAAGTTCCAGCCTGAAGTCATCAACCGCCTGCTCAATGTTTTGTTTCTGGTTAAGGTAACGACCAGGGTGGATATGCGGCGTCATCACACTTAACTCGATACCATTGGCCACCGCCATTCTCGCAAGCATCAACGATTCGTTCAGGCTGGTCGGGCCGTCGTCGATGGAGGGGAGGAAGTGGGAATGGAGGTCGAGCATGGATTCGGTTTTAAGTTTTCAAGTTTCAAGTTTTCAAGACTTTTATTTTTCGGTTTCCGGCGACTATTATCATTGCGAAAACTATATCGTTGTAACATTGAGGATAATTCACGGCTACTTCGGCAACATAGTTATTCGCGAGCATCTTTTGAAAACTATCTAGTACATCACTTCCTTTAGCAATATAGATTTGCGTTCTAATTCAGCTGCTGAACCTCTTGCGATGTAGAGGAATCTAGTAAATTCTGTATCTGAGAATCTTTCAGCACCTTCAGCAATATTTGATGGAATGGATACTGCTGCACGTGTCATTTGATCCTTTAATGAAAAGTCACGACTTTCACGAAGTGTCAATGTATAATATCAACTGCCGAGTCTGGATGAACGCTTCCAAACGACAGTTCTTCAAAACTTTGATATGACATATCTCCCTCCATGGAATAATAAGTTCGGTGTTTTCGGTGTTCGAAAGATCCTAGTTTTTACTTCTAACTTGAAACCTAAAAATCGTATCCTACGATTTTTTATACTCTTCCCCATACGAATAATACCCGTCCCCATAATACTTGCCGTACCCATAGCCGTAGTACTTTGACATTTTTTTGATATCGACGTTATTGACTACGACACCGAGTATGTGGGCGTTTACGTGGCGTAGTTTTTGGATTGAGGCGTTGACTATTTTTGAGTTGGTTGAGTCTGATTTTACGACGTAGATGACGGCGTCGACAAAACTTGACAGCAAGACTGCATCGCTGACCAGTGACACCGGGGGTGAGTCGATGATAATTCTGTCGTAGCGCTTCTTAAGCTCCTCAATCAGTAAGTTGAATTTCTTTGATGCCAGTAAGTCGAGGGGATCGATGGGGATGGCACCGGCGGTGATGACGTAAAGGTCGGTACCTTCAACTTTGTGTATGACGTCTTTGAACTCTGCGGTGCCAGCAAGCAGTTCAGACATGCCAGCTGAGCGGTGGTCGTAACCGAAGATCTTCTTTGCTGATGGCCTGCGCATATCGGCATCGAAGATCAGGTGGCCAAGGCCGAAGCGTTGGCGCTTCTGGGCCGAACGGACGAGGCTCTCGAGTCACTCGAGCGCTGTGTTGGTGATGGATGGCGAATCCTCCCGCGGTGGAACACGGTGCTGAATCCCAACTTCGCCAGCGTGGGCCGGTCGCCCAGGTTCACGGCCCTACTCGGGAAGATCGAGGCCGATCTCGACGCGCAGATCGCCGCGTTCGAGGAGCCGGAGCGGTGACCGGGATCGCTCCCGGGCGATTCTGAGGGTTCGCTGGGACTCGCGCCGATCGGCCGGCCGATGACCTGCCCCCACTTTTGTCTACACATCCCAGGTTGGGATGCGGCTGATATCCGCGACCCTGGAGCCGCCTCCGGTGCAGGTGGCCGGTAGCCGGGATTCTTAGACAAAATTCACGTTTTGAGTCCTACCCGCCGAGCCAATTTTCTTTCTGGGGAACAAGCAGGCGGGCCCTGGTAGCTCGCCGTGCTCTTGCTCACAAGTCGCTGTTGTAAATATGTATGGGCGACCGGGGCGTCAAGATTGCCGCTCTCTTGGTTCACACAATCTCACCGGCTCCGCCCCGAGGTCCCCCGGGTCAGTCGGAATCCGAGCGCCGCGGACATTGCCGTACCGTCATTTCAGCAGCACCGCCTTTCGCGTCTGCGCGCCGGCCACGGTCTCGAGCCGGAAATGGTAGACCCCGCTGGCGACGCCGCGGCCGCCATCGTCCCGACCGTCCCACGCATAGGTGTGGTCTCCGCCGGGCAGGGGCCCCGCGTAGAGTGTCCGCACTCTGGCTCCCGACAAGTCGTGCACCGTCAGGGCCACCGTCCCCGCCCGCGCGAGCGAGAATGCCAGCCTGGTCGAGGGATTGAAGGGGTTCGGGGTCGGCGCTCCCATCACCATCGCCGGGGGAAGCGCCGCGACGGCCGTGACCTCGACCGGTCCGAAGAGTGCGAGATACGCGTCGTAGGATCCCGCGCTTGTCGTCAGCACGCCCCCGCCGAAGTCCACGGACCCCACGGCGCCTCCCGTCACCCAGGCCCTGGCGTCGGGAGCGGCCGCGACCTCGTGGCCATAGACCAGGGACTCGTCGTTCCCGTAGCCGTGGCTCCACTGATGAACGCCCAGGGCGTCGAACACGGCCACGAAGCCATCCGGGTCCGGGCCGCCGCTCTCGAACGTGCCACCACCGAGGTCGAGGGAGCCCTCGAACTGTCCGGTCAGGGCCACCGACTCGCCGAGCACGTCTACGCCGGTGGCGAACTGGTCGGAGGCGTCACCGAAGCCGGCGGACCAGACGTGGGCGAGGCCGGCGTCGAAGCGGGCCAGGAAGATGTCGCTGCCACCCGCGCTATTGACCGGACCACCGCCAAAATCCACCGTGCCCGTGAATCCGCCCACCAGCAACGCGGACGAGCCCGGGCCCGCGGCCACGTCGGCGCCCGTCTCGATGCCGAAGCTGCCCAGCAAGGTGCTGGCGGCGTGAGTGCCGGCGGCCGTGTAGAGCGCCAGGAAGGCGTCCTGGCTGCCGGAGACCACGAGCGGGCCGCCGCCTAAATCCACACCATGGCTGGCGGTGCCCGTGACCCAGATCCGTCCGTCGTCCCGGACGGCCACGCCGTAGCCGTAGGAAGAGTAGAGGGTTCCTGTGGGTGCCGCGGCCCGGCTCCATGCGTAGCCGCCTACATCGTCGTACATGGCCAGGAACATGGAGTGCCCCATGCCGAAGTTGAAGCCCGAACCGCCGAAGGACGCCGGGCCCTGGAACTGGCCCGTCACCACCACTACCCGGCCGGTATGGGCCGCGACGGCGTTGATCCGGTCCTCGAAGGGGCCGCCCATCATCCGCGCCCAGAGCGGCTGGCCTGCCTCATCGAAGGCAGCCAGGAAGGCGTCCAGCGAGCCCAGCGCGGGGTACGTGGTGCCGTCCAGCGTCACCGCACCACCCACCTGGGCGCCGACATAGATTTCGCCGAAGTCGTTGACGTCGATGCCCCGGCCGCCGTCGACGCCGGTGCTGCCGAAGGAGAGACTCCAGATGTGGCCCCCCTCCGGATCGAATCTGGCCACGAAGACATCCGTCAAGCCCACGGCGGAGAGGGTTTCGCCGCCCAGATCCAGGTTGCCGGTGAACGAACCAGTGACGTAGATGTCGCCGTTGTCACTCCGCACCAGGGAGTATCCCTCGTCGTTACCGTTGTCACCATAGATGCGGCTGAAGTGGGAAGTCTGGGCCGTCGCGGCGGTGGACGTCAGGGCGAGCAACGCCAAGACGAGCATGCGGGCAGCGAGATGGGAACGACGAGGTGCGGGCATGGAGTCCACCTCCGACACTGGTTCGAATCAAGATAAAAATCATCTGGATACATGATAGAGCGCCGGTATCGGATCGGCCATTGACCGGGGTGTACTTGCCTGCCGTTTTCCGAGATCGCGAAGAGGCTATTTAGGTGCAGCCTAGATGTCGCAACCGTCTCAGAGAAAAGTTCGTTTCCGCGTTCCACCCGAGGAGCCAGTTCCTTTTATGCGGAAAATCTGCTCATTTTTGGCAGGCCAGAGGGTCTGCTGTTTTTGTGCGTATAAGTTGTCCCTACCAAATATTTCCTCTGCACCGATAGCCAGTGATCGACCACCCGGCAACCGGGCCAGTCGTAGCCGCAGGCCGCGATGTCCGCGGACTACTCCACCAGGGAGATGGAATCGGGCGGGGATTGGGCGTCGGGCAGGGGCGCGGCGGGAGATTGGGTGGTTGGAGTTTGTGTCCTTTGAAGTCAGACCAGACAAAACTTCCATTGGCATCCCGCGCCGAATCCCTTATTCGTTGCAGCATGCGTAATAATTCGACCTCCATTATCAATGGCATTTTCGCCGTGGCCCTGCTGTCGGCCGGCGTGCTGGCGTTCCATTTCCTGCGAACGCCGGTGGCGCCCCCGTCGGACGCCGAGCCGATCACCGCCCTGCCGGCGCCTCCGCCGCCGGCTCCATGGCTGCCCCGGCTCGCCGAGCCGCGGGCCGTGCTGGTGCTCGACGTGTCCGGCAGCATGGGTGTCGTCTCGCGCCCGTCGGATGGGCAGCGCCTGCAGACGGTGGCCGCGCTCCGGTTCTTTGACACCTACGCCCGTATGTGGGGCGAAGTCTCCGGGGACGACGACGACGCCGGGATCGCGGTGGTCCTGTTCGGCACCGTGGCCCAGACCATCGACTGGAGCGGCGACGGGGAGCTCTTTCTCCCGGTGACGGACACCAACCGGAAGCGGTTCTCCGACGCGCTCGTCCGCTACCTGGGGCGTCCCCTCGCGTGGGGCGGGGATCCGGGCGAGGACCCGCGCCGCGGTCAGGACTCGGACTACGCCGCGGCTCTGGACGCCGTGGCCGGGCTCGTGGCCGGCGCGCCGAGCCCGCCGGCCGTCCTGTTCATGACCGACGGGCCGATGGATACGCATCCCTGCTTCACGCCGCTGCTGTCGGACGCCGAGCGCGAGCGCTATCGAAGCTGCGCCCGGCGCGGGACCGTGCCCGACCGGCTGGCGGCGGTCGGCGGTCCGCCGATCTTCGACCGGCGCGCGGGTGAGGTGCCCATCAACAAGACCGACATGCCCCCGAACGTCGACATCGCCGCCGGGGTCGCCGCGCGCCTGGCGCGCCTCCTGGAAGCTCGTTTCCCCGTGGCCGGCAACGAGTCGGCGCCCCTCGCCTGGTTTCCGCTCTACCTGGATACGCGGCCCTGGCGGTCCGACCTGGCGGCCGTGAGCCGGATGCTGTCCGGGGACGACGCCAACGCCCGCTTCTGGGGCACCGAGAAGGGCGTGACGCATTGCCGCAGCGCCGACGAACTGGTCGGCCACTTCGGCGCAGCGTTCGCCCGCTGGTTCCAGATGAGTGCGCTTCCGGTCGCGCCGGGCGGGACGCGATTCCGCGTGCCGGACGACACCCGGGCCATCGCGGTGCAGGTCACCAGTGACGCGCCGCTGAAGTCGTTGCGGCTGGTCCGGGGCGACCGCGCGGTCGATCTCGGCGGACGGGGGCGTTTCTGGACCGGCGTGTTGGCGGACGACAGCGCGGGCGATTGGCTGTTGGTGCCGGTTGGCGGAGCCGTGACGGAAACGTCCGTCTACCTCGAACCGAGCTACGGCTGGACCCTCGCCGTGCCTGAGGTCTGCCGCCAGGGTTCCGAAGGGGAACTGCCCGAGGCCAGGCTGTACATGTGCCGCTACGCCGACGGCGCGGCCGTCGCCGGGGGCGAGGTGTACGGCAACCTGCCGACGCAACTGCCCGGTTTCATCCGGCGCGACACCGGAGAGACCCTGCCGCTGGATTTCGCGCTCGCGGCGGGCTCCGGTGAAGGAGCGCAGGCGACCTACGTCGCGGACATTCCCGTGGCGAGGTTGAGCGAGGGCCCGGCGTTGGTCACGGTGCGGCTCGACACGCTGCAGAGCCTGGGGATCCCGGTACGGGACTCCGTACAGACGCGCCGGGTCGCGGTGGAAGCACTCACCCGCCTGGTGGTGACCGACGCGCAGGGACGCCGTCTGCCCGGCTTCAAGTTGGAGGGTGTGCCGCGCGCGCCGGGCTGGACGGCCCCGTTCAGGGAGGATGCACCATGACGTCGCAACTCTTTCGGGACGTCGCGGGCTTGGCGATCATCCGACGTCGGGCCGCGTTGCGCATCAGTCTGGCCTTTGGCCTGCTGGCACTGCTGACAGTCGTGTTCGGCGTCCTGAATCTCTTCGTCCTGTTGAAGATCCAGCCGCGCCCGTTCACCCTGGACCTGGAGTCGAGCCACTACGCGCTGAGCACGCCAGGTGCGTTGCTGACCTTCGTCTGGGACGGGCCGGACGGGGCGCCGCCGGCGACGGAGCGGCCGCGCATCGAGGTGGCCGGCGAGCCGCTGGGGCCCGGCCGGCCGGGAGACGCTGCCGGGGCCTTGGGGGTTCCCGTGCAGGGCCCGGTGCAGGTGGCGGTCGTCATCCCCCCGCGCGTTGCCCCGGGACGCCACGCGGGCCACTTCATCCTGCAGTTGCCCGGCGTGGAACCGGCCGCCTGGCCCACGGCGCCGCTCGTGGTCGACTTCACGGACAATCCGTGGACCGTCTGGTCCAGCCTGCGCACCTGGCTGGCGGTGGCCGTGATCCTGGCGATTGTGATCTATGCGCTGTGCTGTTTGCTGTTCCCGACGCCGTCGGGCGCCGTGTTCATCAGCCGGTCGTTGTCATCGGTCACGCCGCACGGCACCGGGTCCACGCGCCGCGGCGTGGGCCTGAAAATGGGACCACTCGCGGCGGTGTTTCCCTGGCGCCGGTCCCGGCTGCAACTGGAGGATATCCTCGACGAGGGCGGTGTCGCCCTGCTGAACTGCCCCGGCGGCACCCTCTGGTTCACTGCGGCGCAGGCGGCGCCGGTGCTGCTGATCAAGCCCAACCAGGGCACCCCGCTCTACAGCCGTGACCTCTCGCGCGAGGATCCGGATCCGAAGCGGATGGCGACGGTGATCGCGGACGAGCAGATGCTGCCGGACCGGGAGTACCTGTTCCTGGATCCGCTGGCCAAGAGCTGGGTGTCGTTCAACTGGGCGGCCACCGGCACGGAGGGCTAGCTGGTGGACAGCCCGCCTTCCCCGCCCACCGTCGAGGGGGGGGGGGGGGGGGGGGGGGGGGGGGGGGGGGGGGGGGGGGGGGGGGGGGGGGGGGGGGGGGGGGGGGGGGGGGGGGGGGGGGGGGGGGGGGGGGGGGGGGGGGGGGGGGGGGGGGGGGGGGGGGGGGGGGGGGGGGGGGGGGGGGGGGGGGGGGGGGGGGGGGGGGGGGGGGGGGGGGGGGGGGGGGGGGGGGGGGGGGGGGGGGGGGGGGTGAGGGGGGGGGGGGGGGGCGGGTGCAGTGCCTAGTCCAAAAGCCAATAGGCCACCGTTCGGAACACGAGGGGGGGGGGGAGGGGGGGGGGGGGGGGGGGGGGGGGGGGGGGGGGGGGGGGGCGATGAGTCCCTTTTCCAGTCGAAGAGGTTCGTTTCCCCATCCTACCCGGGGGCGATTCGGCCAGAGAGAAGGCCCCGGAAAATCCGGGGCCCCTGCGAGACTTTTTCATTTCTCCCCCATCACTTGAGCAGCAACATCTTCTTCCGCTCCGAGAACGACGGCGCCGTCAACTGGTAGTAATAGGTGCCACTGGCCACGGGCCGGCCCTGGTCGTCCCTTCCGTACCAACTCGCGGTCCTGGTGCCGGACGGTTCGTAGCCGTCGACCAGGGTCCTGACCAGCCGTCCGGAGACGTCGTAGATGCGCAGCGCGACCTTCGCGCCCCCGAGCGGCACGTCGAAGGCGATCTTCGTGACGGGGTTGAACGGATTCGGGACGTTCTGCCGCATGCGGAACGCGGACACGGGCTGCACGGCGTCGCCCTTGGTCGCCCCGGTCCCGTCGGTGGCGAGCTTCGCGGGCGGCGGGAGGGGACAGTCGAAGGCCGGATCCACGACACACTTGTAGGCGATCTGGAATCCCGCCACGGCCTCGTCGAGCCCGGGGATGGTCGCCATGATGTCGCCCTCGGTGTAGTAGTCCCGCGAATAGTACGCCTGCGTGCCTCGGTCGCGGAACTTGACGATCGACATGCCCTTGGCGCTGTAGGGCACGCCGTTGAACTGGCCGGCCATCGTCCACGTCGCCATGTACACGCCGCCGAGGATGGTCTCGTCCTCGACCGTGGTGACCAGATCCGGCGAGCTGGAGAAGAGCCGGGCAAAGAAGGGCACCAGCGTCTCGAAGCCGTAGATATCGACGATCGGATCGTGGTACTCGTAGTCGTCGGAATAGTACGGCAGCAGCGACTGCCAGTTCGCGCTGTTGATCTCGACGAGCGCGCGCCCGATCTCCAGGCGTTCCCGGCGTAGCCTGATCGGGGACCGCATCCAGTTGCCGTGTCCGGCCGCTTCCGGCAAATCGAGCGCCGGCCCGATTTCGGGCAGAGCGTCGGCCGCGGGCGGCTCGATCGGGCAATCGAAGGTGGGATCGACGGCGCAGCGGTAATAGGTGCGGAATCCCAGGATCGCTTCATCGAAGCCGGGGATATTGACCATGATGTCGCCTTCGGTGTAGTAGTCCCGCCAGTAGTAGACCTGCCTGCTCCGGGGACGGAACTTGATGATCGTAATGCCGTTGGCGTCGTAGGGCACACCGTTGAAGCTCCCGACCATCGACCAGGTCGCACAGTACACGTCACCCACCAGCGTTTCGTCCTCGATCGTCGTGACGAGGTCCGGCGAACTGCCGTAGAGCCGCCCGAGGAACTGCGTCACCATGTCGATGCCGTAGATGTCGACGACCGCATCGTGGTACTCGATGTCGTCGTCGTAGTAGGTCAGCAGCGTGGTCCAGTTCACGTTCTGCACCTCGAGCATGCCGCGCCCGATCTCCAGGCGATCCCGGTGGAGACGGCCATGGCCGGCGGCCTCGGCGTCGTCGAGAACGGGTATGAGCATGAGCGTGCAGATGAGCAATAGTGTCGGTTTGACGAGCTTCCTCATTATCGTCCTCCTCGGCTTGACGTGGCGGTAGACGAAACCGGCCCGGCACCAAGCAGCCCGCCAACCGAATGGCGCCAGGAAGGCATTATATCACAACAGGAGTGACACAGTCTAAAATTCGCAGATTTCCATCCGGCCCTGGTGAGATGCGGATTGATGGCGTAAGTGAGTTCTTCGGGCAACGCGTTGGCCGAGTTGTTGAATACGGAAAGCTTGTGCTCTCGTCAGGTGGACGAGCTGACTTCTAGTTGTATCCAACCCGGTCGGTGCAACCAGGGGACGGCGGAATCCGTAACCTGAGAATACTGCCCACAAATCCCTGGGAAACCTGTCTCCTGCAGTTTTCCGGTGGGCGTGGGAAGATGACGACGCTTCACGCCGCCGTTCCGCAGGCAGGGAGAGGACTATCCACCCATGGCGACCACGAGACATTCTAATCGCAGGCGGAACCGGCGCCGCTCTGGAGCCGCCGTGGCGGCGCTGCTCTTGTTCGGTGCGCTTGGCGCCGACACCAGGGCCCAGATCGGCCCCCCGCACATCCCCTGGCCCACGCAGGAGTGGCACACATCCTCACCGGCCGCACAAGGGCTGGACGAGGCCCGCCTCCGGGAACTCGTCGCGCTGATCGCGGACGACGAGCAGTTTCCCGACCTGCACAGCCTGCTGGTGGTTCGCCACGGCTACCTGGTGGTCGAGGAGTACTTCGCCGGATACGATGCCGAACGGCTCCACATGATGCAATCGGTGAGCAAGAGCTTCACGTCGGCGGCGATCGGCATCGCCATCGCGCAGGGCGAGCTGGAGGGTGTCCGGGAGCCGGTGCTCGGCTTCTTCCCCGACCTGGCCGACATCGCGCACGTCGATGACCGCAAGCGGGCCATGACCCTCGAGGATCTGCTGACCATGCGCTCGGGTACGGACTACCACGAGCGCGGGCCCGACTCGCCCCACTACCAGTTGAACGCCCTGACGCGCGGCTGGACCGAGTTCGTGCTCAGCCGGCCGATGGTCGCCGAGCCGGGCACCCGGTTCCAGTACGACAGCGGCGGTGTCATCCTGATGTCGGCGATCCTCAAGTCCCGCACCGGTGAGCACGCCGACGCCTGGCTCGAACACCACCTGTTCGCGCCGCTGGGGATCACAAGCTCCTCCTGGTACCGGAACGCCGAGGGCCATCCGCATACGGGCGGCGGCCTGGGCCTGCGCCCCCGCGACATGGCCAAGTTCGGGTTGCTCTACCTGCAGCGGGGACGCTGGGACGGCCGGCAGGTCGTCCCGGAGGCGTGGGTCGAGACCTCCACGGCGCGGCACTACGTGTTCGGCGACGACAGCCGCCCCTGGATCGGCTACGGGTACCTGTGGTGGATCCTGCAACCGGACCCGCAAGGCGACGGACAGACGGACATCTTCGCCGCCTGCGGGGCGCATGGGCAGTACATCTTCATCATCCCCGAACACACGATGGTGGTCGTCGTGACCGGCGGCACCACCAACAACGACGACGAGAACGCGCCGATCGGGTTCCTGTACTCGCACGTACTGCCGGCGGTGGAGCGGTGACAAGTGAAGCGGAATCGTCGCCAGTCAGCTGCCTCCGGTGACCTTGCCCCTGGAAGAGATCGAAAAGTTAAAATAGACTTCGGGTCCATCGGAACATAGCGGCAGCCGTCCCGTACTGGTATCCGATTGCAGAGTGGAGGGGCTTATCCCGTAGGGAGCATGATGATGTATTATTTCAACTCATCCAAGTTTCTAGTGCTGATAGCGGCCGTGGCATTTGTCGCTTTCCTCGGCGTTCCGGAGTCCCGTGCCGATAGCATCGGCGACGACGCGATGGATTCGCTGGTGACGACGGAGTGGCTGAGCCGGCATCTCGATGACCCGGATCTTGTCGTGCTCGACTGCACGGTCCGCATGGTGCTGGACGAAGACGGTGGCATGCAGGCGGTGAGTGGCCGCGCCGACTACGACAGCGGCCACATACCGACCGCCGGTTTTGCCGATCTCACGGGTGACCTCTGCGACCTGGACAGCCCGTTGAAGTATGCCCTGCCGACGCCGCAGCAGTTCTGCGCCGCCATGGGCGCCTTGGGTGTCGGCGACGACTCCAGGGTCGTGCTGTACGACGGATACAACTCCGTCTGGGCCGCACGGGTCTGGTGGATGCTGCGCTGGGTCGGCTTCGATCGGGCGGCCGTGCTGGATGGCGGCCTGCAGGCGTGGACCGCCGAAGAGCGATCGCTGTCGACCGAACCGGCCACGCGTTCGGCGAAGCAGCTCACCGCCTCGCCCCGGCCGGCGCTGGTCGCTGACCGCGACGAAGTGTTCGCCGCCATCGCCGACGATACCGTCTTGCTCATCGACGCGATGCCCGAGCCCCATTTCAAGGGACAGATGGCCCTTTACGACCGTCCCGGTCACATCCCCAGCGCCATCAACGTGCCAGTCATGTCCCTGTTCGACGAATCGGGACGCTTCCGGTCGCAGGACGAGCTGGCCACGCTTTGCGAAGGCGACCGCGACTCCCGCTTCATCGTCTACTGCGGTGGTGGGATCGCGGCGTCCGCCAACGCCTTCGTCATGCACCGGCTCGGCTTCAGCGATGTCGCCGTGTACATGGCCTCGCTCCAGGAATGGGCGGCTGATCCGACCAACCCGCTCGAGGTCGCCGAGCCCTGAAACGACGTGGTGGGTCCCGGGGCGACCGGAGCCGCTTATCGATCGCCCCGCGCAGCGTTTCAAGTTCCCAACGCCGGGCGTCGACAGGGTTCATGAAGGCGAAAGAGGATGGTCACGCATTGCGTTCCACCCGGGGAGCCACTTTCCTTTGAATGCCCTTTGTCGTTCCTTGCGGAAGTAGTTGACGTAGAACCGGACACCCAGCAGGACCTTGGCTACGACCAGGAAATACGGTCGATATTGCTCGAAAATCGTCCCTACTTCTGCCGCCGACAAGCCGTCTCCCATGAGAACCAGCGGAAGCCAGCAGCAGGCTGAGGAAGCCATCGCGTCGAGATCAGGGACCGATGCCGAAACGTTCGCCGAGTTTGGTCAGCATCTCTACAGTCATTGCCGATAGGCCGTATTGCGGCGCCCAGTCCCATTCCGCGCGCGCCGCGGAATCGTCCATGGAATTCGGCCAGGAGTCGGCGATGGTCTGCCGGACGGGATCCACGTCATAAGTAATCTCGAAATCGGCGATGTGCCGCCGAATTTCCCCGGCCAGCTCTTCTGGCGTAAAGTTCATACTCGTGATGTTGAAGGCGTTGCGGTGCTTAAGCCGTCCCGGGTCCGCTTCCATCAGCCGGATCATGGCCATGATGGCGTCCGGCATGTACATCATGTCCAGTCGTGAATCGGGCCGCAAGTAGCAGGAGTACTTGTGATGGCGTACGGCCTCGAAAAAGATCTCCACGGCATAGTCGGTGGTTCCGCCACCGGGCTCGGTTTGATAGGAGATGAGGCCGGGGAAGCGCACGCCGCGCGTGTCCAGGTTGAAGCGATGGTGGTAATAGTCGCAAATCAACTCGCCGGTCAACTTGGTTACACCGTAGATCGTCTGCGGCCTTTGGATCGTGTCCTGAGGGGTTTGATCTTGCGGCGTCGTCTCGCCGAAGGCTCCGATGGAGCTGGGGAAAAAAAGAGAGCAATGATACTGGCGTGCGGCCTCCAGGATGTTGTACAGGCCGTTGACATTGACCTGCCAGGCGACGTTGGGGCGTGATTCGCCGACCGCCGACAGCACCGCTGCCAGATGGTAGATAGTGCCCACGTCGTGCATCTGCATCACGCGCGTGATGTGATGCGGATCCAGGACGTCCAGAAATTCGAAGGGGCCGCTATCGCGCAGAACGGTGTCCGTCGGCATGTGGATATCCGTGGCGACGACGTTGGTATCGCCATGGCGTTGGCGCAAGGCCGCGGTTAGCTCGGAACCGATCTGCCCCAGGGCACCTGTTACCAGAAATTTCTTCATGGTTCTTCTTTCGACATCAAGCGTGCGTTGTCAAACCTAGCGGGAGCTCCGGCTCAAAACACTGGACTCACACCTCCAAGCAGGTGAGATAGGCATCCGCGATCGCATCCTGGGCGTTACCAACCTGTCTGGCGTTGCCGATGGCCTGCAAACGCTCGCGCCCGAGCTTCTTGTCGAGCGCGCGGTACACCTCGCCCATGCCACCCTTGACGAGCAGGCCGGTGATCTCGTAGTGGGCGAGGGTCTTGCCGATCATTTTCAGGCTCCCGGGGTCGAGATTCCACGCAATATCTTCGCGGGGGTATTCATCGGGCAGAGGTTAGCACGGACAGGCGAGCGGCGTCATCGCGATTTCCGTCAACGCTTCAGCCGACCAGGTCGCGCCGCGCGAAAACCGCCACCGCGGCCAGGACCAGGATCACCGAGAGGCTCAAGAACAGGATCGTCGATGCCGCAGCCGTGGCTCCTGCGACCGCAACCCCCGCTTCATGATAGGCAAACAGCGACACGGCTTTCCACCTGGTCAGCGCCGGCGAGAACAGGCGCAAGGTCTCGAACACGTAACTGCCGAACACGATACCGCCCGCCAGGATGGCGGCGTGACGGGATTTTGGCAGCGCGCACGATCCCAGCAACGCCAGCGCAACGAACATCCAGCTCGGAGGCAGGCAGCCCGCGGTCGCCCGCACGATGTACCAGCGATTTATGGGCACGTCGACAAACAGACTGCTGATCAGCAACGCCACGCCAACCAGGAAGGCCAGGATCGTGAGCGCGGTAACGATGGCGAGATATTTCTCGACCACGATCCGCCAGCGCCGTACAGGCTGCGCCAGCAGGAGATCGCACGACTTGTGCTCCAACTCGCCGGTGATTGCCTGTGCGGCGCGGGGGATGCCGAATATCGCCAGCAGCAAGGGCAAGGAGTCGAAGAGTTTCATCTTCAGAAAACCCTCCAGCGTGATGACTGCATCGAGATCGCCGATGAGGTTCTTGAACACCGGCGGCATGTTCTTCATGAACGCCACCAGGCCCTCCATCTGATAGAAAGAAGGAAATACCAGGATATTCGCGGCGCTCAGCACGCCAATGCCGATGCCCCAGGCGAGGATCTGTCCACGCCAGTCACGCAAGGTCTTCAGGTAGATACTACCGAGCATGGTTGTTCTCCTGCTTGCCATACAACGCCAGGAAGAATTCTTCCAGATGTGGCTCCCGGCTCAGCACGTCGAGAATCTCGAAGCGGGCGGCCGCGGTCAGCAATGGTCCCAGCGGCCCGCGCACGCGGCAATGCAGATGACAACCATCGATCTGCAACTGATCGACGCTCGGTAGATTGTCGAAGGGATCGGGCGACAACGGGTGTGCACACTCGAGATACACGATGCGCATGGCGCTTTCGCGCAGCGCCGAGACGCTTTCAACCGCAATCAGGCGACCGTCCCGAACGCTGGCGATACGATCGCATGTCTTTTCCACCTCGGTCAGATCATGCGACGACAGAAACACCGTGCGCCCTTGGGAGCGCGCCTCGCGCACGAGTTCGTGGAACACCTGCCGTACAAGCGGATCGAGGCCGTTGGTCGGTTCGTCGAGGATCAGCACCGCGGGCTGCGACGCGAACGCCTGGATCAGCGCCAGCTTCTGTTTGTTGCCGTGTGACAGCGTGGATATCTGGCGATCATACGCAGCGCCGAGACGTTCGACGAGCGCGTCGACGAACGTGAAATCGAATCCGCCGCGCAGCGAGCCCAGGTAGGTCAGCAATTGCCTGCCGGTGAGATTCTCGTACAGATTGAATTCGCCCGGCAGATAGCCGATCGAGCGCCTCACCGCCAGGCTTTCGCGGTGACAGTCGCGTCCGAGAACGGTCACTTGACCGCGCGTCGGCCGGATAAGGTCGAGCAGCAGCCGGATGGTCGTCGTTTTTCCCGCGCCGTTCGGCCCCAATAGGCCGAACACTTCACCCTGCTCGATCCGCAGATCAAGGCTTTCAATGCCCCGGACCTGGCCGTAAAATTTGGTAAGATCCTGGCTGGCGATGGCTGATTCTGTCATCTTTCCTCCGGTGACTCGAGCCCACCGTTTGTACCACATACGGACTCATACTACTACCGTCAGCCGAATACCGTGGCTTGCCGGTTTCAGGCACCATCATCCAACGCGTTGCGGCAATGCGGTACCTGTAGTCCATACCTCTTGATCCGTCCCGGCGTCGTGTGTGCTACTGTTGCGGCAAGGAGGCACCATGAACGAGCAACCCACACCGGGCACTGCATCCGCGAACCAACCATCCCGCCTGGGCACGGCCGCCGAACGGCACGCCCTGATCATGGCGGTCGTTTCGGCCGGCCTGGTCCTCGCGGTCGGCGCGCTGCTGGCGCTTGTCCTGCGACCGACCGGGGGCCTGCGCCTGACGCTTGCGTTGATCGCCGTCGGCGGCGCCTGGCTGGTCTGGAACCGTTCGCTGAGCAAGGTGCGGCGCCGCAAGAAGCTGCTGGCCGCGCCCTTTCCCGTCGAGTGGGAGGCCGTGCTGCACCGCGACGTGGCCTTTTTCCGCGCCCTGCCCGACGAGCAAAAGACGCGTTTCCGCAATGAGCTGAAGATCTTCCTGGGCGAGAAGATGATCACCGGCATCCGCACGACCATCGACACGCGGACGAGGGTTCTGGTGGGGGCCAGTGCGGTGATTCCGATCTTCGGCTTTCCGAGCTGGGAGTGGGACCAGATCAGCGAGGTGCTCGTCTATCCGTCGCGTTTCGGCGAAGACTTCAGCCTCGATGGCGAGGGCAGCCGGAACATCCTGGGCATGGTCGGCAGCGGTGCCATGAACCGCATCATGATCCTCGTCAAACCCGATCTGGTCCAGGGCTTCAAGAATGCCGCGGACAAGCGCAACGTGGGCGTACACGAGTTCGCCCATCTGGTGGACAAGTCCGACGGCGTGGTCGACGGCTTGCCGGCTGTGGGCCTGGATCGCGAGGCGATCGGCCCTTGGGTCGAACTGGTGCGCCGGAAGATGCAGGAGATCAGCGACAATGAGTCGGATATCAACGCCTATGCCCTGACCAACGAGGCGGAGTTCTTCTCGGTCGTCAGCGAGTACTTCTTCGAACGCCCCGGGCTGATGAAGCAGAAGCATCCCGAGTTGTTCGCCATGCTGCAGAAAGTGTTCCGCCAGGATCTGGGCAGCCGGCTGCAGGACATCCGCCGGGAGATGACCGCCGGGCCGAAGAAGTTCGGGAGGAACTCCCCCTGCCCGTGCGGAAGCGGCAAGAAATTCAAAAAGTGCTGCCTACGGAAAATGGAGTAGGGCCGGGCGCGCTACCGCACCAGTGATATCTTCTGCACCCGCTCCTCCAGCCCGCCGGCGCCGCCGACGGTCAGCCTGGCCAGATACAGGCCCAGCGCCACCCGGCGTCCATTGGTGTGGGTGCCGTTCCAGAATACCTCGTGGCGCCCCGCTTCCTTCTGTCCGTCCGCCAGGGTCCGCACCAGATGTCCACGCACGTCGAAGATCTGCAACTTCACCTGCGCCGCGGCCGGCAGCGCGTAGCTGAGGGCCGTCCGGGACGAGGCCGGGTTGGGGAAGGGCGCAGCGAAGGTGACGCGGGTCGACTCCAGCTGCAGCGGGTCATCGACGGCACTGACCAGATCCTCGGTGCAGTCCGAGCAGCCGGTGCGCTGGGGACCGTGGCCGGCCATGAGCCAGGTGAGTTCCGGCGGCAACGGTGCTGCATTCACATCGAAGACGTGGACGCCGTTGGTCGTCAGCAGAACGACTTCGTTGGACCCATCCAGATCGATGTCGCCGATGGCCGGTGTCCACTGGCACGGGGCGCCAAGCTGGCGCGGCCAGCCCGGAATCTCATTGCCGAGCACGTTGAAGGCCCAGCCGTTGGATCCATCGGACCCCAGTAGGAAATCGGGGAAGAAACCGTCGATCTGACCGATGACGGGAGAACCGTACTGGTACCAGCCGAAGCCCGCGTCGACGGGGAATCCGGCTTGTTCGGCGCCGCCACCGTCGAGTAGATGCAGCTTCCAGGATTTCGTGGTCAGGGCCAATTCAGGCGCGTCGGATCCCAGGACGTTGGCCCAGGACGCGCTGCGCATGGGGAGGCCGTCCCCCGAGATGAAGGGCCAACCCGGCACAACGGCTCCCGTATGGTCGAGCAGATATATCCACCCGGCCGTGTTGGGTACGGCAACCTCCAGATCGCCGTCAAGATCGATGTCACCCATGGTAATCTGGTCGGAAAGGACCCCCCCGACGTAGGTGTTGATTTCATCGGGGCCGGACCATTCGTGGGCAAACACGGTGAGGCCCATGGAGTAGACGATCTCCGCCTTGCCGTCGTTGTCGATATCGCCGATGGCACAGGGCTGGGTCGCCACATCTGACCCGTAGTTGCGTTCGCCCGCGCCGGGCGGCAGGCGGCCGGCGTAGTCGAGGTAGGTGATCCTGGGGCCGGAGCCGACAACGATCGTCAGGGGGAAGGGGCCGCCGAGGGCGCCGATACTGACGTGGGCGGGCGCGCCGGTGCCGAGGTCGACCGGCCAGCCGGGAGCAATGGATCCGTCGGCAAGAAAGGCGTAGACGAAACCGTCGGCCGTACCGGCCACCACGTACATTTCGTCGGCAAGGGTGAGTTTTCCGCAGGCGACGGGACTGTCCGCCAGAGAGCCGGTGTCGACGGGCCAACCGGGCAGCTCGATACCGTCGGCCCCGATTGCCCGGATGTTACCGGCCACGTCGCCGAAGATGATCTCCAGGTCGCCGTCGCCATTCAGGTCCACCAGGGCGGGATCGGACAACGGCGCGACCTGCAAGGCAAAGGGGAACCCGGACGCCAGGATCGGATGGCCCGAATCAGCTTGCCATTCGGCATTGAAGACTCCCACGGGTGCGCCGGTGTTGACTTCGTCGGTCAGGATCAGCGCAACGCGGTTGCCGCGCGTGGGGTCGATGGCTAGGCTGCTTTGGATGTAGACCTGTTCCTCGTCGACGGGAGGCTGCGGCTCGAACTGACCGTAATCCGACCAGCTGGAAGGCGTTGCCGCATCCGCCCTGGCGATCCACCGCCCACCGTTGCCGAGCGCCGCATACCAGTCACCGGTGACGGGTGACCGCACCAGGTCGCGCACCTCGGTCTCTGAAGGTCCATCCAGCAACAAGACATCTGCACTCGCGCTGAAACCCAGGTTGCCCCGGTCTTGCGCAACGCGAGCAACCGATCGTGCCTTGAAGGGGGTACCGTCGGTCAGAACGAACCTGTTGTAGGTCAGGACAACGTCGTCGCTGTCGTGAGCAGCCACAATCTTGGGTGCGTAATCGTAGTAGCCATTGGTGGTGGTAACCTGCCAGAGCAGACCCCAATCGACCAGGCCGCCACCCGCGTCGTTGGCGGCGCGGATGTACCGGATGGCTGTCGCAAATGCGAGCGTGGACGAGGAGTATTCCCAGGCGACGTGCACGTGGGAACCGAAGCCATGGCTGATCGAGGGCTGCACATAGTCCGCGGTGGCCAGCGGCGAGGCGGCGATCTCGTAGGCCGTGCCCCAGTTCGATCCCTGATCGGTGCTGCGGCCGAACCAGATATCGTGGCCGTTCCCGTCCTTGCCGACCGCGACCAGGTACAGATAGTAGTCGCTGAAAGCATCGTCGTCGGCCGCCAGGTCCGGGGTGTCGTAGCTGTCGCCGGGCCGGGCGAAGACTGTCGCCCGGTAGGCGAAGTTGGCCGTCGGTGACGAAAGATTCTCCCAGGCCACGACGATCGTGTCGTCTCCGGGCGTGTTGGTGCTGGTGAAGGCCACAAAGCAGCGATCCTGGGTGCCCTCGGCGACGACCAGGCGAGGCTGCCGGAAGACCTTGGCGGTGCCCGGGGACGTGATGACGCCCCACTGCTGGAACGCGGTGCCGCCGTCGGTGGAGCGGTAGACGGCGATGGCGTCGCCGTCGCTGGGGTGCTCGAACTCTATCGCGACGTAGATGTCCCCGTTGGCGGCGATGTCCATGTCCTCGATCGACGAGCCCGCGGGGAGGCCGAACTGCGTGCCGTCGCCGCCCAGCCGGTCGCCCGCCGCCAGGGCGCCGGCGGCGGCGGCCGGTGGCAATTCCCCGCCCACCGGCCCCCGAGCCAGGCGTCCATCGTCTGCCAGGACCGGACCGACCGCGACCAGGCACCCCAACAAGGCCCAACCCAGGAAGCGCAAGGGGGGGCGCGTAGCTTGTCTTGTTATCAGCCTGATCTTCTCGCACAACATGACCGGCACCTTTCGCATGAGTCTCTTGGGCGGAGTCCGCCTTCCATTCCGTATGAAAACAGTCGCCTATCACGCCCAGGTGTGACCGGTTGCCGGAATTTTTATTTTTGCCGAGGCCGCGCGGGCAAAATGGTCACAGATACGCGGTACCGGCGACATCATCAGCAGGAGACCTTCGTCCCTTGGCGACCACCACCCGGCCCGCGGGCCCTGGAGGGTTAGATTGACGGCACTTTCGACCACCGCTATGCTTCGGAGGCACCTGCGCGACCGCCGTTTGTCCCACCCGCATCTGGAGCGAGGCTTCCCGAGATGTCCCAGCCCTCCGACCCCTTGGCCCTGGATTGGGACGCCGTTCGCCTCGGCCTGCGGCGTGCGATCGGTGGTCTGGCGAGCGGGGCTGACGCCGCCGTGGTCGATGACCTGGTGCAGGAGGCCTGCGTCCGGTTCCTACGGGTCTCGCGGCGCGAAACGGTCAGGGAACCCGACGCCCTGCTCGCGACGCTGGCCCGACGCACCTGGTACGACCATCTGCGCCGGACGGTGCGCACGCGGGAGCGCTTTCAGGACCTGGGCGACAGGGAACTGGACGTGGCCGGTCCGGCACCGGCCTGGGAAGCGGCGCTGGGTGATCCCGCCGAGCGTCTGGCCCTCGTGGTGCAGGAAATCTTCACCCGTCGCGGGGCGTCCGCATGCCTGGATCTCCTGCAGCATTTCCTGGCGGCGACCAGCTGGCAGAATCTGGCCACGCGCCAGGGCGTGGCCTACACCGCGTTGCGCAAGCGCTGGTCGCGGTGCCTGGCCGTGGCGCGCACGGAATTGGCTGCCGATACGGAACTGTCCCGGTGGCTGGATTGAATCTTTGCGAATGGAGTCCCCATGAGCCGGCCCACGAGTCCTGATCACGACGACCACCGCTGGGTTCGGCGCCAACTGGCGGCCGCCGCCGTCGGACTGTTGCCCGATGCCCAGGAGGAGCGACTGCAGGCACACCTGGAAACCTGCGACGAATGCCGGGAAAGCTGGAACGAGCAGATGCAGGCTCTGGCGGGCGAAGGGCTGGAAGCCGACCCGAACGGCGAACGCCACCTGCCGGCAGCCATGATTGCGCGCTGGGAACTGGCGACCAGGACCCTGCAAGGTCGGGAGCGGGACGCCGTGCAAAGCCACCTCATGCGTTGTGGCGACTGCCGCGCGGATCTGGCGGCGATGGGTCAACGGCCGGAACTGGCGGTGAGGCCGACAGCGCCTCGGCTGGTGCGTTCGCGCCGCTCGTTTGGCGCAGGCATGATCTGGGGCGTGGGCGTCACGGCCCTGGCCGCGGCCATCGCGGGCCTGATCATCATGCCGACGGTCACCGATCCGCCCAGCGCGCTGCTGCCGTGGGTGGCGCCGGTCACGATGCGAGGCGGGAATTTCGCGACGCTGGAGCTGGCCGCCGGCACGCAGGACTTCACGGTTCTGGCCTCGGTGCCCACCGATTTGGATCCCCAGCGCACGGCGACGGTCACGGTCTTCGGTCCGGCCGGCGCCGAGTTGATCTCCGCCACGGTGACGCCCGCGATGCAAACCACGCGGGCGATTTCCATCGTGATCAGGGCTGGACATGGTATCGCGGGCGGGGACTATCGGGTCGTCTTCACGCAAACGACGACCGCCGGGGCCGAACTGGTCCGCGAATCCAGCTTCCGCGTCATCCTGCCGGACAGCGACTAACGCCAGTCGCCCGTGGCCACGAACGCAGCCCAGGCCAGCGGATGGCCGCTGGAGTCGTCGGCCCGCCGGGCGTCGAGCGTGCGGCGACTGGCCCGACGCACGGCCTCGGCGGTATCCAGGCCGTCGACCAGGCGCGCACGGTAGAGTTCATCCATCCACAGCTGGGCGTCCCGGTCACGCACCGGCCACAAACTGCTGATCACGGTGCTGGCGCCGGCCATCTGGAACGCCCGCTGCAGGCCCAGCAGACCTTCGCCGACGGCCCGTGTACCACGGCCCGTGTCGCAACCGGACAGCACGGCCCAGGCCACGCCCTCCAGATCCAGGGCGGCGATCTCCTCGGCGGTCAGGACACCATCGTCCACGTCCAGGCCCGCTTCGGCCCGGCGGTTGGCCGCAGCCAGAGCCAGGCCGCTGCGCAGCAGGGGATTCTCACGGTCGGTCACCGGCGGCGCCGGTGAGACGGTCGACATCTTGCGCAGCGCATCGGATCCGCCGCCGGATGCGCCGTCGCAACTCTCGTCCAGAAAGAAACCATGGGTGGCCAGGTGCAGGATGCTGTGGCCGGCCGCTTCGCGCTTGAAGCGGTCCTCGGTGGCCTCGTCACCCTGCAAGAGGGTGGCGTCGCCGGTCATCGCCGCTTGTCGCCAGAGTTCGCGCACTTCTTTTCCTTCGGCGGCGGCTCCGGGCAGGGGTGCGAACTGCATGTCCGCGAATTCAACGCATGAAGATCTTGTCCCACGGTACTGGGCCGACGTAGGGAAGCCGGCGCCGGCATTGGACGAGTGTGCGTCGGCGCGCCGGTCGAAATCAGGGCCGCCAACGATCAGCAACCCGCTCCCTGTTTTCGGGGCCGCTGAGCTCCCGGGCAGCAGATCGCGTTCCGTGGCCAGGCGGTGCAGGGTCGGACCCTGTTCCACCAGATATGCCGCTTCCCCCACGGGCAGGGCCGCCAGGTTGACCAGGTTCAAGGTGCCGTCCGGCACCACGTAGACGCGCGTCGCCGCCGCCACCAGATCACTCACCGGATCCCACACGGCCACCCGCAGGCGCTGCCCCTGGACACGGCAGTCGGCTTCCGCAGCGGCGGCCAAGGGGCCAGCCGGAACCGCGCCGCCGGCGACGGCGACCCGCCAGGCGAGCACCAGTTCGTCGACGGTCGCGGCCTCGCCAAGGTCGATCAGGATCGGCAACTCCGCGGAACCGGGCAGCACGAAGACCGCATAGCGCTCGGCGCCGTCGCCGTGGCGGAAACGCTGAAAGGACACCAGCGCCGCGCCGGCGGGCAGCGCCGTGGCCACCTCGCCGAAGTCACCGACACCTGGTCGTACCAGTCGCCCGAAGGCGGCGCTCTGTCGGGCGAGTTCGCGTTCGAGCCGTTCCTTCGTCTGGCGCGTCTCCCGCAGCTCGGCCTGATAGTCGGTCGCGGACAAACCCACCTGGCCCCGCACCACGAGGTTGGCCAACCGCAGGCGGGCCGCCGCCAGCGCGGTCACCTGCTCGGGGTCCTCGATGCCGGCGGCTACGCGGCGCGCGACCATCTCGTCCAGCACCTGGGCCCGGGCCGCGGCGGCGGCCCGCCACACCAGCGGGACCGAATCTTGCCGCGGATCGGCCAACGCCGCCGTGATGGCCAGGTCCAGGCCCGCCGGCCGCGTGGCGGCGTAGGCCAGGGCCTGCCGCTCGGGTAGGCCGCGCGCCACCAGCTGCAGGTGATCGCGGCCGATCGTCTCGGCGCGCAAGGCCGGCGCCAGGACCTCGTCAAACCGGCCCGCACGCCAGCGCAGAGTGGCCAGATCGGCCAGCGCGACCGCCACCAGCGGGTTTGCCGGTCCACTGGCTTTCTCCAGGTCAAGACTGGCACGCTCCAGCAGCGGCAGGGCTTCAGCCAACCGGCCTTCGCGGGCCAGCAGGTTGGCGAGGTTCTGGCGGCTCAGCGCCACCTCGGCGTGCGCTTCGCCCAGGATCGCCTCACGGATGGCCTGGGCCGTTGCCAGTTCATCGCGGGCCGCGTCGAAATCGCCCTGAGAAGCGAGGAACGAACCATAGGCGTCACGCATCGTGGCGATGTCGAGACTCTGCGTCCCAAAACCCGCTTCGGCCAGGGGTATGCCCCGGGCGAAGGCGGCCCGGGCCTCGTCGCTGCGCCCCAGTGCCGCCAGGACTTCCGCCTGGTTGGCCAGCGCTAGCCCCACGCTGGGATGATCGGCGCCGCTGAAGGCGGTAGCCGTCGCGATGCTCCGATCGAACAAACGGAGAGCCTCTTCTGCATCACCGGCCAGAAGATTGATGCCGCCCAGGTTGGTCAGATCGTCGGCAACGTACCGGTGCTGGGGACCGAACTGTTCCTCGTGAATCGCCAGCACCTGCTCGAAGCGCGTACGCGCCGATTCGTAGTCTCCCATGAGGACGGCGAGAACGCCAATATTCTGCAGAGCGGCGGCAAGATTGGACTGAATACCCTGAGCGCGGGTGATTTCCAGGGCGATACCGAGATACTGCTGGGCCGCTTCGTAGTCACCCGAGTCGGTATAGAGCATGCCGAGGCCGTTGGCCGCAGCGGCTACCTGGGTCGACGACGACCCATAGGCCGCTTCATAATTGGCCAACGCTCGTTGCAACGGCGCCACTGCCTCGCGCAGACGACCGGCCTTCTGCAGCGTGATGCCAAGGGTCTTGAGGCGCGCCGTCGTCTCGTTGTGGTCGGGGCCATAGATGTCTTCAGACAGAGCCAGGGCCTGCTGCCGAAAGGCGATCGCATCGACCAAACGTCCCTGGCTCTCGCGCAGTCCGGCCCACACATCCAGCAGGCGGATCGGCAGTCGACTACCTTGATCGTCCGGACTGCCGGCGATGGCTTCCGCCCGGGCGAGGGAGTCTTCGGCCTGCGCGAATGCGCCGCGGTCGGCGTCGATCAAGGCGCTGGTCGCCAGCAGCATCCCTGCCGTGCGGCTGCGCCCCAGATCTCCCTCATCCAGGAGATCCAGTCCGCGCCTGATGGCCAGGGCCGCGGCCTCATTTTCGCCGATGTTGCGCTGGAAGATCGCCTGACGATGCCAGGTAAGGGCCCGATCCACCGCAGGGGAACCCGGGGTGGAGTCACGAATGGCTGCGGCGCGCTCCAGCCAAGCGCGCACTTCCTCCACCTTGCCGGCACCGCCCAGCCCCGCGGCATCGGCCAGCAACTCCAGAGCGCCGGCCACGGGCAGCGACTGCGGGCCGTGGCGGTTTTCGATTTGCGGCAACAGGTCTCGCAGGAGGGCTTCGGCCCGCGGCGCATCATAGGTGCCCAGCAACTGCCGGGCCTCACGCATCGTGTGGACGATGGCCGTGTCGGTGGCGGCGGTCGCTTCGGACTCCGCCCGGGCAACAAGGGGTGTGGCAGAAAAACAAATCGCTACGAGAAGCGGACAGAGTCCGGCAATTCGCCTGGTCGCGGCAGGTCCGAAACGGCGCATATCACGTTCCCCAATAGTCTGATCACCATTCAGGGCCCCGCCAGGTGGGCGAGACTCCGGCTGCGTCGAATACTCGGGCAAGCCCCACCAACCTCAACGTCCGGCGAACTGTCGAAGTTCGAGCATGTTTCCCTGGTTGACCTGTATCACTCCGCATGGCGGTCTCGCGGAATCGTCAATTGGAGGGGCGGGCGGCCACCGTGAATGAACGGCAAACGATGCTGCGTCCAGACCAATGCGACCCTGTAAAATTATAAAGAATGTCAGAATCTTTTTCAATTGGTTTGCGGGGTGAAAGGCGGGAGAACCGACTTTTAAGATTCTTCGCGGAACAGGGTCGGGACCAATCCCTCGTTCCTGCGGGGATTGATCGTCAACCTGCGGGAAGCGGGGCTGGTGAAGACGCGCCACAGAAAGGGTGGCGGCCCGATGCTGGCCAGCGACGAAGCGTCTTTCGTTCAGGGGCAGGAGTTCGCGTCGATGGCGGGATGACGGTCTGGTCCGAAAATCTCGGGTCCCCCCAACGCCTCTTGAGGGCACGGGTCTTGCATCTCACGCCCCGCCAACCCTTTCAGGGAAAACCGCTCAGGGAGAACCGCCATGCGCCTCGACCGTCCGACCGCCATTCTGGCCGTATGTATCCTGCTCCTTCTACCATCGGTCGTACGGGCGACGACGCCCCCACCTGTCGCGTCTTTCCTCCCGCAGGAAACGATCACCACGGCCACCTACGTGGAGATCGAGCAGGATCCGGCGTACGACGAGTTCACGCGGCGCATGGTTGAGTACATGGAAAACGACCGCGAATGGTATGAGCAGTACGCGCGCGAGCACCAGGTCGACTGGGAGGCCCGGATCCCCTGGCATGAGCGCTTTGGCGTCTCCCGGCAGGATTACGAGCACTTCACCGAGCCGATGAACCATTATCGCGAGGTCTCACGGCAAGAAATCGAGTTCCGGACGGATCGTTCCGACGGCCGCGTGCGCGTCACGCTCGTGGGAGATGACCTCTTGCTCACGAGCATCGATCTGGACCTCGCAGCCGAGACCGCCGAGACGCCCCTGGATGTGATTCCGCGGAAAACCTTCATCGAACTCGAGCGCGCTTCGCTCCCGCCGGGTGTGCATCGGGGGGTCCACTTCCGCACGCCCGACCAGAAGATCCGGAAGACGGGCCGTCGTGAGTCGCTGGTCATCGGGGAGGTGCGCGAGTTGAATCTGGGCATCATCCACTACCAGGTGCGCTCCCGGGAGGACCAGAACCGCATCTACGTGACTTTTCCCCGGTAGAAGAGACGCTCCGCCAGACAAGACGGAAATTCGGGTCAGGAAAAGGTGTTGGGTTTTGGCAGTTTGGAGGCTGACGCCAAACACAGAGAATGACTTGAGATGTCCAAGATTGCGGGAAAAATCCCCAATCCCGATATTGATGCACCTCACGGCCTGGAGCGTAAGATGCGTCTTTCCGTATTCCTCGTCCTAGTCTTGATGTCGCCGGCAGTCTCTTTCCCGGCGATGGCGGACGATCTACCCAAGATCTTCGGCGCATTGAAAACCACCTCCGAAGCCGACAGTCTTCACGTCGACTATGATTTCCTGGTCAACGCCCAGGTCGACTCTCTGGCCCTGGATCTGTGGGAGCCGGCCCGGATTTTCGATGCCGGAAACCCCGGCGAGGCCGTGGTCGCCGAAACACTCAGGGTCAGTTCGCCATTGTTGCCGGGAGACAGCGGCCTGTTCACATACCGCTTGCGCGGGCGTCAGTCGTGGGCGCGGAAGGGCAGGAGCGATCCGTCGAGGATCTGGGCGGAATACTGGGGCGGCGAAGACCCCGATCCCGAACGGAATTCACGGAAGAAGTTCTGGGAAGTGAGGGAATTCTCGCTGGGTCTCACGGTCCAGCCCCTGGTCATCATCGGTTCCTCCTACACCTACTACGATCCGGGCGTCGACGGCCTGGACAAACAAGCCTCATATCTGGGATCCCAGTATATCGGGTTGCACGCGAACTTTGACCGCTGGCGACTGACCCTCGCCGAGGTCGGACGATCCGGCCAGTTCTTCGGCGAACCCGATTCCACGGAACAGCATTTTGATTTCATGACCGGGGTCGCACCGGCACTGCGTTATGACTTTGGTGACCTGACGGGATTCCGCCCTGTAGCGTCCGTGGGGTGGCACTGGTTCGATGTTCAGATGCAGGGTCCCGCGACCAAGGGTGCGGTACCATTGCTCGACCGGAAAGAAGAGGGTTTGGGGGTGACCATGGGCGTGGCCGATCCGGCGGGAACCCTGACCTACAGCTTCCTGGATCTGGAGCACTATCGGCATCTGGTTTCGCTCAGTGTTCCGGTCATGGGGTTCAAACGGTCGACTTTCGGCACACGGATCGACTATGTGCAGGTGGACGGGCGATCGGCTCTGAAAACGCACTTTGTTTTCGATTTCTCCACTCCGGTGTTTCCCAAGGATGGGCCATTGGTGACTCCGAAGGCCGCCAATTGGACCTGGCGTAATTATGCGGCTTTGGCTGTGGCCGGCGTCGCCGAGCCCCTCGTTGCGGTAGGCGTCGTCGTCTATCTGGGGGTCAAAGGGGTTTGGGGCCTTGTTTTGAAGGATTTTGGTTTTACGGATCCCGCCCGCCGGGGGGTCCGAATTCCCGGACAACAGGACCGATTCTAAGCGGGCGAGTCTACCAGCCCCAGGACCGCCACCGGCACCGGCGCTTCGAACTCCATACGGCGGCCATCGTGGGGATGAGGAAAGGAAAGGGTGCGGGCATGCAGCGCCATCCGCGCGACGCGGTCGCCCTTCTTGCCATACTTGGTGTCGCCGGCGACGGGATGTCCGGCCTCAGCGAGATGGACACGGATCTGGTTCTTCCGCCCGGTCAATAGCGTGATATCCAGCAGGCTGAAGCGGGGCGTTTCCTTGACGACCCGATAGAGCGTTTCGGACCATTTTCCCTTGGCGGCGTCGCCGGTGGAATAGACGAACTGGTCATCATTCTCCGTCAGATAGCTGGCGAACCTGCCGTTCTTCTCCTCGAAATTTCCATGCACGACGGCGGTGTAGTGTTTCTCGACGGCCTTCCAGTTCTCCTGGAGTTTCTGCCGGACGGCCTCGCTCTTGGCGAAGATGAGCAGACCTGAAGTTTCGCGATCGAGCCGGTGGACGGTATAGGCGCGTATCCACGAGCGGCTGCTTCCTTTGCGCAGATAGCCGGTGAGCATCCGTTCGGCGGTCGCCTTTCGGTCGCCCTTGAAGCTGTTCGTCAGCAGGCCGGGCTCTTTGCAGATTACGAGGAGGTCCTGGTCCTCGTAGAGGATCTCGAAGCGACCGCGGCGGCCGCGGCCCGGTGCATTCCGTTTGTTCTTCATGGGGTGCATCGTATACGCCCGGTGGGGTGAAGTCCAGGCGGCTGGCCCGTGTGCGAAGTCCAACCGGTGTGATATAGTGGGTTGCGGTTCGCACAAGAACGGGGCGAAGCTGAGTTTCCCTTCCCTTGGGGCACATGCGATGAAGGGCATAGCCTGCCATGTTGAGAATCGGTCAGTTCAATAATCTGGCGGTCGTCAAAGAGGTCGACTTCGGTTATTACCTCGACAGCGAGGACGACCAGTGGGGCGAAATCCTGCTGCCCTGCGACGAGGCGCCGAAGAAATGCTCCGCCGGCGACTATCTCGATGTCTTCGTCTATTTCGACTCCGAAGACCGGATCATCGCCACCACCAGGCGGCCGCACGTGGTGGTCGGTCAGTTCAATCTGCTGCGAGTCGCCTCGCTGGAGAAAGTCGGCGCCTTCATGGACTGGGGTTTGCCCAAGGACCTGTTGGTGCCCTTTGGTGAACAGAAGATACGGTTGCAGGCCAACCGCTCCTACATCGTCTATGCCTTTATCGACGAAGGCTCGGGCCGGATCGTCGGCTCAACCCGGATCAACAAATTTATCGACCAGGTGCCGGCCGACTACGAAGTGGGTCAAATGGTGGAACTGCTCGTTGCGCGCGAAACGGAACTGGGGTACACGGCCATCATCAACGACGCCCACTGGGGCTTCCTCTATCACAACGAAATTTTCAAAGATGTGCGCATCGGCAAGAAGGTCAGGGGCTACATCCAGAAAATACGGGACGACGGCAAGATCGATTTGTCACTGACGTCCACGGGCTACGAAAAAGTGGCCGGTATCGCCGAGACGATTCTCAACCAGCTGGCAAGAAACAACGGTTTTCTGCCCATCACCGCCAAGACTTCGCCCGCGGAACTATCGGAGCGTTTCGGTGTGAGCAAGAAGAACTACAAGAAAGCGCTCGGGACGCTCTACAAGAAGCGTTTGCTCTCCATCGATCCCGACGGCATCAGGCTGTTGCCGTCTCCATCAGCCGAAGGAAAACCTGATGACCTGTAATGATGTTCTGGGACGCCTGCGCTACATACTCGACTATGGCGATGCCGACATGGTGGCCGTTTTTGCCGCCGCCGATCACGCCGTCACCGAAGAACAGGTGAGGCATTGGCTGCTCGACGAGGAGAACCCGCTCTTTGCAAAGCTTCATGACCGGGAACTGGCAGCTTTTCTCAACGGATTGATCAACCACAAGCGGGGCAAACGGCCCGGTCCGCCCCCTGTACCGGAGAATCGGCTGACCAACAACCTGATCGCCACCAAGCTGAAGATCGCCCTGAACCTGAAGGGCGACGACATGATGCGGATCCTGGCCCTGGCCGGTTTTGAACTCAGCAATCACGAACTGAGCGCCTTTTTTCGCAAACCGGGACACAAACATTTCCGCAAAATGAATGACCAGGTCATGAGGAATTTCCTGCAGGGACTGCAGCTGCAATACCGGCCGAAGTGAGGCTGTTCAGCATCACCGCCGCGAAGAATCGCTGCGGAAAGGCATACCTTTGATCAGCGTCTACAAGATCAAGCCCGCGTTCCAGAATCTCCTGCGCCCCGTGTGTCGAGCACTGGCCGGTGGCGGCGTGACGGCGAACGCCGTCACGGTATTTGCGATGCTGCTGTCGTTCGGAGTCGGCGCCTGCATCCTGTGGTGGCCGGAAGCGAAGTGGCCGCTGTTGCTCCTGCCGGTGGTGCTGATCGTCCGCATGGCGCTCAACGCGATCGACGGGATGCTGGCCCGCGAGCATGACATGAAGTCGGACCTCGGCGCCATCCTGAACGAGTTGGGGGACGTGCTCAGCGACGTGGCGCTCTATCTGCCGCTGGCCTGGGTTCCCGGCTTCTCGCTGCCCCTGGTCACGCTGTTTGTGCTGCTGGCGGTCCTGACCGAATTCGTGGGCGTCCTGGCGCTCGCCGTCGGCGCGCAGCGGCGCTACGACGGTCCGATGGGCAAGAGCGATCGCGCCTTCGTCCTGGGGGCGCTCGCGCTGGGCCTGGTCCTGGGGCTGCCGACCGGAAACTGGATCGACGGGCTGTTTGTCGTACTCGATCTCGCGCTCGTGGTGACCATTGTCCATCGCGCGCGCCAGGCGCTGCGGGAAGGAGAGAACCGGTGAATCTGTCGCACAATCTCACGATCGTCTTCGGCGGTATCCTCGGCTTGCTGGTCCTGGCAACGGCGGTCGATTGGGTGCTGCGCAAGCGCACCGGCGCACAGCCCAACGAGCTCACCCGACGCATCCGGTCCTGGTGGGTCATGGCGTTCATCTTCGCGCTCGCGCTCGTCGTGGATCGGCGGATCTCGCTGCTGTTCTTCGCCGCGCTCAGCTTCGTCGCGCTGAAGGAGTACCTGTCCCTGATCCCCACGCGGCGGGCCGACCGGCGCATCCTCTTCTGGATCTATCTTTCCATCCCGTTCCAGTACCTGTGGATCTACCAGTCCTGGTACGGAATGTTCATCATCTTCATCCCGGTCTACATGTTCCTCTTCGTACCGATCCGCATGGTTCTGGCCGGCGAACCGAAGGGGTTCTTGAAGGCGGCGGGCACCCTGCACTGGGGTCTGATGACCACGGTGTTCAGCCTGAGCCATGCGGCCGGGCTTCTGGTCCTGCCCGAAGCGGTGAACAGTCCGGCCGGCGCGGCCGGGGTTCTGCTCTTTCTGGTGGTGCTCACGCAGTTGAACGATGTGGCCCAGTTCATCTGGGGCAAGGCGCTGGGCAAGAGGAAGGTCGTTCCCACCGTCAGTCCGAACAAGACCCTGGAGGGGCTGGTCGGCGGTGTCGCCACGACCTCGCTCCTGGCGTTCCTGGCGGGGCCGTTGCTGACACCGTTCTCCCGGCCCGAAGCGGCGGTCGTGGGGTTGGTCCTGGGGCTCCTGGGCTTCTTCGGCGACGTGTCGATCTCGGCGCTGAAGCGCGACCTGGGGATCAAGGACAGCGGCGGCGCGATTCCCGGTCACGGTGGTGTCCTCGACCGTGTCGACAGTCTCACCTACACGGCGCCGATCTTCTTCCACTACCTGCGGTACTTCCACTCATGAAGCGGATCCTGAGACTGCTGTTCTACGCGCTGATCGTCCGTCCGATCGTCTACTTCGTCATCGGCCTGAACGTGCGACGACCGGAGCTCCTGCCGGAGCAGGGGCCGGCGGTCGTCTGCGCCAACCACAACAGCCACCTCGACGCGATGGTGCTGGTCTCCCTGTTCCCACTGAGGATGCTGCCGCAGGTCCGACCCGTGGCCGCGGCGGACTACTTCCTGCGCAACGCTTTCGTGGCCTGGTTGTCGGTCCACGTGCTCGGCATCATACCGCTGGACCGGCGCGCTCGGGAACGAGGCGAGGACCCGCTCGCTCCCAGCCGGGAGGCGCTCGAGCGCGGTGAGATCCTGATTCTCTTTCCCGAGGGGTCCCGCGGCGAGCCGGAGCAGCGGGCGGAATTCCGCAAGGGCGTCGCCCATCTGGTCAGGACGGTGCCCGAGACCCGGACCACGCCGATCTTCCTGCATGGGCTGGGGAAGGCGCTGCCCCGGGGAGAAGCGCTCCTGGTACCGTTCTTCTGTGACGTCTTCGTCGGCGAGGCGATTGCGTGGGAGGACGATATCGCGGCCTACATGCAGCAGCTCGACCGCTCGGTCAGCAGCCTCGAAAACGAGAAGGATTTCGCGGAGTGGGAATGATCGCTCGCTGACCCTGGTCAATACCCCCGAATCCTCGGTACGACCCCGCCCCACCGCTTGATGCTCATCTTCCGTGTCACAGTTTTGCGCGACGGGCGACTGACACCATGAAGAGTTTGCTTGCGGACCCCGTGTTGGAGCCCATCCCACAGGAGAAAACCATGTCACTGAAGAACATCCTGATGAATCCGCGTCTTGTCGGTCTGCGTGGGATTGATTGCCTGGTTCCGGCTTTGCTCGCGTGTCTGCTTTGGGTTGGGCCCGCCGTGGTCCAAACGGCGGGCGCCCGCGAGCTCGTGCAGGCGCCGGCCGGGGGCGGGCCCGGCATTTCGGTCTACGAGCCGGACCGCCGGCCGGCGTTGCGACCGACGCGGGTGCCGGTCCCGACTGCGGGATCCCGCATCGATGGCGTCGGTGCTGATAAGAGCTTGGGGACCGTCGAGATCGGTGGCGACGACATCGTTGTCACCAACGATTTAGGTTTGAATTACGAATCCATGGACATCGCCTCGAACGGCGACATCTATGTCGCCGTAACATCCAATGGTAATTTCTTCGGCGGCGACTATTCGTACATCCAGATCCATCGGTCCACCGACGGCGGCACGACCTTCCAGCAGTGGGCCGCTCTGGGCGACCCCACGTCCAGCATCTACCAATGGGAGCCGAGCCTGGTGATCGCCGAAGGCGCTGTGGACCGGTGCTACGTCGCGTTCTCCCAGAGCGCTGCCGGCGGCGACGTCGATATCATCGTCGCCTGGGAAGACCTGGACGCGACGACCGCCGATTTCGCCGACCAGTTCGCGGCGCTCAGCAGCGCCGGGGAACGATTCGATCGCGCGGAGCTCATCGCCGACGACAGCTCTTACTCCGCCTACTATCTCTATCTGGTCGCCGATTCCGGCCCCGACACCAGAAAGGACATCTGGTTCACGCGCAGCACGGACCTGGGGGTGTCGTGGGACGCCGGGTACGAGATCGCCACCACGGGAACGGCCAACACCGTCTACGTCTACCCATCCATCAGCTACGGCTTCGGCGGGCACATCCACGTGACGTGGGGCTTCCGTTCCGCGACTGGAGCCTTCGACGGCGCGATCCGCTACCGCCGTGCCGACAACGATGCGGACGGCGGGCTCGCCGACTGGGGCCCCCTCCACGCCCTCTCCCCGACGAACGACGGCCTTTTCGACTATCGGCCGCGCGTGGCCGCCGCCCACGACGGCAACGACGTGGTCCTGATCTCCAACCGGTTGGACAACGACGATGGCACGACTCTCGATCCCGTCCTGCTGGTCGCCGCCGACGCCGGCGCCCAGGGTTTCGCGACCAGCCCCGATATCGGCGGCACGATCGGCGCCATCCAGGTGGAGGATCTGCTGCGCGATCCGAACTCGGGATCCTGGTATGCATCTCTTGGAGATCGTGGCGAGGTGATCTGGACCGCACCGGCGGCTTCTCCCGAAACCTGGAGTGAACGCGGCTATTTCAATTTCGAAGGTTTCAGCGGCCCCAGCTCGATAGTGTCGGGCGCGATCGCCGTCGACCCGACCCACAACGACCGAATCGCCATCTGCCGCGGCTTCGGGCTCAGTATCGTTGAAGATTTTCTCGCGTTCGACGCCGAGTGGCTGTCCGACCCCGGCTACCCGATCCAGGAGCCCGGCTTCCCCGTCTTGCTCCCGGCGGCGCCCATCTCCGACCCCGCGCTGGTGGACCTGAACGGCGACGGCAACCTGGAGATCGTCTTCGGCGACGGCGCCGGCAACATCCACGCGATCCAGGCCGACGGTTCGGACCTGCCGGGCTGGCCCGTGACCATGCGCTTCCTGTCGACCGGCCCGATCGCCTGTGGCCGGCTCACGCTGTCCGACGAGATCACGGTCGTGGCCGGTACCAACGACGGCCGCGTGGTCGCCCTGAGGCCCGACGGCTCGATCCTGCCGGGCTTTCCTTTGGATCTGGAGACTGGCGCTCCGATGTACGTCAGCATCGGTGCCCTGGGCGGGCCCTTCCCGCGCACGATCGTCCTGGCCTCGGGGGAACCTGGTCGCATTCCTGGATCATGCCGGACGCTTTTTGCCCGAGGCCTACACCGTGCAGAGCCTTTATGGCGATGCTACCCAGCCCTGCGCCATCGGCGACATCGACGGGGACGGCGTCGCGGAGGTCGTCGCGTCCTTCGGTTCGCACCTGACGGCCTTCGCGCGGGATACTCCGGGCGCCAACTTCCTGGTGAACCTGCTCGAGCCGATCAGCGGCCCGGTCACCCTGGGCGACGTGGACCTGGACGGCGACCTGGAGATCGCCGTCCCCCTGGCTGACGGCACCATGCACCTGCTCGACAAGAAGGGAGTCGAGATGCCGGGCTGGCCGTTCGTCTCCACCGGTGATGCGCCGATGAACGCCGCCGCCTGGGCCAACGTCGTGGGCGGCAACGAGCCGGAACTGGTGCTGGCCACCTCGGCCTGGAAGCTCCACCTGGTGGACGGCGCCGGCGTGCAGCAGGCCGGCTTCCCCGTCACCGCGAGCCTGGGCTGGTTCCAGTACGCCTCGCCGGTGATCGGTCAGATCGACGGGTTCTTCCCGGACATCGCCATCGGAACGCGCGGATCAGAGGGCTGGGCGTTCAACGCCGCCGGCGGCACGGTCGCCGGCTGGCCCCGGGATCTCGGCGTCGCGTGCGAACGCACGCCCGCTCTCGGCGACATCGACCAGGACGGGTTCAACGAGCTCGTGCTGCTGACCGCGTACAACGTCCAAGTGTTCGACCTGCGGACCGCGCCGCTGCCGCCCGAGCTGTCGTGGCCCATGGCGGGCCACGATCCCGCGCGCACCGGCTGCTCGGACTGCACCGAGGACGCGGTCACGGCCGTCGATGAGCCGGCGAGCGCGGCTCCGACCCTCGTGAGTTTTGCACCGCCATACCCCAACCCGACGAACAGTCGCACCGCGTTCTCCTTTGCCATGCCCGCGGACGCCGTGGTCGCCCTGGAGATCCTGGATATCCGCGGCCGCCGGATCCGCACGGTCGTACGCAGTGAGATGACCGCCGGCCGCCACGTGCTGAGCTGGGACGGCCGCGATCAGGGTCAGCGACCGGTGGCCGCCGGTGTCTACTATGCGCGGCTGCGGGTGCGCGGTCCCGGCGTGGACGATCTGGTGACGCGCAAGGTGACGATGGTGCGCTGACCTTCTGCAATCGATTGGGCCGGTACGCAGGGCCGGATACGATTCCCTGGAATCGTGCCGGCCCTTTCGGGGTGCCGGATTCTCCGTGGCGAAATAGCCGTGTTAGCTGGCAGGTCGGGCGGCCTGCCTTTTTTGTTTGTATTAATGCCTGGAAACAAATGTGTCTGATCACGACAACGCCGAATCTCGACCAACAGGAGGACCTTGGATGAACCAAGCCAAAGCCTATTCCGCCGCTGATGCCGCCTCGCCGCTGGCGCTCGACAAGATCACCCGCCGTGAACCCACCGCCACGGACGTGGCGATCGAGATCCTGTTCTGCGGGATCTGCCACTCCGACCTGCACACGGTGCGCAACGAGTGGGAAAACATGATGCCCACGGTCTATCCGTGCGTGCCGGGTCACGAGATCGTCGGCAAGGTCACCGCGGTCGGGTCGGACGTCCAGGGCTACAAGCCGGGCGACGTCGTCGGCGTGGGGTGCCTGGTCGACTCGGACCACACCTGCCCCGCCTGCAAGGTGGACATGGAGCAGTTCTGCCCCGAGGGGGTCTTTACCTACAACGCGCCGGACAAGCATCTCGGCGGGGTCACCTACGGCGGATACTCCGAGAGCATCGTGGTCGACGAGAAGTTTGTCCTGAAGGTGCCCGAGAACCTCGACCTGGCCGGGGTGGCGCCGCTGCTGTGCGCCGGCATCACCACCTACTCGCCGATGCGCCACTGGAAGGTCGGCAAGGGCCAGAAGGTCGGCGTGGTCGGTCTCGGCGGCCTGGGCCACATGGGCGTGAAGTTCGCCAAGGCCTTCGGCGCCCATGTCGTGGTGTTCACGACCAGTGAATCGAAGGTCGCAGATGCCAAGCGGCTGGGCGCCCACGAGGTCGTCAACTCGCGCAACCCCGAGGAGATGGCGAAGCACGCCGGCAGCTTCAACTTCATTCTGGACACGGTGTCGGCGGACCACGACCTCAACGCCTACATCCAGCTGCTGGGCATGAACGGCAACATGACGCTGGTCGGGGCGCCCGAGAATCCCGCGCCGGTGTCGGCCTTCGCGCTGCTGTTCGGCCGCAAGAGCCTGTCCGGATCGCTGATCGGGGGCATCGCCGAGACCCAGGAGATGCTCGATTTCTGCGGCGAGCACGGCATCACCGCCGACGTCGAGGTCATCCCGATCCAGCAGGTCAACGAGGCGTACGAGCGGATGCTGAAGTCCGATGTGAAGTACCGCTTCTCCATCGACATGGCGTCGTTGAAGAACGAATAACAGGGTTCTTCGGGCTGGAGCCGGTCGAGCTGTCGATCCAGGCAGGAAATCGAAGGAGAGGAAATGAAGGTCCACTATCTGGAAATCGTGACCGAAGATGTCGCGGCCGTTTGCGCGTCATACGCCGCGGCGGCCGGCCTGGAATTCGGCGAACCGGAGGCCATGCTCGGCAACGCGCGAACGGCTGATCTCGGCGGCGGTGGTATCGTTGGGGTACGGGCGCCCATGCACGAGTCCGAAGTTCCCGTCGTGCGGCCCTACTGGCTCGTGACCGACATCGAGGCCGCCGTGGCCGCGGCAGTGGCGGCCGGGGCTGAAGTCGCGCACCCGCCGCTGGAAATCCCGGGCCGCGGCACGTTTGCGATCTACATCCAGGGCGGCAACCACCACGGCCTGTGGCAACTGTAACCTTGATGGAGCCGGCCCCGCCTATTCCGGCGGGGTGAACACGAACGGCGTCTTGAAGGTCACCGTACCCTGTGCGATGGCCGGGAACTTCCAGCCGCGCATCTGGGCCATCACGCAGTCGGTCACCGCCGGCGCCTGCAGCGAGTCCTCCACCATCAGGACGTTGCTGACGGTGCCGTCGGGCTCGACGGTCAGGCTCACAACCTGCTTGCCGCGCAGGCCGGGGCTCTTCTTGAGCTCGTTCTCGTAGCAGAACTGGATGCCGGGCGCGTAACGCCGGACCACCTCGAGCAGGGACTTGCTGCTGCGCAGCTCCCCGCCCGTCCCACCTGACCCACCGACGGCGGACGTACCGGAGCCTCCCGCTCCCCCTCCGGCCGACCCGCCGCCTTCGTTTGCGATGTCCGTGATGTTAGCGATGGACACACCCTCGTTCGACAGGGCCGAACCGGAGACGTCGGCCTGGGCCAGATCGGTCACGCTTGCTACCGAGGTCACCTGGGTCGATCCGCGCCCCGAGCGCACGTTGCGCCGTCCGCGGCGTGCGGGTTTCGCCGCCGCCGGGTCGGCCGACTGGGAAGCCGGCAGGGCGGCGCTGAGTTCGCCGAGCACCTTGTCCAGCGAACCGCTCACTGCGGCGAGGTTCTGGACCACCTCGGTGTTGGCCTTTTCACGTCCCTGCTGTCCCCGGTCCTGGGCCACCTTGGGTGTCTGCTGGCGCGCCGCGGGTCTGGGCTTGGGCCTGGCCGCCGCCGGTTCCGGCGGTGCGGCCTTGGTGATCTCCTGCTGGGGCGCCTCGTAGGTGGACGCCGGTGCGGGCGCCTTGACCTGCGGGGCGGCCTTGGGCCGTTCGAGGATCAGGCGCGCGAACCGTGCGGGCATCTCCTGGATCGAGGCCTCGCGGACCGGCGGGGCCGGCGCCACGAACACGGCGATGATCACCAGCACGCCGAACACGGCGGCCGCGATCAGACAGTTGCGCGAGACGGTGTCGAGGGTGCCCCACAGGGGCTGGCGGTAGACCTGGATGTCCATGCGGGCGGTCGTCATGTCACGACGCCCCGATCACGGCCAGCGAGATGTCGCCGAAACCGCTTTGGTTGCAGGTGTACATGACGCGCTCGAGGATCTCGAAGGGAATGTCCCGGTCGCCCTGGATGGCGATGCGCGGGGTGTAGTCCGCGTCCTCGCCACGCCGGCGGGCGATGTCGAGTTCCTGGGCGCGGGTGGCGTCGAGGCGTTCGGCCAGCAGCGGGATGAGCAGGCCGCCCTTGTCCGCGGCGTCGCCCACCCGGGCGACCATCTGGCCGTCGAGCATCACGGCGTCGTCGAAGATGGCCACGACCACCGAACCGCGCGGCTTGGTTTCGCTCGAGGATTCGGGCAGGTCCACACCGGGGACCGGCGTGATCACTTCACCCTCGATCACGAAGCTCTTCAGCAAAAACAGCAGCAGCACCGTCAGGATGTCCATCATGGACGTCAGGCGCAGCGGCGTGGGCATCGCGCCCTTGCGTTTGGCTTTTCTGCGGCGTTTGGCCATGTCAGTTCGCCCCCAGCAGTGAGGCCGACGGCAGGCCGGCCGCTCTCGAGATGTCCATCACCTGGATGATGTCGTCGTAGCGCGTGGCCGCCTCGGAGATGATCATGATGTCCTGGTTCTCGGGGAAGGCCTGGGCCACGCCCGTCAGGGCCTTGGCCAGAGCGGCGGCCGGATCGTCCGTCCTGCGGTCGATCACCGCTTTCTTCAGGCGCGACCCCTCGATCACGAAGAAGTCCTCGCGGATGGTCACCGCCAGGTTCAGCGGCTCGGCGGCCTGCTGGTCCTGACCGTCGGCCAGGCCGTCGGGCGGCGCGTTCATGTCGATGACCGTCACGTTCAGGAACACGGCCGAGATCAACAGCATGGGGATCAGCGCGACGAACAGGTTCATCAGCGGCATGATCTCCAGGTCGTTCTCGACCAGGTCCCGGAAGCTACGGCCCATGGCGCGTTTGGCGTTCATGGGTCAGGCAGCCTTGTTCCGGCTGCTCGGAGCCTGCCCGCCGCCACGTACGATGGCCTTGACCAGGCGGGCGCTGACGCGGTCCACGTCGTCCACCACGCCCTCGACCTTGCTGACCAGGAAACCGTGCACCCACAGGCTGGGTACGGCGACGATCAGGCCGAACGAAGTCGTGTTGAGCGCCTGCGAGATTCCGGCGGCCAAAAAGGCGGAGCGCTGGCTCGGATCGGCGGCGTCGACGGCCGAAAACGCCGTGGTCAGACCGAAGATCGTGCCCAGCAGGCCGAGCAGCGTGGCCGAGTTGGCCAGGATGCTCAGGAACGGCAACCGGCGCGACAGCCCGGGCAGCACCAGCACCGCTTCGGTCTCGGCGGCGTTGTGCAGCTTGTCCTCGTCACGGCTGTTGCGGGTCAGGATCGCGTAGGCGACCTGGGCCGAGGGCCCCTTGACCTTGCGGCACAGCTCGGCGGCGCCCTGGAAATCGTTCTGACCCACCAGGCGCAGCACATCGCCGGTCAGCTTGTCGCCCTTGACCATGGAGGCCTTGCCGATGACCCAGAAGCGCTCGAGGGCGAGGCCCAGGATCAGCACGCCGGTCAGCAGGATCACGTACATGAACGGGCCACCGTTCTGGAAAAAGTCGGCGAACGTCGACAACGGATTCATGGTTCTACTCCTCGGGTTCGGCTTGCGGTTCGGGGTCGACCGCCGTGGCGGTCGCGGGATAGGCGTCCGGTCGGATCACCAGGGGCCAGGCTCGTTCTGTCGTCATCTGTTCGGCGGACCGGATGTAGGTCCAGCCCAGTGCGTCGTCGAAACGGGCGTTGTCGCGCGAGGTGATGAACAGCACCTGGGGGACGTCGACCGCCCCTTCGATGGTGATCGCATCCAGCGTGCGCACCGTCTCCGTCGGCTCGTTCCCGGCCGGTTCCGCGGCCAGGGCCAGGGCTCCCGGGACCAACGTCAAGATCATGATCAGCAGCAGCTTACGGCGCATGATCGCCTCCCGCGGCGACCGGCATCAGGGCCGCCTGGCTGGTCTCATCGGGCAGGCGGCTCGCCGTGGTGGTCGACATTCCGAGCGCTGTACCCAGGTCGTCCGGATCCCTGACCGGACCGCCGGCGGCGGCCGTCTGGTAACGCCGGAAGTAGTCGCGGCCGGTGTCGGGATCGAAGAAGTAGAAGTTCGCCACGATGGCCAGGTTGTACAGCGGCCCGGGCAGCTCGGGATCGAGTTCGACCGCGTGCAGAAATGCGGTGCGCGCCTCGTCGGGCTGGCCGGCGTAGAGCAGGCTGATACCGAGGTTGTTGTGGTTCGCCGCGCTGTGCGGGTTGTCCTTCACCGCGGCGCGGGCGACCGGCAGGGCCGTCAGGTAGGCGTCGCCCTGCAGGTGCGTGAAGGTCAGTGCCGTGCTCACCGGGCCCGACTTGTCCCGGCAGGTGGCCAGCACCGCGGCCGAACGATCGAAGTCCTCGAGGGCCTGGAGGTTCAGGGCCAGGGCCACGCGCAGGGCGTCGGGCGCTTCGGGATTGCGGGCGAGGAAGTCCTCGAGCAGGAGGACCGCGGCGTCATGGCGGCCGCTTTCGTAGTGCATCCGTGACAGCAGGGCGGCGGCCGGGGCGTAGTCCGGGTCGAGGGTCAACGCCGTGTCCAGGTGGGCGCGGGCTTCGGCCGTGCGGCCGGCCTGCCGATTCCACCGGGCCATTTCGTAGGGATAGTAGGGTTCGGCGGGGTGTGCGGCCCGTTGCGTGAGGATCTCGTCGACGTTCACGCGGAGCTCATCCTGGGGCCGGACGTCGGGTCCGGAACCGGCACAGCCGGCCATGGTCGCCAACGTCGCCAGCAGGGCAAGGCCAAGCGCCATTCGTCCGCGGCCGGACCTTGCAAAAAACCCGTTTTTGATCCCGGTTTTCATAATCCGTTCCCCAAGTCTTGATTCCCTCAGGACACCCTCGAGGGCCTTTCGGGACCGAATGCAGCCTTTTTCGGTATGGTTTTAACATACCGTAATCCAATGATTTGCAAGGGACGTGCCCGTCAGGGCGCCGTCACCGCCGGCGGGGTCGCGGCCACCAGCGGGTACTCCGCCTCGGGCAGGTGCATGAACCGCTCGGCGACCCGCGGCCACAATTCCTCACGGGTCTTCTGCAGCCAGCCGCCGGGGTCGTCCTGCTCCGACTGGCTCTGTTTCATCAGGTCCAGCCAGGTGCCTTCACCCCGGTCGTAGAAGGGCCAGCTCTGTTCCTTGAGAACCTCCTCGTAGGCCAGCAGGTCGTCTCCGGCCAGTTCGGCGGGCCGTTCGCTGGCCAGCAGGGCGTCGCCGAAATGGGTGATGGCCTCACCCGTCCGGTAGGCCGCCGCCCGGGTGTATTCGGTCACGCCGCGCCCCGCGCAGGCCGCGTACATCGCCAGGAGGTTTTCCAGCGCCCGGCGTTTGGTCTCGATGGCGGCGGGCAGCGGCTGGGTCAGGGCGAGGGCCGCGTACGCCGCGTGGGCTTTTTCCGCCTTGTCGTAGTCGACCCGCGCGAGGATGACCGGCGAGGCGAGTTCGGGATGAGCCTCCGCCATCGCCAAGTAGGCGGTGATGTCCGCCGGCGCGGCCTGGCTGTCGAGGGCGCGGAAGGCCCGTTCCTCGCGGATCGACATCACCGCTGCGGTCTCGCCGGGGAACCGCGTCAGGAAGCTGGTCCGCAGCGCTTCGGCCCCGGCGAGGTCGCCGGACGCCGCCAGGAGGTCTCCTGCCCTGAGCAGGGCGGGCGCCGCGTCCGGATCGGCGGGGTACCGGGCGCTGAAACGATCGAGCGCCGCGGCCGCTTCGGGGTCGTGCCCGGCCGTTTCGTGGGCCGAGGCGATGTTCAGGGAACTGTCGCGTCCATACTCGCTATCCGGATAGGCTGCGAGCAGCTGCTCCCAGGCCGCCACGGCCGCGTCGGTCGCGCCGTCGGCCGCGTAGCCCAGCCCGGCCCGGTACAGCGCCAGGCCTGCGTGTTCGAAGTCCGGCCAGCGCGTGGCCACTTCCACGAACAACGGGGCGGCCTGGACCGGACCCTGGACGGTGTCGGCTGCGGCGATCTGCTGGGCGTGCTGGTAGTGGCAACGCGGGACGAGCGGGGCCATGACCGCGGCCACCGAATCGTTACCGGCTGTCCGGGCCCGTTCGAGGGTTTCCTGATAGGCTGCGCCGGCTGCCGGATATCTGGCGAGCTGGTACCAGGCATCTCCGCTCATGCGCACCGCGGCAAGCGCCCGTTCCTGCTCGGGGTACCGGGTGCTGAAGGCGGCCAGCGCGACGGCGGCTTCGTCGAGCCACCCGTGGGCGTAGGCCAGCTGCCCTTCGCGCCACATCAGGTCGGGTTCGTGGAGGCTGCCCGGGTAGCGGGTCATGTAGCGGTCCGCTGCGGCCATCAGCCGGCGGGCGAGGGTGTCCTCGTCGGCGGCGCCCATGGCCCCACCCTGGGATTCGAGGTACCAGTCGTCGGTGACCGCCACGATCTGCCAGTCGGCCTCGCGTACCAGGCCGGTGGTGTCCCCGGCTGCGGACGGATGGCCGGACGCGGCCGTGAAGTGCGCCAGCGCCACCGCGTGCTGTCCCAGGCGGTGGGCCGCTTCGCCGGCCTGCAGCTGCATGCGGGCGGCGGTGGCGTCGGCGGGCCAGGTGGTCAGGAAACGATCGTAATGGGCCAGCGCCTCCCGCCAATCGTCAGGTTTCTCGTCCCGGCGGGCCCGGTGGTGAGCCTCGTTCGCGGCCCGGACAAAGGCCTCGCGGGCGAACTCCTCGGAGCGCGGCCCCAGCACGGTGTCCTGCCGCGCCGTGACCCATGCGCTTCCGGGCAGGAACCGTTCGGCCAGTGCGAGGTGCGTGTCCCGGGCCTGGTCGGGCTTGTTCCAGCGGCGGTACGAGAACACCAGTCGCTCGGATACCGCCAGCGCCTGGTCCTGGTCGCCGAAACGCTCCAGCCACATCCGGTCGCAGGCGATGGCCTCGCCATAGAGACTGACGCGCGACAGCTCGTGACCCATGGCGATCAGGATCGACGGTTCGTAGGACCGTGCGCCGGCCCGGGCGAAGTGGTCGGCGAAGGCCGTGGCCCCGCCGGAACGGATCAGGGCGTGCACCAGGTACTCGCGGGCCTCGTCCTCGAGGTCGGTCCGCGTCCGGATCGATTCCGCGGCTGCGGCGTCAACCGCCCCGGTCACGTAGAGATCGAGCAACCGGCCGAAGGCGTCGCCGGCGGACGCGAAACGGTCCTGCTCGAAATGCACCCAGCCCAGCTTGTACAGCGCCACGGCCTGCAGCGAAGGATCGGCCCCGGCGGCGGCCCGGGTGAAACAGGGTTCGCTGGCCTGGAAGTCGCGGTTCGCGAAGTGCTGGTCGCCCAGGCGCAGCCAGGCTTCCTGGTTGAAGGGGGCCTCGGGGTGTTCGGCCACCAGCGTTTCCAGGTAACCGGCCGACGCGGGGTCGCCCGCGTCGCCGAGGATCATGCCCAGCTGAAACAGCACGGCCGCAACGTGGGCGTAGTCCGGGTCCTCGTCGAGGATGGCGCGGTAGAGTGCGATCGCCGGCTCGTAATCGACAAACGGCGCCAGCTCCTGGTTCTGCAGGTCGTCCGACGACGGCTTTTCGCCCAGGAACTGCGCCATCCGGCTCTGGAAGTCGTCCCGCGCACGCAGCAGCTCGAGGTCCGCCAGCCGGTAGCGGCTTTCGCCCCGGGCGCGGCCCGCGGGATAGACGTCGAGGTAGGCTTGCAGTGCGGCCCGGGCTTCCTCGCGTGCGGTCCTGGCCGCGGCCAGTTCCGTTTGGTTTTCCGGGTCGGGCGCCGCGGCGACGGCGGCCCAGTAGAGCGCGTTGCTCTTCAGGTAGTCGAGTCCTTCCCGCTCGCGCGTCAGAGCGAGGCGTCCCCGCGCGGCCACCTCACGCAGGACGTCGGCCTTCAGGTTGGACTCGGCTGCCGCGAGCGAATCCACGACGGCGGTCTGCTGCGCCAGCCGGACGCGGGTCGCCGCGATTTCACGATCGATGGGCAGGTCGGCGGCGGTCGAGTCGATGGCTCCGCCCAGCATCGTCCCCCGCCGGTGCTGCGCGGCCAGGTTCAGGCGCAACGAAGGTCCGTCCACCGCGAGACGGGGCGCCCAGACTTCACGGCACGACCGGTTCACGAGTTCCGGGGTGCGGTCCCCGAACAGGTCCAGGTACAACAGGACCTCGGTGGCCAGCTGCTGTTCCAGATCGAGAATGTCCGCCGGGCGCGGCACTGCGGCCGGCCAGTCGTCGAACTGGTTCGACTGCGGTCCCTCGGCGTGGAAATGCCGCACCGCTTCGAGGTACAGGACCGCGGTGTGCAGTTCGTCGGCCAAGACGGCGATCCGTTCGGCGAACAACCGGAGCGCGGCGGCCCGGGTGCTGTCGAGATCGGCCAGGGCCAGGTCGAGGTTCGCCAGCAGGCCGTCCATGCCGGCCAGGGCCAACCCGAGTTCACCGGTGCGCTCACTCGCCTGCAGGCTTCCTGTCTCCAGGTAGCCCAGCCGCAGCCGGCGTTCGTTTTCGAGGTCGGCCAGGTCGCGGGTCGTGTACCGGCGCGCCGCCTGGGCGCGGCCCCGCTCGGCACCGATCGTGTCCAGCCGTCGCCACTGCTCGCGGTCGGGCCGATGGGTCCGTGCGTAGGCCAGACTGGCCCGCGGGGCGTCGGCCGGGTCAGCCATCACGGCCACGCCGACCGCGGTTTCGAGATCCGGATCGGCCTGTAGATCCAGGGCCCCGCCGGCGATTTGGTCGACAGCTGCCGTCCAGTCCAGCGCGGGCAGCCGGATTTCACCTTCGCGGGGCAGGCTGTCCCGCCACAGGGTCCAGGCTTCCGCCGCCTGGGCCTCGAGACTGTCGATCCAGGCCGTTTCGCCCGCCAGGCTCGCGGTCGCGTCAGCGAACAGGTTCTGGGCCGCCGTCCAGTCGCCGGCGTCGGCCAGGTGTTGCCCTGCAGTCAGCCAGGCACGGCGTGTAGCGGGACCTTCGGCGGGCCCGGGATCGATCTGTTCCAGCAGGTGCCGGGCGGCCGCGGTGTCGGCGGCGGCCAGGGCCGTCAGGTAGGCGTGGGTGGCGGCCAGTGCGGGTGCGGGTTTCCCGTCGTCGAGGAGCTTCGCCGCCGCCCGGGTCTGGCCCGACTCCAGCAGGTGGGCGGCGATCAGGACGTCCGCCCCGGGAAGATCCGACAGGTCGCCTGCCGCCTGCCCGCTCAGCATCAACCGCGCGTAGCCGAGCCACCGGCGGTAGGGTCCCGCCTCGCCCACGGAAGCGGTCAGTGCCAGGAAGGCGTCACGGTCCGCCAGACGCAGGTAGCCCACGCCCAGCAGGAAGGCCGCGCGATCGTTGCGTGCGAAGGTGGATTCCGGCCCGATATCGATGGTCTCCAGCAGTTGGACGGCGCCGCGCAGGTCGTCGGTGACCCACAGGTGCGTGGCGCGGGCCAGGCTCAGCGAGTCCCAGGCCGCGGCGGTCAGGGGTCCGGACGCCACCGGCGTCAACCGGACGGACCGGGGGGGTTCAGGCATCTCCTCGGCCACGGCCAGCCCCGCCAGCAGGCATAGCCCGACCAGGGCCCGCCTCACCGGCCCGGTCTTGCGTCCCCATGCCGCGGAGATTCTCACCGCACCCACACCCGGGCCATCAGACCCAGATCCACGGGGTCCGGGGCCAGACGGCTGAGGTCGAGTTCCACGAAGGTGATCCGGTCGCGGTCGGCGGTGACGGGGACTTCGACCGGAGGCACGTCGGCCCAGCCCGGACCGGCGAAGCCGAGGGTGAACAGGTGGTCGCGCGGCTCGACGAACCGGTGGTAGATCTGGGCCACGCCGCCCTGGCGCAATGACGCCAGTGCGGCCGCGCTCAACGGCACTTCGAGGGTGCGGTTGTCCTCGGTCAGGACCAGGCCCGCGGGCGTGCCCTGCTCGGGCAACCCGCGCACCAGGATGACCAGCGCGGTTTCCTGGTGGCCGAGGAAATCGTTCTCGAGCACCGTCAGCCGCGTCTTCTGGTCGGTCAGCAGGGTTTCCATCAGGACCAGCTGGTTCTCCAGTTCACCCAGCCGCGTCACGCTGTCCAGCAGTTCGCGCCGCGCGGTGACGGCCGCTTCGGCATCCACCGTGTCGCGGGCCGCCGCGATGGCCCGGGCCAGTTCCTGCAGGCGGAGCATGCGGTCGTCGATCAACTGTGCATGGCCCTGATCGGTCAGGGTGGTCAGCAGGCTCAAGCGATCGAGTTGCCCGCGCAGGAACACGCGGTTGTCCCGCAGGAATTCCAGGCTGCCGTGCTTGGGCGCCTTGGTCTGGTCCCGTTTGACCTCGGTGTGGACCACCGGCTCGTTCGCCTCGTTCGGTTCGTTCGCCCAAGCCGCTGCCGCCACCAGCAGGCAGAACAGCGCGGCCCAATGTTTCACGGTGCGCATCGGCTCAACCCTTCCACTGGCGGACGACCTTGCCCTCTTCGGCGTCCACGACGACCAGAAGGTTGGGTTCGGTATCCGAGGTGTAGACCACGGTCCAGGTGCTGCGGTCGGGATTCTTCTCGTGGAAGGCGCCGCGGATCAGCAGCATCGTGCTGAGCCGGCCCCCGTGCTGTTCGATGTACTCGCGCCCGGCCTTCTCGTGGGCCACCGCCAGCACGGCACGGCTGTCCAGCCACTGTTCGGGCAGGGGCGGGGCCTGGAAGTCGAACTCCAGGTCCGCGGCCTCGAGCACCTTGTCCCGGCGCAGCGAATAGCCCCGCGACTCGTCCGCAGCCGGCGAATAGAACAGGTAACCCCAGCGGGTCGCGGTTCCGTCGGGTGCGAGCGGCTCGTCGTTTTCCAGGTAGACCAGCTCCGCGTCGTCGGCCCAGACGCGGGCCGCGTCCGCCGGCCAGGTCCAGCCCCTTCCGGGCCGTGAACGGCTGCGGTTCGCCGGCCGGCGCCAAAGCCGCCGCAGCGGCCATCCGGCCGACCACTGTCAGCAACCGCCGGGCCGATGTATTCTCAGGCGCAGAGCATCATCTGGCACCCCTCTAGAACAGGAACGAGGTTCCGACCGAGAACTCGAAGTTGGTCGCATCGCGCCGGGCGTCGGCCGGACCGGAACTCAGGGAATAGCTGCGGAACTCGAAAGCCACGGCGGTGCTCTGCTGCACGAAGAAGTTCAGCCGGCGCCGTAGTTCAGGCCGCTTTCGGTCTGGCCCTGCATGATCGAACTGCCGGCGCCGAGCGTCAGGTAGGGCACCATCTGGCGGCCGGGCAGCAGCTTCAGATTCAGGTTCAAGGCGTAGTACAGCATGTGGAAGTCCTCTTCTTCGAGGGTCAGGCCGAAGAGTTCCTCGACGATCTCGGCCGGACGCTGACGTGGGTCCAGCCGACGTTGCCCTCGACGCCCGACGTACTCCAGCAGGTAGTAGCCGATGCGTCCGCCGAGAACGAGCGAGTTGGATTTGCGATCAAAGGCGTAGCCGCCGACGTAGACGGTCAGGCTGAAGCTGCCGATGCGTGAGAACAGGCGGGGGTTGGGACGGAACTCGAGGTTCGACATGTCGTCGAACTCCTCGCACAGCGAACTGTGGATCCACCCGGTGTTGGTCGCGGACAGGCGTACGTTGTACCAGTCATCCTTCTTGGCGATGACGACGAACTTCGATCCTTCGGGTTGCACCGAGACCATGGCGAAGGCGTTGCCCGGCCCGCTGCGCACGACGTTGGAGCCCGCGCCGGTCAACCGGACGCTTTTCTCGGTCAACACGTGGGCCTGGTTGATTTGCGGGGCGGCGCGGTCGCCGGCCGATACCGGTCCGGCCACCGTCATCACCACGGCCACCGTGACGGCGGCCCCCAACCTCATCGCAAACGCGTTCATCGTTTCTCCCCCTCGAAGGGTTTCGCGTCACCGGACCTAGCCCAGGTCCAGGATCCAGGAGACCTGCAGGCGCAGGCTCCAGTTGGCAAAGGCCTGGCGTTCGGCAACGATCTCGTCGCCGCGCCGATGGTAGGTGTCGAGACTGAACCGCGACTGTTCGGCCACCAGCGAGGCCGCCAGCCACCGGGCCAGCTCCCGCTTGATCTCCAGGCCGATGCCCAGGCTCGTCTCGTTCACCGGTGCGTAGTCCACGGTGATGTCGCCGCCGGGTCCTGCACCCGGGATCACGACCTGGTCCGGCGTGTAGGCCAGGCCCACCAGGCCGCCCATGACCGTGCCCCAGAGTTCGAACCCCAGGAAATCGACCACCCGCACCTGGCCGACGAGGTCGTACTGCGTCATGCGCACGGTCGGATCGCCGACCACGTCCTGCAGTCCTGTGCCCTGGGTCGTCGACCAGCGGGACATCCGCAGGCCGCCCGCCACCCGGCCGCGGACCGCGAGGGCCTGGACCGAGAAGAGCGAGGTCGGGCGCGTGTCCCACCGGTAGTCCGCGAGGCTCCGGTCGGGCGTCATGGCCCCGGCGCTCAGGCTGGTCGCCAGGTGCCAGGCCGGTGTTTCGGCTCCCCGGGCGGCGCCGGTGGTCGTCAGGACCACCGCGGTGACCAGAAGAAGGGTGCGCCGGAACCTCACGGGGAGCTCCCCGCCGCAGGGTCCAGCGGGTTCAGGGCAAAGCCCGTGAACAGGACCTCGGTCGCCTCGACGTCGAAGGGCGTGACCACGAGCGAATCGCGGCCGCCCTCGACTTCGATCTCGTCACCTTCGGCCAGGTACATCACGAGGAACATGCCGCGGCCGGCCACCGAATCGGGCGACCCGGTGAACAGGTCGGCCGGTATCATGGCATCGAACTCCAGGTCGACCTGCTGCATCAGGTGGTCGAAGCCCGTCACGGCCTTGATCCCGCGGCCGGCGCTGACCGAGTTGTCCAGCACCTGTGCCACACGCCGGGCCGTAGCCAGGGTGTGCTCCTCGGGATCCAGCGCCGCGGCGGCGGCGTTCAGCGTGGGGCTGTACCGTGCCTCGATGACCAGGAAGCCGGTCCGGATGGCCCGGTAGGTGATCCGCCCGGACACGGTGACGGCCACCGCTCCGGTACCGGCCACGGTCTGGCCGGGGGCGGGGTCGGCCGCCAGGAATTCCAGCAGGGTCCAGCGCTCGTCGATCTCCGGTTCGTCCAGGCAACCGCAGAAACCCAGCACGATCAGCAGACCCAGGCCCGCCCCCTTCAGGGAGCGGAACCGGATCGGCCTGTTGATCTTCAATGCCTTCATCATCGTCACCTACTTCAGGAGGACCATCTTGCCGGTGGCCTTGTCCTGGCCAACGACGACGCGGTACAGGTAGAGGCCCGACGGGGCCGGGCTTCCGGCCTCGGTCCGACCGTCCCACACCACGCGCTGCAGACCGGGCGCGGGCACGCCCGAGCCGAGCTGGCGGACCAGCCGTCCCTGGGCGTCGTAGACGTTGAGGCTGTAGTTCTCATGGACGCCGGCGGGCACCAGGAATTCGATGGTGGTCGTGGGGTTGAACGGGTTCGGCGCATTGCCGATCAACTTCAGCGCGCGCGGCAGGTTGGGATCGCCGGACCGCGCCAGCTTCACGGTCAGCGAGACCTCGTCGGCAACCGCGTCGTCGTAGGTCGACTGGGCCTTGACCGTCAGCTGGTACGTGCCGGATTCCCAGCCGGCGTTGTCGTCCGCGGCCGTGAAGGCCACCCGCTGGTTCCCGGTGGCGTGGGCACCGGCCCGATGGAGAGCCACCAGGTCGCCGCTGGCCGGGTCACGCAGCTCGACGGTCACGTCGGCCTGGTCGGTCAGGAAGAGGTCCACCGCCGCCGATCCGTCGGCGGCCAGGGCGGGGTTCCGGATCTCCACGCCCAGTCCCATCACCCGCAGGCCGCTGCCCTGGTCCCATTCCTCGACCAGGATGCCCCGGCCCTCGCCGGTGCGTTCCCGGCGACCGGTCCGGTGGTCGGTCACCGTGACGGTCGGCACGTGGAAGGCACGCGGCCGATGGGTCGCGGTCATGCTGCCGGCCACGGCCTTCAGGCCCGGCGTGTACTTGGCTACGCCGCCCTCGGGTCCGGCCGCGTAGATGTTGCCCCAGTGGTCGCTGGTCAACGAGGTGACCAGGCCCCGGTCGTGTTTCTGCTCGCCCATCCATTTCAGGGCGCCGTCGGTATCACGCAGCTGGACCAGGCGCTCGTTGTGGGCGTCGGCCACGGTGATCTCGGCGGTGTGGGCCCCATCGCGGCGGCCGACGGTCACGGCCACCGGCCCGGCGAACTCGCCGGCCGCGCTGCCCAGCCCGCCGACGGTCGAGGTCAGCTGGGGCGCCGAACCCTGGAGGCTGTATCGTCGGACTTCGTTGCGGCCGGTGTTGGCCACGTAGAGGGCGTCGTCATCGGCCGTGAACGGGGTGCCGCCATCGGAGAAGGCCACGTCGTGGGGCTGGTTCAGACCCGTCAGTTCGTACTGGGGCACCAGCGTCATGCGATCGAACTCGGTCTCGGCCTTGAAGACCAGGACGCGGTTGTTGTCCGTGTCCGCGACGTAGATGCGGCCCTGGTCGTCGACCGACATCCCGCGCGGCCGGTTCAGGGGCCCGAAGACCGTTCCCTGGCCGTCGAAGGCCTGCAGGCCGCGGTCCACCTCGCCGAACACGAGCCGGTTCCAGCCCGGATCGCTGACGATCTGGAAGTACCGGGCTTCGAGGAAAGGAAAGCCCTCGTAGACGTCGACGTTGCCCACGACGACCGTGGCGTACGGCGAACCGAACAGGTCACGGTCGAACGACTGGTTCGCCACCTGGCGCGTCAGGACGTCAACGTTCCCGTCGGCCAGGTACGGTGCGGGGTTGAAGGTGCCCGCCGTTGCGGTCCCGGCCAGCAACAGGGCGATCATCAATGTAATCCGGCTCATGTCCGGCTCCTTTTCATCATCGGCTCAAAACGAGACCCTCAGGCTGGTCTCGAGAATGTTCGCCGTGAAGTTGTTGCTGTTGAAGTACCGCTCGAACGTGAAGTTGAGCTCGGTGTGCTTCAACCATCCCCCGCTCCCGAACAGATTGTCCGGATGCCACGTGATGTGGCCCCCGAACAGGTGGGCTCCGTAATCGCCCAGGCGGTAGTCGGCGGTCTGAAAACCGTCGACGTTGGTGGTATTGCTGTAGTCGTCCCGATAGAACCAGGCCGGGACCTGCGTGTAGTAGCGGTAGCGGTAGCGGAAGGTCACCTGCCGTGAAACCCGCTGGTTCAGCTTGAGGCCGTAGGTCTGCGAACTGACCTGCCAGCTGTCGTCGTAGTAGCGGAAGTCCGCCTTCAGGCTCGATTCGTTGCCCAGGTACTGGCTGAACTTCATGAACACGTCCCGGCGGGATCGCCGGTCCGGGTGCAGTTCCGGCGCGATGGTGCCGTCCACGTAGACGCCGCGATAGGGATCGTGCTGCTGTCCGTCCACCGCGTTGTATTCCAACCCGACCCGCATCACCGTCGTGGGCGTCAGGATCTGCGTCCCCACCAGGTTCCAGTGGAAGGTGTTGCGGTTGGCCGACCCCTGGGTGCCGTCCTGCAGGTAGGGGCTGATCTGGTCCCAGCTGTAGGCCACGCCCGTGGACAGGTTGAAGTTCTCGTCCATGAAGGCGCGGTCGTAACCGGCGCTGACCATCTGGGCGTAGTAGTCGTTCTCCGACGAGACGTAATAACTCCCGTTCAGGCCCCCGTAGCTGACCGTCCCCTGGATGGAGTTGCGGATCTTGACGAAGTCCTTGAAGGCGTCGTTGTAGTCGAGAATGGGCCGACTGGCCGAGGTGATCGCGTCGACCGACTCGGGGCTGCCCGGCGCCGCGTCGATGGCCGGGATCACGATCTTGTCGTGCACCCACTGGAAACTGATGGTGACCTGGTGGTCGGTCTGCACCGCGTAGTCGATGTACTGCGTGTAGACGTTCACGCCCTCCACGTCCGAGAACATGTTCAGGGCGTAGGTGGCCGAGTTGTCCGTGATCGCCGCAGACGTCGGCGCCGCGCCGGCCGCGAGGCCGGAACCGACCAGAACCATCCATGCCGCCAGACGCTTCATTTGCAGGCGCACCCCCCGCCGGTACCGCCGACGCCGCCGGTCGAACCTTCACGGGCCTCGAGCCACTTCAACTCGTGCATGGCGGCCATTTCCTCCATGGGGTTGGTCATGAGGTGATCGGCCAGGTGCTCCTTCTCGTAGGGTTTGACCGTCGCGCAGCCCGCGAGCGCGCCACACGCCGCCAGGACGCAGGCCAGCAGGGCGCCGCGCCCGGTTCTGTTGGTGATCCGCATCATGCTCCCGGCCCCCTTCCCACGTCGCCCAGCAGCGACTCGACCATGGTCCGCATCTTCTCGAGATCCTTCTCGCCGCTGCCTTCGATCCGCAGCACCACCCGGCCGTTCCGGTCGATCACGTAGGTCGTCGGGACCGCCGGCAGGTCCAGCTGCCGGGCCAGGCCGTCGGGCCCGTCGATCAGGACGGTCAGGCTCAGGCCCTGCTTCGCCACGAAAGTCCGGGCGTTGGCCGCCTTCTGGTCGATGGAGACCGCAACCACCCGTGCTCCGGCCTGACGCCAGTTCTCGTTCCAGCGGTCGAGGATCGGCAGTTCCCGCAGGCACGGCGCACACCAGCTGGCCCAGAAATTGACCACCAGCACTTCACCCTCGAAGTCCATGAGGCTGGCGGCTTCGCCGGACAGGCTCTCCATGGCGTGGTTCATCAACAGTGGACCCGGGTCCGCCGGTTCGGCCGCGGACATCCCGACGGCCACGAGAGTCGCGACCACCAGGGTTCCGGGGATAAGCTTCCGTTCCATCATGACTTCTCCCTGGGTCACTAGCGGTACTGGGCGCCCAGCAGCACCCACATGGTGAACAGTTCACGCTCGGCGGGGGTCAACGGATCCGAGGTCGGATGGGGCCCCTGGGCCGAGGCATCGCCGAGTCCGTGGATGTAGTCGATCAGCACCGAACGGCGCGGGAAGGCCGGGTTCACGGCCTGCCTCAGCGACGTCTCCGACTCACCGGACAGGTTGATGTATCCGCGCGGGAAGACCTGCATCATGCGGCCGGTCGTGTCCGGCACCGCGGTCAGGTCCAGGTGGCCCGGCGGCGGGATCGTGTCGATCACGGTCACGAACACGTTGTCCGGCAGCACGAGCGAGTCCCGCTCGGCATAGGTCGGGAAGTGGCACGTGGCGCACCTCGCCTCGACGATCGGCCCGATGTGATCGCGGTAGTTGATGTACTGGTACTGCGACGGGTCCCGGTTCAGGTCGTGGGCTTCCACGCCGGCGGCGATCGGGTTCGGGTTGCCGTTCAGCTGGGCCGAGAACTCGCGGTCCTGGTGGCAGCCGGTGCAGTTGTTGATCTCCTCGCCCGGGCGCACGTACATCCAGGTACGCTTGACCACGCGGCCCCGCTTGAGTTCGTCCAGGGTGGCGAAGCTGAACGGGGTGTCGGCGGGCACCTTCATCTTGAAGGACCCGTCGGCTTCGACCGGGGCGAACCCGAGCAGCGCACGCTTCTCGAACTCGTTGGCCGAAAAATCGTTGCCCTCACCACGTTCGGTGGGGATGCCCACGTACACGGCCACCGAATCGATGGCGTCGACGCCGCGCACCGGCACTTCCTGGCCGTCGCTCGTGCTGCGGTTGAAGACGTCGTCGGCCCGGAGGATGCCGTAGTCCACCGAGTGGTCCACCGTCGAGGTCAGCACCGGCGGCGGATCGTGCGGCGCCAGCAGCTGGGCGTCGTACTCGTTCATGTTCGGGTCGTTGTACAGGAAGGTCAGGTTCTCGATGGCGATGGTCGCCGGGTCCGCCTGCGTGCCCGCACCGGTCTGGCTGATGGTGAAGGTGTACAGGCCGTAGTCGACGTCCATCTCCTCGGCCGCCGGCAGCGAATACGAGGCGACGTACCTCTGTCCGCCCAGCGGGAAGGGATACTTGAACGTCCCGTGGGGCCAGGGCGCCCCGTCGTTGTTGACCTGGCCGGTCAGCACGTTCCAGTGGGTTTCGTAGTCGTCACGCACCGGATCGGCGGGGCCGGCTTCCAGCTTCATCACTGCCAGGGGACCGGAATCCTCGTTCACCATCGTCGACTCGATGGCGATGATCCGACCGTCGGGCATGACCTGCGCGTGGAAGAAGTTCCGGTTGTGGGGACCGAACTTGTGGAAGGCGCCGGTGCCGTCGGGGTTGCTGAAGAAGAGCGGGAACCGGTTGAAGGTACCGAAGTGCTCCCAGCGCGTGTAGAGGACCGTGCCGTCGGGCAGCAGGACCGGGTCGAAGTCGTCGCTCATGTTGAAGCTGACCCGTTCGATGTTCGAGCCGTCGGCGTTGCACGTGTGCAGCACCTCGGCCGGGGCGTGGTTGTACTCGTCCATGCCGCCGTGCCGCGAACTGGTGAACATGATCTTGCCGTCGGGCAGGTACAGCGGATCGAAGTCGTTCCCGCCGCCGGAGGTGACCTGGCGCAGCCCGGTCCCATCGGCGCCGATCTCGTAGATGTTGTTGTTCCCGCCGCCCTGGGGGCGCATCGAGAACAGGATCCTCTGGCCGTCGAACGACACGCACGGGTCGGCGATCGAGGCGCCCGTGAAGCTCGTCAACGGGGTGACCACGCCGTCGGGCGATATGGGGGACAGCGTGTAGAGGTTGCTCGAGGCCATGGTGCGGTTGAGCGTTTCCTCGTCCGTCGTGCTGACGAAGACGATGGCCTCGGTGGTCTCCTCCTGGATGATGAGGTCGTCGGGCGCGTTTTCGCGGCACCCGGTCGTCCCCATCAGGATTCCCAGCAGCGGCAGAACCGCCAGGCGGGTGATCCATGTATGTGTCATGTACGCTTTCATGTCAGCTCCCTGTTGAACGCCGAACCGCCGGACGCGCCAGCCGGTTCAGCCGTGGCGTCATCCCCCGAGGCTGCGGTAGAAGACCAGACCGAGCGTGTACTCCCGGTAGGTATAGGCCACCGTGTCGTCCTGACCTCTGTACTGTCCGAGGATGACGGCGCCGCGCATTTCACCGCGCACCGCGACGTCGTCCCGGAGATAGATTTCGAGTCCCCCGCCGAAGGCGAGGGTGTTCTTCGTCACCGGGTCGGCCTGGATGGCCTGCCCCGGATAGACCGTGATCATCCCGTAACCCACGCTGCCGTAGGGCTGGAAGCGCCCGGGCAGCGGGTAACGCAGCTGGATGTTGAACGTGTGCAGCACCGCGTGCAGCGACGAGGCCGGGTTGTGGCCGAAGGAGATCTCGTAACCGAGCCATTCGTTGGGATTGAAGGCGACACGCATGGCGAACAGCGGGTCGTTGCCCAGCCTGCCGACGGCCGGGCTGATGCCCAGCTTGCGCTTGAAGGTCCGGGGCCCGTCCGTCAGCGCGGTCGTCCCGCTCTGCATCTCCGGAACGAGGTAGAAGCGCCCGTCCTCGTGGGCTTTCCCCACGACCGCCTCTGCGGCGAAAGCCGTCGGGCCCAGCGCCAGGAACCAGCCGCAAACGACGAGGCACAGGAGGGTCTTCATCGCAGCTCCCCGTCCTGGATCCAGGCCAGCAGCGCCTGGTAGTCGGGGTCCGCCGTCGACATGAAGCCGAACTGCTCGGAGGAAGCCGTGTGCTCGGCGCCGCCGGCCGCCGGCGCCAGGGGTTTGACCAGCAGGTTGCTGGCTTCGCGGTCCAGGGGATTCACCTGGCTGCTGACCTGCTCGAAATCGAACAGGAGGTTCTTGTCGTCGGTCGGGGAGAGCTGGAACGTGCCGCGACGCCCGCCACCGTGGCAGGCCGTGTTGTCGCAACCCTTGCTGGTCAGCACCGGGCTGACCAGGGACACGAAGGCGTCCTGGTCCAGGACAAATTCCCGCCCGCCGGTCACCGGAGCGGGGTCCGTCGGCGCCGCCGTTTCGCATCCGCCCAGCCACACGCAGAGACCCAGCATCAGGGCCGGTCCGCGCAGTGATTTCCCGATAGCATCTCGATTCATCCCGGACTCCCTTAGAAAGGATTCAATTCATCGGAATTTTCTATCGACCCATCGTGAAAAAGCTGAACCCCGCAAGTTCATTGAAAATGCATTGTTAGAATACAGGGTGCTTTTTGCCCGATTTCAGTGCCGCCCACCGGTCCCGGCCCGGCGTGTTGGTCGGGAGTTAAGCGACCGCAAGCCTGCAGTTTCCCGCCGATCCGGGCCTGCGGAGGGCACGGGGACAGGAGACCGGAACCTGCAAGGCGCAGTCCTGCTGAGTAGGAGCGCTAAGGAAGGACGGGGAGATGAAGGCGGGGATCAGAAGTAACGGACCGCGACGGTCTCGGTGAGGCCTTCTTTGAGAGCGAATTTTTCGCGCAGGGCCTCTTCGACCCAGATCACCTGGGTGCCGTCGACGACCGGCGCGATCAGGATCACCTGTAACTCGTCGTGTTCACGCGCGAGGCGGCGGGCCCGTTCGGGATTCAGCACGATGAAGGCCGTGGCCCAGGCGTCGGCGACCGCGGCGTCGGCGGCGACCACCGTGGCCGAGGCCATACCGTCGGCCGGCCAGCCCGTCGTGGGGTCCAGGATGTGTCCGAACTTGCGGCTGTCCGCCGTGCCGGCGTTCATGACGTATTGCATGTAGTTGCCCGAGGTCGCGACGGCCTCGTTGCGCAGGACGATGCTCCCGAGGTAGTCGTGTTTCTTCTCGGGATCCATGATGCCGAGGGTCCAGCCGGACGATCCTGTCGCGTCGCCCAGGGCGACCATGTTGCCCGACAGGTCGACCAGTGCGTTCGTGACGCCCGCGGTCAGCAGGATGTTCCGCACCTGATCCACGCCGTGTCCCTTGGCGATGCCGCCCAGGTCGATCCGCGTGTCCGGGTGCCGGAAGCGCAGCGTGCCGGCCTTGCCGTCGTGTTCCACCTGGTCCCAGCCGACCGGGGCCAGCGCCGCGGTGATCTCCGCCTGGGTGGGGACCTGCGGTTGGCCTTCGAGGAAGCCCCACAGCCGCACCAGCGGTTCGACCGTCAGATCGAAGGCGCCGCCGCTCAGCGCACCCACCTGACCCGCAAGCGTCAGCACCCGGTTGACCTCGGGCTCGAGGGTCACCGTCCGGATCCCGGCCAGGCGGTTGATCCGGGCGGTCTCGCTGATATCGGTCCAGTTGGTCATCAGGGAATCGGTGTGGTGGAAGCTGACCAAAGCCGCGTAGGCCAGATCGGCGACGGCGGCCGAGTCGGCGGTGACCAGGGTCACCGAGCCCACCGTGCCCATGGTGCGGGTCTGGAAGAGCACCGGGCGCGGTGCCGGCACCTCCTCGGTCCGGGCCACGCCGACGACCAGCAGCAGGACGGCCATCATGAAAAGCGTATGTCGGGTCGGTTGGCGCATGTCGGATCCTAGGCGGAAGGCCACCGGCTGGTCAAGCACACGGTCGCCGATCTACTGCTACCGCCGCTGGGGCTCCGCGAACGATGCGGTCTGCGCGGCGAGATCGGTGCGGGCGACCCGGCGCGAACCGGCAAGAAAGCCGGACTACTTGATCAGCGTCATCTTCTGCTGTCGCACCTCGTCGCCGGCGACCAGGCGGCATACGTAGACGCCGGACGCCACCTTCAATCCGGCGTCGTCACGGCCATCCCATACCGCGACGTAGGACCCCGCCGTGCGCTGGCCGTCGACGAGGATCCGCACCAGGCGTCCGCGCGCGTCGTACACCTGCAACCTGGCCCAGCCGTCACGGGACAGGCTGTAGCCGATGTTCGTCTGCGGATTGAATGGATTGGGGTAGTTCCGGCCCAAGGCCAAGGCCGGCGGCCTTTCGCCAACGGCGGTGACATCGGCCGGCGTCACGGTGATGTTGTCGACGGCCCAGCCCCAGCCGTTTCCCCAGACATCCGCCTCCAGGCGCCAGCGCAACATCACGACCTCGCCGGCGGCGAAGGTATCGTTGAGCACGATGCTGCGATTGACGTACATGATCTCGGCGCCGCCCTGTCCGGAATTGAACCGCGCCAACCAGAGCGCATTGGCGCGGGCATCCCATCCCGGAGCCACCGGCTGCCAGGTCAGCCCGTCGGACGAACCCTCGACCACGGCATAGTCCCAGAAACCGGGATACCCGAAATACGAGCCGGGTTCGCCCGGCTCGACCATGGCGATCTCGTCGAAGGACAGGACCGAGTTGGCCGTAACCCGGATCGGTGCCAGCAGCGTGGCGACGTAGATGAAGTTGTCCAGGTAGTTGTGATCCGTATGCAGCGCCGGGTCGTCGAAACCGGACGGGGTGGTCCAGGCGAAGCCGGTGAGAGCGAAAGGCAGGTCGCCGCCGTCATCCAGGTCGTTGGCGAACGCTGCGGACGGCGCCCGCAGCGCGGTGGAAACCGCAGCCTGCCCGACGTTCGACTGATAGGTTGCGCTGCCGACATAACTGCGGGCGAAGGCCGTCACGTTACGGGAAAAGTGAACCGGCAAGCTGAGGGTCACCAGCTGCCCGGCGGTATTGGGCCCGATATTCTTGACCGGCACACCGTCGACCAGGATTTCGGTCGAGCTGTAGGCCGAGCGCAGGTTGAAGGTCATTTCCAGCTTGCCGGTCGGCGCCTGCGCCATGGATGTCAGCAGGGGATTGAAGATGAGGCCGTCGCCCAGGCCCGGCACGGTCGTCGTCCAGATTCCGCGGCCGTGGGTGGCGATGATGATCTCGTCCTCCACCACCTTGAGGAACCAGATACCGACCGCGGGCAAGCCGTTGTCGGCCAGCGCCCACGTTGCACCGCCGTCCGTGGACTCGACCAGACCGATCTCGGTGCCCACCCAGATGCGCTGCGGATCATGGGGCCAGACCACCAGGTCGTAGATCGCCACGTCGGGAAAGCCATTGCCGCTGACTGTCCCGCTGCCGAAGCCCGAGATGTCGGTCCAGTTCGCGCCCAGATCGGTGGTTTTCAGGATCTTGGGCCGTGCGGCGAACGAGAACAGCGCGAATGCGGTCGCCGGTTCGGTCGGGTGGGTGGCCAGGCCCGAGATACCGCCCATGACCACTGCGGGATAATCGGTCGTAGGGTTGAACGTCAGCCCGGCATCCACCGAGACCATGATGTCCGCCGTGGCGTCCATGCGGCCGCCGGCCCAGACGATATCCGGGTCGGCGCCGGAAACCCGCACGTCATGGAACGAACTCATGGCGCCCCACCGGTCCGGGGCGATCGGCGCCAGCGTCCAGCTGCCGCCGAAATCCGTCGAACGCCAGACGCCCTGGACGCCGACGGCGAAGAGGTCATCCGGGCGTTGCCAGCTGCTGCCGATCTTGGTGACGAAGGCGGCTTTGCCGGCGCCCACGTCCTCGAGTCCGCCGGTGGCCGCAATCCAGCTGACGCCGCCGTCCAGGGAGCGCAGCAGCCGGTTGTTGTACACGCTGCCGATGATCTTCTGCGGATCGTTGAAGTGCCAGTCCGCCTCGAAGCCGTCGCCGTAAAAGCACAGTTGCCAGGAATCAGCGGCGTCCGGATCGATCGCGGACCGCCAGGTGCCGTTGTCCTGCATCCCGCCGATGTAGGCGCTCACCCCGGGACACTTGTCCACACCGTAGAACTGCGTGGTGACCATGCCCTGCATGGGCATCGTCACCCCGGACGCGCCGCTGGCGGTCCGGGTCACGCCGCCGTCGCTGGTCCCCAGCAGATACCAGCCGCCACTCGCCGGTTGGACGATCACCAGGTCGTGATGGTCCGGATGGGGGAAGGTGTAGCTGCCCAGGGGCCAGGCCGTGTAGGTCGTGCCGCCGACGAAATTGATGGTCAGCTGGAACAGTTCCAGTCCCCCGACATAGACGATGCGGGCGTCGCTGGGGTGGCAGACGATGGCGTTGTCGTAGTAACCCTGGTTGCCGAGCCAGCTGTCGGAGCCGCCGGCGTTGGCCATGCCGGTCCAGGACAGGCCTCCGTTCCACGAGACCCACAGCCTGGACGACGCGGCCCCCTCGGCCGAGGCGTACAGATAGCTGGTGTTGACCGGCGAAATGGCCAGCTCGAAGCGTCCGCTCATGTCGGTGATGCCGGTGTTGACGTAGTTCCAGGTCAAGCCGGCGTCGGTGCTCTTGAGGATGCCGCGGGTGTTGACGGTCGCGTACTGCACGTTGAAGTCCGTGGGGTCGGCCAGCAGCTGCTGGACGCGGGCGTCGTAGGTGCTGCCGTTGGTCTCGGCGAAAACCTCGTCCCAGCTGACGCCGCCGTTTGTCGAACGGAAGATATGGGTCGTCGGATACAGGGCGGCCTTGTACCGGCCTACCGTGGTCGACACCAGAACCAGGTCCGGATCGGTGGGCGACACGAGAATCCGCGAGACGTTGTTGAAGCGCGGATCGCCCACCGTGCTGGCCAGGGGCGCCCAGGTCGCGCCCTTGTCGGCGCTCTTCAAGACGCCGTTGCCGTTCATCGTCGTCTGGTTGAAGTAGCTTTCGCCGGTGCCGACGAACAGGATGTTCGTGCTGGAAGGGGCCATGGCCAGCGCCTGCGTCGAGAGCTGGGGCTGGTCGTCCATCAACGGCATCCAGGTGGCGCCGGCGTCCGTGGTGTGCCAGACGCCGCCCCCGACGCTGGCGACGAACCAGGTGTCGCCGCTCGGGTCGTCGGGATCGACCAGGATCTCCCGGGCGCGGCCGGCGACGTTTCCCGGACCGCGGGACCGCCAGATCAGGCTCTTGTCCGGCGCCACGGCCGTACGCCGCGCCTTGGCCATTTCGCGGTGCCGGTAGCCGGCCTCGTATTCGGCGGCATCCCGGTCGGCGGGAATCCGCATCTCCGCGAGGATGCGGGCGAACTCGTCGGGGTAACCCGAGCGGGCGATGCCCCGCCGCCAGTTTTCGAGCTTGCCCAGCTTGCCCCGCAACTTCAGCGCCCGGGCGGAGCCCGGCGCCGCGTGCAGCAGCGAGCGGTCCAGCCGGGCTTTTTCGGAGCGGTACCAGGTCGAGGCGGCGCGGTCGCCGGTCGGCGTGTCTCGCCGCACGACTTCAAGCGACAAAAGACCGGTGGCGGCGACGATCACGGTGACAGCCAGCAGTCGTTTCATGACGCCTGGTCCCTCCTGCAGAAGTTGGCCGATCACGGGTCTACAGCCTCGTGCCCCTTTATGATATCATTTTTTCAATCAACCTCAAAACGACAAGGTGCCGCCGCCCCGCCGGTGCGAACGAGGGGGTACGCAGGGGCCGCGGTCACCTCGTGATCGCCAGGCGAGGCGCGCATGATGATCCGAAGGCGGCACGGGCCTGTCAATCCGTTGAGCCCGGCCCGTGTACCTGCTATTCTCGACCGTCCCGACGGAAAGGATCGCCCATGAAGCGGATGACGAGAGAATGCGGCACGGCGCTGATGATCGGCGGAGCGTTGTTCATCGTGCTCAACGCCGTGTTCACGCCGATGATGCCGACCGAAGCGGGCGAGGAGGCCGTCCGGACCTCGTTGCCGTACCTGATCCGCCTGTCGCTCGCGGTGGCCGCGGCCATCGCCTATATCCTGGGCACCGTCGGCGTGCGATTGGCGCAGGGCGAAACCGGCGGGCGGTTCGATCGTCTGGCGTTCTGGATCGCGATTCTCGGCAACTGCCTGCTGCTGGGGCTGGAGTGGTCGAACGTGTTCGTGCTGCGACCGCTCGCGCAGGTGGCCCCCGAAGCTCTCGACAGACTCGACGCGGCGCCGCTGCTGACGGCCGGTTTCGCGGCGGGCGCGGGATTGTTTTCGCTCGGCTGGATCCTGCTCGCGGTGAGCGCCTGGCGCACCATGATCGCGCCGCGCTGGGCGCCGATCACCATTCTGGTGGGATTCGGATTGACGGTCGCCCTGGGTGCCTCGCCGCTGCGCACGACCGGCATGATCATCGGCAGCGTCGTCATCGGCGCGGGTATGATCGGACTCGGACGGGGAATCCGGGCCGTCAGCGCGTGAGCGCCGACATCCAGTTCTGGATCAGGCGGGCGCCGATCATGCTCAGGTCGGCCGGCGGCAGTTCGTTGGTCAAAATGCGCTGTCCGTCCGGGCTGACGGCAAAATCCGCACTGGCGGTGGTGGCACTCACGCTGAACAGGTTCGTCGGTTTGCCGAACGAAAAAGTGGCATCCCCCTGCACCGGAACGGCCACGATCGTGCTTCCTCGGAAATAGAAGATCTCGCGCCCGTCGCCGCGCCACGCGGGTCGAGAGGCCCTGCCGGGTCCCGTGTCGCTGGAAATCATCCAGCGCCCCGCGCCGGCCGGGAAAGACTGCACGTAGATTTCGTCCTTGCCGGATTCGTTCGAGGCGAACGCCAGCCACTTGCCGTCGGGAGAGAGCCTGGCGTCTTCGAGCCACTTTCCGGTCAGCAAGGGCGCCGCTTCGGATGTCTCCAGGTCGAAGGTCCAGACTTCGGAATCACCATCGCTCTGGTTCATCCGGCTGAACAGCACCAGACGCCCGTCCCGCGACCAGTCCTTCAGCTCGACCTGAACGTCGGCCGCGTACAGCAACTTGGCCTCGCTCTGACCGGAGGTCGGCCGGATGTAGATCCCGCCTTCGCCGTCGCGCATCGATGAAAACAAGAGCTGGCTGTCATCCGGCGACCAGATGGGCGTTCGGTCGTCGGCCGTGTCGAAGGTGAAGCGGGTCTGCATCTCGCTTTCCAGATCGAATATCCAGATGTCACCCACATCCTGTCCGACCGCGACCGCGATGCGCTTGCCGTCGTGCGAAAGGCGGGGCTCCCAGTACCCCGAGGGATCACCGACGGTGTCCAGCACCTGCCCGCTGCGGTCGCGCCAGTTGAGCAGTGTGTGCGTGGCGCCGGCGCCCCGCATGTGGACGAGCACGCCGGCCTCGGAAGTGCCGAACTGCGCGCCGCCCCACGAAACGCTGCCGCCGGTGACGTCGGAGGCCACGGGCGTCGCCTCGCCGGTCAGCCGCTCGGCGGAAACATCGAACGGACGGGCCATGAGCGTCGAACCGGCGCGGTACAGGAGGTTGCCCCGGGCGTAGATCGCCCGGGACTCGGAATTCAGCAGAAGGCGGGGTTCGGCCGCGTCCAACGAACCGAGGTAGATGCCGCTGAATTCGCTCGTGGCCGGATTCGTGGTGCTGACGACGTAGAACAGGAAATGCCGGCCGTCCGGCAGGAAGTGCGGCCACCGGTGGGCCACGTCGAAGCGATCCTTGTCCAGGGTCGTCACCGGTACGGGTGTGCCGCCACCGGCGGGCAACTTCATCAACCCTTCATTCCACACCCGCTGGAAGACGATCATGCCCTGGTCGCTCCAGGTGCCGCCGCGGCCGTCGGCGGCTTCGCACAGGGGGATGACCGGCCCGCCCCGCGCTTCGATCTTGTTGAGGCTGCCGTCGGAGTAGAAGCCCAGCCAGCGGCTGTCGGGTGACCAGAACGGGTATGCGTCGCCATTGGTGGCCGCGAGGTGGCGGGCCTCGGGCAAGGCCAGATCGCGAATCCAGATGCTGTTGGATCCGGCCGTGGTCGCTTCGTTCTCCGGTCGCGCGATGGCCACGAAGGCGATCTGGCTGCCGTCGGGACTCACCGCGAACGGCGACGCCGGCGCGAAGTCCCAGCCCGCGGGCGGCAAGAGGGTTGACTGGACCAGGGCCGGTTCGGGAGCCCCCTTGCGCAGGACCGCCGTCGATGCGAGGGCCGTCGCCAAGGCGGCGACCGCCAGGATCCAGACCAACCTCTCGCGCCCGGAGCGGGATCCGCCGCCGGTGGTGGTCTGCGGCGGCGATTCGTCGGTGTGCCCCGCTTTCAGGTCTTCGAGGGTGATGCGCGCCTCGGCGATGGCCTGCAGCCGACGGGCCGGGTCGCGTTCCAGACAGCGTTCCAGCAGGCGCCGCAAGGTGGGTGTCGTGTCCGCGGGTAGCTGCTCCCAGGGAACTTCGGCCCGCAGCACGCCGGCAAGCGTGTCCGATGCCGTCTCGCCGGCGAAGAGTCGCTGGCCGGACAGCATCTCGAAGAGCACGACGCCGAAGGCCCAGATGTCGGCGCGGTGGTCCACGTGCTTGCCGCGGGCCTGCTCCGGCGACATGTAGGCCGCGGTCCCCAGGATGGCGCCGGGCTGGGTCATGGCGGTCAGGGTCGGCGAATGTTCGAGGCCGGTATCGGATCCCTCTTCGGCGCCGTAGGCGCGCGCGAGGCCGAAGTCCAGGATCTTGAGCTTGCCGGCGGTCGAAATCCTGATGTTAGCCGGTTTCAGGTCGCGGTGGATGACGCCGACCGCATGGGCAGTCGCCAGGCCTTTCGCCAGCTGGACGGCCAGGTCGACGACCTCATCGGCGGCCATGGCGCCGCGCAGCAAACGCTGGCTCAGGTCCTCGCCCTCGGCGAGCTCCATGACGAGAAAGCGGACTTCACCGGCGGTCTCGAACCCGTAGATGCTTGCGACATTCGCATGCTGCAGGGTCGCCAGCGTGCGGGCTTCGCGATCGAAGCGGGCCAGCCGTTCCGGATTCCGGGACATTTCGGTGGGCAGAACCTTGATGGCGACGTCCCGGCCGAGCTTCGTGTCGCGGGCCCGGTAGACCTCGCCCATGCCGCCCTTGCCGAGCGAATCCGTGATTTCGTAGTGGGCCAGGGTTTTGCCGAGCAAGGAAGTCTCCAGGACTGGGGGCATCGGGAACGGCGGAATCCGGGTCCCGGGTCAAGGTCGTCAGCGGCACGTCAGTGTAATCTAAACCAATCCGGTTGGAAAGACCGGTCTTCCGCGCCGGCCGGCGACGCCGCCTCTCAGAAACCGCCGTGCAGCGCGATGCCGAACTGCTCCAGCCAGACCCACATGAGGCTGACGCCGACAACGTCACGGTAGTAGTCCAGCAGCGCGTGCGAGCGCTGGCCGTCGTACATGTAGCGTGCGGCGAAACTCCCTCCCAGTTCCTGGGCGGCGCCAAACGGGACGTTGATCCCCTCATCCCACTCCGAGTAGTTGAGACTGAAGTAGGCCGAAGTCCGGAGTCCCGGAATCTGCTTGCTGGCCGTCGCGTAATAGGACTGCTTGCCTTCCGGCGAGCCGATCCGGTCCGAGCTCGTCCCCAGAAAAAACGCCGGTCGCCGGTCCGTTTCCGTCAGAACGAACAAGGTGGCCAGCGGGCTGAACTCGCCGATCGTCGCATTGAACTCGACGCCCAGCTGCAGGCGTTTGAAGACCCGGTAGTTGGCCGTGAAGCGCCAGCGCGCGCGTTCGACATCGGTGTCGACGTATCGCGCGGAGAACATCCAGTCGGCATGAAGGCCGCTCCCCCGGAGCGGCGCACCCTCACCGGGTCAGCCGGATCAGGTCGGTGTGGCGGCGAATTTCGGCTTCTCGTTCCCGGTCGCGGTGACGGGCGCAGCAGCGGCAACTTGCGGCAATACGGAACACAGCAGGGCGACGAGAGTCGCTGCCAGCAGTGGCCTGGCGGCCGGCGTGCGCCGCCGGCCTGGGGATGTCGTATCTAGGATTAACATCATCCGAATTTAGCTACAGAGCGCCGCGAAGGCAAATAAACCCCTCGCTCAGCCGCCGTTCAGGCCCCGGTACAGGACGACGGCGACGGCGGCGAAGTAGACGACGGGAAAGACCACGCGGCTGGACCGGTCGAGCCGCTGCCGGGAGACCGGTTCGAGGCGCGAATTGACCAGGTTGACCACCATCGTGGCGGCGATCGTCAACAGGGAGGCCAGCATGAAGTGGTCCAGGACCGTCTGGTAGGAGAAACGGGGCAGCGAGTCGGCGACCACGAACTGGTAGGCGATCACCGTCAGCATGCCGGTGGACGAAACACCCGCGCGGCGGCCGAGAGGCTCGGTGGACATCCAGAACACGATCCACGAGAGGATGACGATGACGACGATGGGCAGGATGATCTTCCAGAGGTAGTACCCCCGCTGGCGGTCGATCTGCACCAGGAAGCTGAGGCGGTCGTAGGTCTGGTTTTCCTGCAGCCGCGTCCGTACCTCGTTGACGGTCGTCAGGTCGGTAACGGTCCATTCCGCGATTTCGAACGTCGGATCGAAGCCCGTGAATTCGACCTCCGTCTCCAGGCGTACCTCGTCCGAATCGTACAGCATGGACTCGACATGGACCGGCAGGATCTGGGAGTCGAAGGGGAACCAGTGGAAGTCCATCTGGGCCCGCAGGACACGGCGGACGCGCTCGCGGACGGTGACCGTACCGTCGGGATACAACAACGCACGCGCCAGCCTGTCGGCCGGTGCGTCCACGACGTTGACGGCGAACAGCTGCGGACTCCAGTTGGCCGCCAGAAAGGCCACGGCCTCGTCGCCGGTCAACAGACGGGGGATCTCCTCGTCCGGCGCCGGTTCGAAAACCAGCGCGCTGTTCTGCCAGCGGGCAATGACGTCGAATTCGGCGGTGTAGGTCTCGCCGTGCTCGTCCAGGTTGGCGATATCGATCAGGAACAGCCCCACCTCGACCACCCGGGGGGGCGTGTCCGCGGCGGCTGACGGCGTGACGGCGACAGCGAGCAGAACCAGGGTGATGGCGAAACCGGACGGCTTCATGAAATACCTCGGGATTCGAATACAGGATCCGTATTGAGAGCGCTTGTCCGGCCATAATGAAAAGGGACCGTGCGCCGTGTCAAGGGCCCTTGTCCGTGCGCGACTCCCGCGCCGCGCAGAAGGCGTCAGGAGATTGCCGCCCGTGGCGGGGTGCGCGCGGATCCGCGGGATTGATCGCCCCGTCGCAGGGTCGGTGTGGTAGACTTACCCCGTCACGATGGGCGTTTGCCGCAGAGTCGACGTTCATGCCCCGTCGTGTGTACTGAAGGATATCGACCGTGCCGCGCCCGCGATGGCCGGCCAAGGATAGCCCGGAGGACGAACCATGTGTGCGAAAGACGGCCGCAGCTGTTCTTCCCTGATGTTCGTTTTCCTGGGCCTCGCGATCGCCGTTGCTGTCTCATGTCCCGTAACCGGTCGATCAGCCCCGCCGCACACGATCGATCCCAACCTTCAGACGATTCTCCAGGTTCCGGATCATCCGCTGCGCGCGCACGACGGCCGGGTCGCCGTCTGGGTGCACTTCCGCGAGCGCGACCTGACGCCGGCGCAGCGGGAGCTTGCGCTGGAGCGCGCCGCAGCGATCCTCGCGCCGGACGTCGCACGCCGCCGCGCCAAGACGGCGCGGCCGGGTAAGAGCCTCGTGGATGTCGGCGATCTTGCGCTGGATCCCGGTCACCTGGCCGCAGCCGCTGCGACGGGCGCCGAGCTCCGCCGTCAAAGCCGCTGGCTCAACGCCGCCAGCTACAACGCCACCGACGCTCAGATCCGCAGTCTCGCCGCCCTGCCGCAGGTAAGGCGGGTGGATATGGTGTGGAGCACATTGCCCATCGCGCCGGTCCAGGTGCAGCAGACCCAGCGCCCGACGCCGCAGGAGGCGCCGTCATCAGCGGCCCGGTGGACCCTGGACTACGGCCCCAGCCTCGCAGGTCTTGAACTGATCAACGTGCCGCCCGTGCACGAACTCGGCTATACCGGCGCGGGCGTCAAGCTGGCCATGATGGATACGGGATTTCGCCTGACGCACGATGCGCTCGACCACCTGACGGTGCTGGCCCAGTACGACTTTGCCGGCCTCGATGGCGTGGTCGACTACGAACCGGGCGATCCGATCGATTCCCACGAGCACGGGACCCAAGTCATTTCGACGGCGGTGGGCTATGCCCCCGGGAGCCTCGTCGGCCCCGCGTACAACGCAGCGGTCATCCTGGTCCGGGCGGAGGATACCTCGTTGACCAGCCCCATCGAGGAGGACTGGTGGGTGGCGGGACTCGAATGGGCGGAGGCCCAGGGCGCGGACCTCGTGTCCAGCAGCCTCGGGTACTGGTTTACCACCATGGAAAGCCACTATGACGGCAATACGGCTGCGTCCACCATCGCGGCGGACATGGCGGCGGCGCGTGGGCTGCTCCTGATCAACGGGGCCGGCAATCAGGGTGGTTCGAACTTCGACGTGATCGTCGCTCCGGCGGACGGCGACAGTGTCGTGGCTGTCGGCGCCACCGACGTCAACGGCATCATTGCCCTGGGGTCATCGTCCGGACCCACGTACGATGGACGCATCAAGCCCGATGTGGTCGCCCAAGGCATCCAGGTTCCGGTCGTGGACCCGAACGACGATTTGGCGTACGGCATCGCGGGCGGCACTTCTTTCAGCGGGCCGTTCGTTGCCGCCGTTGCGGCGCTCGTCCTCGAACGGGCCCCTTTCCTTGACCCGTTCCAGGTACGTGAAGCGCTGCGTGAAACCGCCGATCGGCATGACACCCCCGATACCAACTACGGGTGGGGGATGGTCAACGCGCTGGAAGCGGTTTTCTACTGGGGGCCGAAAATCACACACACACCCTTGGCGGACACCGAGGATACCTCCGGCCCGTACACGATCGAGGCCGTCGTCACCGATCAGTTCCCCCTGGCGGCCCAGCCGCCGACGCTCTACTACAGGATCGACGCCGGCCAGTGGCTGCCCTTGCCGATGAACGCTACGAGCGGCGGCGGCTACGCGACGGCCATTCCCGGCCAGCCGACCGGGACGACCGTCGCCTACTACTTCGAAGCAGCCGATACCCAGGGGCTGACGGCGCGATTGCCGCGGACCGGGCCTGTGGATGCCTTTGCGTTTGCCGTGTGGCAGGACGTCATACCGCCGGAGATCGTCCACGCTCCGCTCGGAGCGCAGCCGCTGGCGACGTGGCCGCCGGCTGTCACGACCGCAGCGACCGACAATCTCGGCATCGCAGAGGTGACCGTGACGTTCAGCGTCAACGGCGGTCCGGCCAATGGTCCGCATCCGCTGCTCCGCGGTCAGGGCGACGTGTACGCGCGCAAGCTGCCGCTCGATGCGGCCGACCTGTCGGTGGGTGATCTGATCAGCTATACCATCACCGCCACCGACGCGTCGCTGGCGCGCAACCAGACCCAGTCCGGCCCGCATACCTTCGGGATCATCGGCAGCGCGGGGCGCGTGCTGCTGGTCGACGACGCCTCGGGCGAAGGTGCGACGACGGCCGGATGGTTGGACGTCGCGGGCTATGTCGTGACGGTGAAGACGGCCAACACGATCGTCGCGGGGGACTTCGTGGATCGTGAAATCGTGGTGCTGGTTTCGGGGAGCAATCCGACGCCGCTGGCGAACAGCGGGACGCGGTCCCTGATCGCGTCCTGGGTGGGCGGCGGGGGTCGGCTGCTCATCGAAGGCGGTGAGACGGGATATGCCGCTCTGGTGTATCCGGGATACGGCAGTTTCGGCGCCAATGTCCTGCATGCGTCCGGATGGTTGAGCGACTATGCCGGACCGCTGGGTGCCCCGGCGCAGATGGCGTCGCACGCGTTGCTAACCCAGCCGCTGGCGGTTTTGCCGCCGGTGGGAATCTCCTACGGCACCGAAAGTGATCAGGACGCCTTGACGCCGATGGTGGGCACCGAGCTGGTGCTGGAAAATGCCAATATTGCCGGTTCGGGCGGGGCGATCGTCTATGACCCCGATCCCGTCGATCCGGCCGCTCAGGTGGTCTATTTTCCGTTCGCCCTCTCGGCGTTAACGAATCAGAGCCAGGCGCAGGCCCTGGTGATCAACGCCGCGGCGCTCCTGTCCAGTACGGCGCTGCCGTCGGCAGTCGACGAGGGGCCGGCGAAACCGTCGGCGGCGCAACTGCTGGGTGTCACGCCCAATCCGTTCAACGCCCAGACGCTGGTGAGTATCGTCCTGGCTGTCGACGGCACGGCGCAGCTGGATATCTACGATGTGCGGGGACACCGGATCCGCCGCCTTCTGGACGGCGACGCCGTGCTTCCGGCCCGCAGGCACGACATCCGGTGGGACGGGCGCGACGACGGTGGCCGCGCGGTCGGCAGCGGGGTCTATTTCGTTCGCCTGACGGCGAACAACACGCTGGAAAGCCGCAAACTGGTGCTCCTGCGCTAGAGCTCGTTAAGGGTGAATGGGGGCGAAGGGGTGACCCTGTCTGAGTCAGGTAATGAACAGGGTAGCGAGGTCCGTGGGCGGAAAGAATCGGACCGCGCGAGATGAATGTCTATGCCGTTCCCATGCTCATCGCGGGTGTTCTCTGCACCGTGCTGGCGGTCGTCACCTGGCTGTTCCGCGCCAGAGAGAGCATCAACCGGAAGTTTTCCTTCTTCACGCTGGCCCTGGCCCTGGACGCCTTTGCGTTCTTCACGTGGTTCCAGTTCGGCGCCGTGGACAGGATCCACACCTGGATGCGGACCACCTTCACCCTGGGTTTCCTCATTCCGATCACCCTGATCCTTTTCTTCTTCGCCTTCACCGGCTACGACAAGAGGCCGGCCGAAAAGGTCCTGGGGATCAGGGCCGGACGCTTTCGCGCGGGCGCTCTCGTTTTTATCGCCGCCCTCATGCTCCTGTCCCAGTTCACCGACCTGATCATCGACATTTCCGACGATCCCCGGCATATCTGGGATGTCCAGTTCGGCGCGCTGGGGGAATTCCTGTTCGGTCTGTTTGCCGTCATCTTCGTGTATCTGTTCGTCATGGCCTACCGGGGCTACCGGCGCGCCGCGCATGAGCCGCAGGGACGGTTCATCCTGCTGATTGCGGCCGGTACGCTCGTCTGGTTGCTGTTCGGCTACAGCGGGGCGGTGGTGTTCCCGACGTCGAGCCAGGCGTGGCACGCCGTCAACTATCTCGGCACCGCACTGATGGCCGTGTTCTATTTCGTGGCCATCGTGAACCACCAGTCCGACCGGGTGACCGAGCTCAACGTCGGCCTCGAACGCAAGGTGGCCGACCGGACCCGGGAACTGAACCTGAAAAACTCCGAACTCGAAGAGACGCTCGACCAGTTGCAGCGGATGCAGCAGCAGGTCATCGTCCAGGAGAAGATGGCGTCGCTCGGCCTGTTGGTGGCGGGTTTGACGCACGAGTTCAACACACCGATCAGCGCCGTCCGCAGCCTGGGAGACACCAAGTCCCGGGCCGTCGCGAAACTCCAGGCGGCGCTCGCGGATCTGGATCTGACGGCCACCGGTCGGGAAGCCGGAATCAGGAAATCGCTGCGGGCCATCCGCACGGCCGACCGCCTGGTCGACGAGAGCACCGCCCGCCTGGACGAGATCATCACGAACCTGAAGAACTTCACCCGGTTGGACGAAGCGGAGATGAAACCGGCGGACCTGCACGAGGGCCTGGACAGCGTCCTGGCGATGATCGGGCACGATCTGCCGCAGGATGTCGACGTCGTCAGGGAGTACGGCGAGATACCGCGGATCCACTGCGACGCGCGCAAACTGAACCATGTGTTCCTGAACATCATCCGCAACGCCTGCCAGGCCAGCGACAACCAGGGGCGCGTCACCATCACCACCGGATTGGAGGACGGCCTGGTGCGGGTGGCCATCCGTGATACCGGCCGGGGTATCGCACCGGACGAGCTGCCGACGATCTTCGATCCCGGCTTCACCACCAAAGGCACGGTCGTCAGATCCCGGCTGGGCCTGTCAAGCTCGCGGCAGATCGTCCAGGAGCATCAGGGCAGGATCGAGGTGGCAAGCAGTCCCGGCCAAGGGTCGGTCTTCACGGTCGTGCTTCCCGTCAGATCAACCGTTCAGGACTATTCGTAGCTGAGAGCGTCCACCGGACGCAGCCGCGACGCGCGGACGGCCGGCAGCAGGCCGAAGGTGATCCCGACGATCGAGCAGAAGACCAGACCGAGGACCGCCCACTGCAGCGGGACGTTGACGTCGAAGGGGGCGAACAGCGTGACGACGTTGCCCAGCCCGAAGCCCACCAGGACCCCGGCCACACCGCCGATGTTGCACAGGATGACAGCTTCTAGCAGGAACTGCAGCAGGATGCTGCGGGGTTTGGCGCCGATGGACTTGCGGATGCCGATCTCCCGGGTGCGTTCGGTCACCGACACCAGCATGATGTTCATGATGCCGATGCCGGCGACGACCAGCGCGATGATCCCGATGACGAACGCCGCGAGCTTCACGCCCCGGGTCATCTCGTTGAACTGGGTGATCAGGCTTTCGCTGCTGAAAAAGTCGAAATTGTCTTCTTCGTTGGCCTTCAGGCCGCGTTCGCGCCGCATCAACTGGCGGGTTTCCTCCAGGGCGTCGGCGGCGAGTTCCGGCGTCTTGGCGCGGACCGTGATGTTGACTGATCGTTCGAAGCCGCCGCGGCCGATCATGCCGTAGGTATCGAGGAACGTGGTGACCGGAATCAGGATGTACTGGTCGAAGCCCCCGCCGAAGGCGGAGTTCTTCTTGTCGAACACGCCGATGATGCGGTACTTGCGTCCGTCCACACGCACATCCCGGCCGACGGGATCGGTGAAGGGAAACAACTCCTGCCCGATCGCGAAGCCGATGACGCACACCTTGCGGTGGAACTTGACGTCACCCTGGGAGATGTTGCGGCCCTGGCCGACATAGTGGGTGTTGTTGGCCGGGTACTCGGGCGTGCCGCCGACGATCGAACTGTTCGGGTTGGTGGCTTCACCCTTGTATTCGACCGCATGGCCGAAGTCCCAGATCTCGGCGCCCACCAGGTCCACGTTGTCCACCTGTTCGCGGATGGTGTTGGCGTTGGCGACCGTCAGCGGCGGGCGATGCATGGCCCGGCGCCGATCGCCGTCGGAGTTGAAGCCCGCGGGCCACTTCTGGACCTGGAACACCTGGGCGCCCAGCACACTCATTTCCTTTTCCATGGTCGTCTGCACCACCGAGATCGCGGTCATCACGGCGATGATCGACGCCACCCCGGCGACGATTCCGACCAGCGTCAGCAGGGAGCGCAGCTTGTTCCTGATGATGGCCCCGAAGGACATGGTGAACGCGTCAAGCAGACCCATGGCCAGGACTCCTGTGTTTGGCGCTACTCATAACGCAGCGCCTCGATGGGGTTGAGCTTGGAGCCGCGGAAGGCCGGGACCAGGCCGGCCAGCACACCCACCGCGATGGACACCACCACTGCGGTGAACAGAATGGAAAACGACACGCTGGCGGGCATCAGCACCTTGTTGATCACGGCGGTCAGGAACGAGGCCACCAGGATACCGATCACGCCGCCCAGCAGACAGATGGCCGCCGCTTCGAACAGGAACTGCAGCAGGATGCTGTGGGGCTTGGCGCCGATCGATTTGCGGATACCGATCTCCCGGGTACGTTCGGTGACCGAGACGAACATGATGTTCATCACGCCCACCCCGCCGACGAACAGCGAAATGCTGGTCACGAGCAGCCCGACCAGGAGCACGACGCCCATCACGTTGTTGAAGGCGCCGACCAGGGTGTCGAGCTTGTTGATGGAGAAGTTGTCGTCCTCGGTGGGGCGCAATTGGCGGATCTTGCGCATTTCCCCGATCACTTCGAACTCCAGCTCGTCCAGCGCCTCCTTCGAGGGCGCCTTGACCGCCACGTCGACTCCCTGGCGTCCGCGGTGACCGCCGTACGCCTTCACGTAGGAGGTGATGGGAATGTAGATCTGGCGGTCGAAATTGGGGCCGCCCAGAAAGCTGCCGCCCTGCTTTTCCATGACACCGATTACCCGGAACGACGTGCGGCCGATCTGGATGGTCTTGTTCAGCGGGTTGGCCGCGCCGAACAGCGCTTCGCGCACGTCGGTGCCGATGACGCAGACCTTCTTCTTGTAGGTGACATCGAATTCCGAAAGGAAACGCCCGATTTCGGGCTGGGCGCTGGAGACCAGCGACTGCTTCTCGGTGGTGCCGATGATGCGCAGCCCCGACTGGGTCTCGGAGCGGTACTTCACGTCGCGGCCGGTGTCCATCGTGGGGTTGACGATCGCCTTGCCGCGCAGCCGGATCTCGAGCTCCCTGGCCTGCTTGAGATCGATCTGCGGGCGGTTGCGGTACAGGAAGAAATCACCCTGGATGACCCAGGGCATCCGCGACACGTAGATGACGTCGGCGCCGACGGAGGCGAAGCTCTGGCGGAATGTGTTCTGCAGGCCGTTGGCCGCGGTCATCGTGAGGATCACCGCGACGATGCCGATGATGATGCCCAGCGTGGTCAGGGCGCCGCGCGCCTTGTTGGCCCGCATCGCGTAGAGGGCGATCCGGAAGGCTTCGGCGATGTCGCGCAACAGCTTCATGGGGCACTCACCACCACGTCGCTTTCGATCAGGCCGTCCATCAGCCGCACCGTACGTCGGGCGTGCCGGGCGATGTAGTCCTCGTGGGTGACCAGGATGATCGTCTGCCCGGCGGCGTGCAGGCCGTCGAGAATCTCCATGATCTCGGCGCCGGTCTTGCTGTCCAGGTTGCCGGTGGGCTCGTCGGCCAGGATGATCGAGGGGTTGCAGACCAGCGCGCGCGCGATGGCCACGCGCTGGCGCTGCCCGCCGGAGAGCTCGTTGGGCTTGTGTTTCATGCGGTCGGCCAGGCCCACGCGTTCGATCGCATCGATGGCGCGCCGGCGGCGCTCACCGCGGGACATGCCCGCGTACACCAGCGGCAGTTCGACGTTCTGGAAGATGCTGACCCGCGGGATGAGGTTGAAGGTCTGGAACACGAAGCCGATCTCCTCGTTGCGGATTTCCGCCAGCTGGTTCTCGGACATCTCGGCCACCTTCCGGCCCTCGAGGGTGTAGGTGCCGGAGGTGGGCACGTCCAGGCAGCCGATCACGTGCATCAGCGTCGACTTGCCCGATCCGGAAGGCCCCATGATGGAGACGTATTCGTTCCGGACGATGTCGAGGGACACCCCGCGCAGGGCCTGGACCTGGATGGCGCCCATGTCGTAGGTCTTCACCACGTCGCGCAGCGAAAGGGCGGCTTGGGACTCGGGCTGGGGCGTGTGTGCGTTGGCGGGGGCCACGGGTCTAAGCCTCGCCCGGTTCGCCGGCATCATCGCTGACGGTCACCGCTTCGCCGTTGGCGAGATCCTTCGAGATGGCGCGGTAGCTCCCGGTGACCACCTCTTCGCCTTCGGCGAGACCGCTGAGGACCTCGATCAGATCATCACTCTGGATCCCCGTCTCGACCTGCTTGGCCACGGCCCTGCCTTCTTCGATGCAGAACACGATCTCCACGAAGCCGTCGCGGTCGGCGGTGTAGCGTTTCTCGGCGTCTTCCCGGGTTTCGCCCGCCATCACGAGCTGGTCGACCGTGCGGACCGCGACGCTCTGGATTGGCACGCTCAGGGCGTTCTCGTTCGTCTTCGTGAACAGCTCGGCGGCCGCCGTCATGCCCGGGCGCAGGGTCGCCGGCGGATCGATGATGCTGATCTTGATCTCGAACTCGGTCTTCTGGTCCGAGCTTCCCTCTCCGGCGACGTTGGCGCTGCTGGCGATCTCGGCGACGACGCCCGTCAGCACCTGGTCCAGCAGCGCGTCCACTTCGATGTCGGCGTGCTGGCCGATGGCGATGGAGATGATGTCGTTCTCATCCACGTTGACCTGCGTTTCCATCTCCGACAGATCGGCGATGATCATGATGACGTCTTCCTGGAACTGCGAGCCGATGGCGATCTCGCCCTGCTCCTTGCGCAGGTCGCTGATCGTGCCGGACATCGGGGCGTAGATGGTGGTCTTGGAAAGATCGTCGCGGGCCTGCTTGAGGGCGGCCCGGGCCTGTTCCACCGCGTAGGTGGCCGACTCGTGGCGTGCCACTTCCACCTGGTAGGCTGATTCCTTGTCTTCGAAGGTCGCGGCCGATTCCAGGTTCTGTTCCACCAGCTCCCGGTAACGCTCGAACTCCCTGCGGGTGCGCTCGAGGTTTTCCGACACCAGTTTCGCGTTCGACTGCGCCGCGCGCACGTTCGCTTCGGCGCTTTCGACGGCGGCGACATAACGCTCGCGGTCGAGCTCGGCCAGGAAGGCGCCCTTTTCCACCCACTGTCCTTCGACCACGGCCAGCTTGGTGATCTTGGCGCTCACGTCGGCGCTGACCCGGACCTGGACCTTGGGCTGGATCTTCCCGGTTGCACTCACCTTCTGCACGATTTTCTGGATGTCCACCTTGGCGGTTTCCACCGACAGGGTTTCGTCGCCTCCGCCGCGCATCGCCATGGCGGCAATGACAATGGCCACCACCAGGATCGGGACGCCGATCCACAGGAGTTTCTTCTTCATCGCAGGGCTGCCTCCATATATTCCGGTATTTCAGTGTTTCCGGGCCGTTTCCGGGGACCGCAGGGGTATACGAAGGGTCGGTCCGGAATGTTGCCGGCGTCAGGGCGGGACGCTAGATCCGCGCCTGGTAGGTGTAGAGCTCGTGGTAGCGCCCCTGGGCGGCGATCAGCTCGTCGTGCCGCCCCCGCTCGACGATCCGGCCGTCCTCGAGGACCAGGATCTGGTCGGCCCGGCGGATGGTGCTCAGGCGGTGGGCGATGACCAGGGTGGTCCGGCCCGCCATCAGGTGGACGAGGCTTTCCTGGATGAACGCCTCGCTCTCGGTGTCGAGACTGGATGTGGCCTCGTCGAGAATGAGGATCCGCGGGTTGGCGAGCAGCGCCCGGGCGATCGAGACGCGCTGTCGCTGACCGCCGGAGAGCTTGACGCCGCGCTCGCCGATGAGGGTGTCGAGACCCTCGGCGAAACCGTCGGTGAACTGCTTGACGTGCGCGGCGGTCACCGCCTCCTGGAGATCCTCTTCGCTCGCCCCGGCACGCGCCAGCAGGATGTTCTCGCGGATCGTGCCCTCGAACAGGAATTCATCCTGCAGCACGACGCCGAGATGGTCGCGGTAGCTGTCGAGCCTGATGGTGGTCAGATCGTGACCGTCGATGCGCACGACGCCCCGGGTGGGGGTCCGGAACGAGGCGGCCAGGCCCGCGGCGGTCGATTTTCCCGAACCCGAGCTGCCCACCAGCGCCGTCACCGATCCTGCCGGAGCCGCGAAGGTGATGTCCCGCAGAACGTCCTTGCCTTCATCATAGGCGAAATAGACGTTCTCGAAGGCGAGGTCGCCCCGGATCCCGTCCAGCACGACCGTGCGGCCCTGCTCCTCGCCTTCCCCTTCCATGGACAGGATCTCCTCCATGCGGTCCAGTCCGGCGAAGGCCTCGGTGATCTGGGTGCCGATGTTGCTCATCTGCACGATCGGGGTGATGAGGAACGCCATGTACAGCGTGAACGAGACGAACTCGCCCACGGTCATCTCGCCCTTGATGATCAGGGTGCCCCCGATACCCATGATGATGATGCTCATCAGGCCCATCAGCAGCGTCGCGGTGCTGGTCACCAGGCTCGTGGCGGTGAGCGACTGCTTGACGTTCTGGAAAACGCGGTCGACGCCTTGCTCGAAGACCCGGTGCTCCTGCTTCTCGGCGCCGAAGCCCTTGATCACGCGGATACCGCCGAGGGTTTCGGTGAGACGGCCGGTCACGTCGGCGTTGATGGCGCTCCGCTTGCGGAAGATCGGGCGGATGTAGGCGAAGGCCTTCATCGAGATCAGGCCGAAGATGATCAAAGGGACGATGGCGTAGAGCGTCATCTGGGCGTTGATGCGGATCAGCAGGGTCAGCGCCACACCGGCGGTCAGCAGCCCGCCGACCAGCTGGACCAGCCCGGTGCCGACCAGGTTGCGCACGCCTTCGACGTCCGTCATGATCCGGGAGACGAGGGCCCCTGACTTGCTGTCGTCGAAAAACGCGATCGGCAGCTGGATGACATGTTTCTGCATCTGCGCCCGCAGGGTCGAAATCAGGTGCTGCGCCTCGACGCTGAGCAGGCGGGTCAGCAGAAACGACGTCACCGACTGGACAAAAACGGCCAACCCGACGACCAGCAGCAGCACCTTGAGCAGCGCCGTGTCGTGCTTGACGATGACATTGTCGATGAGGTACTTGCTCGAACCGGGTAAAACAAGACCGGACAAGCGGTTGACCGCGATGAGGACGAGTCCGATCAGCACCAGTTTCCGCCGCGGCCAGATGATGGCCGCAAACGCGTGGCGCATGCTGGACGCCGAGACGGAGGGCTTTTTCCGCGGGGATTCGCCGGAGGGCTCAGGGCTGGCCACAATACCTCATAACGTGGTTTTCTCGAATTCGGGCGCCAAGCGAGACGCGCCTGCGAATCGGCCGCCGGTCGCGTTGAGTTCGACGGTATTCTACAGGAAGCCGCTGCCGGTCGCCAGTGTCCGCGCCTGGGCCCCGGTTGAAATTAAACCGTCCCTGGTGTACAACTGGCTGTCCACCGTTCGACCAACGCGGACCCGTCGCCGGCGCGCCCGCCATCACAATGGAGAAATTTCATGAGTTCAGCCCGGGATATGGACCAGTTATGCATCAACACCATGCGCACGCTGGCGATCGACGCCATCCAGCAGGCCAATTCGGGCCATCCCGGCACGCCCCTGGACGCCGCGCCGCTGGCCTACACCCTGTGGCAGCGTTACCTGCGGTATGACCCCGCCGCTCCGGAGTGGTTCAACCGGGACCGGTTCGTGCTGTCGGCCGGCCACGCCTCCATGCTCCTGTACTCCCTGATCCATCTGACGGGCATCAAGGCCGCCGCGCCGTCCTACGGCGACCGTCTGGGCGGCCCCGCGCTGTCCCTCGACGACCTCAAGGCGTTTCGCCAGCTGCACAGCCGCACGCCGGGACACCCGGAGTACGGTCATACCTCCGGCGTCGAGGCCACCACCGGCCCGCTGGGGCAAGGCGTGGCCATGAGCGTGGGCATGGCCATCGCCCAGCGCTACCTGGCCGCCCGCTACAATCGCCCCGGCTTCCCGCTGGTCGATTTCCAGGTCTACGCCCTGGCGGGCGACGGCTGCATGATGGAAGGCGTCAGCTGCGAAGCGGCGTCGCTGGCGGGGCACCTGCAGCTGGCCAACCTGTGCTGGATCTACGACCGCAACCGCGTGACGATCGAGGGGCACACCGACCTGGCTTTCACCGAGGACGTGGGGGCGCGTTTCCTGTCGTACGGCTGGCACGTGACCCACGTGGCGGACGCCAACGACCTGACGCAGATCGACCGGGCGTTGAAACAGGCGCAGGCGACCGACGATCAGCCGACGCTGATCATCAGCGACAGCCATATCGGCTACGGGTCGCCCAACAAGCAGGGCACCGCCTCGGCCCACGGCGAGCCGCTGGGCGCCGCGGAGGCCCGGCTGACCAAGCAGGCCTACGGCTGGGATCCGGACGCGGAATTCCTGGTGCCCGCGGGGGTTCCCGAGCATTTCCAGGCGCAGATGGGCCAGCGCGGCCGGACCGCCCGCACCGAGTGGGAGGCCCTGCTGGCGGCGTACGGCAAGGAGTATCCCGAGCTGGCGGCCGAGTTCGCGACCATGCGGGAACACGGGCTGCCGGACGGCTGGGACCAGGACCTGCCGGTCTTCGCTGCCGACGCGAAGGGCAAGGCCTCGCGGGAGATCTCCGGCGTCGTGCTCAACGCCGTGGCGCCGCGGTTGCCCTGGCTGATCGGCGGCTCGGCCGACCTGGCGCCGTCGACCAAGACGGTCCTGAAATTCGACGGTGCCGGTACCTTCCAGGCCGATAGCCCCGCCGGACGCAATTTCCATTTCGGCGTCCGCGAGCACGCCATGGTCGCGGTCGCCAACGGGATGGCGCTGACGCGGCTGCGGCCCTACGTCGCCGGCTTCTTCATCTTCACCGACTACTGCCGCCCGGCCATGCGCCTGAGCGCGCTGATGGAGCTACCGGTCCTGGGTGTCTGGACCCACGATTCCATCAGCGTCGGCGAAGACGGACCGACCCACCAGCCCGTCGAACATCTGGCCTCCTTCCGGGCCATGCCCGGTGTGCGGGTCATCCGCCCGGCCGACGCCAACGAGGTGACCGAGGCCTACCGGGTCGCGCTGGAAACCCGCGACAAGCCGATCTGTCTGGTCCTGTCACGGCAGGCCCTGCCCACGCTCGACCGCACCCGGTACGGCGATGCGGCCGGTCTCGCCAAAGGTGCTTATATTCTGGCCGATGCCGTCGGAGAAGCTCCCGCGGTCATTCTCATGGGCACCGGCAGCGAGATCGCGCTCTGTGTGGGCGCCTACGAGAAGCTGACGGCCGCCGGGGTCAAGGTGCGGGTGGTGAGCATGCCCTCGTGGGACCTGTTCGAGGCCCAGGACCAGGCGTATCGCGACCAGGTCCTGCCGCCGGCGGTGACGGCCCGCGTCTCGGTCGAGCAGGGGGTGACCTTCGGCTGGGAACGTTATGTCGGGCAGAACGGCGCGATGCTGGGGATGCAGAGCTTTGGCGCCTCGGCACCGGGCGGCACCCTGCAGGAGTTCTTCGGGTTCACCGAGGAACGCGTGATCGCCGCGGCCCGGGCCCAGCTCGAGCGGACAAAAACCTAGGAGACGCAAGCGATGCAAATCGGAATGATCGGTCTGGGAAGAATGGGCGCGAACATGGTCCGGCGACTGATGCGCCAAGGGCATGAATGCGTGGTCTACGATCACGACGCCGCAGCGGTGAAAACCATGGCCGCCGAAGGTGCCCAGGGGTGCACGGAACTCGCCGAATTCGTCGGTAAGCTGGCGGCGCCGCGCGCGGTCTGGCTCATGGTCCCGGCTGCCGTGGTGGATTCGGCCCTGGACGACCTGACCGGGCATCTGGCCGCCGGGGACATCGTGATCGATGGCGGCAATTCCTACTACGTCGACGATATCCGGCGCTCGCAGGAGCTGGCGGCCAAGGGCATCCACTACCTGGACGTGGGTACCAGCGGCGGCGTCTGGGGTCTGGAGCGGGGCTACTGCATGATGATCGGTGGGCCGCCGGAGTCCGTGCGGCGTCTCGATCCTGTCTTCAAGTCGCTGGCGCCGGGGATCGGGGACATCCCGCGCACGCCCGGCCGGGAAAACGGCGGCGGCACCTCCGAGGAGGGCTACCTGCACTGCGGACCCAGCGGTGCCGGGCATTTCGTCAAGATGGTCCACAACGGCATCGAATACGGCCTGATGGCGGCATACGCCGAAGGGCTGAACATCCTCAAGCACGCGAACGTCGGCAAGCAGGGGCGCGAGATCAACGCCGAGACCACCCCGCTGCGCAATCCGGAAGCCCACCAGTACGACATCGATCTGGCGGACGTGACCGAGGTGTGGCGGCGTGGCAGCGTGATCTCCTCCTGGCTGCTGGATCTGACGGCGATCGCCCTCAAGGACGACCCGCAGCTCGCGGACTTTTCCGGCCGGGTCTCCGATTCGGGTGAAGGGCGCTGGACGCTGATGGCCGCCATCGAACAGGGCACCCCGGCGCCGGTATTGAGCTCGGCGCTCTACGCGCGTTTCACCTCGCGCGGCGAAGGCGATTTCGCCAACCAGGTGCTCTCGGCCATGCGTTTCCAGTTCGGCGGCCACCACGAGGTGCCGGGCGACAAGGGAACCTCGTGATGGACAGGACCCGCTCGGATGCATTCGTGTTCTTCGGGGCGACGGGGGATTTGGCCTACAAGAAGATCTTCCCCGCCCTGCAGGCGATGGCCCGTTGCGGCAGCCTTGACGTGCCGGTGGTCGGCGTGGCCCGGGGCGAAGGCGGCATCGAGAAGCTGCGCGAAAGAGCCCGCAACAGCATCGCCGAGAAGGGTCCGGTGGACGAGGCCGCTTTCGGCAAGCTGATGTCGCTGCTGCAGTACGTCAACGGCGACTACGGCGATCCGGACATGTACCGGCGCCTGCGCCGGACGCTGGGTGACGCCCAGCACCCGTTGCACTACCTGGCCATTCCCCCCAGCATGTTCGGCGACGTGGTCGGCCAGCTGGGCGAGTCCGGGTGCGCGCGGGGCGGCCGGGTGGTGAACGAGAAGCCCTTCGGGCGGGATCTGGCCGGCGCCAGGGCTCTCAACCAGCAGTTGCACGCGGTGTTCCCCGAGGAGAACATCTTCCGCATCGACCACTTCCTGGGCAAGAGCGCGGTGCAGAACATCCTGCATTTCCGTTTCGCCAACACCTTCCTGGAGCCCATCTGGAACCGCAACTACGTCGAGAGCGTCCAGATCACCATGGCCGAAAGCTTCGGCGTGCAGGGGCGCGGCAAGTTCTACGAAGAGGCCGGCGCCATCCGCGACGTGCTGCAGAACCACCTGCTGCAGGTGGTGGCCTACCTCGCCATGGAGCCGCCCTTGCTGAAGTACCCCGAGGGTATTCGCGACGAAACGGCCAAGGTGCTGCGGGCCATCGAACCGCTCGATCCGGACAACCTGGTCCGCGGTCAGTTCAAGGGTTACCGCGACGAAGAGGGCGTGGACCCGCAATCCGCGGTCGAAACCTTTGCGGCCGTGCGGTTGAACATCGATTCCTGGCGCTGGGCCGGAGTCCCTTTCCTGATCAGGACCGGCAAGTCCCTGCCGGTCACCGTGACCGAGGTGCGGGTGACCCTCAAACGGCCTCCCATCGCCAACCTGGGCCCGGGCATGGGCAACCGGATCCGGTTCCGGCTCACCACGCCCATCATGCTGGGACTCGAGGCGCGGGTGAAGGCCGGTGGCGAAGGCACCGCTTCGCAGGAACAGGAACTGCTGGCGGAGTATCACCCGGGGGCGGCGGCCCTGGGCGACTACGAACGGCTGCTGACCGACGCCATGCAGGGCGAAGCGACGTTGTTCGCGCGGCAGGACGCCGTGGAGATCGCGTGGGAGATCGTCGATCCCATCCTGGGCAACACCGCCCCCATCCACCTCTACGAACCGGGTTCGTGGGGCCCGGAAGCCGCCACCGAGATGGCCGCCGCCGTGGGCGGCTGGCACGCGCCGGGCAGCGCCTCGCGACCCTGTCCCTGACACCGCCGGGCCGTGATCCGGCCCGCAAGAAGGAGGCGGCCCCATGGGGGAAATCCGATCCGTCGCGCAGCGGCCCGCATGGCGGGCGCTGGCGGCCCACCACGCCGAGATCAAGGATGTGCACCTGCGTACGCTGTTCGCCGACGATGATGAACGCGGCACGCGCCTGTGCGCCGAAGCCGAAGGGTTCCTGCTCGACTACTCGAAGAATCGCGTGACCGACCAGACCCTGCAGCTGCTGGTGGCCCTGGCCCGCGAAAGTGGACTGGAGGAGCGCCGGGACGCCATGTTCCGGGGCGATCGGATCAATCTGACCGAGGACCGGGCCGTGCTGCACGTGGCGCTGCGGGCGCCCCGCGACCGCGCGATCCTGGTCGACGGCCGGGATGTCGTGCCGGATGTCCACGCGGTGCTCGACAAGATGTCCGCGTTCGCCGAGCGCATCCGCAGCGGCGGCTGGGAGGGCCACACCGGACAGAAGGTGCGCAACATCGTCAACATCGGCATCGGTGGGTCGGACCTCGGACCGGTGATGGCCTACGAGGCGCTGCGCCACTATTGCGCCCGCGACCTCACGTTCCGGTTCGTCGCCAACGTCGACGGCACCGATTTCGCGGAGGCCGTCATTGATCTGGATCCGGCCGAAACACTGTTCATCATCTCCTCGAAGACGTTCACGACCCTCGAGACGATGACCAACGCGCAGTCGGCACGCCGCTGGGCGCTGGCGGCCCTCAAGGATGAGGCGGCGATCGCCCGGCACTTCGTGGCCGTCTCGACCAACGCGTCCGCGGTCGCCGCGTTCGGCATCGACACCGAGAACATGTTCGGGTTCTGGGACTGGGTGGGCGGCCGCTACTCCATGGATGCGGCCATCGGACTGTCGACGATGATCGCCACCGGTCCGGACAACTTCCGGGACATGCTGGCGGGTTTCCACGGCATGGACGAGCACTTCCGCACCGCGCCGCTGGCCGGGAACCTGCCGGTGCTGCTGGGGCTGCTGTCCGTGTGGTACAACGAGTTCTTCGATGCCCAGACCGTCGCGGTGCTGCCCTACGACCAGTATCTCAAGCGTTTCCCCGCCTACCTGCAGCAGTTGAACATGGAAAGCAACGGCAAGCAGGTGACCCTCGACGGCGCGGCCATCGTCGACTACCAGACCGGCCCGGTCATCTGGGGCGAGCCGGGCACCAACGGCCAGCATTCGTTCTACCAGCTGATCCATCAGGGCACCCGGCTGATTCCCTGCGACTTCATCGGCTTCGGCCGGTCGCTGAATCCCCTGGGCGACCACCACGACATCCTCATGTCCAACGTGTTCGCCCAGGCCGAGGCGCTGGCGTTCGGCAGGACCGCCGCCGAGGTGCAGGCCGAGGGGACCCCGGCGTGGCTGGTGCCGCACCGCACCTTTGCCGGCAACCGGCCCAGCAACGTCCTGCTGGCCGAACGGTTGACCCCGCGCGTGCTCGGTGGACTGATCGCCCTGTATGAACACAGCGTGTTCACGCAGGGCGTGATCTGGAACATCGGTTCGTTCGACCAGTGGGGCGTGGAGCTGGGCAAGGTGCTGGCCAACCGCATCGTTCCGGAACTGACCGGCGACGATGCCACGGAGCTGGACCACGACAGCTCGACCAACGCCTTGATCCGGCGTTACCGCCGCATGCAGGGGCGGGCATGAACACGGGATCGCCACAGGTAACCGTTTATCCGACGCCGGCGGACCTTGTCCTGGGTGCGGCCGAAGTCGTGACCGAGCTGGCCCAGGCGGCCGTGGCGGCCCGCGGTCGTTTCACCGTCGCCCTGGCCGGAGGCGGCACGCCCCGGCCCGTCTACGAAATGCTGGCGACCGCGGCGTTCGCCGGCCGCATCGCGTGGGACAAGGTGCACGTCTTTTTCGGGGATGAGCGCTGCGTACCGCCCACGGACGCGCGCAGCAACTACCGCATGGCGCGTGAAGCGCTGCTGGATCATGTACCGCTGCCGGCGGAGAACGTCCACCGCATCGCCGGCGAGGCCGATCCCGCCGCTGCCGCCAAGACCTATGAGCAGGAGATGCGGCGGATCTTTGCCCCCGAAGAGCCTCCGATCTTCGATCTGGTCCTCCTGGGGCTGGGAGGGGATGGACACACCGTGTCCCTGTTCCCCGGCGCAGCCGGTCTTCAGGAGAAAAAGCGCTGGGTCCTGTCGCCGTACGTCGCAGTCATGCAGGCCTGGCGGGTGACGTTCACACCGGTTCTTCTGAGCGCCGCCCGCAACCTGGTTTTCCTGGTGGCCGGCGCCGACAAGGCTGATGTCCTGGCGAGGGCGCTCGAAGGTCCGTATCAGCCGGAAGTATTGCCGGCGCAGCTGGCCCGGTGCGGCGCCGGGCACACGCGTTGGATGGTGGACGCCGCTGCCGCAGCGAGGCTCGAAAATGGGTAGATGCGGCGAAAAAATGCCGGCCAACACTCATAGTGGGCCTGTCTTACCGGGCCGAGTTTGATTTAAAACGTTGCAATACATGAAGGTATATAGTTATCGGCGTGTGTATAAATAATGTATAAAAAAACATATACAAACACTTGACACAAGCTCGGGCCTGTATTATATTCCTCGGGTAACGAAGATCCGGAACGAACATCCCTCAGTTGGTTTCGGACTCTGAATTTTCGTGAGGGTACCGAGGAGAGACGCCATGAGCAAGATGAACAATGACGCTACCAATTGGCCCGAGCTGGCCATCGGCCTGTACGACAAGCTGACCGGCCGCGGCGCCGAGATCACCTACGAGTTCGACAACTTCCAGGTGCAGGTTCCCCGCAACGCCGCGGACGATGCTCCTGGTGCCCGTTGGGGCATGAGCGGTACGGTGCGCGTGCGCACGAAGGACCAGGCGTAGGCGTGGCTTCGGCACAACGACGCCTGGCCATCTCGGCCGACCTGACCGTCAGCCACGGCCTGGGTGAAATGAAGGTCACCGGCGACGGAGACCATCTGCGCATCAACCTCCCTGGATTCGCCCTGGGCCGCGAGCTGGCCCGGACGGGTTCGGGGCAGGTTGGCGCCTCCGGCCTGCTTTCGGCCGACAGGGCGCTCAAGGGTGTGGGTCTGAAGATGGACGTGATGATCAGGAATCGGGTCGTGGGTCGGCTGGGGAGCGGCATACGACCAGGTCTCCTGGACCGAGCCCTGCGCACGGGACCGCTGCAGCTGAACTACTCCGGCCTCATCCGTTCCCTCTTGACGAAATAATACCCGGGAAACCCTACCGCGGACGACATCCCGTTGCGCGAACGTCAAGCGGGGACGGTGTCGGCGGCCGATCCGTCCGGCCAGGCCGGTGTCGTCCAGCTGTCGAGGTCCTTCAGCGGGTCGAACCACTGGTGGCTGGAAATCAGGGCGAACTCCCGCGCAGCTGCGGGCGCGTCCCCGCGGGACACACGCCAGAGAATGGCGCGGGCCTCGGCGAAACTCGATCCTGAGAGGGAGTCGTGGAACAACCGGCGCAACACCGCCCGGTCGCCCATGCCCGCGGCCAGGATCCTCAACAGCAGGGCGGGATCCGGATTCGGGGCGTCCAGCCACGTCCGGCCCTTTTCGCTCGCGGTTTCCAGGCTGATCACGGCCGACACGGCATCCGGCTTGTCGAAATCGCGGGGGAAAGCCTGCTGGAGCAGGACCACCGCGCTGAAGATCCCCGTCTGCTGCGTGATGTCGGCGAAATCCTCCCACGGCCGCTCCTCCTGCAGCTCGTGGCTCAGGCCCTGCCTGACCCCGGGGCGCATGGTATCGCCGAAGACTGCCTCGAGAACCAGGTCCGCCGCCTCGTCAACCTCCCGATCCTGCAAGGCCATCAGGGCCATCTCCAGGGCGTCGGTTTCCGGCACATCGTCTACATCCATCCTGGCCAGCAAGGCGACGAGCCGCTCCATGGGCCAGTCTCCCGGGAGTTCATGAATCTCATTCCAGCCGACGAGCCGGGCCTGGAATTCTCGGGTTTCCCTGGTCATTATGACTTCCCGGCACCCAGGCGTGCGTCCACACTGGCCTTGCCCGCCCCGCGGCAGGCGATGAACAGGAAAAGGAAGGCGTAGACCACGGCCAGCTCGCCCTTGTTGACGACGGGAAAGAACGCGCTGCCGAAGGCGAACTTCCAGTGGAACTGCACGTAGGCGACGGCCATGGTGCCGCTGGCCAGGAAGGCGGACCACCGCGTCAGGAAACCGACGGCGATCAGCAGGCCGGTCACCAGTTCGATCACGCCGCCGATCCACAGCTGGGAGCCGACCGGCGGCTGGTATTCGGTCAGGACCCCGAAGATCTTCTGGATTCCGTGAATGGCGAACAGCACGCCGACGATGATCCGCAGGGCGGCGTACACGTTTTCGGTCTGGGGAGCGAGCATACGGCTGATCAAGGCGGTCTCCTTTTCGTTTCAGGTGTCGGCCCGGTCGGCCCGGTCCAGGGCTTGCAGCGCTTCGGCGACAGGCGCGTGGTCTCCGGCTTCACGGCTGATGTGAGCATAGAGGATCCGGTCGGGCGGCGCGATGACAAAGGTCCCGCCCAGCTGCCACGGATCGCCCTGCACGCCCGCCTGGCGAAAGCCTCGGCGCCAGGCCCGCAGCGCATGGCCGAAGGTTCGCCACGACAGCGTTCGCGACGGGCCGCGCCGCAGCCCGGCGGCGCGGTAGGCGATCATCTCGGTGTCGACCCAAATGGTGCCGGGGAACTGCAGGCTGTCCTTCAGCTCCCGGGCCTGCGCGGGCAGGCCGTTGCCGATCACCAGCAAGTCGGCGCCCCTTTGTTCGAGCTGCGGAAAGACGTCACGCAACTGCGCGACCTGCTCGCGGCAGAACAGTCAGCCGAAATGACGGATGAAGACGAGCAGCACGGGCCGCTCGCTCCAGGCCGTACCCAGAACGACGGGGCTTCCGGCTGCGTCGGAGATTTCGATCGGCGCCAGGCGCCGGGCTACATCCTGCATCTTTTCCCATCCTTCGCGCCGGCTGTCCGCCGTCGGTGCTTTTGTTTCAACGACGGTTACGCCGCAGCCCCACTCTAAGGGGCATCGCGCACCGTTGCAAAGCAACCTTTCGGCGGTTGCGGGGAAATTTCGATCAACTGCAAAAAAAGATGATCACCTTCGGTCACGGACTGCGCGTCAAGGGGTGAAAGGGGATCCTGGGGACCCCCGCAAAGACCCGAACCGATGGAGATCGACATGAAGACCACCGCTCTGGGCCGCCCGGCTGCCCGTTACAGTAGGATATTGTTGTTGTTGATCGTGGCGTTTGCCATGACCGCGCCCTTCGTGCTCACCGGCTGCTCCAAGGACGATCCGGTGGCTCCGCCCTCGATCGATCCGGTCGATCCGGCCACCGTCAACGATTTCGTCAAGGCCCTGCCCGCCTGGGAGGTGCCCGACGACACCGAGGCCGAGCCGGTCGTCCTGGATGAGGAAGAGGAATTCAACGGCAGCGCCTATCTCCGCTGCGAAACCGTCGCCTACGACCGCAAGAAGAACTTCGACAACCTGATCGCCGTCGGCGCCAACGCCACGGCGCTCAAGCCCGGCATGCTGGTGCAGGGCCGCGGCGTGCGCAGCGGCGCCCTGTCGGTCATCGGTCTGGCACGTTCGCCGCTGGCGATCTCGGTCGATCTGGCGCTGGAAACACCATCGCGCCGCGTCGAGGCCCCCAGCAGCGCCACGATCCAGGATGCGGTGGCCTCCCTGCAGCGGGAAGCCGACACCCGCCTCGGCAACCTCGACGTCATTCCGGCCCAGATCAGCTTCCAGGCCAAGGAGGTCTACTCGTTCGAGCAGGCCATGCTCGACGCGGGCATCAGCCTGAAGTACAGCGCGGTGCTGGCCAGCGGTTCGGTGGGCTCGTCGATCAGCCGGAACAGCACCACCGAGACCCACACCGTCATCGCGAAGATCTTCCAGCCCATGTACACCATCTCGTTCGCCGACGACGAGATCGCCGAACCCGCGGGCTTCTTCGCCGACGACCTGACCGAAGGCGACTTCGACCGTCAGGTCCAGCTGGGCACCATGGGCCCGGACAACCAGCCCTGTTACGTGCAGTCGGTCACCTACGGCCGGATGGTCATCTACACGGCCACCAGCAGCGAGGTGACCAGCGCCGAGGAGCTCAAACTGGCGGTCCAGGCTTCGTACGGGGTCTATTCGGGCAGCGCCGACTACGACGAACAGAAGGCCAGCGTCGTGCGCAACTCGTCGATCGAGGTGCAGGTCTTCGGCGGCACCCAGGAAGACGCCACCGGGGCGATCAAGGAGGCCCTGCGCAACGGCAACTTCGACGGCTTCCTGGTGCCGGTGCCCGCGACGACGGCCGTGCCCCTGTCGTACCGCATCAACGACATGAAGAACCGCACCGCCGCGGTGATCGGCGACGCTACGACCTACAACATCCAGAGCTGCCGTGAGTACACCGACATGCGCTTCACGGTCACGCTGGACCGCATCGAGATCGTTCAGGGCGGCGAATTCGAGTCCACCTTCGACATCGAGGCCGAGGTCACCGCCGGCAGCAACTACTACTGGCTGCTGCACAACAGCGGCCACCGCTTCACCCGCGAGGAGCTCGCCGCGGGCGGCGAGACGGCGATCTTCGAATTCTCGGCCACGCCGGGCACCTCCATGGAATTCTACGTGGCCGACTTCGGCAACGGGAGCACCGGGCGCAACGGCTGGTCCCGGACCAAGCGCATCGATTACCCCTTCGACTTCGAGACGATTCCCCACGAGTTCTCGATCTTCGAGACCACGACCGACGACGACTACAACAACACGACGATCGAGATCTTCTTCACGATCCAGCGCGAGTTGATCGATCTGACTGGAGGTGGGGGAGGGGGGGGGGGAGGAGGGGGGGGGGCGGCAGGGGGGACCTCCCCGGTCGCGAGTTCGGGCCCGGTCGGTATCATTCCGGGCCGTCGTTTGTCCGGTGCCGGCCGCCGGTCAGGTACCGTTCCGCCCGTTCAGGAATCCCCGACGGCGCTCATGTCCGCCAGCACCACCAACCGTTCACGACTCGAGACCACGACGCCGCCCGGCTTCTCGATCGTGACCGCGAAGAGCACGGCGTCGCCGACCGGCAGACCGGGGCGAATGGGAATAATGATCTCCTCGCCGCCGCGGGAATGGGAAACGCCGCGCCGGGGAGGGGTCGGCCGGCGCGGTCGAAGATCCACAGGAATGATACAGGTATGTCCGGTCGAGGGGGAGGCGCTGGACGTTGTTCCAGACCTGGTCGGCCGGACGCCCCGGGCGGACATCCTCGGTCGCGGTCCACGGGTCGCGGGTGGTCTGTTCGGGCCCGGTCGGAACCATCATTCGCACGGGGGACGAAGGCAGGAGGCCACGGGGCCGCCGTTCCGACAGCAGAATCACGGGAGGGGGGGGGGGGGGGGGGGGGGGGGGGGGGGGGGGGGGGGGGGGGGGGGGGGGGGGGGGGGGGGGGGGGGGGGGGGGGGGGGGGGGGGGGGGGGGGGGGGGGGGAGGGAGCGGGGGCGGCCGGTGCCGAGCCTGGTCGATGATCCGGCGGCGGGCCAAAAGGGGGGCGGGGGGGGGGAGCCGGGGGGCGGGGGGGGGGGGGGGGGCCGGGGGAGGCACGGGGGCCCGGGCGGGCGCGGGCCGCGCCGCGCGCGGGGGGAGCCGGGCGGGGGCCGGAGGCCCGCCCGGGGCCGGGGGCCGACCGGGACGGGGGGGGGGGGGGGGGGGGGGCGGAGGGTGGGGTTTTGGGGGGGGGGGGGGGGGGGGGGGGGGGGGGGGGGGGGGGGGGGGGGGGGGGGGGGGTGGGGACCTGGGCCGCGGTCACCTTGCCGGACACCACGTGGTAGGTCAGGATACGCGTCAGCATCTTCTTGTTCTCCGGTTTCAGCAGATCCTCCACGGTGCGGGGGGGGGGAGTGTGGAGAACGCCGTGTGTGGGGCGGGTAGGGGCTGGCTCTAGGGGTGAAGGTGGGGGTAGGGGAGAGAATGTGCCGAGGTGCCGGGTCGAGGGCGTGTCGATGATATCGGAAGATGGTCCAGGCTGGTTTCCGCTCGCCTTAGATCCACTACTTCGGTCTCGGTTCGTCAGGATGTCGACAGCGCGGCGGAGCAAGGGGAGGGGGGGGGACTCGAGTATCGCCGGGTGAGGACTTGTGCAGCCCTAGGAGATTCCCAGACGCTGTCCGACCCGGAATCCGGCCAGACTGACGACCGTGCTGATGAAAGCGCCCCACACCAGGTCGACGACGGTGACCAAGACGGGCCAGTTGCGGACCGTGGCCTGGTTGGTCAGGTCGTACGTCGCATAGGTCACCAGTCCGAAGAAGGCCGCGCGCACGAGGGTCCGCCGCAGAGAACCGGAACGCAGCCCCGGTTCGACCACGAAGACCTTGATCCCCAGGACAAACAGCAGATAGAAGATGCCTGCCGCGAGCCAGTTGACGTCGGGCGCCAGCAGGTAGCCGATGTGTTCGCGGTAGAAATTGCGTGCCACGAGGCCCAGCCAGATGGCATCGACGGCAAGGAATGCCGCCAGGCAGGCGAGATAGAGTTTCACGCGGTTCATGGATGCCTCCGGCGTCGGATGGGTGGTCGGGTACCGTTGGTATTCACCTGGAATGATAAGGTGGTTCGGCATTCCTGCCGACCGGTCCGTACTTCCGGAGGCCCGCTCCGGGAATTCCCTTATATTCGGAGTCAGCCGCAAACCGGGGGACCAGCCTCCACGCAACCCTTGTTCGGGACCGATGGGAATGACCGATATCCTGAAAGAACGCAGCCTCACGGCGCGGCACATCTTCGTTCTGCTGCTGGCGGCGGCCCTGGCCGCTGCGTGCGGGGGCTGCGCCAAGCCCTTTACCTACCTGCCCAGCCGCAACTACCTCAGAACCGTGGATAACGGTGCGGCGCCGACCGCCCAGAACGACAGCCTGCGGGTCGTATCCTACAACATCTATCTGTCCAACGACATTGATCAGGCCATCGTCGACCTGCAGCGCAGCGAGCGCCTGGCCGGCGCCGACATTCTTCTGCTCCAGGAGATGGATGCGACCGACACCGAGCGGATCGCCCTGGCCCTGGGCATGAATTCCGTCTACTGGCCTTCGTTCAAGTGGCTGCGGAACAAGACGTTCGGTAACGCGATCCTGTCGCGGTGGCCGATCAGCGAGCAGTACGTCGTGGCCTTGCCCCACGCCAACCCGCTCATCGGTTTCAAGCGGCTGGGGGTCGCCGCGGACATCCGTGTCGGCCGGCGCACGGTGCGTGCCGTGAACGTCCACCTCTCGACGGTCATCACGCCCCTGAACCGGCGGCTGGAACAGGCGACGACCATGCTCGACAGCCTGGCGGACGTGTCCGGGCCGGTGGTCTTCGCGGGGGACTTCAACACCGTGACCAGATCGGACCGCCTCGCCATGAACCGCCTGATGCGCAAGGCCGGTTTGCGGCAGGTGCTCCTGCCGCCGGGTCCGACCGCGAGCAGCCTGCTGGACTTCACGGGATTGACGCTGATCCTGGACCATTTCTACTACCGGGGCCTGGTTGCCGGGGAGGGCGGCATCGACCGTACGGCCGCAGCGAGCGATCACTATCCCATCTGGGCCACGTTCGCCTGGCCTGATGCCGATGGCGAAAGCGGAGAAATAAGGTAGTATTTGAAGAACAAATCGACCTTTCCCGCAATCCGGATGGTATTGAGATGAACCGAATGTCACGCTTACTGATACCTGCCTGCGGCGTGCTGGCGACGCTGGTCCTGTCGGCCGGCATGGCGTCCGCAGCGGTCACGACCTACACGGCCATTCTCTCGGGTGATAACGAAGTGCCTCCGGTGACCACGCCGGCGGTCGGCATCGCCACCTTGATTCTGGACGACAGCGGCGGCTTCGGCGCCTCGATTCCGCTGTACCTGGAGTTTTCGGGGCTGACCGGCACCCAGAATGCGGTCCACATCCACCAGGCTCCGGTGGGGTCGAACGGTCCGGCGATCCTGGGTCTGCCGCTGGGCAGCCCGGTCGACATCGAAGTTCTACTGAGCCAGCTGCCCATCGCGAGCCTCGCTGCCGGAGAGCTCTACATCAACGTGCACACCACGACCTTTCCGTCGGGCGAAATACGGGGTCAGTTCCTTCGCGAGGGAACCGTCGACGTCGTCAGCGCCCGCTGGGGTGCGATCAAGGCCCTTTATCGTTAATGCCCTTTCGGCCGAACCTGCGCCACCATGTTCGTCCAGTCCAACGATCTGTTCTTCGGTCCGGCGGACACCGGCGCGTCGGATCCCAACCCGACCGTGAGGACGCCCAGCGACGGATACGTCTATCCGGCGGTCGCTGCGGTGGTCCGGGTAACCGTCGCGACCGAATAATCCCCCCGGGGCCGGTGTCCACCCGGAGGCCGGCCTCGTTTCGCTGATTTTGAGGTTGCGCCACCGTCCTGGAGAAAAAATCCCCGGAAACGGGTTTTTTACGGATATGTGGCGCTGGGGGCTGTTCAGGGCGGTTTTGCTGCCGTACCGAACACCGTCGGTCGAAAAGTTTCTTGCCGAATCCCGGAATCACCCTACCTTGATGGCCTGCCTGCAGAGCTCAACCTCCGCTCTACGAACTATCCGTAGACACTATCAGGCCGAAAAGCACGCCTCCCCGTTTCAAACGGGAACAGGTATGCCGAAAAATCTGCCCGGAAAATCCTCTCCGCATCTGCGGCGAGCGACGGGCCACAGGATTCCCCCGACAGTCGGGGGATGAGGTTCGATGATCGAAGTGATATCGGACCAATTAGAAGCGCAGTTGTGTTTAGCCGGAACTAGCCGGCGATACTGAGCGCTTGGTTAAGCCGGAATGCCGGCACATGGAGAAAAGATCTTGAAGAAATTGTACGTGGGCAACCTGCCCTTCAGCGCGACCGAGGACGAAGTCAGGGAAATGTTCGGCCAGCACGGGACCGTCCATTCGGTGGCGATGATCAACGACCGCGAGACCGGCCGTCCCCGGGGCTTCGGCTTCGTGGAGATGGACGACGAGGCCATCAGCACCGCGATCCAGGCCCTTGACGGCAAGGAAATGGGCGGTCGCGCCCTGCGCGTGAACGAGGCCCAGGATCGTCCCCGCGGTGGCGGCGGCGGCGGTGGCGGCGGCGGCGGCGGCCGTTGGTAGGTTAGTCAGTCAGCCCACGGGTTGATGATCGGAACCCCGTTGCCTCAGGGCAGCGGGGTTTTTTTGTGCCGGTTATTGCCGGTAACCCATCACGGACGCAAGAGGGCGGCCGGGAGGCAGTCGCGGATGGTTGCGGCCAGCAGCTCGGCCGATTCCACGTCCGGATAGTCATTCCGCCGGTAGAGGCCGACCTCCCGGAAGGGCGCCGGCCGGGCCAGCGACCGGATTTCCCCTGCGGCCTCCGGTTTCACCGCCAGGGCCGGCAACAGGGTGCAGCCCATTCCCGCATCGACCATGTTGCGCAGCGTTTCCAGGCTGCTGGAGCGGATCAGATCGCGGGCGGCCGCATCGCCGATGCGGCAGAACTCGACCACCTGATCCCGCAGACAATGCCCTTCGTCCAGCAGCAGCAGGGGTTCGCCGGCCAGGTCGGCCAACCGCGGCCGACGCTTGCGGCCCAGGGGATGGCCGGCAGGCAGGGCGAGGAAAAATTCCTCCCGGTAGAGCCGGTCGTACTGCAGCCCCTTGTCGGCAACCGGGGGCGAAAGAATCGCCAGATCAAGGACCCCCCGCCGCAGATCCGCGAGCAGGGGGTCGGTACGGGCTTCCACCAGATACAGTCTCAGATCGGGCCACCTTGCCCGGATGCCCGCGAGGATGTGGGGCATCAGGTAGGGCCCGATGGTGGGGATCGCCCCCAGGCGGAAGATGCCCGTCAACGGTGACCGGTCGCGGCGGGCGACATGTTCCAGCCGCTGCGCCTCGGCCAGCACCCGGCGCGCCTGGTCGACCACGGGCTGCCCGACCCGGGTGATCACGACGCCGCGCGGCCCCCGCTCGCAAAGAACGAGATCGAGCTTGCGTTCCAGATTACGCAATCCCGCACTCAGGGTCGGCTGGGTCACGTGGCAGGCATCGGCCGCGCGGCCGAAATGCCGGTGGTCGGCCACGGCGACAAGGTAGGTGAGTTCCTGGAGCTTCATGCGGGAATGATAGAAAAAATCAATCATAAATACAATTATAATCGATTAGATCAATGAACCATCCCGTACTACCTTGTCGTCATAAGGCAATGGTAACCGGCCAACGCGGACCGGACGAGGTCCCTGGCCCAACGAAACCGGAGAGAAACCATGAGCAAGAATCCCGAAACCGCGCAGAAGGCTGCCAAGTTGCTGGCCGACACCTACGCCCTGTATCTGAAGACCCACAACTACCACTGGAACGTGACCGGACCGATGTTCAACACGCTCCACACCATGTTCGAGACCCAGTACGACGAGCTGGCGCTGGCGGTCGACGAAGTGGCCGAGCGCATCCGGACCCTGGGCGCCTACGCGCCGGGCAGCTTCTCGGAGTTCGCCGCCATGACCGACATCGCCGAGGCGAAACCCGACACCAAGGCCGAGGAGATGATCAAGCAGCTGGCCGACGATCAGCTCAAGGTGGCGGCCGCGGCTGCGGCCCTGACGGCGGCGGCAACGGCGGCGGGTGACGACGTGTCCACCGATCTGGGGATCCGCCGCCAGGAAGTGCACGAGAAGAACGCGTGGATGCTGAGGGTGCACCTGGCCTGACCGCACGGTCCGCAGGTTCCGGGGTTGGCGCTACCGGTGCACCCCGGCCGCTTCGCCGCCGGTGCGGTCGACGAACTCGGCGTAGGTGCCGTCGTAGACCAGGGGCGGCTGGGCCGCCTCGCCGTCGGCGGCCGGCCGCAGTTCGAGGACCCGGTTGCTGAGTCCCCGCAGGAACGTCCGGTCGTGGCTGACGAAGAGCATGGTGCCCTCGAAGTCCTTCAGCGCGTCGACCAGCATCTCCTTGGTCTCGAGATCGAGGTGGTTGGTCGGCTCGTCGAGGATCAGGAAGTTCGGCGGATCGAAGAGCATCTGCGCCAGCACCAGGCGCGACTTCTCGCCGCCGGAGAGCACGCGGATGGGCTTGTCCACGTCGTCGCCCGAGAACTGGAAGGCGCCCAGCAGGTTGCGCAGCAGGCCCTGGCCCTCGGTCGGGAAGGCCTGCTGCGCCTGACCGAAGACGGTCAGCGCCGGGTCCAGCTGCTCGAGGGATTGCTGGGCGAAGTAGCCGACCTTCAGGTTGGCGCCCAGCCGCACCGTGCCCGCGTCCGGCTGCAGCTTGCCGGCCACCAGCTTCAGCAGCGTCGTCTTGCCGGCGCCGTTGCGGCCCATCACGCACCAGCGCTCGGTGCGGCGGATCGTCAGATTGAAGTCCTCGTAGATGTTGCGGTTTCCGAAACGCTTGTCTACACGTTCGAGCACGGCCACGTCTTCGCCCGAGCGGGGCGGCTGGCGGAACTGGAAGTCGACCACCTTGCGCCGCCGCGGCGGCTCGACCATCTCGATCTTCTCCAGCTTCTTGACCCGGCTCTGCACCTGGGCGGCCTTGGCCACGTGCGAGGCGAAGCGCTCGACGAAGCGGCGCTCCTTGGCCAGCATGGCCTGCTGCCGGGCGTAGGTGGCCTCGCGATTTGTCTCGGCGACGGCCCGCTGGCGCACGAAGTGGTCGTAGTCGCCGGTGTAGGCGATGAACTCGCCGCCGTCGATGTCGATGATGCGGCTGACCACCCGGTTCATGAAGTCCTTGTCGTGGCAGGTCAGCAGCACGGCGCCGGGATAGTCGCGGATGAACTTCTCGAGCCAGAGGATCGACTCGATGTCCAGGTGGTTGGTGGGCTCGTCCATCAGCAGCACGTCGGGCCGGGCCAGCAGCACGCGCGCCATGCCGACGCGCATCTTCCAGCCGCCCGACAGCGCGCCGACGTCGCCGTCGATCTGGTCGTCGCTCGAAGCCCAGGCCCTGCAGCACCTCGCGGGCCCGCGCCTCGAGGTCGTAGCCGCCATGGCTCTGGTAGGCGTCGAGCACTTCGCCGAACCGGCTGAGGATCGACTCCATCTCGTCAGCCCGCTCGGGATCACCCATCGCCAGTTCGAGGTCCTTCAGTTCGTGGTGCAGTTCGCCCACGTCGCCGCAGCCGGCGATGGCCTCGTCGAGCACCGAGCGTCCGGCCATCTCGCCGATGTCCTGGCGGAAGTAGCCGATGGTGGTGCGCTTGGGCACCGTGACGGTGCCCTCGTCGGGCTCCTCCTCGCCGGTGATCAGGCGGAAGAGCGTGGTCTTGCCGGCGCCGTTGGGGCCGACCAGGCCGACCTTCTCGCCGGGGTTGAGCTGGAACGAGGTTTCCACGAACAGGATCTGGCGTCCGTAGCGCTTGGAGATGTTGGTCAGGTTGATCAAGTCCGGGTCCGCCTGGTGCTGTGAGGGTGGGAGATCCCAGCGGCGGATTCCCGGTTCCGGTCCGCCTGGACGGCGAAGCTTCCCCCGAATATAGCGGTCCCGACCGTTATGGCCATAAGGAGGATGGCCGGGAACGCGGCCGGCGGGCGACCCGCCGCGAAATTTCTTGGTCAGGTACTTCGCCTTCCTGTACCTTCCAGCGCAGACAGGATTCTCTACCACCGCTGAATCAAGGACCCCCCCTTGGGAACCCCAACAGGCCCGGGGGACCCCAGCCTCTGGAAAGGACGGGCCGCGGGCGGACGGCTGGGGTTCCTGCTGATCTTGCTGGCGGCCGGGTTTCTTTCCATCGCCGTCGGCGAGGTCGCCGGGGGCTGCCGGGGGCGCTGGTTCGGTCGCCGTGAGCGCCCGCCGGTCACGGGCCTGGAGAAGACCGCGGGGCTGCTTTTCCTGTGGGCCTTGATCATGATCCCGTTTTCCACCAACCAGGGCCAGTCGCTGCTCTTTTTCCGGCGCTTCTACCTGTTTGCCGCCATCTGGGTGGCTGCGTCGGCGGCCACGAGCGAAAGGCGCCGGATGCTACTGGCGTGTTTTGTCCTGGGAGGCGCGGTGGCGATCAGCTTCTACGGCCAGATCCAGCACGCCCGTCTGGCCGGCGGTTTCTTCAGCCAGCGGATGGATGTCATCTTCAATCCCATGACCAGCGGCGCCCTGCTGGTGATGGCCTTCATGGTGGCCGTCGGTTTCCTGGTCGCGCCGGGACTGAGCATCCGCTGGAAGACCGGCGTCGGGCTGGCCGCCCTGCCGGTGCTGCTGGGGATCGTCATGACCATGACCCGCAGCGCCCAGCTCGGTCTGCTGACGGGCCTGGCCGTCGTGCTGCTGCTGGTCAGCCGGAAGTGGTTCGGGATCTTCGTTGTCGTCCTGATGGTCGCGGTGGCGGTGCTGGCGTTGTACGGCGAGAACCTGATGTCCGAACGGATGTGGGGTCGGATCACTCCGCAGTACGTGCTGGGCGGCGAAAACACGTCGACACGGCTGGACATGTGGCGGGGCGGATGGGAAATGATCAAGGCCCATCCGTTGACCGGCGTGGGGGACCGGGGCCTCGAGGAGATCGCTCCCGACTATTACACCAGCGCGATGGGCCTCTACTTCGGTCACATGCACAACAACGTCATCCACATGGCGGTCATCTGGGGTATTCCCGGCATGCTCCTCGGGCAGGCGTTCGTGTTCGCCGGCCTGTGGTGCCTGGTCAAGCGTTGGCGCCTTCTCCGGCGCCGCAAAGGAGGGTTGGGCCGCGAACCCTTCGCGGCGGGCTGGGTGCTGGGCGCGATCGGGGCCTGGGTCAGCTTCACCATCGCCGGGTTCACCGAGTGGTATTTCGGCGATGCCGAGTCGATGCTGATCTATCTGGCCATCCTGGGCTGTGCGCTCGGACCGGTGGCGGCTTCCGCATCGGCGGCGCGCGCCGACGCCGATATTTGATTTTTGCTCATGTTGTGGTAAAATTGGTGTCTGAAACACGTGCTCCGAGCCTTCCCCTCCCAACCCATCTTTCGAGGTCTCCCATGAACAAGGTCTTCGCCCGATTGATCCTGGCCTGCCTGACCCTGCTCCTGCTGGCTCCCGTCGCCGGGGCCGATGTCCTGCTGTCCGAACTCTGCGATCCGCGGAACGAATACCTCACGGACCGGTACATCGAAATCTACAACTCCGGTCCGGCGGCTGTCGATCTGACCGGGTGGCAGATCGTCGCGGTGGGCAACTCCGTCGAGATCTTCGCCTGGAACCTGTCGGGTACGATCGCACCGGGACAGGCCCTGGTGGCCGGCGACCAGACCACGGTCGACGTCTTCCCGGTGGATTTTCCCGAGGAAGCCTGGTCGGCCAGCAACGCCACCTGGAACGGCAAGATCGGTGACGGCGCCCGGCTGAAGAACGGTCTGGGGACGGTCATCGACGACATCGTGGTTCCGGGCACGACCTTCGAGAACCAGCAGCTGGAGCGGAACCAGAACATCACCGCGCCCAGCCTGGCCTACAACGCTACGGAGTGGACGGCGACGCCCGTTTTCACGCCCAGTGAAGCCACGCCCGGCACGCACCATGAGCCCGTTTCCCAGGGACCGACGCTCGGTGCGATCACCACGGTGCCGGCCGCGCCCCTGCCCGGCGAGACGGTGGCCGTCCAGGCCGTGGTCACCGACGGCGGCGCCAACATCACCGCCGTGACGCTGGACTGGGGCACCGCGGCGGGGTCGTTGACCAACGCCATCGCCATGAGCAACATCGGCGGCGACACCTGGGCTACCACCGCTCCGATTCCCGGCCAGAGCGCCGGGGTGACGGTCTACTACACGGTGACCGCCGCCAACGACGTGCCGGCCACGACGGTTTCGGTGGAATCGAGCTACAGCCTGCCGGTGGCCCTGACCATCCAGCAGATCCAGGGTCTGGGTGTCTCGTCTCCCTACGCGGGACAGGAAGTGATCACCACCGGTGTGGTCACCGCCGACTACGGCTCGGCCTTCGTCGTGCAGGACGGGCTCGGACAGCGCAGCGGCCTGTGGGTGCAGGGAGCGGCGGCGCCCGCGCTGGGCACCGAAGTCGAGGTGCGCGGCCTGGTGCAGGAGATCGATGCGAACACCACGCTGGACGCGGCCCAGATCACCAACAGCGTGGCGGCCAGCTTGCCGGCGGCCGAGGTTTTGACGACCGGTCCGGCCGGCGACGAGGACTGGGAGGGCGTGCTGGTGCAGGTCGCCGACGCCTCCTGCACGCTCAGCGACGCGGCCACGCCCCTGTGGCAGGTGAACAACACCGGCGGCCCGGTGTTCGTCGACGACCTCGGCGTGAACCCCGGGCTGATCCTGGGCACCCGCTACACCATCACCGGACCGATGAGCGGCAGCACGACCAGCGGCGGCATCGTTCCCCGGACGGCGGGCGACATCGTCTTCGTGGGCGACAATGTCGCCCCGGTCGTCAGCGTGATCGAACCGCTGGGGCCGACCAGTATCCAGCTGACCTTCTCCGAAGAGGTCTCCGTCACCACGGCCCAGAATTCCGCCAACTATCTGCTGGCCGGCGGCGCGGTCACCGCTGCGGTCCGGGATCCCGGTCAGCCCGAGATGGTCACCCTGACGGTGTCGGTCATGGCCAACGGCAACCAGACCCTGACGATCGACGGCGTCTCCGACCTGTTCGGCAACGCCATGACCGGCGTCGTCGAGCCGTTCTACTTCTACGGCGGCGACATTCCGCTGGGCTACTACGATCCGGCCGAGGGCCTCAGCGGCGAACTGCTCCGGGCGGCCCTGCACGACATCATCGACGGCCACAGCTCCATCAGCTACACCGGTCTGTGGACGGCGTTCTACACCACCGACGACAAGCCCAACGGCAAGGTCTGGGACATGTACTCGGACATCCCCGGAGGCACGCCGCCCTACGAATACACCTTCGGCACCGACCAGGGCGGCAGCGCCGGTTCCGAGGGGTCGGGCTACAACCGCGAGCACTCCTGGCCCAGCAGCTGGTACGGCGCGGTGTCGCCCATGTACACCGACGTGTTCATGGTCTACCCGACGGACAACGAGGTGAACAACCGGCGCGGCAGCTATCCCTTCGGTGAGGTGGACGCACCCACCTGGACCTCGCTCAACGGCAGCATGGTCGGGCCGTGCGCCTATCCCGGATACACCGGGACGGTCTTCGAGCCCATCGACGAGTACAAGGGCGATTTCGCCCGCTCCTACTTCTACATGTCCACCCGGTACTACGGTGAGGACGCCAGCTGGCCGGGCAGCGACATGACCGCGGGCTCGCAGCTGCTGCCCTGGGCCGAGGCGCTGCTGCTGGCATGGCACGCCGCCGACCCGGTCAGTACCAAGGAGATCGACCGCAACGAGGCGGTCTACGCCATCCAGTCCAACCGGAACCCCTTCATCGACCGCCCGGAATTCGTGACGAAGGTGTTCCAGCCCGAGCTGAGTCCCGTTGAGCAGCCGGCCTACCCGGCGGCGATCGTCCTGCACCAGAATGTGCCGAACCCCTTCAACCCCATGACCACGATCAGCTACGAGCTGGAAAAGCCGGTGCCGGTCGAGCTGAAGGTGTTCGACATGGCCGGCCGTCTGGTCAAGACCCTGTACCAGGGCACCGAGGCGGCCGGGCGGCACGAAAAGGTCTGGCTGGGCCGAGACCGGTCCGGCCGTACGGTGGCCACGGGCGTGTACTTCTACCGGCTGCAGGCCGGTGCCGACGTGGAGACCAAGAGGATGCTGCTGGCGAAGTAGGGCTGTCCCGGTCCCGTAAAGCGTTGCTCCTCATCCGTTCGGCGCCACGGACGGTGATGAACCTGATCACTGCTGTTCAATTGTGATAAGATGGTCCTGCTCATTCCCGACGAAACCGCGGCACGGGGGGACTCATGAAATACCGGTCACGCTGGACGACCTTGCCCGCCCTGCTGCTCCAGGTGACCCTGCTGCTCATTGCCGGCTCAGCGGCGGCCGCGGTCGGCCACGACTGGCGGTGGGTCAATCCCAGTCCCCAGGGACAGGGCCTGGATTCTTTCGCCGCGGTCGACGGTCAGACCGTCTATGCCGTGGGCTCCGGCGGCATGGTGCTCCGCAGCGACGACGACGCCCTGAGCTGGCGAATCCTGCCCACCGGTACGGTGGCCTGGTTGCAGGATGTCGATTTTACCGATGCCATGACCGGAACCGCCGTCGGCGAGGTAGATCTGCAGGGCATCATTCTGCGCACGACCGACGGCGGCGAAAACTGGCAGGAGCAGGGACCCCAACCTCTGCCCTGGATCGAAGCGGTGGACTTCATCGACGCCGATACCGGTGTGGTTGTCGGCTGGTCCGGCGCCGTCTACTGGACCACCGACGGTGGCGCCAGCTGGATACCGCGCAACAGCGGCACCGCCGAGCGTCTCTACGCGGTCCATCTCTTCGATGCGACCACCGCGCTGATCGTGGGCGGCAACGGCGTGATCTGCCGCACGGAGGACGCGGGGGTCACGTGGACCTATCCCCCGAGCAACACGACCGAACGTCTGGAAGCGGTGGATTTCGGCGACGGCAGCCACGGCGCCGTCGTCGGCAGGAACGGGACGGTGCTCTATACGGCCGATGGCGGCGGGTTCTGGAGCACCCGCATCAGCAGCACCGATGACTGGCTGACGGACGTCACGTATCGTGATGCCGCTACCGTCGTTGCGGTGGGCAGCGGCGGGGCCATGTTGAAGTCCACGACGGCCGGACTCTACTGGAGCCCCCATACCCCGCCGACAGCCGATGGTTGGAGCGCCGTCGCGTTCTCCGCCGCCGGGGGCCTGCTGGTGACCGGAGGCGGGGGCAGTCTGTGGCGGAGCGAACCCGACTGGTCGACCTGGCTCAACCGGCAGCACGGAACCACGGCGTTCCTGCAGGAGGTGGCCAACGCGACGGCGGACATCGCGGTGGCCGTGGGGTATGCCGGCGCCGTGGTGCGCACGGCCGATGCCGGGCTGACCTGGGCGGAGATCGACGCGGGCTGCGACACCACTTTCCGGGGCGTGGATTTCGCCGACTCGACCACGGGCCTGGCAGCTGGGCAGGGTGGGACCATCCTGCGCACCGCTGACGCCGGCCTGACCTGGTCGCTGCTGGCGACCGGGTCGACCCGGGACCTCTGGGATGTCCACTGTATCGATGCCCAGCACGCCATCGCCGTCGGCGAAGCGTGGACGATCCTGCGTACCGCCGACGGCGGCGTCACCTGGCAGGATGCGGGCCTGCACCACGACTTCGACTACTTCCAGGCCGTGTACTTCGTCGATGCCATGCACGGTTGGGCCTGCTCCTTCTACGGTTATGTCTTTCACACCGCCGACGGCGGCCTCAACTGGACGAACCAGACCTCCACCTTCCTCGACCTGCAGGACATATATTTCTCGGATCTGCAACACGGCATCGCCGTGGGCGGGGTCGACGGCAACGCCACCCTGCTGACGGCAAACGGCGGTCAGGACTGGATCCAACAGTCCAATCCCGAAGGGGCCTACCTCAACGGCGTGTGGTTCAGTGATCCTGTGACGGGCATCGCGGTCGGCCAGGGGATCTTTCGCACGGTTGACGGCGCGGCGACCTGGCAACGCGATTTCGCCTACTCGAGCTGGTTCGAGGACGTGTGCTTCATGGGAAACGACGTGGCTCTGGCTGTCGGCAGAGGCGGTGCGATCCTTCGGGCGGGTCCCGACGGGGTCGCCACGGTTTACGAGAGCCCACGCCAGCCGGCGGCGGCGCTGCGGACCTATCCCAATCCCTTCAATCCGCGCACGACCGTGACTTTTTCACTCTCGCGGGAGCAGCAGGTGCAGCTGAGGATCTTCGATCCCGCCGGCCGTCTGGTCCGTACGTTGGCCTCGCGGGTTTTTGCCGCCGGTGAGCACGCCCTGACCTGGGACGGTCGTGACGACCAGGGAAGACAGCTGGCTTCGGGCAGTTACCTGCTCCGCCTGGAAGCCGCTACCGGCAGCCGCAGCGGGAAGGTCCTGCTGATCAAGTGAGGGTGTCCGCAAGCCGCCGACGGCGGGAAGGAACCCGCCTCCACGCGCGCCGAGAAGCGGACCCCGGTCAGGGGCACCCTTCGATATCGTGCAGTCCCAGCAACTGGCACAACCGGCAGAGGGCCTGGCCGGGCGTATCGCCGCGGGCCTCCTCGTAGTCCCGGTCCCGTTCAGCGCGGGCGACCCACTGCAGGGTGTTCTTCACCTGCCAGCCCGCGGCGGTCATGGCCCGGACCTGGGCCGGGACATCAGCGGGTGGACCTGCGGCAAGGTCGGCGAGAGCCTCGCAGGCGCGACGCAGCGTCTCGCGCTGGGCGTCGTCCAGTTCCCGACCGGCGGGCAGCCTGATCTCGATGGTGCTGGTGTCCTGCATGGCTTGCTCCCTGTGGCTGGGGTCCCGTGCTAGAGCCCGAACTTTTCCTTGATCTCCTTCTTACCCAGGCCGAGGACGCCGTACTTGCGTCCGACCTTGCCGAAGGCCTCGAGACCGGCCTCGAGATGGTGCTGCTCGTGTCCGGCGGAAATCTGGGTGCGGATGCGCGCCTGGCCCTTGGCCACCACCGGAAAGAAGAACCCGACGGCGTAGATGCCTTCGTCGTAGAGATCCCGGCTCATGTCCTGGGCGAGCTTGGCGTTGTAGAGCATCACCGGCACGATCGGACTGTCACCGGCTTTCAGGTCGAACCCGGCGGCCGCGAGGCCCTGCCGCCAGAAGACCGTGTTGGCCTCCAGCTTGTCGCGGCGTTCGGTGCTGCCGCTGATCAACTCGAGCACGCGGATGGCTCCCGAAACGATGACCGGCGCCACCGTGTTGCTGAACAGGTAGGGCCGCGCCCGCTGGCGGCACAGTTCCACGATTTCGGCCCGCCCGCTGACGCAGCCGCCGGAGGCGCCGCCGAGCGCCTTGCCCAGGGTGGTCGTGAGGATGTCGATCCGCCCCAGGACGCCGCAGTGCTCATGGGTGCCGCGTCCGGTGCGCCCGATGAAACCCGAGGCATGGCTGTCGTCGACGAACACCATGGCGTCATACTTCTCGGCCAGGTCGCAGATCGTGTCGAGCTTCGCCAGGTCGCCGTCCATGGAGAACACGCCGTCGGTGATGATCAGGCGCCGGCGCTTGTCCTGGTGCAGCTGGAGCTTCTCTGCGAGGTGCTCCATGTTCGAATGCTTGTAGGTGTCCTGCTGGGCCTTGCACAGCCGCATACCATCCACGATGGAGGCGTGCACCAGCCGGTCGGCGATCATGATGTCCTGATCACCGAGCACGGCCTCGAAGACGCCGGCGTTGGCATCCATGCACGACGGGAACAGCAAGGTGTCCTCGGTGCCCAGGAACTCGGTCAGCCGGTTTTCCAGCGTGCGGTGGATGTCCTGGGTGCCGCAGATGAACCGCACCGACGACAGGCCGTAGCCGCGGTCGTCCAGCCCCGCCCGGGCGGCAGCCACGACCTCGGGATGGCTCGAGAGCCCCAGGTAGTTGTTGGCGCAGAAGTTGATGACCTTGCGGCTGTCGGCTCCGGCGGGGTACTCCACCTCGATGTCGGCCGCCTGGGGGCTCTTGATGAACCTCTCCTCCTTGAAGAGGCCCGCCTCGCGGATGCCGTCCAGTTCCTGCCGGTATTGGTCGCGCACCAGATCGTTGTAGGACATGATCTCTCCCCGGCCCTCAGGCCTGCTTGAACCGCTGCACCAGGGCGGCGATGGAGTTGACGGTGTCGAAGGCCACCGGGCTGGCGTCCGCATCGGGAATCTGGATGTCGTACTTGTTCTCCAGGAACCGTTTCAACGAGACCATGGAGAACGAATCGACGATGCCGCCGGAAATCAGTTCGGTGTCGTAACCGATATCTTCGTCCTCGTCGTCGTCCAGGTACTCGTGGATCACGTACTCCAGGATGCTTTCTTTCATCTCGTCCATCGTTCGCTCCTTGTCAGTCGTTCATGATGGTGGACAGGTCGCCCACGGGTTCACCGAATTCCTGGGCGCGCAGGACGCGCCGGATGATCTTGCCGCTGCGGGTCTTGGGCAGTTGGTCGATGAAGGCGATCTTCTGCGGCATGGCCAGCGGCGACAGCTTCTTGCGGATGAAGTTCATGATCTCCAGCTCCATGTCGGCGCTGGCCTCGAATCCCGCCTTGAGGGTCACGAACGCCTTGACCACTTCCATGTTCACCGGGTCGGGGCTGGCCACGGCGGCCGATTCGGCCACGGCCTCGTGCTCAAGCAGGGCGGATTCGATCTCGAACGGTCCGACGAGGTGGCCGCCGGTGTTGATCACATCGTCGTCGCGCCCGATGAACCAGTAGTAGCCGTCCTGGTCGACGGTGGCCTGGTCGCCGCAGATGTACCAGCCGTTCAGGTGCTTGGCGCGGAACCCGGCGTCGTTGTTCCAGTAGGTCTGGATCTGGCTCGGCCAGCCGGCCTTCAGGGCGATCACTCCGACCTGGCCTTGGGGCACCGGCTCGCCCGTCTCGGGATCCACCACCGCGGCGGTGATGCCGGGAAAGGGCTTGCCCATGCTGCCCGGCTTGACCTTCATGCCCGGAAAGTTCGTGATGACCATGCAGCCGGTCTCGGTCTGCCAGTAGGTGTCGTGGAAAGGCTTGCCGTAGGCCTTCTCGGACCAGACCACCGCTTCGGCGTTCAGGGGCTCGCCCACGCTGCAGAGATGGCGCAGACCGGAAAGATCGAACCGGCGCGCCAGCTCGACACCCTCCTTCATCAGCAGGCGAATGGCGGTCGGGGCGGAGTACCACACTGTCACGCCGTACTTCTCCATGAAGCGGTACCAGTTTTCCGCGTTGAAACCCGCGTCGAGCACGGCCTGGGTGATGCCGTTGGCCCAGGGCCCGATGATGCCGTAACTCGTACCGGTGACCCAGCCCGGGTCGGCGTTGCACCAGTAGACGTCGTCTTCGCGCAGGTCCAGCACCCACTTGGCGGTGATGTACTGGCTGATGAGGGACCGGTGCGCGTGCTGGGCGCCCTTGGGCTGGCCGGTGGTGCCGCTGGTGTAGTGCAGCACCGAAGGCGACTCGGCCGTGGTCGGGTGGACCTCATACCGGTCGACAGGTTCCAGGCCGTGCAGATCCAGGGCGACTTCGCGCTCCTTGAGAGGCTTGTCTGCGTCGGCATCGACCACGACCACGTGACGCAGATCCGGCAGCCGGTCGAGGATCTTGCGGACCTTCCGCACGTGTTTCTTCTGGGTGACGATGGTGCAGGTGCCGGCGTTGTCGAGCCGGGTCCACAGCGAATCCTCGCCGAAGGCGCTGAACAGGGGCTGGACGATGGCGCCCATCTTCAGGACACCCAGGAAACCCAGGTACAGTTCGGGCACGCGATCCATGAACAGACAGACCCGCTCGCCCGGCTGGACGTCCAGCTTCTCCAACCAGTGGGCAAACGTGTTGGTCAACCGGCGGAGGTCGTCGAAACTGTAGGTGCGTTGTTCGCCGCGGAAGTCCTCCCACAGCAGGGCTGTCTTGTCGGCCTTGCCGAGCGCACAGATCCGGTCGGTGCAATGCCAGCCGATGTTGATCGGATCGCCCGCATGGTGGCCCAGTTCGGCGGCTGCGAGGTTCCAGTCGAAATTCTGCGAGCGGTCTTCGTAGGTGCGGGTCATCGGGTCCTCCTCGGGGCCGGTTCAGCCCTCGGCAATGACCACCGCGGCGCTGATATCCGCCGTGTGGGTCAACGAGACATGGATCGACCGGACGCCCAGCTCCGTGGCCAGGGCGAGCAGGCGACCCCGCAGCTCCAGTCGCGGTTGTCCGTCCGGCTCGTTGGTGACTTCGATGTCCTGCCAGAAAGTGCCCTTCCCGCCCGCGCGGGCCAGGGCCTTGAGGGCAGCCTCCTTGGCGGCGAAGCGGGCGGCGAAGTGTTCGGCCGGCCGGCGTTTGTCCCGGCAATAGGCGATCTCGGCCGGCAGGAACACGGATTCCACGAACCCGTCGTCGGCATCAGCCAACCGGCAGCGCATGCGGCTGACGTCGAACTGGTCGATGCCGATGCCCAGGATCATGGAATGACCGTCGACCTTTCGTGGTCAGGGGCGAATCGGCCCGGTAACGGGCCTGAATTTAACGTGAATAATATAACAGAACCTGTTTAATTATTAAATAACTTATTCCCGGAACTGGAACCCGGGCGGGCCCGTTAGGCGGCCCGAATCCCCTGATCCTCAAGGATCTGGCATACCAATTGCTCGTGCTGGACCATGCGAAAAACGACCCTGCTACCATACCTGCTGCTATACCTGCTGGTGGTCGCCTGCGGACCGGGAGAACCCGAGGATCCGTGGGAAACCATCGAACTGGGCACCGACGCCGAGTTCCGGGACATCTTCTTCACCGATGCCCGGAACGGGTGGATCGTCGGCTCGGCCGGCATCAGGGTTCCCGGCGGCATCATCGGCCGCACCCGTGACGGCGGATCGACCTGGGAATTCCAAACCGGCCTGATCAGCAAACGCTCCGGCAGCCATTCCATCGATATGAACGCGGTACATTTCGTGGACGAGATGACCGGAACGATCGCCGCCGAGTCCGGCGTGGTCCTGGGCACCGCTGACGGCGGGGAATCCTGGAAACGCGTTGCCGCGAGCGGGCCGATCTATGCCCACAACCGCGCCATTGCCTTCATCGACGCCCGTCAGGGCTGGCTCCTGGGACGGCAGGGCGTTCGACACACCGCAGACGGCGGTGCTACCTGGAAACGGGTGGACGAAGGCCGTGAGACGACCGGCAACGCGATCGCGTTCACAAGTCCCCGGCGTGGCTGGATTGTCGGCAAATTCGGGGACGTCCAGCGCACCGCTGACGGCGGTGTGACCTGGGAAGAGGTCGCGGCCCTGGGAAACGTCTCCGGACTGAAGGGCGATGACCTGCCGACTTTCACCGCGGTGCATTTCGCCGATGAAGACCATGGCTGGATTGCGGGCTACCGGCGCGAGATGACGCTGCTCGACCAGACCGACCACGCCGTGATCCTCCATACGCGTGACGGCGGCCGGACCTGGAAGCATCAGCTCGAGGGGGTCGAGTCCCTGCTGCGGGACATCTGCTTCGCCGACGCCGGGCGTGGCTGGGCCGTCGGCTACGACACCGGCGCCAGTACCGCGGTCATCCTGGCCACCACCAACGGCGGTAACGATTGGACGGTTGCCAAGACCATCACGGGCGAAAAGCTGTTGGCCCTGCACGTGAAGGACGGCGCCGTCTGGACGGTGGGCGACCGTGTGGGCGACCAGCCGCAGCGGCTGTGGCGCCTAGTCCCGCCCGCCGGTAACGGGGTCGCTCTCGATCTCGAGTGAGTCGGTGTAGGCGAGCGAGGCGACCAGGTCGCCGAACGGCGCTTTCATGTCGGCGAATTTTCCCTGCATCATGTGGATAGCCAGGAGATTGCGCTTGTCGCGCACGAACACGTAGCGCTTGCGGAACTCGTGGCTGGTGTTGTCCCAGGTGTCGATCTCCAGCGCTTCGCGGCCGCTGATGCTGAACAGGCGCCGCGTGGCTTCGCTGCGCCGCTCATTTTCCCCCAGCCCGGTCATGACCCGCACGGCCGCCTCGCCGAGGGTCCCGCCCTGGCGGCCGAGATCCTCGAGGGCGATGCGCTCGAAGTCCTTGCGGAATTGATGCTTGTCACCATAGTCGAGATGTTCCCATTCCTCGGGAAACAGCACGGAGATCGCGTGCGCACCCACCGTCAGTTCAACCGGATCGGGTTCGCTGCATGCCGCCACCACGACCAGGAACACCAGCGGCAGCAGCCGGACGGCCCGCATCACGGTTCCACCGGGTCGGGCAGCTCGACGGTCGCCAGGACCCGTTCGAACAACGGCAGGTTGTCGGGCAGCCCCAGGTACGCCGCCTCGAACAGGTAGTTGTTCTTCATGAAGTAGTACTCCCGCCCGACCAGCGATCGCTCCGGCGTGTTCATGGTGAAGTCGAGTCGGAAAGCCGCGACGCCCGCGACGGTGTCTGGCTGGACATCACCCACGACGAAACTGTCGGGCGGTAGAGGCCAGCCGTCGGTCGAGAACCGCACCTGGTCGACCACCTGGTCGATGGTCAGGGGGATGCGGTGGCCCTCACGCTTGCTGCGGGCGCCGACCTTGGTGTATTCGGCGATGTAGATCCGCTCCCCGACCGAACCGCGGTGCGTGAACCAGACGCCGAGCAGACCGCCCTGGTTGTGCTTGCCGCGCTCCCATTTGACCGGCGGCGGCTGGAACATCAGAGGCTGATCGCTCCAGCGGAACGTCTCGGCCGGGAGCAGGGGCGTGTTGCGGGCGACCTTCTCCGCGGAGTCGCAGGCGGCCAGCAGCATCGCAACGAAGATCAGGGCGGGCAGATGGCGCATGAACAGTCCTTCCGGTGGGGCCAGATAGGGCATTCTGTCGGTCTTTTCCGCTCACCGTCAACCAGGGATCCACCGGCTGACTGGCCGCGGTAGCGGGTTATCCGGGTGATCGCCCGGTGGTGGAGCCTCAGGTCGGTTTTGCGGCTAACTTCATACCTGACATCACATAATCAAGTTTTGGACATGGATCCACGCAAGACAGGTTGCAGATTCCCCTTGGGGGCCGTACCTTAGGTGCCAATACAAAGTCTAGACACGGACGGCCCGTTGGTGTGGCCGTCATAAAAGCCGCCGCGATTTCTTGCATGCCTCTCGGTCCCCAGCCTTCCTGAGCTCCATCCGAGACCAAGCTGCCGTAGATCCCGGATCAACGAGACAGGAACCTATGTCCACGACCAGATTTTCCGACCTCGGGCTGAGCCAGCCCGTGCTGCGCGCCCTTGAGGACTGTGGCTATACCGAGCCCACGCCCATCCAGGAAGCCGCCATTCCCATTGTCAGCGCCGGATACGACCTGATTGCCAGCGCCCAGACCGGCACCGGCAAGACCGCCGCGTTCACCTTGCCCCTCATCGATGACATCGCTGCGCGTCCGGCTGCCAAGGGCGACACGCCCCTGGTGCTGATCCTGACGCCGACCCGTGAACTGGCCATCCAGATCGACGAGAACGTGCGCGCCTACGGCCGTCACGTCGGGACCCGCACCTGTGTGGTGCTCGGCGGAGTGGCCTCAGGTCCCCAGATCGAGCGCCTGCGCCGCGGGGTCGATTTCGTCATCGCCACGCCGGGCCGCCTCATCGACCTCGTCGAACAGGGTGAAATGATCCTCGACGACGTCGAATTCCTCATTCTCGACGAGGCCGACCGCATGCTTGACCTCGGATTCGTGCACGATGTGCGCTGGATCGCCGACCGCGTGCCCAAGCCGCGCCAGACACTGCTCTTTTCCGCCACCATGAACGGGCCCGTGCGGAGCCTGGCATCGACCATGCAGACCGACGCCCGCAGCATCGCCGTGGCGCCGCCCTCGGCGGTGGCCGACAACATCGACCAGCGGGTGATGTTCGTGGAAAAGAAAAACAAGCGCGATCTCCTGGTCGATCTGCTCAAGGGCGATGAAACCGAGCGCACCCTGGTCTTCACGGCGACGAAGTCCGCGGCGACGGTGGTGGCCCGCCAGCTCGAGCAGAGCGGGATCCGCGCCGAGGCCATCCATTCGAACAAATCCCAGAGCCAGCGCCAGCGGGCCCTGGAGGCCTTTTCCCGCGGCAAGGTCCGGGTCCTGGTGGCCACCGACATCGTCGCCCGCGGCATCGATGTCGAAGGCATCAGCCACGTCATCAACTACGAGCTTCCCGAGGACGCGGAGAACTACATCCACCGCATCGGCCGCACCGCGCGGGCCGGCAAGGCCGGCGTGGCTGTTTCGCTGTGCTGCGTCCAGGACATCTGGTTCCTGCGGGGCGTCGAGAAGCTGGTCAAGCAGCCGTTGACGGTCTGCGAGGATCATCGCTGGCATTCGCCCACGGTGGCCGCCTGCCTGGCGGCTTCTTCCCGGGCGGCCAAACAGCGCGCGCGGATCGGCAATGCGCGGGGCTCGGGGTCGAAATGGGCCCGTTGATCTGAATTATCCCGATGATGCCGACGTCACGCCCTGTGCTCCTGCGCAGGGCGTTTCTGTGGCCGGCAGCTAGTGGTCGCTGTGGTCGATGGCCTCGAGGGCGGGTTTGTCGAGATGGACATCGACCTGGGGGTAGGCGATCGTGATGCCGGCCTCCTTGAGACCGAACCAGACGGCGGTGCACAGGTGGGAAAGCCCGACCGAGCGGGTGAAGGGGTCATCGACGTAGACCGACACCTCGAAATCAACCGAGGAACTGCCGAACTGCTTCATCAGGATGACCGGATCCATGTCCTGGATCCGCCAGGGCAGCGCCCGGGCCGTGGTGTCGAGGACCTCGCGCACCGCGGCCATGTCCGAATCATAGCTCACGCCGACGGGGCAGCGGAGACGGTGGACCCGATCCTCGAGGGTGAAGTTCTTGACCGTCGAGGCGACGAGCACGGAGTTGGGGATGATGAGTTCATCCGCGTCCCAGGTACGGGTCACGGTCGCTCTCATCCGCATCTTGGTGACGCGGACCATGCGTCCTTCGACCTCGATGATGTCACCGGGCTTGATGGTGCGCTCGACCAGCAGGATGAGGCCCGCCACGAAGTTCTGGGCGATCGTCTGCATGGCGAAACCCACGGCGATGGCGAAGACCGCCCCGGCGGTGAACAGCGCGGTCAGGTTGATGCCGAGGGTGTGCACGGCGCTGGCCAGGCCGACCACCAGGACCGAGTAGTGCACCAGACGGGCGGTGGCCCCGATCGATCCTTCGTCCTGGATACCCTTGAGGCGCAGGAAACGTACGGTGGCCTTCTCGAGGACGCGGGCCAGCCAGAGGGAGGCCAGGGCGACCAGGAAAGCGATCAGCACCGTGAAGACGGTGATGGGTGATCCCGCGATGGAGAACAAGTGAAAGTTGAGGATTTCCTGGACCGTAGCCATGTTGCCACCTCGGGGTGAATCGATCATTTCTCGCGCGCAAGACCGCCCTGTCCCGACCGGGGTTTGGGCGCGACGACCGGGTCTGCCGCGAAGTTCGCACCGATCGCCGGTCGTGTAAAGAGGATACCCCGGAGCCCCTGAATCCGTCGCACCAGGATATGGGTATTTGACCTGCGGCGGATTTGGGATGATCATCGGGGAGTAAAACGCCAGGGGAAGGAATCGGGCAGGCCCGGATTCCGGACCATCAATTCAGCTGAAAGGACCCGGAAATGGCGCGATCCAATTTTTCGTTCGAAAAACGCCGCAAGGAACTCGAGAAGATGAAGAAGAAGGAAGCGAAGCGTCTGGCGAAGGCCGAACGCAAGGCGGCGATCGAGGCCGGCGAGGTGGTTGTCGAACCGGAGATCAAAGTCGACGAATTCGGCAATGTCGTGGAGATCTATCCCGAAGAGGATCCGGACACCGCGGACCAGGACGACGATACTCCCGCCACCGACGAACCCGACCCCGCCTGAGCCCACCGCGCCGTCGGCCAGTACGGGCCGGCGCCCGGGTCAATCCCTGGGTTTCTTCTTCGGACGCGTCCTGACCTTCTTGCCGGCTGTCTTGGATTTCTTGGTCTTGGTTTTTGTCTTGGTCTTGGCTTTCCCCGTCTTTTCCGCCAGCGGCTTCCGGGGCTTCGCGGTCTTGCCCGCCGGAGCCCGGCTTGCCTGATAACCCTCCGGCCGCGTCCGCGATATCTTCAGGGGCTTCTGGACAACATAGGTTTTTTTCAGGTGCTCGATCATTCCGGACGGCAGGTCGTCCGGCAGCTCGATGGTCGAGTAGTCCGGGTGGATGCGGATCTGCCCGATGAACCTGCCGGGGATGCCGGTCTCGTTGGCGACCGCTCCGAGGATGTTGCGGACTTCCACCCCGTCGGCCGAGCCCACCTCGAGACGATACAGCGCCAGGTTCCCGCCGGGCCTCCTGCCGGCGGGACCGCGCTCGCGGCCGGTCTTTCTGGGTTCGTCCCAGTGGGGACTCGTCAGGGCCCGACTTTCCTCCGCCTGCAGCGGCCGGTCCTTCTGGGCCAGGCACAGGGCCCCGGCCGCCAGCTGCAGGATGTCGATGTTCATCTCTTCCATCAACTCGAAGCTCAGATCCTGGAAGAAATCCAGGGGCTCGTCGGCCATCAGGGCGGAGAGCTTCTCCCGGAACTTCTCCACGCGTTTCGTGGTCACGCTGCCGTGGCTGGGCATCTCCATCCGCTTCAGCGGCTGGCGCGTGGCCCGTTCGATGGACTGCAGCAGGCGCCTCTCGCGCGGGCTGGCGAACAGGATGGCCTTGCCGTAACGGCCGACCCGGCCCGTGCGTCCGATGCGGTGGATGTAGGCCTCGGAGTCGCCGGGGATGTCGTAGTTGATCACCAGCGAGATCCGTTCGACGTCCAGACCGCGCGCGGCCACGTCGGTCGCCACCAGGATGTCGATGCTGCCGCTCTTCAGGCGCTTGATCGTGCGTTCACGCGTGGCCTGATTCATCTCCCCGTTCAGGGGAGCCACATCGAAGCCCCTGGCCGCCAGCTTGCCGGCCAGCTCGGTGGTGCCCAGGCGCGTCCGCGAGAAGATGATGATGCCGTCGTACGATTCGGTTTCCAGGATCCGGGCGAGGGCTTCGAACTTGGCGGCGGCGGGCACCACGAGGTAGACCTGCTCGATGTTGTCCGCGGTGGTGGTCTTGGCCTCGATGCGGATTTCGACCGGAGACTTCATGTGCCGCTTGGAAATACGCTTGATCTGGGCCGGCATGGTCGCCGAGAACAGCGCCATCTGCCGGTCGTCCGGCGTTTCGGCCATGATGGCCTCGACCTCGTCGATGAACCCCATGCGCAGCATTTCGTCGGCCTCGTCCAGGACAACGCACTGGATGCCGCTCAGATCGAGGGTCTTGCGGTTGATGTGGTCCTGGATGCGTCCGGGGGTGCCGACGATCACGTGGGGGCCGCGGTGCAGCTGGCTGAACTGGAAGGAGTAGCGCTGGCCGCCGTAGATCGGCAGCACGTGGAAACCGCGCAGATGCTTGGCGTAGGACTGGAAGGCTTCGGCCACCTGGATGGCCAGTTCCCGGGTGGGGGTCATGACCAGGACCTGCGGCGACCGGTTGGCCAGATCGATCCGTGACAGCAGGGGCAGGGCGAAAGCCGCGGTCTTGCCGGTGCCGGTCTGAGCGAGTCCCAGGACATCCTTGCCGGCCAGCAGGGGCGGAATGCACGCCGCCTGGATGGGCAGGGCGCTTTCGTAGCCCAGTTCGGCGACGGCCTTCACCAGGGGGGCGGCCAGGTCCAGCTCACTGAACCCCGGGACGGGCTGGGACATCAGGATACTCCGCTGTGACGGGAAAAATGACGATCATGGGAATCAGGATCAAAGGAAACACATCCGGCGGAAAAAGCCACTCGCAAGATCAACGACACCGGCCGCCCCCCGCAGGGAACGGCCGGCTGTCAGGATAACCCTCAGCTACTTCGCGGGTTTGATGACGATGTCGATCCGCCGGTTCCTGGCGCGGCCCTCTTTGGTCTCGTTGTTGGCGATGGGATTGGTCTCGCCGAAGCCGACGGCTTCGACATTGCTCGCCGCCAGGTTCGAGTTGGCCAGCAGGTACTGCGCCACGGCATTGGCCCGCGCCTGGGACAGCTTGAGGTTGGCCTCGTCCGTGCCGTAGGCGTCGGTGTAACCCTCGATGCTGATCATCGCGTCGGGATAGATGGCCGTCGCTTCCTTCACCTTGGTCAGCAGGGCGAAGTGGTCGGGCTGGATCACCGCCTTGCCGGAGGCGAAATTCATGCCCACGAGCCGGATGATCACGGTGCCACTCTCGCGCATGATGCGCGCCTCTTCCCGGGTGAACTTCTGCTCCACCTGGGCGAACTGGCGGCGGGCCTGCTCCTGGGCGTCCATCTGGGCCTGCATGGCCTTCTTGGCTTCGGATTCGCCGCCCAGTTTGGCCACCAGCTCGGAGACCTGCGCGGTCAGGCTGGCGATCTGGTCGTCGCGGTCGCGCAGCTCGCTGGTCAGGCGGTCCTGCTCGGCCTCCCGGGCCTCGATCTCGCCGATGATCGTCTCGGTGGGCCTGGTGAAGCCCTCCTCGAAGCCGGCCTGGACGTCCAGGGCGCCGGCGATGCGGGTCATGGGTTTCTCGGCCTCGAGAATGAGCTCCTCGCGGCTCATGACCTTCTCGTCGGTCATCTTCACGAGCTTGGCCAGATGCAGTGCATGCAGGGCCTGGTACTTGGCTTCCATGGCCAGCGAGCGGGGCCGATCGTTGTCGTAGCGGTTGTCGTTGAGCGCCTTTTCGGCCTCGGCCAGCAGCGAGCGCGACTGGGCCAGGGTCGTGGGCGCGAACTTCTCGACCTTCTCGTCATCGGCCAGGGTCAGCAATTTCCGCGTTTCATCGAAGAAAGACGTCTTGATGGCCGCCAGTTCGGCGTCGCGGTACAGGGCCTCGGCTTCGGCGCCCCGCTTGCGGGCGTTGTTGATGTCGCCCTCCTCGAGCTCGCGGCCGGCTTCGAAGAACTTGACCTCCGCGCGCTCCCACGTCTGGGGATCGTTCTTGGCCGCGTCGACCTTGGCCGCGTCGTCGCGGGCCTTCAGGTAGGAGGCCATGGTGACCTTGCCCAGCTCCGTGGCCTCGATGGCGTCACGGAAATATCCCGAGGCCTGAGACAGTTCCTTGCGGATGTCCTCGAGATTCTTGCCGTCGGCCAGCTTCCGCTCGGCGGAGGAGTACTTTTCCATGCCCTTGCCCCAGCTCTTGGGAGCCAGGAGGTCGGACCGGAGCTCCTTGCCCTGGCTGATCAGGGCGTCCGCGTCCGTGAAGAGCGTGGCCCGCAGTTCCTGGCCCGCGGCCGGAACGGTCAGGAGCAGGCAAAGGGCTGCCAGCAGCGGTAGGCTGACGGCATATACAGTTAACTTCGACATGGTACATCTCCTTGACTGGAATCCTACACGATTGCCGGAATCGGCAACCATCGTCCCCCGATCCAGTTCTCGGCGGAGCAGCGGCTATTTAGACCAGATCGTACAAGTCGGCAAGAGAAATCGGAAGGCCGGCGACCTGGCATACGCCAACCCGTTGGTATGGTGCGCCATGGCGGCGAAAATATATCGCCATGGCGGTCCTCGGATGCAGCCCGGTCCGCATCAAACCCCGCCTCAGGGTTGGGGGCCGGGTGCCGGCGGCGGCCCGCCCGCCCCGGGTTTGCCTTCGGCCGGATTCGCGTAGAACCGCGTGGTCGGGTAGGCGAAATCGACGGCATCCTCGGTGGCGAAGTCCGTCAGGATCTCCTCCCAGATCGCCGTGGCGGTGGAACGTCGCCGCCGGGGTTCGCAGATGTAGCGCATGGTCAGCACGACCCCGCTGTCGGCGACCGAGGTCCAGACGATGGGTGTCAGGTGCTGGAAGAAGATCATGTACTTGCGGCTGGCCTGTCGGACCTCCCGCGAGGCCTCCTCATCCTTGATGACCGTGTGCTTACCCGCGACTGCGGCGAGAATCTCCTTGGCTCGTCGCCAGTCGCTCTCGAAGGTGACCATGACGGAGATCTCGTCCCAGATGAACCGGAAACCCGCGGTGTAGTTGGCGGTCGTCTGCTTGAAGACCCAGCCGTTGGGGATGTGGATGATGCGGCCGGTGCTCTGGTCGGCATCGACCCAGTTGCCGATCTCGATCAGGGAGAACTGGAACAGCCGCAAATCGATGACGTCGCCGCGGTGTCCGCCGATCTCGATGCGGTCGCCGACCACGAACGGCTTGCGGATGCTGATGAAGATCCAGCCGGCGAAGTTCACGAGCGGGTCTTGGAGGGCTATCGCCAGTCCGGCCGATACCAGCCCCAGATAGGCCGACCAGCCCGTCAGGCCGCCGAACCAGATCACCAGCGTGGTACCGAAAAAGATGAATCCCAGGACGTAGTTCAGAGTCTTCTTGATGATGTAGCGCCGCTGGACGTCGTCCACCTGGTGTTCGATCATGCGGCCGGAGGACAGCCGCGCCATCAGGACCAGGCCCCAGACCACGAGGGTCAGGGCGATGTCTCCCTGGCGTTCGGCACCCAGGCCCAAGTGGGTCTGGATCCACTGGACGATTGTCTGGATGATCTCGTTCATGGCGCCTCTCGCTGTCGGAACTGGCCCGGCCGGTGACGGCGGACAACATATCACGGATCAGGAAATCCGGTTGTCCTGGTTTGATACACCGCCGGGGGTGCCCACGGCAAACCATTTGTACAGCGCCGGCACGATCAGCAGGGTCAGCACCGTCGAGGTCACGAGTCCGCCGACGACCACCGTGGCCAAAGGACGCTGGACCTCGCTGCCGGTGCCGGTGGCGACCAAAAGCGGTATTAGACCCAACGCGGTCGTCAGCGCGGTCATCAGCACGGGCCGCAGCCGGAGACACGCCCCCTGGGCGCAGGCCTGGTCCAGCGGCGTTCCCTGGCGCACCAGCTGGTTCAGATAGGTGACCAGGACCATCCCGTTCTCGAGGGCGATTCCGAACAGCGCGATGAACCCCACCGAGGCGGGGACCGACAGGTTCTGGCCGGAGAGCCACAGCCCGGCGATGCCGCCGACGAGGGCCAGGGGAATGTTCAGCAGGATCAGCAGGGCGTTCCTGACGGACTGGAAACTACTGAACAGCAGGAGGAAGACCGCCAGCAGAGTCACCGGCACGACGACCATCAGCCGCCGGTTGGCCTCCTGCTGCAGCCGGAATTGCCCGCCCCAGGTCACCAGGTAACCGGCCGGAAGATTCGTGTCGCGGTCGATGGCGTTTTGCGCCTCGGCGACGAAGGACCCGATGTCGCGGTCGACGACATTGCACTGGATGGTGATGAAGCGCTGGTTGTTCTCCCGGGTGATCTGGCGCGGCCCGACGATCTCCTCGATCGTGGCCAGCTCGTCCAGCGGCACCTTCAGGCTCTCGGGCCCGTTGATGAGGATCCGGCCGATGGCCGCGGCGGTATCCCGGGCCTCGGGTTCGAGCCTCACCAGGATATCGAAGCGGCGGACGCCTGCGAAGATCTGGCCGGCGACCTCCCCGCCGATGGCCGCGTGCACGACCTGCTGCACGTCGGCGACGTTGATCCCGTAGCGGGCGATGGCCTTGCGGTCGATCCGGATGATGAGCTGCGGCGCACCGTCGACCTGGTCGACCTGGATGTCGGCCGCACCCCGGACCTGGCGCACCACAGCGGCGATCTGGTCGGCCTGGTCCTTGAGCACGGCCAGATCCTCCCCGAAGATCTTGATCGCCAGCTCGGCCCGCACGCCCTCGAGCAGTTCGTCCACGGTCATCTCGATGGGCTGGGTGAGGTTGACCAGCACGCCGGGGATGTTGCCCGAGCTTCTCGCGGATCACGTCCTCGATGTCCTCCTGGGTCCGCGCGGCGCGCCACTCGGTTCGGGGCAGCACCGGACGAAGATCTCGGCGCTGTTGACCGGGTCGGCGTGGGCGCCCACCTCGCCGCGGCCGATGCGGGTCACGACCTCCTTCGACCTCGGGGATCTGCCAGCAGGCGCCGTTCGACGATCAGGGTCGACCGGGTACTCTCGGTCAGCGAAATCGACGGGGCCATCGTCAGGCGCACGACGATGGTACCCTCCTTGAGCTTGGGTGTGAATTCGGAACCCAGCCGGGGGAAGAGCACGGCGCCGACAGCGAGGAACGCGACCGAGATCGCCACCGCGAAACCCCGGCGGCGGATGAAGAACTGCAGCAGCGGCAGATAGGGTTTCAGGAGCAGGCGCACGACGGGTGCTTCGGCGCCATTGCCGCCGACACGGGGCCGGCGCATGACCAGGCTGCTCATCATCGGCGCCAGGGCCAGGGCGAAGATCAACGAACCCAGCATGGCGAAGGTCACGGTGTAGGCCAGGGGGCGAAAGGTCTTGCCTTCGACGCCCTGCAGGGCGAACAGCGGCAGGAAGACGATGATGATGATGGAGATCGCAAAGAGGATCGGCCGGCCCACCTCGCGGCAGGCGCGGGCGATGACCTGCCGGCGGCGTTCTTCCGGCGACGCGCTGCGGCAGCATGCGGTCGACGTTCTCGACCATGACGATGGTGCCGTCGACCATCATGCCGATGGCGATGGCCAGTCCGCCGAGGGACATCAGGTTGGCGGAGATCCCGAACCGGCCCATGAGCAGGAAGGCGAAGAGGACCGAAAAGGGAATGGCCACGCCGACCACGAGGCTGGGCCGCAGGCCGCCCATGAAGACGAGCAGAACCAGCCCGACGAGGACGACGCCCTGGACCAGTGCGCGCAGGACCGTCCTCACGGCGCCCTGGACGAGACTCTTCTGCTCGTAGTAGGGGACCACGCGGACGCCCGCGGGCAGGATGTCGTTGATCTCGGCCAGACGCTCCTCGACCCGGGCGATCACGGTGGACGAGTTGGCGCCGAAGAGCTTGATGACCATGCCGGCGACCACCTCGCCGGCGCCGTTGCGGGTCTGGACCCCGCGCCGGATCGCGCCCCCGATTTCGACGTCACCGACATCCTCCAGAAAGACCGGCCGACCGTCCTCGGTCTTGACGACGACCGACCGCAGGTCATCCATGTCGGTGGCCAGCCCGACCGACCGGACCACGAACTCCTCGGCGTTCTTCTCGATGAACTGGGCGCCGACGTTCAGGTTGTTGTCGTGGATCCGCTCGATGACCTCGCCCAGGGTCAGGTCGAAACGCTGGAGCTCCTCGGGGTGGATGACGACGTGAAACTGCTTCTCGTAGCCGCCGATACCGAGCACCTCGGTCACCCCCGGAACCGTCTGGAGATGGAATTTCACCAGCCAGTCCTGGATGGTCCGCAGCTCCTCGAGGGAGTGTTTCCCCGTGGTGTCGTCGAGGTAGTAGAACAGGATCTGGCCCATGCCCGTCGAGATGGGTCCCATCTCGGGGTCCCCGAATCCCTCGGGAATCTGCTCGCGCGCTTCCTGGAGACGCTCGCCGACCAGCTGGCGCGCGAAGTAGATGTCCATGCCGTCACGGAAGTAGACGTTCACGACCGAGAGGCCGAAGTTGGAGACCGACCGCACCTTGTCCACACCCGGCAGGCCGGTCATGGCCACCTCCACCGGATAGGTGACGAACTTCTCGATCTCCTCGGGCGCGAGACCCTCGGTAATGGTGAAGACCTGGACCAGGTTCGGCGAAACGTCGGGGAAGGCGTCCACCGGCAGCCGGGTGTAGGTGTAGTAGCCGGCGCCCATCACCAGCAGGGCCAGCACGACCACGAGCAGACGGTTGCGCAGGCAGGCCTGGATCAATCGTTCAATCATCGGGTTCCCTTCTAGTGGCCGTGGCCGTCGCCGAAGGCTTCTTTGCCGAGCTCCGCCTTGAGCGTGAAGCCCCCATCGCTGACATAACGATCGCCCGCAACCAGCCCCGCGGTTATCTCGATGTCGGTCTCACCTTGGAGCCCGAGCTCAACCGGCCGGGGCCGGAAGCCCTCGACGGTGGCGACGAACACCACCTGGTTGCCCTCGAACGAGTGCAGCGCGCTGCGGGGGACGGTCACCGGAACCTCGGTCCTGTCGATGATCACCCTGGCGGTCACGAACATACCCGGACGCCAGAATTTGTCGCTGTTCGCCAGTTCGAGCCGGGCGGTCGCCGTCCGGGTGTGTTCATCGACGATGGGCGTGACGTAGCTGATGTTGGCCGTACCCCGGACCGGGTCGTGCCCAACGAAGATCTGGGCCTGCTGGCCGACCTCGACACGGTCCAGGTCGCGCTGGTAGACGGTCAGATCGATCCAGACGGTCGATAGGTCGGCGATCACGAAGATGTCGCGGTCGCGGGAGGCGGCCTCGCCGAGCGTGACGTGCTTGGCGATGACGGTGCCGGAAATCAGGGTCTTGACCTGGAAGTTGGTCAGGCTCGCGTCGTTCTCGATGACCGCGAGCACCTGCCCTTGCTTCACCTTGTCGCCGATCCCCGCGAGCACCTCGGTCACGATTCCGGAGTAGCGCGGCACGATATGGGCCAACCGGTCGTCGTTCGGCCGCACCTCGCCGGGCAGTTCGAGCGAGATTTCGATGATCCCGGCAACCGCAGTGGAGATCTCGATACCGAACTCCGCGATTTCCGCGGGTGTCAGCTGGACCAGATCGTGATCATCGTGATCGTCATGGTCCTGTGCGGCCGCGGCGATCGGGTTCAGGCCGACAGCTGCGGTCAGCAGGAGCGCCAGGAAAGCGGGTCGTGTCATGTTCATGATCTCCCGGAGTTGTCGGCGGCCGCGAGGATCGATTCGCCGGTCAAACGTTCGATATCGGCGACGGTGCCGTGGTACTGGACCAGGGCCTCGTAATACCGGCTTCTGAGACCGAAAAGGAGGCGTTCGATGTCGAGCACGTCGATCAGACGCATTGCGCCGCGCAGGTAGGCGTCCATGGCTGAGTCGAAAGCCTCCTGGGCTTCGGGCAGGGCCCGCTCGCGCAGCGCTTCGACTTCGGCTGCCGCGGCCAGCAGGTCTTCGTGGGCAACGGCCAGCCGGGTCCGGATGCCGAGGACCGCGGCGCGCTGCTCCTCACGGGCGCGGCCCAGTCTCAATGCGGCAGCTTTCGCGGCGCCCTGATTGCGGTCGAAAAACGGGAGGGGCAGACCCGCGCCGAGGATAAAGGCGCCGCCTTCGACCTCGTTGAAGTAGCGGACGCCCGCGGCCAGGGAGAGGTCGACGGTGCCCAGGGCGTTCTCGAGGTCGACCACCGCCTGCCGATGGCCGATTTCCGCGGTCCAGCGGGCAAGATCGGGATTCTGGTCCTGGCGGGCCCAGAGTGCCTCGAGGGACGGCGTCGGAAACGTCTTCTCGAGGGCCCCTTCAGCGACCGTGAACGCCGGGGCCGTGCCGCCCCACTGGGCCGCAAGGCGTTGGCGCGCGGCGGCCAGGGCATGCCGGGCCCGGTCCTGGTCGATGCGGCTGATCGCCAGTTCGACCCGCGCCCGGTTCTCCTCGATGGGAGAGGTCGAACCGGCCATCACGCGCCGGGAAACGGTGGTCAACACGTCTTCGGCCACCTCGACCAGTTCACCGGCCACGACCAGCTGCCTCTGGGCGGCCAGGACCGCCACGAAGGCCTTGGTCGTCGCGGTGAGCACATCGATGCGGGCGGTCTCGTAGTCCCAGGCCGCCAGGCCCTGTTCGCGCTCCGCAACGCGCAAACGCTTTCCGCGCTTGCCGCCGAGTTCGACGAGCTGGGAAAGGGCCAGGGTGGACTCCGATGCGCGCAGACCCTTGAAATCGCCGCCGCCGCCGAAGTTTTCGACCTCGAGTTCGAGCTCCGGGTTGGGCCGGATTCCCGCCTGGAGCGCTTCGGCCTCCTTTGCCCGCACCTCCCAGGAATAGGCTGCCAGCCGGGGGTTATGGGTCAGGGCGGCAGCCAGGGCGTCCTGCAGAGCCAAGGGGCCACGGGATTCGGTGAATCCCGACGGTCGGCCGGCGGCGTCCGCGACATCCGGAAGCGAACGCGGGAGATCCCGCCCGAGGGGAGGCGGTTCCGGAGCATGAAACGACGGCGGGCTCGAGGCGCAGCCCAGGGCGAAGAGCAGCGCCAGCGAGGGCAGAATGTGCTTTGTGGTCCTGTTCATGACGAATGGTTCCCCGATGGTGTGGGTTGGATCCGGTCGAACAGGTGCGACACCCGTTCATACCGCCCCGCCGCGCAATCAGTGCGATGAGGTCGAACTGGCAGATCAGGATCGAGAAATCAGGAGAGAAGCGGCAGAGCGCTGGGCGGAAGCGGCAGGTTGTCGCGGGTCGGCAGGATCAAATGCCGGGATACGGGAGCGGTGGTCCCTGGGCCCGGCCCCGGTACCATGGCGCCATGCAGGCAAGCCGGCAGGTCCCCTGATGCGAACAGGACCTTCCCCATGGCCGGGGGCGGCAGCACCTCGACACAGGGGTCGTTTTCGCAGTCATCTTCGTGTGAGCAGGCTGCCTGTTCGGGGCAGTCGGCGCAAAGGTGCTCGATCGCCCCGGCGAGGCAAAGGCCGGGACTCAACAGAAGCACCCAGAAGGCAAAGGCTGTCAGCAGGGTTCGATTCATGATCCTCGTAAGCTAGCTGGTTTTCCCGCGGATATCAAAATGTATAAAACCCGGGCGGAAGGTCCGGTTCCGGTTCTTCCGGCGCGGTGCGTCAGCGGTCGTCGTTGTCCATTTCCCGCATGCGCTGCAGAATCCGGCGCGGACTTTCCTCCTGGGCAAGTTTCATCAATTTCTCCATGCGGGCCTCGTCGTCGGCGAACTTGTTCCTCAGACGTTCGGCATAGGCGTCATTGAGCACTTTCAGCAGTTCATCGAGCTGGTAGGGTTTGGGCAGGTAGCTGAACGCCCCGAGCTTGGCGCATTCGACGGCGCTGCCCAGGGAGCCATGGCCGGTCAGGATGACAACCTCCAGAAAACGGTGCTCCTTCTTGATCCGGGTCAGGAGTTCCTGGCCGTCCATGCCCGGCATCTTGAGGTCGATGAGTGCCAGATCGAACTTCTCGCACCGGCAGAGTTCGAGGGCCTCCGGTCCGTTCCCGGCGGTGCGAACCTCGAAGTCGCGCATTTCCAGGCGCTCTCCCAGCGCCTCGAGAAAAGCAGCCTCGTCATCGACGATGAGGAGCTTGATCCTGCGTTCCAGCGACTCGGTCATGGCGCCCACCTCCGGAGGGTCTGGGGGTTGTCCACAGGTTAAACCAATTCCAAATTGGCGCTTCATCCGGTCAGAATCCCAGCCACCGCCAGTACCCCAGGAAGGCCCAGCTCCAGAGGATCAGGAAACTCAAACCGAAGACCGCCAACCCGTGCTTTAAAAAATCCCGCTGCGTAACCAACTGGCGCCCGGTCTTCGGGTCGCGGCACATGATGTAGACCAGGGCGTTGGCCGGTGTGCCGATGATCAACATGTGGGGGAAGGAGGAGGCGAAGGCCGTGGCGAACCCCAGGGACCACGGATGAAGACCCGCGCTCTGCGCCATGGGCACGGCGATGGGCCCGACGGCCGCGACGGTCGCGCCGTCGCTCATGACGTTGGTCACCAGACCGGTCAGGAAACTCACGGCCATGAGCAGGCCGGTGTCGCCCAGCAGCCCCCCGAAGATCGTGCCGTCGACCAGGCCGGCCGGAAGGCCCTCGACGAATCCACGGGCCAGGAACAGCGCCGCCCCGGTCTCAGCCAGTCCCTTGCCCAGGGCGCTGGCCCCCGCGTAGAGGAAGACCACGTCCCAGTGGATCTTCGTGACTTCGCCCCATTGCATGACTCCCAGGACGTTCAGGATGATCAGGCCCAGCAGTACCGGGCCGCCCATGCCCAGGCGTTCGCCGCCGAACACCCACAACAGGACGACGAGAACCGAGACCGCCGCAGTGACGTACTCGTCACGGTTCATCGGGCCGAGCCGCTGGCTCGATTCACGGGCAATCCTGGCCACATCAAGGCTGCGGACGCTGATCCGGCCCCGAAAAACGAGGAAGAAGTAGAGGCCGACAGCCAGCCCGGCGACCGGTACGAAGGGCAGGCCGTATTTCATCCACTCCAGAAAGGTGGGAGCGAGGTCGTAGTCCGCCAGGATGCCGATCATCACGGCATTGCGGCCGCCCGCGGCCGGCGATCCGGGCCCGCCCACGTTGGAGGTGTAACACAACATCAACGCGAACATCACCAGCAGCGGTCGGTGATCCTGCTGCGGGTTTTCTTGCAGCAGGTGCCTGTAGACGGCCAGGAACAGCGGCATCATCAGGGCGATCAGGATCGTCTCGCTGATGAAGGAGCAGGTCAGGGCGAACACCGGCAGGAACACGAACAGGAGCAGGCCCAGATTCTTGACGGGTAACAGCAGCAGCATGGCGATCCGGCGGTCGAGGCCCGTGTTCATGATGACGCGGGACAGCACGAGCACGCCGAAGATGAACACCACCGAGTCCTTGGCGAAGGCCTGCGCGATGCAGTCCGGCCGCATCACGCCGCCGGCGTACATGACCACCGCGACGATCAGCGCCGTGATGCCGATGGGCACCGCGCCGGAGGCCCAGAACAGGGCGGCCGTCACGATCAACCCGATCATCAACTGGGCGCGGCGGGCTAGATCCCGGGAAAATTGGTCCGTGTCGCCGGCTCCGGGCGGATCGTAGCGCTGGATGTAGTAGTCCGTGACGGTCTCCCCGGTATCCAGCTCCCGGTAGGCGGGATACCCGGCAATGAGGTCGGTCCGGGGGGTTCCTGTTTTCGGTTCCTCGAGGAGCCGAACCAGCGGCTCGGGCGCCGGAACCACGGCCGCGATCAGCATGATCAGCGCGCCCGTGATGATCATCAGCGGCCGCAGATTGTGGGCGCCGACCAGACGCTTCTTCCAGTCCCGATGCTTGATGGCGGGCATATCCTGCCGGGCCAGCGCGTAGGATTTTTCCTTGCCGGCCAGGTGGAGGATCCGGATCAGCTCCCCCAGCGGCAGGGGCTTGGCCAGGTAGCCGTAAACTCCGAGTTCACCGGCTTCGCGGGCCGAGTCGACCGATCCGTGGCCGGTGAGGATGACGACCTGGATCTCGGGCCGAAAAGCCTTCATTTCCCTGAGCGCCTGCTTGTCCTCCATGCCGGGCATCTGCCGGTCGAGAACGACCACGTCGATTTCCCGGTCGGCACGGACCATGCGGACGGCGTCGTCTCCGGTCGCGGCCTGCAGGACGATGAAGCCCCGCATGGCCAGCCTTTCGGCCAGCGCCTGGCGGAACTGGTCCTCATCGTCGGCCAGCAGGACCTTCAGCGGTTGCCGATATGCGCTCATGCGGTATCACCTCTATCTCCTCAATGGGAGCTCGATCGTGAACTCACTGCCCTGGCCGGGAGCGCTGGTCACGGCCATATGCCCTCCCAGTCCTTCGATGATCCCGTAACTGACGCTCAGACCCAGGCCGGTGCCCTTGCCGGGGGGTTTGGTGGTGAAGAAGGGCAGGAAGACGAGTTCCAGCTGTTCGGGCGTCATACCGTGACCCGTGTCGATGATCGCAAGCGTGAACCGGTCGCCGGCCCTCCTGGTCCTGAGGGTGATCGTGCCCGGCCCGGCGATGGAGTCGACGGCGTTCTTCAACAGGTTCAGCACGACCTGACGCAACTGGCTGCGGTCGGTGGTGACCGGCGGCAGCCGCAGGTCGAAATCCTTCACCACGGTGATATCGTCGACCGCCAGTTCGGGACCCAGGAAGCCGTCCACCAGCCCGTTGATGAGCTCATGGACGTCGCCTTCCTTCAGCTCGACGTCCCGCTGCCGGACGAACCCCAGCAGCTGGCGGGTGATTTCCGAGCAGCGGTAGACGGCTTTTTCGATGCTGCCAAGGTGGGCGCTCAGCTCCCCGGGGCCGGCGTTCTTCTCGAAACGGGGATCGAACAGATCCTTGATGAGTCCGGCCTTTTCGGCAACCACGGCCAGGGGATTGTTGATCTCATGGGCGATGCCGGCGGCCAATTCGCCGACGAGCGCCAGCTTGGCCGCCTGGCCGAGTTGCCGCGACAACTGGCGCTCCTTGAGGAGGGCCGCGTACTGCTGGCGCGCCACCCAACGTGCCTGCAGCCAGATCACCAGCCCTCCGATGAGACAGAACAGGGCGGAGAAGAGCCAGATGTTCGTCGCGATGTTCGCCAGGAGGCCGCCGCCGGTCTCTTCGAACTCGTCGACCTGGGCCGCCAGCTGCGTGCGGGCCACTTCCGGCGACAGTACGGCGCGGAGAATGCGCGTCTGCCCCCGGGGTTCCAGCTTGAGGGCCATGGTGAAGTGGGGTTCTTCGCGGAAGCCGAGGTACACGTCGGTGATGACATGGGACGAGGCGCCCGCCAGCAGGCGGGTGAACCAGGCCTCGCCGCTGTAGTTCCTCTTCTCCAGGCTCGGCAGGGGACCGGCGTAGCCGAGCACCCGGCCCGATCCGTCGAGCACCGAAAGATCGATGAAGGCCCCGCTGACGGACTTCAGCTCGGCCAGGTGGGCCTCGAGTTCGTCGCGCCGCGGTTCCAGAAGGGTGTTCGGATCGCCCGTCAGGTCGGTCAGGTTCAGCAGCCGGTCACCGAGATAGAGTTCGAGCATGGCGGCCTGGTGATAGGCCAGCGATTCGCGGTGACGCTGTTCGGCGTCAGTGACCACCAGGCGGTACTGGACGTGAAAGAAGAGGGTCAGCAGCAGCAGGGGAATGAAGTAGAGGAACGTCAGGCGTACGAGGGCGTGGCGAAGGAGGCCCCGGTAGAGGGTGTTGTGGAGATCGGCGCTGGGTTGGGCACGCTCGGTCGCCGCCATGGAAATCCCTCCCCCGGTGGACAGTCGCCGCCCCTGCTCCTGCAGGCATTGGGGATACCAATCAGATTAATCACAAATGGAGAAAACGGCGGCGCCCGCGGTTGCCTGGCCGGTGTGTGGCCCCATACAGGTGTGTCGGCAAAAGTAGATGGGTCAGGGCAGAGGTGGATGACGGTCGGAGCTGTAAGTCTCTTCTATATAACTAGTTGAAAGGTCAGCGGCGGATACTCCCTCGGGTACGGAACTTGGTCTCCTGGATCAGGCACCACCTTTTCCTCAACCGGGAGGACTGGGGGGACAGCCTTTTTCGGGTGCATCCTATCGATTTCTGGGGGAGGGTGATCGCATGGGGACGCGACGTGGTGATCGGTGGTTAGGTCACTGGCGGCAGAGCCGTCGCTTGGTGGTTTCTGCGACGACCGGCCTTTTGATTCTCATTCTGCTCAGCGCCTGCGCGACCGGCGGCAACCGTCCCAGCCGGGGCAAGGCCTCGGCGGTGGCCGCCCGGGCGGCTGACGACGGCACGACCAGCCGGGAAGAGAGCCGGACGCGGACCAAGACGGACCATCAGTCGGCTGATGTCACCAATCCCGTCACCCGGCAAGACTCCTATGGCGACACCTGGGAGGACGAAGAGGAGGAAAGCTCCTTTCTCTTCAACCTGATCGCCGGTCTGTTCAGCGGGGGTGACGATGACGCCTCTGCCCGGCAAGGCGGCGAGGCCAAGGCTTCTGCCGAAACCAGAACCCGGATCGATCGGCCCAACCTCCTGCTGGGCTATTCGCAGGGGAACCCGGCGGGCGACGCCATCGGCAGCCTGTCAACCGTATCGATCAGCTACTCCTTCTACCAAGCCAAGCGCACCCGCCTGCTTTTCGGTCTCTACGGCGGGGCGGGGACGAAGGGTTCGCAGCCGCTCATCCAGGAGGGCATCGACCGGCTCTCGGAGTTCGGGGTCGACGTCGGGGCACGGTCCTACCTGACACCGCGCCATACGCTCGCGGGTGTCTATGTCCTCTTCGGTGTGCGCCTGGGGGGGCTGTTCTGGCACTATACGAACCGTACTCAGGATCAGGTCGCCGGAGCAGACGGGCCCACCAGCGACACCGTCAGCGCGGTCACGCCTTATCTGGGCGTGGGTTGTTCCGTTGTCCAGGTCAAGGCGCTCCATTTCGGCGCCAGTGTCAGCTACGGCGCGCGGATCAGCGGCGGACGAACCCTCGAGGAATACGAAAACGACCTGTTTCCGACCGTGGAGGAACTGCGGTGGACCCTCGACCTGAGTGTCTTTTTCTGAGCGGACCGGCCTTGATTATTTCTCCGACTCGTCCGCCAGCCGACCGGCCTGGATCTGCAGGATGCCCCCGGGGGGCGTCCCCGGTTCGGCCTGTGCGGACACCGCCACCCTGGTCTCACCCCCCGGCAACAGGGGCTGCAGCTGTGCCGCCACCTGATCGCCGAGAGTGCGGGCCTCGGCGTAGGTCGCGGCCGTCGCGGTGATGAGCACCGGGCTGGCCGCGCCGGTCTCCAGATTGATCCAACTGGCGGTTTCCAGCAGATAGGCGGAAGACGCCGCTCCGGCCGCCGTGGCGGCGTTTCGCCACTGGTCGCCCGCGATCAGGAATTCCGGGCCGCGGTCGCTCTCGCGCCGGTAGGCCTCGATTTGAAAGCCCTCTCCCACGAAACGCCGTTTGTTGCCGGCCTTGTCGAAGGCCTCCAGGACGTGGGAGTAGGTCAATCCGGGCTGGGCCATGGTTCCGTCAGTCTTGCGGCCGTCCCATTCGATCTGACGGGGAGGGTTCTTCTTCCCCTGGAACTGGACGACCTCCCGGCCGCGGGAGTCGACCACCAGCAGGGTCCAGCGGTGGACGCTCTTCAGGTCGGAGGTGAACGTGGCCACCGGTCCGGTCCGGTACGCGGTGAGCCAGGGCCGGATCAGGTAAGGGGACCGCAGGGCGGTCGACGTCTTCAGCAGCGGCGTCGTCAGGTCCGGCACGGTGCGGTTCAACACGTCCATGGAACTGCCCCACGTCAGGCCCGGCGCCTGGGAAGGATCCAGGTCGATGACCAGCTCCGGCCGTTCGAAGCTGATCCGGACGCGGTTTTCGCCTTCGATGGTCAGGCTCTTGAAGACGGTGCCCTCCTGCCCGCCCGCCAGGCCCATGCTCGTGTCGGCGGGGGCTTCAGCGGTGGACGCGACGCCGGCACCGACGGTTCCGGCGGTGAAGGTCAGGGCCAGCACGAGCGTCATGGCGGGTCCATGGGCGCGGCGGGTTCGTCGGGGAATGCGGGTCGTCATGTTGCCACTCCTGGTTCGGTGCACGGTTGCGGTCAGTCCCGCAGCCGGTAACGGAAAGTGATGGTGCCCCACTGCTCGTGGGTCGCTCCCCCGGACAGGGCTTCGAATCGCCACCGGGCGAGGGCCGTGACGGCGTTGTTGTCGAAGTCCGCGAACCCGGCGGTCTTCTGGATCTGGATGTTCTCCTTCACCCGGCCGTCGGGAAGCACGACGAAATAGAGGGTGACGGTGCCTTCGACGGCCTGGCTCTTGGCCCAGTCGGGATAGACGGGCATCGTGTGGGCCAGCACCGGCCGGTTGGCGATCTCGCCGGCCAGCTCGGCGCCCTCGAGCGTCCGGCGCGCGACGCCCTCCAGGTCGGGCATGGCCGCCGCCGCGGTGGACGTTTCGCGGGGGATCGAAGCCAGAGCCGGTGCCTGACGCTGGGTCTTGACCGGGCTGCGCTTCAGGGTCGTGGGACTGGATGTCGGTTTGGTGCCACGTTTCAGGTCGACCGCGGCGGTCTTCTGTCCCGGATCGACGGCGTCGGTGGGCGCCGATTGCAGGAGCGATCGCGAGGCCCGTGGCGCCGCGTTCAGGGCGCTGCTCGGCAACGTCGTCGTCGCCAGCGCGGCCACCCGCTCCTTGATCTTGTCCCGGTTGGCCGTCTTCTCCTGGGGCGTGGGTTCGACCGCCGCGATTTCCTGGCGGCGCTGGAACTTCTCCTCGGACCTGGAGGGGACCACCGGTTTGGGGACCTCGACCGGCTCGGCCTTGGCTTGGACCGGTACGGGGGCCGGCACCACCGGGGCCGGCGCGGGGTCCAGCCACGAGATCTCCACGATGCCCTCGGGCGCCGGCGAGATGTTCTGCCGCAGCAGCAGCCAGGCGAAGAAGGCCACGTGGACGGCGAAGCTGATCATCAGGGTCCGCTGGAACCGTTCCCTGCTGGCGATGAATTCCCGGTTGAGGATGATGGCGGTCACGACCGGCCACCTCCCTTCTGACGGGTGGCGATACCCAGTTGCGTGGCCCCGCCCAGCCGGGCTTCTTCCATGACCCGGCGGACGAAGGCATGGGACAGTTCCGCATCGGCGCGCACGACCACCAGGGCCTTGCCGCCGTCCTGCTGGGCGATCCGCTCCGCCAGGGCGGATTGGATCTGCTCCACCCCACCGAGCACGAGTTCGTCGATGGCGATTTCGCCCGAGGTGCTCAGGGTGATGCTGATGAATCCCTCATCCTCGACATCCCGGGAATACGCCGCCGGGAGCTCGACCTCGAGGTCGGCGACCGACAGCATGGGCGCGGTGATGAGCAGGATGATCACCAGGACCAGGGCCACGTCGATGATCGGCGTGACGTTGATCCGGGTCATCATCGGTGATGTATTGACCAACGGCGGACGCATATCAACTCCCGGCAATGGCGATATCTTTCGCCCCGTTAAGTTTGGACACGTCGAGGACGTGGACGAAGGTGCCGTGGGCGACGCCGTCCTCGCAGCGGACGGTGACGTCCCGCGTGCTGCTGGCGGCGATCAGGGGCGCCAGGAAGTCGCCCAGCTCATCGATGGGGACAGTGGTCCGGTTCACCCGGACGGTGCTGTCCGATTCGATGGCCAGCTCGATGCGCGCTTCCTTCTTGACGTCACTGGCGCTGCGGGCCGTGGCGGCGGTCTTGCGCACCCCGAAGCTCGATTCGAAGGCCAGGGGTGTGGCCAGCAGCAGGATGACGACCAGCACCAACGACACGTCGATCAACGGTGTCATGTTGACATCCGACATGGATTCCGAGCTGGGTTGCGGACGGTTCCAACGCATGGGATCTCCTTCAGGCGGTCAGGCTGCCGACAGCCTGCCGACCGGCGTGTTCCACGGTCTGGTCCGGGGTTTCGGTCCGGACGGCGGTGGTCTGCTGGCGGTCGGCGGGCTCGGCGGAGGCCGTCCCGGCGACTTCGACCAGGACGATTCGCAGACTGCGGGCGTGGTTCTCCGCCACCGTCAGCATGATGTTCATGCTACGGTTGAAGTGGTTGAACAGCAGGACGGCAGGCACGGCGATCACGAGGCCGGCGGCCGTCGTGATCAGGGCCTCGGCCACACCGGCGGCGACGACCGAAGGCGCGGCCGACCCGGTGAGCGCCATGTCGTGGAAGGCCCGCATGATGCCCCAGACCGTACCCAGCAGGCCGATCAGCGGCGCCACGGCGGCCATGGTTCCGAGCATGCTGGTGTTGCGTTCCAGCAGGAGCTTCTGCTGGCTGAGAACCACCTGCATGGTTTCCTCGGTGTCCGCGGGTCGGGACAGCTGGGTTTCCATGGTTTCGGCCGCCACCGGACCGACGGGATGGGCGTTGCTGCGACACAGGGCGATGGCTTCGCTGACCTGACCCTTGCGCAGCTTCTCGAGTGCTTCCATGAGCACCAGATCCGCATTACCCATCCGCTTGCGGAAGTAGTAGAGGCGTTCCAGGGCGATCCCGAAGGTGACCACGCTGCAGGCCACCAGGACCATCAAAATGGGACTCTCGGTCATGGATCCCATCCAATCGAACTCGACGAACATGTCGCACTCCTTTTATGAATGAACCGTTTTCGACGTTACTTGAGCACCGCGGCCAGCTCCGAGGCCCGCCCGGTGGCCGCGGCCACGAGTTCGGGATCCTCGGCGTTGTCCATCAGGTCCCGGTAGGCCGCCAGGGCCTTGGGATAGTCTTCGGATTCCTCGTACAACCCCGCGCTGCGGGCGATGGCCGACAGGCGGAACGGATCGGATTTCTGTTTGCTCGCGGCCGCCTTGGCGTAGGCCGCCAGGGCTCCCGGCCGGTCGGCGAGTTTTTCCCGACACGCACCCAGGCGGTAGTAGATCTCCGTGCGCAGGGTCGGTTCGGGGCTCGCGGCCAGTGCCTGTTCCAGGGTGGCGGCGGCCTCTTGGGTCCGTCCGGCCAGGTCGTGGATGTCGCCCAGCTGGAAGGCGGCCTCGGCGGCCCGCGCATCACCCGGGTACCGTTCCTGGTAGCGCACGAAATCGATGGCGGCTTCGGCATGGCTGCCCATCAGCCGACGGCTGAGAGCCAGGTTGTACAGCGAGGCCTTGGCCATGTCGCTGTCGGGATCGCGTTCGAGGACGTCGGTGAAGTTCAACGCGGCCCGGAAATACTCCTCCTGGCCGAAATAGATCATCCCGAGACGGAACCGCACGGTCGTGCGCAGTTCGCTGTCGCCGAAGAACACCAGGAACTGTTCGAAGGACTGCTGGGCCTGGGCCTGGTCGTCGGCCATGGCGTAGGCGTCGCCCATCAGGAACTGGGCACGGTCGGCCGCCGAGTATCCCGGGAACTGGCTGACCACGCGCCGGAACTCGTCGGCGGCGTCCATGTAACGCTCCTGCTCGTAGGTCTTCTTGGCGATCTGGAACTGGGCGTCGGCCGCGAAGGAGCTGGTGGGATAGCGCTCGACCAGCTGGGCCAGCTGCTCGACGCCGCCTTCACGCTGTCCCAGGCGGTAGAGAGCCATCTCCATACCGCGTTCGGCCTCCTTGCCCATCGGGCTGGCCGGGTAGCGGTTGACGACCTCGGAGTAGCCGGCGAGGGCTTCGGCGTCACGGCCGGCGTTGTAGTCGCACTGGGCGATGCGCAGCAGGCCGAGGGCGGCCGCCGAACTGCCGCCGAAATTCTCGAGCAGACCCTGGTAACAGCGCTGGGCCTGGCTGTAATCCTCGGCCTGGAAGTAGAGGTCGCCGGCGCGCGCCCAGGCCTTTTCGGCGATGGCGTCGTCGGGATGGATCCGGACGATGGTTTCCCAGCGGTCGACGGCGTCGCCGGCCCGGTCCAGACGCAGGTAGCAGAGACCCGCCTGATAGAGGGCGAGGTTCTTGTCCGCGTGGGACGGATAGCGGGCCAGGAACTCCTCGTAGGCCGCGGAGGCCTCGTCGTAACGACCCTGGTTGAAGCGCACGTGGGCCACGTTCAGGAAGGCGTTGGCCAGCTGGCCCGCGTCCTGCTGGCCGATGCTCCCGGCGAGCATTTCCTCGGAGGTCCTGATGGCCAGTTCCTCTTCACCCTGCTGGGCGTAGGTCCAGGCCAGAAGCTGCCGGGCCGAGGTGGAGGCCGGGTGCTCCGGGAATTCGACGAAGAGGCTTTCGAGGCTCTCGCGTGCCTTGCCGAACTGTCCCTGGGCCGCCAGGGCGTCGGCATCGATCAGCAGCGCGAAGGCCCGCCAGGTGGACTGGCTGGGCGGCGTCTTCTGCAGCATCAGGTGCGGGGCACCCGAAAGCTGGCCGAGGTCTCCCGTGCGGTGGTAGGAAAGTTCGAGCAGGCACAGGGAGGCTTCCACCAGTTCCTGGTGCTCGGGCGAGTTGAAGACGATGGTACCGTCGCTGTCCTCGTTGCTCGCGTAGCGGTCGAGAACGAGCTGGAAGTAGGGGACCGCCAGGCGGGGTTTGTCCATGGACAGCAACCCGGCGCCCGCCAGATACGCCGCGGCGGGGGCCTCGGGTTCCAGGGGGTAACCGGAAACCACGGCCTGGTACGCGCTGGTGGCGTCGAACTGGCGGTCGAGGGCGTCGAAACACCGGCCCAGCCGATACTGGGCGCTGGCGGCGACGCCCTGGTCGAAATAGGAAGTCAGGACGCGGTTGTATTCCAGGATGGCCCGGTCGTAGTCGCCCGCGGCCACCATGACCTCGCCCAGCAGGAACTGGGCGCGGGCACCGACATCCGTTGCCGGATGGGCGGCGACGACCTGACGCAGCAGTTCTTCGGCGGTGGGGAAATCCCCGTACATCAGGACCGAGGCGGCCCGGCGAAGTTTCGCCTCGGCGATCACCATCGGATCGGAAGCCCGTTCGGCGACCCGATCGAATTCCTCGGCCGAACTGCGGAAGGCCTGGCTGGTCAGGAAGGTGTTGGCCTTCGCCAGCAGGGCGTGGTCATGCAGGGGCGAGTGGGGGAAACGGTCGGACACTTCCTGGAAGGCCGCCGCGGCCTTGAGGTTGCTGCCCTGGGCCTGATGAGTGAGCGCGCGCACGTAGACGGCGCCGGGATCGTTCGACTCGGGGCCGGTGATCGCCAGCGCCCGGTCGTATTCGCCCTGCAGGTAGGCTGCCGTGGCCCGGCCGAGCACGTGGCGGGTATCGGCGGCCATCCACGGGAACTGTTCCTCCAGGCTGATCAGATCCCCGGCCGCCGCGGCATGTTCGCCACGGCGCAGCCGGTTCCAGGCCAGATGCAGGCGGGCGTCGGCAACCAGGGCGTTGCCGGGGTTGTCGCTCATCCACTTGAGCCACAGCCTGGCCGCCTCTTCGTCGCGTCCCTCGCCTTCAAGGGCGTCGATTCTCATGAAATCCGCAGCGGCGCGGAAGTCTTCTTCGTCGGCTTCGTCCCGGGCGTTCCCGAACGACGAAGCGGCGTCTTCGAACCGGCGCTGTTCGAGCCGGATCTGGCCCCAGAGCATGGCGACCGCAGCATCGGCGCCGTCGGGGGTGTCCAGATTCTCGAGAGAACGCTCCAGGGCATCGGTGGCGGTTCGGTCACCGAGCGCCGCTGCGAGCCGGGCGGTTTCCAGCGCCAGTCCGAGATCGGTCAAGGTGGCGCGCGGAGCCGCCTGGACCGGGGCCTCGACGACCGCGGACGATTCGGTATCCGGAGTCTGCCCGCTGGCCATGACCGGTTCCCCGGCCGGGCCCAGCAGCAGCACGGCGGCTGCGGCCAGGACGGACGGCCCACCGAAGACCGGGAAGTGGTTTACTTTGCGCAACATCTTCATCTCTCCTTACCCGGAACGTTCCGGGTGCCTTATTCCACGCCGATCGAACCCTGGGGCCCGCCGGTATTGATCTCCACGCTGCGTTCCAGGCCTTCCATGGTCCGGCCCTCGAGGTCGGTCACACGCAGGCGGTAACGGTACTTGCCGTCGGGCAGAGGCATGCCGGATTCACCCTTGCCGTCCCAGATGACGTGCGACGGGGCGTTGCCCTGTCCCGCGTAGCTGCGGACGATCTCGCCGGACTGGTCCCGGATGGTCAGCTGCCAGTCCTTGGCCTCGGCCTTGGTCTGGGAGGCCAGCAGGAACTTGGTCACCGGATTCTGGCCGGTCGGGGAGAAGATCTCCGGGTTGGCCCGCGAGTCGGCGTAGTAACCGCCGAAACGGTAGTTCAGTCCGAAGCGGTGGTTCATGCCGAGTTCGTGGTCGGCCATGCCGTAGTCGAACTGCAGCCCGTTGCGGAAGCGGTAGCTGAAACCGGCCGAGATATCTTCGATGTAATAACCCACGCGCAGGGCCAGGGACTGGATCCAGAACTCGGTCCCCACCTTGGCCTGGGTGCCGGGGCCGTCGCGGTGCACCAGTTCGGTCGCGGTGACGCTCCGTCCTTCGAGCAGGGTCAGGGCCAGGCCGCCGCGGTACTCGGAGGCGTAGGACTCGTCCTTTTCCCGCAACGTGATCTTGGGACCACCGAGATTCAGGGCCGAGGCACCGAAGCGGAGGCCGCTGGTGAGCTGCCCCATGACACCGAGATCGAAGCCCATGCCGCTACCGCTGAAATCCTCGACCGACTGCCTGGCCAGCTTGAGGCTGGCGCCCACGGACCACCGGGGCGTCAGGGCCTGGGCGGCGGTCAGAGCCATCACCAGGTCGCCTTCGCTGAAGGTGCCCAGCGACTCGTTCAGCTCGTTGGTCTTTTCGAACTCGCCCGATTTGAGATAGAGCAGGTTCAGACCGAAGCTGGGCAGGGTGCTCGAAGGCCGGGCGAAACCGAGCCCGTTGATCGACGTTTCGTCGAACAGCTGGACGGTTCCCACCTGCAGTTCGTTCTGGCGCAGCCAGGACAGGCCGGCCGGATTCCACAGGGCGGCCGAGGGCTCGTCGGCGACCGCGACCATCGCACCGCCCAGGCCCACGCCGCGGGGGCTGGCATAACGCGAGAGCCAGTCGCCCGGGACGCCGTTGTTGGCCTCCTGAGCCGGCGCGAGCCGGGGAAGGAGCAGTGCCAGCCCGACCACCATGCAGATGATCAGCACCGACTTTTTATTGTTTCCTAGGTTGCTGTAAGTCATGACGCCTCCTGGCCTCTACCAAACAACGCCGATTTTGCGGCGCATCACGTGCATGGTGGCCCCGTTGCCCTCGGCTTCGATGAAAAGGATGTATCCACCGCTGGCGACGGGATCGCCGTCACCGTTACGACCGTCCCAGGGCACTTCGTTGAGCCCGGCCTGGCCGCCGTTACTACCGGTGGCGAACTGCTGGCTCAGCACCAGGCCGCCGCTCAGCGTGTAGATCCGCATGCGAACCGAGGCGTTGTCCTCGAGCACGTAGGCGATCGTGGTCGTCGTTTCGTCGGGGTGGAAGGGATTGGGATAGTTCGTTATCGAACCGCCGGCGGCGTTGGGATCCACCAGCGCGGTCTCGATGTCGAGCTCCACGCTCAGGGCGCCCGAAACCGCGCGCACCGTGTCGATGGCCGGTTCGCGGGGGCTCAGGAACTCCGCGGTGGCTTCACCGGCTTCGTCGGTGAGGTCGGCCATGGGCGTCAGTAGGCCCTTGTCCGTCAGCAGCGAGAAGTCGACCGGCTGGGCCGGGACGCCGTTCTCGTAGGCGTCCTGGACGCGGGCGGTCACGATGGCGGTGTTGTTCCCCTTGACCCAGGGCGGATTGCTGGTCAGCACGATGGCGGCCGGGGCGCCGGGCAGGACGGTCAGCACGCCGGTGATGGCCGGTAGGTTCCCGGCGTCATCGGTGATGACCATGACGATGTCCTCGGCGTACGTGTACGTTTCGGTTTCGGTGTGCTGACCCTGCAGCAGCTGGAAGCTCGAGTTGGCCAGGACGCCGCGGCCGGGATCCTGCGTGGAGGCGTTGCGTACCTCGACGGTCACCGCCGAGTTCACTTCCTGGATCACGCTGCCGGCGTCGTTGGTCACCTTGACCGTCAGGCTGAAGGGGCTGCCGGCCTGGACGGTGGTCGGAGTGATCTCCGCTTCGAGATGGAACCCGCTCGAGATCATCTTGACCTCGGTGGTGCTCGGCGCCATCGCCGGCTGCGAGACGTTCACCGCGGTGATCTGCTGGAAGCCGCCGGTGGACAACCGGACGCTGAAGTCCGCACGGCCGTCCGTCAGGGACATGTCGGCCGGCAGCTGCGCCATGGGATCGCCCGAGGTGATCCTGACGATGTCGGTGGCGCCGCCCACGGGGTTGAACCACTGGTCGGTGGCGTAGACCGTGACGGTAAAGGCATAGTTGATCGACTGGTCCGTCGGCGAACCGCTGCGCCCGAATTCCGCGCCCGGCGACAGGTCCTCGCCCGGGGCGAGGATCAGCAGATCGGTGTAGGGACCGGGCGTCACCTCGACCTCACTCGAGGTATAGGGATTGATGCCGGCCGAATCGGCATCGGCAGCCGAGATCGTCTGCATGCCGGCCCGGTAGACCGTCACCGGCACCAGGACCTCGCCGTTGGCCAGCGCCAGGGGGTCGGGAAAGGACAGGTTCTCGTCGGTCGAGGTCAGCGCCACCTGGTTGCTGATACCCGGAACGCGGTTGAAATACTGGTCGACCGCGCGGATGCGGATATCGAAAGGCGATCCGGCGGCCTGGGGATCGGGATCGCCCGAGAAGCCGGCGGCCGTGCCGCCCTGGGGATCCTGGCCCGGCAGCAGCACCTGCAGACCCGCGTAGGCGGCGGGTCCGACGACGAAAGAGTTGCTGGTGCCCAGGTGCGGCGGGGTGGCGTAGTCCGAGCACGTGAACTGCACGGCATTGCCCGCGCCGCGGAAGACGATGTTACCGGTCCAGACGCCGTTGTTGAAGGTGATGGACTCGGGGCTGATGCTGGCGGCGCCGGTGTTGGCCGACAGGATGGCGTTCCCGTCGAAATCGGGCAGGGTGTTGCCCCCCGCATCGACGGCGCGGATCGTCACGCCGACCTGATCACCGGCGGTGACGGGGCCGGCGATATTGTCGACCTCGAAATGATGGGCGCCCGCGGGAATGACCTGGATCGCGGGGCTGGTCATGCCCTGGACCGATCCGTTGGACATGTCCTCCACGGTCAGGGTCTGGGCCCCGAAGGTGGACAGATAGAGCGAGACCGACGCGGTGCCGTTGCTGAGCGTCGCGGTGACCGGTGTGCTGGCGGCCGGATCGCTCGAGGTGATACGGATGTTGTCACTGCTGGAAAGCGGATTCCAGTAGGCGTCGGTAGCGTTGACCTCGACCGTGAAGCTCTGGGTCGCACTCTGGGTGGCGGGGGTGCCGGTCACACCGGCGACGCTGCCGGGCAGGGGGTCCTGCCCGGGCACCACGATCTGGACCCTCGCCAGATTGCCCGGATGAACCACGAAGGGATTGCTCGTGCCGTTCTTGCTCGGATCGTTCTCCAGGAAGGCGTACATGTTGGCGTTGCCGCTGCTGATGTTGGTCTCATCGGCGCGGAACACCGTCACGTTGCCGGCCCAGGTCCCGCCCGTCAGCGTGACGCTTGCCGGTTCGATGCGGCCCACGCCGAAACTGGTCAGCTCCTGGAGCCGCACCGTCCCGGTGAATCCCGTGACGGTATCCCCGCCCGGATCTACCGCGGTGATGGACGTCGCAAACGGGACGCCGGCATCGGTGTGCTTCTGGGTGATGTTCTTGAAGACGAAACCGCCCAGGATCACCACCGGGACGCTGCCGGATGTACCGGTGGGAATGGTCAGGTCCGTCTGGTCGGTGGCCGAGATCGTGAAGCTCCCGGCGGCGTTCAACGTCGCAGTCAGGGAAGCCTCCCCGGCTGCGAGCGTGGTGTTGGCCGGGAGGGAAGCGCTGGCGTCCGAAGATTCGAACTGGATCACGTCGGTGATGGATGTCACCACGTCCCACTGGTCGTCGACCGCCCGGACGGTGAAGGTGAAGGGCACACCGACGGTCTGGGACTGGGGCACGCCCGTCTTGCCGCTGGTGGTCCCCGGAGCCGCGGATTCACCAGGCAACAGGACCTGGAGTTGGGTGTAGGGCCCGGCGGCCGCCATGGCGGGCACCAGCAAGAGGCCCAGGCAGCCCAGACTCAGGATCAATAATTTGTTTCTTAGCGACCTCACGGCGCTTCCCTTCCGGTTGAGTCATTTCTCAGGTGGTTTCCGGCGCGATGCGCCCGGCAAACCACGACGAGGGTCCGGAAACCCTGCGGAGTTCTTCGGGGCCGAAAGATCAAGTTGTGTGCCACGGGTCACGACGGTCACGACGGTTGCGTCGGTCCTGCAGGCCGCCATGGCGATAAGTTGCTTGCGGACAAGTCGCTTGCGACCGGATGAAAACGGTATATCTGCAGGAAGTGAGAGAGTTAGCAACGGTGCGCAGCGAAAATTATCACGGACCGATGATTTCCCGATCGTTCCCAAAGTCCGCTGACGCGGCGTATGATTTCCCGTGATTTCCCGCCGAGGCGGGCGCCGGTACCGGGCTGGGTGTATTTGCGCGCCGCCGTGCAGATGATGGTATTCGTGTCCCAATCGTTCCTCATCGTTTCCCGGCGATTGCAAAGGGCAAGACCGGGATTCGCGCGGACGATCGACAGGAAGATCCGGGAGCGTTCTCTCGTCCCGCGGAACTCCCCTGGGCGCCGCGCCGGGATCTGTTATATCCTCTAAGGGCGCGTTTTCCGGTAACGGTTCGATTCCGACCGGATTCTGGGTCCGGCCGCCGGCGGGGCTTCACGTTGCTTGTTGCCCGGGAGTACGGAGGCGTCATGCCAGGCTGGTTGCGGGACATCTGGGGGTTCATTCTGGCGCGGCCGGATGCGTCGACCTTGCTCAAACCTTCCACCCGCGAGGAACGTGAGGACCTGGCTCAGCGCATCCAGCAGCGCCTGGGCATCGACGTGACCACCTATTCCATCCTTAACGTTCATCGCATCGGCATCGCGGTTCCCGGCCGGGATGTCTTCGCACGCCTGCTGGACTGGGACGGCGACTCGTCCTACTGGCCGAACCATCTGGCCCGCGCCACGCGGGTCGACGCCTCCCTGGACAACATCGACATCCGGCTGTTCGGGTGGCGGCGGTTCCTGGGATTCCGGCTCATCCCCCTGTTCCGCCTGAGCGCCGTCCGGATTCAGTGTGATCCCGCCGCCAACGAAACCGACAACGCCCGCTATGTGATGTTCACCTGTGACGGGGGTTATCCGATCGGGCATTTCATCATGTACGTCCGGTCTTCCATCGAGGCGCTGGGGGAATCCGGGCCGACCCAGGTGTTCCTGGCCGTCGGCTTCAATGTCTACGGACGGCGCCGGTTGGCGCGCACGGGTCCGGCCAGGCTGGTGACCGCCGGCTGGGAAGTGCTCCACAATCGGGTGACCAGCCACGTGCTGTGCCGCTTGAAGGAGCTGTGCGAAAACGATTTGAAGGAACGTGCGGCGGGCCGTTAGCTCTTTGTTGAATCTGACATTCCAACCTCATTTACAATCAGCCACCGTTTTGGTACAGTTAAGCGGGAATGGGGGGATGTCCTATCCGGCTCGAGTTCCTGGCAGAAAAGGCCCCGGCCCGCCGCTTGACCCTGGAGAACGGATCGCGGGTGGCGGTGGTCGGCGGCGGCCCGGCGGGGTCGTTGTTTGCGACCTTTCTGCTGGATTTTGCCGGGCGCGACGGCAAGGAAATCAGCGTCGAGATCTTCGACGCCAAGGACTTCAAGGTCTCCGGTCCCAAGGGCTGCAACCACTGCGGCGGCATCATCTCCGAATCCCTCGTGCAGCACCTGGCCGCCGAAGGCATCGTTTTGCCGGCGAACGTGGTACAGCGGGGACTCGACGCCTACGTCCTGCACACCGACGACGGCAGCGTGGGTATCGCCACACCCCTGCAGGAGAAACGCATCGCCGCCACCTACCGCGGGGGCGGCCCCCGCGGCTCGACCGCGGGTTGTTGGGCGAGTTTCGACGGCTTCCTGCTCGATCTTGCTGCCCGGCGCGGCGCCACGGTCCGTCACGAGCGGGTTACCACGGTCGACTTTGCCGGTGAGCGGCCCGTTCTGACCACCGCTGCGGACACCGCGGAAGTCTATGACCTGGTGGCGGGCGCCACCGGGGTCAACGCCGCACCCAAGAAGCTGTTCGAGAACGTGCACCTGGACTTCCGTCCGGCCGAAACATCCCGCACTTTCATCAGCGAATTCCGGTTCGGCCAGGAACAGCTGCAGGAGCTCCTGGGCGACGCCATGCACGTCTTTCTGCTGGATATTCCGCGCCTGCAGTTCGCCGCCATCATCCCGAAAGGCGAATTCGCCACCCTGGTGCTGCTGGGCGACCAGATCGACAAGGAGCTGGTGGCACGCTTCCTCGATTCCCCCGAGGTCCGGAGCTGCTTCCCTGCGGGTCTGGACATCCCCAACTGCTTCGACTGCCAGTGTTATCCGTGGATCAACGTCAGCGCCGCGGTGCGGCCCTTCGCCGACCGGCTGGTCCTGATCGGCGACGTGGCGGCGACCAAGCTCTACAAGAACGGCATCGGGGCGGCCTACCTCGCCGCCAAGTCGGCGGCGGCGGCGGCGGTCTTCGACGGGATCTCGGCCCGGGCCTTCGACCGCAACTACGGGCCGACCTGCCGCGCCATCGAGCGGGACAACCGGCTGGGCCGGCTGATCTTCGCGGTTACGGGGCTGGTCAAGCGGCTGGGTTTCGTCAAGGGGGCCTTCCTGCGGGTGATCCAGGCCGAGCAGGGCCTGGAGGGCCGCCGGCGCCGTCTGAGCATGGTCATGTGGGACACCTTCACCGGCAGCGCGGCCTACGGCTCGATCCTCAAGCGCATGCTGCATCCCGCCCTGCTGGCGGGCATCATCAAGGAGATCACGATGGGCCTCTTCCGCAGACCAGACATCAGTGCGGCCACTCCCATGACCGGACCCGGCGGCGTGCTCGGAAAAACCTACGCCGATGGCGAGGTGATCGTTCGTCAGGGCGACGAAGGCCACTGCATGTATGTCATCCAGGAGGGTGAAGTGCAGGTCTGCCGGGTGGCCGGCGACAAGGAGATCCCCATCGCGGTCCTGACGGCCGGCGGCTTCTTCGGGGAGATGTCCCTGTTCGAGAAGGACGTGCGCTCTTCGACGGTACGAGCCCTCGGTCCGGCGACGGTGCTGACGATCGACCAGCACACTCTGCTGAATCAGATCACCGCCAACCCCTCGCTGGCGCTGCACCTGATCCGGGAGATGTCGGGGCGCATCCGCAACCTGAACCACAAACACGCCCGGGTGCTCGCGGACGAGCGCCGCGATTGGGAAACCAGGCCGCGGGTCTGGTCCGGGGAGTAGCAGCATGGCCGCCATCGTCATCATGAAAGGCCCGGGAGCGGGCGACTACTATCCCCTGGTAACGGGTGCCAACCTCGTCGGACGCTCGCCCGAACTGGCGATCAACCTGCGCGACATGACCGTGTCCAGGCGTCATCTGAGAATCGTCATGGATCCGGAAGGTCCCAAGTTCCGGGCCGAGGATCTGGGCAGCACGCACGGCATGCGCGTCAACGGCGTCCGGTTCACCGACGGCGTGGATCTGATGGAGGGCGACTGCATCAGCGCCGGGCGCGTGGATCTGATGTTCACGCGCCGAGACATCACCAGCCGGGACGAGGCGTTCGCCCTGCTGGAGAGCCAGCAGTCCGAACTGGCGACCATCAATTTCACCGACAGCAGTGTCCAGGGCCTGGGGGAACCGGGCGCCGTATCGGCGCGGCGACGCATGCTGCGTTTTCTCCAGTGGGCCGGTTCGCCGCGGACGACCCTGGCGGTCGTGTTCACCGACCTGGTGTCCTCGACCGAGATGACCAGCAGCCTGGGAAACGAGGCCATGGACGCCAAGAGGCGGGCACACTACGAACGGGTGCGCAAGCTGGTCAACGATCACAACGGCTATGAGATCAAGGGTACGGGCGACGGTTTCCTGATCGCGTTCCACGCCGCGGTCCTGGCCGTCGACTTCGCTCTCGGTCTGTGGCGTGATCCGGGTGATCCGAGCCTCAGGGTCCGCGTGGGTGCCCATGTCGGCCCGGTGGTGATCGAGGATGAGGATGTGCAGGGCGCCGCGGTGAGCTATGCGGCGCGGCTGCTCGATCTGGGGCGCGAGGGCGGCATCTGGCTGAGTGCGGAGGTGAAGGGGCATCTCGATCAGGAAAAAGCCGCACGCCACGAGAAGCTGGCCTGGCGCAGCCGGTCCGACGTCGAGCTGAAAGGGTTTCCCGGTCCCCAGGTCCTGTGGACGCCCGGCGGAGGTGCTGTTTCACCTTGAAAGCGACCGAATCGTTCTTTGTCCACATCAGTGATCCCCAGTTCGGGATGTACCGTCCCGGCGACGAGGACTACGAAGAAACCGCACTGGTCGAGAAGGCCGTCGAGCGCATCAATGCCCTGGCTCCGTCCTTCGTCATCTGCACCGGCGACCTGATCGACGTGCCGGGTTCCGACCGGCAGATGGCCCACGCGCGCCGTATGCTGGCGAAGCTGGCGCCGGGTATCCCGCTGTTGATCACGCCGGGAAACCACGATATCGGCGACGTCCCGACCCCGAGCGATCTGGGCTGGTACCGGCGTCGTGTCGGTCGGGACTGGTTTTCCTTCAACCACCGCCGCTGGCACTTCGTGGGGTTGAACAGCTGCCTGATGGCCGCGGGCGAGCTCGCACCGGCGGACGCGGACTACCAGTGGGCCTGGCTGGAGGACGATCTCGAAAGTCACGCCGGCGCCGACAATACCGGCACGATCGTCTTCATGCACCATCCCCTCTTCCTGCGCAGATCGAAGGAGATGGAGGACTACTTCAACCTGCCGCGGCCTGCGCGCGACCGTTGTCTCGATCTGTTCCGCTGCTACGGGATCCGGACGGTCCTGGCGGGGCATCTGCACCGTTGCAACGAGGCCGTGTGCGGAGACTTGAGCGTGGTGGTCACCGGGCCGGTGGGCATGCCGCTGGGCGAGGCCTGTTCCGGTCTGCGTATCGTCCGGTTCGACGACCGGGCCATCCATCATCGGTTCTTTGCGCTGGACGACGTTGCAGGACAGGAGTCGTTCGTCGCCCGGTGACCGGAAGGTGCGGAACCGCCAACCCGAGTTAACGTAATGGAGGAGGCAGTCGGGAGGTGCCATGATGGGAACCATGAGGAAGACGCCGAGGGGTCGCGCCAAGCAGGACAAGCGTCTGCCGTACACCTACGAGGCCTGGGTGGACATCACGGCGGGCGAAGGGCTCGAGCCGATCCACGACCACTATTTTTCCAAGACCATCTGCGGGTTGATCGAGTATCTGGATGAAAAGGACATCGGTCCGGACGCGGTGCGGTTGTTCGGGGTTTTCCGGGGGCGGCAGACCCGGCTGGATAGTGCCTTGTGCTCGGATGAAGAGGGCCGGTGGCTCAAGCGACCGGACCTGTGCCGTGCCTTGGAGGAACGCTACGGGCACACGCACGAGGAGTGCTACCGGGGCCATGTGGAGAAGGGTTCCTGCGCCTTCGCGGACCGTGACCGCAAGGGCTCGGGTCCGGTCTGGTGAATTCCCCGGGGGCGATTCAGCGCCGGGGCACCCGCGCAGCCACCCGGCCCAGGCCCCACTGCTCGGCGAAGGCGTCGAGCGGCGCGGACTCCGCTCCCGTGTAACGCAGGGCGCGAACATCCAGATCGCACGGCGCCCGCCGGTTAAGATCCGCCAGGCGGCGGCTCAGCAGCGCGTTGTCGCGGTCGTCCTCCAGCTTCCGGCGCAGGCTCTTGGCGCCGCGGATGGGCAGGGACTCGACCAGGGCCAGGTTGGCGTAGATGGACTCCAGGTCCGCGAATTCCGCCAGCAGGGCGGAGGCGGCCTTGGGCCCGACCCCGCGCACGCCGGGGATGTTGTCCACGGCATCGCCGGTCAGGGCCAGGTAGTCGATGACCTGGCACGCCTTGACGCCCATGCGGCCGGGCACCCCGTCCTCGTCCCACCACTCGTTCTTGGCCAGATTGTAGATGCGCACGCCGGGTTCCAGCAGCTGGGCCATGTCCTTGTCGCCGGTCACGATGACCACCTCGTGTCCCTTGCCGCGCAGACGCGCCGACAGGGTGGCGAGCAGGTCGTCGGCTTCGTAGCCGGGACAGATGGCGGTGGCGAAGCCCATCCTGGCCACGAGCTCCCGGCACAGGTCGAACTGGGGCACGAGTTCCTCGGGCGGTGCGCCGCGGTTGGCCTTGTAGGCGGGAAACATATCGTTGCGGAAGGTCTGGCTGCCGGCATCGAAACAGCAAGCCACCAGTTCGGGCTCGTGTTCGTGGAGGAACCGCTGCAACGTCATGCCGAGTCCGAACACGGCGTTGATCGGCGTGCCGTCCGGGGCGGACATGCTGCGCATGGCGAAGAAGCTCCGGAAGACGTAGGCCATGGTGTCGATGAGATAGGCGGTGGCAGCCACGGGGGCCCGCTTTCCAGTTGGGGTGGCACGGGGTCCGGCATCTAGCCGAGAGGGGAAAATACCGGCCGCCTTCCGAGCGGAAAGGCGGCCGGATTTCCTGCCTGGAACCGCGTTAGACCAGGGACTTGGTCTTCTCCAGCAGTTCGGCCGGCTGGCGCGCGCCGCCCGGTCCGACGGATTCGGACCAGAGGACGGTGCCGTCCTTGCCGATCAGCACGGTCGCGCGGTCGGAAATGCCGGGCTCATCGAGCCACAGTCCATATGCCTTGGACACATTGCCCTTGGGATGGAAGTCGGACATCAGCGGGAACTGGATGCCGCCGAAAGACTCGGCCCAACCCTTGTGACAAAACTTGGAATCCACACTCATACCCAGAACCTGGGTATCGGCCGCGTCGAACTGCTCGAGCAGAGCGTTCAGACCCGGAATCTCGATGCTTCAAGTAGGCGTGAAATCCAGCGGATACGATACGAGCAGCACGTTCTTGGACCCCTTGAAATCGGACAGTTTGACTGTCTCGTCAAGATGGCTGTCGAGCGTGAACTCGGGGGCGGAGGCCCCGGCAGCAATCAATGCCATGAATCTTACCTCTTCTTTATTTGGGATCATGCAGGCCGCACGAACGCTCGCGGGCCGGACTGAGGCACAGGATAAGCGCAAATTCACCGGGAACGCAAGTTCCGGAGCGGAATGACACCGGACCGGGCGAAACGATCCTATCGGCGGAACAGGACCGCTTTGGCAATCATGCCCGCCATGGCGGGGTTTTCCTTGAGGCGCCGCGCGGAGTAACCGTACCAGTCCTCGCCGAACGGCACGTAGACGCGCAGATTGTGGCCGGCTTTCAGGATGGTGCGCCGGACGTCCTCCCTCACACCCAGCAGCATCTGGAATTCGTAGTCGTCCGGGCCCAGGCCGTGCGCCGCGACGACTTCCTTGGCGTCGTCGAGCAGGGGATCGTCGTGCGTGGCGATGGCCGCATACATGCCTTTTTCGACCATCAGCCGCAGCAGGCGCTTGTAGCTGTCCCGGACCTCCTGGCGTCCTTGCCAGGCGTGCTCGGGCAATTCGCGGTAGATGCCCTTGCACAGGCGTACCGACGGTGTGTACTCGGCCAGATCGTTGAGGTCCTTTTCGGTGCGGCGCAGCATGGACTGGACGACGATGCCCACCTTGTCGAAGCCGTCGGCGCGCAGGCGCCGGTAGGCGTCCAGGGTCTTGTCAGTGTACGGTGTGTTTTCCATGTCCAGGCGCATGAAGATGCCCAGGTCGCGCGCGGTGGTCGCCAGCTGGCGGATGTTCCGGTAGGCGAATTCGGTATCGATGCCCAGGCCCAGGCTGGTGGGCTTGATCGAGAGCCCGGAAACGTCGCGCAGATCGTGGGCGGCGATCGCTTCGAGCACCTTGGCGCTTTCGCTCGTGGCGAAGGCGGCCTGCTCGCGGCTGGTGACGAATTCACCGAGCACGTCGATCGTGGTGCGGGCGCCTTCGTCGGTCCGTAGCTGCTTGGCGGTGGCGATGGCATCGTCCAGCAGGTCGCCGGCGATATACCGCCGGGAGATCCCGCGGATGATGGGTCGGGGCACCAGGGGCATGAGACCCACGATGAGTCGGTTCAACATGGTTTCCTTTCTCACCGAAACAGGACGCCATCGGTCCGGGTCGCAAGCCGTTCGAGCCGGGGACCGCACAAAAATGGGGCTTGGAATCACGTCAGGCAAATACACTTTGGCGGGAACGGTCGCCGTCGGTATGCTGGCCGCGGTCCGATTCGACAAACCGGCCGGTGGAGCGTGTCCGTCCGGCCGCACGCGGGAGGCGATCGTGGCGAAGAAACCGGTCAGATGGGGCATCCTGGGTCCGGGCAAGATCTCGCGGACTTTTGCTGCCGGGCTGCAGGCGGCCGACGGGGCGCAGCTGGCAGCGGTCGGCTCGCGCAGCGCCCCGCGGGCGGCCGCCTTTGCCGCCGAGCACGGCTTCAACCGCTCCTGGGGGACCTATGAGGACCTGGCGGCGGACCCCGCGGTGGATGCGGTCTACATCGGGACACCCCATGTCTTCCACGAGGAGCACACCCTGCTGTGCCTGCGGGCGGGCAAACACGTCCTGGTGGAAAAGCCGTTCGCGATCAACGCCGAACAGGCCGGCAGGATGATCCGTGCCGCCCGGGAAAACGACCGCCTGCTGATGGAGGCGATGTGGACGCGCTTTCTGCCAACGGTCGTGGCGGTGCGGGCCATGGTCGCGGCCGGGGATATCGGCGAGGTGCGCATGCTGACCGCCGATTTCGGTTTCCGCGCCCCGGTGGATCCGCACAGCCGTCTGTTCGCTCCGGCGCTGGGCGGCGGGTCCCTGCTCGATCTGGGCATCTACCCGCTGACCTTGGCGTCCATGCTGTTCGGCGAGCCCGTGCAGGTCAGTTCGTTGGCCAACCTGGGTGCGACCCGGGTGGATGAGGAAGCGGCGGTCATCATGCAGCACCGCGGCGGCGAACTGGCGGTCATCCATTCGTCGTTGCGGTTCGACACACCGCGCCACGCCTTCCTCCTGGGCACCGGCGGCTGGATCGAGATCATGTTTCCCTGGTGGGCCGGCACGCGGCTGCGGGTCAAGGTGGGCGACCGTGACGCCGAGATCCTGGAACGACCGCACCGGGGAGGCGGCTACACCCACGAGGCGGAGGCCTTCATGGAGCTGATCCGCAGCGGCGCCCGCGACTCGGAGATCATGCCGCTGGACGAAAGCCTGACGATCATGAAGACGATGGACCTGATCCGCGACCAGTGGGGCCTGACCTATCCCGGGGAATGAACCTTCAGGAAGCGCCGTGACCATGAAGCTGAACTACTTCGACCGTATTCTCGCCGCCGTGGGGTCCATCCCCGCCGGCAGGGTGGCGACCTATGGCGATGTGGCCGACATGGCCGGCCTGCCGCGGCGTGCTCGCCTGGTGGGGGCCGTCCTCAAGACGCTGGACGAGGACAGCGGCGTGCCCTGGCACCGGGTGGTCAACGCGCGCGGGGAAATAAGCGAGCGCGCCCGGCTCGGCGCCGAGGTGGAACAGCGCACGCTGCTGGAGGACGAGGGGGTGGTCTTCGGGCCGAACGGCCGGATCGATCTCAACCGGTACCGCTGAGGGCGCGTCCAGCCGCCGCGCGGCCGCTGTCGGTCAGGTGCAGCCGGTCGCCGACGCGTTCGACGAGCTTCCGGCGCTCGGCGCCTTCGACGACCTTGGCCGTGAAGGCGGGCGTCCAGCCCACGTGGGAACCGTGCAGGTGTTCCACCATGGATTCGTCCTCTTCCTCGACACTGCCTTCGTGCTGGACCAGGTGGATGGTCAGCATGACCTGCGCGAATTCCCAGCGCTGACTCCGCCGGCGCCGGATCCCGGCGATCAGGCCGCGCCGCGGGGCCGCCAGGAACACCGCCATGAAGACCGAACCCACGCCCACGGCCATGCAGCCGGCGATCGAGGCGTCGAGCCACACCGCCAGGGCGAAACCGATTGCAGCGGCGATGGCACCCAGGAGAACGGCCAGCGCCAGCAGGAGCCCGAGGCGATCGGTCAGCAGGTAGGCCGCGGCCGCCGGGCCGATCATCAGCGCGACCACGAGAATCAGTCCCACCGCGTCGAACGCGCCCACGGTCGTCACCGAAACCAGCGTCATCAGGCCGTAGTGGATCACCGTGGGCGCCAACCCCAGCGAGGCCGCCAGCCCGGGATCGAAGGTGGCGATCTTGAGCTCCTTGAAGAACACCAGGACGGCCGTCAGGTTGACCAGCGTGATCACGCCCATCAACCAGAGGTGACGCGGGCCGAGGTCCGTCCCGCCGATCTCCAGCCGGTCGAAGGGCGCGAACGCAAGTTCACCCAAAAGGACGGCGTCGACATCGAGGTGGACGTTGCCCGCGTAGCGGGTGATCAGGACGATGCCCAGGGAAAATAGGGCGGGAAAGACGAGGCCCATGGCCGCGTCCTCCTTGAGGCGGCGCGTGCGGGTCAACAGCTCCACCAGAAACACGGTCACCACGCCGGTCAAGGCCGCGGCGATCACCAGCCACGGCGAGGCCAGGTCCTCGGTCAAAAAAAACGCCACCACGATGCCCGGCAGGATGGCGTGGCTGATGGCGTCCGAGAGCATGGCCATGCGCCGCAGCATCAGAAACACGCCCACCAGAGAGCAGCCGGCGGCGGTGACGATGGCGATCGCGAGGATTTCGATCTGCGGGCCGCTCATGGATCACTCCCGACCAGTTCGCGGCCGCGCTCGGCGCCGGCTGCGGTCAGGCTCCAGCGGCCGTCGGTGCCGGCGGTCACGAGGCCCTGCTCGGCCAGCTGGGACAGTCCCGCCCGGACACCGGCGCTCGTGCTCATCGTCTGCAGGACCTGCAGGCTGTGGGGCGCCCGGGTGGGAACGGCGTGCTGGGAGGCCATGCGGAAGAGATCCACCAGCACGGACTCGGCTTCGACCTGCCGGCGCTGCTGCCGTTTCCGCCAGCGGGCAGCCAGGATCCCCCGTTGGGGCGCGACCAGAAGGGACAGGACGGTGATCGCGGTGATCACCAGGATGATGGTCGGTCCGGTGGGCAGATGTTGCACCATGCTCGACAGCACGGCCCCGACCAGCCCGCTCAAGGCTCCGAATAGTCCTGAGAGCAGGACCAGCCGGTCCATACGGTCGGTCCACTGCCGGGCCGCCGAAGCCGGCGCGGCGATCATGGCGCTCATCAGGACCACGCCGACGGTCTGCAGCCCGATGACGATGGCCACGACCAGCAGGGTGGTCAGGGCGATGTCCAGGGCGCGGACGGGCATGCCCAGCGAACCGGCGAAATCGGGATCGAAGCTCAGCAGCTTGAATTCCTTCCAGCCGAGCATCAGGACGATCAGCACGACGGTACCGAGGCCGGCCATGGTCACCAGGTCGTCCCCGACCAGGGCGGCGGCCTGGCCGAAGAGGAAACGATCGAGTCCGGCCTGCCCGGCCCCGCCGGTGCGCTGCACGACCGACAGCAGGACCAGCCCCAGGCCAAAGAAGGTGGACAGGATCAGCGCCAGGGCGGTGTCGAACTTGATGCGCGTCGTGCGCACGATCAGCATCACCAGCAACGAGCCGGCCCAGCCGGCCAGGGCGGCCCCGAGGACGAGGACCAGGGGCGTCTTGGACCCGGTGATCATGAACGCGAGAACGATCCCGGGCAGGGCGGCATGGCTGACGGCGTCGCCGAGCAGACTCTGCCGCCGGAGGACGGCGAAAGCCCCCAGCGATCCGGCGACCAGGCCCAGCACCGCTGACCCGAGGGCCACCGTGCGCAGCGTGTAGTCGGTGAAGAGCTCGGTCAACAGGCTCATGGCTGGCCGCGCCCCGAACCGTCGGGGTTGCGATGGACGGCATCCGGACGGTCCGGCGTCTGGTAACCCTGGTCGAGGAACTCCACGCGACCGCCGTAGGCCAGCCGCAGGTTCTCCTGGTTGAACGCCGTTTCCACCGGGCCGCAGGCGATCCGGCGCACGTTCAGCAGGGCGACCCAGTCGAAATATTCACGGACGGTCTGGAGATCGTGGTGCACCACGACCACGGTGCGCCCCTGCTCACGCAGCTCCTTGAGCAACGTGACGATGGCCCGTTCGGTGCGGGCGTCCACACCCTGGAAGGGTTCGTCCATGAAATAGACCTGGGCGTCCTGCACCAGGGCGCGGGCCAGAAACACCCGCTGCTGCTGGCCGCCCGAAAGCTGGCTGATCTGGCGGCCCTTGAAATCGGTCATGCCGACCTTCTCCAGGGCGACCAGTCCCTGCTCGCGCTCGCGGCGGCCGGGGCGCTTGATCCAGCCGAGCGCGCCGTAGCGGCCCATCATCACGACGTCCAGCACGGTGGTGGGAAAATCCCAGTCGACGCTGCCCCGCTGCGGCACGTAGCCGACGAGCCGGCGCTGCTGGCTGTAGTGCTTGCCGTGGATCTGGACGCGGCCCGCGGCGGTGGGCACCAGGCCCAGGATGGCCTTGATCAGGGTGGTCTTGCCGGCGCCGTTGGGCCCCATGATGGCCATGAGCTTGCCGGCGGGCACGTCGAGATCGATGTCCCACAGCACGGGCCGATCGCCGTAGGCGACCGTGAGGTCGGTGACCTGGACGGCCAGGGACTCAGTGCTGTTCATGGTTGCCCTCGCCGCGCAGGGCGCGCGTGATGGTGTCGATGTTGTGACGGACCATACCCAGATAGGTGCCCGCCGGGGTGCCCGGATCGCCCAGGGCGTCGCTGTAGACCTCGCCGCCGACGATGACGTCGAACCCGCGGGCCCGGACCGCGTTGCGCACCGCTTCGATGGCGCGGGGCGAGACCGAGGTTTCGACAAACAGCGCCGGGATCCGGCGTTCGGCGATGAACGCGGCCAGATCCTGCACGTCGCCGGTACCGGCCTCGGTGGCGGTGCTGATGCCCTGCAGGCCCCGGACCTCGAGGCCGTAGGCGCGCCCCAGGTAGTTGAAGGCGTCGTGGGCCGTGACCAGGACGCGCTGCTGTGCGGGAATGGTGGCGAACTGCTCGAGGGCGTAGGCGTGCAGCACCTCGAACTCGGCGGCATAGGCCGCGGCCCGCTGGCGGTACTCGTCGGCATGGGCGGGGTCGAGTTCGGCGAGCTTGGCCGCGACCGGTGCGATGGTGCGGCCCCACAGCTCGAGGTCGAACCAGACGTGGGGGTCATGGGCCCCGGGAAAGTTGTCCGGCGACAGCAGCAACTCGTCGGGAATGACCGCCGTCACCGCGACTGTCGGCTGACGGGCGCCCAGCTTCTCGATGACTTCGCCCATTTTCGCCTCGAGGTGGAGGCCGCTGAAGAAGATGACGTCGGCCCGGCGGAGCCGTTCGACATCGCCGGCGCTGGCCTTGTACAGGTGGGGATCGATGCCCGGCCCCATGAGCGAGATGACCGTAACCCGGTCGCCGCCCACGTTCCGGACCAGGTCGCCGACCTGGCCGGTAGTGGTCACCACGTTGAGTTTACCGCCGGTCTTGCCGGCCGTGTCCTGCGCGCCGGAACCGCCGTCACCGCAACCGGCTATCGCGGCAAGAACCACGATCAGAACTGCCAACCATCGCCTTGTCATACTGCCTCCTTCGTGCGCCCGGGCGCTCATCTTGTCATGCTGCCGGTCACCGCGCAATGCCTCGCCTCTGCGGGCCGAGGCGCCGAGGGGCTGATTTCAGGCGTGCAGGGGCCGGTCGTCCACCGCCAGGGCCGCCTCCTTGACGGCCTCCGAGAGCGTGGGGTGGGCGTGGCAGACCCGGGCGATGTCTTCGCTCGAGGCGCCGAAGGCCATGGCGGCGACCGCTTCGGCGATGAGGTCTCCGGCGTGGGCGCCGATGATGTGGACGCCCAGCACACGGTCCGTGTCGGCATGGGCGAGAATCTTCACGCGACCGTCGATCCGGTCGATGGCGCGGGCCCGGCTGTTGGCGCGGATGAAGAAGACTCCCTTGCGGTAGGGCGTGCCGGTCTCCTTCAGCTCCTCCTCGTTGCGGCCGACGGTGGCGATCTCGGGGTCGGTGTAACAGACGCCGGGAATGATGCCGTGGTCGATGGCGACGGCCTGGCCGGCGATACCCTCGACGCAAGCCACGCCTTCCTCCTCGGCCTTGTGGGCCAGCATCGGACCGGCGATCACATCGCCGATCGCATGGACGCCGGCCACGGCGGTCTCGAAGCGTTCGTTCACCGGGATGCGTCCCCGGTCGTCGAGCTCGAGCCCCAGGCTGTCGAGGCCCAGGCCTTCGGTGTGGGCCCGGCGACCGACGGCCACCAGGACCCGGTCGCCCTGCAGGGGCTCCTGCCCTGCGATGTCGACCGTGACGCTCTTCTTGTCGAGCCGCGCGCCGGTGACCCGGGCCTTGAGCACGAACTTGATACCCTGCCGTTTGAACAGCTTCAACGCCTCGCGAGCGATTTCCAGATCGGTCCCCGGCAGGATGCGGTCGAAATACTCGACCACGGTGACCTCGGCGCCGAGGCGACGCCAGACCGACCCCAGTTCCAGACCGATGTAGCCGGCGCCGATGACGATCAGGTGCTGCGGGACCGCGGGATAGGCCAGAGCAGCGGTCGAGTCGCCGATACGGTCGCCGTCCATGGTCACGCCGGGCAACGGCGTGGGGCTGCTGCCGGTGGCGATGATCACCTTGGCCGCGGTCACGGTCACCGGCCCGCCGTCGCCGGTGACGACGACCTTGCCGGGACCCTCGAAGCGCGCGGTCCCGGTGTAGCGCGTGATCTTGTTCTTCTTGAACAGGCCGGCGATGCCATCGGTCAGGTCGGCGACCAGCTTGTCCTTGCGCCCCAGCATGGTGGCCAGATCGAGGCTCACCTTGCCCAGGCCGATGCCGTGTCCGGTGAGTCCCTGCAGGGCCTCGTGGTACTTCTCGCTCGACTCGAGCAGGGCCTTGCTCGGGATGCAGCCCACCCGCAGGCAGGTGCCGCCCAGCCGTTCCTCGCGGTCGACGCAGGCCACGTCCATGCCCAGCTGGGCGGCGCGGATGGCCGCCACGTAGCCGCCGGGCCCGGCGCCGATGACCAGCAGGTCGTGTTTCGCTTCAGACACTCGCGGTTCCTCCGGTTCAGATCTGCAACATCATGCGTTCGAGGATTTTCCACGCTGCGTCCTCGACGTTCCTTGATCAGGCTTCAGGAAGGTGGACGGCCTCGCGGCCGTCGACGATGCGGTGGTCGTAGGTCAGCGCCACGTACATCATCGGCCGGATGACGATCTGGCCGTCGATCGCCACCGGGCGGTCCTGGATGGCGTGCAGGCCGAGGATGCCGCTCTGCGGCGGGTTGACGATCGGCGTCGACGAGCAGCGAGCCGTACACGCCGCCGTTGGTGATCGTGAACGTGCCGCCCTTGATCTCCTCAAGCGACAGCGTGCCCTCCTCGGCGCGCCGGGCGAAGTCCTTGATGCCCTGCTCGATCTCGGCGAACGACAAGTGCTCGGCGTCGCGCAGCACCGGCACGACCAGCCCCTTGCCGCCGCCGACGGCGATGCCGATGTCGTAGTAGTTCTTGTAGACGATCGCCTTGTCGCGGATTTCGCCGTTGACCTGCGGCACCAGCTTGAGCGCGTCGACCGCCGCCTTCACGAAGAACGACATGAAGCCGAGCTTGACGCCGTAGCGCTTCACGAAGGCGTCCTGGTGCTGCTTGCGCAGCGCATCCACGCCGGACATGTCGATCTCGTTGAAGGTGGTCAGCAGGGCCGCCGTCTGCTGCGACTCGACCAGGCGTTCGGCGATGCGGCGGCGGATCGGGCTCATGGGTTCTACCCGCTCGGAGCGGTCCCCGTTCAGGGCCTGGGGGGTGACCACCGGCGTCGGGGGCGCGGACACCGTGGCGGTCTTGTCTGCCAGGTGGCGCTTGACGTCTTCCTTCAGCAGTCGGCCTCCGGGACCGGTTGCCGTGACCTGCGTCGCCGGCACTCCGGCCTCGGTCAGGGCCTTGCGGGCCGCCGGCATGACGAACGGTCGCCTCGGGTTTTGGGCGGCCGCCGGCGCGGAGCGTTCGCCGCGGCGGGCTGCGGCCTCGTTCCGCGGCCGCGGCGGCCGGCTCGAGGCCGCCGTCGCCGCGCTCCGCTGTTTCGTCGATCACCGCCAGGGCGTCGCCGACGTTGGCGAAGTCACCGGTCTGCTTGAGGATGTCCGTCAGCCAGCACCGCCGCACCGGGGCCGGCAGCTCGACGGTGACCTTGTCGGTTTCGATCTCCACCAGCGGCTCGTCACTCGACGACCAGTCGCCGGGCTTCTTCAGCCATTCGCCGATCTGGACTTCGGTGATCGATTCGCCCAGCTCGGGAACTTCACTTTGATCGGCCATGCTGTCTTCTCTTCTCCGACGGTACAAGAAGCCGTGATTCGGTCGGCTGCCGGGTTCCTGGCCGAACGCCTCGTCCAGCAGGTTCTGCTGCTCGAGTTTGTGGCTGGCCGACGACCCGGTGGCGATACTCGCCGATTCGGGGCGACAGACGGCATCGAAATGCCAGCGATCCAGCAGACGATCGCCGAAGCGGTAGCGCAGGTAGGGCCAGGCGCCCATGTTCTCCGGCTCCTCCTGGACCCAGACGACCGGCGTGCCGTCGGGTACGCCGATCCAGCTGGCCGCCGCGATCGTGTTCCGGGCAGCGGATAGAGCTGCTCGAGGCGGAGGATCGCGACGTCGCGCCGTCCCCGCTCGTTCGCGTTCGGCGTCCAGGTCGTAGTAGATCTTGCCGGTGCAGAGCAGCACTTCCGCTTGACTTCGGCCGGCGCCGGCTCGACGTCGGATCAGGAGCACGCGCTGGAAGCCGGTGCCTTCGGCGAAGTCCTCGAGCGGCGAGACGACCGCCGGATTGCGCAGCAGGCTCTTGGGCGTCAAGACCACCAGCGGCTTGCGCCAGGGCCGCAGCACCTGCCGGCGCAGCGCATGGAACAGCTGGGCCGGCAGCGTGGGGTAGATCACCTGGATGTTGTCCTTGGCCGTCAGCCCGAGGAAACGCTCGATGCGGGCGCTGGAGTGCTCCGGGCCCATGCCCTCGAAGCCGTGCGGCAGCAGCAGCACCAGGCCGCGACAGCCGGCGCCACTTGTCCTCGGCGCTGGCGATGAACTGGTCGATGATCACCTGGGCGCCGTTGGCGAAGTCGCCGAACTGGGCCTCCCAGATCACCAGGGCGTCCGGCGCGTTGAGGCTGTAGCCGTACTCGAAGCCCAGCACCCCGGCCTCGGACAGCGGGCTGTTGATGATCTCGCAGGGCGCCTGGTCCTCGCTCAGGTGCTGCAGGGGCGTGAATTCGCTGCCGGTCTCGAAGTCGTGCAGCACCGCATGGCGGTGGCTGAAGGTGCCGCGCTGGCTGTCCTGGCCGGTCAGGCGGACGCGGAAGCCTTCCTCGACGCCAGCGTGGCGAAGGCCAGCGCCTCGGCCGCCGCCCAGTCGAGCGGCTTCGCCGCCCGTCGGCCATCTCGCCGCGCAGGTCCAGCAGCGCTTCGATCTTGGGGTGGGGCGTGAAGCCCTCCGGCACGGCGGCGTCTGCGCTTCGCGCAGGACGCCGCGAGCTCGCCGCGCTCGACGCCGGTTTCGATCCTCGGGACGTCCTCGCGTCCTCCGCCCCGATCGTACGACCTTGCCCACCATGCCTTGGGCGGCGTGCGCCTTGCGGACTTCGAAGTCCTCGCTGCCCGGGCCGCGGCCAGCTCCTCCTCGAGCTCGCGCGGTCGACGTTCGGCGATCTCGTCGGCCTCGTCCTCGCGTGACTCGCCGAGTTCCAGCAGGTGCGTCGAGGTAGCCCTCGCCGCACGGCTTCGCGGCTGCGGATCGCGTGGTACATCAGCGGCTGGGTGAACGACGGCTCGTCGCCCTCGTTGTGGCCGCGCCGGCGATAGCAGTACATGTCGATGACCACGTCGCGCTGGAACTCGCGGCGGAAGTCCATGGCCAGCCGGACGACCTGGGCCACGGCCTCGGGGTCCTCGCCGTTGACGTGGAAGATCGGGATCTGCAGCATCTTGGCCACGTCGGTGGCGTAGGTGGAGGAGCGGCCGTAGTCGGACGGGCTGGTGGTGAAGCCGATCTGGTTGTTGACCACGAGGTGCACCGTGCCGCCGGTGCGGTAGCCGTCGAGCTCCGACAGGTTGAGGGTTTCCTGGACCATGCCCTCGCCGGCGAACGCGGCGTCGCCGTGGATCAGGATGGCCATGCCCTGTTTGCGCGCCGGATCGTTCTTGCGGTCCTGCCGGGCCCGCACCATGCCGTTGGCCACCGGACCGACGAACTCGAGGTGGCTGGGGTTGAAACAGAGCACCAGGTGGACCGGTTTGCCCGTCGTCGATTTCCAGTCGGAGTGGTGGCCGAGGTGGTACTTGACGTCACCGTGGCCGAGGAAGCGTTCGGCGTCCTTGTCCTCGAACTCGCGGAAGATCTGCCAGGGGCTCTTGCCCATGATGTTGGCCAGGACGTTGAGGCGACCGCGGTGGGCCATGCCGATCACGATCTCGCTCGAGTTGCTGTCCGCCGGCGCGCTCGATGAGCAGATCGAGCAGCGGGATGAGGCTCTCGGCGCCCTCGAGCGAGAACCGCTTGGCCCCGACGTACTTCTTCTGGATGAACTCCTCGAAGATGACCGCGTCGGTCAGCCTGCGCGAGGATGCGGGTCTGCTCTCGCGCGTCGAGCTGGATGCGGTTCTCGGTGCCCTCCATGCGCTCCTGCAGCCACTCGCGGCACTCGAGGTCGTCGATGTGCATGAACTGGACGCCGATCGAGCGGCTGTAGGTCGCGCGCAGGATGCGCACGATCTCCTTCAGCGGCAAGACCCGGCTGTCGCCGAGGGTGCCGGAGGAGAAGGGAAGCTCGAGATCCCCTTCCCCGAAACCGTAGTACTCGAGGGTCAGTTCGGGCGGGGGGGCCATGGGCTCGCCGAGGGGATTCAGGTGCGCGATGCGGTGGCCCCGGACCCGGAAGTTGCGGATCAGCTGGTCCACCCGGTTCTGACGAACGGCCAGCTCGGCCTCGCGTTGGCCCATGGCCGCTACCTGGGACGGAGGCACCTGGGGATCGACTGCCAGACGCTGGAAATACATCTGCCAGTTCGAAGGCACCGACTCCGGATCTTCCAGCCAGGAGGCGTAGAGCTCTTCGCTGAAGGCGAGGCTCAGGGTGTTGGGGTCTTCGGGAAGTTGGATCATGTTCCTATGCTCCCGGCCTGTCGGCCGGAGGATCGTTACGGTTGCGCAGCACCCCGAGCTGGACGTAGTCCCGCGTAAAGAGCAGGTCCATCGTCCAGTCGAGAGCGACTCTCATCTTCCTCGACCAGCCAGGCAGCATCAGTAGATAAAAAGTCCGCCACAGAAACCAGGCGGCGAATCCCGACAACTTGATGCCGAACACCTTGGCCACACCGGTGCGACAACCGATCCCCACGAGGGAGCCCCGGCTGTCGTAATCGAAGGGCAAAATATCCTTGGCATTTAATACACGGACCAGGTTATCGGCAAGGTGTTTGCCCTGACGCGTGGCGTGCTGGGCGGTGGCGGGGTAGGGTTTCCCGTTCCGGTCGGGGTTGACGGCGCAGTCACCGATGGCCCAGACGTTCTCCCGTCCGCTGACCCTGAGGTTCGGATCGCAGAGCACATAACCCAGGTCGTCGGTGGGCAGATCCAGCTCCCGCAGGACCGGATGGGGCGATATACCGGCACACCAGATCAACGTGCCGCAGGGCAGATCCGCCCCCGTGGCCAGGGTCACCTTGTCCGCCGCGACGGCCGTAACGGAGGATTCAAGCCGGACTTCGACTCCCCGGTCACGCATCTTCCTGACGGCGTAACGTGAAAGCTCCTCGTCCAGGGCGGGCAGGATCCGGTCGGCGATCTCGATCAGGGTCACGCGGCAGTCGTCGGGGTCGAGATTGGGGTAGCGACGGCTCGCCTGGCGCAGGAAGGTGTGGAATTCACCGGCGACCTCCACCCCGGTGAAGTTGCCGCCGACGACGACAAAGCTCAGGAGGTCACGACGCTGCTGCGGGTCGGTGATGTCGTTGGCCCGTTCCAGCATCCGGATCGCCCGGTCCCGCAGGGCAATGGCGTCGGCGAGATTCTTGATGCCGAAACCGTATTCCGTCAGCCCCGGCACCGGTAGCATCCGGGTGACGCTCCCCAGGGCGATCACCAGGTGGTCGTAGTCGAAGGTTTCGTCCACGGTCGATCCGTCCCGGCGGCAGAAGACCTGCTTGCTGTCGAGATCCGCGCCGACGACGCGGGTCATGGAAAAAGCGGCGTCCTTGAGGAAAGACCGGATGGATACGACGGCATGGCTGGGCGCCAGGCTGCCGGTGCCCGCTTCGATCAGGAACGGATAGAAGACGAAGAAGTTGTTCGGGTCCAGCAGCCGGATCTCCGCTTGCCGGGAACCCAGCTTGTCGGCCAGGGCCTGGGCGCAGTAGGCGCCGCCGAAACCGCCGCCGAGGATCAGAATTTTGGGACGCACGCTGTCGCCTCCGGGGTTGTGAATGCCAGTTCCGCCGAGAGACCCATGATAAGCGCAATCACCCCGATGGCGACTACGCGGCCCGGCGGCGGCCGCTCTAGAGGAATCCCCGCTGGTACTGGACCGGCAGAGCGGGCTCGATTCCCAGTTCCAGCGCGGCGTGCAGCGGCCAGTGTGGCCGGCGCAGGAATTCCCGGGCCATCAGGACGAGGTCGGCCTGTCCGGATGCGACGATGGCCTCGGCCTGGGCAGCGGTGGTGATCATGCCCACCGCGCCGGTCGCGATGCCCGTTTCGGCACGGATCCTGGCGGCGAAAGGCACCTGGTAACCGGGTCCGACGGGGATGACCGCGCCGGGCACGGCGCCGCCGGAAGAACAGTCGATCAGGTCGACCCCCAGCGGTACCAGTTCCCGGGCGAGGGCGACGGACTCCTCGAGATTCCAGCCGCCTTCGACCCAATCGGTGGCCGACAAGCGCACATAGAGCGGCAGCCGCTCGGGCCAGACAGTGCGCACGGCCGCGACCGTTTCGCGCACCAGCCGGGTGCGGTTGCTGAACGCGCCGCCGTAGTGGTCATCGCGCCGGTTGCTCAGCGGTGACAGGAACTGGTGGAGCAGGTAGCCGTGGGCGGCGTGGATTTCGATGATCTCCGCGCCGGCGGCCAGCATCCGCTTGGCGCGGCGGCGGCAAAGGCCTCGATCACCCGGTCGATCGCGGTCTGGTCCATGGCCGCCGGGGTCCGGTACTCCGGGCCGAAAGGCAACGCGCTGGGCGCCTGGAGATTCTCCCAGCCGCCCTGGTCGGCACCCACGGCACCGCCGCCGCGCCAGGGCGCTGCCGTCGATGCCTTGCGGCCGGCGTGGGCCAGCTGGATGCCGGGCGCCGCCCCCTGTTCCCGGATGAACCGGAATACCCGTGCCAGCGGCTCGACCTGGCTGTCCTGCCAGACGCCCAGATCCTGCGGGCTGATCCGGCCTTCGGGAACCACGGCGGCCGCCTCGGCGATCACCGCACCGGCGCCGCCGACCGCCCGGCTGCCCAGATGGACCAGATGCCAATCGGTGGCGTGACCCTCGTGGCAGGAGTACTGGCACATGGGCGACACCACGATGCGGTTGCGCAGCTCCACCTCGCGCTGGCGGAACGGGGTGAACAGGGCCTGGGTCATGGCGGGCCTTTCGGGGAAGGTAGGGGTCACATCGTGCTCTGAAGATAGGTCGCGAGATTGACCGGGTGGTTGATGAGGCCCAGTTTGCGGCGGATATTTTCGCGGTGGCGATGGATGGTGGCCACCGAAACGCCCCTGAAACCGGCGATGTCCTTGCTGCTGAGGCCACTACGGATCATGTCGCAGATGCGGATCTCGACCGGCGTCAGGGACCGATGTTGCTGCGATATCTGCCGGACGAAGCCGGAGGTGATGTTCTCCAGATTCTCCCGCAGCAGGGAAACGTATTTCCGCTGCTCGGGAGGCAGCTCATGGGCCATCGCCTGCAGGATGGGGATCAGGATCTTGCGGACGTTGTCATCAATGTCCTGGTGGATTTCCGCCTTTTCCTCCTGGATGCGGGCCATGACGGCGCGCAGGGCGGCGTTGGCTTCCCGGAGAGCCGCCCTTTCGGTCACCAGCTGGCGGCTGGTTACGGCGATGCCTTTTTCGGTTTCCCGCCGCAGGGCGTAGCGCCCGATGCGGTCGGCGACTTCGTTCAGCAGCAGGCGCTCTTCCTGGAGAAATGGACCTTCCTTCGCCGCGGGCCTCGCTTCTTCGTAGTAGACCGTGACCTCGCCCGCGGTTTCATCCTGAAGCCTGATGGGGGCGGTCTGTTTCCAGGCCGAAGTGTGGAAATACAAGCTGTGGAAGATCCGATCACAATACCGGATGGAGGCGCAGGCCGTTTCCGGATACTGCCAGGATGCCGGCAGGATGTCGACGACCGCTGCGAGGTAGTCGTCGAGGGACAATGCGGGATTGTCGTTGAGACGCGACAGCGCATACAGGCAGCTCAATTCCTTCACCCGTTCGGTCAGGTTTTCCTTCGCGGAAGCGGGAGGGTTTTCCCGTATCGGGAGAATGGGCCAGGAAATGCCGATTTCCGCGAGTCTCTGCTTCCAGCGATCGGGTGTTGCCAAGGTGAGGGCCGCCTTGGGTTCGGGTCGTTATACCCATATTCTATGGGTTTTATATGGGTATTATACTAGTATAGAGAATGAGGTGCAATACTGATACAGTATGTCCAGAATTGGCGGTACATCCCCTGGAGGGAATCGTGGCTGTTGTCGGCCGCGGAATGCTGTTCCGGTGGGGAGAGGGCTGATCCGCCACAATGGGTCGGGAGAATCACGATCGGCTTTTGGGCGAGGGCCGATCACCGATGATCCCGACCCAAATTTTTGCCACCACCCCCGAGCCCGCCGCCGGAACCCGCCGCCTGGTCCAGCTGATACGATCAGGCCTCCGCTTGCGCTCACAGAACCCATTCACCACTTTTGCCGGATGAACGACCACAAGAAACCCGATCATCCTTTTGCTTCGTCCTCCCTGGACCGTTTCCTCAGGGACGTTGCCCTGCAGGTCACCGAATTGACGGACGATGACCGCCAGTGGGCCAGGGAACGCACCGAGTTGCTGTTCGGGGGCGACTTCGTGCTGTCCCGCGACGAGGTTCACGATCCTCATCTGCTGCCCGGGTTCATCGCGGCCGAAGGTGTGGAGCGGGTGGGTCTGGCCACGTACAAGATCACCGGTGATGCCTGCGAGCTGGTCAGCATCGACGCCTTGTGTCAGTTCATGGGCGTCGGCACGATGCTGCTGGATAAGGTGGAGGAGGCGGCCCGACAGGCCGGCTGCACCAAGATCTGGGCCATCACGACCAACGACAATCTCGAAGCCCACCGCTTCTTCCAGAAGCGCGGCTTCGTGATCAGCCGCGTGCGGGTCAACAGCATGGTCAAGATCCGCCTGCTGAAACCGAGCGTGCCCCGAATCGGCTACTGCGGAATCCCCATCCGCGACGAGATCGAATTCGAAAAGCCGCTGCCGCCGCTCGCCTGAGCGGTCTACCAGGGCAGGGCTTCGCCGGTGAGATCGAAATATCCCCCGTTTTGCTCGCTCGTCAGCTCGCCGATCACCTTGAGCATGCCCGTGACGCTCTCTTCGGTCGAATAGGTCGCGTTCGATCCGCCCAGGTCGGTGCGCACCCAGCCGGGATGCATAACCACGCACAGGAAACCGCGATCCGCCAGATCCTGGCTCATCAGCTTGGTGGCCATGTTGAGGGCCGCCTTGCTCGCGCGGTAGGAGTACCAGCGCCCTGAGGCGTGCGTGATGCTGCCCAGCCGCGAGGAGATGTTGACGATGGTCTTGCGGCCGCCGGCCTCCAGGTTGGGCAGCAGGGCCTGCGCGACCCGCAGCGGGCCGAGGGTGTTGACGGCCAGCGTCTTTTCCATCTGCCCGAAATCGATGTTCTCCAGGCTGGTGTCGGTGCGGTCGAAGATACCGGCGTTGTTGATGAGGATGTCGATGCGGAATGTTCCATCGAGGCGCGCCGCCAGAGCGTCACGCTCCCGGGATCGGTGACATCGAGCTGTTCCACCCCGACACCCAGATCCTTCAGCTCTGCGGCCTGCTCCGGTTTGCGGGCCGTGCCGATGACGGTGTGACCCTTGGCCGCCAGCTGGCGGGCGAACTCGAGGCAGCCGCCGCGTTTACGAGTGGGCTCGACTTGATCTCGTCGGGCGGGCTTTGGGGCGGAGAAACGTGCAGCATGTCGAACGGAACAGTGATGCGCTCGCCCTTGTTTTGCTCGCTGACCTTCTCGAACGTTGCCGTCTTCAGCGGGCCGTCAACCGCGACCAAATTATGCTGGTAATGCACTTCGATGCCGTATCTTGCCGCGATCTTGACCAACTCGCGTGCAAAGAAGGGCACGCCGAAAATGACAGGCGCATGGACATAGTAATTCAGGCTGCAGTCTTTCAGGATGCCCCGGTGCTGAAGATGATCGGCGGCCAGATAGACGATCTTCTGTGGCGCGCCCGGGCATTTGAACGGGAGCGGCGGCTGAGTGAACACCGCCCGGCTGCCGGACTTCAGCCGCTGCAGACAATCCCACGTGTAGGTCACATGCTCGGGTGAGTAGTTGCTGCACACCCCGTTCTTGCCGAGAGTCTCCGCAAGCCCGGCGATCTTGCCCCAGTCGAGCTTCACGCCGGTACAGACGACGAGATAGTCGTAGGTTAGCGTATCGCCGTTCTTGAGGCGAACCGTGTTCTTCTCCGGCTCAAAAGTCTGGGCCGCGTTGCGAATCCACTGGACGCCGACCGGTATCAGGCTTTCTTCCGCGCGGCGCGTGCGGGCCAATGGATAGACGCCGGCGCCAACCAACGTGAAAGCCGGTTGATAGTAATGATGATGCGCCGGCTCGACGATGGCGAGGTTAATACCCGGCGCGCGGCGCTTGAGAATCGCCGCCACGGTTATGCCTGCAGTGCCACCCCCGACGATGAGAACCTGATGACGTACTGAGCTCGGCATGTTTGCCACCCTTGTCTGTTGCCTGTGCTCCATGTGAGGACGGGCGGGATCCGCCTATTTGCCTTTGCCAGTCGGAGGCTCATTGAGCTATGAGAATGGAGCTTTTCTGCCGCGCGGGCAACGTCATTGCTGTGCATTTTGAGCCCCTCGCGCCTTCGGGCAACGGGCTTTACAACTAGGCTTGGGCGGCCGCTTAGGCGGACGCTCAGCGATGTGTTAGGGGCGCCATATGTGACACCGCTCAACCTCGGTGAAAGGACAGCATGAGCAACACCGAACGTCAGATCGCGGAGCAAGCGCCATCACCTCAGCAAGTGCTGATGCAGATACCGCAGGGCATGTGGGTCGCACAATGCGTCGCCACGGCAGCAAGGCTTGGGATTGCAGATGCCTTGGCAGAGTCGCAGCCGCAGCGAAGCGATACGCTAGCGCGTGCTGTTGGTGCTGACGCATCGGCACTGGCGCGATTGCTCCGGGCTCTGGCCAGTTTAGGAGTGCTTGCAGAACCGCTGCCTCAGCAATATGCACTCACTCCCATTAGCGAACTACTGCGCCGCGATGTGCCCGGCTCGATGCGTGACTGGTTGATTGCTGAAACCGACCCTCCGCATTGGCAGGCGTGGGGCCAGCTCCATGAGGCTGTGCGTTCTGGCCGGACGGCCGTGCCAGAGCTGTTCGGAATGCACATTTACGACTACTACGCTGCGCATCCGGCTGATCTCGCCTATTTCAGTCGAGCGATGGGCAACGTTTCGGCGCTGGTAGCCGGAGGCACTGTCCAGCATTACGATTTTTCGCGGGCTCGACACATCGTCGACGTAGGTGGAGCAGATGGCGGTCTTCTGCTGGCAATCTTGGAGGCTAGCCCGCATGTGCACGGCACCGTGTTCGATCGGCCTCAGGTGGTGGAGGCTGCACGTGAGGCGATCGAGGCCAAGAATTATCAAGCGCGATGCAAGGCTGTTGGCGGGGATTTCTTTCAAGCGGTGCCTTCTGGTGGGGACCTTTACGTGCTCAAATTTATCTTAGTCGACTGGAAGGACGCCGACGCGCTACGGATCTTGCAGAACTGCCGCAGAGCCATCACCCCCGATGGCAAGCTCGTTGTCATTGAGATGACTATTCCCGACGCCAATACTCCGTCTCCGGGGCAATTATTCGATTTGAACATGCTCGTGATGACCGGGGGCCAAGAACGCACACAAAGTGAATATGGCGCTCTATTAGCCCAGGCAGGGTTTCGTCTCAGCCGCGTTATTGGAACGGGCTCGCCATTTCACATTATTGAGGCAGTCGCGGTATGACTTGCGTCATGCGCAGTTCCCAGACAGGAGCTCACGGATACGGGTAAGACAGCGCAGCGTGAAGGACCGAGTACATGATCAGAATGTGCGGACTGTGCTCCTTGGATTGTGTCGCCACCTGCCTGCTCTCCCAAGATCGGTTCAGCGCTCCGTGAGTCTGCATTCGTCAGGGATGAACCCGATGATTGCTGGAGCCACGGCTCTTTCGCACCATAATTTGCGAGTCAGAGGAATGAACTCGCACGTGGTGGAGGTGGGATCGCTCAATGCGCCAGCCGTCGTTCTTCTCCACGGCTTTCCGGAATTCTGGTTTGGCTGGCGTCACCAGATCGCGCCGTTGGGTGATGCGGGGTTTCGCGTGCTCGTGCCGGATCAGCGCGGCTACGGCCTCAGCGACAAGCCTGAGGCAGTCACTGCTTATGAATTCAATACCCTCGCGGCGGACGTGATCGGTTTACTCGATGCGCTTGAGATCCCGGCGGCCCACATCGTCGGGCATGATTGGGGCGGAGTGGTCGCTTGGCAAACCGCCCAGTGTTACAATAATCGTGTTCGAAAGCTGATCATCATCAATGCGCCCCATCCATATGCGATGCGTGGCTATGCGTTTCGTCACCCCGCACAGCTTCTCAGAAGCGCCTACATAGCCTTTTTCCAACTTCCGGTTATCCCGGAAGCTTTGCTCCGTGCTCACCGCTTCCGCGTGCTCAGGAATGTACTTCGGGCAAGCAGCCGGCCTGGGACCTTCGGCTGCGAGATAATTGCCTACTATGAACAAGCCTGGGCACAGCCCGGCGCCCTCACGGCAATGCTAAACTGGTATAGGGCCGCGGGGCGTTCTCCGCCCAAAAGACCGTCCGGGCAGATACGAGCTCCAGTCCTGGTGATCTGGGGCAACCGAGATCCATTTCTCCAGGCTGGACTTGCAAAAGCAAGCCTGGAGTGGTGCAGCAATGGCCACACACTTCTGTTCGAAGATGAAGGGCACTGGGTCCAGCACGAACGCGCGGACGAACTCAATGCAGTCATCGTCCAATTCCTGACTTGGACGTAGTTTCAAGGGACCGATTATGGACCCGCAATCGTCAGGCGCACGAACACATGTCATCATTGTCGGCGCGGGCGTAGCCGGCCTGCTCGCTGCTCGCGTGCTATCTAATCATTTCGAGAGTGTCACGATAATTGAGCGGGATGCGCTCACAGCGCAGCCGGAGCCACGCAAGGGCGTGCCGCAGGGTCATCATGTGCATGGCTTGCTAGCGAAAGGTCAGGAGATCCTTGCGCAGCTGTTCCCGGGTCTCATATCGGCGCTCAACGCGGGCGGGGGAGTTTCAGTCGATATGGGAAACGATTGTCGCTGGCATCATCATGGCGTCTGGAAGATTCGTTTCCACAGCGGCATCGAAGGCATGCTTTGCACGCGTCCCTATCTAGAGTGGCACATCACAAAACGAGTAACAGCGCTGAATAACGTTCGCCTCGTCAATGCCACCGTGGAGCGATTATTGCTCGACCGGGCGCGGGGGCGCATCAAAGGGGTCGAGTTCCGTGCACCGAGCGGCAATGCTACGCTGCTCGCCGATTTAGTCCTCGATGCAAGCGGCCGCGGGTCCCGGACGCCGCAGTGGCTCAATGCCGTCGGTTGCGCAGCGCCCGATCAAACGACCGTAAACGTTGATGTCTTATATGCGTCACGATTCTATCGTCCTCGGCCTGGTGAATGGGACTGGAAGGCGCTGTTGGTCTCGCCCGTCGCACCCTCGAGGAGATTGGCGTCAGTTGTTGTCGTCGAACGCAACCGATGGCTGGTTACGCTCGGAGGGTTGCATGGTGAGCGTCCTCCAACGGACGAAGCGGGTTACCTGGAGTACGCGCGAAGTCTCGACATACCCGAAGTCTATCAGGCGATCGTCGGCGCAGAGCCCCTCAGTCCCATTATTACTCACAGGTTTCCTTCGAACCTGCGTCGCCACTACGAACGTCTTGGCTCATTTCCGGACGGCCTGCTCGTTCTAGGCGACGCGTTCTGCTGCTTCAATCCCATTTATGGTCAAGGCATGACTGTGAGCGCACTCCAAGCGGTTGCCCTGGACGAGCTAATGCGCAACCCAGCAGTGAGGCGAAATTCCTTCGGGCTGCCCAGGAGATTTCACGACACCATTGCGAAGATCGTCGATGCCCCCTGGCAGCTCACTACATGGGAGGACTTCCGGTATAAAGAAGCTCTCGGCAAGCGTCCTGCTGCCATGGCACTGCTTCACTGGTACACCGGCCGGATGTTTGAAAAATCTTCTTACGATGCTTCAGTAGCCGGTACCTTTTATCGCGTTATGCACATGATTGATGCACCATGGTCGATCTTCCATCCATCGATAATATGGAAAACGATTGGCAGCCGCCGAGCACCTGGTAGCAAACAGACTTGAGGCTAATCGCAAAGTCATCCAGAACGACCGGCTAACCCATGAGACGAAGGAGCGGTCACATTGCAATGTTAGTCTTAGGGGCGCGCCTTCGGTCTGTGCAGAAGCGGTCAAGTACCTCAAGTGTCAATCGGCATTGAATTGGGACCCCCCAATGGAGTGCGCCCTTGATGTAGGTGGACAGTTTCAGGCGGTGGTTTTGATGTGTTTGCCATGGCCTGCCCGATCGAGTGGTCCGGTGGGGATGTTAGTTTCCCCACTCGCCGTCTGATGCTCCAGCGCCTCGCTGAGATCGTCTGTGCGTTCGCGCAGCTCGTTGAGCAGGCGAGTGTTCTCGATGGCGATGACGGCCTGCTTTAATCATTGGGACCGGATCGATCTGCTAGTCGGTGAACGGCCAGCTTTTGAGGCTCATGTTGGCGAGGAACTGCGACTTGTGCTGGCTCGCCTCGGCAAGCTGGCGGCTCTTGTCCTGGATTTCGTCGAACAGCCGCACGTTCTCGATCGCGATCACCGCCTGGTCGGCGAAGGTCGTGACCAGCTCGATCTGCTTGTCGGTGAAAGGGCGCGCGACCTCCTTGGCGCGACAGCGATCAGACGCCGATCGGGGCGACTCCCTCGCGCATCAGCGGAACGCCGAGCATCGCGTGCGATAGCCGCCGAGCTGCAGCGTTCGCCAAATGTGTATTCCGGATCGCCTGGACGTCGGGGATATGGAACGGCTCTTGCCTTCACGAGCGGCGTCCGCCGACGCCGTCAGCGCTCCGGTTCGATGCGGAACGCATTGCTCGCGATGAAGTCGCGCTGTACTCCGGCGCGAGAAGCCGTAGCTCGGCGCGCGCGATAGAAGAATTGTCGCCCTCTCGCCGACGTGATGGCCGCACTGTCGGCTCGCACAGTCGGCCGCGACTCGACCACGAGCGTGTCGAGCACCGTCTGCAGATCGAAGGTCGAGCGGCTGATGACCTTGAGCACGTCGGCGGTGGCGGTCTGCTGCTGGAGCGACTCGCGCAGCTCGTTGAGCAGCCGCGTGTTCTCGATGGCGATCACCGCCTGGGCGGCGAAGTTCTGGACCAGCTCGATCTGCTTGTCGGTGAACGGGCGCACCTCCTGGCGGTAGATACCCATCTGCGCCAACCAGCTCGTCCTCCTTGAGCATCGGCACGGCCAGGACGCGTCCGAGCCTCGCCGAGCTCGCGCCGGCGACGCGCCGATCGCAATTCGGGCTTCGGCCGCGATATCGGCAACGTGGACGACCACCGCGCATGTCGAGGGCGCGCCCGGCGCGGTGGCGTCTGGCGGTCGCGGCGCGAGAGCGATCGGGAGCGCTTCCGTGTGCGCGAAGCGCTCGCGGCGCGTTGTGCAGTGCGCGGCGGCGCGGATGGAACTCGTCCGTCATCGCAGGATCAGAACGCGGCCGAATTTGGCCTCGCAGATGCGCGTCGCGTTTTCCAGCATCGTCTGGAACACCGGCTGCAGCTCGCCGGGCGAGCTCGAGCTGATGACCTTGCAGCACCTCGCTGGTCGCGGTCTGCTGCTCCAGCGACTCGGTCAGCTCGCGCGGTGCGCTGGCGCAGCTCGTTGAACAGCCGCACGTTCTCGATGGCGATCACCGCCTGGGCGGCGAAGGTGGTCACCAGCTCGATCTGCTTGTCGGTGAACGGCCGCACCTCCTGGCGCGATAGATGCCGATTGCGCCGATCACCTCGCCCTCGCGGAGCATCGGGCACACCGAGCAAGGTGCGCGAACCGCCGATGCGCGCCCCGCGACGTGCTGGCTATCTGCGATGTGGGTCCGGGTCCGCCGCACATCGGCGACGTGGACCACCGGCTGGTCGAGATCGACGCGACGGCGTGTCCAGCGGTCCGCACACGGAGGCGCAAACGGCTGGTCCGGCTGGTGACCTCGGATACCTCGTCAGCGCGGCGGTGCGTAAGCGTACGCGCCGCGCGACCATGCACGCATCCCCGTCGCAGGAAAAGATCGGCGCCGAACCGCGCCTCGCACAATGCGCGGTCGCATTTCTCCAGCATCGGCATCGAACACCGGTTGCAGATCGCTGGGCGAGCGGCTGATGACCTTGCAGGACTTCGGTGGTCGCGGTCTGCTGCTCCAGTGCCTCGGTCAGATCGGGTCGCGTCGGCGCAGCTCGTTGAACAGGCGCGCGTTCTCGATGGCGATGACCGCCTGGGCGGCGAAGTTCTGCATCAGCTCGATCTGCTTGTCGGTGAAGGGGCGCACCTCCTGGCGGTAGATGCCGATCGCACCGATCAGCTCCCCCTCCTTGAGCATCGGCACGGCATTGAAAGCGTCGAGCGCCCGCGGGCTCGACGGTGCCGGGCGGCTGAGAGCCGCTGCCCAGCGAAGTGTCTGCATCGGTCGAGGTAGGCGTCGATCGTGCAGGTCGGAGTGCTGCGCCTGCTTGGATGCGATAAGGCGTCGCCAAGGGTGGCCGATGGCCAGATCGGTGCGGATGGCGTAACGGCTCGCTCGACGCGCTCGGCGCTCGGAAACGCGGCGGGGATTGTGCGGGCGCCACAGTGCGAAACGCGCGCCTTCGCAAAGAAGCAACACGCCGAACTTGGCCTCGCAGAGCCGCGTCGGCATTGTCGAGCATAGCGTCGAACACCGGTTCGAGCTCGCCGGGCGAGCTGGAGATAACCTGCAGCACCTCCGAGGTGCCGGTCTGTTGCTCCAGCGCCTCGCTCAGATCGTCGGTGCGCTGGCGCAGCTCGTTGAGCAGCCGCGTGTTCTCGATGGCGATGACGGCCTGCGCGGCGAAGTTCGTGACTAGCTCTATCTGCTTGTCGGTGAACGGGCGCACCTCCTGGCGATAGATCGACAGGTAGCCGATCAGCTCGCCCTCCTTGAGCATCGGGACACAGCAAGACGGTTCGGCGCCGCCAGTTCCTCGCACCGCCGACGACCGCATCGCGGGCCCCGCTCGGAATTCGTCTCTCGGCGTCGGATGACCGGCCACGATGACTGCGTTCGGTCCGCAAGACGGTTCTCGGGTCTCGCGGCGCCGTAAGAGGCTCGGCGGCGGTGCGTTGAGTGGGCGGCGACGCGGAAACAGTCGCCGTCGTCGCAGAGGAAGCGTGCCGAACTTGGCCCGCGCAGATGCGCGTCGCATTCTCCAGCATGGCGTCTCGAACACCGGCTGCAGCTCGCCGGGCGTGCCCGAGATGACCGCGCAGCACCTCGCTGGTCGCCGTCTGCTGCTCCCAAAAGCGCCGGTCGCTGTTGCCGCCCGCTCGCGCAGGTTCGGACGAGACGTTGCCGTTGCTTCTGAGATCGGCACAATCGGAATGGATCCAATTGGTGGCGCTTGCCGATGCCCCGGCGGCATTCGCGAGGGTGACACTTCGACGCTTCCGCTTCACCGCCGGCGCCGCTCGGGATGTCGGCAGCCGATCATTTCGCCGCGCCGCCCAACGATATTCGATCGACACGACCTCGCCCTCGACCCCTCGAGTACTTCCGCAGCCGGGCATGCAGGCCGATTCGTAATGCGCGGTGCGGGTCGATCCGGTCGCAAAGCCGATCGCGGCATCGCCCCCCTGCTGCGGATTGATGCGGCGCAAGCGGCCCATGCCGCTGCGCCGCCGAGGCAGCGTGATGAAGTCCCGCGACATCCGTCTCATTCGATCACCTCGTCGGCGCGGGCGAGCAGCGTCGGCGGCACGTCGAGGCCGAGCGCCTTGGCGGTCTTGAGGTTGATCACCAGTTCGTACTTGGTCGGCGCCTGCACCGGCAGGTCGGCCGGCTTCTCGCCCTTGAGGATGCGGTCGACGTAGCCGGCCGCGCGGCGGTACTGGTCGACGAAATCAGGCCCGTAGGAGATCAGGCCGCCGGCGGCGACGAAGAAGTAGCGTTCGAAGTAGACCGCGGGCAGCTTGTGCCGGGCCGCCAGCGTGATGATCAGATCGCGATGAACGCGACGCCGACGCGCCCGCCGTCACGATCAGACCGCCATTGCCGGAGCGCGCGAAGGCCGCGACGGCGCGCTCGATCTCGCCGGCGTCGCGCATGTTGACCGGAGTCACCTCCACCCTGAGCGACGGCGCCACGGCCTGGATGACGGCGAACTGGCCGATCCCGGAGCCTTACGGCGGGATCCCGAAGGACCGCCGCTCGCGTCACGCCTGGCGCGATCTGCTTGAGCAGCTCCAGCCATTTCCCGCTCATGCTGTATTCGAAATTCATGAACCCGGTGGCGTTGCCGCCCGGCCGCGCCAGGCTGTCGACGAAGCCGGCGCCGACCGGATCGGCGACGATCGGGAACACGATCGGCACGGTGCGGGTCGCCTGCAGCAACGGCCCCACGGTCGAGGCGCCATGGGCCAGGATGACGTCCGGCGCGAGCGCGGCCAATTCCGCCGCGTGTCTGCGAATGTCGGCGGCATTGGCCGTGGCCCAGCGGGTGTCGATCCGCACGTTGCGGCCGATGGTCCAGCCCAATTGCTGCAGCCCCTGCAGGAACGCCCAGCCGCCGCCATCAGCACGCCGATGCGCCGCAC
>CALOFL010000002.1:0-14330 GCA_942492615.1 Candidatus Krumholzibacteriia bacterium
CGAGGATCTTTTCGCCATCCAGACCCTGGGCTTCCGGGGGGAGGCCCTGCCGAGCATCGCTTCGGTCTCGCGTTTCGAACTGGCCACCCGCCGGCGGGAGGACGAGGCCGGCACCACCATTCGGGTGGCCGGCGGAAAAATCGAAAGTGTCAAGGACGCCGGCATTCCGCCCGGTACCATGATCACGGTCCGCGACCTCTTTTTCAACACCCCGGCGCGGCGTAAATTCATGAAGCGCGTGGCCACCGAAATGGGGCATATCGGTGACGGTCTGGCCAGTCAGGCCCTGGGGCACCCGCCAATTCACTTCGAACTCCAGCACAACGCGCGCCGGCTGCGCCGCTGGCCGCAGACGGCCGATCCGGCCGAGCGGGTGGCGGCTGTTCTGGGCCCGGCGCTGCGTGACGATCCTGCCGCTGGCGCTCGAAACCGAGGCCGTGGCCGTCAGCGGCTGGGCCGCCCGGCCCCGGGTCAACCGCCGCACCGCGCGCGGGATTCATATTTTCGTCAACGGCCGGCATGTGCGCGACCGCACCGTGCAGCATGCTGTTCTGCACGGCTATCGCCAGCGCCTGATGAAAGGCCAGTACCCGGTGGTGGTCTGCTGCCTGCGGGTGCCGGTGGGCGAGGTCGACGTGAACGTGCATCCGGCCAAATACGAGGTCCGCTTCGTACACCAGCAGGCGGTGCACGGGGCGGTGGCCGGGGCTGTGCATGCCGCCCTGGCGTCAGGGCCGCTGTCGTCACGTCCGTCACGGGCGGCACGATTCGACGACGACACCCCGGCCCCTGCGGCTGACCAGGGGGTGGCGGAGGCCCCGGCGACATACAAGCCCTTGCGCACGCCGGCGACGCTTGACAGGGGCCTGTTCACGGGGGATTCTTCAACCAAACGCCCGGCTGCATCACGTTTGCCGGCGGCCCCCCGGCAGGTCCAACCCCAGCCGGCCCTGTGGCGCGGTGGACATTTTGCCGCGCTGAGGGTCATCGGGCAACTGCGTTCGACCTATATCGTGTGTGAATCCGAGGCCGGACTCGTGCTGATCGATCAGCACGCGGCCCACGAACGGATCTACTACGAGCAGCTCAAGAGGCGCGCGGGATCGCGGAATGCGGCCCGTCAGGCGCTCCTGCTGCCGGAAACCCTGGAGTTGGATTTCCGGGCGGCGGCTGTCCTGGAAGCCATGCGGGCGGGGCTCGGGCGCCTGGGGTTCGATATCGAACCCTTCGGCGGCAACACCTTCATCATCCGCGCGGCGCCGGACTTTCTGGCCGCGCTGGAACTCGGCCCCATGCTGCGGGAAATCGTGGAGCAGGCCGAGGCCGTGGGCGTGAAGCCCGACCCCGACGCCCTGCGGGAGGAAAGTTTGCAGATCATGGCCTGCCACGGGGCCATTCGCGCCCGTCAGGTGCTGGACCCGCGCCAGATCCGGCGGCTTCTGATCCAGCTGGACGAGTGCGACAACCCGTCCCACTGCCCGCACGGGCGACCCACCTGGATACGCTGGACCACGTCGGAACTGGAAAAGGCCTTCGGGCGCCAGACCTGACCCGCGCTTGCGATGGGGGCAGACCGTTCAGGCGCCCTAAAACCGGATGGGCTCGGGCTCGGCCGGCACCTGCGGTGCGGTGCGGTGCGGGTCCCAGGCGACCAGGTAGCTCTTATACTGGCCGGTCACCGGGTCGCCGGTTTTCTTGACCACCGCGAAGACCAGATCGTCCTGCCCGTCGTTATCGAAATCGCCCAGGTTGTAGTCGCTGATGTAGCCAGCGAATTTACGGGTGCGCCACAGGGCGGCGAGGCCCACGTTGTCCCAGGCCAGACACTCAAACCGGCCGCTGCGGTACATGCGCTGGCGCTGCATGACTCCCTTGGAGATGTCCTCGTTGCGGACCACCAGTACGTCGTTCTCCCCGTCGTCGTTGACGTCCGTCAGCAGAATCCGCTGGGGCACCCAGAAAAGGTTCATCGGCAGGGGGTCGCTTTCATTGTAGCTCAATTGCTGCCCCGCCTGGAATTCCTCCACCGAGATCATCCAGGTGCGGCTGCCGCCGAAAGCGTCGTAACTGGTCCATTCGTTTCCACCCCCGGGCCGGAGATCTCCAGGAGATTCCCGGGGGTGAAGGTCAGCAGGTCCTCCGCGCCGTCGCGGGTGACGTCGCCGTAGGCAAAGCCGAAGACGCTGGCGCCCTTGGGAAGTTTGAGGGTCGACTGGGTCTGGTAGCGGCCTTCGACCCAGGCCAACCGGTGCACCGGACCCCGGACCACCTCCTGGCTGTTGCCTTGCTGGCCGAATAGGTTGTGCCGTTTGGTCTTGGGATCGTAGCTCACGCGGTAAAACCAGAAGGAATCCGCGTGGATCGATTCGAACGCGCTGCCGGTCCACTCCATGACGATCACCCGCGGCAGAAATTTTTCGTTGCGGCAGTTGAGGAAGATCTCGGCCCGCCCGTTGCCGTTGATGTCCGCGGCGTCCAGGGACAGGATGGTATACAGGCTTTCGATTTCGAAGGTGGTGACCTTGGTGAACTGCGGGCCCAGGGCCCGGAAGATCATGACCTCATGGCTGTCGGCAAAAACCGTCTCGCTCTGCCCGTCGCCGTCCACGTCGGCCACGGCCAGGCCGCTGACCGGGAATGGAAAGCGCCGGCTGCGCCACAGGGCCGCATCGCCGGTATCTATGTCCGGATCGTTCGTGCCGATGCGCATGCCGCCGTCGGATTGCCAGATCTTTTTCTCGGGGTTCGCCTGGGTGGCGTCGGCCGGAGGGGTGGTGGCCGGCGGTGGTGTGGCGGTCACGGCGCCTGAACCGGCGGCGCGGCGGCCGAAAACCGTGTCGTTGACCGCGGCGGCAAAGCGGTTGACATGGGTGATGACCTCGCCGTGGTTCTGGCCGGTTTCGTTGAAACTGACCAGGATCGTGTTGGAGGCGACATCGGCAAAACGGGCGTCCGTGCTGATGCTGCCGCCGAAAACGGTCAGGCTGCCGTAGGCCACGTAGCGCGCGCCCACACGGCGGCCGGCCTGGGCCGCGGTCTCGCGATTCAGGGGCTGGGGCATATCGGCCAGGGCCTCCAGGGCCTCGGCCTGGTCCACGACCGCCACCTTCCCCGGATCACTCAGGCGCGTGGAGAGCATGGCCGTGATGCCTTTCTGCAGAAAGGTCAGGTCCTGGTGCGAATGATTCGTGAAGGGCACCACCAGCACGCGGACGGTTTCGGCCTTGAGCGGCGGCGGGGACACCGCGGTGGCCAGGGCGGTCATCGAGATCACCGCGACGCTCAGAAATAAAATTTTATTAAAAAAATTCAATTTTTATGTCTCCTTGCCGATGATAGGCCCCAGGGGCCGCCGGCGGTGTTCGCACACGGTGCGGTCGTCGCCCGGCCGTGGTGCCGGGCGATCGATCACGGTTGGCTCCGGTCCGCGGGGGGGCGGCTTGCGGGGGTATTGCCCCGGGGCCGTGCATCCATAGCACCGGCCGCTGAAAATTTAAAGCCTTTTTAGAGGCCGGCCACACCAAAAGTCAAGTCCGTACGGGGATTAATAAGGGCCGTCGACGCGCGGGCCTTTTATGACAGGCAAGGACATGCGGCAAGGGGCGCAATCCCGCGCGGCACATGGCCTGAAGGTTTTTAATTTATTTAACGATGGCCCTTGACTTCAGGGTGATCCGCTGGTAGGAAGCTTTTATCCGTCCTCAATATTTCAGGGCGGTTACCTTTTGCAGCGGAAAGGAGGCCAATTGCGCAAGCTGCGATCGGGTCGAGACTGTCAGGTCTCATTCAGTTTAGGTTAAAACAGGTTAGGTTAAGTTAAATAAGGTTAGGTTTAGGGCCGTCAACGGCTTGGTTGCCGGCGACGGCACGTTAAGGAGGAATTATCCGATGAAAAAATTTGCTATTCTTGCACTGGCCGCGATCCTGGTGATTGCTTTCACCGTCCCGGTCTCGGCCCTGGAAAACGAGTTCGGCGGTTACTGGCGCACCCGTTTCATCCGCCAGACCCACTTCAACGGTCAGAGCGGCAAAGCTGACGACGATCAGCTGGAACGGGTCGACACCCGTACCCGTCTGTACTACACCGCCAAGCTCAACGACAACCTGAAGTTCATCAACAAGTTCGAGTACGACGCCATTTGGGGCGGTGACGGTACCTACGGCCGCGTCGGCGCGGACACCATTTCCGTGGAGGTCAAGAACTCCTATGCGGACTTCAACCTCGGCCCGGTCAACTTCACCATCGGCGCCCAGCCCTACCGCCTGTTCCGCAGCTTCCAGATCGACGCGGACGGTTCCGGTGCCATCGCGCGCTGGAAGGCCGCGGACAACTTCGTCCTGGCCGGCACCTGGCTGAAAATATTCGAAAACGGCGTCGGCACCCTTGAAAACAACGACGTGGATGCCTACACCGTGACCGGCGCTTTCTGGTTCAGCGAGAACGTCAAGCTGGTCCCGAGCATCTCCACGGTTTACTCCAGCGACGTAGACGAAGCTTTCGCGGCTAGGCTGGGTCTGCCGCTGCCCCCGAATGGTCAGGACATCGACTGGGCCACGATCGTTTCTTACGGTGCCGACTTCGACATGACCTTCGACAAATGGGGTCTGTGGTCCACGGTCTACGGTCAGACTGGTAAAGTCAACAGCAACGCCGGTGACATCGATCTCCGCGGTTTTCTTGCATCTGTGGGCGGTAACGTCAACCTCGGCGAGATGTTCGAACTGCACGGCGAGTTCGTCTACGCGCCGGGCGACGGCGCGGACGATCCCTACGGCGGCGACTACAGCCAGGTTCTCAACACCACCGGCTCCTACTACTGGTCTGAAATCATGGGTCTGGGCACCTTCGACCAGCAGGCCTCCGCCGGTTCCCCGGCCGACATCATCAACAACGTCTGGTTCGCCAACATCGGCACCACCATCACCCCGATGGAGAAGCTGAGCATCGACGTCGACCTGTGGTATGCCGAACTCGATGAAGACAACCAGACCGGCGACAAGAAACTCGGTACCGAGCTCGATCTCGCGGTCAACTACCAGCTGATCGAAGGCCTCAACATGAAGCTGGTGGGTGCTTACCTGTTCGCCGGCGACGCCACCAGTGACGATGCCCGCGACAACAGCGACGACCCCTACGAAATCGGTATGCAGCTGAGCCTGAGCTTCTAGGCTTAATACCGCTGACGCAGGTGGGAACACACCTGAGAACCTGACACAGTGCCGGGAGGGGTTAGGCCTTCCGGCACGACCTGAAAGCTTGCTTGCGGAAACGCTTTTCCGCTGCCACCCGGGCGATTTTATCGCCCGGGTTTTTTTATGGGAAGCGCATGGGTTGCGTCGAACCGTCCGACCGCCATTGGGGGGGGCTGGTCGTATCAATGCGGCCGTTCCCGATTTTCCGGGAGGGCGGCGCACCAACCGGCCACTTCGCCTATCATGCTATATGGAATCGTAATCAGTCGATTATGGCCCTGTTTCGTCATTCTGGCGAAAGCCCGAATCCAGCAATCCCAAAACGTTCGGGATGCCGGATCCGTCATCCCGGACGCGATCCGGGACCGGCATGACGGAATGGGCACTTTGCACGACTCTACGATATTTGGGGCTACTATCGGTTGGCTGATCAGCCGCCGGCCAGCTTGGCCTTCAGGATGGCATTGACCTTCTGGGGGTTGGCCTGGCCGCGGGTGGCCTTCATGACCTGGCCCACGAAAAAGCCCATCAGTTTGGTCCGGCCGCCGCGAAAGGCGGCCACTTCGTCGGGTGCGGCGGCCAGCACCTGGTCCACGATTTCCTCCAGGGCCGCGCTGTCGGAGACCTGCTTGAGGCCCCGGCGTTCGACGATGGCATCGGGGGCTTCGCCGGTCCCGGCCATTTCTTCGAACACGGTCTTGGCGATCTTGCCGCTGATGGTGCCGTCGTCGATCAACTGCAGCAGGCGGCCGAGCAGGGTCGGGGAGACGGGCGCATCCGCGATGTCCCGGCCGCTGGCGTTCAGATGCGCGGCCAGATCCCCCAGGACCCAGTTGGCCACCGGCTTGGGCTGGGGAAACACCGCCAGGCAGGCCTCGAAATAATCCCCGGTTTCCCGGGCGGCCGCCAGACGCGCGGCGTCTTCGGGAGACAGCCCCAGGGTCTCGACGTAGCGGGTTTGGCGCGCATCCGGCAGTTCGGGCAGCTCCGCGCGAATGGCCTCGATCCAGGCCGCCTCGACCACCACCGGCAGGAGGTCCGGATCGGGAAAATACCGGTAGTCGTGGGCCTCCTCCTTGCCGCGCATGGAGAAGGTGCGGCTTTTGTCCGGATCCCAGAGACGGGTTTCCTGGACCACGGTCTCGCCGTCCAGCAGGCATTCGCGCTGGCGTTCGATTTCGTACACCAGCGCCCGTTCGACGTTGCGGAAGGAGTTGAGGTTCTTGATTTCGGTGCGCGTACCGAAGGCCGCCTGACCCCGGGGTCGCAGGCTCACGTTGGCGTCGCAGCGGAAGCTGCCCTCCTCCAGGTTGCCGTCGCAGATGTCGAGGTAGCGGACCACGGAGCGCAGTTTGCGCAGGTAGGCCCCGGCCTGCTCCGGTGCCCGCAGATCGGGCTCGCTCACGATTTCGATCAGGGGCACGCCGGTGCGGTTGAGATCGACGCGGCTGACGGGCTGGTCCGCGTCGTGAACCAGTTTGCCGGCGTCCTCTTCCATGTGGATCCGGGTGATGCCGATGGTGGTCGCGCCCTCGCCCGGCGTTTCGATCTCGATCCGACCGTGTTCAGCGATGGGGCGCTCGTACTGGGAGATCTGGTAGCCCTTGGGCAGGTCGGGGTAGAAATAATTTTTGCGGGCGAACCGGCTCGCGTGGTTGATCCGGCAGCCGGTGGCCAGGGCCATGCGGATGGTGAATGCCAGAACATTGCGGTTGAGCACCGGCAAGACCCCCGGCAGCCCGAGGCACACCGGGCAGACGTGGGTGTTGGGGGGGGCGCCGAAGGCGGTCGAGCAGCCGCAGAAAATTTTGGTGCGGGTCTTGAGCTGGGCGTGTACTTCGAGTCCAATGACCGGTTCGAATTCCATATTGAAACCTCATGCAAATGGCCCCGACAGGCCCCCCGGGGCCATGCCGCGCCGGCGCTGATGTTTTTGAAAAAATGCATTTTCCTTCAAGCGTCGATTGCAGTCAAGCCGTTTTCGCGGAGGGGCCGGCGCCCGCGCCTGCTCACGCCGCGGACGGCTCCGATCTTGGTATTGCAATGTGCTGTGATTTCAGCTAATGATCTAGGGTCGGAGATGAGCGCCGGATGCCAAGACCCCCATCTCCGTTTTTTTTATCGGGGGCGATCAGCCCTATGCTTTGATGACGGATCGCGGATGGGACAAAACGGCACTTTCAATATTCTGATGTACTCCCATGACACCTATGGTTTGGGACACATCCGACGCACCATGGCCATTGCCTCCCATCTATGCAGCGACGGCGTCAATATCCTGATCTTGACCGGCTCCCCCATCGCCGGACGGTTCAAGTTTCCGGAGCGCATCGATTTCGTCCGCATTCCCGGCATGATCAAAAAGACCAACGAAGAATACCGCCCCCTGTCGATCAAGATCAATCCCCGGCACGCCCTCGACATTCGCAAGAATATCATCACGGCCACCGCCAAGGCCTTTCAGCCGCATCTGTTCATCGTGGACAAGGAGCCCCTGGGGCTGAAGAAGGAGGTCCTGCCCACCCTGCGCTGGATTCGCCGCTGCCTGCCCCATTCGCACACCATTCTGGGGTTGCGCGATATCATGGACGACGCCGAAACCGTACGCCGGGACTGGGCCAAGAAGAACGTCTACCGCAATCTGGACGAGCTCTACAGTGAAATCTGGATTTACGGCAATCAGGACTTCTACGATCCCATCGCCGAATATGCCATCCCGGAATCGGTCAAGCAGAAGATGCTCTTCACCGGATACATCCCGCGCCGCAAGCCCAACCGCAAAGCGGCCCAGCGCATCCGCGAGGATCTGGGCATCGGCCTCGACGAAAAACTCGTGGTGGTAACCACGGGCGGCGGGGGCGACGGTTTTACCCTGATGGACACCTATCTGGCCATGCTGGAGCAGGGTGTACCTTCGACGCCGTTTCGCAGCGTGCTGGTGACCGGTCCCTTCATGCCCCGTGAGGATCGCCGGAAAGTGTTCAAACGCGCCCGCCGCCGTGGTGCGTCATCTTTCCTTTTTTTCCGCCAGATGGAGAAACTGATGGCGGCGGCTGACCTGGTGGTCAGCATGGGCGGCTACAACACCCTGAGCGAGGTCCTGAGCCAGGGCACGCCCAGCCTCGTAATCCCCCGGGAGAAGCCCCGCCTGGAACAGCTCATCCGGGCGCGCGCCTTCCACGCCCAGGGACTGATCGACTATATTCCCTGGGGCGAATGCGCCCCCGCCGTCCTCTGCGACAAGATCCAGGCGCTTCTGGCGGCCCCCCAGGCCTATCGCGATGCCCTGGCCCAGTTTCGATTTACCGGTATCGACACCATGCGCGAGCGCATCAACCGCTTCCGGAGCCACCGCAATGTCGTTGCCTGCTGAGCCAGGCACCCTCGGCATGATCCTGAAGGGGTACCCGCGAATCTCCGAGACTTTCATTTCCAACGAAATTCTGCTGCTCGAAGCGCAGGGCTTCCGCATCCGCATCTTCTCCATGCGCAGCCCCCGGGAGGCCTTCGCCCATGCCAGTGTCGGCCGGATCAAGGCCCGGGTGGACTATCTGCCGGAAACCATCATCAGCCGGCGCCTGCCGGCCCTGGCCGCACATAATCTGCTGTTCGCGATCCGCGCCCCGGGACGCTATGCCGCCGCGCTCAAGACGGCCTGGCGCCGCTGGCGCCGCACCCGCAAATCGGCCACGATCAAGCACCTGCTCCAGGCGGGCTTCCTCTGCCACAAGCTGCTGCGGGAAAGCGGCTGCGTTCACCTGCACGCCCACTTCGCCCATTCGCCCACCTCGGTCGCCTTTTTCAGCCACCTGCTGAGCGGACTGCCCTTCAGTTTCACGGCCCATGCCAAGGACATCTACACTTCGGATGCGCGCCAGCTGGCCGAAAAGGCCGCTGCGGCCCGGTTCGTCGCCACCTGCACGGCCTACAATCGCCGCTATCTGGCACGGATCGTCGGCGGCGGGACGCCGATCTACCTGGCCTACCACGGCATCGACCTGCAGCTGTTCCAGACCGACGGGCGCAAGGCCGCGGCCCGGCCGCCCTACGAAATTCTGACCGTGGCCCGGATGACGCCCAAAAAGGGGCTGAAGACGGTCTACCAGGCGCTTCGCCGGCTCACGGACCAGGGGGTTGCCTTCCGGCACACCCTGATCGGAGACGGGGAGCAGAAGTCGGAAATTGAAGCCCTGCGCCGTCGCCTGGGCCTCGAAACCGAAACGCGGCTATTGGGCACCCGTCCGCACGAGGACGTTTGCCGCTGTTTCCGGAGGGCCGATCTTTTTGTGCTCGGCTGTGAGGAGGCGGCCAATGGCGACCGCGACGGTATTCCCAATGTCATTCTGGAAAGCATGGCCATGGGGGTGCCGGTGGTGGCCACGGCGTTTTCGGCCATACCGGAGGCGGTTCAATCGGCGGTCAACGGCATCCTGGTTGAAACCGCCCGTCCCGAGGCCATGGCCGCGGCCATGTTGACCGTGCTCGAGGACACCGCCCTGCGAGGCAGACTGATCGCCAATGGTTTGGCGACGGTCCGTGAACGCTTTGACAACCGCGCCCTGGTCGGCGAACTGGCGTCGATCTACAAACGCCATGCCGGCCTCTGAAAACGCTACCGGGAGTCGCATGATGGCTGACGGTGATCACGGCACCCATTTCTTTCTGATGCGACATGCGCTGACGGTCTGGAACCGCGAGGGGCGGATCCAGGGGCAGTCCGATACGCCCCTGACAACCGCCGGCGAAAAACAGATCGAGGCCTGGCGCGCGCATATCGACCGATTGCAACTGGACGGCATCTACAGCAGCGATCTGGGACGGGCCTTGGCCACCGCCCGCCGGCTCAACCGGACCCGTGATCTGCCCCTGGCGGTCGAACCCCGGCTGCGGGAACAGGACTGGGGCCGCTGGACCGGGCGGGTCCACCGGCGCCTGCGGGACGAGGACGCCGAGGCCTACCGGCGACAAACCGCCCGGGGATGGCAATTCCAGCCGCCGGCGGGCGAGAGTCATCTGCAGGTCCTCGAACGCGCCCTGGGGGCGCTCGAGGACATTGCGCGCGCGCAGGGCGCCCGACGTCTGCTGGTGGTGACGCACGAAGGCGTTCTCAAATGCCTGATCTACCATCTGGCGATTCGGGACGGTTGCGGGCAGATACCGGAGGCCATGGCCCCCTACCACGTCCATCACCTGGTTGGTGGCCAACGCCGACTGATGCTCCGGCGCATGAACGCCATCAACCTCAACCCCTGAAAACCCGGACCCGGGTCGCAAGACCGCGGGCGGGCCCGGTCAACGGAATTGCGATCGCCGTGAAGGTTTTTATCTACTGCCAGCATGTCTGGGGGCTGGGTCATCTGTTCCGCATGCTGGAAATTGTCCGCGCCCTGGAATCCCACGAGGTCCTGCTGGTGACGGGCGGGCCGGCGGTGGCTTTGCCGCTGCCGCCCCATGTGCGGCGCTTCCAGCTGCCGGCCCTGCGCATGCAGGCCGACAAGCAGCTGGTGGCGGAGGACGGCCGGGCGCTCGAAACCGTGTGGGCGGAGCGCCTCGCCATGCTGCAGGCCTGCTTTCGTGCCGAAGCCCCCGATGTTTTTATCGTCGAGCTCTATCCGTTCGGCCGCACCGCTTTCGGCCGGGAGCTGGACCCCCTGCTGGCGGCGATCCGTTCGGGGCAGCTGCCGCGCTGCCGTGTCTATTGCAGCGTGCGGGACATCCTGGTGGCCAAGCGCGATCCGCGGGCCTATGAAGCGCGTGTCGTCCGGCGGCTCAATCGCTGGTTCGACGGCCTGCTGGTGCACGCCGACCCCGCCCTGGTCCGGCTGGACACCACTTTCAGCACGCTGGCCGCCGTCGAGATTCCCGTGGCGTACACCGGCTACGTGGCGCCATCCGTCGGGCCGGGCACCTGCCGGGCCGACCTCCGGCGGCAATTCAACCTGCGGGCCGATGAAAAATTGATCGTGGTCAGTGCCGGCGGAGGTCGGTCGGGCTATCCCCTGCTGGCGGCCGCACTGGCGGCCCGGCAGGCGCTGTCCACCCGGATGCGGGTCCGGATGGCCCTGTTCACCGGTCCTTATCTGCCTGAATCGAACCTGGCGGCGTTGCGCGCCGTCGCCGTCGCCGATGTAAAGGTGCGACGCTTCACGACCGACTTCGCGGACTGGCTGACGGCCGCCGACCTGTCCCTGAGCATGGCGGGTTACAACACCTGCATGCGCCTGCTGACCACCGGGGTGCCGGCGCTGGTCTGGCCTTTCGAAGGCGATCGCGAACAGCCGCTGCGGGCCGCCCGCCTGGCGGCGAAAGGCTGGCTGTCGGTCCTGACCACTCCGGATTTGGAAACGGGCCCCTTGTCGGCCCGGATCGAAACCGCCCTGCAAAAAACGGCCGGGTCCGGGATCGGCATCGATCTCCAGGGCGCCTCGAACACCGCCCGTTACATCGAAAAACCGCTGCCCGGCGGCCAGGCGGGGGCGGCATGAAAATCCTCGTCTATTGCCAGCACGTGCTGGGCGTCGGTCACTTTTTTCGAACCCTGGAGATCTGCCGGGCACTTGCCGGGCATGACGTCGTCCTGGTTTCGGGGGCCCTCGGACCCTGGCCGGCCTGCCGCCCCACGTCCGCCAGCGGCTACTCCCGGAACTGGTAATGGACCGGGCCTTTCAGAACCTGCACGCGCCCGGGGGCGATGCCCTTGAGGATGTCCGCGCCCGGCGTCGCCGGCGATTGCACCGCATTTTTAGCGAGGAGGCGCCCGACATCTTTCTGGTGGAACTCTATCCCATCGGGCGCAAGGCCTTCCGCTTCGAGCTCGATCCCCTGCTCGCGGCCATTGCCGCCGGGGATCTGCCGGCCTGCAAGGTGGTCTGCAGCGTGCGGGACATTCTGGTGGAAAAAGAAAACGCCCGCAAGCACGAAGACCGGGCCGTGGCGGTTCTGAATTCACGTTTCGATGCCCTGCTGGTGCACGCCGATCCCGGCGTGGTGCGCCTGGAAGAGACTTTCGGGCAGCTGGGGGCGCTGCAGATTCCGGTAATCTATACCGGGTACGTGGCCGCCCGGGAGGCGCCGGTTACCGACCTCGCCGCCTGGCGCCGTTCGCGGGGGGTCGACCGCGGTGCGCGCCTGGTGCTGGCCAGCGCGGGGGGCGGGGCCGTGGGCTTCGATCTGCTCCGGGCGGCGGCCCGGGCGGTCGAGCGCCTCCAGAGCCGCTATCGTGTGACTCTGCAGGCCTTTACGGGTCCTTTCATGGCCGCCGAACAGACGGCCGCCCTGGGGCAAATGGCAGGCCCGACCCTGCGCTTTGAACGCTTCAGTACCGAGTTTGGCGCCTGGCTGCAGGCGGCCGATGCCTCGGTGAGCATGGCCGGCTACAATACCTGCATGAATATCCTGGCCGCGCGGGCCAAAGCCCTGGTGTACCCGTTTGACCAGAATCGGGAGCAGGGCATGCGGGCCCGGCGCCTGGCGGCCCTGGGCGCTGTCGGCGTTCTGGATCCGGCGGATCTCGCACCGGACCGCCTGGCCGAGCACCTGGCCGCGGCCTTCGAGCGCTCGCCTGCCCCCCAAGCGATCAAGCTCGACGGCGCCGCGCGAACCGCCGAATGGATGGAGCGCCTGGTGGGCGCGGGCGGCGCGCGATGAGCGGCCAAGCGGTGGCCGCCATCTGGCGAACCCTGGTGCCCGACTGGCAGCCCCGGTTGGCGGCCTGCATCCAAGATGCGGCCACGGCCCGGACCGCCACAACCCGCATTTTCTTCCGTGCGGACGATGTGGGCGTGCCGGGTAAACGCTATCGGGAGATGGTCCGGGTCTTCGCACGGCTGGATGTCCCACTCAATCTGGCCGTCGTGCCGGCCTGGCTGACCGCGGAACGTTGGCGGGCCCTGGCGCGGATCGGGCGTGAGGCGGCCCACCTGTGGTGCTGGCACCAGCACGGCTGGCGCCATCAGAACCATGAACCCCACGGGAAAAAACAGGAATTCGGCCCGGCCCGGGACTTCGGCGCCCTGGGCGACGACCTGGACCGTGGCCGCCATCGGCTGGAGGATCTCCTGGGGCCGCAGTTCTTCCCGGTTTTTACGCCGCCCTGGAATCGCTGTTCGGCGGAGGTTTTGGCGCATCTGCACCGGACCGGCTATGCGGCGGTTTCCCGCAGCCGGGGCAGCCGGCCGGCGTGCCCCCGGGGTTTTTCGGATATGGCCGTGGACATCGATCTGCACACCCGCAAGGATGCCGACCCCAGGGGCGGGTGGCCGACCTTCCTGGACGAGCTGACCCACAGATTGACAAACCCGACCTGCGGGTTCATGCTCCATCATCAGCGCATGAATCCGAATGCCATGGCGGGTCTTGAATATCTAATAACGCAGCTGAAACAGTCGCAACGCTTTGCGTTCGAGGATTTTAGAAGCTTATGCCATCCGTGAACCGTGCCGTGGTGATTACATCGATCTTCGCTCCCGGCGAAGCCATACGCCGCTTCGCGGCCCTGCGGGACTGGCAGCTCGTGGTGGTGGCCGACCGCAAGACGCCTGCCGCCTGGCAACACGCGGGGGCCCGGTTTTTATCGGTCGAAGCGCAGCGCAAGCTGCCCTTCAAGACTGCCGCGGCCCTGCCCTGGAATCACTATGCCCGCAAAATGATCGGTTATCTCTGGGCCGCGCGCGAAGGGGCGCGGCTGATTGCGGAAAGCGACGACGACAACCTGCCGGCGGCCGACTGGGCCTTTCCGGCATTCGAGGGCGCATTTCTTCAGACACCCGCCCGCCGTGATTTCATCAATATCTATACCCTTTTCAGCGATCAGGTCATCTGGCCGCGGGGGCTGCCGCTGACACGCATCCGTGACCGGGCGGCCGATCTGACCCGAAATGAACTTGAAAAGAAGCATTGCCGGATCGGTGTTTGGCAGGCCCTGGCCGATGATGATCCGGATGTGGATGCGATCTACCGACTGACCGCCAACCAGGCCTGCCATTTTGAACGGCGGCCCCCGGTCGTGCTTGCGGAAGGCACCCTGTCACCCTTCAATTCGCAGAATACGGCCTTTGCCAGAGACCTTCTGGCGCTCATGTACCTGCCGGCCCATGTCAATTTCCGGGTCACGGATATTCTGCGCAGCTACGTGGCCC
>CALOFL010000003.1:0-53429 GCA_942492615.1 Candidatus Krumholzibacteriia bacterium
CGGCCGGGCATCCGGATCGTCATCCTCGTGCTGGTCATGGCGACGGCCTTCGTCCTCGGCAGGCTGGGCGTGGGCGCGGTCGCGGCCGGCTGGCTGGCCGCCTCGTTCGGCCTGGCCGGCGTGGGCGTGATGTTCTTCTGGTCGCGGAAGTCCGGCCACATGGCCCACTGCACCGCCTACTGCCCCATGGGGTTCGTGGCCACCCGCTTGGGCAAGGTGTCGCCCTGGCGCCTGAAGATCAGTGATTCGTGCACCGACTGCGGCGCCTGCACGCCGGCCTGCCGCTACGACGCCCTCTATCCCGCCGACGTGCTCAAACGCACGCCCAACGAGGCCTGCACCCTGTGCGGCGACTGCGTGAGCAACTGCCCCACCGGCAGTCTCGAGTACCGCTTGCCGGGCATGGATCCGACGCGGGCGCGCACGGTCTTCCTGGTGATGGTGTCGGCGATGCACGCGGCCTGGATCGGCGTCGCGCGGCTGTAGGTCAGGGGTCGGAGGGCGGCTGCAGGTCGATGGTCGCCGTCCCGAATCCCGACAGCCCCCAGTGGTCGTGCACTTCCGCCTCGAGGCTCTGCTCGCCGTATTCCCGGAAGTTCGCCTGGACCACGCATTGATCGCCCCACGGGCTCCAGTCCCCGTCGGGCAGCAGCCGGAACCGGTATTCCTCGGGCGGGTGATCGGGAGGCCCTCGTCCAGGGTCTCGCAGGCGTCCACCACCACCTGAAGCGATCCCTGGGTGTAGGGCTCGACCCGGACGGCGACCTCCGGGGGGTTGTTGACGAATCCCTCGAGCAGCAGAGACCCCAGGGTCGTCGAGGTGGCGGGGTCGAACTGGCCGGTCTGGTCGTCGAATCCCATCAGCGCGAAATCCGCGCAATCGCCCGCGGCGTCCTCCCCGCAGAGCGACCGCACCAGGAACAGCATCTTGTTTCCGATGGTCACCGGCGGCAACCCGGCGCGCGAAACGAGGATCTCGAAGTGGTAGGTCGCTTCCCAGATGCCGCGGGAGTAGCGCCACCAGCTGTAGTGGTCCGGCGGCGGGGGTTCCCAGTCCACGTCGACCTCCAGCCGGACGACCTCGATCGAGGTGATCGCCGGAATCGTCGCGCCCTCCCCGGGCGCCGGCAGGGCGCCGCCAAGGATCGCCCGCCAGGACTGCATGAACTCGGGCCGGCGCATGTACCAGGTGGGCAGGTCGTGGTGGTCTTCGTCCCAGTTTCCGAAGAGGAAGTAGAACTCCTCGGGATCGGGATCCAGCAGGGCCTCGATGGCGTCCGCGTCCCGGGCCTCGAGCGCCTCGCCGAATTCCTGGACGACGCGGTCGAAGTGGTCGATCGGGCGCTCGGGCAGCACCGGGAAATCGTCGGTGCAACCGGCGGCGAGCAGGAGGGGCAATAGAAGGAGAATACGTTTCACGTCATGGGCTTTCGAAGGGGCGGGGATATCCCTACGCACTGAGGATAGCACATGAGATCCGGAAATCAAAAATCGGTGGGATGGAACCTGTTGAAGGATGGTCGGGGGTCCTCGGGGACCCGCTCCGCGTCATCCGCAGGGCCGCAGGCCCGAGGACTTCGCGGGAGGGTTCCGGAGGACCCGCGGCCAACCGTCAATAGGACTCTATCTCACCGAACTTGGCTGTCGTCTGGAACCGGAGGACCGGGAGATCCGGGACCTCGGCGGCGGTCTTCAGAGCGTCGGATCCGGGCGGCCCGTCCTCGATCGCCACGTTCTTCGGCATCCGCACGCCCATGCCGCCGAACCGGACGTTCAGACGGATGTCTGCGTCGTTCGCCCACTCGCCGCGCAGGTCGATATCGCCGCCGCCCATCCGGCAGTCGACGTCCAGCACGCGCGAAGCGTTGGGGCGCCGAATGGTCCAGGCGATCTCGAATCCGCCCATCTTGCCGCGCACGCGCAGGGCCTCCATGGGCTCCTTCAGGGGCTCGTCGAAGTTGAGGGTGAACCCCCCCTTGTTGTAGCGGATGTCCGCGTCGGTGATCCACAGGCCGCCGAGCTCGGTCTCGGCCCCGCCCTCCTCGAGCAGCACCCGCAGCTGGATCGGCTTGTCGGGCGGCAGGTAGATGGTCCGCGGCCGTCGCTCGGCGTCCTCGCCCATGAGACCTGCGGCAGAGGGATTCTTTTCGTCATCCGTGACCATGGCCCGGTAATCAGCGATCGAGTACAGCCAGCTCGGTCGGGACGCCTCGTAGTGGTCCTCGAGCACCGCCCATGCCGTGTGGTACTCGGCCTCGACGGATCCGCCTCCAGGCTCTTGTCGTCGATGGTCCCGAGATCGCGGATGACGAACCAGTTGCCGTCCGCATGCAGGCCGTGGCCGCCATCGCGTTCGACGTGCTCCCAGCCCTCGGGAATCTCGAACATGATGCGGTTCTGCCCGACCGTGTACGTCGGTTCGGGGTCACCGCCGCAGGACGCCGCCGTCACGACCACGACCAGCAGAACGAGGATCGTTTTCCTGTCCAGCACTCGACACCTCCGGTAAGCAAAACTATCGACCAAGGGTACACGCCCTGCGGCCTGCACCCTAGTGGAACACCACGTGCAACATGATCAGACAGGTTCCCAGGACCGCTCCCAGCCAGCCCACCCGCCGCTCGGAGACAACCACCAGCTTCTCGCCGGCCAGGCGCCAGCCATGGGCCCGCACCGTCGGAACGGCGACGACCAGGAAGCTGACGATGATGATGATCATCGTCAGGATGAGATAGGGCGTTTCGGCGAACGCCAGGTTCACGGCGATGGTGAACGGAATGGTGAAGACGAGCGCCGCCAGCACCAGCCGCCGCGAGGGTCGGACCAGAAAGACGGCCGAGGCGATCAGGACCACGAACCCGTTCTTGATGAAGTAGCTGGTCTTCTTGAAGAAGGGATCCAGGGGGAATTCCGGATTCGCCAGCTTGATGTAGGTGAACACGAAGCCCAGCAGGATGCCGATGGTCATGCACCACAGGATGGCGCGGCGGCCGGTCCGGACGACCTCGGCTTCGGTGGCCTCCGGGCGCAGCCACTTCTGGTAGATGTCGATCGACCACAGCGTCGAGATCGAGTTGAAGATCGAGTCCACGCTGCTCATCAGCGAGGCGAACAACCCGCACAGCACGAGCCCGCGCACCCCCGGCCCCAGCAGCAGTTCGACGATGCGGATGTAGGCCTCGTCCGGGTCGGCCAGCGGGTTGTCCTCGCCGAGGATCCCGACCAGCGCGATGCCCGGCAGCACCAGCATGGCCGCGGTGATGAACTTCACGAAGCCGCCGACGAGCAGCCCCACCTGGGCGTCCTTCAGGCTGCGGGCCGCCAGCGAGCGCTGCAGGATGACCTGGTTGCAGCCCCAGTACTGCAGGTTCAGCAGGTTCATCGCCACGATGCCCAGCCACGGCAGCTGCGGGTGGGTGTTCGGCAGGTGCAGGTGCATCTTGTCGCCGACCTGGGCGTAGAGCTGGCCGAAACCGCCCAGCTCGTGCACCGCCAGGAACGTCACCGTCAACCCCCCGCCGAGCAGCAGCACGAACTGGATGATGTCGGTCTTGACCACCGCCCCGAGGCCGCCGAAGTACGTGTAGGTGGCCGAAAACGCCCCCAGCAAGACGATCATGAGGCAGATGCGCAGGGCGGGGTCGCCCCCCACGCTGGCCGCCAGACTGTCGCCGAAGAGGATCTCGAGCGAGTACCCTCCCCAGAACAGCGTGCCGCCGAGGTAGAGGGTGCCGTAGAGAAACATGGTCAGCAGCGAGTAGGTGAGCGCCACCCTTGGGCCGAACTTCATCTCGAAGAACTGGGTGATGGTCACCACGCGCGCGCGCAGATAGATGGGCACGAAGACGAAGGCCGCCAGGATCAATCCCAGCACCGCGTTCAACTCGAAGTTGGCCTGGGCCAGACCGAAGGCGTAGGCCGAACCGATAACGGCCAGGAAATGTCCGGCGTGCAGGTTGGTCGCGATCGTCGAGGCGGCGATGGAATACCAGCGCAGATTCCGGCCGCTGACGAAGTACTCCTCGACCGTGGCGTCCTTGCGGAGCCGGGCCTTGACGGCCACGATCATGACGGCGAGGAAGTATCCCAGGATGATCAGGGCGTCGAGCATGCCGATTCCGTTTCGGGGAGGTTCGGGTTCCGTTGCCCGACTTTACCGATCCGGGGCCAGGAATCAAGCCCTGACCTGACCGCCGCCGGGCCGCAGGCCACTTGCAACTGGACCGCAGACAGTGCCCGACATATATTGCGGCGGGTTTGAACGGGACCCGGCCTCCCGCGCGGCGGGAGGGGACAAACAAGACGCATCTTCTACCGGAGGCCGAAACGTCACCATGACTGGTTTTCTGAATCGCCTGGGTTTGTTCTGCCTGGTCCTCGCGGGCCTGCTGATCCTGGGCTGCGCCTCGCTCAACTCCTGACCGCGCCCCTGCCTCAGGGCGCCGGCGGAATCACCGCATAGTAGACAGCGACGAAATGGCACGCGCTGCCCACCAGGACCAGCACGTGCCAGATGGCGTGATGGTACTTGAAGCGGCCTTTGGCGTAGAGAAACGCGCCGCCGGTGTAGGCCACGCCGCCGACCATCAGCCAGACCAGGCTGCGGGTGTCCAGGGCGTCGACCAGCGGTTTGATCGCCACCATCAGCAGCCATCCCATCCCCAGATAGAACCCCATCGACAGCCACTTGTAGCGCCGCCGGGTGGCCACCTCGATCACCGCGCCGGTGATGGCCAGGCCCCAGGCCAGGCCGAACAGGGTCCAGCCCCAGCCCCCGCGCAGGGTGACGAGCGTGAAGGGCGTGTAGGATCCGGCGATCAGCACGTAGATGGCCGAGTAGTCCATGAAGCGGAAGATCCGCTTGGCCCTCTGGTTGGTCAGGGAGTGATAGACGGTCGAGGCGGCGTACAGCAGCATCAGCGACGCGCCGAAGATCGCCACGCTCGTCACGTGCCAGGCCGAACCCCGCTGGCTGGCCAGGACCACCAGCACCGAACAGGCCGCCACGCTCAGCAGGAAACCCAGACCGTGGGTGACCGCGTGGATGATCTCCTCTTCCTTGGTGTAGGACTTGCGGGGCTTGCCGCTGCTCATGCTGCCCTCCGGGGAGCGGGTTACGGTCCAGACCACTGTTGCACCAAACATACAGGAATTGGTCCTCAGGTCCAGTAACCGGCACAACGGTCGCTGCCGGGCGCGCTGCAACCAAAACGTTTCGTTCCCGTTGAAAAATCATGTACATTTTCCTGTGACGCCGCACGACCCCTGCCCCACCGTTGGGAGACCTGAATGAAACCGATCGTATGGGCGAAACTCCTGCTCATGGGCGCCCTGGTCCTGGCCGCCGGCTGCGGCGACGACGACCCCGTCCAGCCCCCGCCGCCGGCCCCGTGGCAGGAGGTCAACCTGGGAACCGCCGTCCCGGACTCCCGCCTCGAGGTGGTGGACACCAACGGCCGCCACGCCTGGGCGGCCGGCTGGGGACTGGTGACCGTCGCGGGCAAGGCGGCAGAGCCCGGTCCGCTGTTCTACCGGATGCAGGCCGACGGCACCTGGCAGCTGGATGCCTTCGGCGCCATACCTTCCCTGGCGGGCTTCTATCCCCGGGGCATGGTCGTCGAGCCCGACGGCAGCCTGGTCCTGGCGGGCTTCAACCTGGAGAACCTCTCCCTGGCCAGCATGGTGTATGACACCCGCGACGGCCCCCTGCACAAGGCGGTCTTCCGGGCCGGCGGCGGTCTGTGGACCCTGGACGGCGCCGGCACCTACATGGTGGCCGCCGGTTTTTCGCAGGGCGGCGACATCTGGACCAGCGACGTGGCCGGCCGGTGGGACGTTGACGACCTGCCCCTGACCGGGACCAACGACTCGGGTTTCCGTGATGTGCACGTGCTCGGCGAGCGGGCGGTGGCCTGCGGCTTCGACGACGGCGCCGACACCCTGCAGGTGATCCTCACCCGGACGCCGACCAGCGGCTGGACCAAACTCGACCTCGCCGGATCCGGGCTCAATCTCAACACCTTGCGGGCGGTGGCCATGACCGCTACCGGCGCCATCTTCGTCGGCGGTATCCACGCCGCCGGCAGCAATTCCGCCCGGGCCTTTGTGTCGCTGCGGGATGAGGCGGGCGACTGGACCGCCATCGTCCTGCCCGACCCCATGGGACTCGGCGGCGTCAACGACATCCTGCTTGCCGCCGACGGCAGTATCTATCTGGCCTGCAGCGGCGAGTCGGGCCTCAGTCCGCGGGGCTCGATCATCCACGCCACGGGCGCGGGCGTCGTCCAGGAGCTGCCGTATTTCACGGGCGAGATGCTTCAGCTCGCCCAGGCCGACGACGGCACCGTCTTCGGGGTCGGGGTGAGGACCGATGCCCCCGGAGAACGCGCCGTGATGTTCCGCCGGAATCCCTGACCGCTCCGCGCGGAACGGACCGGCAACGACCCGACCCGCTGGAGGATCCGTGCAGTATCATGTCCGGCTCGTACTCTGCCTCCTGCTGGGAACGCTTCCGGTGGCCGCGACCGGCGGCGGCGATCTGGACACGCGACTGCAGCAGGTGCTCGGGGAGTTCCTGGCTGAGAACCCCGTCGCCCCCGGGGTCGTGGCCTGCATCCTCGGACCCGGTCCGGACAGGTGCTGGATCGGTGCTGCCGGTGCGGCGGTCCGCGGCGACGGGCGGTCCCTGACGCCGGATCACACCTTCCGCATCGCGAGCAACACCAAGACCTACGTTGCGGCCGCCGTGCTGCGGCTCGTCGAAGAAGGCCGGCTCGGCCTCGACGATCCTCTGGCCCGGCATCTTCCGCCCGACATCGCGGCCATCCTGGCGGCGGACGGCTACGACCTGGAATCCATGACCGTGCGCATGGTGTTGAGCCACACCAGCGGGCTGTTCGAACACCCCGCCGATCCCCGTTACGCCGCAGCCATCCTGGCCGACCCCCACCATGTCTGGACCGCAACGGAGCAGATCCGCCGGTGCGTCGAGTGGGGTGGGCCGGTCGGGCTGCCCGGGGAAAAATTCTCCTACTCCGACACGGGGTACATCCTGCTGGGCCTCATCGTCGAACAGAAGACGGCGCAGTCCCTGGGAGCGGCTGTCCGGAATCTGCTCGATTTCCCGACCCTGGGCCTGGACGCCACCTGGTGGGAAATCATGGAAGCGCCCCCGCCGGGGGCCGGCCCGCGCGCGCACCAGTACTACGGGGACCTCGATACCTTTGGCTGGCACCCAAGCCTGGATCTCTACGGCGGCGGCGGCCTGGTGTCCGATGCGGAGGATCTGGCCCGGTTCACCCGCAGCCTCCTGGCCGGAGACGTCCTGCAGCGTGAGTCCACGCTGACGGCCATGACCGGTTCGGGCACGCCGGCCTACCGCCTGGGTCTGGCCGCCACCGATCTGGAGGGCCGCCTGGCCTGGGGCCACACCGGATTCTGGAACACCTTCGTCTTCCACCTGCCGTCACTCGACATGACGGTGGCCGGCTGCGTCCTGAATCATCACGGGCTCGAGGGACGGGAGCTGGCGCGCCGGCTGGTGGCGGCCGCTGTCGCTGCCCGCGAATGAGGTATCGGCTCGTGCCGTGATCCGGATTCAGGCCTATCATGTTCCGCATCACTTCCGCAGGACCCAGGAGGCTGCCCTTGGAAACCGCCGCCCGTCGCCATGCAATCACGCGTCATTCCCGACCGACACCGGTCGCGGCGTCGGTGCGCGTGGTGGCCGCTGTCCTGGTCATGCTTGCGGTCGCCGGGCCCGCCGCTGCCGGGGATGAAACCGTGAACACTGAGACGCCCGCCCTCATCGACGATTTCAGCGACCCCGGGGGCAAAGCTCCTTCGGGCGCTTCCTGGCGCCTGTTCACCGACCAGGTCATGGGCGGGATCTCCCGGGCCGACGCCATGCACGTCGACGAGGGCGACCGTCGTTTCATGCGCCTGATGGGCATGGTCTCGCTGGACAACAACGGGGGTTTCATCCAGGTGGCGCTGCCGCTGGGCAGCCGCGGCCAGCCGCTGGACGCTTCGGCCTTCACGGGTATCCGTCTCGAAGTCCAGGCCGACGGCGAAGGCTACGCCGTTCATTTCCGCACCAGCGACTGCAACCGGCCCTGGGAACACTACAAAGCCGAAATCCCGCCGGGCGACGGCTGGCGCACGGTCGAGATTCCTTTCAGCAGTTTCGGCGCCTACGCCATCGACCAGGCGCTCGATCCTTCTCAGCTGACGCGGCTGGGGATCGTGGCCGGCTCGCGGGAGTTCGTCGCCGACATCTCGGTCGGCCGCGTGGAATTTTTCGCCGCGGCGCCTTGACATCCAATCGGTCCGAATCTACCATGGTGTGACTATGAGATTCGTCAACGGACAGCGCCACCATCACCATCATCCCTGCCTGCGGGCGGAGTTGATGTTGTAGCGCTTATTCCCGAGCCGAACACTTCAACGCCGATCCCGCGGGGACCGGCGTTTTTGCGTCTCACGGAGTCGTCGAAGTGCCGCCAACCCCGCTTTCTTCCCGAAAGGAAGCCGACATGGCACCGAAGAACGATCCCGAACAGCTTCGCCTGGCCCTGCCCAAGGGCCGGATGCAGGCCGGCGTCTTCCAGTTGCTGGCCGACGCGAGCATCAATCTGCGCGCCGGCGAGCGCAGCTACCGCCCCGTCATCTCCATGCCCCACTTCGAGGTCAAGATCCTCAAGCCCCAGAACATCGTCGAGATGCTGGACGTCGGCGCGCGGGACATCGGCTTCGCCGGAGCCGACTGGGTGGCCGAGCTGGGCGCCGACCTGGTCGAGGTGCTGGACACCGGACTGGATCCGGTGCGGCTGGTGGCGGCGGCCCCCACCGAGTTCCTGGACAATGGCGCGCTGCCGACGGGCACCCCCCTGGTGGTGGCCTCGGAATACGAGAGGCTGACCCGCCGCTGGATCGCGGACCGCGGCATCGAGGCCACGTTCCTCAAGTCCTACGGGGCCACCGAGGTCTTTCCGCCCGAGGACGCCGACTGCATCATCGACAACACGGCCACCGGATCGACCCTGCGTTCGAACAACCTGACGATCGTGGACGAGCTGATGACGTCGTCGACCCGCCTGTACGTCAATCCCCGGGTTCTGGACGACCCGGTGCGGCGCGAACTGGTCGACAACCTGGTCATGCTGCTGCGGTCGGTCCTCGAGTCCCGGCTGCGGGTCATGGTCGAGCTGAACGTGCCGCCGGACAAGCTGAACGATGTGGTGGCGATCCTGCCCTGTATGCGGCAGCCGACCGTCAGCACGCTCAACGGGGATGCGGGTTTCGCCGTCAAGGTGGCCGTGCCCCGCAGCGAACTGACGTCGCTGATCCCCATCATCAAGGGCAAGGGCGGGTCCGACATCGTGGTCACCGCGCTGGCCCAGATCGTGCCATGAGGAGCCGCGCCATGAATCGCACCCGCGGCCCCCTGCCGGTCACCGGCCTGCGCAGCGTGACGCCCTACCGGCCCGTACGCACGGCGTGCCCCACCGATCTGCGCCTGGACGGCAACGAGGGCAGGACTCCCCCCGAGCGCCTGTTGGACCGCCTGGTCGACGCCGGCACCGAAGTCCTGCGACGGTATCCCGAGCGGCGGACCCTGGAGGCCGCCTGGCCGACCGGCTGGGTCTGGATCCGGCGCCGGGGTCCTGGTCACCGCCGGCGCCGACGATGCGCTCGACCGGATCTGCCGCGCGTATCTGGACGCCTCGCGCAACCTGGTGGTCGCCGTCCCGACCTTCGAGATGATCCCCCGCTACGCGCGCCTGACCGGCGCCTCGGTCCGGGAAGCGGCCTGGCCCCGCGGTTCCTTCCCGGTCGACGAGATCCTGGCCCTGACCGACGAGAACACCGGCGTGATCGCCGTCGTCAGCCCCAACAACCCCACCGGAGCCGTCGCCACCGCCGCGGACCTGGCCAGGCTGTCGGCCGGTGCTCCGGGCGCCCTGCTGCTGGTCGATCTGGCCTACGGCGAGTTCGCCGACGAGGACCTCATGCCCGCCGTCCTGGCTTTGCCCAACGCCGTCGGTGTTCGCTCCCTGTCGAAGGCGTGGGGCCTGGCGGGACTGCGGGTCGGTTATGTCGCCGGTCCGGTGGACATCATCGCCCCGCTGCGGGCCGCCGGCGGTCCCTACGCCGTGTCCGGGCCCTCCCTGCTGATGGCGACCGAAGCTCTGGCCGACGGCGCGGCGGTGGACGACTACGCGGGCCGCATCCGTCAGGAACGCCTCGGTCTGGAGCAGGACCTGGCGGATCTCGGCGCCGATCCGGCGCCCTCGCAGGGCAATTTCGTCTACACGACCGGGGCCGACCCGGTCTGGCTGCGGGACGGTCTCGCGGGACTGGGCATCGCCGTCAGGCTGTTCGACCCCGCGGTGGTTCCGGGGGCGGTGCGCATCACCTGTCCCGGTGACGCAGAAGCTTGCGACCGTCTGCGCCGGGCCCTGCGCACGGTCCTCGCGCCGGAGGCCCTCCTGTTCGACATGGACGGCGTGCTGGCCGATGTCAGCACCTCCTACCGGCGCGCCATCCTGGAGACCGCGCGCCACTTCGGGGAGGAGTTCAGCCCCGGCGACATCGCGGCGGCCAAGCGTCAGCCGGGCTCGAACAACGACTGGGTGGTCACCCGCGCGCTGCTGGCCGGTCGCGGCGTCGACGTCGACCTGGCCACGGTCACCGCCCGCTTCCAGGAAATCTACGGCGAACTGGCGGCGTCGGAGAAATTGATCCCCGCGCGGGAACTGCTCCGCCGGCTGGCCGCCACAATGCCCCTGGCGATCGTCACCGGCCGGCCCCGCGCGGACGCCGCCGTCTTCATCGAACGGATGGACATCGGGAAGTTCTTCACCACCGTCATCTGTCTGGAAGACGGTCCGGGCAAACCCGACCCGGCCACCGTGAACCTGGCCCTCGAGCGCCTGAACGTCCGGCATGCCTGGATGGTCGGAGACACCGTCAACGACATCGGCGCCGCCCGGGCCGCCGGCGTGCTGCCCCTGGGCGTCGTGCCGCCGGGGGAATCGGCTGCCGACTACCCCGCCATCCTGACCGCCGCCGGCGCCGGCCGCATTCTGAACCAGCTTGCCGACCTAGAGGAGGTCCTGCCGCGATGAACCGAACCGCAACGATCAACCGCAAGACCCGCGAAACCGCCATCGCCCTGACGCTCGGTCTCGACGGCACCGGACAGGCCGGCATCGACACCGGGATCGGTTTCCTCGACCACATGCTGACGGCCGCTGACCCTGCACGCCGGCTGGGACCTGGATCTGATCTGCCGGGGCGATCTGCAGGTCGACGACCACCACACGGCCGAGGATTGTGCCCTGGCGCTGGGTCAGGCCCTCGATCAGGCGCTGGGTGCCCGGGAAGGGATCGCCCGCTTCGGCTGGGCGCTGGCTCCCCTCGACGAGGCCTTGTGTCGGGCGGTCGTGGACCTGGCGGCCCGTCCCTGCGCCGACATCGACTTGCAGCTGCAGCGAGAGGCGCTGGGCGGACTGGCCTGCGAGAACATCCCCCACTTCGTGCAGTCGTTCGCGACCGCGGGACGATTCTGCTGTCACCTCGATGTCCTCAAGGGGGCCAACGACCACCACCGCGCCGAGGCCGCCTTCAAGTCCCTGGCCCTGGCCCTGCGCCAGGCCCTGAGCCCGCTGGGCGTCGGGGACGTGCGCCGAGCACCAAGGGGGTTCTGTGATGGCGCGCGAAGTCCTGGTCGTCCAGACCGGCACGGCCAACATCGCTTCGGTCCTGGCGGGCCTCGGCCGGGTCGGCGCCCGCCCGGTACTGGTCAACGATCCCGACCGGTTGCTGGCAGCCGACCGCGTGGTGCTGCCGGGCGTCGGGGCCCTGGCCGCCGCCATGGACCGGCTCGAAAGCGACGGCTTGACCGGGGTCCTCCGTTCGCGGGTGGACGAGGGCCGACCGACCCTGGCCATCTGCCTCGGTCTGCAGCTGCTCTGCGTCGACCAGCGAAGAGAGCCCCGGGGCCGCGGGGCTGGGCGTGATGGACGCCGACGTCAGCCGTTTTTCCCGACGTCACGGTGCCGCAGATGGGCTGGAACCGGGTCGTCCCCGGACCGGAATGCCGTTACCTGAAGCCGGGATTCGCCTACTTCGCGAACTCCTTCCGTCTCGCCAAGGCGCCGGCACCCTGGCAGACCGCCTGGACCGAATACGACGGTCCGTTTGTCGCGGCCGCCGAAAAAGGCGACGTGCTGGCGTGTCAGTTCCACCCCGAGCTGTCGGGCGCCTGGGGCGAGGCCCTGCTCGCCGCGTGGCTCGAGGGCCGTCCCGCGGGAGGAACCTCATGCTGACCCGACGCATCATCCCCTGTCTGGACATCCGCGACGGCCGCGTGGTCAAGGGCATCCAGTTCCAGAACCTGCGCGACTCCGGCGACCCGGTCGAGCGCGCGCTGGCCTACGCCGAGGCCGGCGCCGACGAGCTGGTCCTGCTGGACGTTTCGGCCACGCCCGAAGGCCGCGGCACGGCGCTCTGCAGACGTCGTGGCCGCCGTGCGGGCCGTCCTGCCCATCCCCCTGACGGTGGGCGGCGGCGTGCGCACGCTGGACGACGCGACGGCCCTGTTGCGCGCCGGCGCCGACAAGGTGGGCATCAACACCGCCGCCTTCGAGAATCCGCAGCTGCTGACGGACATCGCCGAACAGCTCGGCCGGCAGTGCACCGTGGTGTCGGTCGACGCCGCCCGCCGGACCGATGGCGACGGCTGGGAGGTCGTCACCCGTTCGGGCACCCACCGGACCGGCCGCGACGCCCTGGACTGGGCCGAAGAGGCGGTGGCCCGCGGCGCCGGCGAGATCCTGCTGACCAGCTGGGACCGCGACGGCACGCGGCTGGGCTACGACACCGAGCTGCTGGCCGCCGTCACCGCGCGGTGTCCACGTACCGGTGATCGCTTCGGGCGGCGCCTACGGAAGCACGTCACCTGCTCGAGGCCATCGAGGCCGGCGCGAGCGCCGTCCTGGCTGCGTCCATCTTCCACGAGGACGAATGGACCATCGCGTCGCTGAAGGAGTTCCTGGCCGACGCCGGAGTGGAGGTGCGCCCGTGCTGATCCCCTCGATCGATCTCCAGGGCGGCCAGGCCGTCCAGCTCGTCCAGGGTAAGCGCCGCGAACTCGAGGCCGGCGATCCCCGGCCCCTGCTGGAAAAGTTCTCGCGGGTGGGCGAGGTGGCCGTCATCGACCTGGACGCGGCCATGGGTACCGGCAGCAACCGTGAACTGATCCGGGAGCTGGTGCAGATCGCGCCCTGCCGCGTGGGCGGCGGGATCCGCGACGCGCAGACGGCCGTCGATTGGCTCGACGCCGGGGCCGCCAAGGTGATCCTCGGCACCGCCGCGGTGCCCGAAGTCCTGCGTGAGCTGCCCGCCCCGCGCGTGATCGCGGCGCTGGATGCCTGGCGCGACGAGGTGGTCGTCGAAGGCTGGACCAGGCATACGGGCCGCACGGTCCTGCAGCAGCTCGCCGAGATCAAGGACCTGGTCGGCGGGCTCCTGGTGACCTTCGTCGAGCAGGAAGGCCGCCTCGCGGGTTTCGACCTGGACCGGGTGCCGCCCCTGCTGGCGGCCGCCGCGGGACTGGAGGTCACCGTCGCCGGCGGCGTCACGGAGCTGGCGGAACTGGCCGCGCTGGATCGGATGGGCGCCGACGCCCAGGTGGGCATGGCCATCTACACCGGGCGCATGGATGTCGGCGACGCCTTCGCCGCGCCCCTGGTCAGCGATCGTCCCGACGGGCTGTGGCCCACGGTGGTGGTGGACGCCGCGGGGCAGAGTCTCGGCCTGGTCTATTCCAACGCGGAAAGCCTGCGTCTGGCGATCGCTGAAGGCCGGGGCATCTACTGGTCCCGCCGGCGGGGCCTGTGGCGCAAAGGCGAGACCTCGGGCTCGACCCAGGAACTGCTCAAGGTCGAAGCCGACTGCGACCGCGACGCCCTGCGTTTCACGGTGCGGCAGACCGGCGCCGGGTTCTGCCACCTGGGCACACGATCCTGCTGGGGTGACGCTGGCGGACTGGGCGACCTGTCGCGCCGCCTCGCCGCGCGAAGGGTGGACGCCCCGGTGGGTTCCTACACGCGCCGCCTGTTCGAGGACCCGGCCCTGCTGCGGGCCAAGCTCGTCGAGGAAGCGGGGGAACTGGCGGATGCCGGCACCCGCGAAGAAGTTGTCTGGGAAACCGCGGACGTCCTTTATTTCGCCCTGACGGCCATGGTGCGCGCCGGGGTTTCACTGCCCGAAGTCGAGCGGGAACTCGACCGTCGTGCGCGCAAACTGATTCGCCGTCCGGGAAACGCCAAGCCCTCTGCAGATGATCCGGAAAGGAAAGGAGACGATGACATGACGCCGCCGCTCTTGAAGAAACTTCTGCCGGCCGACACCATCGGCATGACCCGCAAGGCCGTCAGCCGAACGACCCTCGCCGAGGCAGAGGCCATCATCGCCACGGTCCGGCGCCGCGGCCGGGACGCCCTCGTCGAATACGGCCAGCAGTTCGGCGATCTCGGGCCCGACGGGAAACTCGTCTACACGGCGCAGGATCTGGAGGCCGCACTCGGACGGATTCCCCGCTCGGTGCGCGAGCTGCTGGAAAGAACGGCCGGCCGGATCGCGCTGTTCGCCGACGCACAGCGGCAGAGCCTGCAGGATCTGGATCTGCCGGTCCAGGGCGGCCGGGCCGGCTGGCGCTACCGGCCTGTCGGCCGGGCCGGCTGCTACGCGCCCGGGGGGCGGTTCCCCCTGCCGTCGTCCGTGCTGATGACCACCGTCACCGCCCGGGCGGCGGGCGTCGGCGAGGTGTGGGTCGCTTCGCCCGGCCCGGGGGACTTGACGCTGGCGGCCGCCGCGATCGGCGGGGCCGACGCCCTGGTCGCCGCCGGCGGCGCCCAGGCCATCGCCGCCCTGGCTTTCGGCGTGGAAGACGTGCCGGCCTGCGATGTCATCGTGGGACCGGGCAACCGCTACGTGACCGCGGCCAAGCAACTGGTCAGCGGCCAGGTGGGCATCGACATGCTGGCGGGACCTTCGGAGCTGGTGATCCTGGCCGACGCCACGGCCGATCCCGCCGTGATCGCTGCGGACCTGCTGGCGCAGGCCGAACACGATCCCGACGCGGTGCCGATCCTGGTGACAATCGCCCCGGAACTGACCACGGCGGTCAATCTTGAACTCGAGGCGCAACTGGTCGATCTGCAGACGGCCGAAATCGCCCGCTACGCCCTGGGGAACGGCGGTGCCGTCGAAGCCACGGATCTGGAGCAGGCCATCCTGCTCTGTGAATCCCTGGCGCCGGAACATCTCGAACTGATGGTCGACCGACCCGAGGCGGTGGCGGGCAAACTCCACCGCTACGGCGCGCTGTTTGTCGGCGCCGAAACGGCCGAGGTGCTGGGCGACTACGGCGCCGGACCCAACCACGTGCTGCCCACCGGCGGGACGGCGCGTTTCTCTGGTCCGCTCTCGGTCCAGGATTTCCTGGTGGGCCGATCGTGGCTGAGGATGGAGCCGGGAGCCGAAGCCGAAGCGGTCGCGCGGGACGCCGTGGCACTCGCCAGGCTCGAGGGTCTCGAAGGCCACGCCCGGTCGGCGGAGAAACGCCTGAGCCGCTAGAGCTCAGGCGTTGAGTCGCCAGAGGGCGGTGTTCAGGGCGGTCGCGAAACCAACCCACAGGAGGTAGGGAACCAGCAGATACGCCGCCGCCCGGGAATGCACCCGGAACAGAAGGGCCGTCGCGAGGATGGCCAGCCAGAGAATGACGATCTCCACCAGGGCCAGACCCATCCGGTGGGCCCCGAAGAAGAGGTACGACCACAGGGCGTTCAGGATGATCTGGAAGACGAAGGCCCCCAGGGCCGCACCCACGCGGGCGGTTTCTCCGCGACGCCAGACGAGCCAGGCGGCGATGCCCATCAGGATGTAGAGCAGGGTCCAGACCGGGCCGAAGATCCAGTTGGGCGGATTCCACGAGGGCTTGACCAGGGCGGCATACCAGTCGCCGGGCAACCAGCGGGATCCCGCCAAACCGGCGGACAGGGAAAACCCCACCCAGAAGATCAAACCGAGAATCTTGGCGCTCTTGCTCATGTCGGCCTTGCCTCCAGGTCGTTTGCCCTCAACCGGGGCGATACCCCCGCGGAAGATCATACCCGGATTCCGGATCGACCGCTTCTGCTTTTCGCAGGTCGCCAACCAGCTGCACCGGTGCTAAGATCTTATTTTCCAACGGATCCTGGGTGACTTGAAAATCATCGCATTTATCAAAAAAGTGGTTGTATATGCTTTTTTGTGTTATAATCATTTCTCAGTGGTCAAGGATGCGGCGCTGTACTCCACCAGGAGCGGGATGATCAAGATGGATCGATCGTACAAGGTCACTCTCAGTTATGTTTTTGTCTGCACTGTGTTTGCGCTGGCGGCGGTTCCAGCTTCGGCGCTGACCTCCGACGACTTCAGTCAGCCTGCCTTCGATACCCAGCTGTGGAGTTTCGTGAATCCGGGCCTGGACGCCGTCTTTCAGCAGGCGGACGGCCTGCTGACGGTGACCGTCCCCGGTGGCAGCCCCCACTTTCCCGGTGTGAACGGCAACACCGCCGTGCGCCTGCTCCAGCCGCTGGCCGATGGCGACTTCGGGATCGAGATCAAGTTCGAATCGCTGCCCGCGCAGCCGACCCAGCTGCAAGGCCTGATCGTTCAGCAGGACGCCGCCAACTACCTCCTGCTCGACTTGCGGATGACTCGCACCGGCATGATGGCGGTCTGCACGACCGTCACCGCCAACTTCCCGACGGTGCGGGGCATGATTCCGGTCGCGCCGGCGACCGGACTCCGCCTCGGGCTCGACCGGCAGGGCGATTCCTGGAGCGGCCGGTACGCACTGGACGACCAGCAGTGGGTGACCGCCTTCGTCTTCGAGCACGCTCTGGCGGCGACCGCCGCCGGGCCGGTGGCCGGCAATGCCGGTCACGACGACCCCGTCACCGACCTGGAGTACGACGATCCCGCGACAGGCGACAAGGCCGCCGACAGCCCGGCGCCGCCGTTCACGGTCCGGGTGGACTACCTCTTCGACACCGACAATCCCATCGTGCCCGAGGACGGCGTTACCGTCACCGGCGTCCGCACGTTCGCCAATCTCCAGGCGCTGTACCTGTTCAGCCAGGGCAGCGGCGAGGATGTCTTCGACTACTCCGCCGCCCAGCCCAGGCTCGATCTGCAGATTCCCGACACCGCCGGCGTCACCTGGCTCGCCGCCGGCGGGCTCAGGCTGGACACCCCCACGCTCCTGGCCGCGGCAGGTCCCGCCGACAAGATCAACACCGCCTGTGTCGCCAGCGACGAGATCACCCTGGAAGTCTGGGTGGATCCGGCGACGACCGAACAGTCGGGTCCGGCCCGTATCCTGACCGTCTCGGGCGACCCCTCCAACCGGAACGCCACCCTCAGCCATGGTCAGTGGAGCACCCTGCCGAAGACCGTCTTCGACGCTCGGCTGCGGACCACCACCACCTCGGACAACGGTCAGCCGGACCTGGTCACTCCCGCCGGATCCCTGAGCGGCCAGCTCCAGCATGTGGTCTACACGCGCGACGCCACCGGGACCGCCAGGATCTACGTCGACGGCGCCGAAGCGGCCAGCGGTACAGCCGACGGCAGCCTGGACAACTGGGATCCCACCTATGCCCTGGGGATCGGGGCGGAGCTCGACGGCACCCGCGGCTGGCTGGGCACCATCCACCTGGCGGCCGTCTACAGCCGGGCCCTCGATCCGATCGATGTGCAGAACCACTTTGTTGCCGGGCCCGACGGCGGCGTGCTGCCCGCCCTGGCGCCGGTAGTCGCGCTCAGGGGCTTGACCCCGGGCGACCGTTTCTATTTCGACGAGACCATTGCCCTGCATGCCGTCGCGGGCGATGCCGACGGTACCGTGGCGGAGGTTTCGTTTTTCGCCGGTGAAACTCTGCTCGCGGACGTCACCGCGCCTCCCTACACGTTCGACTGGACCCAACCCACACCGGGCAGCCATCAGATCCGGGCCGTCGTTACCGACAACGAGGGTCGGCAGGGCGTGACGAACGTGATTCCCGTCCTGGTGGACGTCAGACCGGAATTCCTGGGTGCGTCCTTCGTCTCCGATGATTTCTCCGGCGCCTCCGTCGACCCGCGGTGGACCGTGACCGACGGCACCGGCGGCGCGACAGTGGCCCAGAGTGGCGGCCACCTGATCATCGACCTGCCCCCGCTGGCGCAGGATCCCTGGGACAGCGCCGCCGAAGCGGTGTTCGCCCACCAGACCGGCGATCCCGGCGACCTGGCCCTGGCCGTGAAGCTGGCGACGACCGACTTCTCCGGCGGGGCCTTCGGCGGACTTCGTTGCGCGGGATCCGACGGTCAAGGCGTGCAGCTGATCGGCGAACATCGGGACGGCGCGTGGACGGTGAGCTGGGGCCAGGCCATCGCCGGAGGGTCCGGATACCTGGGCGCCGCGCCCATCACGACGGCACCGGACGGCCTGTGGCTGCAGGTGCGCCGGTCCAGTGACGAGTGGACCCTGCTGTACTCGGACGACGGTCACCGCTGGTTCCTGGCGGCGGAGATATTCCAGCCCATGACCCTGGACCGAACCGGCATCATCGGCGGCGCCCTGGCCGCCTCCGGCGCCGCGCCGGCTGTCGCCTTCGACTACGCCTTCAATCTGGCGGCGCCGATCAACCCGGAAGACGGTGAAGGCGGCGACGTCACCGGCCCGGCCATCGGTCCGGTCAGCGTGGTTCCCGGCCTCGACCAGGCGGTGCTGACCTGGCAAACCGCTGAAGACGCGTTCTTCAGGGTGGCCTACGGGACGACCACCAGCTACGAGTCGGGCCTGCTGCTCGGCGAGTTCTTCGCCACGGACCACGAAGTCACCCTGCCCGGGCTCGCCCAGGGTACGATCTACCATTTCCAGGTCACGTGTATCGACACCGCCGGCAACGTCAGTTCAGCGGTCGATCAGATTTTCCACACGGACCTGGAACCGGCCCTGTCGTCCGGCCCGGGCGCCGGTGATGTCTATCGGGAGATCCGCCTGCCCATCGGGCAGGTGCGCGACGACTGGCGCGTCACCGATCCGGCCGCGCTGAATCCCGGCGCGGCGGCCTTTCTGCCCAACCCCGTGCTCGAGCTGCCGGTGCCCGCTCTTGCCGGCGCGGTCCGGGCCGAATTGATCATCGACCGCTGGGGCGGCCACCCGGGCACGTCGAACAAGCGTATCCGGCTGAACGGCGCCTCGTGGCTGCATCTGCCGGAGCCCGCGGGCATTACCGGAGCGCCCGCCGAGTGCTACATGTACCAGGACAACCTGATGATCGAGATCCCCCTCGACCAGCTGCAGGACGGCAGCGTGACCCTGGAGGGAACGGCCGACAACCAGGTCTGCAACAGCTTCAACTGGGGACAGTGGGGCTGGTACGGCGCGATCATGAGGATCTATTACGACGGTTCGGTCGCTCATCCCACGGGCGCCATCCTCACGCCGACTGTCGGCAGCACGATTACCGACGCGGTCGACATCACGGTCGACGCCGCCGGCGCGGTGTCCGCGGTGGCCGCGGTGGAGGTCCTGGCCTGGTACGACGGCTACGACATCGACGGGGACGGCATCTTCGCCGAGTGGCAGGGCGAGTACCGCGGCGACAAGCGGGCCAGCGCCGTGGCCACGCGGGGCATCGTCGGCAGCGACGACACGGCGCCGTATGAAATGACCTGGGATGTCACCTGGATACCGGACCAGCAGCCCGGCACCGTTGCCCTGCAGGCGCGCATCCGCGACCAGGACGGCGTCTGGTACGTCACCGATTTCGTGACCGGACTGTCGCTCGACCACCTGGACCGCCAGGTCAAGCAGTACCGTCTGGTCGATGTGCCGCGCGCGTTCTGGGTGCGCGGCGGCCAGGCCAAGACCGCCACCTTCGAGATCCCGGCCCAGGACGACCTGGCCCTGGCGACCGCGGCGCGCTTGACGGCCAGCACCTGGAACGGGTCGGACACCGGCGTCATCGATGTCAACGGCCTGTGGTCGGTCACCAGCTTCGGCGCGAACCACTTCCACGCCCACAACGAGTTCGGTCTGGCCGTGGGCGCCCTGGTGCCGGGCGTCAACGAGGTGACCATCTCGGCGACCAGCTTCGACCACGGCATGGAAATGATGTGGCCCGGACCGGTGGTGACGGTCAGCTACACGGGCGGCGTGCCGACGTCCGCCACCACATCCCCCCTGACGGATGTGGCCCTCGCGTGGCGGACACCGGTGGTCTCGGACGGCACGATCGAGCTCGTCCTTGAAGCGACCGGTGCCACCGCGCCGATCCGCTCCCTCCAGCTCGATCTCAACGGTACCGGCGACGGCGGCGTGCTCGCAGTGCGATCGGAACTCGCAGAAGCGGGCGATCTGGCCTGGACAACGGTCGACGGCAAGGTGCAGGTCACCTTCAGCACCACGGTGCCGGTGTCGCTGCCCGAGCGCCTGTTCACGATCACCGTCGATCCCCGGGCCTTGACCGACAAGAGTGCGTTCACCGGCCGCCTGGCGGCCAACGGTGCCGCGCCCGTGGACCTTCCCGCCAAGGAGCTGCCGGTTCAGCCGGTTCGCTTCGCCCTGGCGCCCAACTATCCCAACCCCTTCAATCCGGTGACCCGGATCGATTTCGCCCTGCCTGTTTCCGGCCCCGTCCGGCTGCGGATCCATGATCTGCACGGCAAGGTCGTGCGCACACTGGTGGACGAACAGATGCCTCTGGGTTTCCACTTCGTCGACTGGCGGGGGGATGATGACCAGGGGCGGCGGGTGGCCAGCGGCGTTTACTTCTATCGTATGGAGGCCGCCGGGTTCAACCAGACCCGGAAATTGATGCTCGTCAAATAGATGCCCCGGAGGACCGGCCGGCATGGAGTTCCCCCTCGACTTCCGCTCGTGGCGCAGGGCGCTGATGCTTCTGCTCGCGGCGATCTGTCTGTCGCCACGGTCGGCGGCCACAGCCGCCGGCGACTGGCCATTCCCCGACGAGCTCCGCTCCCGGCTGGTCTTTGTTCACCCCCTGGTGAACTACGCCATCCATCCGGTGTGGCAGCGGCAATGGGAACGCTCCCTCGCCCGGGGCAACGGCGTTCAGATCACCGTGGGCAGCGTGACGTCGGCGGACTATCTCACCGATGTGCGCCTCAACGTGTCCGAACCGCTCACCGCACGCTTCCGTTTCCTGTACCGGATGAACTGGCTGGACGGACTCCACATCGACCGCAACCGCCAACAGCACTGGCTCGGGTTCGAAGCCCGTCTCTACGACCGGCTGGCCGGACAGATCCAGGTTCACCCGGCCGCCGACAAGGAGGAGTTCGACCTGATGGTCGGCTTCCTGCTGACCGACCAGTCGCGGCGACGGTACCTGCGCCTCGGTCTCCGCTTCGATGATCTTCTGTACGGCCGGAAAAACGACAGGGGCGGCGAGTCGCAAAAGGAACCGGTTTCCCTGCAGTGGGAACTGAGGCAGCGGCAGGGGCGGTGGGAGCTGTTTTCCAGCGGCCGGTACGGCTCCGGATCCCGGCGGACTTTCCCGGATTCCACCCTGTCGCCGGCCGTTGCCGCCACCGGCGACAAGGAAGGGGGGTTCACCGCGCGACTGCGCTACCTGCTCGCGGTCGACCAGTTCGTTGCCCTCGAGACGACACACTACGTCTTCGAGGCCGCCGAAACCCGGCGCGATGCGGAACGCGGCTACACCTATACCAACGAATTTGTCCATCTCCGGGGCCTGGCGGTCTTCACCCTGGCCGGACCATGGAGCTTGCGGCCGGAAATGCACTGGTTGCGGCAGTGGGCCGGCGCCACAGGCCGCCGGGACTTCAGCCTGCGCCGCGAAGACTTCTTTCCGGCCATCTTCGTCGAACTCCACGCACCCGGCCGGTCCACCTGGGAGCTCGGTTACCTGGCCACCAGTCACCAGTGGGACTACCGGCAGACCGACCTGGACGCCCCCTTCACGGGCTACACCGACAAGGTCAAGCTGGGCTGGACCTACAACTTCACGTCAGCCGCCAGGATCAATTTTTCCCTGAGCCACGAGGTCGACCTCAACCGTTTCGGCGGCGGCAACGTGCAGTACCAGATGATTTTCTGACCGTCGTGGGGCCTATGCCGGCTTCCAGCCGAAATAGGTATCGGCGAGCGCCACGTGGGCGACCTCATCGGCGGCGATCTCCCCGAAGATCGCCGCGGTTTGCGGATCGCTCGCCGCCAGATGAGCCGACACTCTTTCCCCGGCGCGGCGACCTCTTTCTTCGGCGCTGGCGATCCTGATGCAGAATTCTTCGGCGGTGACGCATTGCTGCAGGGAATCCCACAGCGCGGCGGAAACCGGGCGGTCCGTCAGTGCGAAGCCCAGCTCCTCCATGCGGTGGCGGATCATGCCGTAGTGTCGGGCCTCTTCGGCCACCTGAGCCGACCAGGCCTCACGCAGCGACGGCGGAGCGTCCTGGAAATGCCCGGCGGCCCAACGGAAGGCGGCCACCGCCTGGAACTCGGCGAAGGCCGCGGTGCGCATGCGGTCACCCAGGCCGGCGGGTGTGTCCAGCGGGCGTGGCCTGGGCGCGCGCGTGCCGGCGGGGCAGGTCACGAAGGGGCTGAAGTCCATCGGTTCGTTTCTCCGGTGAAGGTCATGCGGCCATCCGCACCATCAATATCCCAGCTGCTTGTCCACCACGTTGAGCAAGGGTTCGCCCGCACCGAAGCGGCGGGCGTTCTCGACAAACATCTGCCAGCGCCGTTCGCTGGTCAGTTCGGCGCGGCTGGCCACATGGGGTGTGATCAGGACCCGTTCGTTCCGCCACAGGGGATGGTCGGCCGGCAGGGGCTCCGGATCGGTGACGTCCAGGCCCGCTCCGGCCAGACGCCCGCCCTCGAGGGCCGCCAGCAGGTCAGCGGTGACCACCAGGCCCCCGCGTCCGATGTTGATGAAGTAGGTCCCTTCCTTCATCAGGGAGAATTTCTCCGCATCGAACAGGCCGCTGGTCTCTTCCGTCAAGGGGAGCGCCACGGCGACCACGTCGGCCTCGGCCAGGAACCGGTCAAGGTCCGCAGCGACACCCAGCGCGTCCACATAGTCCGGCGCCGGGCGCGGTGTCCTCACCGTCGCCAGCACCCGCATGTCGAACGCGTGCGCCCGCCGGGCGATCTGGCTGCCGATGCCGCCCATGCCGACAACCAGCATGGTGCGGCCGGAAAGAGTGGTCAGCCCGCTGCCGGCGCTGCGGTCCCACGCGGCCTGATCCTGGGCACGGCGGTAGGCGTCGAGATCCCGCGTGAGCGACAGCAGCATGGCGAAGACGTGTTCGGCGATCGCCGGTCCGTGGACACCCTTCATGTTCGTCAGCACGATACGGTCGTTGCCGGTCAAGCCCGCGAGCCTGACGTAGCGGTCGACTCCCGCGCTCCACGACTGCGACCAGCGCAGGTTCACTGCCGCGGCGAGGAAATCCTCGGTCAGCAGGTGGGCGTCGGCCCCGTGGAACTCGGCGGCCCTGGCCAGGGCTTCCGTGTCGGTCAGGCCGACCACGAAGCGGATGTTCGGCGCGACGGCCTCCAGTTCGGACCGCTGGTCGGCATCGAGCCGCCCGGCCAGGTAGGTCAGCGGTCGGTTGCCGCCGTCGGTATCCACAGCCACGACCGACTGGTTCCCTGAACTCGACAGCCCCTGGCCGAAACCAGGGGCTGCTGCGAGAATCAGGAATACCAGCGGAACCAGGAATCTCATCCGGTTCGACAAGGTATCTTCCTCTCTATTTCAGCATGACCATCTTGCGCGTCTCGGCGAAACCGTCCATCTCCAGGCGGTAGAAGTAGACGCCCGACCCGACCCGGCGGCCGGTATCGTCGTTGCCGTTCCACTCCACAGTGTAGTCGCCGGCGGCCATGGATTCCACCACCAGGGTGCGCACCAGGCGTCCCCGCGCATCGTGCACCACCAGATTGACGGGACCGGCTTGCGCCACCCGGAAATCGATCCTGGTCGAGGGATTGAAGGGATTCGGATAGTTGGCCCCCAGGGCCGCCAGCGCCGTCGGCACGTCGGGCGTGGCCGAGATCCGGGGATCGAACCAGCCGATGTCGTCGAAGTGCTGCAGCGTCAGGTCGACCTGATCGTTCAGCAGCGGCGTGATCGCCGGCTCCATCAGCAGGCTGGGGTTGGCCGAAACGTCGAAGTGCGAGATGGACGATCCCCCCTGGATGGGATTGGGGGCGAAAAGCTTGACCCGCCCCTGGCTGTCGGCGCCGGCCAGCTCGCTGGGATCCAGTTCGAGGGTCACGTTCACGCCGCCGGTGAGCTCGGCCTTCAGCAGATTGCCGTCGGCAAGGGTGACGCTCACCGCAGGAATGGTCAGGCCGGGATCGGTTCCGCCGAGGAACGGCGGGGACGCGGCGACGACGTTGTCGACGATCACCACGGCGATGGCGCCGGCGGCCTCGGCCGCCTGGGCCTTGCTGATGAAGGCGCAGGTGCCGCGGTCGATCAGGGCGATGTTGCCGCTGATCTGGGCCCCGTTGATCAGGGCGGTACAGGCGTCGCTGCCGGTCCCCACACCGTCGTCGGCCAGCACCAGGTTGCCGGTGACGGCGCCGTCACCAAGCAGGGCGCCGAAGCTCGCCGAGCCCAGCGCGATGGTCGCCGGCAGGGTGCCCGGCGAGTTGACCGTCATGATCGGCGGCCCTTCGAGGAACAAGGCGGAGGCTCCGGTCACGCCGGGGCCGTCCCACACGAGATTGCCGTCGTTGACCGCCGATGCGGCACGCTGGCCGTTCGGTCATCTCGTTCCAGTGCAGGCCGGTGGTCGTGTCCAGGATGAACCGTTCGTAGATATCGGGAAAGCCCAGGAACTCGGACCCGGTCGCTTCGTTGGTGAACGTGCTGAAGCCCAGGCCGTGGGCCATTTCGTGCAGCAGCACCGGCAGCAGGGCGATGTCCCCGCCGGCGTTGCCGTCGAAGCCGTAGTACCAGTTGGTGCCGGACAGGCAGGCGTTGTTGTTGTCGATGTCGACGTTGAAGAACGCGCGGATCTCGAAGGAACCCGGATCGAAATTCACGCCGGACCGCTTGTCGGCCAGGGCGCCGTGATACCAGGTGCCGGGGAATTCGGCGCCGATGAAATCACGGTTGATCACATTGGCTCCGGCGGCCCCGAGGACGGCGCCGCTGGCGTCGCAATCCAGGGGATCGAAGCTGGATTCCACTCGAATCTCGACGGTGCTCACGAGGAGTCCGCCCCAGATGTCGGCCGCCTGCTGGAAGAGGTTCAGGCGCTGGTCGCCGATCGTGGTGCCGGGGTTGCCGCCCACCGGTGTGGCGGGGGTCGTGTCGTTGAAACCTTCGCCGGGACCATCGACGTTGATGATCGTGATGGTCGCGCCCTGGGCGGCGCCGGCGAGCAGCAGGGCTGCGGCCAGGATCAGAAGATGCTTCTTCATGCTACCGCACCTCCCAGCCGTTGGCGTCCGTTTCGGGAGCGGTCTTGGTTGAGGCGGTGCCGTCGAGGAACTCCTGAGCCTCGTCGAGACTCTCAGCACAGAGGGTCTCCACCTTGCCGTCCGCGCCGATGCGGGCCACGCTGGCGTTCATGAAGCGACCGTCGAGGTGCACGCTGACGCTGCCGTCAGGATGCCGGACTTCTTCGAGGCCCTCGGCCGAGCGGCTCAACATCTTCTCCAAGCCGACGGCGGCGGCTTTTTCGTCCCCGGCCAGGCCGGTGGCGCCGGCGCCGATGACCAGTTCGCCGGTCTCCGGATCGATGGCGGCACGCAGGGCGGCGGTGCCGGGAGCTTGGTGATCAGCGGGAATCGAGCGCTGTGCGGAATTGAAGGCGGCCAGGCCGGCAACGGCCAGGCCAAGGCACACCAAACCGAGGCGTACATAGGCACGTCGGGATTGCATCGGGGGGTTCCTTTCAGTGTCACCCTGGTGGGCGGGCGAGTTGGTGACAGTCCCTTGATATCGAGACCAGCAATCAATCTAAGGAAAATGCGGGGACCGGCAACCGTTTGTCATGTCCCTGCCGTCGAAGCGAGCGGGCCGCTGCCGGGCAGCGGCCCCGGGCACGTGGAATCGCCTATTTGACGAGCATCATCCGCTGGGTGGCCCTGAACTGCCCCGCCTCCAGCCGATAGAAATAGACGCCGGCGGAAGCGGGCCGGCCAATCTGATCCTGCCCTTGCCAGAACACCTCGTGCTCGCCGACGGCCAGCGTTTCATCCGCGATCAGCGTGCGCACCCGCCGACCCGACAGGTCGTAGACGGTCAGGCTGACCTTTTCCTGCCGATGAAGACTGAACTTGATCGCCGTCCGGGGGTTGAAGGGATTCGGCGCGACATGCAGCCCGGTGACGATCCGTGAGGCGGAATCCTCGGCCTTGTCCTTCTTGGGGGCCTTCTGCGGCGGAGCGAATCGCCAGACCTCGTCATCGACCCTGAGGTAGTTCTCGGGATCCTGGAAGTCGAAGGTCTCCCGGTCGCCTCCGAACGTGAAGATGGCCGGCTTCTGACCGACACCGCCACCGCGGCCACCAGGGCGTCGAAATCGTACTTGATGTCCTCGGGACCCTCGGCGTTCCAGGGCGAATCGCTGACCTGGGTCCACAGGGCGCCGTCCATGCTCACCCAGACGTCCATGGGATTGGCCGGGGCGAAGGGATTCTGGGGATCGGGGCTCAGTCCGAATCCGCCGAACAGCACGAACTGGTTGTTCAGGACCACGCACTGGTGGCCCGGACGCGAGGACCACTCGGCTTCCTCGGTCACCACTTCCCAGTTCGCGCCATCCTTCGTCCGCCAGACGTCGTTGTAGTACGGGGGGCAACGGCCACCGGGAATACAGGTGAACCCGTCTTCGCCGCCGACCATGTAGAGCCAGCCGCCCTTGACCACGGCGATGCCGCCGGCACGGGGCGCCCAGGGGCCTGTTCGGTCATCTGTTCCCAGTTCACCCCGTCGGTGGACTTCCAGACATCGTTGAAGTAGACCCGAACCGGGGGGCCGCCGATGATCGCCGAGTCGTCGTTGAAGGACCCACCCATGACGTAGATCGCGCCGTCGAACACGGCGGCGCTCAGACCGGCCCGGCCGTGCCCAGGGCGTCATCGGCCGTGCTGCACCCAGGTCACGCCGTCCCGGCTGCTCCAGACATCGTTGAAGAACTCGGACTGGGGCACCAGGAAGGCGGCCCGTCGGGAACGGGATTGTCCACCAGCTTGAAGTTCTGGCCGCCGAGCACGTACATGCGCCCCTTCAGGGTGACGGCCTGGAAATAGGCGCGAGCGGTTCCCAGACGTCTCCGGCAGGTCGGTCGGAGGATCTGCCGTCCAGGTCCGGCCCTGGTCGCTGCTCTTCCAGACGTCCGAATAGATGGTGCTGGCGCCCGGAATGGGGTTGACGGCGGGGTCGAGCGGGGTCCGCCCGCCCATGATGATAGAACGTGTTGCTCAGTTCGACGACCTGGAGGCCGGCCCGGGGCGCCCAGCCGGGATCGTCGGTCAGCAGGGTCCCAGTCGAAGTCGGCCACCCGAGCCTCCCCCGGCGCAGACCGGCCGAACGCTGGACCCCAGCAGAAGGACAACGATCAGAAATAGTCGTACGGCGTGGACGTGCGGCGTTTCATGATATCCCTCCGCCAAATCGCAACAGGCGCTCCCGGATACCCCCGTGCTCCCTTGCATCCAACCGATTCATGAATGGTACCTTATATCAAATAGAGCCTATGGGGCAAAAAATATCGTGTTTTTTGTCAGCCTCCCATAGGCAAGCCCCGGTCATGGTAGAATTACGAGGCCACCACCGGCGCGAATTCGAAGCTGATGACCGTCACCGGCTCGGCGTCCGAGGTGGTCTCTTCGCTGTTGCCGCCACCGACGCGCGCCATGACGGCGTTGAACAGATCGGTCACCACGTAGGCGCGATTTCCGGCAAAGAACAGGCCGTCCTCCACCGCGTCCGCGTCGGCCACCAGGTCGACCCGCTGCAGGTAGCGGCCAACCGTGTCGTAGACGTCGAAGCTGGTGAACACGCCGTCGGGTGTGCGCCAGCGGTAGGCGCTGCTCTGGACCCAGAGCGTACCGTCTTCACGGAAGAAGATCTGGCCGATGGCCTGGTGCTGGTCGCTCACCTTGAAGGTGCTGCCCCGGTTCCAGCGGGTGAAGGCGTCGTACATCGTCTGGAACCGCTCCTTCTCCGCCGCGGTCCGCTTGACCGCCTGGTAACCGGGGCGCTCGATGATCCGGTCCACGGTACCGTCGGCGTTCCAGACGTGGATGCGGTAGTCGTCGAAGGAAAGCCCGGCGGCCACCCGGCCGTCGGGCGCGACGGCCCAGCGGCGCTGGAAGTCCACGTATTCCTCTTCGATGAACTCGTAGTCGCCGAACTGGGTTTCCTTCGAGGTTTCCTGGAAGGTGGCCAGCTCGTTGCCGGCCGCGTCGTAGGTCTTGAGGTAGGTGAACTGGAGCTGCTTGCCGTCCTCGCGCGTCCAGGCCGTGCCGGCCAGGATCAGGTTGCCGCCGTGGCCGGCGCCGCGGGTCACCGACTGCCAGCCGCCGCCGTCGCGGTAGGGCAGCGCGAAGGTCGTGCCCGGTTCCCCGTCGGGCGTGATCATCACGATCTTGCCCGGCCAGGCCTGGACCACGCCGATCTGACCGTCGGGTCCCCAGAACATGTCGGCACCGTTCTGGAATTCGCCCGGGCCTTCACCCTGCCGACCGATCGTCCGCAGCAGCTCGCCGTCGGGATCGAAGACGTGGATCTCCGACAGCTGGCCGTCCAGCAGGTAGATGTTGCCCGCATCGTCTTTCAGAAACTCGGCAATGGTTCCGAAGAAGACTTCTTCGTCGTCATCGCCCCCATGGCGCCACAGCTCGCGCAGATCCTGCTTGTTCACGCCATAGGCGGGAGTCTCGGGGTTCTTGACGACCGTCACGCCGTCGACATCGACCGTATCGCCCTCCCACCCCGCCAGGGCGACCGTGGCCATCATCAGCAACAGGGTCACGGACCCCCATCGTTTCAAAGATATCATGGTAATTCCTTTGCTTATTACAGGGGCCGCGCGGCTGCCTGCTGGTCACCGGAACGGCTTTTGTCGTCCGTTCCAAGTCCGGAGTCGTATCACAAGTTCCCCCAGAATAGGAATGGGGACCGGATTTCGCCTCTTTTTGACGGCCGGATGTCGGTACGATTCGATCGGGCGCAACCCGGCGGTGTCTGCTAACCTGTCCGCGGCCCCCGACCCGGATCCCAGGAGAATCAGCGTGAACATCCCGATTGAGCCCACTGCCAGCTGCGCACAGACCCTGGACCGTAACGATCCGTTGGCGCCCTTTCGTGACCGTTTTCATCTGCTGCCCGACACGATCTACATGGATGGAAACTCGCTGGGCCTCCTGTCGAAAGACGCCGAAGCGTCGCTCCTGGCCACCCTCGAGACCTGGAAGAAACGGGGCGTCAACGGATGGTTCGAAGGCGACGGGGCCTGGCTGGATTCGGCCGGACAGATCGGCGGCCTGTCCGCCGGCATGATGGGCGCCGCACCCGACCAGGTGGTCCATTCGGCAACCGTCACGGTCAACATCCACGCCCTGCTGGCCAGCTTCTACCAGCCCCGGGACCGGCGGGTGAAGATCCTGGCCGATGAGCTGAACTTCCCCACGGACATCTACGCGTTGAAAGGACAGCTGGCAATCCGCGGACGCAGCGTTGCCGAGGATCTCGTGTTCGCGCCCTCGACCGACGGGCGCACGCTCGACGAGGACACGATCGCCGCGATGTTCACCGACGAGATCGCCGTGGCGTGGCTGCCCTCGGTGCTGTACCGCAGCGGGCAGCTCCTGGACATGGCGTACCTTACCCGGCAGGCCCACGCCCGCGGCATCCTCATCGGGTTCGACTGCTGTCATTCGGCGGGTATCGTTCCCCACGAACTCGACCGCTGGGGCGTGGATTTCGCGGTGTGGTGCGGCTACAAGTATCTCAACTCCGGTCCCGGCGGTTCGGCGTTCCTGTACGTCAACCGGCGGCACTTCGCCAGGGAGCCCGTCCTGACCGGCTGGTTCGGCAACCGCCGCGAAACGATGTTCGACATGTCGCACGAGTTCGAAGCGGGGTCCGGCGCCGGCAGGTGGCAGATATCGTCGCCCGGCATCCTGGGCTCGTCCACGCTGCGCGGATCCCTGGCGCTGATCAACGAAGCGGGCATCGACAACATTCGCGCCAAGTCGCTGGCGATGACGAGCTACCTGATGGCTCTGCTGGACGAACATCTGGCCGGTCCGCCCTATGACTTCAAGGTGGGTACGCCCCGCGAGGCGCGGCGGCGCGGCGGTCATGTCGCCGTCGAACGCGCCGTGGCCGCCGGCGGGGTCTGCGACGCCCTGATCGCACGGGGCGTGGTGCCCGACTTCCGTCCCCCCAACGTGATCCGTATCTGTCCCTCGCCGCTCTACGGTACCTTCGACGAGATCTGGCAGACCGTCACGCACCTGAAGGCCATCATCGCCGGCGGCGAACACCTGGCCGCCCGCTGACTCCCGCAATGGACAAAAAAAAGCGCCCGCCATCGGTGGCGGGCGCTTGGCGGCACCTGGGCCGCTGATCGACTAGTTCGAGCTGTCGGCGTTGTCCGCTTCAGCGCTGGCGACCTTGGTGGCGTCCACCGTCTCGGCATCCGCACCGTCGACGGCCTTGCCGGAGCAGGCGGCCTTGGCGGCGGCGGAGCAGGACGAAGCGGCGTCGGCAACCTTCGCGGTGGCGGAGCAGGACGCACCCTCGGCGACCTTCGCGTCGGCGAAGCTGGCCTCGGCAGCGGTCGCGGCCTTGTCACAGCAACCCGCCATGGCGGCGGAGGTGGCGCAGGCAGCCTTCATGGCTTCGGTACACTCACCGGCGGCCACAGCGGTCTGGGCCGTGGCGGACTTGTCACAGCCGCCCGCAGCGGACGCGACCTTGGCTTCGGCGGACTTGTCACAGCCGCCCGCGGCGGACGCGACCTTGGCTTCGGCGGACTTGTCACAGCCGCCCGCGGCTAACGCCACCTTGGCTTCGGCGGCCTTCTCGCAGGACTTGGCCGAAGCGGCCTTGGCCTTCTGACCGCAGCTGTCGCCGGCCATCACCTGGACGGCTCCGAAGGCGACGACGGCCAGGATGAGCAGCATGCTCATGATCTTGGTTGTCTTGTTCATTTTATGGGTCCTTACCGTTGGGGTTTTCGGGGCTCGTCAGTACAGGATAGTAGCAAATGTAAAACACTCGCCACCAAAAGTTCCGACAATTTTTATCTTCTATTAATCTTCTGGGCGATAATAACTTATCATGTTCATGAAGCCCGTCCCGAATCCGGCCCCCCGGCAAGTCCTTTCCCTGCGGGCTGGCGCCCCGGAGCACTTGCCGTTAGGTATGTTCCGCATCCGGCGACCGGGACGCCGTACATCACCCGTCACCTGCGACGGGCCAACAGGGAGACAGGAAATGGCGCCAGACAGGAAATACCTCATCGTCGGCGGCGGCTCGGGCATCGGTCTGGCCACCGTCCGCCGGCTGCTCGAAGCTTCGGCCGAGGTCGTGGTCGCCTCGCGGACCGCGGAGTTCCTCGGCGAGGTACCCGCCGCGCGTCATGTGGCCTTCGACGCCGCGGCCGACACTTTCGATCCCGCCGAGCTGCCCGCCCATCTCGACGGCCTGGTGTACTGCCCCGGCACCATCAATCTGCGGCCCTTTGCCCGGTTGTCTACCGAGGAATTCCTGCACGATTTCAACATCAACCTGCTCGGTGCCGTGCGGGTCATCCAGGCGGCTCTGCCGGTGTTGAAGAAGGCCCCGGAAGGGGCGTCCATCGTGCTGTTCAGCACCGTCGCCGTGCAGACCGGCATGTCGTTTCACGCTTCGGTCGCCAGCGCCAAGGGCGCGGTCGAAGGACTGACCCGTTCCCTGGCGGCGGAGCTTGCCCCCGGAATCCGGGTCAACGCGATCGCCCCGTCCCTGACCGACACGCCGTTGGCCGCAGCTCTTCTGGCCAACGAAGCCAAGCGGGAGGCCGGCGCCAAACGGCATCCCCTGCAGGCGGTCGGCGATCCCGACCAGGTGGCCGCCTTCGTCTGCACGCTGCTGGGCCCGGCGGGACGCTGGGTCACCGGTCAGATCCTCCACATCGACGGCGGCATGTCCGCCGTGCGGCTGTTCGGGCGGTGATGCGGCGGCAACTAGATACGGAATTGCTCCCGATTTATTCTTGATCCAGTCCAGGTGTCATGGTAGTGGTGGGCCCGATTAGGTTCTGCCAACCAGTTCTCGAGCTTAGAAGGAGCTTTCATGAAACACTTTGCTTTTGTTGTCCTTGTCCTGTGTCTTTCCGCCTCCACCGCTTCGGCTGCCAATTTCGGCGTCCGCGGCGGTCTCTCGGTGAATCCGGATCAGTTTCACGTTGGCGGGCACGTCGATGTCGGCACCATTTTCGAGCCGATCCGCTTCGTGCCGAACGTGGAGATCGGTTTCGGCGACAACCTCACCCTGGTTGCCATCAACGGCGACTTCCTGTTCGACATCCCCGAGGCGCCCTTCTATGTCGGCGGCGAAATCGGCGTAAACATCGTCAGCTACGACAACGACCTGGTCGACGGTTCGAATTCCGAGGTCGGCATCAGCGTGATGGGCGGCTGGCATTTCAGCGGCCCCTGGCTCCTCGAAGCCAAACTGGGCCTGGTGGATTCGCCCGACTTCAAGGCGACCGTGGGTTACACGTTCTTCTAGAGGCAACGCTGAATCGAACAAGCGGCGGAAGGCAGGGCCTTCCGCCGCTTTGTCGTTACGGGCATGGCGTCGAATGCGCGATCGCGTGGAATGTGCTAGATTCCTGAAGTTCGCTCCCGCAGCGACCCGACGAAAATTCCCAATCTTGCGAAAGGTTTCCAGCCATGAACCCAAGGGTTCTGATTACGGCCTGCAGTTTGATTCTGGCGTGCGCCGGTCCAGCCGCCGCCCAGCCGCCCCAGCAGCCGGTCCTTGCGGCCAATCCCGACAGCGCCTTGTCCGCTGCCATCGACGCCCTGCCGGGCGAACGGCTGTTTCTGGGGGATGCCGTGGCCAACGCCTCGGTCCAGGCGACAGGCGCGCGGGTCGCCGAGGCCCAGCTGGACGCCGCCGAAAACGCCGTCCGGCGCGAAAAAGGCATCTTCGACCCCGAGCTCTTCGGGACCGCCGACTGGGGCGGAGCTGACACACCCTCCTCCAGTCCTTTCGCCGGCGCCGATGTGCTGAAGACCGAGACCGTCGATTTCGAGGCCGGAGCCCGCATTACGACCCGCTTGGGCACCGAACTGACCGCGTCGATGAACTCCTTGCGCACGACGACCAACTCGGAGTTCGCCGCCTTGCTGCCCGAATACCAGTCCTTCGGCGCTCTGACCCTGCGCCAGCCGCTGCTCAAGGGGTTCGGCCCTTCGGCCCGCAGCGATCTGGACTTTGCCGAGAGCAACCGGGAAGGCGCCAGCGCCCGCTACGACGGCAGCCTGCTGGCGGTCCGCACCGAGGTCGAGACCATCTACTGGGAACTCTACGCCGCCGAGCGCAACCACGCCGTGACCCGCCTGATCCGCGACCGGGCGGCCGCCTTCCTGACGGACACCGAGAAGCGGGCACGGGCGGGGATCGTCGGCCCCAGCGCCGTGGCCAACGCCGAGTTCTTCCTGACCGAGGCCGAGCAGGCCGTGCTCGACACCGAAGAGCAGCTGGACCGTCTCAGCGACCGCCTGGCCAGCCTCATGGGCCGCCGTCCCCAGGACCAGCGGTACCGCGCCGCCGACGATCCGCCGCGGGACTTTCCCCTCGTCGACCAGGATTCCCTGGTGGCCGTGGCCATGCGCCTGAACCCGGACCTGCAGGCGCTCGCCCGCGACGCCGACGCCCTGCGCGCCCTCGAACGCGGCGCCGTCTGGGACGCCCGGCCCACCCTCGATCTGGTCGGCAGCCTGGGCGGCAACGGGCTGTCGGGCACCGCGCGCGACGTCTTCTTCCCCGGCGACCCCGACCCGGTGCGCACCGACATCGACGGCGACCGCGGCGACAGCCGTGAGCCAGGCCTCGGGCGCGACTATCCCGACCTGGAACGTGGGCTTCGTCTTCGCCGTGCCGCTGGGCAACCGCGAAGGCAAGCGGCGAGCGCGACCGCTGCGGGCCGAGGTCGTCCGGGCCGAGCAGCAGCTCCTGGGCGGCCCGGCGCGTCCTTCGAAGAGCAGGTCCGGGCCCAGCACCGCGAACTCGAGCGCGGGCAGCAGCGGCTGGAAATCGCCACGCGCGGGGTGGCGGCCTCGATCCGGCAGGTCGAGATCGGCATGCTAGAGTACAACAACGGTCGGACGACCGCCTTCGAGGTCGTTCGTCTGGCGGCCGACCTGGCCACCGCCCAGCAACGCTATTCCGACGCCCTGGTGCGCACGGCGCGCGCGGCGGCATCCTGCGCCAACTGACCGGCGGCTGGTACCCCGGACACCGGAACCAAGGAGGATGACAGTGAGAACGGATCTTGACGATCCTCCGACGTTCCTATTGTCGCCCGGCGACGTGCTCTGACTGATCCTGCTGGCCGGCTGCGGCAGCGACGCCGACCAGGCCGGCGGCGGCTTCCAGCGTCCGCCCACCCCGGTCGAGGCGGCGGCGGTCGTCCGCGGCGCGGTGACCGACCGCTTCACGACCGTGGGCACCATCGAGGCCGGCGAGGCGATCACCGTCACCGGCGAGATCGACGGCATCGTGGTGGCCCTGCCCTTCCGCGAGGGCGGCCGGCCTCGAGCAGGGCGACCTGATCGCCCAGCTGGACGACGCCCAACTGCGGGCCGAGGCCCAGCGGGCCCGCGCCCTCCGCGACCAGTTCCAGGCCACCTACGACCGGGTCAAGAACGTCTTCGACCAGGGCGCGGGCAGCCCCCAGGACCTGGACGACGCCATCGCGGCCCTGAAGGTCGCCGAAGCCAACCTCGCCCTGGCCGAAACGCGTCTGGCCAAGACCCGCATCACCGCGCCGTTCGCCGGCCTGGCGGGCGCCAGACACGTCAGCCCCGGCGCCTTCGTGCGGGCCGGCGACCCCATCACCGACCTGGTGCGCATCGACCAGCTGCGGGTGACCTTCGCGGTGCCCGAACGCCTGCTGGGCTCGCTGCGGGTCGGCGCCGAGGTGACCGTGACCACCACCGCCTTCCCGGACGACGCCCTGACCGGCACCATCGACGTGATCGAACCCCAGCTCGACCCCTTGACCCGCGCCGCCGGCATCGTGGCCAAGGTGGACAACCCCGCCGGTCTGCTGCGTCCGGGCATGTCGGCCACCGTCGACGGTGGTGCTGGCGAGCGGCCCGAGGCCCTGACCGTCCCCAGCGAGGCGGTCTTCGTCGAAGGCGGGCAGGCCTACGTGTACGTCATCCAGGCCGACAGCGTGGTGACCCGCGCACCGGTGACCCTGGGCACGCGCCTGGCCGACGTGGTCGAGGTGATCGAGGGCCTCGCCGCGGGCCAGCAGGTGGTCAGGGCCGGGCACCAGAAGCTCTACGAAGGCGCCAAGGTGGCCCCCGTCGGCGACCTGACCGCGGAAGGCGGAGCGAAGCAATGAAACTGAGTGAAGTCGCCATCAAGCGGCCGGTCTTCGCCACGGTGATGAGCCTGGCCGTCGTGCTGCTGGGCGTCATCAGCTTCACCCGCCTGCCGGTGCGCGAGTATCCCGACGTGGAGCCGCCCGTGGTGTCGGTGAACACCTTCTACCGCGGCGCCAGCCCCAGCGTGGTGGAGACCGAGATCACCGACGTGCTCGAGGAGCAGTTCTCGACCATCGAGTCGGTCAAGACCATCACCAGCAGCAGCCGCGAGCAGGGCTCGGTGATCACCATCGAGTTCGAGCTGAGCCGCGACGTGGACGAGGCGGCCAACGACGTGCGCGACCGGGTCTCGCGGGTGGGCGGCGCCCTGCCGCGCGAGGCCGAGGACCCCATCGTGGCCAAGGTCGACGTCAACGCCCAGCCCATCATCTGGCTGGCCGTCTCCAGCGACGCCCACTCCACCCTCGAGCTGTCCGACTACGCCGACCGCATCCTCAAGGAGCGCCTGCAGCGCCTGCCCGGCGTGGGCAACGTCTTCATCGGCGGCGAGCGGCGCTACGCCATGCGGGTCTGGCTCGACCCGCTGCGCATGGCGGCCTACGGCCTGACGGTGCAGGACGTCGAGGCGGCCGTGCGCAGCGAGAACGCCGAGATCCCCGGCGGCCGGGTCGAGGGCGTGGAGCGCGAGTTCGCCGTGCGCACCCGCGGCGAGCTGCAGACCCCCGAGGAGTTCGGCGCCATCATCGTCGCGCAGCGCGGCAACGAGATCGTGCGCCTCGACCAGATCGCCGACGTCGAGGTCGGCCCCGAGGACGAGCGCACCGTCACCCGCTTCAACGGCCTGCCGGCCATCGGCCTGGGCATCGTCAAGCAGAAGCAGGCCTCGACCCTGGACGTGGCCGCGGCCGTCCGCGACGCGCTCCCGGAACTCCAGTCCCTGCTACCGGCGGGCATGCGCATCGACATGGCCTTCGACTCGTCCGAGTTCATCCAGTCCTCGGTCGACGAGGTGAAGAAGACGCTGCTCATCGCCCTGTGCCTGGTGGTGCTGGTGGTGCTGGTGTTCCTCAAGAGCATGCGGGCGACCATCATCCCGATCGTGGCCATTCCCGTCTCTGTGATCGGCGCCTTCACCGTGGCGTTCGCCCTCGGGTTCACCATCAACATCCTGACCCTGCTGGCCCTGGTGCTGGCCATCGGCCTGGTGGTCGACGACGCCATCGTGGTGCTGGAGAACATCGTCCGTCACGTGGAGATGGGGAAATCCCGCCGGCGGGCGGCCTTCGACGGCGTCGCGCGAGATCGGCTTCGCCGTGCTGGCCACCACGGTCGCCCTGGTCGCGGTGTTCATCCCCGTGGCCTTCCTGACCGGCGCGGTGGGCCGGCTGTTCCGCGAGTTCGGCATCACCCTGGCCGTGGCGGTCATGCTGTCGTCGTTCGTGGCCCTGACCCTGACGCCGGTGCTGTGCTCGCGCATTCTCAGCCGGGTCGATCCAGACAAGAAGCGCAGCTGGGCCGAGCGCTCCTTCGACGCCTTCTTCGACTGGCTGGGCCGCACCTACGAGGCCATCCTGCGCACCTCGCTGCGCATGCGCCCCTTGGTGATTTTGGGAGGGCTCGCCCTGGTCGCGGCCGCCGTCTGGCTCTTCGGCGTGCTGCCCGAGGAACTGGTGCCCACCGAGGACCGCGGCACCGCCTTCGGCATCGTGCTCGCGCCCGAGGGAGCCACTCTGGAATACACCGACCGCTACATGCGCATGGTGGAGGACAATCTGCTGCCGCTGCCCGAGCGCGACGGCCTGTTCACCGCCACCGGCCTGGGCTTCGGCGGACCGGGCCGGGTGACCAACGGGTTCGTGTTCCTGAACCTCAAGCCGCTGGACGAGCGCGAGCGGTCGCAGCAGGACATCGTGGCCCAGATGTTCCCCCGCCTGCTGGGCATCCCCGGCGTGCTGGCCTTCCTGGTCAACCCGCCCAGCCTGGGCGGCAACTTCTCGGGCTCGGACGTCGAGTACGTGCTGCAGGCCGACAGCTACGAGGAGCTGGGCCAGGCCGTGGGCACGATGATGGCCAAGGCCGGCGAGCTGGGCTACCTGGTCAACCTCGACACCGACCTGCGACTCAACAAACCCGAGCTGCAGATCGACATCGACCGCGAACGGGCCAGCGGCCTGGGCGTCTCGGTGACCGACATCGGCAGCACCCTGGAGACCTATCTGGGCGGCCGCGTGGTCGGCAACTTCAAGCGGGGCGCCAAGCAGTACGACGTGATCGCGCAGATGCGGGCCCAGGGCCGCGCGACGCCGGACATTATCGAGCAGATCTACCTGCGGGGCAGCGGCGGCCTCGTGCAGATGGCCAACGTGGTCACGGTGACCGAAACGGTCGCGCCCAAGGAGCTGAACCACTTCAACCGGGTCCGATCGGCCACGATCACGGCCAGCCTGGCGCCGGGCGCCGGCATCGGCCAGGCCCTGGACGACCTGGACCGCATCTGGCGCGACGAACTGCCGCCTTCGGTCAAGCGCGACCTGGGCGGCCAGTCGCGCGAGTACCGCGACAGCAAGGGCACGCTCTACTTCATGTTCGTGCTGGCGCTGGTCTTCATCTTCCTGGTGCTGTCGGCCCAGTTCGAGAGCTTCATCGATCCGCTGACGATCCTGCTCTCGGTGCCGCTGGCGGTGTTCGGCGCGCTGGTGTCCCTGTACATCTTCGACCAGACGCTCAACATCTTCTCGCGCATCGGCCTGATCATGCTGATCGGCCTGGTGACCAAGAACGCCATCCTGATCGTCGAGTTCGCCAACCAGTTGCGGGCCCGGGGCCGCGATATCGTCGAGGCGGTGATCGAGGCGGCGCGCATCCGGCTGCGGCCGATCCTGATGACCTCGTTCTCGACGGTGTTCGGCATCCTGCCCATCGCCATCGGCTCGAAACCCAGGAGGTTGATCACCGGCACCATGATCAGGGTGCCCGCCCGCAGGCGGAAAGGGTGATCCACGATGATGCTGCGGATGATGCCCGTGCCGTTGATCTCGTCCCCGTGCACGGCCCCGGTCACGAACACCGTCGGGCCCGGTTCGGGGCCCCGCCAGACGTAGACCGGGATGCTGATGTCCACCCCGGAATAGGACTCCGATACGAGAACCCGCACCTCCCGTTCCTCGCCGGGTGCGATCTTGATACCGTCCCAGTCGCCGACATCCAGACGTTCGAAAGCCATGTTGTTCAATCCTCGCCCAGGATGTCGACCAGGCCCTGGTCGAGTTTCTCGATCTTCCGCTTGCGCTTGCGGCGCCGCCGTTCGGGGACGAGGTCGCGCATGGCGTCCAGCTTGCCGTAGCAGAGCAGCGGTCGCCGGCCTGCAGCACGCGGGTGATCTTGGGGTTGGAAATGACCTTGGTGCCGCGGTTGAGGGTCAGGACCACGATGTCCTTCTCGCGAAGACCCGAATCGGCGATGGTCTGGCCGACGAGATCGAAACCCGCCGGGATGGCCAGCTCGGCCACGCCGTAACCCTTGCTCACGGTCAGGCGCTGGCGGATGTCCAGGTCGGGAAAGTCGACCTGGTCGCCAATGTAATCGATGACCGCGCCGGCCACGTCCAGTCCGGTGCACCCTTCGATGCCCTCCAGGCCCGGCGACGAATTGATCTCCATGATCTGCGGGCCGTCGTTGCCCTCGAGCATGTCGACGCCGGCGACGCGCAGGCCCAGGATCTGGGCGGCGCGGACGGCGCTCTCCTCGTAGGCCGGATCCAGTACCACCTTTTCCGCCTTGCCGCCGCGGTGGACGTTGCTGCGGAACTCGTCGCCCTGGGCCACGCGGCGCATGGCGGCCACGACCCGGTCGCCGACGACGAAGGCGCGGATGTCCTTGCCCTTGCTCTCGGCGACGAACTTCTGCACCAGCACGTTCTGGCGGGCGCTCTGCAGCGTCTCGATGATGGCCTCGGCGACCTTGTTGGTGTCGGCCAGGATCACGCCGACGCCCTGGGTGCCCTCGAGGATCTTGATGATCACCGGGGCGCCGCCGATCCGCTCGATGGCCGGCAGCACGTCCTTGCGGTCCCGCACGAAGGTCGTGTGCGGGGATGCCGATGTCGTGGCGGCTGAGGATCTGGAGGGAGCGCAGTTTGTCCCGGCTGTTGACGATACCGGCGGACGTGTTGGGCGTGTAGACATCCATCTGCTCGAACTGGGCACCGACCGCCGTGCCGAAAAGAAAAAGCGAAGAGGGAAAAGGAAGAGACGGAAGGAAGGGAAAGGACGGGGCGGAGGAGGAGAGGGAGGAGAGGGAAGGAGGGGGGGGGGGGGGGGGAGGAAAGGAGGGAGGCGGCGAGGACGGGGGGGCAGTTGGTGGGTGTTGTGGGGTGGGTTGGGGTGGGCGTCAGGCAGGGCGACGAATTACGCCAACCCACCACCAGGGGTTCTTTTGGTTTTCTGGGCATGGCCTGGTCCGGAGTTGAGGGGGCGGGCAGATCCCCGCGACGGAAAACGACTCCAGCATATTAGCACCGGATCGGGGATCCGGCATCGGATATTGCGCGCCGTCTCCACGTTCCGGGTGGCCGTTATCCTGATCTGCGCGAAATTGTAGGGCCAAACCGAAACCAAGGAGACCACCATGACCGACCATGTCTACAAGCACATCCAGTTGACCGGGACTTCCAGCAAGAGCATCGAGGACGCCGTGGCAAAGGCCCTGGCCCGGGCGTCGCAGACCATCCACAACATGCGGTGGTTCGAGATCGTCGAAACCAGGGGCCAGATCGACGGCGGCAAGGTCGGCCAGTGGCAGACCACCATCCGGGTCGGCTTCACGCTGGACGGCTGATCGACGGCCGGGAGACCCTATTCCTTGACAGGCGTCCGGGGGTGCTGTTCCATCCTGGGATGAATCGTCGCGTCCGTCATCTGCCGGTTTCTCCGGGGCTGTCACTGCTGCTGCTGGTTCTCCTGCTGGCGGCAGCGGTTCCGGCCGGTGCCCAGACCGCCGTCGGCGTGACGGTCGGTCTGAACAATGCCAAGCTCAACGGGGACATCCCCGACCGGCTGTCCTACCGCAACCGTTCCGGCCCCGTCATCGGGGGCATCATCGAATTCAAGCTCGGGGACGACGTCAACCTCAGCCTCCAGCCCATGTACGTCCAGAAGGGCAGCGACGTCGGCTTCAAGCCACGCGGCGCCGAAATCTACCAGGACAGCCTCGAGGTCAAGCTCGATTACGTCGCGCTGCCGATCCTGGCGAAGGTCTTCATCGGCGGCGGCAGGGCCTTCGTCACCGGGGGTTTCGATCTCGCCTACCTCCTGGACGGGTCGCTCAAGTCCGCATCCGGGGAGCTGGAGGCGAAAACCCGATTCGCCACATTCGATTTGACGGCCGATTTCGGGATCGGCTTTACCCTGCCGGTCAAGTCCGCCCATCTCACCTTCGAGCTGCGGTACCAGCAGAGCCTCGTCAACCTGGCGAAGAACGGCGGGCAGGAAGGCGACGACGCCTTCCCCGAGCGTTTCCGCTCATCGGGGATCCAGCTGCTCGCCGGCTGGCTGTTGCCCCTGGGAGGCGATTGACCCGTGAAACGTCGACGCCACCTGCAGCGGCCCGGATACCTGCTCTTCATGGTGACGATCCTGCTTGCCTCGGCTTGCCTGGCCGAGGACGCCGCCAGGGTTCCCGCCCACGGCGGCCACCGGTTCCTGCCCCTGGTCGACGTTCCCGGTCCCTTCACGCAGACTTTCGTGCGCAACAGCGTCGGGTTGGGCACCGCCTTCGGCTGGGAGACTCCGCCCATCGTGATCGACGGCGTGACCGTCGACGGGCTGCGAGGCAATCTGCTGGCGGCCCTGCTGGAATTCGAATACCAGCAGCAGGTCAAGAGCTGGCTCGCCGCCCGGGCGCGTTTCAAGATCTCCGGCCGGCTGGGAACCGAGGTCCAATCCCTGCTCGCCCAGGGTATCACCGCTTCGACGACCTTCGAGCTGGGCTGGCTCTTTCACCTTTACCGGAGCGAGAAGACCCTGCTCGCGGGCACCTTCGAAGTGTCCAACGGCAGCTTCACCGGCATCAATCTGACCGGGTTCATCGAGGACTTCATCAACGGCCGGGAAACATCCCTGGTCAGCAAGACTCCCGTGATCCGCTCGGGTCCGGGGCTCAACTTCGCCTGGGCGGCCAGCGATCTGGTGGGTGTGACCCTGAACGGCCGGACCGGTTACGGTGAATCTTCGGACCGGGAGTCCGACAGCGAATGGTTCTGGAGCGGAGGCGCTGCGATCGATTTCGACCTGAAAACGCGGACCCGTCTGCCCTTCGGGTTGGGGATCGGCTACCGTTTCGATTCCTTTCCCGAGGGCGGCGCCCAGGCGGAATCCTACCACGAAGCGCTGCTGAGGCTCGCCTACACCACTCCCGGCGACTTCCTGATCAGCCTCGATATGACCTGGGGTTCCCTGCCGTTGAAGGGAATCGACCAGAACGTCCGGTTCGGCTCCACGGGCATCAACCTGCGCTACTATTTCTGACCGCCGGCAACAATCCGCCGTATCAACAGGCCGTATTGTCATAAATACACATTTTTGATATAATTAGTGGTGTCAAAAAGCACAGTCGGGATGCGGACGGAGCCAGCCCTCGTCCGCTCACCCGATGTTCGCCCCGTCGCCTGATTCCCCTTCCCCGAGGTGTTTTCATGGGTCGCCCCCTTCTGCTCACTCTGTTTGCCGCCGCCCTCACGACCGCCCTGCTCTTCACGGTCCCTCCCCAGGAAAACGTACGCGACGCTGCGTGGGCCGATCAGCAGGAAGCGAAACTCATGAATGCGCTGCGCCACGCCGCGCCCGGCTCGGACCGCGCCTTCAAGGCGCAGCTGAAGCTGGATCGGCTCGAAGCCTGGCGGCAAGACCGTCCCCAGCCGGGATTCCCCGACGAATTCGCCAAGGTTCTGTGGGAAATGAGGGTGCCCAGCGACCGCACGGCCCCGGAGTACATACCCGGTTACCGTTTCCGTGAGATCGAGAAGGCCCGGACCAATCTGCGGCCGGCCGACAAGGCCGTCACCTGGACCATGCGCGGACCCGGCAACGTCGCCGGTCGCGCGCGGGCGATCGTCGTCGATCCGATCGATCCGACGGGCGACACCTGGTACATCGCCAGTGTGGGCGGCGGCGTGTGGAAGACCGCCGATGCCGGCGCGAACTGGAGCAATCTGATGGATGACGCCCCGTCCCTGGCGATCCAGTCGCTGGTCATGGCGCCCTCCGATCAGGATGTCATGTACGCCGGCACCGGCGAGAGCTACTACAACATCGACACCATGAACGGCAACGGGATGCTCAAGTCGCTCGACCGCGGCGTGACCTGGACCCCGGTGGCCAGCACGACCAACGACGTGCGGTTCAACAACGTGTCCCGCATTCTGGTCTCCCCCACGGACCCCGATACCGTGATCGTCTCGACCACCCTCGGCCGCTACAAGGGCGACCTCACCCCCGAATCGAACATCTTCAAGTCCACCGACGGCGGCGCCACCTGGACCGTCAAGCACACCGAGGTCGGGGGCAGCGCTTTCACCACGCCACGCATCACGCAGCTGATCGCCGACCCCAATGACTTCAGCGTCCAGTACGCCGCGATCGACCAGGGCGGCATCATGAAGTCGACCGACGCCGGCGAAACCTGGAACGACATCAACAACGGGATCGGCTTCACCGGCGGACGGTTCGAAATCGCCATCTCCCCGGTCGATTCGGATTACCTGTACGCCTCGGCCGAAGGGTCGTCCCACGCCGAGCTGTGGGTGTCCTGGAACGGCGGCGCCACCTGGAACGAAACCTTCGAAGCCTTCGGCGGCGAGCCCAACTGGCTCGGCGGCCAGGGCTGGTACGACAACGCCATCGTCTGCCACCCCACCGACCCGACCATCGTCTATGTCGGCGGGCCCCAGCTCTACCAGATAACGCTCGCCGGGATCGGCTCGACCTCACGGAACACCTCGGCCCTGGCCAGCTACTGGTTCCCGCACCCGGACCACCACGTCCTGACGATCGTCGAACCGTCCGGCGGCGGCTGGTACCTGCTGGGCACCAACGACGGCGGGGTGACCCGCACCGCCAGCGGCTCGACGGGCTTCACGATGCCGACCGACGGCATGGTCACCACGCAGTTCTACGGCATCGACAAGCGTCCGGGCGCCAGCGCCTACGTCGGCGGCACCCAGGACAACGGCACCTGGCTGTCACCGGTCGACCCCGACGAGACCTCGGCCTGGACGCCGGTGATCGGGGGCGACGGCTACGAGACCTCGTGGCATTTCGACGACCCGCAGAAGATCATCGGCGGCTACCAGTACAACGGACTGAACCGTTCGCTCGACGGTGGCCAGACCTGGACCTCGGCGACCAGCGGGCTGGCCGACACCGGCAGCGGCGCCGCGCCCTTCATCACCAAGATCGGCAAGAGCGCCAAGCGTCCCGACCACCTTTTCGCCGTCGGCAGCAACGGCATCTGGCGTTCCACCGACTTCGGCGGTTCCTGGAGTCAGGCCAACGTGAACTCGGCCGATTGGGGCGACCTGAGCTCCTTCATGGATGTCCGCGTTTCCAAGGCTGACCCCGACATCGTGTGGGGCGGCTCCCGGATGGACAATCTGGGCAAGATCGTCTTCTCCACCGACGGCGGGGCCAACTTCACCGGCACGCCGGTCTATGCCGACGTCGTCATGGGCCGCATCTCCGGCCTGGCCACCCACCCGACCGAACCGAACACCGCCTACGTCCTGTTCTCCTTCGCCGAGCGTCCGAAGATCCTCAAGACCACCGACCTGGGTGCCAACTGGACGGACATCAGCGGGTTCGGCACCGGCAGCGTCAGCACCAACGGCTTCCCCGACGTCGCGGTCTACGACCTGGTGGTCTGGCCGAACGACCCCCAGCACATCTGGGTCGGCACCGAGATCGGTCTGGTCGAGTCGCTGGACGGCGGCGCCACCTGGGCCCTGGCCGACAACGGCTTGCCCGCGGTCGGGATCTGGTTCCTGGCCCAGGTCGAGGACGAGATCGTCGCCGGCACCCACGGTCGCGGCATCTGGTCGACCACGATTCCCGAACTGCTCGACGGTCAGGTATTCAATCCCCTGTTCGAATCGATGGTCCAGGTTCCGAGCGGCAATCTCGAGCTCGAGTTCAACCTGCGGTCGGACTACGATTCGACCCAGGTCTGGGTCGACGGCGTGGTGACCGCCACCTACGGCCCGAACAGCCTCTTCCAGACCGAATTCCTGGAGCTGCCGGTCCTCAGCGGCGGCAACCGCGCGGCGTTCCTGCGCGGCTACAAGGACGGCTCGACCTACGACTCCATCACCCGTAACGTCGACGCGCTCCTGCTGGCGGAACCGGTGTTCAACTACACCAACGACTTCACGAACGACATCCAGGCCGACGACCTCCAGCGCGACGGGTTCGTCTGGGCCCAGCCCGCCAACTTCAACGACGGCGGCCTGCATACCCAGCACCCGTACGCGGACAATGCCAACGCCGTGGCCCAATTGACCGTACCGATCAGGCTGGCGCAGGTCACGACCTTGAGCTTCGACGAGGTGGCGATCATCGAGCCCGGCGAGAGCGGTTCGGTCTTCGGCGACAGCGATTTCTGGGACTACGCCACCGTCGAGATGACCAGGGACGGCAAAACCTGGCAGACGGTGGCCGGCGGTTGGGACGCGCGTGACGACGCGGCGTGGCTGAGCGCCTACAACCTCAGCAACGCCGGCACCGCAGCCATGTTCCGCAATCGGGTGATGACCCTGACCGACGTCTTCGACACCGGGGATATCGTTCAGCTGCGGTTCCGCCTCTTCGCCGACCAGATCGCGAACGGCTGGGGCTGGGCGATCGACAACATCAACGTCGCCGCCTCGGGCATCAGCTCCGTGGAGGAGACGCCGGCGGTGAGGGCTCTGGACCAGAACTATCCCAACCCGTTCAACCCCAGCACGACCATCGCCTTCCGCCTGGACAGCAACGGCCCCGTGAAACTGCAGGTATTCGACGCCCGTGGCCGTCTTGTCCGCACGCTGGTCGACGCCGAGCGTGCCGCGGGACCGCACCGGGTGACCTGGGACGGTCGGGACAACGGCGGCCGCACCGCCGCCGCGGGGGTCTACATGTACCGCCTGGCTGCCGGCGACTTCATTCAGCAGAGGAAGATGACCCTCTTGAAATAGCTGCCTGCGACAACAACGGGCCGGAGGGGACTTCCCCCCCCGGCCCGTTTTTTGTTGCCCGCCATTTTTTGTTCACCGGCCATTGCGCGGCGCGATCTCCCAACCTATATTCCGCCATCCCAAACGTGACCGACACCACAGGAGGCCCCTGCATTGAGCGTGAAACTGCCCGCCCGTTACCGCCCGACCGACGCCGAGCCGTTCATGAACGAGTTCCAGAAGGAGTACTTCCGCCGCAAGCTGATCGCCTGGCGATCGGAACTGCTGGAGGACTTCGAGGACACCCGCAAGCATCTCGAATCGGGCGAGCGCGCCGGCTCCGACTTCGCCGACATGGCCTCGTCCGAAACCGACGCGGCCTTCGAACTGCGCACCCGCGACCGGGAACGGAAACTGGTGGCCAAGATCGACGAGGCCCTCGAACGCATCGAGAACGGGACCTACGGCTACTGCGCCGACACCGGCAAGCCGATCGGGCTCAAGCGGCTCGAAGCCCGGCCCATCGCCGCGCTGTCGATCGAGGCCCAGGAACGACACGAACAGCAGGAGAGGCGCGGCGCCCGCTATTGACCGGCGGCGGAACCCGCCGGCCCCGGGCCGCGCCGGAGCTAGCGGGACTCCCAGTCCAGGGTCTCCAGATGGTGGCGCAACTGTCCCGCGGTCCTGAACTTCGACCAGATCAGGGATTTCTTCAGGCCGCAGCAGATCTGTTTGACCTCGGGCGGGTGCTTCGCGTACTGGCTCTGTCCCCCCAGGACGTCATAGAAGATGCGCACCATGTCCAGGACGTCCCGCCGGATGTTGGTCGCGCTGGGTGCCCCCCAGTGGTAGAGGTCCAGCAGGCGGATCTCGAAACCCAGGCCCCGGCGCCGGATGATGATGTTCTCATCGTGCAGATCCCCGTGGTAGTCACCCAGACCGTGGAGCTGTTCCATGCCCGCGGCCAGCCCGTGCAGCAGATGCAGGCCCTGGAAGAAACCCAGGCGACGCCCGGGCTGCCGCTTGACGAAATCCGCCAGCAGTTCCCCCTCGATGAAATCGGAAACCAGCAGGGTGACGGCGGCCCCCTCGTAATCGATTTGCTCCTGGGTGTGGTACTGGATCAGGATGGGGCAGGAACGCAGCTTGTGCAGCTTCTTGGCGAAGAACCGGACCTTCCGGTTGCCCACGTTGCGCTGCGGGAAGAACAGCTTGGCCGACCGCTCGATCCCCGTGGATTTCTCCCGGACCAGGTAGACTTCGCCCTCCCAGCCCCGGCCGAGTTTTTCGATCACGCGGTACTTGTCCGCCAGCAGGTCGCCGGGTTCGAAATCGAAGGCGTCGATGGCCCGGGGCCTGCTCTTGACCTGACGGCTCATGGAGCCACCCTCCGTATCAGGATTCCACACGAGTCGAAACGGGAACGTCCTGCGGTTAAATGCCACAGGACGTCGTTCCACGCAAGGTAAATCCGGCTGCCGCAGCCAAACAGGATCGGGATGGAATTCGGGCAACCGACCTGGGCCCGCTGAGCGGGCTAGTCGGCCAGGGCGTGCACGATCCCCAGCAGCACCGCCGGCACGCGGTCGGGGTGCTGTTCCAGGGTCGCGGTGACCTGGGCCATGGATTCGGTTCCCGGGAATCCCGCCCAGCGGGACAGCTCGGCGGGGCTCGGATTCAGGAACGCCATGCGCCAGGTATCGAAGATCCGGACGGGGGCCTCCCCCTCGTGGATGACCGTGACGCTGTGGTGCCGGGGGTCGCGCTCGATCTTGACCATCAGATCCTCGACCGCCTGGCGTGAACCCTCGAGGATCTGCACGAAGACCCTGTCCACGAACAGCAAGGCTCCGGTCACACCCCGCTCGGCGTTGTCGATGCGCGAGTCGGTGAGGATGTCCTCGATGCCGTCGTCCGTCAGGTCGGGCGCCGCTTCCGAAGAATAGACCAACTGGTAGATCATGCCGAGCCCTTCGCCAGCGATTGGGATCCGGTTACCGGGATACGGAATCCGACCTCTTACCACATTTCCCCGCCGGGTTCAACCCGGCCTCCCCGCGATCGGCGGCGACGGCGCCCGCCCGGAACCGGGAGCGGCTCTACCTGTCCCGCTGCAGCGCCTCCACGAAAGCCATGTCGGCCATCAGGCTGCGCAGTGCCATTTCGAACGCCGCCACGACGGCCCCCGGGTTGTCGTCGGGCTTTCGTCCCGACCCGAAGGTCGTGGCCGTGAAGAAGGGCTTCTTGTCTCCCGCCCGAAACAGGCTCCACCGGACCTCGGTGCCGGCCTGATTGAAGGAGTCGCGGTGCGAATAGGAGTTGTAGGCCAGCTTGCCCAGCGCGGCGTCCAGGTAGACCACATCCGGACGGTCCGGGGCGGCGTCCAGCGGCGCCAGGGGGTACCCGCCTGCCTGCAGGACGGCAAACGCCAGGTCGTTCAGCTCTTCGGCCTCGTTTTCGAAGGCACGATCCCACTTGTAGCCCTGCCCGCGCACCAGATCGGCTCCGTCGTGGTGGTAACCGATGATGCGGCCGCCGGGAACATCGGCGAAGACCGTCCTGACAGCCACGGTGGTCAGGGTCCGCCCGGCCACGGCGATGGGCGCCGCGGCCGGCGGGGGCAGCTGGGGATACGGCGAGGTCGCGCAGCCCGCCGCCGCGACGAGTGTGAACAGCAGCGCTGCGGCGACAATCCGTTTTCCGGACTCCATGGCGACACCTTTCGAGGATGGAAGCAACGTTGACGATGCCGACCAGGATAACCTGCGGCCCCGCTGACGGAAACCGCCAGCAGGCATCACGACCCGCCGCCGGTCGAGCGTCAGGTCGGGCGCACAGGGATCAGAGCGCAAGCACGCGCTCGATCTCCCGTGCCAGCTTCTCCTCGTCCCCTTCGCTGAACCCGACGTGGACCCTGAGGATCTTCCCGTCCGGTCCGATCAGAAATGAGGTCGGGTGGCTCGTCACCTGAAACAGGTTCTTGACGAATTCCGCCGCACCCTCGCCGTTCTCCAGAAAGGTGTAGGTCAATTCGTTCTCGGCGATGAACTGGACGGCGCGGTCACGATCACGCTGGGATTCCACGGCGATGACCTGGAGTCCCTGCTCCCGGTACTTACGGTACAAAGGCTCGAGGCGTGGCAACTCCACGCGGCAGCCGCCTCAGGTGGGAAACCAGAATGCGAGCAGGGTCGCCTTCCTGCCGCGCAGCCCATTGAAGGACCGGGAGACCTCCTGGTAATCGAACGCCGTGAAATCGTCGATCACCGGTCCATGCTCGCGGGCGACGGCCCAGAGGTATTCCTCGAACTTCTCGGGTTCCTTGCCCAGGTCGGCAAACGCGGCACGGGCGGCCTCACCGGCCTCGCTGTCGTTGCCGTAGATCGTAGCCAGGGCCAGCAACTCGAGACCCGTGTCGGTCTGGCCCGCCATGACCAGGGTCTGGCCCCAGAAACGGTACAGTTCGTTGCCGGGCTGTCCGAAATACGACTGCCGTACCAGTTTTCCAGCCGCCTCGAAATCGGCCAGGGCCTGGTCCCGATCACCTTGGTTCGCCGCGGCCCACCCGGTGAAGGTCTTGAGCAGGCCCTGCCGGTTGCGGGCGGCCGCCGTCACTTCCGCCATGGAAAGGTCCCTGTCGGGGTAGGCCGCCCGGTAGGCCTCCACCGTGGCCTGGGAGGCGGCGGCGGCGCAATGGGCCTCGACCATGGACCAGTCCTCGGCCCCGATCGCGGCCCTGATGACCGCCAGATGCTCGACGTAGGACATCCCCTGAAGGTCGTACATGTCGGCGACCAGAGCCTTGAGCTTGGCCGCATATTCGGGGGTGCTGAAGAGCCTCAGCAGGATCTTCCGGATCTGGGCCTGAACCTCGGGATTCGTAGTCAGGGACAAATGGCTTTCCGCGAGGGCGACGGCTCCGGCCAGGTCCCCCATGCTGTCCGCCAGCAACCTGACCCCCACATCGACGACGACGATCGCATCGGGATGATCGGGATGAGCCTCCAGAAAATCCCTGACGATCCGCAAGCGGGCTTCGTCGTCGGCGGCCTCCATGAAGGCGGCCTCGGCGGCCGCAAAGTTTTCATCGTCGGTCTGAGCCAGGGCCCCGGCAGGGGCCGGCAGGAACAGCGCGCCGACGAAGGCCGCCGGCAGCACCAATCCGCCACAAATACGCCGGATGATGGTGATCATGGTGTTCCTTTCTCCAAACAGCCCTCCACCGGGTCGTCTTGCCATTGCCGGGAAAAACCCCGGGTGCGGTTCCGGAATAAATCCCCCACCCGAACAGATTAACAGCGAACCCGGCAATCGCGCACTATCGTTTACGGGTGGCGACGCGGAGATCGGCGACCCACCGCAACCCGCCCGAGACTCTTCCGTATGGGAGGGATCCCCGGGCGCGCTCCAACCAAGGCGGCATTCATGGCGACAAAAAGTCGGCAGATCCTCATCCAGATCGCGATCGTCCTGGCCGCGGCGGTCCTCGCGGCGGTCCTGCTGTTCGTCTGGAAGATCGATGCGGTCACCGGTGTCCTCCTGGGAGACCCCCGACCGGTCCTTCTCAACGGCGGCATTCTTCTCCTGTTCGCCCTGGGCACCTGGCGCCTGGTGGTTGCCATCAGGCACTACGAGCGCCAGGAAATCATCATCGCCGACTTCCAGCGGCGGCGGGCCGAGGGTTATCCCTGCGCCGAAATCCTCCTCGACGAGGATGAGACGTCGCTGCTGACCGACCGCTACGACACCATCCGCGAACTGTTCGAGCGCGGCGGCCCGGTCGATCACGGCGCCATCAGCGCCATCATGATCGCCGAGGAAAGCCTGCACCAGTCGTTCCCCCGCTTCGTCAACAACGTGCTGATCCTCACGGGCGTCTTCGGCACGGTCAGTTCGCTGATCTTCGCCCTGGTCGGGGCCGGCGACGTGCTGCAGACCAGCGGTCCCGGACGCCGGCATGGGCCTGCTGCTGCTGGGCATGAACACGGCGCTGACGACCACGGCGACGGCCATCGTCTGCTACTTCTTCTTCACCTTTTTCTTCCACCGCCTGACCGACCTGCAGACCTGGGTCTCCAGCCAGGTGGAGCGCGGCGTGCTGATCCACATGGTGCCGGAGTTCACCTTCGAGCCCGACGCGATCAACCACCAGACCAAGCTGCTGGTGGAGGACATCCGCGGCCTGGTCGGCGAGATGCGCCAGGGACTGGGCGGTATCGACGGAGCCAGCGGCAGGCGACCAGACCGCCGGCGAGCGGCAGAGTCAGGGCGCCGCCGTGCATCGGCGGTCTGGACCAGCAGAACCGCAGCCCTCGAAGCCTCGCTGGTCCGGCTGGACGAACTGCGCCAGATCCTGGTCGAGGGCTTCCGCCTGAACCGCTGAACCGGAGGAGAAGATCATGCACCAGTTCCGCGGCTTCACCGACCTGAGGGTCAATCGTCAGTCCGAGTCCTCGGACGCCACCTTGTGGCCGTCGTTCACCGACATCATGACCGTCATCCTGATGGTATTCATGCTGACCATGGTCGTGGTCATCATCAAGAACGCCGACCTGATCACCCAGATCCGCCTGAGCCGCGCGATGCAGGCCGACAGCGAACAGCAGCTGCGCGACAACGTGCAGGTGCTGGCCGATCTGCGCCTGCGCAACACCGACCTCGAGGAGGCGGTGCGCTCGACCCGCATGGAGATCATCCTGCTCACCGACGAGATGCAGCGGCTGGACGACAATCTCGAGATCAAGGCCGCGGCCATCGCCCGCCTGGAGGAGCAGAAGGAGAACCTCGCGGAAAACCTGCGCCTGATCCGGCTGCAGCTGACCGAGAAGCAGGAGGAGCTGGACAACGCCCAGATGATGATCGCCGGCATCCGGGACGAGGCCGAGCGCGCGAACCGGCAGCTGAGCCTGGAGATCGCCGAACTTCTCAGCCGCCTGGAGGCCAGCGAGACGACCCTGCTGACGCTCGGCGACGAGAAGAGCGACCTCGAGATGGCCCTGGCCCGGCAGCGCAAGGACTTCTCGTCCCTGGAAGACAAGTACCTGAAGCTGGTGCGTCCGGCGCGCAGCTCCCTGGGCAAGGAAGTGGTCTCGGTCCAGTACAGGAAGTCCGGCGGCCGGGACAGCTACCTGATCAAGGGCATCGGGCAGGACCACTGGCAGGAGTTCACGAGCACCGAGCTCTTCCAGCGGCTGGAAGACCTGAAGCGCCGGCTGGGCGACGAGCTCTACATCAAGATCGTCATTCCCGACGACAGCGGACTGACCTACAATGAAGCCTGGGACTTCACCAAGACGGTGCTGTCCCGCTTCGACTACTACTACATCGACGGCTGGTAGCGGTGGCCGCGGACAGAGGATGGACGATGAGCAAGAAAGAGAAAGACGGCAAGAAGGGGAGACCCGACAAGCTGAGCCGCAAGGAATACGAGGCCGAACTCGCCAAGCTGCATGTCGAACTCGCCCACCTGCAGGCCTGGTTGAAGGAATCCGGCGAGCGGGTGGCCGTGGTCTTCGAGGGGCGCGACGCCGCGGGCAAGGGCGGCGTCATCAAGCGGATCACCGAAAAGGTCAGCCCACGGGTTTTCCGGGTGGTGGCCCTGCCGGCGCCCACCGAGCGCGAGAAGATCCCAGCTCTACATGCAGCGTTACTACGCGCACTTCCCCGCCGGCGGGGAGATCGTCCTGTTCGACCGCAGCTGGTACAACCGGGCCGGCGTCGAGCGGGTCATGGGCTTCTGCGACGAGGACCAGGTCCAACGTTTCTTCGAGGTCTGCCCCCCGCTGGAGAAGTACCTGATCGACAGCGGCATCCACCTGATCAAGTTCTTCTTCGATGTCAGCCGCGAGGAACAGGAGCGGCGCTTCCTGCGGCGCATGAAGGATCCGGTCCGGCAGTGGAAGCTGAGTCCGATGGATATCGAGTCCTGGGCCCGCTGGTGGGACTACACCGCGGCCTACGCCGACATGTTCAACTGGACCGACACCGCCTGGGCCCCCTGGTACGTGGTCCGAGAGCCGACGACAAGCGGCGCGCGCGCTTGAACTGCATCGCCCAGCTCCTGGAACTCATCCCTTACGAAAAGGTTGATTTCGATGAGCCCCAGGTGCCCAAGGTAAAGAAACGCCGGGACGGAGTGCCCGCTCAGCCGCCCTTCAAACACATCGTGCCTAACCGGTACTAGAAAGTGATGGGAACCATGAAGAACCTGCTTGTCACCCTGGCGGTCGCCGCCTGCCTTCCCCTGGGGGCCCTTCCCGCCCACGCCCAGGAAAACACCACCGTTCTGATCACGGGCGCCAACCGGGGCATCGGCCTCGAGTTCGCCCGCCAGCTGGCGGCCAAGGGTCACACCGTCATCGGCACGGCCCGCAAACCGGAGCGGGCCGCAGAGCTGAAGGATCTGGGTGTCAGGGTGGAACAGCTCGATGTCACCGATCCCGGGAGCGTGACCGCTCTGGCGGCGCGCCTCGATGGAACGACCATCGACATCCTCATCAACAACGCCGGTATCTTCGACCGCACCGACACCAGCCTGGAGAACATCGATTGGGC
>CALOFL010000004.1:0-220710 GCA_942492615.1 Candidatus Krumholzibacteriia bacterium
GGTGTTCCCGGGCGGTCGCCTCTTCGTCGTCCAGATTCACCTGCCCATCGATGAAGCACGGCCAGCATTTCCTCCGAAAGGTGGGGTTCGTTGGCGTTCATTCCCTCAAATCCTTTTTGCCCCCGTGCAGTCCATGAATAGGAGTCGGAAGAAAACGGGTTTTTTCCGTCTCAACCTGAATTTCATTTTCATCTACTCGTCTTCTTCGAAGATCTTGGCGCTGCGCCGCCTGATCTTGAGAAAGATCCTGTCGAGCGTCGAGAATACCTTCCTCTGCCCGGAATAGCCCAATTTGTCCGCAATTTCCCGGGCACGCAACCCCTCATCGAAGCGCAGGGCGAGGAGCAGACGGTCTTCGGGCGGCAGTTCGGCCACGAGATCGAGGATCTTGCGCGCGCGGATCTCCGCCTCCTGGAGGGTGAGCATGGTCAGGGGATCGGTGCTGGCGCCGCTCGCCTCGTGGTCCCAGGTCGTATTCTGACAGAATTCCAGCAGTCGTCCCGATGCCGCACCGACCGAATGAGCCGCCAGGTCATAGGCGATTCGGCGCAGGGTCTTGTCGGTGATTCGATCATGGATTACCTGCAGATGGTCCAGCAACGTATCTTCATCCAGCGAGGCATTCTGCTTCCGCAGAGTCTCCAAGGGTCGCAAAAAAGGTGGCGCCTTCGATATAATAGAGCCGGAAGATCTCGCGGTGGAGTTTCGACAGCCGCTTCAGCCCCACGGGGATTTCCCGGCGGCCGAACCGACGCCGCAGGAAATCGGCGGTGATATTCCGGGTGACGACGGCGACCCAGGCCGCCAGCGAGGACCGGCCCCGGTAGGCCGCCAGTTTTCCACGGTAGAGTGACTCGAAGACCTCGGTCTGGACGGCGGCGACATCATCGGCGTCGAACAGATAGCGGCCGGCAACATGGGTGACCAGGTCGGCGTACCGCTCCATGAATCGATGCCAGGCTTGCTCGTTTCCGGCAAGAATGTCCCGGGCCAGACGCTGATCTTCTTCGTGGATAAATTGTTCGCTCATATAGCTATCCGGATGTGACATGGGCGAGTCACCATTCCTCAGGGGTGGGTTCCGCCAAATTCATTTCTTATGGTAAGGAATGGAAAAGATTTGCGCACCATGGTAATTCTGGCAAGAATCTCCGACTTGTTTAAGCTTCAGCGCGCAAACAACGCCACCAATTTGAGTTCTCTTAGGAAAGTAGGCCGACCTCTGGCCAACAGGCCAGCGGGTCGGAAACCACCATGATGAAACCGACATTGGGCTCTCCTCCTCAATCTCGGGCTTGGCCGTATTGCTGGGCTTTTTTTTGACGCTTTCCGGCTGCAGTTTATCCCAGGAAAAACGTCTCGAGAAACTGGTTCCCTCCTTGTCCCGGGGGAGCAGAACCGTTCTCATCCACGGTTCTGATCAGGATGTCGAAAACTACTACAAAAAGGCCGGCCGGACCGCGTTGAGTTCAAGTTTTCTTCGCCATGGGGAAGACGGCCCGGAATGACAGAATCGGACATGTTATTCCTTCTGCCCTACCTCAAACGCCTGACCGGTATCCTGGAGCGGGACTACGAGGTGGCCTTGGGCCGCCATTTCGTCGCGTTCCTGGAAGGCAATTCCTTCGATACCGTTTCCCGGGTCAATGATGACGCCGAGACGAAGATAGAATGCTGTTCGACTCGGCCATGGATGATTCGATCAAGGTGGTCAAGCTGGAAGACATCCAGTCCCTTTTTCATGCCCAAGGGTATCATGCCGAGGAAGTGATGGTCCTGACCGATTTGGCGCGTCTGGAAGACGAAATGGAGAACGAAGACGCGGCCATCGCGCATTTTTATAGAGCCCTGGAGTTGAGTCGGTCCATCGGGTTTCCCGGAATGTCATGCCAGTTGTTCGGCGTCCTGGCCAGCATCGAAAAAAAGAAAGGGCGGGACGAGCTGGCCGCCGCCCTCATGGATTCCCTGACCCTCCTGGCACGGAAAATTCAAAATGCCAACCAGGCCGCCCGGGCCGAAGAGTTCCGTGCCAGTTGGGCCCGTGCTGAAGGCCGCTTGGGGGCGGCCCATCTACTCTACAAAGTAGCCAGGGAGAAGTCTAAGAAGCTTAAGGGTGGGGCAAAGGAAATCCGCTATATCGTCAACCTGGCGGGTTTCTATGCCGATCTGGGGTGCTGGGATCTGGTGGCGGGGCTGGTGCGCCAGGCCGAGGCGATGGATCCGACCGGCTTGACCAAGATGGATAAAGGCGTGCTCCATTGGATGCGGATGAAGGAGGCTCAAGTTCATTTTGCGTGGGGAAACCATGATTCTGCCATTGCCGTCGCGGAAGACCTGCTGACGGTCGTGGGGCCCAGGCCCAAGCCCCTGGATTACCTGGGGATCCTGAGGGACTTGGCCAGATACCTTTTACGTTCCGGCCAGTTGGAGAGAGCGGCCGAGGTCATTACGATCGGAATGGAGCAAGCCCGGGCAGACAATTAGCCGTCAACGAAAACACCTTTCTGCTACTCAAGGCCTCGCTCTTGGAGCAAAGGGAGGATTTCACCCGCTCGTTGGAGATCCTCGCGTGGATCCCACCGGTTTCCGAGCGGAGCATGGGGGCCCCCTCGTGGGAGACCCGCCTTGCGGTCAACTTGAAACTGCGGCTGACCAGAGCCCATTTCGGCGATGGGCACGATCTGGCTGCCGCAGTGGTGGAAGCCCTCCGGTTGGTTCAGCAACGCCTCACATCAGGGCCTCCGAGCGCCCACACCTATCTGGAGTTGCAGGGGTTCGACGAGGTTCGGTGGTTTATCCATGATCTGATCGCGGACAACCCGGAGCTGGGGTACGAGTTTGACATGGCTTGGCGGGGGTTGACGGTGGTGGCGAGTCGCGAGCGTGGTTTGGGGACGGAGGCCCGGTTCGACAGCGCCAGGGAGGCGGTGAAAGGCTGGCTCGCGGTACGGCGGGCGGGCCGGGCCAGGAACTCGTTCAAAAACGACGACCCCCACCTGGTGTATGTGGTGACCGAGACGGAGATCATCCGGTGGTGGCGTTCTGCCGAAAAATAGAGCGGACGGTGCTTCCCTTGCAGGCGGAGGCCAGCGGACGGCCGTAGCGACCGCCCTGGCGGAGATCGCCAGCCCACCGCCCGATGAAGCCGCGCCGGTCGGGCGGCATGCCCAGGAGGCTCTGCATCTCCTGGCTCGGGAACTGGTGCCCGCACATTTGGCCGAATCCTGGCGCGACAGGGAGGGCAGGCAGCAGCGCGCCCTTTTGTGGATTTCCGCGGACGACGCATTGACCCAGATCCCGTTTTCCACCTTCGACCTCGCTCCCGGTGAGCAATACACGCCTTTGGTCGAGCACGCGGACACCGCCTACCTGCGGTTTTTGCGGACCAAGGATGAAGCGGGAATACCCACCAAGACGGAATCGGTGGTGGTAGGCGATCCCGCCATCGCCAAGGACCTGAAGCGGAAATTCCCCGGTTTGGTGCCCTTGTCTGGAGCAAGGGAGGAGGCTCTGGAAGTGTCGAAGGTCTGGGGAGCGGCGACGGTCCTTTTGGGCCCGGATGCCACCAAGCGGGTCGTCCTGAAGCACCTCGCAGGGGCCAGGAGATTATACGTGGCAGCCCACCACGAGCGCGACCAGGCGACGCCGTATATTCGGTTCCTGCCTTTGGCTGCGGACCCGTCCATCACCGACCTTTCCGATGCTTTCGTGGAAGCGGCGGACATCCTGGCCCTGGACCTGCGGGGGTGTAACGAGGTGGTCCTGGCTGGATGTTCCAGCGGGGCGCCTTATGTGGATGGGTCGCGGGTGGCGCCGGGGTTTGGGGAGGCGTTCCTGGATGCGGGGGCGGCCCTGGTTCACCAAACGCTGTGGAACCTGGACGATCGGCCCGAGACCAACGGAATGGACCAATCCGCGCGGAGTCCATTTTCCGCAGGCCCGGCGTGGCAGGCCGGAAGTTCACCGCGCCATCCCTACGCTTGGGGCGGGCACATTCTGACCACAAACGGGGTCCGGCTCGCCGAGTGATCCGGGGACGAGACCCTCGGTGAGTCAGGATGGCGGATATCGTACTGGTTATCCGGAGGCGGTCATTGCGGGGGGAGTGGGCGCGGTGGTGGATGGAATTGGTCGTTGCCTTGCGCCCGTGAAGAGGCGATTCGGGTTGCGTAGATATTGATTTCAATTGGTAATTGCTACAAAATTTCCGAAATATGTTGAACATATCATCACTTGATTCTCTAAGGAGTGTGTCATGAAGTTATTCTGTCTTGTAGCTTTGATTGTCGTTTCGGGAGTGTTGTGGGCGCCCGCGACGAGTGCGGTGCCGGGGCCGCCGGATTGTCAAAGCTTGACTATTCAATTGATGCAAGCGGCAACCCAACTTCTAGACTGCATCGATGCAGGTGGGAATTGTGTGATTGAAGATTCTATTTATGTTGAAACGCTATTTATTTGGGCTCATGCCTGTGCACCAAATATAGTCGTGTGAGAGTGTTTGATATGAGTATCTGTAAACCCGTACTACGGAGATTTTGGTGTGTGGGCACTTTTGTTTCTCACCGGTGCCTCTCCAACAATGGCCGAGGGCGAAGTGAGAGTCACAATGTGGACGCCGGACCTCGAGCATTTTTTCCCACAAAAATATTTGACGTTTCACTTGATGATCATAACTACCCTTTGGGCATAGTGGCTGATGTGGATGTTGATGCGGCAGGTATCGTATATCTGCTTGATACCACAGGGTCGGAAGTCAGACGCATAAGTTCCTCTGGTGAAATCCTCCCTTCCTTGCGTGGGGTCGATAAGGGGCAGGGGGAACTGTTTATCCCGGCCCTCATCGCTGTAGCAGGAGATGGAACTTGCTACGTTACCCAGGCTTTTTCGTGGAAAATAGCGAAGTACGATACCGAGGGTCGTTCGCTATTCCAAGAGGAGGTTTATGATCTTGGAGACAATTGGAATAAGCGTATGCAGTTGCGCGCGGTGTCCAGTTCCTCAGACCAACTGTTCCTAGTTTCTGTGGGGCCATCAGGGTCAGGTGGGTCGGTTGAAGATAAGGCGATATCAGGTACTCTCCAATTGGTTCAGGGTGATCTCGTAAGAGTCCTGATGCGGACCGGTGTGCGGATTTCGATCCGGCCACAATTGATTTTGAATTTAGAAACATTCGAACTCTGGTCCGCGGTTGGGACATTAATTGGTCTGGTGAATTTGTGTGTGTGGCCCCCGATCGTGATTACTCCTTTTAATAGGCAAGCCGGGAAGTACGGAAATGGAAACTGTCAGCTAGAAGGAATGGGGGGCTTTAAATCCTACGGGCGTCAGAGGCGAGTATTTCGACAATGAGAAACCCCAGCCTGCAGATCCCCAAGCCATTGTTTCCGTCCGTTGGCTAGGTGAGGACCGCCTGATGGTCCAATTTGAGGATCAATATGGCCGAAAAGCGGCAAACTCAGCAGGGACTTTCGAGATTTTCCTAAGAGATGGAACTAGTTTGGGCGGATTTGAGATCCAGTGCCCGTACGACCCGAATCACGATAAGGTTTTCATAAGGGAATCAACGATCGTGGTTATTCAAGGTGGAGAGGTGATCGCAAGGGCTTTTGTTAGGCAGCTATCCGATAATGATGTCAAGAATGACGATGAGTTTTCCACCCCTCCTCCCGAAGAAATACGGGTACGGTGCTACAACTTTAATTTTTTGGGTATGCAGCATTCGTTATCCAAGAGCAGTTTCAGATAACTGGTGTGATTTTGTGGTGGTTATTAAGGAATTTCTTGAATCCCTCCGTCTAAAAGGCATTGAAGCCCGGCAGTAGGCCAGTTGGATTGTTTGTTTAGAAGGACGAAGTCAAATGAAGAAGTATGGAATGATCGTTCTTGCTGTTGTAACACTAATATTTACAGTTGCCCCACCCTCCGTTGCTCCGGCTGCTCCAGCTCCAGGTAGTTGTTTGGCAGCAATTACTTCACATTACAATGCCCAGCGGGATTGGAATGACTGCATGGACTATTGGGCGGGAAATGAATGGGTTCACGCTCATGACATGTGCAGTACCTTGGAAACTGCCATGGATGCTGCACTTACTGCAATGATTTCGGCTTGTGACTTGGCGTTCACCCAGTAGGGATTTTTGGGCCGCCGGATCCTACCGGCGGCCGTCGTTTTCCCATCCAACTATTCCTGACAATCCCTAATCGAATGCCGCAGTCACAATCTCCCGCCGCATCTTCGCGATGTTCTCGATCGGGATCTTCTTCGGACATACCGCCTCACACTCGCCATGGTTCGAGCAGTTGCTAAACCCGTCGTCGCCGTTCCGGGCGACCATCCGCAGGGCCCGCCGCGTCCGCTCGGGCCCGCCCTGAGGGAGGTAAACGAACTGGCCGACCTTCGCGCTCAGGAACAGCGAACCCGATGGGTTTGGGTAAGTGAGAAAAGATGGGGAGATGGTTACCAGCTCCAAATTCAGGCAACTGCACGATAATAATGGCAAAGAATACGCGAATTTTCTGCACCTCCAAGCTATGAAGTTAGAATTCGCTGCCGCAATTTGGGCGGCATTGGAAGTTTCGAACTGGAACGGGTAGTGGGTTTGAGTGATAGGATGATTGTTTATGAACCCATCTATTAACTTCAATCAATTTCGTAAATATTTGGAAAATTCCGACAACACAGATGTTGGCTATATTCGTTTAGCCGTGTTCGTTTAGCCGTGTCCATTGGGCACTAATCGCGTGGAGGATATGCTGTGAAAAAGCTAGGAATTGTCATTTGCACTGTTGCGCTTGTGGTTGTAGCAGTAGTTTCGCCGTCCGAAGCGCCTGCTGCTCCAGGAGGAGACTTAGGTATTAACGGATGTGTAATTGCTGTCTCACAGTATTATGCTGCGTATAGTACATGGAGTAGTTGCATGGCCCAATGGGTTGGTAACGTTCCAGGGGGGCTTACGGGCCTAACGGCCGAAGATATGTGTTTTGATTTTAGTGAAGCCGCAGATGCAGCTCAAAATTATGCGAGCGGGGTCTGCGGTTGGTATGTTGATTTCGATCAAATGAACTAGTTTTTGGATATACGATACGGCCGCCGGATCCCTCCGGCGGCCGTCCTCATTTCTAATCAACTATTGCGAACTGGCACCTACTTGAACGCCGCCCGCACGAAATCCCGCCGCTTGCGCGCTAAGTCCTCGACCAAGCTCTCCAGGGACACACCGCCCCGCAACCGCCGCGGTCCGCGTCGACATCGATGACTCCAGTTCACCGCACCGCCCGACTGACCTCGCGCCCCTCCGGATCCCATCGCACTTCCACACCCCGGGGCCGGCCACCCGACATCTCGCGGTACAGGCTCGGTTCGCCCCCGGGATGCCATTCCGTCCAGATGCCATCGGACACGGGCTGGCCGCGACTGTCGAGGCGAACCTGCACGATCGTGCTGATGGCTCCGGAGGGGTGTTTTTCCACGGTGAATTTGGGTGTTTCAAAAGACGCCGCCGCACCACCCAGCTGGCCGCCGACCCGCGCCAGGAGCTCCTTGGTTTCCGGATGCCCCGGATCGATGGCGCGGGCTTCGAGCAGGTGGGAATAGGCGGCCGGGCCGTGCCCGCGTGACGCCAGGATCCCGCCCAGGATCCGGTGCGGTGCGTCGCGCTGTTCTCCCTGCCAGTAGACCGCCGCGAACAGCAGGTGGGCGCAGGCGAGTTCCACCTCCGGCGGTTGCCGGTCCAGGGCCCGCAGGCCGATCCGCCAGTGCGTGTCGGGCATGCCGGGATTGGCATTCAGGGCCAACCGGAAGTAGCGCTTCTCCTGCTCCAGATCACCGGTGGTCGCATACCAGGTGGCCAGGATGTTGGCCGCGGTCTTGACCGTCAGCGGATCCTCGTGGGGAAACTCCAGGGCCTGCCGGGCGGGACGAACGGCGTCCTCGGTCTTGCCGGACCACGCCAGGACGGCCGCCAGGTTGGCCAGGGACCGCGCGCGCTTGGCGGGATCCAGCCGCTGCTCGATATTCTCGCCGGCCGTCCGCAATTGGTCCGGGGTCAGGCGGGCTGCGGGCAGCCCCGCGGTCGAAAGGACCGTCTGGGCCAGCTCCAGGGCGAGCAGACCATTGGCGCGGATCGTCGGGTGGACGTGATCGAGAAAAAATTCCTCGCCGGCGATCGCCGAGCCGAGTTCCTCCCGCGCCTTGTCGGCGATGAGCCGCTCGAAATCCACCACCGGCAGGTTCCGGTCCTGGGCGACCGTCTCGATGCCGTTCATCATGACCGGTTGGATCCGCAGCGGACAGACATCCTCTTCGAGGGCCCGGTAGAAAGCCGTCCTGGCTTCCTCCTGGCGGCCCAGTAGCAGCAGGACCCGACCCCGGCGGTAATGGTGGTCCGCGTTGCGCGGATCCAGCGCCAGGGCGCGGTCCAGGTGCGCCAGCGCCGGCTCCAACTGTCCGGCTGCCAGGGCATCGGCGGCGGATGCGGCAGCGGCCGCGGACCGCGTCAGATCCTCCGCGGACAAGCCGTCGGTCGGCTGGCTCTTGAAGGGTGAACAATCCTTGATGTTGACGGCCGGCTTCACGAGGACCATGGCTGCATCACTGCCGGCGGCCAGCCGGGCCATCCGGTCCAGGCTGATCACGAAATGTTCGCGGATCTGTGCGGCCAGCTTGTCGTCCCGCTGGTACGCTTCGGGCCCGAAATGCTCCAGCAGGGTATCGGCCTCCTCGGCGAGTTCGGCCTTGTCCGCCGGCGAACCGGGGGAGGTGATTCCCAGACCGTCGAGCAGGGAGTTCATCAGGGCCCAGGTCCGGGTGCGGGCCAGGAGGCCGGATACGGCCCTGACGAAGGCCGGTGTCGATTTCAGCGTGCGATAGGTGCGCTCTTCGAGAAACTCGTTCTGTCCGGAATAGACGATGAACAGATCGGGCTCGTAGCGGACGAGCTCTTCCATCAGGTGGGCCACCCGGTAGCTCGCGTAGCTGACGGCGCCGACGTTGATGACCTCCCAGTCGGTCCCGGGGGCGGCCAGGGGCAGCAGTTCCCTGAGCCAGCCGGAGAACGAGCTGTTGTCGTCGAACGGCCGCCCGTAGGTGGTGGAACCCCCGAGGCAGAATATCCGATAGGTATTCGGTCCCTTGCGTGCGGGGAAACGCTGGGGATTGAACAGCCGCTTGTTGGGGGCGGTCTCCAGGAACTTCGCGCCGGACGGTGCGGTGGTTTCGACAAAGAGGGGGACATTGCCGGCGAACCCCACGAAGGGATCGTCCTCGACGAGTACGGGCTCGACGCCTGCGGCCAGAAGGACAAGTTCGAGGAGGCCGAAGAACATCCCGACCATCAGGGCGCTCAGCAGGATCTTCTTCCACACGGGATGGTCGGGGGCGGGTGCATTCCCGTCCGCGGGCGCGCTGGTGTCAAAAAGAAGGCTCATTCGAAACACCTGTCCCAGTGCCGGTGTCCAAGGAAAAGGCGGCAGACTGGAAGGCCAATCCGCCGCTTTTCCGTGGCCGTTGATAGGGTCATGCTACCCCTTGAACGCCGCCCTGACGAACTCCCGCCGCATGCGCGCGATGTTCTCGATGGAGATCTCCTTGGGGCAGACCGCCTCGCATTCGCCGTGGTTCGAGCAGTCGCCGAAACCCTCGTCGTCCATCTGCCCCACCATCAGCAGGGCCCGCCGCGTGCGCTCGGGCTCGCCCTGGGGCAGCCAGCTGAACTGGCTGATCTTGGCGCTGACAAACAGCGAGGCCGAAGCGTTGGGGCAGGCGGCCACGCAGGCGCCGCAGCCGATGCAGGCGGCCGCGTCCATGGCCTTGTCGGCGGCGTGCTTGGGGATCAGCTGATCGTTGCCGTCGGGCGCCGAACCCACGTTCATGGAGACGAAGCCGCCCTTGTTCTGGATCCGGTCGAAGGCCGAACGGTCGACCACCAGGTCCTGCAGGACGGGGAAGGGGCCGGCGCGGAACGGCTCGACGGTGATGGTGTCGCCGTCGTTGAAACTGCGCATGCGCACCTCGCAGGTGGTGCAGGCGGCATGCGTGCCGTGGGCGACGCCGTTGATGACCAGGCCGCAGGTGCCGCAGATGCCCTCGCGGCAGTCGTTGTCGAACTCGACCGCCTTTTCGCCCTTCTTGACGAGGTCCTCGTTCAGGACATCGAGCATCTCGAGGAAGGACATCAGGGGCAGCACGTTCTCGACCGTGTAGTCGACGAAACGTCCCTTGTCCTGGCCGCGGTCCTGCCGCCATATCTTCAGATGAATCGTCATTGTCTTGTCGCTCATGGGACCGTCCTTCCTCTATTTGTAGCTGCGGGTCTTGAGTTCCACGTTCTCGAACACCAGGTCCTCCTTGTGCATGACCGGTTCCTTGTTCTCGCCGGTGTACTGCCAGGCGGAGACGAAGGTGAAGTTGGCGTCGTCGCGCTTGGCTTCGCCCTCTTCGGTCTGGTGTTCCTCGCGGAAGTGTCCGCCGCAGGACTCCTCGCGCATCAGCGCATCGCGGGCCATCAGTTCGCCCAGTTCGAGGTAGTCGGCCAGGCGGTTGGCCTGCTCCAGCTGCTTGTTGAGCTCGCCCTGCTCGCCGGTCAAGGCGAGGTTCTGCCAGAACTCACCCCGCAGCTTCCCGATCGTGGTGATGGCTTCCTTCAGCCCCTCGCCGTTGCGGGCCATGCCCACCTTGTCCCACATGGTGCGGCCGAGGTCCCAGTGGATCTCGCGCACCGTGCGTTCGCCCTTGATGTCCAGCAGGCGCTGGAAATGCTCGCGCACCTCGTTCTCGGTGCCCTTGAAGGCCTCGTGCTGGTCGGTGACCGGCTCGAGCTTGGCTCCGGCCAGATAGCTGGCCACGACCCGGGGCACGACGAAGTAGCCGTCGGCCAGGCCCTGCATCAGGGCGCTGGCGCCCAGACGGTTGGCGCCGTGGTCGGAGAAGTTGGCCTCCCCGGCCACGAACAGCCCCTCGATCGTGCTCTGCAGGTTGTAGTCCACCCACAGGCCGCCCATCGTGTAGTGGGGGGCCGGGTAGATCATCATCGGCGTGTCGTACGGGTTGTCGCCGATGATCTCCTTGTACATGTCGAAGAGGTTGCCGTAGCGGTCGGCCACGACGTCCTTGCCCAGCCGCCCGATCGCCTCGGAGAAGTCGAGGTACACCGAGTGGGCGGAGTAGTAGGCGCTCTTGCCGGCGTCGCATTCGACCTTGGCCGCGCGGGCCGCGATGTCGCGCGGCACCAGGTTGCCGAAGGCCGGATAGCGGCGCTCCAGGTAGTAGTCGCGCTCGTTCTCGGGGATGTCGTTCGGCGCCCGCTTGTCGCCGGCCTTCTTGGGCACCCAGACGCGGCCGTCGTTGCGCAGCGACTCGCTCATCAGCGTGAGCTTGGACTGGTAGTCGCCCAGATGGGGCACGGCCGTCGGGTGGATCTGCGTGTAGCAGGGGTTGGAGAAGTAGGCCCCGCGCCGGTGCGCCCGCCAGGCGGCCGTCGCGTTGCTGTTGACCGCGTTGGTCGACAGGTAGAACACCGGGCTGTAGCCGCCGGTGGCCAGCACCACGGCGTCGGCTTCGTAGCGCTTGATCTCGCCGGTGATGAGCTCGCGGGCGATGATGCCGCGGGCCTTGCCGTCGACGACCACCAGGTCGAGCATCTCGTGGCGCGGGAACATCTTCACCGTGCCGGCGTCGATCTGCCGGCTCAGCGCGCTGTAGACGCCCAGCAGCAGCTGCTGGCCGGTCTGGCCGCGGGCGTAGAACGTGCGGCTGACCTGCACGCCGCCGAAGGAGCGGTTGGCCAGGGTGCCGCCGTATTCGCGCGCGAAGGGCACGCCCATGGCCACGCACTGGTCGATGATGCCGGTCGAGAGCTCGGCCAGGCGGTAGGTGTTGGCCTCGCGCGAGCGGTAGTCGCCGCCCTTGATGGTGTCGTAGAACAGGCGGTAGATGCTGTCGCCGTCGTTCTGGTAGTTCTTCGCGGCGTTGATCCCGCCCTGGGCGGCCACGCTGTGGGCGCGCCGCGGCGTGTCCTGGATGCAGAAGTTCAGCACGTTGTAGCCGAGTTCGCCCAGGGTGGCGGCCGCGCCGCCGCCGGCCAGGCCGGTGCCCACGACGATGACCTTGAACTTGCGGCGGTTGCCGCCCGGAGCCACCAGGGGGTTGTCGATCATGTGGCGGTCCCACTTGTCGGCCAGCGGGCCGCCGGAATCCTGGGATCGAGTTTGCTGTGGGTCGACATGCTAGTGACCTCCCGGCATGGCGTTCGGATCGCCGAAGAGGAACAGGTAGACGGGCAGGACGATGAAGCCGATCGCCAGCAGCACGGCGAACACCAGGGCGACGCGGACCAGCACCGGCAGGTACCTGTCGTTGGCCAGGCCCAGGGACTGGAAGGCGCTCCAGGAGCCGTGCCGCAGGTGCAGGCCCAGCAGGATCATCGCCACCACGGTGAAGATGGTGAAGGCCGGCCCCTTGAAGACGGTCGCGACGGTCTTGTAGAGGTTCTTCACGCCGTGCTGGTCGACATCGTGGTTGCCGAACTTGAACAGGTAGATGTGGCCGATGACGAATACCAGGATGATCGCGCCGGAGTAGATCATCGTACGCGAGGCCAATGTCTTGCGGCTCTTGCCGCCGGCGTTGGCGTTGTACTTGTAGCCCTGCTGGCGGGCTTTGCGCTTGTCGGTCCAGGCCACGGTGATGGCGGAGATCATGTGGAAAAGGAAGATGATCGAGCAGGCCGACCTCGAAGGCGTAGATGAGCCAGCCGTGGGCGGCGTTTTCGAGGAAGTGGGCGTACTCGTTGAAGGCGCCGGGGCCGATGAAGATGGTCAGATTACCGAGGAGATGGACGATGACGAATCCGATGAGAGCGATGCCAGTCAGCCCGGTGATCACCTTCTTTCCGATCGACGACCAGGCGGCCGAACCGATAGAACTCATGAATTCGCACTCCTGGATTCGGGTCCGCAGAAGCCTGGGTTGACAGGGCCGATTAGAACATAAGTCGGAGGCCCGGACAGCACAATTTTTGATTTAACAGGTATGGGGGAAAATCATTGGTGGGTTCGTTTTGCGCCACGGTCAGGGCGCGGGGGGTTGATGCCCGCGGCGATTTGTTCTATAATGATCGGGAAGGCAGTTGGCCCCGTGCGACGCCTTCGCCCCCCTGAACGATCGCTTGCGTTTCCAGGCGAATATGCAGCCGTTTACTTCTGGTCGTGTCAGGAGAATGCCATGTCCCTATCCTCCTTCAATCCCCTGGTGAATCGTCGAATCGCGGGCCCCCTGGTCCTTGTTCCCCTGCTGTTCATGCTGGGCGGGTGTTCCCTGTTCGGCATCGCCACCAAGGGCAACCTGAAGGAATTCTCCGAAGAGCAGGCCGCCCGGGACGAGGCGCAGCAGGCCCAGCTGCAGCAGATGGGCGAGCAGCTGCGCACCGTCGAAAGTGGGCTGCAGGCCAGCCTGGCGGCGCTGGCGGACGAGAACCGGCTGCGGGACGAGGAGCAGGCCGCGCTGAAAGCCAACATGCAGGCGGCCCAGATCCAGGTCCAGGCCGTGCTCGCGGACCTGGAATCCCTGGTGGGCGTGGTCGAAGTGGCCCGCGCCGACAGCCGCAGCGCCATCAAGATGCAGCAGGACGAGATCTACGCCGAACGGGAGCGCCTCCAGCAGCGCGTGGTCGCGCTGGATGCCCTGATCCGCAGCTGGCAGGACGACCAGCCCGGGGCCGTGTCGCAGCAGACGGACCCGGTCATCCTGCGGTCGCTGGTGCCCGAGCAGCCCGAGCAGACGCTCCGGTCGCCGCGGCGCAACGACGCCACCGACGCTTCCAGCGCCGGCGAGGACGAGACCTCCGTCTGGAGCCGGAACCGCTAGGCACCGGCGTCGCATCGGAAAAGAAGAGGCCGCGTCCTGCCGGACGCGGCCTTTCTCGTCAAATGGTTGCGGCGCTCTACAGAGGCTGTCCGCACCCGACCAATTCAGTGCCCTCGGCCGCATAGTTGGGGCCGGTGAAGGTCCAGGCGGCGTTGCCCTGGCCGTCGTAGGTGGCGTCCATCCGGTAGGGGGCCAGGTCGACGAAGGCCGTGCCGCTGGGGCAGCCTTCGGGCTGGATCATCAGGTCCATGCCCCAGGCCATGTGGAATGCGGCCCGTTCGCTCTGGCTGCCGTTGGACTGGTAGGCCGAGACGTTGGCGTCACCGGTTCCGTCCACGTCGTAGCCGCCGTCCTGGCGGTAGGCGACGAGCATGGTCGTGGCCATGTCGAACTCGATGTTGGCCACGACGCCGTCCTCGGCCATGTTCATGGTCATGCCGCTGCCGGCGCGGTATTCCATCTCGGTGGCGCCCACGGACGAGGTCAGCGGACCTTCGGCGTTGCGGAACTGGATCCAGACCGAAGCCCGGATCTCGCCGGTGGTCGTCGGCGGGTCACCTTCCGAGAGGTCGAGGGTCACATCGTAGACCCAGGCCATCTGCTGGGGATCCCACTCGGGCTGTTCGCCGGCCTTGGCGAACGTCCCCTGCGTGAAGTCTCCGTCGGAGACGTAGGGGATGTCCGCGGCCATGGAGTTGATCATATCCAGGGCCTGAACGGCGAATTCTTCGGCCGTTGCCGAATCGACGCTGTTGGTGGTCGTCGGGCTGGCGGGATCATCGCTGCCGCAGCCGACCAGAGCGAACAGACTGGTGAGCAGCAGGCTCATCAGGACAAATTTGCTGGCATTCCGCATGGTATGGGACTCCTCGCTTTGGCCGTCATGGCCCACGGACCGGGCGGATTCGTGCCGGAATGCACGCAAGGGCCGGACAATCACTGCCGGACCCTGGTAAGCAAGAAACAGACCTGGCTGAGGAACCGCTAAGTGGAGCGGGGAGCCTTCCGTCTGTGGCGACAGGACCTCTGTTGACCCGGCCTTGGCAGCGCCGCGCCGGCGGAGCCAGCGGCCCAAGCGGGCCAGGCCCCAGCCCCAGCGCGTGAACATCCAGTACAGAGCCGGCAGCGCACTGAGGATCAGCACGGTGCTGCTGCCCAGACCGCCGATGGAACTGAGCGCCAGGTTCTCCCAGATGTCCTTGCCGGCGGTGGCGTCCTTCTTGTAGAGCAGCGGCAGCAGACCGGCGATCGTCGTGCCGCTGGTCAGCAGGATCGAACGCATCTGGATGCGGGTGCCGTCGATGATCGCCCGGCTGAGAACCTTCTGGCGTATCGCGACCGGCAGGCGCCACAGGTCGAACCCGCCCAGGCGGCGCTTGACGGGGATCTGGCCGTCCTGGTCGCCCACGGGGAAGTCGCCCTCCTCGACAATTTCCCGCACCTGGAGCCGGAACCGGTTGATCAGCAGGATGGCGTTGTTGACCACGATGCCGAACATCAGGATCAGGCCGATCTTGGCCGACGAGTCGAACTCGCTGCCGGTGGCCCAGAAGATGCCGCCGACCCCGGACAGCGCCATGGGGATGGACAGCAGCACGAGCAGGGGCAGGAAAAAGCTTTCGAACATGGCCGCCAGCGCCATGAAGATGAACGCCAGGGTCAGCCACAACGTCTGCTTGAGCTCCTCTTCCTCCTCTTCGGTGATCTGCTGGCCGCTCATGTCCTCGGCCGTGTAGCCGTACGGCAGCTGGATGCCGGCCATGACGTCCTCGATGTACTGTCGACGCATGCGGTCGGTGCCGATGTACTCCCAGTTGATCATCTGGCTGTAGCGCTGATCGTGGCGGTTGATGGAGCTGATCTCCGGCCGGCTCTCGATGCTGATCAGCCGCCCGAGCTGCACCTTCTGCCCGCGGGCCGTGGTCATGGTCCGGCCGAGCACCTGGTCGTATTCGATGGACTCGGAGTCGTCGAAGGTCAGCATCAGCCGCTGGTCTTCGCCTTCGACCACCATGTGCCAGGGGTTTTCGACCCCCAGCAGGCGCCGGATGTGGCCCATGACCTCCATCATGCTCAGGCGGTGCGACGCCAGGGCATCGCGGTCCAGGATGATGACGGTCTCATCGGTGGCGTTGCGGCTGAAGCGGTCGCCGCTGGTCAGCCGGGGGTTGCGCACCCGGCGGTTCCTTTCCAGCCGTTCCAGCGCCCCGTCGGTGATCGCCTTGAGTTCCTTGCTGTTGTAGCCGGTGATGCGGATGGTGGAGTTGCTCATGCCGCCGCCGCGGCCGCCCTTCATGTAGGGGTCGCCGAAGCCGTTGATCCAGATGAACATGCCGCCGAGCTCCTCGGCCAGCACGATGAACTTGTTGCGGAACATCTCCGGGTACGCCGTCTGGAGCAGCTCGTCGTCGAATTCGAGGTTGATCCAGGCGCGATTCTGGTAGGCGCCGCTGCGCATGTGGGCGCCTTCGGGCAGGGGCAGCACCTCGGTCTCGAACAGCTTGATGGTCTCGCTCGAGAGCTTGACGTCGGTGCCGACGGGGCGCTCGCAGTAGACGACGATCTGTTCCCTGGACTGCGGCCGCCAGAAACCGCCCGTGCGGACCTTGTCCTTGAAGACGAAGAAGGTGCCGACGAACAGGCCGACGGTGATCAGAACCGGCAGGTACCAGAAACGCAGGTGCCCGCGGGTCAGCTGCTGCACGTAGCTGACGAAGATGCCCACGGCCAGCAGCAGGCCGCCGAGGACGCCGATCCAGGGCAGGATCTCCTGGGCGGTGAAGCGTCCTTTCCAGACCCAGGCCCCGATGAAGGCGATGATCGCCAGCAGCACCACGCCCAGCCCCCAGCGCCAGACCATGGCGAATCCCTGCAGGCCGAACTCGTCGTCGGCGGCGCGGGTGGTCCGCATCTCCTTTTCGGCCGGACCCTTGAGGGCGACGGGGATCCAGGCGAAGGCGACGAAGATCGAAGCCAGCATGGCGATACCGACGCTCACGGCCAGGGGCACGTAGAACAGGCTCAGCCGGTCGGTCATGAAGATGAACGACAGGAACGCCACGACCGTGGTCAGGGTGGTGGCCATGATCGGGAAAGCGACCTCGCGGGTGCCCCTGATCAGGGCGCGGCGCGAGTCGCCGCCGTGATTGCCGGACAGCCGGCGGTGGATCGCGTCGAGGACCAGGATGCTGTTGTCCAGCAGCATGCCGAAGCAGACGGTCAGCCCGCTGATGGTGATGAAGTTGACCGACACCCCGAAGAAGTAGAACAGCGACAGGCAGATGACGATGGCCAGCAGGATGGAGAAGATCACGATGCCCGTCAGCCGGACCTGCTTCAGGGCGATCGCCAGCATGATGAACAGCAGCCCCAGGATCACCAGGGAACGGATCACCAGTTCCTCCAGCTTGTCTTCTAGTTCTTCGCCCTCGTCCTGGTCGACCTCGAACGTGACGGCGAAGGGGGCTTCGGCCTGGATCCGGGGCAGCTCCTCGCGCAGGCGGCGGCTGACGACGATGGAATTCTGCCCGCTGCGTTTGGTGATGTTCAGGGTGATCACGTTCTGGCCGTTGATGCGGCTGAAGTAGGAGATGTCCTCGAAGTCCTCCTGGATGACGGCGACGTGGCCCAGGGTGATCGGCTGCCCGCCGAGATTGCTGAGCACCGTCTCCTCGAGCATGCGCAGGGAGACGGAGTCCTGCACGCTGACGGTCAGCTCGCGTCCGCTGCGGCGCACGGCCCCGGCCGGGATGATGTCGTCCAGGGCGTTGATCCGGTTGGCGATCCCGTCGGCGGTCAGGCCGTAGCGCTCGATCAGTTCGAGGTCGAGCAGGACCTTGACCAGGGGGCGGGCACCGCCGCGCAGCTCGGCGTCCGCCACGCCGGGAATGGCCAGAAAGCGCGGCAGCAGCCAGGTCTCGGCCCGGTCGCGCAGGGCGTTCATCGACAGCGGGGAGATCAGGCTGACGGCGAAAAAGTCCTCCGCGCTGAGCTCTTCGGGAACGTAGGGCCGGATGAACGGCTGGCCCGCCTGGCTGGGCAGGGTGCGCCGGACCGAGCCCAGGCGCTCGGACAGTTCCAGCCTGGCGAACTCCATGTCGGTGCCGCGCTTGTATTTCACCGTCACGCTGCTCTGTCCGTGGCGCGACTGGGAATCAAGATCCTCGACGCCGTGGCAGCCGGCGACCGCTTCCTCGATCGGCAGGGTGATCGAACGCTGGATCGCGCTCGGACTGGCGCCGTTCCAGCTGGTGACGATCGACAGCTCGGGCAGGTCGGTTTCGGGCATGGCCTCGATGTTCAAGCGCGGCAGGGCGTAGATACCCGTCACGATCAGCGCGGCGAATAGCATCCAGGTGGCGACGGGATGGTCGACGGCAAATTTGATCACGAAGGGCGCCTCCTCAATAGGCCTTGTCGGTCTTCCGGTGGAGCATCTCGTAGACCACCGGGGTCAGGAACAGGGTAAGAAAAGTCGCGATGCTCAGCCCGCCGATGATGGCGATGGCCAGCGGCCGCTGCATCTGTTCGCCGGTGCCCAGTCCCAGGCCCATCGGCACCATGGCCAGCACGGTGGTGACCGTGGTCATCACGATCGGTCGGAAACGCAGCGCGCTGGCTTCCATGATGGCCTCGCGTCCGCTCATGCCGTCGGACCGCAGGCGCCGGATCGTGGCCACCTTGACGATGGCGTCGTTCACGGAGATACCCAGCAAGGCGATCATACCGATCAGGGAGATGATGTTGATGCTCTGCCCGGTGATGAACAGGGTGGCCACCGCGCCCATGATGCCGACCGGCAGCACGGCCGAGATGATCAACGGATCGAGAAAACTCTCGAACTGGGCGGCCAGGATCATGTAGACCAGCAGGCCCGACAGCAGCAGCGCCCAGCCGAGATCGCGGAAGCTGCTGTTGATCTCCTCCTGTTCGCCGCCGGTGATGAAGGCCAGGCCTTCGGGCGTCTCGAGGTTGGCTATCAGGTCGCGCACGTCGTCCCAGACGTCGGCGACGCCGCGGCCGTTGATGTCGCCGCTGATGGAGATCTGGCGGCGCTGGTCGCGGCGCACGATCTCGCGTACGGGCGTGCCGGAGGTCTGGATGATGAACGAGCCCAGCGGCACCGTCTTGTCCTCGCCGAGGGCGACGGGGGAGGCCAGGACCTTGGCCAGGTCGTAACGCTGCGTCCGCGGCAGGCGCACGGCGATGTCGATCCGCTGCTCGATTTCGTTGTAGGTCGTGGCCACCGTTCCCTGGATGCGGTTGCGCAGCTCGCGGGCCAGGGCGTCGGGCTCCAGCCCGTAACGCAGCGCCTTCTCCCGGTCGATGGTGATTTCCACCGTCGGGTTGCCCATCACCCGGTCCATGCCCACGTCCGCCAGGCCCGGGATCGCCCGCAGCTTCGGCAGGATCGAGTCGGCCATGGCGAAGGCCTCGCTGGGCTTCTCGGCCACGATGCCGAGGGTGAAGGCGGCTTCGCCGCTGGCGAGGATTTCGCGCAGACCCACGCCTTCCTCGCTGAAGGTGAAGATGGCCCCCTGCCTGTCGGCCAATCGTTCCTGGAGCCGCGCCTTCACCTTGTCCATGTCGCTGCGGCCGTGGCGGCTGGGCTTGAGCATCACCCGCGTGCGGGCCGTGTTGGCGGCGCTGTATTCCTTGAGGCTGGCCAGGGTCTTCTCGGTGACGCCGACCTGGCTGTAGACCGTGGCCACCTCGGGCATCGTCACCAGGTAGCCGGCCAGATCGCCGGCCGCTTCGTAGGTGGATTCCAGGGGCGTGCCGGCCGGCAGTTCCATCGCCAGCGTGAAATCGCCGCGCGAGCGGTCGGGCATGAACGACAACCGCATCTCCTTGCCCAGAAGGACCGTCGCAACCAGGGCGATCAGCACGGCGGTCAGGAAGTAGACCTTGTGGTCCATGACCCGGCCGAGCACACCGTGGTAGTGGTTCATGACGGCCTGGAAAGCGTTCTCGAACGGCCGGAAGATCAAGCTGGGCCTGTCCTTGGGCGTCTTGAGGATGTGGGCCGACAGCATCGGCTGCAGGAGCAGGGCGGCGAAGATCGACACCATCAGACTGATGGTCACGGTCAGGGCCTGGTCGCGGAAGAACTCGCCGGCGATACCCGGCACATAGATGACCGGGAAGAAGACCGCGACGGTCGTCAGGGTCGCCGCGATCACGGGTGAGGCCACCTCGGACGCCCCGTCGGCGCAGATCTCCGCGATGGGCTGGCCGCTGCCCTTCTTCATCTTCAGGTGGCGGTTGATGTTCTCCAGGACCACGATCGAGTTGTCCACGAGCATACCGGCGGCCAGCGACAGGCCGCCCAGCGACATCAGGTTCAGCCCGACGTCGGCGAAGTAGAGAAAGGCGAACGTGGTCATGATCGAGACGGGGATGGCCAGACCGACGACCACGGGGCTGCGCCAGTTCATCAGGAACAGGAACAGCACCAGGAAAGCCAGGCCGGCGCCGTACTTCAGGGAGTCCTCGAGGCCCTTGAAGCTCTCCTCGACGAAATCGGCGTCCTTGTAGATGAACGAGTAGTCGAAGTCGACATACTGTTCGCCGAGAATGCCGAGAACCTTGTCGACCTCCGCCGTGGTCGCGATGGTGTTCTCGCCCACCTCCTTGTACAGGTGCAGGGAAACCACCTCTTCGTCGCCGTTCAGGGTAAAGCCCTCGGGCTCCTTGATGGTGTCGACGACCTGCGCGACGTCATTGATCGTGATGCCCGGCCCGGCGGCGGGGATCTCGGTCTTGCGGATCTCATCGAGGTTTTCGTATTCGCCGAGGATGCGCAGCGGCAGGTGGAGGGGGCCCTTGCGGATGCGTCCGCCGGGAAAACTGATGTTGGCGACCCGCAGGGCGGTGCTCAGGTCCTCCATGGTCAGGCCGTAGAGCCGCAGGCGGTTGAAGTCGGGCTGGACGAGGATTTCCCGTTCGGCCCCGCCGATGACTTCGGCCTGGCTGACGCCGTTGATCTGCTCGAGCGCCGGCTTGACGACCTCACGGGCGAACTCCGTCATCCGCGCCATCGGATCGTCGCCGTGCAGCACCAGGATCGCGATGGGCCGCGCGCTCGGATCCCAGCGCAGGATCAGCGGCCGGTCGGCCTCCTCGGGGAAGTCGTCCCGGTAGGCGACCCGGTCGATGGCTTCGCGCAGGTGCAGGTTGGCGAAGTCCATCTCCGTGCCCCACTCGTACTGGACGGTGATGGTCGACACGCCTTCGCGGGTCTTGGAGATCACGCGCCGCACGCCCGCCAGGCCGGTGATGACCTCTTCGAGAGGCTGCGTCACCAGGCGGGTCAGGTCGTCGGCCGGGGTGTCGCTGTAGTTCGTGATGACCGTCAGGTTCGGGTAGTTGATCGAGGGCAGCAGGTCGACCGGGAGTCGTTGTCGGGCCTGGAACCCGATGAGGACCAGGCCGGCAAACAGCATCAGGATCGCGACGGGGCGTCGGACGGCATTCTGGATGATCATTGGGCCGCGACCTCGCCGAAGGTGGCGAAGTCCCACTTGTCACGCGGCGGGATGGTCTTGCGGACCTTGATCTTGGCCTCGTGCGCCAGGGTCAGGTGGTCGCTGACGACCACCTGGTCGCCGGCGGCCAGGGAGCCGCCGCTGTGGACCTTGAGGATCTCCACCCAGTCCTCGTTGGCCAGGCCGATGTCCACGTAGAGCCAGCGCGCCCGGTCGTCCTCCTTCTTGAACACCAGGGGGCGGTTGTCGCGGATCAGCAGGGCTTCCTTGGGCGCCAGCAGCTTGTCGGCAAACACGATGCCGGCGATCTCGGCCCGCACGAACATGCCGGGGCGGAAGCGGCCTTCGGGGTTGCTGAAGCGGATCAGCAGCTCGCAGGTGCGCGAGGCCTCGTCCAGCGAGGCGCTGATGACGTCGACGGCGGCCTCGAGCGTGTCGCCGGTCGCCGGCACCGCCAGGAGCACCGGACGCCCGGGGGCCAGATGACCGAGATCGGCCTCGAGCACATTGACGACCGCCTCGAGGTTGTCGTTGTTGACGATGGTGCAGAACGAGTTGCCGACGGTGACGATTTCACCGGTGACCATGGCCAGACTCTGCACGATACCGGCGAAGGGCGCGCGGATCTCGGTGTACTCCAGGTTGAGCTTGGCCCGCTCCTCGGCCATGCGGGCCTCGGCCAGGCCGGTGCGCTGCTGGAAGACCGCCTCGCGGAAGGCGCCGTCCTGCAAGGCGTCCATCTCCAGCTCGAGCAGGCGGCCCTGGAACTCGTCGCGTGAGAGCGACCCCTTCTTCAGCATCTTTTCCAGTTCGCCGCGCTGCGTCGTGAAATCCTTGATCGCCTCGTGGTTCACACTGAAGGTGTCGGTTTCGGCGGCCATCTGGCTGAGCGCTTGCAGATGGCGGTAGCGGCTCTCCTCGAGCGCGATCTCGTATTCGCGGGGGTCGATGCGCGCCAGCAGCTGATTCCGGCGGACACGGTCGCCGTCACGCACCAGGACCTCCAGGAGCTCACCGCCGGACTTGGTCTTGATCACCACCGTCTGCGGTGTGCGGATGGCGCCGTCGGCATAGACGGGCAGCACCAGGTTGCCCTGGCGAATGGCGCCCACGTTGACCCGGATGGACTTCTCCTTGGTCTTGGTTTCCGCGCTGGTGTCGGCCTCGGCGCTGACGCTGTCGCCGGCTGCGGTCGAATCCGCCGCGGCACCGTCACCGTCGCCGCCGAAGCAGCCGCCGAGCGATGCTGTCAGCAGGCAGGTCAGCAGCAGGAGAAAGGGAATCGACAGACGTCCACGAGCGAGCGCAACCAGCCGGTAATGCATTTCGGACCTTCCGGGTCAGGGGTCGGATTGTGCCGGGACAATCCCGGATCAGTTAAAAAAAATATGCCCTTGCCAGTATAAAGCCTGCGGGCGCCAGCGTCACATGGATTGATGGGGGCCTCGACCACTACGAAAAAACGCCGTTGCGGTTGCAAATCTCCGGTGCCTCATTCGAGGCTCAGGCGGTAGCAGATGACCTCCAGGGGCCGGATCGGTGCCTCTTCCGTGTCGGCGTCCGGATCGTCGGCGCCCTGACCCCGGAAAGCGAACATGGCTGCGGCGTGTTCGCGCACCAGGACGGCGAGGCCGTCGCCGGGCAGGAACAGGGCGTCCTGGAGTCCCCGGCCTTCGCAGGCGATGGCGACCTGATGGGTGAAATTGCCCGCCGGGTCGAAGACGTCCCAGGTCGAATGGACACCGGCGGGCTGCTCGCGGACGCCCCGGCTGGGCAGGACCCAGATGCGGCCGTCGCCGTCGATCTGCACCTCCAGGATGTCTTTTTCGGTGGGCGCCATGTCCAGTCCGATGTTGCGGCGACTGCGGCGCCGCGACGGCATCAACATTTCCTGGGCGCGGGCCATCTCGGCGGCGGTCCTCTCCCAGGAGCGGTAGGGGCGGGTGATGACCCGCTCGACGCCCCCGTCCGGGGCGTGGACCTCGAGGCGGTAGGTGTTCCGCAGCGGGGCGATCACCACGCGCCCGTCGGGGCCGAGCGCCCAGCCGCCCCGATGGGGGAAGAATTCTTCCGCTTCGGAAATCTCGGCGCTCCTGAACTCGCGGACGGTGGTCGCGCCGAGAAAAACCTCCCCGACCGAGCCGTCGTCGCCGTAGCTGGCGATGAAGTGGTCGGCGGTCCGGGAATTGTCGCCACGGGTCATCCGCATGCCACTGAGGACAAGACGGTTGCCGACCGCCGCGGCGCCGCGCAGGGCCAGGAAGCCGCCGTCGGTGGGATCGTCGCCACCGGGTCTGATCTCACCGGCGGTCACGCCGTCGGGATCCAGCATGACGATGCGGCCGGGGAATCCCTGGACCAGTCCCAGGTTGCCGTTGGGCAGAAACAGAAAAGCGGAAGCGAAACGCACCTCGCCGGGGCCGTCGCCCCTCCTGCCCAGTGATTTCAGGTATGCACCGTCGGCGTCGAAGACCTGCACCTCGACGAGCTGGACGTCCAGCAGGTAGACGTTGCCCTGGTCGTCCACCTCGACCTGGTCGATCACGCCCAACAGGTTCTCCTCGTCATCTTCGCCGCCGATGCGCCACAGCTCCTCGAGGTGTGCCGTCAGCACGCCGGCGCTGGGCACCTCGCCGTTGGCGACGACCGGGACCTCGTCGCCGCAAGCGGTCGCCGCCACCAGGAGAAAGGCGGCCAGAAGAACCGCGACGCGGGGGACGCTGGGCAGCATGGCGGCAGCAGACAAGATGGACCTCGGTTCGTGGGAGGGAAAACCAGCCCGCAGTCACGCGATGTCCCGCGGGCTGTTCGTCGGTACTGCGGATCACTTGATCCGGTATGCGATCACTTCCATGGGAGCGGCTTCCTCTTCATCGGTGCCGGCCCCGCCGAACTGGGCGAGGGCGGAATCCCAGAATCCGGTGATCATGAAGACCATGTCGTCGCCCCCGAAGAACAGGAAATCCTCCTGGGGGTTGCCGTCACAGACGATCTGCACCTGCTTCTCGAAATGACCATCCGGGCTGAAGACATCGTAGTAGGTGAACATGCCCTCCGGGGCGGTCCACATGGCCCGGCTGTTCAGGACCCAGATGCTGCCGTCGCCGGCGACGCGGATGAACGCGATGTCGGGTTCGGTCTCCTCCCAGCTGATGGGAGCGCCGGGCGCCTGCGTGCGCTGGATGGTCTCCATGATGCGTTGCCAGATGCCGGCCAGACGCTCGTCACGCTGAAAGGACTCGTACTGGCGGCTGATGACCCGCTCGAGATCCCCGGCGGGCGTGAACACGCTGATCTCGTAGCCGTTGCGGGGGATGGCGACGACCACGCCGCCGTCCGGCGTGATGTCGAACCGCCGGTCGGCGCCGTCGATCAGGGTCTTTTCGTCCAGGCGCAGTTCGGCCAGCTTGACGGTCACCAGGTTCGTCGCGTAGGTCTTGGCGCGCAGGCCGTCCGCGCCGAGACTGCTGAGGAAGGTTTCGCGGGTGACGATCCCGTTGGCCTGGTCGACGTGCTGCTCGGTGCCGCCGGCGACGACGTTGCCGCCCGCCTGGCGCAGGCCGCGCATGATGTAGAACGCGCCCTTGGTCGGGTCGCCCAGGTTCCAGATGCCGGCGTCGGTATTGTCCAGGTTCAGCTTGATGATGCGGCCGGGAAACGCCTGCAGCACCCCGATGGTGCCGTCGGGCATGAAGGCCATGTCGGTGGGGCCGCGAAACTCGCCCGGACCGTCACCTTCGCGGCCGATGGTGTTGATCAGTTCGCCGGCGGGGGAGTAGACCTTGATCTCCGACAGCTGCCCGTCCAGGAGATAGATGTTCTGGTCGTCGTCGATGAGAACCTTGTTGATGATGCCGAAGATCGACTCCTCGTCGTCCTCGCCGCCGACCCGCCACACTTCTTCCAGTTCGAGCACCGCGGTGCCGCCGGCCGGTTCGGCGCCGTTCTTGACGTGAAGGACACCGTCAACCGTCGTTTCTTCGCCGGCGGCGGCCGGCGCAGCGGCGCTGACGATAAAAACCGCGGCCAGCAGAAAGATGGCAGCGGGGATGGTTCGGCCGAATCTTGATGCAATCATGGCGCCTCCTCGGCGGAAATCAGGAGTTCTGGGGGACAGGGACGGTACCCCCGCCCGGGGGAGAATATTCCGCGGCGGGGCGATTGGCCACCGTGGATTAGCCAAATCCACCTTTCGGTCCGGGAAGCCGGGTCAGCGCAGGGCTTCGGCCCACAGCAGGGTCCGGTCGGCAGCCTGGGTCAGGTTGAGACCGCCGCGGACCTGCTCGAACCCGGCAACGTCGTATCCCAGCTCCCGGGCGATTTCCAGAAAACGCGCAGCCTGTCCGGCCAGGCCGGTTTCCTGAACGAAGTCGATCCAGGTGACGGGCACCGCCGAGGGCTCCGGGCCCAGCTGGCGGCGCAGGAAATCGTCACCGGCCTGGGGCCAGGGTTCGAAGTTCCGGCCGGCGAACACGAGCACGGCCTGCAGGGCTTCCTGCCGCGACCGGGTCAGCTGCACGGCCGTGGCGCCGCAGTCATCGATACCCACGGCGCTGGCCGGTCCGGTGTCGAAGTATGCGCGCGCCCAGTCCAGCGCGACTTCGGCCTCGGTCAGCAGCGCCGCGTTTCGGTCCGGGTCCGTGATGTCCAGGTGCGGGATCAGGTAGATGGGGAACCCGCGGTCGGCATCCGCCTTGAGGGTCGGACGCTGACCGCCATGCTCGTAGTTCTGCCCGATGCGATGGGCGAAGCCGCTGGCCTGGCCCGCGGCGCTGCTGAGGACGACCACCGGGTTGAGGACCGCGGCGATCTTCCAGCCCGACGGCAGGTAGGCGCTGCACCGGCGGTCCCGGCCGTCGGGACCGGGATAGACCAGCAGGAACGAACCCTTGTCCGGCAGGATGGTGCCCAGCTCGATGTCGCTTTCGAGCAGCAGGCGGATGTCGTTCAAGGTCGTGGCAATGGCCCCCGGGTTGCGCCGGATCCGGTGCCGGGCGACCGCCTCCTCGATGGACGTCAAATAGTAGGTCGCCGTGGGCCGGTCCTTGGGGGCCAGGCGGGAGATGGACTCGCGGATCTCGTCGTCCCAGCCGGGGGTCAGCTGCAGGATCGAGGTGCTCCACACGGCGGTGCGCCCGGCAGGGAACTTCATCGTCGCCTTCATCAGGTAGGCGCCGGCGTCCAGCGAGGTGAAATCGACCTCACGCGTGATCACGTTCGGGCCGCTGACCAGGTCCACCTTGCCGGCAATCCTCCCGGTCGGCAGGACGGAGTTGCCCTGGCCGTCCACGAAGTCGATCGACAGGATCCCGGTACCGGCCTGCTCGGTGATGGCCGTCAGTTCCACGGCGAGCGGCCGGTCCCGGCTGATGGAATCCTCGACCCGTCCCAGGAAGGTTTCGCCCGCCACCGACGACGTCCGGAAGCGGGCCGGCACGAACCGTCGGGTCAAGGCCCGGGGGCGCTGCAGATCGGGAGCTTCCAGCAGCGCTGCCCGCCGGTAGCCGTCTTCCCGTGAAAGGGTCAGCGCGGCGTTGATGCCCAGGGTGGTGTCGACCAGCGGGTGAAACGGCATGATCGTCGGCCAGGGGATCACCGCCGTGAGCTGGAGCACGCCCGCGTCGCTCACGCGGATCTTGGGGTCGAGTTCGAGAACACGCTGCCAGCGGTCCTGTGCGGACAGAAAGACGCCGCCGACGCCCGCGGCATTCTCGGCGCCGAAGGCGAACATGAAATGGTTGCTGCTCTCGAACGCGGAGGTGCCGTCCGGGACCATCAACGTCACGACCAGACCGCCGCCGCCGTTCCAGGGAGCCAGCGGGTCGGCGGTGATCAGGCTGGACCACGGTTCGGTCGCGGCAAGTTCGAGATTGAGGCCCAGATCGTCCCACCGCAGACGCAGTTCGACCGGGCCGGCCTCGTGGCCGGCCGCGTCGCCGTGCAGGATCAGGGGGTCCGTCCAGGCGCCGTGTTCCAGGGTCACGGCCAGGTTTTCGCTGCGGGCGGCAAGAGCGGCGATCTCTGCGGTGTGGTAGGCGCGGATCTGTTCCCTGATTCCTCCCTGAAGGTCGGGGTCGTCCTGGGCGTAGCTGAAATCACTGAAGCCGGCGGCAACGGCCCGGCCATAGGCCGCGACGGCGGTGGCGGAATTCCCGGCCAGGTTCTCGAGGCAGGCCAGGTTGTAGAGCATGGTGGGGTTGCCGGGGAAATCCTCATTGAAGAGGCGGCACAGGGGCAGAGCCTCGGCAGTACGGCCCTGCCGCATGAGCGACAGGATCTCGTCGGCACGCAACTCGCCGGAGGCCGACTGGGCGGTGGCGGTCCCACCGATCACCAGCGCCAGCAGCAGGGTTGCCACACCGGTCAGGAACCGCCCGCTGCCGGTACGCCTGGTTGACTCGATAACCTGAACGCTGACCATGTCTTCCTTTCGGGAATGCCGTCCTGAAGGCGCTGATACGCTCGTGGTCAAAAAAAGTGCCCGGAACCCTCCGTCGCAAGACGGTTGTCGGCCGTCCGCAATATAAGTAATATTTAGGAGTATCGTCCTTCGTATCTGCGACCGGCAGCCGGGCCTTCCGCCCGGAGGCATCCCCGGTTCGGCATCGCCCCGGCGACGCCATAGCGAAATGAGGACGCCATGGCCATCATACCCTTCCATATCGTCGACGCCTTCGCCGACCATCCGTTCACGGGCAATCCCGCGGCGATCATCCCGAACGCCGGCACCCTGACCGAAACGGAAATGCTGCAAATCACCGACGAACTGTCCATGGAGGCCGGTTTCGTGCTGCCGCCGACCATGTCGGGAGCGGATGTCCGGCTGCGGTTCTTCACCAAGCGGCGCGAGGCCATCCTCAGCGGGCATGTGGTCATCGCCGCGTTCGCCTCGATGGCCGATCGCGGTTTCTACCGCCCACATCCCGAAGGTTTGACGGTCCAGCTGGAGACCGGCGCGGGCGTGCTGCCGGTCGTCCTGACCGCGGCGGCCGAGGGCCGGACGGAAGTCACCCTGCAGCTGCCGGGGCCCCGCTTCGGCGAGCCCATTCCGGCCGGGGAAGTCGCGGCGGCCCTCGATTTGCCGGCCGAGTACCTCAGTATCGGTGACCACGGTCCCCAACGGGTGTCCTGCGGGTTCGATCAGATCATCGTACCGGTCAATGACCGCACCGCGATGCGCGGGGTGTTCCGGGAAATGGATGCCATCGGCGAACTGACCGATCGGCGCGGCGTCGGCGGGCTGACGTTGCTGTGCCCCGATACCTATGGCCACGCAGCGCACTTCCACTGCCGGTTCTTCCATCCGCGGGTCGGCGCGGACGAAGATATCGCCAGCGGCACCTCTCTGGGCGCCGCGGCGGCCTACGCGGTGGACCGGCAGCTGGTTCCCATCTCCGACCTGGTCACCGTGGTGACCGAGCAGGGCCATTCCCTGGGCCGGCCCACGCTGGCGGAAATCGGCGTGGCCGCTCCCGGCGGTCGGATCGACAGCGTGCAGCTGACCGGGACCGGCGCCGTGGTCATGCGGGGATCCTTCCACTTCAACCGGCAGGTCGTGATGGCCGCCCATTGATCCGGCCATGGTCGACGCCGTATCTTTCCCGTGTCCCCGGGCCTGTCCAGCCGGCCCGCCACCGACCCCTGTGAAAGTGATGCTCCTCGATGAACGGTTCTTCAGTTGTGGCCGCCCGGCTTTCGCTCCTGTTTTATTTGACCATCACCGTCGTCACCGGATGCAGCGACAACAGCCCCGAACTGGACCGGTACCAGGCCCAGGTCAGGGTGAGCGACGAACGGTCCGGCCAGCCGGTCCCGGGGGTGAAGGTTGCGGTCATGTCCAGGGCGCAGAACATCCCCGTGGCGCTGGCCGTTGCGGATGCGGGCGGGCTCTGTCGCTTCCCGAACCTGGCCTACGGGGATTACCGGTTGCTGGCCTTCGGCGGCAACACGCACGTGGTGCACAACCTGCCGCAGGCCTGGCGCTGGTTCGGGAAGGCGGGCGGGCAGTCGTCCGGGACTCTGACATCGCCGCTGGCCCCGCAAGCCACGCCGCCGGCCCCCTTGCCTCCGGAGATCCTGATGCGCGCCATCGTCGGCGAGCCGCTGCCGCGGATCGCCGGCACCGTCGTCGATGCCGTGACCGGCGAGCCCCTCGCTGCGGTTTTTCTCGGCCTGTCGCCCTACCTGGAGGGGTACCAGGGTGACAGCGGGCCCGAGGACGACGTCACCGATAGCCAGGGCCGATTCACGGTGAACCGGATCCCGTTCGCCCGCGATCCCTTCACCGGCAACCTGCTGCAGATCACCCCGCTGCGGGTGACGCGGCACGGGTACCGCCCGCTGGTCTGGACCTACCGGCCGCCGAACGGCTCGGACAACCTGGATATCACGGGCGTGACCATCAGACTGGAGCCGCTCGGGGCTGATGCGACCGGAACAATCCGCGGGAGGCTGCTTCTGCTGGGCGAACCGGGCGTGGGCGTGCAGGTCGGGCTGGGGGTGGCCGGGAATCCGGCCGACGCCAAGGCGGGGCCGGGTATGACGGGCTGGACCGCGGTCACCGATACGTCGGGAATCTTCACCTTCACCGGACTGCCGGCCGGGACCTTCCTGCTGCACCCGGGGTATCTGCTGCACGACGGCTTCTTCTACCCCAACCAGCCCGGCAACACGCCGCGCCTGGTGGAGCCGGGACAGACGACCGACGTGGGCGACCTGATCCTGTTCCGGGAGATCACGCCCTACCATCCGGCCGGCGGCATCCGCCTTGCCGAAGCCCCCCGGGAACTCTCCTGGTCGGCGGTGCCGGATGCGACCACCTACCGCGCGGCACTCGACGGCTTCGGCCTGGCGCCGGTCGGCGAGTCTCGCTTGACGCTGCCGGACTCCCTGGACATCGGCCCGGGACTGCATTCCTGGGTGGTCAGCGCCTACGACGCGGACGATCAACCGCTGGGCACCGTCCAGACCGAGGCGCTGTTCCGGATCATGGACTTGGACTAGGTCAGGACCAGATCCCGGGTGTCGCGGGCGATCATCAGTTCCTCGTTGGTTGGGATGATCATGATCCTCACGCGCGAACTCATCTTGCTGATGATGGCTTCGTCGTGGCGGGTGGCGTTCTTGAAGGGGTCGAGCACCGCGCCGATGGCCTCCAGACCCCGGCAGGCCCACTCGCGGACCAGGGACGCGTGCTCGCCGACGCCGGCGGTGAAGATGATGGCGTCGACCCGGCCCAGGGCCACGGCGTAGGAGCCGATGTACTTGCGGATGTGGTAGGCGTAGACCTCGAGGGCCAGGCGCGCCCGGTCGTTGCCGTTGGCGTACTCGCGCTCGACGTCGCGCAGGTCGCTGCTGATCCCGCTGATCCCCAGCATCCCGCTTTCCTTGTTCAGCATCTGCTCGACCTGGGCGAGGGTCAGGTCCAGCCGCCGGGACAGGTAGCCCACGATGGCCGGATCGATGTCGCCGCTGCGCGTGCCCATCATCAGGCCCTCGAGCGGCGTCAGTCCCATGCTGGTGTCGATGGACTTGCCGCCCCGGACCGCGGCCACCGAGGCGCCGTTGCCCAGGTGGCAGGTGATGAGGTTCAGGTCGGCGGTGTCCCGTTCGAGCATCTGGGCCGCCCGCGCGGTGACGAAGCGGTGGCTGGTGCCGTGGAAACCGTAGCGGCGGATCTGATAGTCCCGGTAGAGTTCGTAGGGGATCGGGTAGATGTAGGCGCGGTCGGGCATGGTCTGGTGGAAGGCGGTGTCGAACACGCCGACCATGGGCACGTGGGGCATCACCTTGCGGGCGGCCTCGATGCCGGTGATGTTGGCCGGGTTGTGCAGCGGCGCCAGGGGCACGCACTCCTTCAGCGCATCGATCACGTCCTCGGTCGATGAGCACCGAACCGGAATATTTTTCGCCGGCGTGCACCACGCGGTGGCCGACGGCGCGACCTCGTCCATCGAGGACGATCACGCCGTGCGTCGGGGTCGGTCAGGGCCGCCAGCACCAGCTCGATGGCGGCGGCGTGATCGGGAATGGGCAGCTCGTCGACCAGGTCGGCGGCCGCCGGGCGGGCATAGGTGTGGACGCCGTCTCCAGGCCGATCCGTTCGACCAGCCCCTTGGCCAGCAGGCGCTCGTCGGTCATGTCCAGCAGCTGGTACTTCAGCGAGCTGCTGCCGCAGTTGATCACCAGGACGTTCTGTGCCTGTTGCCCGCTGTCCATCGCCCTGTTTATCCTTCACTCTGCAGGGCGGTGATGGCCACGACGTTGACGATGTCGTCGACGCTGCAGCCGCGGGAAAGGTCGTTGACGCCCTTGGCCATGCCCTGCATGACCGGTCCGATGGCCTCGGCTCCGGCCAGGCGCTGTACCAGCTTGTAGCCGATGTTGCCGGCGTCCAGGTCGGGAAAGATGAGCACGTTGGCCCGGCCGGCCACCGGGCTGGCGGGGGCCTTGCTCGCGCCGATCTCCGGCACGATCGCCGCGTCCAGTTGCAGCGGGCCGTCGACCACCAGTCCCGGTTCGCGTTCCTTCACCAGCGCGGTGGCCGCGACGACCTTGTCGACGTCGGGTCCCGCGCCGCTGCCCAGGGTGCTGAAGCTGAGCATGGCCACCCGGGGTTCGAAACCGCACAGCGCCCTGGCCGTGGCCGCCGTGGCGACGGCGATATCCGCCAGCTGCGCGGCGTCGGGCTGGGGGTTGACGGCGCAGTCGCCGAACACGAGCATGCCGTCGGTCCCCGCGGTCCAGGCAGGTTTGACCATCACGAAGCAGCTGGAAACCAGGCCGGCGCCCGGGGCCGTGCCCACGATCTGGAAGCCCGCACGCAGCACGTTGCCGGTGGAGTTGACCGCGCCGGCGACCATGCCGTCGGCCATGCCCTCTTGACCAGCATGGCGCCGAAGAACAGGGGATCGTCCATCGCGGCGGCGGCCTCGTCCTCGGTCATGCCCTTGTGCTCGCGCAGTCGTGGTAGGCCCGCACGAAGTCCGGCCGGTAGGTCGACCGCGCCGGGTCGATCACGGTGAGGCCCGCGGCCGTCCCACCGTCGGCGGCCATACGCTCGGCAATGGCCTCGGCATTTCCCAGGAGGATGACCCGGGTCAGCTTCCGGTCACGCAGGATGGCGGCCGCCGCCAGGGTCCGGGACTCTTCCGCTTCCGGCAGGACGATGGTGCGCTCGAGCGGGGCGGCCTTGGCGTACAGGCTGTTGACGAAATCCATGGCAGGGCACTCCTGGAACCCGGATGAACGACGGTTCAGTCACCTGGGACAAAGGTACTTCCAGGAGGCGGATAGTCAACGGCGAACCCGACGGAATCAGGGTCTGGCGGCCGCTGGGGGCTCAAAAAAGACCCCGCCCTGGATGGGGCGGGGCCGAAACGGAAAAAAAGGCCGGCCGGCTACTCCAGCTCCGTCAACTGCCGGAGGTTGGACTGCCCGTCCTCGTGCATGGTTTTGATCAGGTCCGCCAGCGTGAAGCTGGTCCAGAATTCCTTCATCCGGGCGCTCAGCAGGGTCCAGATCGAGCGCGTCAGGCAGCCGTCGGATCTTTCGCAGACCTCGGGCTCGAGCACGCAGTCGACCAGGGTGGTGTGCGAATCCAGCGCGGTGATGATCTCCCAGAGGTTGATGTCCTCCGGCGGGCGGGTCAGGGAGTAACCGCCGCGAACACCCTTGCGGCTGGAGATCAGGTCGGCCTTGCGTAGGGTGCCGACCACCTGCTCGAGGTATTTGCCACTGATTTCCTGGGTTTCGCTGATGGCGCTGATGGGCACCGGATCTCCGTTGTAGCCGTCGGCGATCTGGAGGATGGCCCTCAAGCCGTATCGTACCTTGGTGTTGACCTTCATGTCCGTTGGCACCTCCGGGTGGTCGCAGCTGGGCGGGCTCTTCGGTATGCACTAGGATATTTCGTCGCCATCGGCGAACTACAGGCAGTGGAGGACCCCGTATTACGATCAGTTCTTATGTAACACCCGGGCGCGACCAACTGCGAGGTGCAATATCAATCAAACGAAAGGTCCTGGCGCTTACAGGTCTTTTAGCTAAATGTGTAAAAGGCAATGTATTGGATTGGCCCGCTTCCGAAAACCCCGGAGTTGTGGACATCCCGTGCGGGGGTCCTATCCTGTGCGAAGTATTTCCATTTTCTATCTGCTTGGGCTACACTATTTATTGGAACGGGGACCTGCCATGCATGCCGAAGATCGCCGCGCCTTCATTCGTTCGCTGCCCCTGGCGGACATCCACCGTCATTTCGACGGCTCCATCCGGCCGGAAACGCTGTGGGAGCTGTCGGAAAAGTACTACAGCGCCGTGCCGGGGCTGGACTTCGAGCAGTTCCGCCACTACCTGCAGTGGGACGACAGCCTGGACAACACCCTGCTCGACTACCTCGACAAGTTCCACGTCCCGCTGCAGTACACCCAGTTCTACGACAACATCCGGCGCATCGCCTACGAGCTGGCCGAGGACGCCTGGAACGACGGCGTGCGGCTGCTGGAGCTGCGCATGAATCCCCTGATCCACCGCCGGGCCAGATTGACGACCCGCCAGGTCATCGCCGCGACACGGAAGGGCTTTTCCACCTTCGGGGCCGAACATCCGGAATTCAAGACCGGGATCATCGTCATCGCCATGAGAAACCACGGCGGCAACATGGCCCGCATCCTGTTGCGGGAGGTCATCGGCGAGAAGGAGGAATTCCACGACGGCATCGGGGTGATCGGTTTCGACATCGCCGGCCACGAGGCGCCCTATCCGCCGCTGCTGTTCAAGGATGCCTACGATCTGGCCACCCAGATGGGCCTGAAGAAGACCGCCCACGCGGGGGAGAGCGAAGGGCCGGAACGCATCTGGGAGGCGCTGGACAACCTGGGGCCCGACCGCATCGGGCACGGCACCAGCGCCGGGCAGGATCCCGAGCTCATCCGACGCCTGGCCGCCGACGGCATCTACCTGGAGGTCTGTCTGTCCTCCAACCTCCAGACCGGCGCCGTCGCCAGTCTGGCCGACCATCCGTTGCCCCGTTTCCTCGATGCGGGCGTCAAGGTGGCCCTCTGCACCGACAATCCGACCGTCAGCAGCACCAGCCTGACCCGGGAATACGAACTGGCCATGGAGACGTTCGGATTGACGGAAAACGACGTGGTCGATCTGGCGCGGATGTCCTGCCAGGGCACGTTCCTGGCCGCGGGGTGCCACTGTCAGTCCCGGCCGACCGACTGACCAGTCGCGAAACGGGCCTTGCCACCCCCGGGGCGGCGGGTTAATTGCGGCCGACTGCCTCATCTTGGATCACCATGAACGACCTAAGGATCAGGAGCGACATGAAGCGGAAGATCAGCGTATCGCCATCCTGACCGGCGGCGGTGACGTGCCCGGCCTGAATTCGGCCATGAAACAGGTCGTCTAGCCGGGCCCACAAGGCTGGGCATCGAGGTCGTGGGCTTCCGGCGGGGCTGGGGTGGGCTGGCCAACTACCGCCCCGACGGCGACGACGCCTGGAACAGGCAATGGGTCACGAAGCTCGACTGGGAGCATGTGCGGACCATCGATCGGACCGGGGGGACCTTTCTCCACACGTCGCGGACCAACCCCGCCAAGGTTCGTGAAAAGGACATGCCGGACCATCTGCGCGTGCCGGGCCAGACCTATCCCGCCGACATCACCGATACGATCGTCGCCAACCACGAAGCCCTGGAAATCGACTCCTTGATTCCCATCGGCGGCGACGACACGCTCAGCTACGCCGCCCGCCTGAACGAGGCCGGCTACCCCCAGGTCGCCATCCCCAAGACCATGGACAACGACGTCTACGGCACCGACTACTGCATCGGGTTCGGGACGGCCATCACCCGGTCGGTCCAGGCCATCAACGATCTGCGCACGCCGATCGGCAGCCACGAGCGTATCGGCCTGATCGAGCTGTTCGGGCGCAACAGCGGCGAGACCTCCCTGATCGCCAGCTACCTGGCCAGCGTCGACCGCGCGGTCATCTCCGAAGTGCCCTTCGACGTCGAGAAACTGGCCGAGATGGTCGTGAAGGACTACGACAACAATCCCAGCCACTACTCGGTGATGACCATCAGTGAAGGTGCCATCCCCATCGGCGGCGAGGTCATGCAGACCGGTGAAGAAGACGCCTACGGCCACAAGAAGCTCGGCGGAGTGGGCCTGTGGACGGCGGAGAAAATCAAGAAGCTGACCGGAAAAGACGTTACATATCAGCAGCTGGGCTATATGATGCGCTGCGGTGCCCCGGATGCCCTGGACCGCATGGTGGCCATGAATTTCGGCAACCTGGCCATGGACATGCTGCTTGACGGCGCCAGCGGGTTGATGACCGCGCTGCAGGACGGCAAGTACACGACCGTCGCGCTTGAATTCGGTCATCGAGGGCGTCAAGCGGGTGGATGTGGACCGGTTCTACGACGTGGACGAGTACCGTCCCCACATTCGGCGGGTCGAAAACCTACCCATGTTCCTCAGGTAAGCGGAAGTCGAGCAATCTTCGCCCATGAATTGCGCATGAATCGCCAAAGGATCATTCGTCTGCTGCTCTCGGTAGCGGTTTTTGCCGCCGCCGCGTTCCTTTTGCGCGGGTACACGACCGACGACACGTTCATCCATCTCCGTTACGCCCAGAACCTGATCGACCTCGGTGAATTCTCCTTCAATCCCGGGCACGACACCTACGGCGCCACCAGCCCCCTGTGGGTGTTCGGCCTCGTCCTGCTGCTCAAGCTGGGCATCGAGCCGCTGGCCGCGGCCTGGTTCCTGGGGTGCGTCTCGGGCCTCGCCGTCATCCTGATCGTCGATGCGATCGTGGAGCGCCTGTCCCTGCCGGGTGGCTGGCAGATGGCTTTCATGCTCGTCCTGGTCAGCGACGTCTGGTTCCTGCGCTGGACGTTTTCGGGGATGGAAACGCCGCTGGCCACCGCCCTGCTGACCTTTCTTCTGTGGCCCCTGGTCTCGCGTCGGCACCGGGTCTGGGCCCAACCGCGGTCCGCTGTGGCACGCGGTACCTGGCCTGGGGGGTGCCTGGCGGGCTGGCGGGTCTGGTGCGTCCGGAGCTCCTGGTGGTCGTGCCCCTGGCCCTGCCGTGGCTCCTGTGGTTCGAATATTTCCGGGCCGGATCGATCGGTGGGGCACCCGCCCGTTTCCTGGCCCGGCCGCACGCGCCGCTCGCGGCGGCGACCGGCGGCTGGGCGGTGGTGGTCCTGCCGTGGCTCATCTTCGCCTGGGTCCGCTTCGGCCGGCTGGTGCCCGAGACCGTCAGCGCGAAGACCGGGGGGCTGTCGTTCGACCCCACGCTGATCTTTCCGAATCTGTTCCGCTCGGTCAGCATGCTGGCGGTGACCCAGGGGCCGCTGTGGGTCGGCCTGATCCTGATCGCGGTCCTCGTGCTGCGGCGGCACCAGGACCCGGATGCGCCGGCGGCGGCCTGGTACGCCGAGGATCACGGACACCCGGGGATATCCCACCAGCAGGGCACCGGCCCCTGGTCCGTCTGGGGCCCCATGGCCCTGGTCGGCGTCGTGGCCACCTGGAGCGCCGTCCTGCTCGGCGGCTTCGCCGTGAAACAGGTCTGGGTCATCTCCAGATACGTCAGCCCCCTGGCCCCGGCGCTGCTGCTGGCCATGAGTGTCATCACCGAGTGGCTGCTGCGCGGGGCCGCGGTGACCCGCCCCATGTTGCGCAGTGGTCGGGGCATCATCATGGCGGCGGTGATCGCAACCGTCCTGATGAACTGGTGGGTCTTCAGCCAGCAGTTGTTGCCCCACGCTCGGAATTTTCCCGTGGGTCTCGATGAATGCTATCTGGAAATGGGTGCGTGGTTGAAGGAGAACACCCCGGAAGATGCGGTGGTCGCGGCCCTGGACATCGGCGCCCTGGGCTACGCGAGCCAGCGGCCCGTCCTGGACCTGATGGGTCTGGTCAGCCCCGAGATCCTCAAGCTGGGCCGGGAGATGGGGTTCCGGGAAATGGTCGAAAGCGGTGCTTGGCTCGAGGCGGGGTCCACCGCCGCGGGGCAGCGGCCGCAACCTTCGTATTTCGTCGACCGCAGCGAGGGCCTTCCCCGCTGGGCGGACAAGACGGTCAACGGCGTCCGTTTCGAGGTCCTGGATTCCTGCATCATCGCAGGCGTGGGCTTGAACGAGCCGCAGCCCTGGACGGTGACCCTCTACCGCCTGACCTCGACCGCCAGCGGGGTCAATTCCTCCACCGGCGGGTAGTTCTCCGCCGTCAGCCTCTTGAGAACCAGCAGACTGACGTCGTCGTCGAAGGGCAGCCCGCCGCCGTACTTCCGGACCGCAGCGACGATCTTCTCCGCGATTTCCGCCGCCGGCCGGTCCATGTACTTCAAGGTCGTGGCCACCAGTCCCTCCAGCCCGAACTCCTTGACCTTCGCCTCGTGCTCGTGGCTGTCCGGATGATGCCGTTCGGTCACGCCGTCGGTGTAGATCACCAGCACCTCGCCGGGCTTGACGGTGACGTAACCGCGGCGGTAGACGGCGTCGGGCAGGGGACCGAGCACGGGACCGCTGGACTTCAGTTCGAAGACCTCATTGTCCGGAGTCAGCAGCAAGGGCAGGCAGTGGCCGCCGTTGACGTAGACGAGGTTGCCGGACTGCTCGATCTCCCCGTAGAACAGCGAGATGAAGCGGCTGGCCAGACCGCTGTTGTTGATGACGCGGTTCAGGCGGCTGACCGTGGCGGTGATCTTCTCGCCGTTGGCCTGCCCCATCCGCATGCCGATCACGACGTCGCGCGCCTGCAGGGCCGCCGGCAGGCCGTGGCCGCTGGCGTCGGCGACCATCAGGCCGATCACGCCGTCTTCCACGTGCTGGACGTCGTAGACGTCGCCGCCCACCTCCTCGGCCGGATGGCTGACGGCCGCGATGTCGAAGCCCTCGAGGGCCGGCAGCGGGCTGGGCAGCAACGACTGCTGGATGACGCGGGCCTGGCGCATCTGGCTGGCCAGGATCTGCTCGCGCAGCTTCATGCCCACGGCTGCCCGGATGGTCTCCAGCAGAACGCGCAAGTCCTCTTCGCTGCCGTGGTGCTTGATGCCGAGGCTGAGGATGTAGCTCGGGTCCCGGCCGATGAGGATGGCCGCCGAGTCGAGCGTGCTGAACTGGGCTTCGACCTCGGGATCCCAGCCGGGCGTTTCCGGCGAGACGACCCACAGCCGCCGGCGCTCGATGTCCTTGACCACCTGGTAGGACTTGCTGACGGTCTTGCCGGCGATGGCCGGGCCGAGTTCACCGATGCTTTCGATCAGCCGGTAGAGCTTCTTCTCTTCGCGGTACAGGCGGCCGCTGTCGATGCCGAACGAGGACGCCTCCGGACTCTCGACCAGGAGATGCAGGATCTCCAGCAGCATCTTCTCGTCGCCGGCGGAGTGGTCGATCCTCTCCAGCAGGCTTTCCACCGTGCGGTATAGATGTTTGTGCAAGGGGCCCTCCCGGGCGTTTCGGGTACTCCGTTCGCTTGGCGGCAAGGTATCACATCACGGCCGTACGGGCCAATGTCGGGCGTTAGTATTTAATTAAATGAAACCGCCGGCACGTTTCGGCGTTTTCCTTTTCTGCGACCGGGACTGGACGGCCGGTCCGGTCGGCTCTATCGTCACTCCCGCGATGCGCCGCGAGCTGGGCCAGGTCATCGTCGGCCAGGAGGAGGTCATCGAGCAGCTGCTGATCGCCCTGTTCGCCGGCGGCCACGGCCTGCTCGTGGGCGTGCCGGGTCTGGCCAAGACCCTGTTGATCAGCAGTCTGGCCCAGGTGATGGATCTGAGCTTCAACCGGATCCAGTTCACGCCCGACCTGATGCCCAGCGACATCACCGGCACCGAGATCCTGGAGGAGGACCACGGCACCCGGCGGCGGGAATTCCGCTTCATCCGCGGGCCGATCTTCGCCAACATGGTCCTGGCCGACGAGATCAACCGCACGCCGCCCAAGACCCAGGCCGCGCTGCTCCAGGCCATGCAGGAGCGCCAGGTCACCGCCGACGGCCGAGAGCCACCGGACCTCGAGAGCGCCGTTCTTCGTGCTGGCGACCCAGAACCCCATCGAGCAGGAGGGCACCTACCCGCTGCCCGAGGCCCAGCTCGACCGGTTCATGTTCAACGTCCTGATCGACTACCCGACCTGGACGACGAGGTCGCCATCGTCGAGCACACCACCGGCGGGCACCGCCGACCTGCCGAAGCCGGTGCTGGCCGGGGCCGACATCCTCGCCATCCAGGACCTCGTGCGCCAGGTGCCGGTGGCCGAGAACGTCACGCATTTCGCCGTCAAGCTCGTGCGGGCCACCCGTGTCGGCAGCGGCGAGGAGTCCGACGCCGCCCGCGAATTCCTGGCCTGGGGGGCTGGACCGCGCGCCGCCCAGTTCCTGATCCGCGGCGCCAAGACCCTGGCGCTGCTCGACGGCCGTCCGACGCCGGACCTGGAGGACATCCGCCGTCTGGCCCTGCCGGTGCTGCGCCACCGGCTGGTTTCCAACTTCCACGCCGAAGCCGAGAACATCAGCAAGGACCGGATCGTGGCCCATGATCCTGGACCAGGTCGCTCCGTGAGCACCCTGCTCACTCCGGAAATCGTCGGCCGCCTCGGCCGGCTGGACCTGGTGGCCCGCCTGGTGGTCGAAGGTTTCCTGACGGGTCTCCACAAGAGCCCTTACCACGGTTTCAGCGCCGAGTTCGCGGAGTACCGGCAGTACATTCCCGGCGAACCGGTCGCCAACATGGACTGGCGGGTGTACGCCAAGACCGATCGCCACTACCTCAAGGTCTTCACCGAGGAGACGAACCTCCGGGCCACCCTGCTGGTGGACTGCTCGGCGAGCATGGATTTCAGCGGACATCCCGACCGGCCCTCCAAGAAGAAGTACGCCAGCTACCTGGCCGCGGCCCTCAGTTACCTGCTGCTGAAGCAGAACGACGCCGTCGGACTGGTGACCTTCGACGAGACGCCCCTGGCCCGGGTGCCGGCCCGGTCCATGCGGAAGCAGCTGTTCCAGGTGCTGAAGGTGCTGGACGATCTGCCGGCCGGAAGCGGCACGAATCTGGGCGAGGTGCTGCACCGGGTGGCCGAACGGGTACAGCGACGGGGCCTGATCCTGCTGCTGAGCGACCTGATGGATGATCCGGCGGCCATCATGTCCGGGCTCAAGCATTTCCGTCACCAGGGGCATGAGGTCGTGGTCTTCCAGATTCTGGACCCGCGTGAGACCGATCTGGATTTCGACGGCGAGGTGGAGTTCGAATCCCTCGAGGAACCGGGCCGCCGGATCCGTCTCGAACCGGCCCACATGCGGGACGGCTACATCGAGCGTTTCGAGGCGTGGCGGCATGAACTGCGCCGTGAATGCCGGCGGCAGCTGGTCGATCTGGTGGAGATCACCACCGACAGCCCCTTCGAGAAAGGCCTGGGCGCCTACCTCAGAAAGCGGCGGCGGTTGTACTGATGCCCTTGTCCTTCATGAATCCCGCTCTCCTGTTCGGAGCCGCCGCGGCCGCGCTGCCGGTGATCATCCATTTCCTCAGCCGGCGCAAGGTCAATCGGCGGCCGTTCAGCGACCTGCGTTTCCTCGACGAGGTCCGCTCGCGGCAGGCCCGGAGCCTCGGGCTGCGGCGCTGGCTGCTGTTGCTCCTGCGCGTCTTGGCCATCCTGCTGGTGGCCCTGGCCGCATCGGGGCCGCGGTGGGGCGGTGTCGGCGCCGGCAGCGGAACCCGCTCGGTGCTGTTCGTGATCGACACCAGCGCCAGCATGGACACCCAGACCGACCAGGGCACGCGGCTGGGGGACGGCCTTGCCGCCTGCGCCGACATGATCGGCGCCCTGCCTGAAGAGGCGGCGGTCCAGATCCTGACCGTCGGCAGCCGCGTGACGACCCTGTTCGGCGACTGGCTGCCCGCGGGCGCCGGTGCGGTAGCGGGGCTCGAGGTGGTCGCGATCACCGACGGCGCCTTCGATCTTGCCGCCGGCCTCAGGGAAGCCGCTCGCCTGGTCGCCCGCGCGCCCGGCTCCCCGGTCGAGGTCATTCTCATCAGCGATTTGCAGGACGCCGGGCCCGACGCGGCCGCCGGTGAGGCGCTGCAGGAGGCGGTCGGCCGGCTGACGGACGCGGGCGCCACCCGCTTCCTGGTGTTGAAAGTCGGACCCGCGGCCGAGGGCGGCGGCATCGTCGGTATCGATCTGCCCTCCCGGGTGCTGCGACCGGGCGAGAGCATCACCGTGGCGGCCCGCGTCACGGCCCAGTATCCGGAGCAGGTGTTCTCCCTCGAACTGGACGGCCGTGCCGTCGCCGAAGCGGTCAGCAGCAAGCGACCCGGCGAGCTCGAAGTGGTGGAGTTCCCCCTGACGGTGCCGGCGACCGGACTGCATCTGGGCAGCATCCGCAAGGAAAGCGATCCATTTCCCGGGGACGACAGCCGCCCCTTTGTCCTGGCCGTCCCCACCGGTGTCGATGTCCTGGTCGTTCACGGCCGGGACCGTCCCGTCGATTCCCGCGCCGGTCGCGGCGGTTGGCGCTACTTCTCCGAAGCGCTGGCCCCGGGCGGGGAAACGGGGGCTTTTCGGGTCCGGAGCTTGGACGTAGCCGATCTGACCACCGGCGCGATCGACGCCAGTGACGTTGTGGTGTTCATCGACCCGGACCCCCTGGGCCGTCGGCTCACCGAGGCGCTGACCGTCTGGCTGGCCGAAGGCGGGGCCGCCCTGTTCCTGGTCGGCGAACCCACTGCTGCCGGCTACCTGGATGCTTCCCTGCTGCCGGCGCTGGGCCTACCGGTCGGCGCCGAGTTCCAGAGCGTGACGGCTCCCGGACAGCGACCGCGCGTGATCGACGCCGCCCATCCGATCTTCCAGGGCCTCGAGCGCGAAGCGGTCGGCACCTTCGAGGACATCATGTGGCGTCGGTGGATCCGGCTCGCCGAAGGCGATGCGCGGGCCCTGCTGGTGCTGACGGGGGAAGACCCCCTGCTGATCGAGGGCTCCCTGGGCGAGGGGCGGTTTGCCGTTCTGCCTTTCGATCTCGAACCGGCGGCCAGCGATCTGGCCGCCAGTCCCATGGCCCTGCCTTTCTTCCAGCGCCTGGTGGCCTGGCTCGCCGGCGCCGGCGAGAGTTCGGGCGCCCTCAACACGACTGTCGGCAGCGAGGCCAGGGTGCGGCCGCGCTTGGCGGCGCCCGGCGCCGGTCTGGACCGGATGGAAAACCTCCAGGTCATCGACACCGGTGGCCTGGTCACCGGCACCCCGGCCCTCGGCTGGCGGGCGGGACGTCCGCAGCTCTCGGCCGGCGTGGTCGACCGGGCCGGGTTTATTACCTTCCTGTCCGACGGCGATACGCTGGGGATCGTCGCGGCCGGCATTCCCGCGGCGGAATCGGCGTTGGAGCTGCTGGACGTCCCGGCCTGGCAGGCTTTCATGGCCGCCCTGGGCCTGGCGACGGCCGGAGACCTGACCGGCGCGGATCCCGAGCAGATCATGATCGCCCTGGGCGGCCGGAATCTGGCGCCGTGGTTTCTGCTGGCGGCCATGCTCCTGCTCGCGGTCGAATTGGGCGTCGGGCGGGGCGTCGCCGCGCGGGCCTGATACGCCGTCGCGGTGGAACCCGGCCGTTCCCTGCCGGTCGCATCGTTGCGATATCTTGAAAAACCACAATTTTGCTCTAACTTTAGGGACATCCGCTGTTCAAGCACGGATCGCCCCACCATTGGCAGGGGTGGGCATCCCTTCGCGAGGCCAAGGAGCCGTCCGCCATGTGGAACTATTCGGAAAAGGTTTTCGACCATTTCATGAACCCGCGCAACGTCGGCGAGGTCGAGAATCCCGACGGCGTGGGCGAAGTGGGCTCGATGGCCTGCGGCGACGCCCTGCGGCTGTCGTTCAGGCTCGATGACCAGGGTCGTATCGCCGACGCCAGGTTCCAGACCTTCGGCTGCGGCAGCGCCATCGCCTCGAGCAGCGTGCTGACAGAAATGGTCAAGGGCAAGACGCTCGAAGAAGCGGCGCGGATCACGAACGAGGATATCGCCGCCGAGCTCGACGGTCTGCCGCGCGAGAAGATGCACTGCTCGGTCATGGGCCGGGAGGCGCTCGAAGCAGCGATGATCGACCACTACCAGCGTCTGGGCCGGGGCGTGCCCTGCCATCTGCTGCACCAGTCCACCCTGCTGTGCCACTGCTTCCAGGTGACCAAGGATACGGTCAAGGAGGCCATCGAAGCCCACCGGCTGCGCGAGGTCGAAGACGTCACCCACTACACCAAGGCCGGCGGCGGTTGCGGCGACTGCCACCACGACATCAGCGATATGATTCGCGATTTCTGGGATCGCGTGGAACGCGGCGAGGCCGAGCCGGCGGCGACCGCCGGCGGCCTGATCCAGCTGGCTGAGATCGCCCCGCCGCGTCCTGTCGAGCACCGGCCCGAAGACGCGCCGATCGTGGCCCGGATCCAGGAGCAGCTGGACAACGAGATCGCCCTGGCCCTGCGCAACGACGGTGGCGACATCGAGTTCGTGCGCTACCGGGAGGGTAAGGTCTATGTCCGCCTGACGGGGAACTGCGCCGCCTGCCTGGCCTCCGACGCCACGATCAAGGGCACCGTCGAATCGCATCTCCGGGAGTTCGTCGGCGAAGATCTTGAAGTGATCGAGGTGGATTGACCATGGCGGACAACCAGCGCTTCAACCTCATGGAAGGTCTGCCGCCCCGGCCGGACCGCGACATCTACTTCGACAACAACGCCACGACTCCGGTGGCGCCGGAGGTCGTCGCGGCGATGGTGCCGCTGTTGACCGACCACTTCGGCAACCCCTCGAGCATGCATTCGTTCGGCGCCCGCGCCGGCGAAGAGGTGGCCCGGGCCCGCGACAAGGTCCAGGCGATGCTCGGCGCCGCCCAGACCAGCGAGATCGTCTTTACCAGCGGCGGTTCCGAGAGCGACAACCTGGCCATCGTGGGCACGCTGCACGCCTACCCGGAAAAACGGCACCTGATCACCAGCGCCGTGGAACACCCGGCCGTGCTGGGTCTGTGCCGGGACCTGGAGAAGCGGCACGGCTACGAGGTCACCTACCTGAAGGTCGACCAGTACGGGCGGCTGGACCTGGATGAGTTGCGGGATTCCCTGCGCGACGACACGGCGATCGTGTCGGTGATGATGGCCAATAACGAGACCGGCGTCATCTTCGACACCGAGCAGATCGGACAGATCGTCAAGGCGCACGGGTCGGTCTTCCACGTCGACGGTGTCCAGGCGGCGGGGAAGCTGCCCCTGGACCTGCAGAACGCGTCCGTCGACCTGTTCTCGATATCCGGGCACAAGCTGCACGCCTCCAAGGGCGTCGGAGCGCTGTACGTGCGCAAGGGGACCAAGCTCCGACCGCTGATCGTCGGCGGCCACCAGGAACGGGGCCGCCGCGCCGGGACCGAGAACGTGGCCGCGGTCGCGGGGCTGGGCGTGGCCTGCGAACTGGCCGCGGCCCACGTCGAGCAGGAGAACACCGACGTGCGCGGCCTGCGGGACCGCCTGGAGGAGGGTCTGCTGGCGGCCATCCCCGATACCCAGGCCAACGGTGATCCCGGCAGCCGCCTGCCGAACACCACCAACATCAGCTTCAAGTACATCGAAGGCGAAGGCATCCTGCTGCTGCTCGACCGGGTGGGCGTCGCCGCCAGCAGCGGGTCGGCCTGCACGAGCGGGAGCCTCGAACCTTCTCATGTCTTGCGGGCCATGGGCCTGCCGTTTACCCTGACGCACGGGTCCATCCGTTTTTCGTTGTCCCGCTACAACACGCGGGAACAGGTGGACTACGTGGTCAAGGCCCTGCCGCCGATCATCGAGAGGCTGCGGATGATCACTCCCTTCAACGAACAGCGCGCCACGTTCTGATCTGGCCGCCGACGCCTGTCCGGCGGCCGCTAGCAAGGTCCGGTATGGAAACGCAAGACGAAGCGTGCGCTCAGCCCGCAGGGTTGTTGCACGCCTCACTGGTCGACCATGTGGCCGGCGAGGGCCTGTTCCAGGCCGTGGCAGAGGTGGAGTCCGCCCTGCGCGAGGCCCGTGACGGGCCTTTTCTCGTAGCGGGTCTGCACGGCGGCAGCCGTGCGCTCATGCTGGCGGGCTGGCTGACCGCCAATGGGCGCACCGGCCTGGTGGTGACGCCGGACCGGGAATCGGCCGATCGCATGGCCGACGATCTGGAGACCTGGCTGGGGCCCGAACGCGTGGTCCATCTGCCCCAGCAGGAAGTGATGGCCTTCGACCACAATTCGCCCGAACCGGGCATGGTCGGCGAGTTCATCCAGGGCCTGGAAAGGCTCCAGGACGGGGGCTCCTTCCTGGTCGTCACTTCGGCCTACGGCCTGCGTCAGCGGGTCATCGCTCCGGGAACCCTCGAACGGGGTCTCACCCGCCTGAAAACCGGTCAGCGGATCGAGATGGACGATCTCTGCCTGCGGCTGTCGGCGTGCGGCTACCGGCCGGCAGGTATGGTGGCCCAGGTCGGGGACTATGCACGCCGCGGGGGGCTCCTGGACGTGTTCACCCCCGGCGACGAACCGCTGCGCATCGAGTTTTTCGACGACGAGATCGTGTCGATCCGCAAATTCAACGTGGAAACCCAGCGTACCACCGAGCGCGGGCTGGAGGCGTTGCTCCTGCCGGTCAGCCACCTGCTGCTCGACGACGACGCGATCCTGACCTGCCTGGGACGGGTGGAGAAGGAACTGGCGGCCGCCGGCGTTCCGGCGGACGGCGACCTGCTCGAGGATCTGCAGGCCCGCCTGGAGGACCGCCTGGCCGACAACGGGCTGGAGTCCTATCTGCCCTGGCTCGGGGCGAGCGCCACCGTGGCGGACTATCTGCCCGACGGCACGACGGTCTTCTGGACGGATCCCGTGCGCCTGAAGGACCAGTCGGAACTCCTGGATTCGGAATTGCCCCGGCTGCGCGGGAACCGCCTGGAGCGGGACCTGGTTTTGCCGGGGATCGCGGAGCTGGTCGAACCGGCGGCGCGTCTGGCCTATCCCCGGCTGAGCCATGTTTTCCTGACCGGATCGTGGATCAAGGGCGATCCCGAAGGCCGCTGGCTGGGCCTCGAACCGGCGGCCTCAATCGAGTTCCAGACCACGGGGCAGAAGCTGCGCGGCGGAGACATCGCCGGTCTGCGGGACGAGTTGAGGAAATGGGAACAGGGAGGCGGCACCGCGCTTCTGTTGTGCGACAACAAGGGGCAGGCCGACCGTCTGGCCGACCTGCTCGACGAAGACGCGGCGGATCCGGTACCGACGCGCCCCCGGGTGGGTACGTTGGCCGGCGGATTCGTCTGGCCGGCTGCGGGACTGCTGTGCCTGACGGACCACGAGTTCTTCGAACGGTACCGGCGGCCGACCCGGACCCGCCACCGCAGCAGCGGTCTGGTCAAGGAGCGGGCCTCGCTGCAGCCCGGCGAATACGTGGTGCACCTCGAATACGGCATCGGTCACTACAAGGGTCTGCGCGTCATCACCGTCGAGGGCGTCGACCGGGAATGCCTGCTGGTCGAATACGCCGACGAAGGCAAGGTCTACGTGCCGGTCGAGAACATCGACCAGGTGGAACGTTACAGCAGCGATCAGGGCGCCAACCCGGCCCTGGCCCGCTTGGGCTCCGGCAGCTGGCTCAAGGTCAAAGGGAAGGCGCGCAAGGCCATCCAGGCCATGGCCGCCGAGCTGCTGGAACTCTACGCCACCCGCAAGGCCCGGCCGGGATACGCGTTCCCTGCCGATGTGCCCATGCAGAAGGCCCTCGAAGATTCATTCCTGTACGACGAGACCCCCGACCAGCTGACCGCGATCACCGATACGAAACGCGACATGGAGCATCCCGAGCCCATGGACCGCCTGATCTGCGGTGACGTGGGCTTCGGCAAGACGGAGGTTGCCATCCGGGCGGCCTTCAAGGCGGTGACGGCCGGGAAACAGGTGGCCGTGCTGTGCCCGACCACCCTGCTGACCCAGCAGCACGGCGAAACGTTCGGCGAACGTTTTCGCGATTTCCCCGTGCGCGTGGAGACCCTCAGCCGGTTCCGCAATCCCGCCGAACAGAAGGCGATCCTGGCCCGGTGCGCCGCGGGCGGCGTCGACGTTCTGGTCGGCACCCACCGGCTGCTCTCGCGCGACGTCCGGTTCAAGGACCTGGGTCTGCTGGTGGTCGATGAGGAACAGCGATTCGGCGTGCGGCACAAGGAGCGGATCAAGGAACTCAAGCGCCAGGTGGACGTGATGACCCTGAGCGCCACGCCGATCCCGCGGACCCTCTATCTGGCCCTGATGGGGGCCCGGGACATGTCGCTGATCAACACTCCGCCGCGCGACCGCCAGCCCATCCACACCGAACTGAGCACGTTCAACAGCCAGACCCTGGTCGAGGCCATCCTGCGCGAACTGCATCGGGGCGGACAGGTCTTCTTCGTGCACAACCGGGTCCAGACCATCGAGGGGACCGCCCAGCTCATCCGCAAGCTGCTGCCCAACGTGAGGGTGGCCTGGGCGCACGGCCAGATGAAAGAGGAGAAGCTGGAGACGATCATGACCGAGTTCCTGAACCAGGAATTCGATGTCCTGGTTGCCACGGCGATCATCGAGTCCGGCCTGGACATGCCGCGGGTCAACACCATCATCATCGATCGGGCCGACCGCTTCGGTCTGGCGCAGCTCTACCAGCTGCGTGGACGCGTGGGCCGCAGCAATCACCGGGCGTTCGCCTACCTCATGACTCCGCCCGGCGAGAAGCTGACCCCGGAGGCGCGCCGGCGGTTGGCGGCCCTGGAAGAATTCCAGGCCCTCGGGTCGGGCTACCACATCGCCATGCGGGATCTGGAGATCCGGGGGGCCGGCAATCTCCTGGGGGACCGCCAGCACGGGCACATGGAGGCGATCGGTTTCGATCTCTATTGCCGCCTGCTCGAGGAAACCGTGGCGGAACTCCAGGGCGGCGGCGGTGTTGCACCTCTGGACGTGAAAACTGAGTTTCGGCTATCGTCTTATTTACCAGACGATTATGTCGGCGACCCGCAGCAGAAGCTGGATCTCTACCGGCGCGTGGCCCGCATCCGCCGCGTGCGCGGCTGTGATCTCCTGGCCGAGGAATTCAAGGACCGGTACGGTCCGCTGCCCGGGCCGGTCAAGAATCTGCTGGCCATCCAGAGCCTGCGGATCCGTGCCGGCGCCCAGGGAATCGAGGAGATCAAGGGCGGGCGCCTGGGCCTGGAATTCTTTTTCGCTGGCGGACAGGAACCGCCGCCAACTATAATTCAGGGCTTGATGGAATCAGGTCCCAAGGGTCTTCAATTCAAGGCCGTCGATCAATTTATCATGAAAGTACCCGCGTCCAGAGAGGATCATCTGGTCGTGGCGTCAGTCATGCTCGACCGTTTGGCCGAGCTGCGTGACAAGGAGTGAGCATGTCCCCGATCAATCCCCTGACAGTTGCCGGTTTTTCCCCGCGGAAATCCGCCTCGCGGCTGCCGATCCTTCTGCCCGTCGTCCTCATCCTGTTGACCGCCCTGGCCGGATGCGGCAGTGGCGACGACGACAAGAGCGAGATCGTGCTGGCGACCGTCGGCGCGAATGAAATCAAGGCCGACTACTACGAAACCGACTGGTGAAGCTGACCGAGGCCGAACTTCCCCGCGCGGACGACGGGACGCCGCTGGACATGGCCGCCCGCGAAGGCAAGCGTGAGTTCCTGGACACGCTGATCAAGAAGGAGATCATGGTCCAGACCGCCGCGAACATGGGGTACCTCAACGATCCGGCCATCAGCCAGGCGAAAGAATCGCTGCTGGCCTACGAAGGTGGTCTGGAGATGTGGAACCGGGTCGTCCAGGAACCCGCCAATACGATCACCGAAGAGGAACTGCAGACCTTCTACGCCAAGATGGGCTCGTCCCGGCGCTGCTTCTACGTGATCACGAACTTCATCGAGGACGCCGAAGAGGCCCGCCAGGCAGCGCTGGACGGCATGGACTGGGAGGAAGTGGTGCTGAAGTTCCACGACGGCCAGGTCCCGCCCGACGGATCGTTCGAAATCACCGTTCCCTTCGGCCGGTACAAACCCGACTACGAAGACGGCGTCTTCAACACCGAAATCGGGGGCATCACCCCGCCGCTCAAGACCGTTTACGGATACTGGGTGCTGAAAGTCATCGAGGAAAAGCCGGGCAAGAAGCCGCCCCTGGAGGAGGCCAAGGCCCAGATCCTGGACGTCACGCGCTCACGCAAGACTTCCTACCGGCGCGACGAGTATGCCGCCCAGATCCGCGACAAGTTCCAGTTCACCTTGAACGAAACCGCCCTCTACAAGGCCTACGAAGGGCTGCCGGCCGACGAGTCCCTCTTTCTGGAGGGTACGCAGACCCCGGTGCCCAAGGAGGATCTGCAGCCGCTGAATATCGCGCCTGAGGATCTGGACATTCCCTTCTACAGCTTCATGGGTCCGGACGGTCTCGAAGAGTCCACCCTGGGTGACTACAAGGCCATCTTCGACCGGATGAGTGTGTTCCAGCGGCCCAAGCGTTCCGAGTTGATGGGCGGCATGGGCGCCAAGATCACCGCCGAGCTCGACCGGACCATCTTCTTCCTCGAAGCCAAGGAAATGGGCATCCTGGATGAACCGGTCGTGAAGGACAAGGTGGATATCAAGATCGAGGAGATGATGCTCAACAAGCTGTATTCGGATGCCGTGGTCTTCGACAAGTCGATCACGCCGCCGCAGCTCGACGAGTACTGGGCCGCTCACGCCAGTGAGTACAACCACCCCGAAACCCGCAGCGGCCGGCTGGCGATTTGCCTCAACGAAGAGCAGGCCGAAAAGGCCCGGGCCGCCGCGTTGGCCGGAACGTCCTGGAACGACATCCTGCTGCAGTACGGCTCGGACAAGGAAAACAAGGCCCGCGCGGGCAAGCTCGACAAGGTCGCCAAGTCCGTCGATCCGGCGGTCACGCAGCCGATGTTCAGCCTCGAAATCGGGCAGGTCAGTGAACCTTTCGCGATGAGGGACGGCAAGTTCGGCATCGTCATGCTCGAGGAAGTCAACGCGAGCCGGCCCGCCGAACTGTCCGAGGTCCGGGAACGGATCGGCAACACCATCAGGTCGCAGCGCAAGGAAGCGGCGTTCGAGGCCCTGCTGGACAAGTGGAGCGAAGGCCTGGAAATCGTCCGCTTCGAGGAGAATCTCGACAAGGTGGCGTCCTGGCAGGAACTGACGGCCGTCGAGGTGCCCGAGAATCTCGTGCCCCGCAACTAGGAAAGAAACGGAGATGCTCCTGATGACCACGCACCGGCATGATCCCGGATTCCGGCCCCACCCGGTGGGGCCGCAGCGGCGCGTGCACCTGCTGGGAGCGGCCGGCCTGGCGCTGCTCATCCTGATCGCCGGCGCGGCATTCGGCCAGGGGGGCGGCCCCCGCCTGGTGGACCGGATCGTGGCGATCGTCGACGAGGAGGCGATCCTGCAGAGCGATCTGGATCGCGAGGTAGAACTCTACCGTCTCGAGAAAGAGTACGCCGGTGACACCACGGATGCCGATCCGGCCGCGGTCAGGCGGGAGATGCTCGAGCGTCTGGTCGAGAGCAAGCTGATCATTGCCGCGGCCAAGCAGAACGATCTGACGGTCGACGAGGAAGCGATCGAAGAAAGCGTCAAGGCCAAGATCGACCAGTTCGTGGAGCATTTCGGATCGATGGAAAAGCTCCAGGAGGAACTCAACCGCAGCGGCATGACCCTGGGCGACTACAAGGCCCGGATGTCGAACCAGTTGCGCGACCAGCAGTACCTGCGCCTGGTGGTGGGCAAGTTCATCCGTCCGGACATCGAGGTCCTGGAAAACGAGGTGCGCGACTACTACCTGGCGAACCTGGACGATATGCCGTCGGAGCCGGACAGCCTGACGATTTCGAATATCCTGGTGCCGGTGCGGCCGTCGGACGATGTGCGGCGGCGAGTGCAGGCGGAAGTCGCGCAGATCCGGAAGGAGCTGGCCGGCGGCCGGGCCTTCGACGAGGTGGCTCGCGAGTTCTCCAAGGGACCCAACGCGCAGCGCGGGGGCATCGTGGGGGTCGTCGCACCCGGTGATCTGTTCGACCAGGTGCTGGACCGGGCGGTCTTCGCCCTGTCCGTGGCCCAGATCAGCGATCCGGTCGTCAGCTCCCGCGGGGTGCATCTGATCCGGCTGGACGCCATCCAGGACGACGGCCGGCGGGCGATCAGCCAGATCTTCCTGCCGATCGAGGTGACCGAAGACGACGTGACGGCTGCCCGCAATGAGATCGAACGCGCCCGGGCCCGTGTCCTTTCGGGCGAGCCCTTCGCCCGGGTGGCCGAGGACATGAGCGGCGACACGGCCTCGGCCCGCAACGGCGGCCTGCTCGGGACGTTCCGTCTCGAGGACCTGTCGACCCAGTTCCAGGAAGCGTTGAAGGACAGCCAGGTCGGTGCCGTCACCGAGCCGGTGTTGACGCCGGCGGGCTGGTACATCTTCCGGGTCGAGGAGCGCACCACCGGCCACATGTACACCTACGACGAACTCAAGGACCAGCTCAGGCAGATGGTCGAAGCGAAGAAGATCGAAGAAGCCCTGGCCGATTACGTCAAGGGTTTGCGGTCGGAGTTCTTCATCGACGAGAAGAGCTGACCCTTCGGCATCGTTCCCTGAACCAGCGCAACTCCGAAGCCGCGGCAGCAGTCCGCGGCTTCGCTTTTTCGAGCCGCCCGCGGCTGCGGGTCCGCCGCCGCTGCGCAGGCGGCGCGGCTCCTTCCGGAATTGTCTCCGACCGGCACAGATCGTGCAATTGCACCGCGTGAAGGTGCCCGAATTCCGTACAGGAGGGGCCCTGCGGGCTGGCCCGAACCGGTGCCGGCCGGCACGCGACGACTCTAAGTGGCGGTTCCACAGCGATTTTGGAGGCGGCTTTGAAGACAGACAACCCGCTGGACACGAATTACGACGATGGTCCCCTGGAGACCAGGGGGGTGATCGGTTTCTACCACGTGGACCTGCAGTACAAGGACCAGAAGGCGCTCAGCAATGTCAGTTTCACGGTCGCCAACGGCGAGTTCCTCTGCCTGACCGGGCCCAGCGGCGCCGGCAAGAGCAGCATCCTGCGCCTGATCGCCATGGACGCCTTCCCCACCAAGGGCGAGGTCATGGTGCGCGGCATGATGTCGTCCAGGATGAGCCGCCGCAAGGTTCCCGTCCTGCGCCGCGAAATCGGTTTCGTGTTCCAGGATTTCCGTTTGCTTGACGACCGCAGCGTCGAGGACAACGTCGCGTTCGCCCAGCTGGTTGTGGGCGTTCCGCGCGGGCAGATCGTCAAGAACATCATGCGGGTCCTGACCCAGGTCGGTTTGTACGACAAGCGCCACCGCATGCCCCGCCAGCTCAGCGGCGGCGAGCAGCAGCGGGTGGCCATCGCCCGGGCCATGGTCAACAGTCCCAAGATCCTGCTGGCCGACGAACCGACCGGCAATCTCGATCCGGTGACCGCCCAGGAGATCATCGACCTGCTGTTCCGCATCAACGACGGCGGGCACCTGCGTGGTGTTCAGCACCCACGATCACCAGATCGTCAAGTCCTTCGGCCAACGGGTCATCGTGATCAACGAACGGCCGGATCGTCTCGGACGACAAACGCCGCGCGCCCGTGGACCGCACCGCCAGCCTGGCCGACAAGATGTACCGCGCCGGCGATCCCCGACCGCGCCGGACCGCGTCCAGCAGGAGGCCAGTCCATGCTTAACCGCGCCCAGACCGCCTACCTGATCCGGGAGTCCTTCGCGGGCTTCCACCGGCGCAAGCTGACCACCGGTGTCACCATTCTGATCATGGGCTCGTCCCTGCTGGTCCTGGCGGTGCTGACCCTGGCCACCCTGAACCTGGGCCACCTGCTGGATAGCGCCCGCAGCGGCATCGATATGCGGGTCTTCCTGCGCCGACGGACTCGATTCCGAGCAGATGGCCGCCCTGCAGCCCCGCCTGGTGGTCATTCCCGGCGTCCAGGAGGTGGACCTGGATCTCGCCGGAGATGGCCTGGCACGAGTTCCGGGCCAGCCTGGGCGAGGACGCGGGCATCCTGGAACTGCTGGACGCCGAATCCGCTGCCGGCCTCCTACCACCTGACCCTGACGCCGGAGGCCCGCAACCTGAAGGCGGTGCGGGCCATCCACGGCCGAGATCGCCGCCTGGGACGAAGTCGCCGAGATCCTGTTCAACCAGGAGCTGGATCGATGCCCTGGAGCAATGGACCTTCCGTTTCCAGATGGCCAGCCTGGTCGTCGGCCTGATCGTTTTCGTCGCCGCGGTTTTCGTGATCTCCAACACCGTCAAGCTGACCATGGCCGCCAGCGCGCGGGTCATCCAGATCCAGAAACTGGTGGGGGCCACCAACGCCTTCATCCGCACGCCGTATCTGGCCGAGGGCATGATCCAGGGCCTCCTGGCCGGGGCGCTGGCCATGGGCCTGCTGGCCCTGGCCGGCTGGTTCCTCGGTGACCGCCTGGGCGGCGTGATTTTTTTTCGCTCCGGGCAGATCGCCGGCTTCATCGTCTTCTGTGTGCTGCTGGGCCTGGTCGGCAGCTGGTCGGCCATGCGCAAGTACCTGACCATGCAAAGCGAGATGTGATGAAACGCGTCGCCATCCGATGTTCCTGGCCCTGCTGGCCTGGTGCTGCTCCTGCTGGTCGGCGTGGGCCGGCCGGTTCGCGGCCAGGACGACGACCTGCTGCCGAAGAGCGATCCGCGAGAACACCGGCGAACTGGAACGTCTGCGCGGAGAGATCAAGAGCCATCGCGAGCGCATGGGCAGCCTGGACAGCGAAGAGGCCGAAGTGCGGCGGAGCCACGAGGACATCCAGAAGGAAATCGAGCTGACCCACCAGCTGCTGGGCGAGATGGTCCAGCGGGAACTGATCCTCAGCCAGCAGAGCGAGCTGCTGGAGAAGGAACTGGCGGTCAGCATCAAGCACTACCAGGCCCGGCGTGAGGCACTGGCCCGCGGGCTGCGGAACGATGTACCTCAAACAGCAACGCACCGATCTGGAAATGGTCCTGACGGCCGACAGCTTCACCGAGCTGGTGAGCCGGGCCAAGGTGGGCCGGATGCTCGCCCGCCTCGAGGCCGGCCTGCTCGAGGACGTGCGTTCCCAGGGCGCCGCCATCCACAAGGAACAGCGCATGCTGAACGCGGCTCTAGCCGAAATCTGGGAAACCAGGGAGGAAAAGACGCGCGAGAACGACCGCCTGGAAATGCTCATGGCCGAACAGATGGGAGCGCTGCGGGATCTCGAAACCGAGCGCAAGGAGATCAAGAGCAAGCTGGTCCAGCTGGGGCTCAACGAACAGAAACTGGCCTATATCCTCTCGGATCTCGAACAGCAGCGGGTCGAGCGGGACGCCCGGCAGGAGGCCGGTTCGGCCCCGATCGCGGGCTTGGCCGGACAGATGGAATGGCCCGTCCGGGGCGAGCTGCTGCGCGGATTCGGCCGTTCGGTCCATCCCCGCTTCAAGACCGTCACCTTGAACAACGGCTACAATATCGCCGCCCCGGTGGGCAGCCCGGTGGCCGCGGTCGCCGACGGCACGGTGGAATTCAGCGATGATTTGCCCGGTTTCGGCCAATGCGTTATCCTTGACCACGGAGCGGGTTACTATACGCTCTACGCCTATCTCGAGCGGGTCTTCGTGGCCAAGGGTGAAGAGATCGCCCGCGGCCAGGTTGTCGCCGAGGTCGGCCGTCCTTCCGGGGAGACGACCCCCAACTGTATTTCGAGGTGCGGCAGGGCCGCACACCCCTGGATCCCGCCGACTGGCTCCGGTCCCGCTGAGCGGCCGCGGACGGCCCGCGGAATCCGGCGGTGGCGTCCCGCTTCAGCAACGGACAGGGAGCTTCAACTTGGGCAGGCACGCTTTCCTCGGCCGTCCGGCCGTCCTCGAAAAGCTGCAACTGGCCGCCCGCGCCGGCAGGCTGGGACAACCGTTCCTGCTGGTGGGCCCGGAGGGCTCGGGCAAGGAGAACACCGCGCTCGAATTCGCCCGCCTCTTGAACTGCGCCGATCCCGCGGCGTGCCGACCCGACCACCTCTGCGAAAGCTGCGTCAAGGCGCTGAGTTTCCAGCATCCGGATATCCGCTGGATCGGACCGGCGCCCGCTTCGATGACCGAGGACGGCGTGCGTGCCCTGCTCGAGCACAAGATTGCCCAGCCGTTCTATCAGGACCCCGCCGCGGCGACCGCCCGGGTCCGTATCGGGGATCCGGAGAACCCCGAACCGATGACCATCCGCTGGCTGATCCATTTCCTGCGCCGGCGCGCGTTTCAGGGCACCTACAAGGTGGCGGTGATCGCCGACGCCCACCGCCTGAACACCGCGGCGGCCAACGCCTTTCTCAAGACCCTCGAGGAACCGCCGCCGGCCACGGTCATCTTCCTGCTGACGACCGGCACCGAAGGCATGCTGCCGACCATCCTGTCGCGCTGCCGGAAGATGCGCTTCGAGCCCTGGTCCGAGGACGAACTCACCGGTCTGCTGATGGAAATCGGCGGCGCCGACGAACAGGAGGCCCGCCAGACAGCCCGGGCCGCCGACGGGAACGCGCGGCGGGGGCTGGCCCTCCTGTCCGCAGAGGCCGGGGCCGTCATGGCTTGGGCCGGCCGGCTCCACGGTTGGATCCATGACCGCGACCGCGCCCGGGCCGGCATTGCCGCCGACGAGCTCCATGCCGGCAGGATGTCCCATGCCTGCCTGCCCGCCGGCGCCTCCGCCAAGGCTTTCGACGCCAAGGAACCGGCGCTGCGCCGGGATCGCGCCATCCAGCTATGCGAATTGCTCAACCTGCTCTACAGTGACACGGTCAACTGCCGGGAACAGGGTGAGGCCTGGCGGCCCCGCCTGCTGGGTTTCGCCGACCAGGTCCAGGCGGCCGCCGGCCGCCGGCGAACCGAAACCCTGCTGACGGACATGGCGGCCATCGACACGTCCCGCAGGGAAATCGACAGCAACATCAACATCGGCCTGGCCATGGCCGTGTTGTTCGAAGGACTGATAGATCATGCCGAAATCGACCAGGCCACCGGGATATCCCGGACGGAGTCAGCCTGACGCCGTGCCGCAATCGTCCCCGGGGCCGCCGGCAGCGCGGGCCCAGGACGCCGAACTGGCCCTGGTCCAGTTCAAGGGCCACCGCAAAGGCTATTACCACAACCGCCGGCAGCTCCCGCTGGCCCCGGGTCAGTACTGCCTCGTCGAGGCCGATCGGGGCTGCGACATGGGTCGGATCACCTACGTGGGACCCGGCAAGCCGGAGTGGTGGAACCTGGCCGCCCACCAGGGCGTGCTGCAGGCCGCCGGCCCCGACGATCTCAAACGCCTCCACGAGAACCGCGGCGACGAGTGGGAATTCTGGGACATCTGCCAGGAGAAGATCCAGGCCCGCCGCCTGAAGATGAATCTGGTGACCGTCGAACGCCAGTTCGACCACAAGAAGATCACCTTCTATTTCACCGCCGATAAACGCGTCGATTTTCGCGAGCTGGTGCGGGACCTGGCGGCGATCTTCCGCACGCGGATCGAGCTGCGGCAGATCGGCGTCCGGGACGAGGCCCGGCTCAAGGGCGGGCTCGGGGTCTGCGGCCGGGAATTCTGCTGTTCGAGTTTCCTGCACGAGTTCGTTCCGGTGACTCTCAAGATGGCCAAGGTCCAGCAGCTGCCGCTGAACCCGGGCAAGCTGTCCGGACCCTGCGGTCGGCTGCGGTGCTGTTTGACCTACGAGAACGAGACCTACCGCGACGCACGGCGGCGCCTGCCGCATGTCGGCACGCGGGTGGAAACGCCCGGCGGCGCCGGCACCGTGCGTCGGGTCGATCTTCTGGCCGACCTGGTGGGGGTGTCCCATCCCGGGCATGAAGGCCTGCGCGACTGGGCGGCTGCCGATCTGTCCTGGCCGGCTGCGGGCGATCTTCCCGGTCCCGGCTCCGCCGCCGATCACCGCGGCTGCAACGGCAACGGGGGCGGCTGCGGCCGTCGGGGCGGAGGCACGCATTGATCGACAGCCACGTCCATCTGAACCGTGAAGAATTCGCCGGGGAACAATCCGGTGTCCTGCAGCGGGCCCGCACCGCAGGTGTCTCCATGTTCCTGAACGTGGGTTACGACCTGCAGACGAGCCGGGAGTCCATCGCCCTGGCCGAGGCCGAACCGGACATCCTGGCGACGGTGGGCATCCATCCGCACGACGCCGCCCAGCTCGCCGACGCCCAGGGCCACATCACCGCGGCGGGACGTGACCTCCTGGCCGAGCTGGAGGAGCTGGCTGCTCACCCCAAGGTGGTGGCTGTCGGGGAAATCGGACTGGACTACTATCGCGACCTTTCCCCGCGACCCGCCCAGCACGCCGCGCTGGAAGCCCAGCTCGATCTGGCCGATCGCCTGGCCCTGCCGGTGGTCTTTCACGTCCGTGACGCCTGGGCCGACACCCTCGAGCGGATCGACGCCTACGGCCCGCCGGCCCGGGGCGGCGTCCTGCACTCCTTCAGCGGCGACGAAGCTGCCGTCGAATGGGCGCGCCAGCGGGGTTTTCTGCTGGGCATCGGCGGTCCGGTGACCTATAAAGACAGCAGGCTGCCCGCCCTGGTGGCCCAGGCGGGCCTCGGGATGCTCCTGCTGGAGACCGACGCGCCGTGGCTGCCACCGGTGCCGTACCGTGGGAAACGGAACGAACCCGGCTATTTGCCCCATACGCTGGCCCGGGTGGCCTCGGAATTGCAAATCGATCCCGAGGAGATCGACCGGGCTACCTCCGCCACGTTCCGGCGGTTTTTCGATGTGCCCGCAACCGGCGCGTGAGATCAGACCACCGACCCCGGATGCCAGGAGTTGATTTGACCTGCAGCCAACAGGCTCTTCTGCGCAAATACGGTATCCGTCCGGTCAAGCGGCGGGGTCAGAATTTTCTGGTCGATACCAACCTGGCGCGGTCCATCGCCCAGGACGTGCTGAAGCTCGGCCGCGAGGTTCTGGAGCTCGGCGCCGGAGCGGGAGCGCTGACCACGCATCTGCTGGACGGAGCCGACAGGGTTGTCTGCGTGGAGGTCGACCGCAAGCTGTGCGCGCTGCTGACGACGGAATTCGGGGAGCACCCGGCATTCGAACTGATCGAGGGCGATCTGGCCCGGCTGGACTGGGGCGGGGTTCTGGCCCGCACCGGCGATCAGCCGGTGGTGGCCGGCAACCTGCCCTACGTCCTGACGAGCAAGGTGCTCTTTGCGCTGGCGGAATACCGCCGGCAGGTCGGCGGCGCGGTGTTCATGGTCCAGAAGGAAGTGGCCGAGCGGATGGCCGCCCGGCCGGGCGGCAAGGACTACGGGATCCTGGCGGTGGTCCTCGGGTCGGTGTTCGAGATCGCCGTCGTGCGTTCGGTACCGGCGACGGTGTTCTGGCCGCGTCCTGAGGTGGCGTCGGCGATCGTCCGCCTGCTGCCGGGGCCGGCCTGGGAGGACGAGGAATTCCAGTGGTTCGTCCGTACCGTGAAACTCATGTTCGGGCAGAGGCGAAAGAAATTGCGCACCCAGCTCAAAACACATTTCAATCTGGATGCCGCCCGCGTCGAGGCCATCACCGCCTCAGCCGAAGTGGATCCCGACAACCGGCCCGAGCAGATCGACCGGGACGGCTTTCGGCGCCTGGCGGCCGTGCTGTCGGTGGAGGCGGCCCCGTGAGGCGCGGCTCCCGCAGGTACGGCTTGAAGCCAGCGATCGCCCTGCTTCTGGGGTGCTGGCTGGCCTGGGGACCCGGGCGGGTGCTGGCGCAGTCCGGGGACGGCGCGGCGGCCGCCGATTCCCTCGCCGCGGCGGCCGACACGTCCACCACGACGATGAGCGCCATGGAGAAGGCCCTGGCCGAGGCCACCACGGGCTCGGCCGACGCACAGGCCACGACGCAGGTCGCCGCGGACGCAGGACCGTTTTTCGTCAGTCTCAAGAACGCGCCCAAGGCCGGGGCCAAGGCCAACGTCCGGCAGTTCACCTATTACGGCGAGCTGGTGACCGACCTCAAGTTCCGCCGGAACTCGAGCGTGAAGAACAATCTGGGCTGGTCCTGGGAGGACTACCGCAAGCAGGACAAGACGGTCGAGCGCTGGGACAACGTGTTCTCCTATCAGCTCGGCCAGATGCTGCCGTTGACGACCAAGCTCGACGCCACCTGGAACTGGAGCGAGGACAAGACCACCAACACAGCGGGCGTCGCCAACGTGTCTGCCCGCGACCAGAAACGGATCCAGTTCAGCGGTTTCAAGAGCAACTTCGCGACCGGGTCCCTGGTGAACATCGCCCGTTTTTCGGCGGGCGTCACCGACCTGCGCAGCGTGAACCTGAACCAGAACAACGATGTCCTCGAGGGCCTGCTCGACGCCAACTGGCAGAGCAGCCTGGAGATCACCGAAGGGGTGGCCATTGCCGGCCGGGTCTACGGACAGGTCGGCCAGGGGGAGCGGTCGTTGAGCGGCGCGGACAGTCCGTCGTCCGCCCAGGGCGATACCGTGGGCTTCGGCGTGTACTACGACCGCTCCACGGCAAACGGCCGGGTCTCGATAGCCCGCAGCAATTTCCGCAAGAAGTACCTGGACTTCAAGAAGAACACCAACGGCCTGATCGACACCGTCGGCATCGACGAGGCGAACAAGGTCGTACAGGAGCTCGAAACCAAGGACGCCCTGGGCGTGGAACTGGTGAACAACTTCCGGGTGGGACGGCTGGGCTTCAACACGCGGCTGACCCGCGACACCGAGGACCAGGACTACGCGGCCAGCGGCATCGGGCTGAGGGAACGCTACCAGGACATGATGGACCTGGGCTTGACCTTCGCCGTCGGCCGCGACTCCTTCTCGGTGAACTACAACTACGTCTGGCGCTGGGACGATCAGCAGTTCAAGGGGGCCACCAGCCCGCGCGGACGCCAGTACACGAAGGACCGCGACTACGATTTCAACTACACCCGCCGCTTCTTCAAGAAGACCGATCTGAGTCTCCGCTACCACCAGGGTCTCGTGCAGGACATCGCCCAGAACCAGCACAACGAGAACGACAAGGACCGCCTCCAGACGGATTTCAGCGCCAAGCTGGAACGCAACTGGGTCGGGAAATTCAGGGCCAACATGGTCTACTCGTTCGGCCGGATAAACGACCTGTCGATCCGGTCGACCCGGTCGTCCAACAACAACGAGCGCGACTCCTACGAGATTTCCCCCGGCTACGGCTGGGACCTGGCGCCCTGGCTGAGCCTGGACCAGAGCTACCGGGTCTACATCCAGTACACGGACTACGACTATTCGGATCTCGTATCCGCAACCCGCAAGGACAACTACAACAAGCGCGGCAACCTGGCCACGCGGGTGAACATCCGGCCGACCAGCCGCTTGGAACTGAAGGTCCGGCACGACTACAACAAGCGGTTTTCCGCCACCAAGCTCGGGGTCAGCAGTACGGGAGACCCCTTCTACAACCGTGACGAGAACCAGACCATCTCCAAGATCGATCTCGGCTTCCGGTTCGAGGCCGTTCCCGGCGTGACCCTGGAGGGCGCGACCTACCGGACCCGCGACAAGCGGGTCACTTTCGGGCAGACCGAACAGGAGAACATCAATTTTTCGGGGGAGATGTGGGTCGGGACGGTGGTACGACAGAAATGGGGCAAACAGAATCCGGTGGAACTTTATGCCATGGTGCGGAAGTATAATGCTTTCGGGCCCAGCGTGACGGAAACCAGCGCGGACTACTGGGAAGCCGACGCGTGGCTGAAATGGGAGTTTTGATGAACACGTCACCTGCGCGTCTGCTGTTGAGCGCGATCCTGTCGACGCTGGTCGTCCTGTTGTCGGGGTGCCTGTTTTCGCCGCGTGAACCGGAACCGCCCGGGTCGGGTGAGCAGATCACCTACCTGCCACGAAGCAGCCCGGCCAACGTCTGGGCCAACATCGAAACCTCCCTGGAGGCGGCCAATGCGCAGGGCTGGGAGGACAACACCAGCCAGGTTGAGTTCCAGTACGTGCCCGACGACGGGACCCGGAGCGCCTTTCCGGGCATCGCCTGGGATCTGTGGCGGCGTCCCGAGGAAGTGAATTTCATCAACAATTTCTACAACAACGGGGTGACCATAACAGCGCAAATGAGGAACGACGAGTTCACCATTCCCGAGAATTCCGGCACCGAAGTCATATGGGAAGACGTCATTTACGATCTTTCGGTCACGAACAACGCCGACAGTTCGACCACCCGCTACCGGGCCAGTGCGGACATAACTTTTAGACTTGAGGGCAATTTTTGGTATATTTACCTCTGGCGGGACCTACAGGGCGAAAGCCCACCGGAAGGCGGGGGCCAGTTATCCACCATGGGGGTGTTGCGCGGAACATTTGGTAGCACTAGATAGCTCGATATGTTAAAATAGGGGATCATTCTCCCTCAATAAAAAGCGGGCTTCTCGTAACACCACCCCTGAAAGCCGGGGAAGCCCAGGCCTGCTGGAGGACAACGATGAAATTCAAGAACCTGCTTCTGGCGGGGGCACTGGCCCTTCTGCTCGCGCCTGCCGGATGTATCTTTTCGCCCGATGACGGAGGTGGGGACGGCCCGCCGCCGCCGCCGCCGCCGGAGCTGCCGTTTCCGGGCACCGCGAACCAGCTGATGAAGAACTTCCAGACGGTCTACGAGACCCTGGATTACGACGATTATCGGGAGATGCTGCACCCGGATTTCCTGACCTACCTGAAACCCGAGACCACCAGTGAATTCCCGACGGTGGGCACCACGCTGGATTTCGAAGAAGAAGAGCGCATCCACCGGCGGATGTTCTCCGGCGATGCGGTGACCGATCCGGAGGGCAACCTCGTGCCCGGCATTCTGGCGATCTCGTTCAGTTTGTTCCAGCAGGAGGACACCTGGGCCGTCTCGCCGCCGAACGACATCATTCCCAACGCCGAATGGTCGTTGTACTCGGTGGAGTTCCTGTTCGACCGCGGGCAGGAATTCTCGACGCTGCGCGTCGACGGACAGATCAAGTTCTACGTGACCAGCCGCGACTCGTTCCACGAGGGTGCTGATCGCAAGTACTACCAGTTGATCGGGCAGGTCGATCTCACGACCCAGTAGACTCCTGGCCGACTGGTGACGACCGACTGCGGGGAGCTTCACGGCTCCCCGCGTTTTCGTGGTTGTCCGTTCTGGCCATGGGCCGGCAAAACCGCTAGTATGGCCGCAAGAACCCATTGAACCTCCGGGCACGGATGCGCGGAGTCCACCCGCCGCTGGAGATCGCAGCCTTGAATCCCTTTTTCGGTTCCCGCAAGAAATCCTCTCGAGGCAGGACGTCCGCCGGAAAATCCGGCGGCAAGCGCGTCCGCCGCAAAAGGACCCAGTCACGTCGGCTGTCGTGGATCCTGGGTGTCGCCTGCGTGGTGGTGGTCCTGGGGATCGGTCTGCTCAAGTGGTCCCGCTCGGGCTCGGGCCAGGCCGCCTTGTTGACCCTCGGTTCGGACAAGATGTTTGCTGAGGTCCAGGCTGCGGTCGACGACGCCCTGACCGGCGTGCTGCCCGGATTCGCCGCGGGCCCCGTCACGGCCGCTGCCGCCGAGGCCGGTGCCCGGGCCAGCGACTTCGACTGGGCCGCACCTAGCCTTGGGCCGCAAGCGGCGGTGCGCTGCCGTCTGGTCGCCGTCACCGGTGGCGAGACCTTCTGGGAGTGGCAGCAGAAGATCGCCACGGCCGTCGAAGCGATCGGCGCCCGGGTGCTGTGGGGGGAACGGCTCTATCCGGACCGGCCGGCGGCTGATCAGCTGAAACCGAACGAGGATCGCGACCTGCTGCGCCTGGATCTGGGGGTCACCGGCCGGCCGACCCACACGCTGCTCCTGCACCGCAGCGACACCCGTCCGGATATTCTCTGGGGCGAAGGAAAAGGGACCAGCGCCTGGTCCCAGCTGGCCCGGGAGGATGCGCCCACGGTGGCCATCCTGATCGACGACTGGGGTTTCGGGCGAACCGAAGCGTGCGGCTGGCTGCTCGATCTGGATGCTCCCTTCACCCTGGCCGTTCTGCCGGGCCTGGCCTATTCGCGCCATTTCGCCTTGAAGGGCACCGACCTGGTGCTGCCGCCGGGGCAGGAGCAGGGCAGCCGGGTCGGTGGCGCCGGTCCGGACCGCGGCCGCAAGGCCCGGCTCGCCGCCGGCTGTTTCGTGGACGTTCGCCTGGGCCGCTCCCGGGCCGACATCCCGTCACAGCGGCGTGAAATCATGCTGCACCTGCCCATGGAACCGCAGGGATATCCCGAAACCGACCCGGGACCCCGGGCGATCATGGTGGGGATGGATGATGTGGCCATCGCCGCACGTCTGGACGAGGCTCTGGCGCCCCTGCACGCGGTTACCGGGATCAACAACCACATGGGCAGCGCCGCGACCAGCGATCCGGCCACCATGAAAGCCTTGATGGCGGTGCTCCGGCAGCGCGACCTGTTCTTCATCGACAGCCTGACCTCGTCCAGTTCGGTGGCTCACGCCGAAGCGGTCAAGGCCGGTCTGCCCAGCGCGCGCAACCGGATTTTCCTGGACTACGACAACGAGAACCACGCCACCATCAAGGCCAATCTGGAGGTCCTGGTCCGCACGGCCAGGACGTCGGGCTTCGCCCTGGGTATCGGCCACCCGCACCGGGCGACGGCGGAGGTCCTGGCGCGGGAGATCCCCCGGCTGCAAAAAGAAGGCGTGCGTTTCGTGACGGTGTCGGAGTTCCTGGCGTTGCAGGCAAATCGCGAGGGGAAGTGACCGGCATCATGTCCAGCAAGGTCTATTTCCATTCCCTGGAACAGCGGGTCGAGAACGATCTGACGCCGCTTGACCTGGGCGAGGGTCTGCGCCGCCTGGCCGCCAACCTGAAGATCACCGGCGCCGCCGGGGGCCCGTGGGGGATGAAGGTCCAGCTCGGACCGGCCGGCCTGCCGGCGTCCATCATGCCGGCCTGGGCCCAGGCCGTGGCCGGGCAGCTGCCCGGCGGGGCCTTCTGTTTCGACACGTTGTCGATCACGACCCGAGGCCTGGAAGAACCCGCGTCGCACCTGGAAATCGCGGGCAAGAAGGGGTTTGGCGGCGACGGGACAGCGATACCGTTCCGGGTCGCCGACGCTCCGGATCAGGGACCGTCCGAGTCCCGGGAGCTCCCGGGAGGCGAGGGACATTCCGCCTACGGCCTGGCCGGAGGCCTGCGGGCGGCCGCCGGCCTGGCGGTCCTGACGCCGCTGCGTCCCCACCCGCACCTGGGATTTGCGGGCGCCCTGGCCACCGCGGGCCTGGGACTGGCCGACCGGGCCACGAAGATCAGGCTCCACCGGGACATCCGGCCCAAGGTCGATACGCCGCTGTGCGCGGGCTGCGGCTCCTGCCTGGATGTCTGCCTGTTCGACGCCATCGTTTTCGAAGCCGGCCGGGCGGCCATCGACCATACCCGGTGCACCGGCTGTGGCGAATGCATGAACGTCTGCTTCATGGCCGGCATCAGCGACGCAGAAGGCGCCGGGATCCCGAATTTCCAGCGAGGGGTGGCGGCGGCCGCCGCCGCCGGAATTTCCGCCTTTGCCGGGGTCGGTCGGCCGGGACCGGTATTCTTCAATTTCCTGCTCCGGCTGGGGCGGCAGGCCGCCGGACCGCAGAATCGCAAGACCGTGCGGGTAGGGGATATCGGGGTTTTGGCCTCCCGGGATCCGGTCGCCCTGGACCGGGCCGCCTGGGATCTGGTCTGCGACCGCCAGGGGGGGGATCTGTCGCTGTGGAGCGGATTCAAGCAGGAGCCCGGGATCCTGCTCGCCGAGGCCGAAAGGCTGGGCCTCGGAAGCAGTTCCCATGATCTGATCGAGGTCTGAATCCCATCGTATTTCTGGAAAAACGGCTCCGATTGTGTTACTATGGCCCCCGCAATTTGTGGCTGGGCTGAAATTTCCAAGTACTCCTGCAGTACCTACTTTACGCGCCTTGATGTGCTGTCAGCCCCGTTGGTATCTTCGTCAGGGCGTGCATTTTTTTGTCGAGTTCATCGTGGTGTATGACCATGGGGAGTTGAACCATGAATCGTTCCCTGCAGATCAGGGCGGGGCTGACCGTCGTCATCCTCCTGCTGTCGATCTACGGCTTGCTGCCGACCTTCAAGGCCCTGTCCATCCCGGCCGCCGAACGCGAAGCGGCCCAGGACAACCCCGAAAGGCTGGCCGAGATCGCCGAGATCGACGCCAAGGCCATTCGCCGTGGCCTTGACCTCAAGGGGGGCATGTACCTGGTCCTCGAGGTCGACCAGGAAGGCATGAATGCCAGCGAGGCCGAAGACGCGCTGTTGCGGGTCAAGGAGATCCTCTACAACCGCATCGACAAGTTCGGTGTTTCCGAGCCCGAGATCACGACGTTCGGTTCGAGCCGGATCGTGGTGAAGCTGCCGGGTCTCCAGGATCCCGAGCGCGCCAAGACCCTGCTGGGCAAAACAGCCAAGCTCGAGTTCCGCATGGTCCGACCGCAGGACGAGATCCCCGGGGTCCTCGAGAAGGTCGATGAACTGTTCGTGAGCGATTCGCCGGCCGCGGCCGCTGACGCCGCTGCGGTCGACGATCTGCCGGCAGTCGAGACCGCCACGCCGGAAGAAACCGCAACCGCCCTGGCCGACAGCGCCGCCGCCGACACCGCGGCGTCTCCCTTCGGCGACCTGGGCGACCTGCCCGGCGGGGAAGATTCCCTCGCCGCGGCCGACGAGGCCTATCTCAAGGAGCATCCCTTCACCGGGCTGCTGGTCATCCAGCAGGGCCTGCTCCCCAGCACACCGCTGTTCGTCCTCGACCGTGACGCCGAGCGCCTGCAGGCGCTGCTGGACGATCCGCGGATCGGCCGCAAGCTGCGCACCGTCGAGTTCCAGATGGAGATGGATCCCATCGATTTCGGCCAAGGCCAGATGCTGCGCCCGGTCTACCTGGTGGACACCAAGCCCATCCTTTCGGGTGACCAGCTGACCGACGCCCTGTCGGCCAACAACCCCGACCGGCCGGGCTTCTGGCAGGTCAACTTCACGCTGAACGGCCGCGGCGCCCGGACGTTCGCCAAGGTGACCGGCGAGAACGTCGGCCGTTACCTGGCGATTTCGCTGGACGGCCGTATCTCCTCGGCCCCGGTGATCCAGGGCAAGATCCCCAGCGGGTCGGGCTCGATCAGCGGCAACTTCACCAACAACGAAGCCAATGATCTGGCCCTGCTGCTGCGCGCCGGCGCCCTGCCGACGGACGTCTACATCGCCGAGGAACGCACCGTCGGTCCGAGCCTGGGCAGCGACTCGATCCGCATGGGGGTCAGCGCGGCCCTCTACGGATCGATCCTGGTCATCATCTTCATGCTGCTCTACTACCGTCTGAGCGGTGTGGTGACCGTGCTGGCGCTGGTCAGCAACATCATCATCCTCATGGCGATCCTGGCGCAGTTCGACCTGGTGCTCACGCTGCCGGGCATCGCGGGCATCATCCTGACGGTCGGTATGGCGGTTGACGCCAACGTGCTGATCAACGAGCGCATCCGCGAGGAGCTGCGCAAGGAAAAGACCATCCGCGCTTCGGTCCAGTCCGGCTACGCGAACGCGACCCGCACGATCGTGGACGCGAACGTGACCACCCTGATCGCCGGCGTCATCCTCCTGTGGTTCGGTACCGGCCCCATCAAGGGCTTCGCCGTGACCTTGAGCATCGGTATCCTGACCAGCATGTTCACGGCGCTGGTGATGACCCGCGTGCTGATGGAGTTCTCGACGCGGAACCAGGGCAAGAAGAAGATGAGCATCTAGTCCGCGCGAGCGGAACACAGGTTCTTTGGCCCTGACCGCAGGGCGCACATCCGGGCCGGTTGCCCGGGAAAGGTCGGACAGGACGATGGAGTTCTTCAAGAATCCCAATATCAACTTCGTCGGCGCCATGAAGGTGGCCTTTGCCATCTCGGTGGTCCTGGTGGTCGCCAGCGCCATCACGCTGATTGCGCACGGCGGACCGCGGCTGAGCATCGACTTCACCGGTGGCTCGGTCCTGCAGGTGAGGGTCGACCCGGTGCCCGAGGTCGCGGCCCTGCGGTCCACGCTCGAAGGCATGGGCTACGAAGGCGTGCAGGTGACGGAATTCGGGTCCCAGGACGAGTTCCTGATCACCTTCCCGAATCGCGACGTCTCCGTCGAGACCATGGATGCCGCCCAGATCCTTCTCAATGATCTCCGGGAAGGGCTGGACGGCTCGGACATCGAATTGCGGCGTGAGGAGAGTGTCGGGCCGAAGATCGGCGGCGAGCTGCGCACCGCGGCGATGAACTCGGTCGTCGCGGCGCTGGCCCTGATCGTGCTCTACATCACCATCCGGTTCGTCTTCCGCTACGGCATCGCGGCGATCTTCGCCCTCGTCCACGACGTGACGTTGACCCTGGGCGTGTTCTCGCTGATGAACTTCGAGATCAGCCTGCAGATCATCGCGGCGTTCCTGACGATCATCGGTTACTCCCTGAACGACACGATCGTGGTGTTCGACCGCATCCGAGAGAACATGAAGCTACGTCGCAAGGAAAGCTACCGCCAGGTCATCAACCGCTCGATCAACGAGTGCCTGAGCCGCACGGTACTGACTTCGCTGACGACGTTCTTCGTGTCCGCGACCCTGTACGTGCTCGGCGGCCCCGTCATCCACGACTTCGCGTTCGCCCTGTGCTTCGGCGTGGTGGTCGGCACCTACAGTTCGATGTTCATTGCCAGCCCGATCCTGGTGTGGTGGTACGAACGTCGGATCGGTGACAAGAAGCGGATGGCGTTGGATATGTAGTCCCGATTTCGGGGCCGACCGGGATGTCCTCGCCGCGAAGACGCGGCTGCGGATTACCCGGGTCGGCCACCGGAAATCGTAGCTGGACGAAAGAAGCCCCCCGGACACGCTGTCCGGGGGGCTTCTTCGTACGGGAACAAGGGGCGGGTCCCGGCGAACCAGTGGGCTCACGGGGCGCTGAAATCGAAATCGTAACGCTGACCCTTGGGGTGACACTTGCGGCACAGCGCGCCCTGCAGGGAGCCCGGATAGGGGTTGGGGATCGGGAACGACCCCGAGACGAGGCCGTCGTCATCCAGCAGGCCGATTCTCATGTCCCACCGGGTGGCCGCCGGCGCCGACGACGCGTGGGCGCGGTGGCAGCTGAGGCACATGATCCGGCTGCCGGCCGACGGACCGGCGGTCGAAGAGACGGTCATCCCCGCCTGCTCGAACGGAACGTCCTTCAGGTAGGCGGTCGCCTGGGTGCCGCCGAAGGGGTCGCCGGTCCCGTTGTAGCGGTTGTAGATGGTGATCTGGGCGCTGCTGAGGGTCTCGTCGCCCGGATGGGCGAAGCTGGCTGTGGAACTTTCGTCGTGGTACAGGCCATGGCAATTGGCGCACCATTCGGACATGCCCGAGATATAGGCCGTGTGCCGATCATTGCTCTCGACGGCCAGGGGATCGGTGATATCGATACCGATCGCTGCGGGTGCGGGATAGATGAACTCCGCGATTCCGTTCTGTACCGGACCCACCCCGTTGAGCATGCGGAAACCGCTGTTGCCGTGGGGGTCGTGGCAGCTGGTGCAGCTCAATTCATGGGAGGGGAAGGTGCCACCGGGCGCTTCGGGCCAGCGCGAATCGGATGTGGTGCCGCGGTCCAGCGAGACGACGCTGTGCCCGCTGCCTTCACCGGCCAGAGAGTTGATCTGACCGTCGGGAGCGTCATTGATGTTGTCTTCCAGGAGAAAGACGAAATTGCCAGAACCCTTTTCCGGGGGCGGGATCAGGGGGTCGTAGCCGAAGACGGACTCCTGGTCATGGCAGGTCAGGCAGAGGTCGCTGGAGGTGGCGGCCAGCAGCAGGGGGGCCGAGTCGACGATGACCACCTGTCCGTCGTTGGAGGCGTGCATGACGTGGCAGACGGCGCAACTGCTGCTGCCCCCGTCGTGGAATGCCGCCGAGGGCGTCTGGGCCAGACACCACGATGCGAGCAGGCAACAGAATCCGAGCAGAAGCGGGCCGGTCTGGGGTTTCAAAGGACGTCTTCCTCAAGTTGTCAGCGAGCACCGGTCCGAGCTGCCAGGGTGCCAAGCCTCGCGTTGCCCAGGAGCCGCTGGATCCTCATGTTCCCGTTAATGATAACACTTTGAGCCGGGTAAATCACCCGGTTTGAACCGACGGGCCCGAGTACGTGTCGGGCCGCCGATCCGGGGGAAAGCAAAACCCCGCGGGCTTGCGCCCGCGGGGTTCTTCTCAGGATCTTGTCTTGCGATCGCGAAGCAGGCCGAAGTCAAGAGCACTGCCGACAGATCGCTCAGGTCGGCCTAGAAGGGGGCGTCGCCGTAATCCTTCACGTGGCACTTGTTGCACAACGAACGCTGGTTCGTCACGAACGTGTAGTTGTAGTACTTGTTGTCCACGTCCGACTGCACGAAGTCGATGTCGCCGTCGTTCGGGTGCGATTCGATCAGGAAGGTCTCGCCCATGTCCCAACGGGCCGCATCGCCGAACGCCGAGGCGTGGGCGCGGTGGCAGGTCAGGCACATGACCTTGTCCTGGCTGGTCGGACCGGCGGTGTAGTTGCCGGGATCGGCCGTGGTCAAGTCGGCGTTGACGGCTTCGAAGGGCACCAGGCCCATGTACGACGTCAGGGGGTCGCCGCCGACCAGCTGGTCGGAGCTGATGTAGGCGTTGTAGTTGCCCGCAATGGTCGAACCCAGGTTCTGGATCGGGTGGATGAAGTTGGTGGTGTTGTCGGTGTGGAACGTCTCGTGGCAGTTGGCGCACCAGTCGCTGACACCGCTCTTGTAGATGGTGTGCTGGCTGTCGGTTTCCCAGCCGTCTTCGTTATAGGTCCGGCGGCTGTTGCCCAGGGCGACAGGAGCGTCGGAAGCGAAGCTGTAACGGCCGCCGTTGTACTTCGGACCCAGGTCCGAGCCGTACAGCAGGCGGAATTCCTGGTTACCGTGGGGGTCGTGGCAGCTGGTGCAGCCGAGGTACTGGCTGAGGAAGTCGCCGCCGGGGGCCTGGCTCAGGGTAGCGTCCTGGGCGATGCCGGCGATCCCGGAGATCACGTTGTGACCGTGGGAGTCGCCTTCGCTGGTCGTGGTGCGCCCGTGGGCGGACCAGCTGAACGTGCGGGTGACCCAGTAGAAGTCGCCGCCGGGCCCGAAGCCCGTGCCGCCCTTGAACTGGCCGTAGTTGGCGTGGCAGGTCAGGCACTGGTCGGTGGCCGAGCCGGCCTTCAGCAGGTAGGCGTTGCCGCCGGGAGCGTTGGCGTCGACAAGGGCGCCGTCCTGGCTGTTGTGCATGGTATGGCAGCCGGCGCATTCGGCGACGCCGCCATCATGGAAGGCCAGGCCCGCGCTAGCAGCGACCAAAACCGCCAGAATCACGGTGATTTGGAGTAGATTCTTCACGATTGATCCTCCGAAAGGGTGGAGCAGATGTTTGTGAAATGCCACAAAACGATCTGTCGTTTGATTAGTGCTGGCCTGCGGCAGAATCGCCTGCAGTGCCCCGTCAATCAATTGGCTTCCTCCTCGTGCTGACTTCGAAAATCCCAAAACAACTCCTGATTTATTCAATTGGCCTTGTTCCCAAGGACATTGAACACCTGCACACGACCCTTGTAGCCCTGGGCCACGTAGATCGAACCTGTGGCATCGGCGGCCATGGAGACCGGATGGTAGAACTGTCCGGGACGGGATCCGAGAGACCCGAATTCCGTCACGAAGGTGTACTCGGTGTCGAAAACGAGAATCTTGTGACGCAGCCTGTCGAGGACCAGGATCGTGTCGTCCGGGCCGGCGGCTGCCGCAACCGGAAACACCATGCGTCCGGGGGCAGCCCCGAAACGGCCAAAGGCGTCGATGAAATCGCCCGTAGCCGAAAGCACGTAGATGCGGAACAGCCGGCCGCCGGGCACCAGGATCTCGCCGCTGGGCATCTCGCAAGGCCGTCCGAGATTGGCTTCCTTGAGCCCCTCGTCGCCCAGGTGGGCGGTCCAGAGGACCCCGCCGGTCTGTTCATCATGCTTGGCCATGAAACCGGTGTCCGCGTCCAGCGTCAGATAGTGGCCGTCACGGGTGACGATCAGATGATCGGGGTGCCAGTTCTCGACGGGAATCGCGGGCGCGAAGGGATCGGGTTCGCCGTAGATGTTCAGACGGGCGATGGAATTGTCCCGGCCGTCGATCTTGTTGATGCAGACCACCCGACCCTGGGGATCGACCGTGGCGTCGAGGGGGAGAGAAAGATCGGCGAACCGCGTCGTCACGAATGTCTCGATGCCCGCGCTATTGAAGAGATGGACGGCGGACTGGCGGGATTCCGTGACGGCGACTTCGCCGCTGGAGAGATCGCAGGCCACCGAAACGGGGCGTAGGCGCCCTTCCTTGCCCTGGGTCAACGCGAGTGTCTTTTCGTAACGAATCTCGACGGCAGCGGCGGACGTAGCCACGACTGAAAAAACAGATACTGATAAAAAAACAACAACAATGAGTGCTGCTTTTTGTTTGATTTGGGTATCCAGTATCATCATTATTGAATTTCACCCTCAAATTGTCGGATTGCTGGCCGTCCAGCCTTCAAATGTCATGGAAAAATCATAGCACATCGCAAGGGGAAGTCAATAATAATGGTAAAAATTAAACACCAAGTGGCACATGGATTTGATAATTAAGATCAATTTTTGAAACTTATTGAAAAATTGATAGTTAAGAAATATCGCTGAAAAAAGAATGACAGGCTTGATAGCAAGCCTGTCATTCTTTTGTCACCGGGGGCCCTGCGGGCAGGCCGGGATCGGGCCGCGCGCGGCCCCGGCCCGCCTGGTTTCAACCCCGCTTGGGCCGCAACTTATCGGTGTGGCACCCGATGCACAGCTTTCCCTTGGGGTCTTGCCGCATGAACTTCACGAACCCGGTTCCGTGCGGGTCATGGCAACTGTTGCAGGTCATGACCTGACCGGTGCGCGGATCGATGACGTCTTCGCCCAGCGGGTGGTCGCTGTGTTCCCGGTGGGTGTGGCAGCTCAAGCAGATCTCCCGCTTGTTCTGACTGACCTCAGCGGCATCCGGGGCGGCCAGATGGGGATCGTGGCACGTGGTGCAGCTCTTGTCATCGACCAAGGGATGCCGGTATTCCGCCGTCTTGCTGGCGTCCGCGTAGTCCTGATGGCAGGAACCGCAGAGGTCCGCCTGCTTCCGCGCGATCAGGGGAGAAAGCGGGGACGTGTGCGGGGCGTGACAGACCGTGCACGCCTGCTCGCCGAGCAGGGGCGCGTGGGGGACCCCCTTCTTGAGATCCTCTTCCATGCCGGGATGGCAGGAGAAGCACAAGGCGGGCTGGGCCTCCACCAGGGTGGCGGCGGAACCCACGTGACAGGAGCTGCAGTCCCCCTCCTCGAAGGGCGCATGGACCTGTGCATGAGGCAGGCCGGCGCTCTTGGCGGCGTGGGGAGCGTGGCATGACGCGCAGTCCGTGCCTTCCATCGCGAACCCGCGATGCTTGGCGTCCATGCGGCCGTTCTTGGCGATGTGGCACTTGGTGCACAGATCCTTCGAGGCGGTCTTGAGACTCATGTCCGCCTGGCCGCCGTGGGGGTCATGGCAGAAGGTGCACTTGCCCTGGTCGAACGGCTTGTGGACGTTCGACCAGGTCTTGAGGTCCTTCATGTCCTCGTGGCAGGACCAGCACAGCTCGCTGCGCCCCAGGACCAGCAGGGCGTCGTTGGTCGAGCCGTGAGCGTCGTGACAGTCCTGGCAGCGCCCCTCCTTCACCGGCGTGTGGGCGAACTCGGGCCGCGGCACCAGGTCGGTCGGATCGTGGCAATCGGCACACGTATCGGCAATCATGTTCGTCCGGAACAGGTGGTCACCCTGGCTGGCATGGGGGTTGTGGCAGTCGTTGCAGTCGCCCGACGCGTAGGGCTCGTGCAGGTTGACACTCTTGTCGGCCAGCGTGGGGAGGCCGTCGTGGCAGTCCAGACAGAGCGCCAGCTGGTCGGCCACCGGTTCGCCGTCTTCGTGGCAGGTGCTGCAGTCGCGATCGCCGAACGGGGGATGGCTCTTGGCGTTCATCAGGGCCGGCTCGGCGGACTTGTGCGGCTGATGGCAGCCCGTGCAGTTCATGGCCAGGGGGTCCCTGCCCAGATGCTTGTTCCGGAAACTGGCATCGTTCTCGTCATGGCACTCGAAACACAAGGCGGGCACCGCCAGGCGCAGGAATCCCGGTCCTTGTCCTCCATGGGGAAGATGGCAGTCCAGGCAGGCGTCCTGGCTCGGGGGGTGGATCGAAACGGCGCCCGCGGTCTCAACCACGTCTTCGTGGCACAGCGAGCACAGCAGGGCGCTTTCGGCCAGCAGCAGGTCGGGCCGTTCCGAGTTGTGGGGGTTGTGGCAGGCGGTGCAGTTGCCGGCGACGACCGGTGCGTGCTCCTGCCAATCCGTACCCTCGGCCTGGCCGATGTCGTGGCATTCGGCGCAGTTGGCCGCCGGCTCCTGCCGAAGCATGGCCAGGTTCTCACCGCCGTGGGCCAGATGGCAGTCCAGGCAGGCTCCCTCTTCGGTGGGAGCGTGGAGGCTGCCGCCTGTGGCCAGGGTCTGCAGATCCGCGTGGCAGCGGGCGCAGAGGGCTTCGGCCGGTTCGTTCAGCAGGGCCGCCTGTGCGGACATGTGGGGTTCGTGGCATTCGAGGCACTCCCCGCGGGCGACGACATTGTGCGAATAGGACGCGGCGATCTCCATCTTCACCTTCACGTGGCAATCGAGGCAAAGGGCGCCGGCGTTGGTCACCAGGAGGGCGGCTTCCCCGGAACTGTGAGGATCGTGGCAGGCCGTGCACTCCTTCTTCACGAAGGGGGCGTGGGTGATCAGCGACGAGTCCGCGTCGGGTTCGAGGTCGTCATGGCACTCGAAACAAAGCGTGTTGGTTTCCGCGGCCAGCAGACCTTTCAGGGGCGAGCCGTGGGGGTCGTGGCAGACGGAGCATTCACCGTCGGCGGACGGGGCGTGCTGCACGGCGCGATCGAACGGCCGGGCGTCATGGCACTCGAGACAAACGCTGCGTTCGTTGGCCAGCAGCAGGGCGGCATGCTGGCTCCCGTGCGGCGAGTGGCAGGCGAGGCAATCGCCTTCGTCAGCCGGCGCGTGGGGTACGGTCGCCGCGTCGGTCAGGTCGTCATGGCATTCCAGGCACAGCTCGGTCGGCGCGGCCGTCAGCACGGCCTGGCCCTGGTCCCCCGACTCGTGGCAGGACGAGCAATCGCCGTCCGCGAAGGGTTCGTGCTGGACGGCCTGCAGCAGACTCGGCCCGTCGGAACTATGCGGGTCGTGACATGAGGTGCAGTTCGACAGCACCTTCAGGCCGCCGGGGTGTTTGTCGGCGAGCTTCGCGGAATCGTCGTGACACGACTGGCACAGCTGGTCCGACGCGACCATGAGCAGGCCGGCAAACGGCGCCGCGTGCGGATCGTGGCAGGCCTTGCAGCCGTCCTTGGCCAGGGGCTTGTGGACGTTCTTGCGCTGGAACGCCGCCTGGTCATGGCAGCCGAAACAGCTGTCGTCACCGCGGGCCGGCAGGAGGTCCGGCTGACCTGAACCGTGGGCGTCGTGACAGGAAGCGCATCCATCGAGCTTCAGCGGCGCATGCTGGTATTCCCTCTCGAGGACTTCCGTCATGTTCTCGTGGCAATCGAGGCACAGGTCGTTGCCCTGACTGTTGAGAACCAGCTTGCCGATCACGCCGTGGCGCTTGTGGCAGCCTTCGCAGTTTGCTTCCTTGAAGGGTTTGTGCGCGTTCTTCGCCTTGATGGCGTCCTTCTGGTCCTCGTGACATTCGACACAGGATTTGGCCTTGAAGGGGGCTGCCTGCGAGACGTTCGGGCTACCCATCAGGCCGGTGACAAGGACTGCGGCGGCCAGGGTGAAGAGGACGATCCTCGCGAGGGTGGAGATGTTCCGGTTGGTGTTCACGATCAGCCCTCCCCGTTGGGATTGGCGGCGGGCTCGGCGTCGATCGCCCCGCCTTTTGCTTCGAAATCCGCGATGACCAGCGCCACGGCCTCTTCGGCGTCGGCAAAAACCTCCACCGGGGTGGCTTCCTCCAGCCGTTCCAGGATCCGGACCATCATCTGCTTGGTCTGATCACTCTTCATCATCGAGAGAATCTGGTTCCGGCAATCGGCCAGAGGCGCCGGCACGGGTTCCTCGATTTCCGAGATGATCGCGACCACCCAGCCGGTGGGGACCTGGTACGGCTTGGGGATATAGCCGACCACCAGGTTCTCGGGCTGCAGCCCGAGCTGACTGGGCTGGAAGAACTCCTCGGGGAAGGGCGGGGGGCCCTGGACCACGGTGGGATCGTTACTGTAGAGCCAGGAGGACGGGGTGCCCCTGAGCATCTTGTCGAACAACGCGAGGGCGCTGGCCTCGTCAGCCGCCTTGATGCTCTTCATCTTGACCCGGGGGGTGGGGGTCACGGCGTCGAGGTGGGCCTTGTAGAAGTCTTCGACTTCCTCTTCCGACGGCGCGAAATCGAATTCCAGGAGGATGCCAAGCGTCTCTTCGAGGACCAGCGTGCGTTCCATGCGCTCGGCGATCAGGACCACTTCCGGGTTCCGATCCATCCCCTGCGCCTGGTACTGGTAATTCAGCAGGGCTTCGGCGAACCACTCGTGGAAAATCTCGTCGCGCCGCTGGCCGGCTTCAGGCTTGCCGATCAGTCCGTGGAATTCCGTGAAGCGGACGATGCGGGAAAAGGCGCTGACACTCAGCTTGCCCGTGGGCACGACGGCCAGGACATCCTCGCTGTCCCGGAGATAGGCCTGCATCTCCGCGTCGTCCAGGCCGAAGTCGAGGGAAGCCAGCAAGGTGGAATCGTAGGTGGCCTCGTATTTCTCCTCCAGTTCCGTCAGGTAGTTCTTGACCGCCAGGCGCCGTGCTTCGTGGTAGTCCGGCGTATCCTGCGGCACCGAGAAGGCGACCGAATCCAGCAGGGCGGCCATGCACTCGTGGCGCACGACCTCCAGCACCTGGTTGGATACCGTGAACTCCTTGTCCAGGCCCAGCCGGTAGCCCTCCTGGATGACCAGCTGGTTCTGGATCATCCGGCGCAGGACCTGGGCGGGGTCCAGACTCCGGGGCGTGAGATTCTGCTCATTACGGTTTTTCATGATCGCCAGCTCGATCTTGAGTTCCGTGGTTGTCAGGGTGTCTTCCCCGACGGCGGCCAGCGGGACCGGTGGCCACGAGATCGTCGCCGGCCAGAATATCGGTAACGGCCAGGCCCGCAGTGCAGGCCAGGACGAGGAAAAGCAGGTGGATGGGGCGAGGTGTCCTCATGTCAGTCGTCCTCCGCTTCCGGACCGTAGGCGGCCCAGAGTTCTAGGGAAGTGGTCTCGAGTTCCTGCAGAAGGGTCGTCTGTATCCGATTCCCGAACCAACCGGTGGGCGGGAGTTTTTCGTGAATGATCTGGGCCGAACGGATGGCGGTTCCGGATTCGAGATCCACCGCCCGCAGCGTGAGGGAAAACACGGTGAGAGAGCGTCGGCCGGGTCCCGCATCTTCCCCGTCGAAGAACTGCGCGACTCCCGACGAATTCTGGGGGTCGTACGACACCAGCTCGGAAACGAGGATGACCTCGCTCGCGAAAATGTCCCGCAGCGTCCGGCGTCCGCCGGCGTCGAGCCAGTGCGACGGGCGTCCCGCCCGGATCATGGCGACCTCCACCAGGGCCGGGTCGATCATGATCATGCCCTGGGAAACCAGGGTCTTGAGCAGGCTGTGGGCAGCGGCCGAGGTGATTTCCGGATCCGAAGCGATGCCGCGCGTGGGCAGGACCAGCAGGGGGGCGGCCGTCGGCACCGGCGGCGCCGTCCACGGGGGACAGATCTCCCGACTGATCCGATCGATCACCAGCGGCCAGTCCGTCCAATCCGCGGGCAGATCGACATCCTTGAGTTCCACGAAGGTCAGCTGTCCGCTGCGGGTGTCGATCATGCGGGCGGTCAGGAGGAACCGGGCGTTGTCCGACAGGAGGGTGACGACCAGGACCTGACCGACGTCGTGGTTCTCGTGGAGTTCGGCGAGAAATTCCCGGGGGACGAGGTGACTGCCGCGGATGCGCCACCGGGCCATCAGGTTCTCGAGAACCTGCCGGTCGGCCGTGCGGTGGCCCTTGCCGCGCAGGCCCGCTTCGAGGCGGCTGATGCAGGTGGCCCGGAGGTCGGCCACCGGCACCGGCAGCGCCCGCTGGGGATTGCCGTGGATGAAAAGAAGCGTGCCCGTCAGATTGTCGGCCGTGTCCGGGACGGCGGCCGCGGGGGGCGCCTGGGCCAGGGCCTGGTCGGAGCAGACAGCAAGCAGGACTCCCAGTGCAAGTCCGGGAATCGCATACCGGCGGATGTGCCTGAGAACGGTCATCAGAACAGGGTCTCCAGTGCGTTGTCGACGTTCTTCCGGCTCACGCTGTACAGGCTGGCGGAGCCGCCGCCGAAGATCTTTCTCCAGACGGATGAGCCCTGGCTGCGCGTCTGGGAGCTCCAGATCGTCACGCCGGTCTCCGTTTCCGCCAGGGAATAGGAACAGGTGAGGGAATAGGTGCGATCCCGGCTCACCCGTTCAACCCCGTACTCTTCCACGGTTCCGAAAAAGATGGCATTGACGCCCAGGATCTTGCCCATCTCGATGACCTGGGCGGGCGTCAGGACCGAATCCAGGTTCAGGCGCATCTGGGCCATGGCGCTGAGCACGGCGCCGTATTCGACCACCTCCACCGCCTCGCGTGCCAACAGCTGCGACGTGAAGATCGAATAGACCCGGTCGTTGGCGTGGACGTCCTGGCTGAGGTTCTTGAACGGAAAGATCGCGACGGTGCGGATGAAACTGTAGTCGACGTCCTCGCGGACATAGGAGGTCGCTTGGGGGGAACATCCCGGGACGAGCGCCAAGGTGGTCAGGATCAAGGCCAGGCCGCTCAGTAGTCTTCTCATCGGTCATCCTCCGGGTCCGGGGAACCAGAATTCCCCTTTAATTTGGACAGTTGCATCTAGAAAGTCCAATATCCCCTGAATTGGTAGCTGATCGGGTAACCGCGCTCACCGCGGACTCGCTCGTAATACTTTTCCACGCCCGCCGACAGATTCAGCCGCGGCCGCGGTTTCCATGTGACCGATCCTCCGCCGCCCCGGCGCAGATAATCCGTGCGGGTGTCCTGCTGGTCCCGGACATGGAACTGGAACAGCATGCTTCCGCCGGGGAGCGGGGCCCAGGACAGGCTGTTCCTGAACAGCCAGTCCTTCTCCTCGCGGACCTGATAGACCGCCCGGCCCACGTAGTTCAGGTACGGGAAGATGGCCCAGCTCCCGTTGACTTCGGTGTCGGTGAAGGTGGTGAACCCGGTGCCGAACTGCTGGCTGACCCACCGGTCCGACCGCCGCAGGTCCAGGCGCATGTTGGGCTTGGGATTGCTGCGGATCTCCGTGATGAGAGCCCATGAATCGGAATCCACGGCCAGTTCCGCGGCGGAACGGACGCCGTAGGTGACCTTCTGGTTGAGGGTCAACAGGGGAGCGATCCGCCAGGACACGTCGGCGGTCATCGATGTCGTGGTGTAGTTCGCGCTGAAACTGTTGTCGACGGTCTGGACCCAGGAGAGCCGGCCGTAGAGCGCCGTATTGCGGTCGCGGGCCAGGCTCAGGATCTTGGTGCTGGCATCGGTGTCGTTGCGCGACGGCCCCTTCAGGGAGTAGGTGTCGTACTGGGCGTTCATCAGCCAGTTGGAAAACCGCCAGGTGACACCGACCAGATGGGAGAGGCCGTCGAGGTCGCGGTTGGCGCCGTCGTAGGTCCTCTTGTCGAAATTGCCCGAGTAGCGCGCGCGAACCGACGGCACGATGCGGTAGCCGACCTCCCCCTCGAACTATTTGCGCACCGTGGTGGACGTCCGGTCCGGGGTGGTGGTCACGCTGGTCTGGTAGAGTTCGAACTCGGTGACGAAGATGTCGGGCTCGGTGGGCCCGCGCTTGCTGTTGACCATCTTGACGCGGCGGTGGTTGATCGGGTTGGCCAGCCGGACCACCCAGCCCTGGCGCCCCGTTTCGTATTCCACATAGGTGATGGTGTAGTCGGCGGGGCTGAGGGGAGAGCCCCAGTCCCTGCCGTCGGCCGTGTCGCTGACGTAGATCGCCCATTCCATGAGGGCCGGAAAACGCAGGATCCTGTCCACGTAGAGGATGAGGGCGCTCATCTCCTGGGTGTCGCCGAAATCCAGGATGATGTTGCGGAAGTCGCCACCGTAGTCGCGGACCACCGGAGCGTTGTCGCCGATGTTGATCTGGGTCGGTGAGGTCCGGTCACGATCATAAAGGTCGGGTTCGGAGATGAAATCACCCTCGAGCGGGTCGAGAAACTCCGGAGTGTCGTCCAGCACGAAGCCGCCGAAGGCGGGCAGGACGTATTGCAGCCCCACCAGATCGTTCGTGTGGTCGGTCTGCTGGAAACGGTTGTAGATCGCCTGGATCGAGAAGTCGCCCCGGTCCGCCGCGAAAGTGTGGTCGCCGCGGTACTGGAGATTGTTGGTCAGAAAGGTCGTCTCGGTGTTGAAGCTGACGGCGTCCTGTTTCGTGCGGGAGAGCTTGTACCGCAGTTCGTCCCGGGCGGAGAGGTGGAAACGCGCCAGCAGGTTGGCCTGGTGGTTGCGGTTTTCCCGGTCGCTGCCGGCGGCATAACGCCAGGAGGCGGACTCCTGGGCGTTGGCGTCCAGTTCCAGCCAGTCGTAGTTGGCGTAGAACCACAGGCTGGCGTCGAACTGTTCGTCCCGCTGGTCCGGCTGTCCCGTGCGGACCTGGTCGATCCGGGCGGCCCGCCCGTGGAGACTGAACCGGTAGGTATCGTCCCGATAGGTCAGATTGAGGTTCGGGACGAGGGAAGTCTTGTCGGTGCTGACGGTCGAAAACAGGGACGAACCCCACAGCCGTTCGCGGCGCCCGGTGGCATCGATCCGCAGGAGCCAGCGCTTGCTGAAGTTGACGCTTTGCCCGAGGTTGACGATCTGCCACTGGGTGTCGGTTTTGTAGGCCTCGACCCCGGCGCGGCCTTCCTGGTGGCTGCCCCGTAGTTCGACGCGGCCGTCCACGGCGGCGGCGGGGGAGCCATTGAGAATGAAAATGAGAAGAGGTACCGAAAAAGAGTACGCGAACGGCAGGAATGATCGGTGGTGGATCTGGTCCGGAACGACGAAGTGGGTGCGTTGCCTGAAGTTCATTTCCGTTCCGGTTGTTCCGGTCGCCCCTGCCACATGGCGCGTATTTGAAGTCGTTAGAAAACAAATACTTGAGCCTATCTGAAACACATAATCTTGACCCTTTCGGGTAGGTTAAAAAAATAACATACAAGAGGGTATTAATCAATTTTTATGTCACAATAATTACCGATTTTCCGGTGGGATATTTACGGCCCGTGAGGGATGTGGGATTCGGGTCGGCGACCGTTTTCCAGGGAAGAAGACCGAACTTCCGCTCTGACATTCCGGAGCGCAGGATCTATGGTTCGGATACGTGAGCTGAGCCCGGGGCGATCCGAGGGCGACCAGTAGAAAGAAGGAAGGTAACCATGAAGATCATCGTGCTGGGCGGCGGTCTGGTCGGCGGCCCCATGGCCCGCGACCTGGCCGCCGACAACGACTGCGAAGTCACCGTCGCCGACCGGGACGAACAGGTCCTGCAGGCGCTCGCCGCCAAGGCAGACATCACGCCGGTCGTCGCTGATCTCGCCGAGCCGGCCGCCGTGACCGCACTGGTGGCCGACTACGATTTCGTGGTCGACGCGGTGCCGGGGTTCATGGGCTACCGGACGCTCGAAGCGGTGATCCTGGCGGGCAAGAACGTCGTCGACATCGCGTTCTTTCCCGAAGATCCCTTCGGGCTCGACGAACTGGCCCGGGAAAAAGGCGTGGTCGCGATCATGGACTGCGGGGTGTTCCCGGGCATGGGCAGCGCCCTGATCGGCCGGGCGGCGCGGCAGCTCGACCAGGTGGATTCGGTGCTGACCTACGTCGGCGGGCTGCCGGAGATCCGGACCTGGCCCTGGGAGTACAAGGCCGTCTTCAGTCCGGTCGACGTCATCGAGGAATACACCCGGCCCGCCCGGTTCCTGGAGAACGGGGTCCTGGTGGAACGGCCGGCCCTGTCGGATCCGGAGCTGCTCGATTTTCCGGGCGTCGGGACGCTGGAAGCCTTCAACACCGACGGCCTGCGCACGCTGATCGGCACGATCGCGGCGCCGAACATGAAGGAAAAGACCCTGCGGTTTCCCGGCCACATCGACAAGATGAGGATGCTCCGCGACAGCGGTTTCTTCGGTGAAGAGGAAATCCGCATCGGCGGGCAGATGGTGCGGCCCCGCGACCTGACGGCGGCCCTGCTGTTTCCGATGTGGCACCTCGCGGAGGGGGAGGGCGACATCACCGTGATGAAGATCATCGTCGAGGGTTCCCGCAACGGGCAGCGGTTGCGTTACGTCTACGATCTGCTGGACCGCTTCGACGACGAGCAGGGCATCACATCGATGGCCCGCACGACCGGTTACACGGCGACGATGGCCCTGCGCCTGGTGGCCAGGGAGCTCTACCGGCAGACCGGCATTTCCCCGCCGGAGTTCCTGGGCCGGCAGAAGGGTTGCGTGGATTATCTGCTGCAGGGCCTCGCCGAGCGGGGTGTGCAGTACCGCGAGAGAATCGACGTCCTTGCCTGAGGGTGTCCCTCGACCGCACCATTGTGCCCCTTTTTGGGCACGAACAGGGAGTCCGGAGACGGCGGCACGGGGCCTGCCCGGCAGGTTTTCTCCTTCTGCATGGCATTATCCTCCCGATTGCGGGTAAAATGGGGAACAGCGGGAACGGCGGCGCCTTGGCACGGGCTTTGCCGGTTCTGAAGGCTGCCCGGAATGCATCCATATGCGAATTCGCCGCATGATCCGGGCCGTCACCCGAGCGGTTGGAGGAAACGTTGGCCAGCCCATTCAGCAAGCAGGACAGCCGGTGGGCCATCAGCCCCGCGTGCCGGACTCTGGGAATTGTCCTGGCGGCGGCCGCGCTGCTTGCGACCATATCACCTGCCGCCGCCCGGATCGTGAAGAATGACGACGGCGAGGATCCGGCCGATCCGCGCCTTGTCTTCGGGCAGATCGCTCGCGCCTGGGAGGACATGGACGAACGGGCCCTGGCCGATCTGGTCCATGACGACGGGCTCAGCGTGAGCACTGGCAGTTCGGGCGAACGCAGGACGCATTACAGTCCCAGCCAGGCCTACTACTATTTCAAGAACATCTTCCATTCCCACCGGACCCTGCTGTTTGAATTCAGGAAAGTCCAGGACGCCTCGGCCGGCGACCGGGTCCACGGGATGGCCGACTGGAAACGGCGGCGACCCGACTCGGAACAGGTCCAGGAACTGAAGCTGGTGTGCGTTCTGGCCAGGCAGGGCGATCGCTGGCTGCTGGTGGAGATCAACAAGATCAGGTAGGAGGCCGATCATGTCCTGGCTCCGGGCCCGGGTATTGCCGATCAGCGGTGTTCTCTGTCTGGCGGGACAGGGAACTCTGCTTTATCGGGCCGGGATCGGTCCCGACGCTCCGCGGCTGCCGCTGCCGGGTCTCTTCCTGACCCTGACCGTTCTGCAACTTCTTCTTCTCTATTTCGACAACCGTCGCCATCGGGGCTCCCGTAGCGGTGACGCGTCAGACCATCGTACCTGGGCCAGGGGGCTGACCTTCGCTGCCGCGGCGGCCCTGCTCGTGGTCGCCTGGATGTTCACGACCGCTGCGGGCCCCGGCAGCACGGGAGCCGGCCTGCAGCAGCGCAGCGACAGCCTGCTCGAGAACCAGGAGCGCCTGACGGAACTGGTTCCGGCCCTGAGGCGCTTCGCCGCCGCAGCGCTCGGCGCTCTGGACAATCCCGGATTCATTGCCGAAACCCCGCGGATGGACGGCCGGTACTTCCGTGCGCTCGAGGGCCTGCCGGCAAGCTGGACGCAGGCCGGTTCCGCCGCGGCCGTCTTTCCCCTGCGGGCGGTGCTGTGGCGCTCGGGCGAGAGGATCGGCTGGACCTCCGGCTCCGATCCGCTGGCGCCGCCTGAACCGTCGCGACAGGATACGCTCACGATCGCCGCCAGTGGGGGCCGGTGGTATCTGCGCCACCTGGCTCCGACCGCCGCTGGAGGTATACTCGAACTTCAGGTTCCCTTGGGACAGGGGGAAACGGGCCGGCTGCTCCCCGGAGTCCGCCTCGACGTCGCCGCCGGTCTGCCGACCGGAGCGAAGTTCAATGAAGCCGGTGATCCCGTGGTCGCGTTCACGCTGGCCGACGACCTCGCCGAAGCGACGGTGCTGCTGACCGCCGAGCCGGATGAAACCGGTAGCCGCCTGCGCAGCCGGCGGGCCCTGTCGCTGCTGCTGGGGATGTTCCTGTGGACGGTGGTGCTGGCGGGATTCGGGCGGATAAATTTCGGCCCGGTCCGGTGGCTGGTCGCGCTGTGGGCCGGGCGGGCTCTGCTGGCATCCGCCGAGACCCTGAGCTGGGTGTCGGCCGCATTCCCGGACGAAGGTTTTCCGGCCGCTCCGTCCTCCGTTTTCAGTCTCATCGATCCGGCCTACTTCGCCACGCCGTTTGCGGCCGGCTGGTTCGCCTCGGTGGCCGACGCCATGCTGACGGTCCTGCTGCTGGTGCTGACCGCCTGGCATGTGGTCCGGTCCGGCGGCGCGGGCACCCGGTTGCGCGCGCTGGCTGACCGCCTGGCCCGGCGCGGCGCCGGGCCCCTGGGCGCCTTGGTCTTCGGGCTCCTGGTCGGCGGGGTGCTGCTGTGGCTGCGCTTTTTTGCCGGTCTGTTGGCGGAGAACGCCAATGCGCGGTTGATCGGAACCGGCGCCTCCTTGTCGTTTCTCTCGTTCTGGGGGCTGCAGGTCGTACTGGTGGGGATGACCTTCGCCCTGGGGGCGCCGCTGGCCCGCTGGGCAGGAGCCGGGTCCTGGCCGCGCAGGGGCCAGGGCCGCCGGTGGCTGATTGCCGCGGTGCTGGCCGGTGCCGCCGCGGGCCTGGTATCCCTGGTGGTCCCCGCCTTGTGGTCTTCGGGTCGGATACTGGCGGGCTTCGTGGCTGCGGGCCTGTGGGCGGTGGCTCCGGCCCTGCGGGCGCGGCCCCGCTTCGTGCGCCGGTTCGCCTGGCCGGCCGTCCTGCTGCTGGGCGTGATCTGGAACTACGCCTGCCTGCGGGAAGTCTACGACGCGGCCGAACGCAACTGGATGGAACGCAAAGGCAGCGTGATCACGCAGGCGGATCAGGAGTGGACGCGCTACCTGCTGGGCAGTGTCCTGGAGGAAATGCGCCTGGCCGATACGACGGACATCACCGCACCGGTACCCGGAGCCGAGGTCTGGAGCGACGAGCCGGCGTGGGATCTGTGGGACGGCTCGGCGCTCAGGGATCTTGGCTACGCCTGTCTGGTGGAGATCGTGGATTCCCAGAGCGGTCAGGAGAGTCTGTTCGCCCGCGGTTTCATGCGGGATTTCCAGTACGAGGTGGTCGACCGGTCCGCCTGGGTCGACGAAGACGGCCTGCCCCCGGATGACAACTGGAACATGATCTTCCAGACCGAGCGCCGGACCTACTCGGGTGGTGAAGAGGAAATCGTCGCCGCCGAGATCGTCCGGTCCGCTGGCCGCGGCTGGATCAGGATCGAACTGCCGGTGCGCTCCTGGCGCATCTCCACGCTCATGGCGGACCTGGGGACGGCCCAGAGCGGCCGCGCCAACGGCTACCGGCCACGCGCGGAAGTGGACCGCCCGGTCCTGCTGCTGCTGGCCGACGATTCGGGCTGGCTTGCCGCCGGGGAATCCGGGTTCCCCGATCCGTCCGCCGACGCGCTGCTGGCGGAACTCCAGGCCGGGAGCCGTGACTGGGCCGTCCTGCCGGTGGCCGACGAAGACTGGCTCTGCCGGTGGAACCCGTTGCCGCCGCGCGCGGCCCGGACCGCCGGCGAGGGATTTCTGGTGGGGCTGCGACGACCGGGATTCGGCGCCAATGTCCTGGATCTGTCGCGGTTGATGCTCCTGCATCTGACCCTCGCCTTCATCTTCATCGGCGCCCTGCATCTCGCCCGCCGGTTCGGCAACGTCTGGGAGAGCCAGGTCTGGCGGCCCGGCTTCCAGGAGCGGTTCCTCGCCGGCTACCTGTTCCTCGGCCTGGTCCTGCTCCTGGTCGTGGGGATGTCGGTTGACCGTGTGGGGAATGTCCGGATCCGCGAGGAGGCCCGCAGCCAGACCCGCGAGGGTCTGAACCTCGCTGTCAAGAACCTGCGCAGCCTGCTGGTGGAACAGGCCCGTTCCCTGGCCGGCAGCGAGTACATCGCCGACCTGTTGATCGGGCAGCTGCGGGGCCAGCGGCCGCTGGGGCCGGTCGAGATGCGTCAGGGTATGGTCTTTGCGGCCGACGGGTCGCTGCTGCTGGACGAGACCCTGAGCGACCTGTCGGATGCCGAGGCGAGGGCCCTGCTGGCCGCCGGCCGGCAGGCGCCCCTGGTGATCATCCGCGACGAGGAAGGCCTGTTTGTGGGCACGGTGATCCCGCTGGATCTCGAGGGATTCCTGACGGTTCCGGAGTCGGAGGATGTCATCGATCCGGGTCACGGTGAGACGGCGACCAGCGGGTTCTTCCTCTACCGGCAGCGGTTCGCCGCGGATCTGCTGGGGGGGCTGGCGGACCTGGCGCAGGGGCAGGCCACGCTGCGACTGGACGGGATGCCGGTGCTGGCCAGTCATCCGGCGACGATTTTTGCGGGGGAGGATCCCCTGCTCGGGGAACCGGCCCTGATGAGCCCGCTCTTTGATCACCCCACGGGCAGCAGCGCCTTTGCGGCCCCCGGCCGGCCGTTCGCGTTCGCCGGCGCGCAGCCGCTGCCCGCCTTCGCCCGGGACGGCGACGGCCGCCTGAAGCGCCGTATCGCACCGGCGGTGCTGAGCCTGGGATTCCCCGACCGCGAACGTGAATTCGAACAGCAGCGTCGGGGCACCATCCTGTTCCTGGCCGGGCTGGCGAATCTCATTCTGCTGACGGCGCTGGTGCTGGCCCTGCTGATGTCGTGGAACATCTTCCGTCCGCTGCGCGTGCTCTTGGGCGCCACGCGCTCGCTGGCCCAGGGCGATTTCTCGGCGCCCCTGCCGGAGGCAGGCGAGGACGAGATCGGACGGCTGGCCGGAGCCTTCGGTTTGATGCGCGGCGAACTGCAGACCGCCAGGGACCGGCTGGCGGCGCGCGAGCGGTTCCTGTCGACGGTGCTGGACCGGGTGACCGTCGGTGTCGCCGTGCTGGACCGCAACGAAGAGGTCGTGGTGCTCAACCCGGCCGGTCGGACGATCCTCGCCAGCTTCGGGCCCTGGGACGCGACCGGCGCGGGGGTGACCTGGCTGCTGCAGGGCTTCCGGGAACTGGCCGCGGGCCGGGACCGCCCGCAGGGCGAGTTGAAGAGCCGTGACGGACGCAAGACCCTGCGAGGGGCCATGGCGCCCCTGGACCTGCCCGACGGTCGGACCGATACCATGCTCGTCTTCGAGGACATCACCGAGTTCCTCGACAACAAGAAGATGGCCATCAATGCCGAGCTCGCCCGCCAGGTGGCGCACGAGATCAAGAATCCCCTGACACCCATCCAGCTTTCGGTCCAGCTGCTCAGTCAGGCGTGGCGTGACCAGCATCCCCGCCTGGACAGTATCGTGACCGAGACGGTCGACCGGGTCCTCGACCAGGTCACGCTCCTGCGCAGCATCGCCAGCGAGTTCAGCCTGCTGGGGCGGCCGGGAGAACTCGAAGCCGTGCCGGTGGACCTGGCGGCCATGACCGCGGAGGTCATTGCGGCCTACGGCGCCGGCGCCGAGCGGCCGGGCACCGCAGCAATGGCGTTGCCGACGGCGACCATTGCGGGAGAGGATCCGCCGCTGGTCCTGGCCCACCGGGAGTCGCTGCAGAAGATCCTGGGCAACCTCATGCAGAATTCCCTGGACGCGGCCCGTGACGAGCAGGGCATCGTGATCGACATCTCCTGGCGAATCGACGATCAGTCGGTCACCCTGATCTGGAGCGACAACGGGACCGGGCTGCCGGCCGAAGTGGCTGATCGGCTGTTTGATCCGTATTTTTCCACCAAGAGCAAAGGCACCGGGTTGGGTCTGGTCATCTGCCGTAATCTGGCCGACCGCATGGGCGGATCCATTTCCCTGGCCAACCGCAGCGACGGGCGCGGCGCCATCGCGGAAGTGAAGCTGCCCCGCGCCGACGGTGCTCCTGCAGCAACCGAGGATTGATGAGACGCATGAGGAACCCGCGCTTGATTTCGCATTGTCTGCGCACGTCGTTGCCGGCGATCGTGGCCGTCTGTCTGGCGGTGGCCGCTGCGCCGGCGACCGCCCGCCCGGGCGACGAGGTGCGGATCGCCCGTCTCCAGTATGACGGCGGGGGCGACTGGTACTGCGATCCGAGCAGCCTGCCGAACTGGCTCGAGATCTTCCAGGCGCGAACGGGCATACCCACGGCAGAGGTCGAGGCGATCGTGACCCTCGACAGCGAGGATCTCTACCGCTACCCCTTCCTGTACCTTTCGGGTCACGGCCGGATCGTGCTGTCCGCAGAGGAGCTCGAGGAACTGCGGACCTACCTCGATGCCGGGGGTTTTCTCTTCGCCGACGACAATTACGGGCTGGACGCGACGTTCCGGGAGATGGTGGCGAAACTCTACCCGGACAACGAACTGGAGCCGGTATCGAGCGACCATGCGATCTATCGGTCCTACTACGAACTGCCCGGGCTGCCGAAGATCCATCAGCACGACGGGGAACCCGCCCAGGGTTTCGGCGTATCCAGGAACGGGCGCCTGGTCATCTTCTACTCCTGGTCGGCGGACATCGGCGACGGGCTGGAGGATCCCGATGTCCACGGTGATCCGCCGGCCGTGCGTGAAGCCGCCGCCAAGATGGCGGTCAACATCATGATGTACGCCCTGACGCATCCCTGACCTTCCCCGAACGAGGAAACGAGCATATGGCCGTTGATCGAGCATTTGTCCCCCGCCTGCAGCGTCTGTTGCGACGCGTCAGGCTGCATCTGCTCGGGCACGGACTCGTGCGCACGCTGGCGACCGTCGGCGCGGCCGGGCTGGCAGCGGCCTGGGCCGTCGGCGGCGGCAACGAGCCCGGCGGCTTCATCGCCTGGGGGCTGGCCCTGTCCCTGGCGGCGATCCTCGGCATCACCTGCTGGCGGCATCTGATCCGACCTCTGCTGCGCACCCGACGCGCACGGGACCTGGTGGCGGACATCGAAAGCCGGGGCGATTTCGCCAACATCCTGGTGGCCGCCGAAGAAGCCGACCGCCTGCCCGCCCGCTGGGCCGGCGACGACCCCGTTCGCCTGGAACTGCTCCGCCGCTTGTCCGCGCGCGCGATCGCGGTCCTCGATCTGCTGGCTCCCGGCCGGATCTATCCCCGGCCGCGCTTGCGGGTCTGGCTGGGACTGCTGGCGGTCGTGTCGGTGCTGGCAGTCGCCGCACAGGTGCGGGCGCCGGGGGAACTGGGCCGCGGATTCGCGCGGCTGGCGGCGCCCGGGTCCGGTACGGTCGTTCCGCCCACGATCGGTCTGTACGGAATGGCCGACCCGCGGTACGTGATCGCCGGGAGTGACGCCGACCTGGCGGCCCTCGATTTCGCCGGCGGCGACGGGTCCGCCGTGGCTGAGATCCGCACCGGTTCGGGATTGTGGCAGCCCGTGGCCACCGCGGCAGCGAGAGTCGACAGTGAGATTCCGGGGATCGAGGCTCCCTACCGCAAATGGACGGCGACCGTCGCGGATGTGCGCGAGGATTTCGCGTGGCGCTTCCGTCGCGGCACGCTGGTCTCTGCGGTGCAGGAGGTTGTCGTCAGACACCATCCGCTGGTCACTCGCCTGGGCGGTTCGGTCTACCCGCCGGCCTATACGCGGCTTGCGGTCCGCGAGTTGAAGCGACTGCCGGCCTGGTTCGAGGTTCCCGCGGGCAGCACGCTGCGTCTGACGGGCCGCGTGAATCATCCCGTTCGCCGGGCCCTGCTGGTGAACAGCACCGGCGATACCCTTCAGCTGGCGGCCGATTCCCTGGTGGTTTCCGGGAGCATGGTGATCGACCGGACGACCGGTTTCCGCCTCGTCCTCGAGGACAGCTTCGGATTGCAGAACGAATCCCCGCTCCTGTACGAGGTGTCCGCCGCCGCGGACCAGGTGCCGGCGGTGAGCCTCGAACTTCCCGGCAACGACGGCATCCTGCCGATCGCCGGCGAGCTTGGCCTCGAGGTCGAAGCCGCCGACGACTTCGGTCTGTCGGACCTGCGGCTGCTCTTTCGCACCCTGGCGCGCGACGATATCCGCAGCGGAGACGAACGGGCCGGCGCCTGGGAAGGCGGATCCTTCTGGCCGGGTCAGGACGAGGTCTGGCGGGAGTTCAAGACCGTCGGCGGCGCCGTGAGGGTCAAGCCGCTGCGGACCGACGGCACCACCTCCAGTCTGCGGGCGCGGTTTGATCTTCAGGTCGAAGCCGGCGCTCTGGACCTGGTATCCGGCGATGTCCTGGAGATCGTCGCCGAAGCCAGGGACAACAAGGTTCCCGGTCCGGTCGGCACCGCCCGTTCGCGGGTGCTGCGCCTGACCTTGCCATCGGCCGCGGACGTCCTGGCCGAACACGAAGCCACCAGCGACGAACGGCAGGCCGAACTGGAGGAGATGCGGCGGCGCAGCGGCGAACTGGATGCTGATCTCGACCGGCTGAACCGTGAACTGATGAAGAATCCGTTGCCGGACTGGGCGCGCCAGAAGGAGATGGAGAACACGATCGAACGCCAGAAGACCCTGCAGGAGGAACTGGCGCGGATCGCCGAACAACTGCAGCGGGAGCTGGACAATCTGGCCCGCAATCAGCTCACCAGCGAAGCGCAGCTGGACAAGGCGGACGAGATCGCCGAGCTGCTGTCGCAGCCGGGTGCCGAATCGCTCCAGGAACTCATGGAAAAAATGGAGGATCCCGGGCAGGAGGCCGGTCCCGACGAGGTGGCGCGCGCGATCCGCGAGGTGGCGCGCAATCAGAAGGACATGGCCCGCAAGCTCGACGCGGCGCTGGCCATGCTGAAGCGGATGGCCCAGGAGCAGGAACTCGAGGGACTCGCTTCGCTGCTGGAGAAGATGATCCAGAAGCAGCAGGAACTGGCGGACCTCAGCCGCAAGATGGAAGAGATGGAGGCCCGGCAGGAGGCCGACGACTCCGGCGATCAGCTGGCCCAGGGCGACACCGAGCCGCAGGACGAACCGGGGGACGAAGCGAGCGGCGACCCGTCCGACAAGGCCGAGGCGGAACAGGATAAGCCGGACGGCGAAGCAGGCGAACAGGGCGGCGAATCCCCTGAAGGCCAGGACGGCGCCCCGGAACCGGGTGAAACCCCGGACATGCCCACGCCCGAGGAGATGGCCCGCCGGCAGGAGGCGCTGGCCGAAGAACTCGCCGAACTGCAGGAGAAACTGGAGGAGGCCCTGGCCGAGTTGCAGGAGAAGAACGCGGACCAGGAATCGTCACCGGCGGACTCCGCCATGGAAACGGCCCTCAAGAAGGCCCTGGAGCAGATGGAGGAGAACAGCACCCAGGAAAAGATGAGCAAGGCCTCCGAGGAAATGATGAAGATGGACCCGGGCGAGACCGCCGAGATGCAGGAGCAGGCCCTGCGCGACCTGGGATCCCTGTACCACATCATGGTCAAGACCCAGGAAGCCATGCAGATGGCCATGAAGATGGAGCAGGTCTCCTCGCTGCGCGGGCTGGCCGCGGACATGCTGGCGCTGTCGACGCGTCAGGAGGAGATCGTGGCGACGATCCCACCCCAGCTGCAGGATCTGCGGGACCTCGACCTGACCCGCCGGCAGCATCGTCTGCAGAAGGCGACCGTCGGCGTCCGTGACAATCTGGCCGGGCTGCTGGACGAAGCACCGACACGGATCATGAAACTGCTGGCGAAACTGGACGACCTGGTCGAGACCATGGGCGCCGGCGTGCGGGCCATGGAGGACAACCGGGCCCCGGTGGCGCGGCAGCAGGCGCGTGCGAGTCTGGCGGCGGCCAACAACATGGTCATCGGCCTGTTGACTGAAGCGCAGATGGCCGGCGGCAGCGGGGGCGGCAGCGGCAGTTCCATGCCCATGCTCAGTCAGCAGCTGCAGAAGATGGCCGAGGAACAGTCGGGGCTGAACGGGAGCACCGAAGAACTGCGCCGGATGCTGGCCGACCGCGGCATGAGCCAGGAGGCCCGGGCGGCGATGCAGCGCCTGGGAGAGGCCCAGGCGGGTCTGGCCGGCCGGATGGGCGAACTGGCCGAGGAAGAGCGCGAACGTCCCGAAGGCGAGCGGCTGCTGGGGGACCTGGGCGGCTGGGCCAGGACATGGAAAGCGGGTGAGCCGGGATATCGAGGACGGCCTGGTCAGTGAGGAAACCCTGATCCGGCAGGAACGTATCCTGAGCCGGATGCTCGATGCCCGCAATTCGGTGCGCCGCCGTGACTATACCACCCGGCGTGAAAGCCGCAGCCCGCCGCGGAACTGTTCGAGCGCCAGGAAGGGGCAGGGCGCAGCGGCGACCGGGCCGATCGGTAACCCGTTCCGGCTGCGGTACCAGCCGCTGGAGAAAGCTCCCCTCGAGTACCGGGATCTGGTCCGCCGCTATTTCACGGCCCTCGATTCGCTGCGCCGCCTCGACCGATACCGCTGCCGGCGCCCGATTCGATCAGCCTCGGGAAGGTGACAGGTGCCATGATGCGTCCGGTTGTCGTCATCCTGGTGGCTGTCCTGGCCGCTGCGTGGCGTCGGTCTGGTCCGCAGGCGCAGGTTCCCCAGGACGCTACCGCGGCCCGACAGGCCTGCAGACCGCGACTCTGCGCCCAACCCTGGCTCCCAGGCCGAATGATCGATCTGCGGCGTCGGCTGATCGAACTGGACCGTCTGCTGTCCCTGGGGAGCATCGGCCGAGCCGAGTCGCTGCTGCAGGACCTGGCGCAGCACCGCGCCCTGCAGCGCGAGCTCGTGCACGCGGCGCATCAGGCTGGCCCAGCTCAAGGATGATCACCGAAGGCCATCGGCTGTGCCAGGACGCGGTGCTGGACGAGCCTCGCGGAACCCAGGCATGTGGCGGTCCCTGGCCCTCCCAGCTTGCTGGCCGGTGGCCGGCCGGACAGGCCCGGGTGGCCATGGATAGGTTCCTGGCCACCAGCCCCAGCCCGCAGTGCGGGTATGGTGGCCGTGGATCTGTTGCAGAGGCGGCGAGCAGCAGCTGGCCGTGACGCTCTGATCGACTCCATGCGCAGGGTCCTGGGCGAGCCCGGCTGCTGGGGCGCCAGCGGGCCATGGGACTTGCTGGTCAAATGGCCGACCGGCCGGCGAGGCCGCCGCCGAGGTGGTGGCCGAACTGCGGTCCAACCCCTTCAATCTGGCCCTGCTGCGCACCGAACTGCTGGAAGGCCCCTACGCTGGACCGCGGTCGGGAAAACTTCCTGGAGCGCCTCCTGGCGATGTCGCGCCGAAGAGCGACGAAAGCGAAGCGGCTGAATCCCTGCTGGCTGGCCAACCTGCTGGTGACCCGGGCGAGGCGGCGGCGGCCCTGTCCCTGGTGAAGGCCCCTCTTCGTGGGGCCCGGACGCTCGGCTGGCGGTTCTGCAGAACGCTGACCTGCTGGCGCAGGAACTGGAGCTGCTGGCGATGACGGCCCAGGTTGCAGGCGACGGTCGAATACCTGCTGGAACGTGCTGGAGTGGCTTGAGGGACCGGACAACCTGGATCTGGCGTCCTGCGCGGCGGGCGGCCGATCAGCTGGCCCAGGTCTGTGAGTGGCGCTGCCGCCGGGGCCCTGGGGGAAGACCCCGGCTGCAGCCGTGACGCGTTTCGGCCGATCTGCTGGGTCTGGTGCGGGAGGTCAATCCGGCGTCGGAGTACCTCTATTCGTCCCAGATCAAGCTGGCCGCCTATACCCGTGACGTGCTGCGGTCAACCCGGCGTGGCGGCGCGGAGCCTGGAGCGCATGCTGCTGGATCTGGATCTGCCGACCGCGGGCGTGGCCCTGGTCCGGTTGACCCTGGGCGAATGCTATCTGGCCGCCGGTGACACGGCCCGGGGGCGTGTCGTTCTGGACAACCTGGGGCGGGACCCCGACTACCGGCAGGCCGCCGGTCACGCCCACTACCATCTGGCCCGTCTGGATCTCGCGCAGAATCACTTCGCCACGGCACGGGACCGTTTCGCCGTGGTGGCCATGGACAATCCCGCGGCGCTCCTACGCCAACGACGCCCTGGATCTGGGCCTGGCCATCGCCGAAGAAATGGACAACCCCAGCGGTGGGCCGGTCATGCTGGCGCTGTACGCCCAGCGTGTTTCGATTTGACCTGGTGGCCCAACCGACGGCCCGCCTGGCGGCCTCGAGAAGTTCGTGGCCGAGGCCGAACCGCGTCTGGATCCTGGAGAGACCACAGCACCTGCTGGAACGCGGCCCGCTTCGAACTGGCCCAGGCCCTAGGCTCTGGCCGGGGCGGTGGACGAGGCCCTGACCTCCTTGGACCCGATGGTCGTCGAACACCCCGACGGGCCGTTATCCGGCGCCGGCCCTGGCGCTGCGGGGCGAGATTCTTCAGGATGCCGGGCGGGCCCGAGGAGCCCGCAATGGCCTGCAGCAGCTGCTGGCCCAGTATCCCGATTATCTTTTCATCGATGACGTCCGCGACGAGCTGAGGACGCTACCATGAACCTGATTTCTTTTACACCGCCTGTTCCTCGGGTGCTCGTTCCTGCTGTCTGTTCAGCCGTGCGGCGAGGCCGGCGGCCAAGCAGTACCTGCTGGTGCCCATGGACCTGACGCAGACCAATCACCTGCGGGCCTACGGGCTGGCCTTCCACTGCCTGCAGGCCGGGGAGAAGGTCAACTGGCTGCTCAACTACCGGGGCGGCAGTTTCCTGATGCGCGACAGCCAGCGGGTGCGCCTGGACGCCCGCCTGCTGGGGGTCAGCTTCGAGGTGGTCGGCGAGGCCGAGGTGGCAGCCATCAGGCAGACCGTGGCCCAGGAGAACATGGACGAGGTGCTGCTGGAGAAGCCGCCGCGGATCGCCGTCTACAGCCCGCCCAACAAGCAACCCTGGGACGATGCGGTCACCCTGGCCCTGACCTACGCCGAGGTGCCCTACGATGTGATCTACGACGTGGACGTGCTGCAGGGCCGCCTGGACGACTACGACTGGCTCCACCTGCACCACGAGGACTTCACCGGCCAGTACGGCAAGTTCTACGCGAACTTCGGGCTGGAGCCGTGGTACCTGGAGCAGAAGCACTTCCACGAGGAGCTGGCCGAAGGAACTCGGTTTTCCCCACCGTGTGGAAGCTCAAGCACGCGGTGGCCGCGACCATCCGCGAATTCGTCCACGGCGGGGGCTTCCTGTTCGCCATGTGCTCGGCGACCGACACCATCGACATCGCCCTGGCCTGGCTCGACACCGATATCGTGCCGGCGCCGTTCGACAACACGCCCTATGACCCCGCTTATCGGGGACGCGCCGATTTTTCCCGCACGTTCGCCTTCGAGGATTTCAAGCTGACGACCAACCCGATGGTCTACGAATTCTCCGATCTGGATACGAGCAACTACGCGATGATGCGCGGGGCGATGGCCGACTACTTCACCCTGTTCGCCTTCGCCGCCAAGTACGATCCGGTGCCGGCCATGCTGACCCAGAACCACGTCAACGTGATCAACGGCTTCCTGGGCCAGACCACGGGTTATTTGAAGAAGCACCTGAAGCGGTCGGTGATCGTTCTGGGAGCCGTCGAAGGAACCGACGAGGTCAAGTACATCCACGGCAAGCGGGGGATGGGGACCTGGACCTTCCTGGGGGGGCACGACCCCGAGGACTATCAGCACCGGGTGGGCGATCCGCCCACGGACCTGGATCTGTATCGGACCTCGCCGGGCTACCGGCTCATCCTGAACAACGTCCTCTTCCCGGCGGCGCGGAAGAAGCCCCAGAAGACCTGATCTTCCGCCGGATTGCGTGCGGACCGGGTTGCGAAGGATTTTGCGTGCTTTACCAGAGCTAGGACCAGCGCCGCCGGAGGCCGGGTCCCGGATGGGAGGGTCTGGGGGGCGCCGGGAGAAGACCGAATTATCCCGATTGCAAGAAGTGCTCGGGGATGCTGCTGCCGCTTTCGGACTACGGCCGCGACGGTGCCGCCATCCGCTACAAGGCCTGGGTCTGCCACAATCCCGAATGCGGCTTCAGCATCCGCATCGACAACGGCGAGATCAGCCTGGGCAAGAGCCTGCGGGAATCCGTCGTAGACGAGGGCCGTCACGGCAGGCTGATCCGGCGCACGGCGGCCAGCCTGCAGGCCAGGAAGAGACCAGGGCTCCCAGTGCGCAATCGCCCAGGCGCGAGATTCCCGGCAGATGGTCCAGTCCGCTGGTCAACGGGGTCGGACGGAGACGACTGCAGTCGCTGGACAGCATGGCCCTCAGGGACAGCGCGTTGTGGACCGCGTGGGCGACCCAGCAGGCGGTCACCGCTGCCGGTGGCCTCGTAGACGAAGGCCAGCATGAGGCCGACCCCCACCAGACCGAACAGGAACCAGGGCTCGCCGTGGACGATGGCGAAGACGAGGGCCGAGATCAGCGCGGCCGGAAAGGCCCCCACTGCGGTGGCCAGCCGGTGGAGCAGGCCGCGGAAGACGATCTCCTCGGCCAGGGGGGCGGCGATCACCACGGTCAGCGAAGGCCAGCGCGATCGCCAGCGTGGTAGTCGGGCAGGTTCTCTCGGAATCAGGCGATCCCACTCCGGATCGACCGGATGCAGCCGCAGCGAGAGTTCGGCCAGGAGGAGGTGGGGGCCGGGCGACGGCCATCAGGGCGGCACCAGCAGGACCTGAGGACGGGCCGGTCAGGCCGAAATCGCGCCGGGGGGCGCAGCCGAGCAGCGTCGCAGGGCCAGATAGACCGAGGCCCGACGCCGGCCACGGCCGGCCAGACGTCGCCGCCCGCCGTGCAGCGTAGAACAGCCCTGGACCACGAAGTTGCCGGCCATCAGGAGGTCGCCAGGCCAGCAGGATGCGGCCGGCGGCTCCAGGTCGTCCAGGAGACTCAGCGGCGGCCGGCGACCGGGTGGGGTTGTTCTCGTGCATGTCCATGGTCCATCGAGTCCGGGCAGTCGCAGGCGGATTGGCACCGCCGGTTGTGCAATCGGGGTCCGGAAAAGGTTAGTATGGCTTCCGGGACCGATCACCAATGAAAGGTGCCGCCGTGTCCAATCGCGACGAGGCCATCCAGGCGGTGATCTTCGATCTGGACAACACCCTGACCGATTTCATGAAGGCCAAGGAGCAGGGCGATCCGCGCCGCCGTCGACGCCATGATCGACGCCGGACTCCAACTGGAACCGCAGCAGGTCTACGACCGCATCTTCGCCATCTACAAGGACAAGGGCATCGAGCACCAGCGGGTGTTCAACTTCTTCCTCGAAGAGGTGCTCGGGCACATGGACGATCGGATCCTGGCCGCCGCGGTGGTGGCCTACCGGCGGGCCCGCGACGGCTCCCTGGTGCCCTATCCGCACGCCAAGCTGGTGCTGAACCGCCTGCTCAAGGAGGGCTACAAGCTGGCCGTGGTCAGCGACGCGCCGCGCTTCGAGGCCTGGCTGCGGCTGACCTATCTGGGACTGCAGCACACCTTCGACGTGGTGCTGACCTTCGACGACACCGGGCACCACAAGCCCGATCCCGCCGGCCTTCCTGATGGCCCTGGAGGGCCTGGAGGTGGAGCCGGACCGGGCGGTCGTGATCGGCGACTGGAAGGAGCGCGACATCGCCGGCGGCCAGGCCGCGGGACTGCATACGGTGTACGCCCGCTACGGCGACCAGTACAGCAAGTACTCGGACAAGTCCGCCGAGCCCGAGGCCGAGCCCGACTACGTGGTGGACGACCTGCTGCAGCTGCTGGACGTCCTGGACCAGCTCAACGGGCCGGTCGCCGACAGGAGGACTGAGATGCGCGTGTGCACGGCGCGCGCAGATGGCGGCCATCGATCGCGAGACCATCGCCGCGGGGTGCCCGGCGAGGAGCTCATGGAGCGGGCCGGACAGGCGATGACCGAGGCGGCTGCTGGATTTCCTTTCCGGCGACCAGCTGGATCACGCCTGCGGCGCCGGCATGCGGACCGGATGCGGCGGGTCCTGGTCCTCTGCGGCAAGGGCAACAACGGCGGCGACGGCCTGGTCGTGGCGCGCCTGCTGGCCGAGGGACTCGCGGTCGCGGTCCTGCTGCTGGCCGGCAGCGGCAGGCCCTGACCGGACGCCGCGCGAACCTGACCGCCTGCATGCCTCCGTGCCGGTCGGTGTCAGGCCGATCCGGACGCCTGGGCCGAGACGGTCGTTCGACCGAACTGGCTGGAGGAGGCCGACGTGGTCGTCGACGCCATCTTCGGCACGGGCATCCGTCCGCCCCTGCGCGGCCGGCACGCCGATCTGATCCGCCGCCGATGAACGATGCCGGCCTGCCCTGCGTGGCCGTGGACATTCCCTCCGGGTGTCGACGGGGACGACGGCGCGGGTCGACCCGGTGGCCGTGGCCGCCGACCTGACCGTCACCGTCGGGCTCCCCAAGCGGGGGCTGCTGCTGGCGCCGGGCCGGGATTTCGTGGGCGATCTCGCGGTGGTCGACATCGGATTTCCCGGCGGAGGTCTGCGAGCGGCACGCGCCGGATCTCCACTGGCTCCTGCCGTACGACTACCTGGAGCTGCTGCCGCCGCGTCCCGGGGTGCACAAGTACGCTGCGGCACGCGTGCTGGTCGTGGCCGGTTCGCGGGCCTACGGCGGCGCCGCGCACCTGGCGGGCTGGGCGCCCTGCGCTCGGGCGCGGGCCTGGTCACCCTGGCGGTGCCCGCGGGCTGGAGACCGCGCTGCGGGTCGGGCCTGCCCGAAGCGCCGGTGCGGGCCCTGGCCGAGACCGACGCCGGCACCCTCGCGCCCGGTGCCGACCCGGCCGTCCTGGCGCCCTGCTGCCGCAAGCAGGCCCTGGCCATCGGACCGGGCCTGGGCGCCGATCCGGACACCGACGCCTGGGTGGTCGACCTGCTGGCGCCGACCTGGAACTGCCGGTGGTGGTGGACGCCGACGGCCTGAGCGCCTTCGCCCGCACCGGCCGCGAGCCGGTTTCGCCTCGGACAGGCGGTGCTGACCCCGCACGCCGGGCGAGCTGGCGCGTCTGGCCGGGCCTGACCGCGGCCGAGATCGCGGAGCGGCGTCTGGAGCTGGTGCCCGAACTGGCGCGGCGCTGGAACGTGCGTGCTGATGCTCAAGGGTTCGCCCGTCGCTGATCGCGGCTCCGGACGGCGCGTCTGGATCAATCCGATCGGGGACGACGCCCTGGCCCGCGGCGGCTCGGGCGACGTGCTGACCGGCCTGATCGGCGGGCTGCTGGCCCAGGGGCTGACGGCGCTGGAGGCGGCCCTGCTGGGCGCCTGCTGCACGGCCGGGCCGGCACCCTGGCGGCCGCGGGCGGATCGCGCCCGTCGGTGCTGGTCCGGGAGATCGCCGCGGCCATCGGCCCGGTCTTCCTGGAACTGGAGCGGGAGGCGTCCTCGGACGCGGTACTGCGCGAGCGCCTCTGGCCCACCGGGAGTTCGTCGTGAGGATCCTGGGCATCGAGACCTCCTGCGACGACACCAGCGTCGCCCTCTACGACTCCGGGGCCGGGGTGCTGGAGAACCTGGTCTCGAGCCAGGTCGATCTGCACGATCACTTCGGCGGCGTGGTGCCGGAGCTGGCCTCGCGCGCCCACCTGGTCAACCTGCTGCCCCTGGTGGACGTGCTCTTCGACCGGCAGGGCCTGTCCATGGAGGACCTGGACGGCGTGGCCGTCACCGCCGGTCCCGGCCTGATCGGCGCGCTGCTGGTGGGCCTGTCCACGGCCAAGGCCGTGGCCATGGCGGCGGACCTGCCCCTGGTGGGGGTTCACCACATCGAGGGGCACATCCTGGCCAACGCCCTGTCGGCCGAGCTGGTGCTGCCGGCCGTGGTGCTTGGTGGTCTCGGGGGGGCATACCGAGCTGGTCCTCATGCGGGAAGTCGGCCGCTACGAGCGCCTGGGCGGCACCCTGGACGACGCCGCCGGCGAGGCCTTCGACAAGACGGCCAAGCTGCTCGGCCTGCCCTATCCCGGCGGGCCGGTCGTCGACCGGTTGGCCGAGTCCGGCGTGCCCGGCCGATTCCGACTGCCGCGTCCGCTGCAGAAGGATCCGCGCATCGTCTTCAGCTTCAGCGGCCTGAAGACGGCGGTGCGGGTGGCCGTGGCCGATCTGGAGCGGCCGTTCGCCGAGCAGACCGTCGCCGATGTCAGCTACGAGGTCCTGGAGGCGATCGTGGATATCCTCTGCCAGCGACTGTTCCCGGCGGCGCGACAGAAGCACGTCATGGCCGTCTACCTGGCCGGCGGCGTGGCGGCCAACGGGCGCCTGCGGGAACGGGTCGCCGCCGCGGCGGCCGAACGGAGCCTTCATTTCAGGCCTCCGGAGCGGGTCTACTGCACCGACAACGCCGCCATGATCGCCTATGCCGGCTGGTGCCACCTGGCCGCCGGCCGGTCGCGACCGCTGGATCTGGACAGTTTCGCGCGGGGCGTCCTCGACTTCCTGGCGCTGACACCTGATCCTCTGCGGCCGAATCTCTTCCCTCCCCCAAAACCTGTCAATCACATTTAGACCATGGCACGGGTTTGCGTGATAGCGTGCTTTGTCCGATCCCTCGACAGGACCTGCCGCAGCCACTCCTGTCGAAACTGGGAAATTCATGGACTGCGAAAGCACGCATCCTGGTCGCCGACGACGAACCTCACATCCGGACGCATCCTGCAGTTCCTGCTGGAGCAGGAGGGTTTCGAGGTCCATGCTGGCCGAGGACGGCGAGGAGGCCTGGAAAGCGGTCGCCAGCTGCCACCCCGACCTGGTCCTGCTGGACGTGATGATGCCGCGTATGGACGGTTTTTCCGTCCTGGAAATCATCCGGGCCGGCTTCGAAACCGCCAACCTGCCGGTCATCCTGCTGACGGCCAAGGGCGAAGAGGAGGACAAGGTCCAGGGCCTGCGAGGCGGGGCCAACGACTACGTCATCAAGCCCTTCAACCACGACGAACTGCTGCTGCGGGTCAGCAACCTGCTGGAGGCCACCCGGCGTGAGCGGGAAGCCAATCCCTTGACCGGACTGCCCGGCAACCGGGCCATCGAGCGCGAAATCCAGCACCGGATCGCCAGCGGGCGAGGACTTCGGCTTCATGTACATCGACATCGATCGCTTCAAGAGCTTCAACGACTACTACGGCTACTCGCGGGGTGATCGGGCCATCTCCTTCCTGGCCGGCGTCCTGGTGGGCAACACCCAGAAATACGGGACCGGCCGCGAATTCGTGGGGCACGTGGGCGGCGACGATTTTGTCGTGGTGGCCGATTCGTCGGAGGTCGAGAGCCTGGCCGGCCGGATCATCGAGGAGTTCGACTCCGGGATCGCGGACCTCCATGACGAGAACGACATCCGCAACGGCTACCTCGAGATCGAAAGCCGCAACGGCAACGTCGAAAGATTTCCGCTGATCACCGTCACCCTGGCCCTGATCGACGACGCCAAGGGCCGGTTCCAGCATCCTGCCGAACTCAGCGACACCCTGGCCGAACTCAAGCGGTTCGGAAAAACCAAGCTGCGCAGTGTCGTCGTCCAGGAGCGTCGCAGTCCCGACGGAAATTCCGTCCTGGTCACCACGAACTCGCGGAGCAACGACAAAGCCGGTTCGAAATAAGACTAGGCCCTCTCGGGAAGGACCCCATGAGCCTCACCCCAGCAGCCAGCGGTAATTCACGGCGGACCGGCCAGCCGCTCGGTGCGGTCCTGGGCGCGGTCATGGCCGCGGACGGATCGGTGGACCTGGTGCGCCTGGCCGAAATGGTGGCCGATCTGCTGACCGACGCCGCAGGCGACCGGTGCGGCGCCGTGGCCGTGCACCCGGACAACGGGGTGCTGCTCGATACCACCTGGAATCCCCAGACTCCCGTCTGCGTCGTCTCCGGGACCTGTGCCGGCCGGTCCCGCTGGCGCGGCGGCCCGGCGCTGTGGGAACGTATCGACAGCTTGAATTCCGGTCCGACCGCTCCGGGAAGCGAACGGCATCCGCAGCGATGTGACGGAGACCTCTTTTTCGGTGACGACGGGACGGTGGGATCCCCCGCAAGCTACCTGTTCGTCGGCGCCGCCGGTTCGGTCGTCATGGCGCTGGCTGTCACCGGGACGAACGATTCCGGGGACGAGGTGCTCGTGGAAGTCGGCGCCGCGCTGCAGCCGCTGGTGCAGCTGTGGGTGGAACTGGGCTCCCTGCGACGGCGCCTGAACGGACTCGACGGCGAGAACAAGGCCCTGGCGCGACTGAACCGTCTCCAGGGACGATTCGTTGCGCTGGCGAGCCATGAGTTGAAGGCCCCGCTGACGTCCATCACGGCGTATACGGATGTCCTGGCCAGTCAGCTCTCCGGGGACGATCACCCGCACGCAGACGAGTTTCTCGGGGTCATTCGCACCGAGTCTGACCGTCTGCTGCGCATGGTCCATCGCATCCTGGATTTCACGCGCCTGGAGTTCGGCGGCAACCTCCTGACCCTCGAGCCGATGGACATGACGCCCCTGGTCCGCGACGTGGTCCAGGCGCTCGGTCCCCATATCGCCGCCAAGGACCTCACCGTCGAGGTCCAGGCCCCTGATCGTCTGCCGCGGGCGGTGGTCGACACCGACCTGATTCGTCAGGTTATCATGAATCTCGTGGACAACGCGGTGAAGTACACGCCAGCCGGGGGACGGATCACCGTCGGGCTGCAGGAAACCGAGTCTTCGCTGGCGGTCAGCGTCATGGACGACGGTCTGGGCATCCCCCCGGCCGACCTCCGCCGTATCTTTCGCGAGTTCTACCGGGCCGAGGCCGGCCCGGCCGACGGCACCGGACTGGGGCTGACCATTTCCCGCCATATCGTCCATCTGCACGGGGGCCATATCCAGGTCACCCGACGCCCGGAAGGTGGCTCGGTTTTTCGTTTCACCGTGCCCAAGGAGACCGGGGCCATGGCGTCGGTCGCCGAAGTCCTGGGCAAGCCCGTCGCGGCGGACAAGGCCCAGCGTCTGATCGAGATGATCCTGTATTTCGTGGCGGACATGACCGGGTCCCGGACCGTGGCCCTCCTGCTGCGCGACGGTCAGGGAGGGCTGGTGCCGGTGGGGGCCATCGGGTTGGAAGCGAAGACGCCCCAACCGCGGCCCGTCATCGAAAACGCCAGCTGGAAGCGATTTCTCGAAACCGGCAAGGCGACCACGGATCCGGGGCGAATCGTCAGGGACCTGCCGTGGTGTCCCCGTCAGGAGCAAGCCCCGCGGTCGCGGATGTTCGCACCGCTCGGGTCCGGCGACAAGGCGCTCGGCTGCGTGATCATGGGCCGCCGGCGGGGCGTGGAAACCTATGGCGCGGCCGACCTGGAGCAACTGGACGTACTGACCGACGTGGCCCGAGCCGCCCTGTCGGGCCTCGGCGGGGACATCGACCGCACCTGCGAGGCGGTCAAGATGCTGCTGCTCATCCGCCGGCGCGGAATTCCCACGGCGACGGCCGAAGCGCTGGACCTGGTGCGTAAGCTGGCCGGGCGGTTGGGACTCCGCTCCGGGGAAACCAGCGGGCTCCTGTATGCGGCGATGCTTCACGATGCGGGCATGGCGCGGGTCGAAGACGAGATCGTGCTCGGCGAAGAGGAACTGAGCTACGACGAGCGGGATGAAGTGAACCGTCACGTGGAACGGGGCCTCGACCTGATGGGCCCCCTGATACCCGACCAGGCGACGCGCCGGATCATCCTGCACCACCACGAGCGATTCGACGGCACCGGCTATCCCGGTCGGTCTGGCCGGAACCGAGATCCCCCTGGGATCGCGGGTGCTGGCGGTGGTCGACGCCTGGTTCTCGCTGACCACGGCGCGGCCCTTCCGCGCCGGGCTTGCCTCCGGAAGCGGCCCTGGCCGAGATCGAAGGCCAACGCCGGCACCCAGTTCGACCCGTCCATCGTCACGGAGTTTGCCGGGTTGCTGCACGACGAGAAGATCGTCAACGAAACATCGCCCACGCAGGTGCTCTCCGGGCCTGATCTCGAGGAGACGACATGACCGCCTACACCCGGGTTCTCATCGTCGACGACGAAAAGCCCATTTCCGATCTGCTCGCCCAGACCTTCGAACAGGAGGGTCACGAAGTCGTCAATGCCTGCGACGGCATCGACTGCATGAACAAGATGGCGACCTTTCGGCCCGATGTCGTGATCATGGACATCATGATGCCCAAGCTCAACGGCGTGGACACCACCCGCCTGATCCGTCGCAACCGCAGCTACAGCGACACGATCATCGTCGCGTTGAGCGCCAAGTCCGACGAGGAGACCAGGCGCCGGATGAAAGAAGCCGGGGCCAACGTCTTCATGCGCAAGCCGTTTGTCATCGCCAAACTGGTCGACCGCGTGGGCAAGATGCTCGCAGCCCGCTCGGGTTCGCGTTGAGAGGATGCCGCGGTGCTCGCTGCAGCAGTCATCGAAGCGCCTGATGTGGTCCACGCCGGCCTGACGGCGCCGCTGCTCGCGGCCGGTCTGCTGGCCGTGCGGCGGTGCCGCGGTGTGGCTGGTCCTGCAATGGGCGGCGGCCAAAAAACGCAGGGCCCATCTGCGGCACCGCGTCCGCACGATGCGCAGCCGGTACCGGACCCTGGAGAGCATCCTGGCGGTTTCGGCCCGCATCAACGCCACCCGCGATCTGCGGGAGCTGCGGGACAAGGTGGCCGCCGCCGTGGTCGAGGCCATCGGTTTCGGCGGGGTCGTCCTCTACACCTGGTCGGAGACGACACGCGTCTTTCAGGCCGTCTCATTCGCCGGGCTCGCTCCCCGGGAACAGGCGTCTCTCGCCGGACACCAGATCTCGCAGGAGGATTTCGATGCGCTGACGTCGGCAGCGAGCCGTACCTCGAACTGCTATCTGATCGGTGCCGACCCGGAGAGCAGCGTCGCCGACAAAACCGATCACGATCCGGACGATGCCGCCCGCGGCGGAGGACGCAGCTGGGGTCACGGCATGCAGCTGATCGCGCCCTTGATCGACCAGTCCGGCGAGATGATCGGCTATCTCAGGCTCGACGACCGCTGACGGGCTGCATGCCCGGCATGGTCGAGATTCGGCAGCTGGAGTTCCTGGTCCAGCAGGCGGCGACGGCCATCGAGTCGGCCGAGGTCTACGATAACCTGGCGCGCAACAACGCCGAGCTGGCACTGGCTTCGGACAAGCTGAACAGCCTGACGGACATGAAGAACAATTTCGTCGCCAACGTCAGCCACGAACTGCGCACGCCGCTGACCTCGATCTCGGCCTACACCGAGCTGCTGCAGAAGAACCTGGACGACGTTGTCGCCGAGTCGCTGGAGGAATTCCTGAAGGTGATCCATACCGAGAGCGTCAAGCTGTCCGACATCATCAACGACATCCTCGAACTGAGCCAGATGGAAAACGGGCCGGCCCGGCCATGGTGCAGGTCGACACCGATCTGGCCGGAATGGTGCGGCACCTGGAGGAGTCCTGGAAGAGCCGGGCGATGGAGCGCGACATCGGAGTTTCCGGTGGAGACCGATCTGCGTCAGCGAAATCGTGTTGCCGGTCGATCCGATGCTCATCCAGCAACTGCTGACCCACCTGGTGGGCAACGCGTTCAAATTCACGCCCGAGGGCGGCACGCGTGATCGCTGTCGCCTGCAGGAGGAGGGCACCGCGGTCAGGATTACCGTGGAAGACTCCGGGATCGGTATTCCCGAAGACAAGCTGGACGAGATCTTCGACAGCTTCTACCAGGTGGACGGATCATCGACCCGCCGGCACAACGGCCAGGGAGTCGGGCTGGCCATCTGCCGGGATATCGTGGTTCACCACGACGGGCGCATCTGGGCCGAGAACGTCGCGCCGCGAGGCACGCGCTTCCACGTGCTGCTGCCGCGTCGTCCGGTGGTGCTCCAGCCCGGGGATCCGCAGAAGTTGACCGGTCTGCCCTTCGAGGCGGGGGAATTCATGCAGCGCCTGATGCACTGGGTCAGCGAAAGCCTGGGCGTTCAGCTGGCCACGTTGATGGTTCCGGATCAGGACGGCGAGTTTCTGACCATCCGTGCGGCGATCGGCCTGCCGGAAGCCGTCGTGCAGAGCGCGCGTCTGCAAGCGGCGCCGGCTTCGCCGGCAAGGTGTGGGCGACCGGGCGAAACCCTGCTGATCGACGACGTCACCAGGTCGAGGGGATGCGGATCTGCGAGACGAACGAGCCTGCGCTATTCCACACCATCGCTGCTGTGCGTCCCCCTGCTCGAACGCCGGCGACGCTGGTCGGGGTGATCACCGTGAACAACAAGATCGACGGGCGGCCCCTAGGCGACGACGATCGGGTCTTCCTGGAATCCCTGGTACCCAGGATCACGGCGTTGCTGACGCGGTACGAGGCGTGGCAGGACGGCGCCCGCCATTTCGAGGCGGTACGGAACACCCTGCGGGCGACCACGGCGGTCGGCCGGGCGCGCCACGAAAGCATCCTGGCGGTCTGCCAGGAGATCTGCCTGGCCACGGCCCGCAGCATCGATCTGCCCGCGGATGATCTGGCCCGTTTGGCTTTCTGTCTCCAGTTCTACGACGTCGGCCTGGATCGCGTTTCGCCCCAGATCATCAACAAACCCGGCCCTCTCGACGATGCGGAGCGCCGCTTCGTCCAGGAGCACGTCGGTCACACCCTGGGCATCCTGGAACCGTTGCTGCTCGAGGCCAAGGCCAAGCAGCTGATCCTGCATCACCACGAGAACTTCGACGGGTCGGGCTACCCCGCCGGGCTGGCCGGCGAAACGATTCCGCCGGGAGCACGGCTGGTGCGACTGGCCGATACCCTGGCCTCCCTGCTGAGCCCGCGTCCCTGGCGGGATGCCATGTCGCTGGCCGAGGCGCTCGAGGCAATCCGTCGCGGGGTCGGCGTTGAGTTCTGTCCCCGGATGGCGCCGGTTTTCCTGGACGAGGCCGAGCGCCGCCGGGAGCGTATTCTCGCGCTGCAGGCGATCGAAGAGTCGGTGCGCATGCGCGGCGCCGGACACGAGGAGGTGCCCCCGCTGCCGGTCATGAGCTGAGGCGGCATTCCCGGAAAGGGGTCAACCCAGTGCCACGGTTGCCGAACAACTTGAATTCCCAGCGCCCCCGGGCCCAACGAGAGGATTGGCCTTGTACAAGGTCCTGATCGCCGACGACGAGCACAACATTCGCAACATCCTGGATTTCAGCCTGCACGCCGAAGGGTTTCTGGTCCTGTCGGTTCTCAACGGCGAGGACGCCTTCCAGCTGGCCTGCGACGAACGCCCTGACCTGATCATCCTGGACATCATGATGCCCGGCAAAAGCGGCATCGAAATCTGCCGCGACCTCAAGGCCGACGCCCGCACCGCGTCGATTCCCGTCATTCTGCTGACCGCCTGCGCCGGCACCGGCGACAAGGAGGCGGGCCTCGCCGCCGGCGCCGATCTGTACATCACCAAACCCTTCAGCCCCCAGAAGGTCATCGACTCCGTCCATGACCTGCTCGGGCCGCGCTGAGCCGAATAGACGCTCCCCACTGCGGGACGTCCGCCGGCGGGTTCCCGCTCCGCGATGGACGCGGCGGTCCGCTGACGCTACTATCGGATTCGTCGTCCGCCTCCTCCCCTGAGGTTCTTTCGTCACGCCAACGACTGGTTTATGACCGCTGTGGATCAGCTCGTCCAAATTGCCCTGCCCGTCCCGCTGGCCAAGGAGTTCTCCTACCGGCACGTGCCCGGTGGCGAGGGCCGCCAGGGGGAGAGCCTGCGCCCGGGTGACCTGGTCGCCGCCCCGTTCGGTCGCCGCCCCCGGGTCGTCGGCCTGGTGACGGCGGTCAGCCCCTTGCCCGCGGGGGTCAAGGAGATCGACGGCAACCGGCTGCGGGACATCACCAAGGTCTTCCCGCCGGAGTACCGCATCGAACACGACCGCCTGCAGCTCGCCCGCTGGCTGGCGGAGTACTACGCGCTGCCGCTGGGGGAAGTGGTGCCCCTGTTCCACCCGCCGTCACCGGGGACCCGCGCGCGCAAGCCGCGCGACGGCTCCGAGAGCGACGCCTACCCCGAAATCGACCAGCCGGTGATCCGTCTGTCGGCCGCCCAGCAGCGCGCCGTGGCCGCGGCGACGGTGCATGTGGATGCCCGCTCGTTCGGCGCGCTCCTGCTCCACGGAGTGACCGGCAGCGGCAAGACCGAGGTTTATCTGACGGTCATCGAAAAAACCCTGGCCGCCGGGCGCGGCGCCCTGTTCCTGCTGCCGGAAATTGCCCTGACGCCCCAGACCCTGGCGCGGATCAAGGCCCGTTTCGGCGAGCAGGTCGCGGCGATCCACAGCGGACTGTCCGCCGGCCAGCGCTGCGCCGTGCACGAAGGGGCGGCCCGGGGCGAGATCCAGGTGGTCGTCGGCCCGCGTTCGGCCCTGTTCGCGCCGGTCCGGGACCTGGGGGTCATCGTGGTCGACGAGGAACACGAGACGAGCTACAAGCAGGACGAAAAGCCCCGCTACCACGCTCGTCACGCGGCCCTCGTGCGCGGCCGGGAGGCCGGGGCCGTGGTGGTGCTGGGTTCGGCGACGCCCGACCTCGAGTCCATCAACAACGCGACCGCCGGGCGCTATGAACTGCTCGAGCTGCCCGACCGGATGGGCGGTTCGCTGCCGGTGGTCGAGGTGGTGGACATGCGCGGTCGGGATGCGCTCGAAGGCTTCACGCCGGCGTTGACCGCGGCGGTGGCTGAAACCCTTGCGGCCGGCCGGCAGGTCATCCTCTACTACAACCGCCGGGGATTCGCGCGGGTCATGCAGTGCACCGACTGCGGCGAGGTGGTCATGTGTCCCCACTGCGACATCGGGGTGACCTACCATCTGCGTCCCCGGCGTCTGCTGTGCCACTACTGCGGGTACACCCGCAGCGTACCCGCGAGCTGCCCGGACTGCGGGAGCGAGTCCTGCCAGCCGTCCGGCGGGGGGACGGAAAAGGTCGAGCTCAATCTCCAGGCACATTTTCCGGAAGCCCGGCTACTGCGGCTGGACCACGACACCACGCGCAAGCGCGGCAGCCACCGCCGGATCCTGGCGGCCTTTGCCCGCGGCGAAGCCGATATCCTCATCGGCACGCAGATGGTGGCCAAGGGTCACCATTTTCCGGGGGTCGGCCTGGTGGGGGTGCTGGCGGCCGACGACGGCCTCGGCCTGCCCGACTACCGCGCCGCCGAACGATCGTTCCAGCTGCTCACCCAGGTGGCCGGGCGTTCCGGCCGGACCGAGGTCGGCCGGGTCGTGTTCCAGGCGTGGAAACCGGAGGACCCGGTGATCCAGGCGGCGGCGGCCCACGATTTCGCCGCGTTCGCCGACCAGGAGATGCCCCTGCGCAAGGCCCTCGGCTACCCGCCGTTCCGCCGCCTGATCCGACTGGGTGTCACCGCCCGGCGCCAGGGCCAGGCCGCAGAGGCGGCCGCGGAGCTGACGGCGGCCCTGCGGGCGGTGCTGGACCGACAGGGTGTCCAGTTGCTGGGACCCGCGCCGGCCGTGTTTCCCCGCCTGCAGGACCGGTTCCGCTTCCAGATCCTGATCAAGGGCACGCTCACCAAGAGGGAGAAAGCCTGGATGGCCGCATGCCTGCGGCGTCTGAAGGAGGGCTACCGGGGGGTGGACGTCGTGCACGACGTGGACCCGGTGTCGATGTACTGAGCGGTCCGGCGGTTTCGTATCAGTCGAGCCAGCGCATGATTTCCCGCGCGTCCACCCTGGCGTTGATATCCATGCGGCCGATGCGTTCGGGCAGCACCCACCGCAGGCCGTCCAGGGCCGTGTTCTTCTTGTCGCCGCCCAGGAACCGCGCCAGGGTTTCCGGCGGCGGACAGGCATAGGTGACCGGCAGGCCGCAGGCCTCGAGCAGTTCGATCACCTGGACGGCGGCCGGCAGCGGGCAGGAGCCCCGTTCGGCGGCGATGCGGAAGACGACGGCCATGCCGATGGCGACCGCTTCGCCGTGGCTCAGGGGATCTTCCGACTCCAGACTCCAGGCCTCGAGGGCGTGGCCCAGCGTATGCCCCAGATTGAGCGCCCGGCGAATCCCCATTTCCCTGAAGTCCTTGGTGACGATGCGGGCCTTGATGGTCGCGGCGCCGGCGATCCAGTCGTGCCAGGGCAGGGCGCCCAGCACGTGGCCGATCGGTTCGTCCGCGGGCCCGGCGCCGAGCAACTGCCCGAGCTTTTCGCGGTGGCTATGCAGCTGCTGGAACAGTCCGGGGTCGCTGATCAGGGCGGTCTTGATCAACTCGGCCATTCCATCCCGCCAGGCCGATCGCGGCAGGGTGGCCAGGAAACCGCAGTCGGCCAGGATACCGCTGGCGGGGTGGAAGACCCCGACGGGATTCTTGAGGCCCGCGGTATTGATGGCGGTCTTGCCCCCGATCGCGGCGTCGACCATCGCCAGCAGGGTCGTTGGAATGGCCACGAAATTGACCCCGCGGCGCCAGGTGGCCGCCGCCAGGCCGGCCAGGTCCAGGATCGTGCCGCCGCCGACCGCGACGATCGTCCCGTCCCGGGGCAGATCCCGCGCGGCCAGCCAATCGTAGATGAGCTCCAGCTGCTTGAGGTCCTTGATCGCTTCGCCCCCGGGCAGATTCAGGGTCGCGTGTTCATAGGGGTCGCAGCCTTCCTGGATCTGTTCCAGCCAGCCCGGATGCAGGCGGGCCACGGTGCTGTCCACGATGTAGACCGGTGGCGACTGGGGGACGAATCTCCGGAGTTCCAGGCACGCCAGCGGGCCCAGGACAATACTGCTGGGACGACCGCCGAGCTCCATCTTGAGAGTTAGAATATCGTCTGCCATGCTCGTCAATTATCCTTGGTTCCGTGCTTCGCAACCGTCCGGATCGGTCCCGAAATCATGAATGGTACGCCTCATTTAACCCGTTGTGATGATAGTGGTTTTCACAATCACTGATCAGGACAAATATTGCCACCGGGTTTCTCTTGTATCCCCAGGACATGATAACTACTTTTGCCGGGTCGGGACATTACAAATTGCGCCCCGGCAGTGAGGGTTTCCATCAAAGGAGTATCGCAAATGGCAGGTCAGATGGTTGAAATCCGCTGGCATGCGAGGGGTGGGCAGGGGGCCAAGACGGCCGCCATGTTCCTGGCCGAAGCCGTTCTGGAGAAGGGCAAATACGGACAGGGCTTTCCCGAATACGGCCCCGAGCGTCGCGGAGCCCCCATGCGGGGTTACACCCGGATCTCGGAGAACCCCATCCGCCGGCACTGCATGATCGAAAATCCGGGGATCGTGATCATCCTGGATCCGTCCCTGCTGGACAGTCCCGCCGCCGCGGTCACCGCCGGTACGGACAAGAATACAGTCTTTGTCGTCAACACGACCGAGACCCCCGCCTTCATCAGGGAAAAGCTGGCGGTCAAGGGGTCGAAGGTCCATACGGTCGACGCCACCGGCATCGCGCTCGATACCATCGGCCGGCCGATCCCGAACATGCCCATGATCGGTGCCCTGCTGGCCGTCGACGAGATCCTGACCGTCGACGAACTCAAGGGCGCCATGGTCACGCAGCTCGGCAGCAAATTCTCCCAGATCGTCATCGACGGCAACCTGGCTGCGGTCGAGCGCGCCAACAAGGAGCTGGTGTCCGAATGAGCCTCATCAAGACGAAAGACCTCCACGAAGGCGGCATCATTCGCGACGCCGGCAACGCCGAGACCTACAAGACGGGCGACTGGCGGACGTTCGTGCCCGAGTTCATCGAGGAGAACTGCATCCAGTGCATGTTCTGCTGGATCTACTGTCCCGATTCCGCCATCGACATCGACACCTCGGGACCGAAGCCCCTGATGAAGGGCATCATCATGGACCACTGCAAGGGCTGCGGCATCTGCGCGCACGAATGTCCCCCGGTCAAGAAGGGCAAAGCCGCCCTCGTCATGGTCCGGGAAGAAAAATAGGCGATTGCCGGAAAGGATTTTGAGTCATGGAACAGAAACTCGTGGCACTGTCCGGCAATGAAGCCGTGGCCTACGCATTCAAGCAGGCCAAGCCTCATGTCGCGGCAGCGTTCCCCATCACTCCCCAGACGGAGATGATGCACAAGTACGCCGAATTCGTCGCCAACGGCGAAGCGGACACCGAGATGATCCTGGTCGAAAGCGAGCATTCGGCCATGAGCGCGGCCGTCGGGGCGGCCGCCGCCGGCGCCCGCACCTTCACCGCCACCAGCAGCGCCGGCTTCGCCCTCATGTGGGAAGTGGTCTACATCGCGGCCTCGCTGCGCCTGCCCATCTGCATGGCCCTGGTGAACCGCGCCCTGAGCGGCAACATCAACATCCATTGCGACCACTCCGACTCCATGGGCGGACGCGACGCCGGGTGGATCCATCTGTTCAGCGAGAACGCCCAGGAGAGCTACGACAACGCGATCATGTCCTGGCGTATCGCCGAGCACATGGACGTCAGGCTCCCGACGATGGTCAACTACGACGGCTTCATCATCAGCCACACGGCCGACGCCTTGCGGATGCTGCCCGACGATGCGGCCTACGACTTCATCGGCAAGTACAAGGCCGACTACGCGCTGCTCGACGTCGAGAACCCGATCACCGTCGGCCCCCTGGACCTGACGGACTACTACTTCGAGCACAAGGCCAGCCAGCTGGCGGCCTACGCGAAGGCGGCCGAGGTGATCAGGTCCGTCAGCCAGGAATACGGCGACTTGACGGGCCGGTACTACGACTTCGCCGAGGAATACATGATGGACGACGCCGACATGGTGATGGTCATGCTCGGCAGCAGCGCCGGCACGGCCAAGGACATCATCGACGAGTACCGCGAGAAGGGCGTCAAGGTCGGCATGCTGAAGCTGCGCACCTTCCGGCCCTTCCCGGCGGCCTACATCGCCGAGAAGCTGGCCGGCCGCAAGGCGGTCTGCGTGCTGGACCGCTCGGCGAGCTTCGGCGGCCAGGGCGGCCCGGTGTTCATGGAGGTCCGTTCGGCCATGTACGGGCTGCAGGTGCCGGTCCACGGTTACATCTACGGCCTCGGCGGCCGGGATTTCGACCTGCGGCAGGTCGCAACGGTGATCGAGGATCTGCAGAAGGTCGCCGCCGGCGGCGAAATCAAGGACATCAACCTCCTGGGTATCAGGTCCTAGGAAAGGAGGCCTCGACCATGGCAACGAATCTGAAACAGTTGACCAGCCATGATGACCTCCTCGCCGGAGGACATCGCGCCTGCGCCGGTTGCACCGGTTCGAACATTTTGCGGCAGATCATGCTGACCGCCGGACCGGACACCGTCGTCGGCGGGGCGACCGGCTGCATGGAGGTGGTCACGACCATCTTCCCGTACACCGCGTGGAAGACCTCGTTCATCCACAGTGCCTTCGAGAACTGCGCGGCGACCATCAGCGGCGTGGAGACGGCGTACCGCGCCCTGAAGAAGAGCGGTGAACTGCCCGCCCCGCGGGACAAGATGAACTTCATCGCCTTCGGCGGCGACGGCGGCACCTACGACATCGGCCTGCAGTCGCTGTCCGGCGCCATGGAGCGTGGACACAACATGCTCTACGTCTGTTACGACAACGAAGCCTACATGAACACGGGCATCCAGCGTTCGAGCGCCACCCCGCTGGGTGCGCACACCTCGACCGCGCCGGCCGGTTCGGTCAAGCAGGGCAAGGAACAGCACCGCAAGGATCTGACCAAGATCCTGGTCGCCCACAACATCCCCTACGTGGCGCAGACCACGCCCTTCCACTGGAAGGATCTGGCGATGAAGGTGGAAAAGGCCCTGGCCTGCGACGGCCCGGCGTTCCTGAACATCCTGATGCCGTGCACCGTCGGCTGGCACTTCGATACGGCCATCGGCATCGACCTGGCGCGCGAAGCGGTGGAGGCGAACTTCTGGCCGCTGTTCGAGGTCGAAAACGGTGTCTACACCATCAACAAGAAGCCCAAGGACCGGCAGCCCATCGAACCGTGGATGAAGAAGCAGGGCCGCTTCCGGCACCTGTTCAAGCCCGGCAACGAGCACATCCTCGAGGCGAGCCAGAAGCACGTCGACGACGAGTGGGAAAAGCTGCTCAAACTGGAGGCCATGACCGCGGAGTAACCACGGTTCGGCTGTTGCATGAAAGAGGGGGCGGGCCCGCGGGTCCGCCCCCTCGTCTTTTTGCCGCTGCAATCGCTGACACCGCACTTGAAGAGGGTGTGCTGGCTGTCGGTTTCCGAACAGGCGCGGTGTGGGTCCGGCGGCGGGGGCTAACGTCCCAAGGACTCCAGCAGTTCCCGCGCTTCCCGGTCTTCCGGCATCTCATCAAGGATCCTGCGCAGTTCCCGCGCTGCGCCGGCGGTGTCGCCATCGTCCAGATAGACGTAGGCCAGGTTACGGCGGGCATGGAGGGAGCGTGGATCCAGTTCGAGGGCCCGCAGCAGGTGGGTGCGTGCCGCCGGGCGTTCGCCCAGCATCGCCAGCAGGGTCCCGTAATTACTGTGCGTGAAGGCCTGGAATGGGTCGAGCTCCAGACTCTCGCGGAAGGCTTGCCGGGACTGTTCGTAACGACCCTGGGCCGCCAGGGCCAGCCCGAGATAGGTGTGGGTCAGAGCCCTGCGTGGCGCGATCCGCAGTGACTCGCGCAGGGCCTGTTCCGCGGCGGTGAACCGGTTCATCTTGAAGAGGGTGACCCCGAGATGGTAGGGGACCTCCGCATCGTCCGTGTTGTACCGCATGGCGGTTTCCAGTGCCTGCAGGGATTGGGGCAGCTGGCCCAGGGTCCGCTGCACGGTGCCCAACCACAGATAGCTTTCGTAATCCTCGGGCCAGGTATCGCGTGCCTGGATGTAGGCGTCCACGGCCTGCGGGTACTGTTCGACCTTGGCGTACCGGAAACCGTCGTGGAGATGCTGAACATACTCCCGCATCCGTTCGTTGATGGGAAAGCGGGCCGGCAGGGTGAACAGGCCGGCCGCGGCACCGATTCCGACCAGTAGCAGGAGATGACGCCACCGTCTTTTCCGGACGGCATGCCCGCACAGGAGGATGAAATAGGCGGCAAAAATGCTGAGGTAGGGCAGCGCGATGATCCGATACCGGGTGGTGACGAAAAACGCAGCCGTGGTCAGGATGATGACCCCCACCAGACCGTAGAGAGCGCCCATTCTTCGGTACCGGGGCAAGGCGCCGACCATGCCGGCAACGGCCAGCGCCATGAAGAGGTGCAACCCCAGGGGGGTGACCGCGAGCAGGGAACTGCGGCGGCGCGCGTGCTGGTAGGACTCGATCTGGGGGATGTCCTGTCCGTTCAGGAACAACTGGGCCTTCTTCAGGTAGCGGACGCACCAGGCCAGGGGTTCGGCCTGGATCTTGGCCAGGGCCCGGCCCGTCCAGTACCGCGAGATCGCCGCCGAATCCAGCTGGCGGCCCACCGCGGTCTCGGCGCTGTCTTCACCGTTCCAGCTGGAATCGGTGGCAATGCTCTTCTTGTCGAAGAACAGATTCTGCGAATCTGCGGCATTGCCGAGGTAGAAGTTGAACCCGCCGCTGGAGGTGATGGGCACCAGGACCTGTTCGACCCGGTAGTTGCGGATCATGGTGACCGACGGCGCGAGGGCAACTCCGGCCAGGTAGACCGCCGCGGCGAACAGGGCGGCGCGGCCGACCGTTGGGCGCCTGAACACGAGACCCAGCGGGTACAGGACAGCGGCCAGCAGCAAGGTGGGCCGCCCGGTGGCGGCCAGGCCGAGCAGAATTCCCGCGGCCAGGATTTTTCGTCGCGACGTTCCCGGGTCTGACCGCAGCAGCAGGCCGGTCTGGACGGCCAGCAGGACCGACACCAGCACTTCCATCAGCAAGGTGCCCTCGAAGAATATCTGGGGACCGGAAACCGCCATCAAACCCGCAGCCAGCAAGCCGGTTTCGTGATTGACCCAATCGCGACCGAGACGATAGGTCAGGCCGCACAGGACCACCCCGAGACCGTGCTGGAGCAGGATTGCGACAGCGGCGCTGGCCCCGGTGAGCGTGTAGACGGCCCCCAGGAAATAGGGGTAGAGGGGACCGAAGAAAAAGGCCTTGGGGAAGCCGGTGCCGTGGCCGGCGGCGAGGCTGCGGGCGATTTCATCGAAGACGGCAGCATCCCAGATCGGCACGGTAAACGAGGCATCGGAACGCACCTGCAGGAAGTAGACCAGGCGGATGAGGGCCGCGCTCCACAGAATCCAGGCCAAGGGGGATCCGTAAAGGGGCTGCAGGTTGAGGGCCAAGCGGTGCCGGGACCGTTCCACGAGCGTCTCTCCTGTGCCTGGGTGCCGGAAGGCCCTGCGCTTGAGGGCAACAACCTCATTAATAACATGAGGCTGCGGCTTTTCAAAGAAGGGTGTTCGAGCCCTTCAGGGGAGGTATTTCTAGATATCCCACCAAAGGCGTTGTATTATTAACAGCGGGCGCCCGCCGCCCGAATCCTCGAGAACGATCCGTCCTGGTCCGGTCTTCAGTCTGAAGGCCGAACGGACGGATTCTCTTCGGGATAAAGCTATATTGCAGCAATCGTCACCGGCTTCAGGTCGCCCTGAATGTTGCCTTTCCAGAGAGGCGTTTTCATGAAGTTCAACCTCCGTACGGGCCTGTTCAGCCTGTTGATCTACCTGGCATTTTTCGCTTCGGGCGCCAGCAGCCTCATCGCGGAGGTCGCCTGGAACCGGATGCTGATCGTGGTGGTCGGCAACTCCCTGAGCGCCGCGGCCATGATCATCAGCATCTTCATGGGCGGGTTGGGGCTCGGCAGCTATTTCGGGGGACGGTATTTCAGCCGGCGCCGCGGTTCCCTGGTCCCCTACCTCGTTCTCGAGGCGGTGATCGGGATCTACGTCCTCCTGTCGCCCACGCTCTTGAAACTGCTCACGGATGTCTTTATCGGCCTGGCCGCAAACGTCGACAACCCGACGGCGCTGGCCGCGATCCGCATCCTGGTGACATCCGCGGCCCTGCTGCTGCCGGCCTTCCTGATGGGCGCGACTTTTCCGGCGATCATTTCCGGAACCACCGCCGGTTCCGGCACCGGCAGAACGGCGCGCACGGGTTACCTCTACAGCATCAACACGCTGGGCGCCGCGATCGGGTGTTTCGCGGCCGGTTACCATCTGTTGCTGGAATTCGGGGTCCAGGTCACCCTGAACATCGCTTTCGGGATGTACCTCGTCGCGGCACTCTGTGCCCTGCTCGCCAGCCTCCTCAAGGGATCCGCAACCGCAGACGCCGCAGCGACCCGGGAACCGGAACGCACGGACCCCGACCTCCAGCCCGGACAACGGCGCTACCTCATGGCGGCCACGTTCGCGGTCGGATTCGTGGCGCTGGCGTACGAGGTGCTCTTGACGCGGTTGAGCATCCTCTACCTCGGCAACAGCGTCTCGGTTTTCCCCCTGGTCCTGACCGCTTTCCTGCTGGGGACCGGCTTCAGTGCGGTGGCCGGCACCTGGCTGTTCGGGTGGCTGCAACGGTCGGGCCGTCGGGCGGAACGACTGTTCGGGATCCTGGCTCTGGCCGCCGGCGTTTTCATCATCCTCACGCCCTACCTGCTGCTGACGGACATGGTGCTCAGCCTGGAGCACATGTCACGGCTGGCCGATTCCCAGGCGCGGCACCCTTTGCCCATCCTGGGGTTGCTCATCCTGCCCACGATCCTGATCGGGGGACTGCTGCCCATCGCCATCCGGATGCTGAATCCGCACCGCACCGGCGAGAACACCCGGGGGGCCGCGACGCTCTACGCCGTGAACACCGCCGGCGGCCTCGTCGGCGCCGGGTTGGCCAACCATTACCTCGTGCCGCTGATCGGCATCCAGGGCACCCTGGCCATGTTGATGACCATCTGCTTCCTGGTGGGCATGTTCAACCTCGTCCCCCGCGGGGGATCGGTCGTGCGCCGGGCCGCTCCGGCGGCGGCCGTGGTTTTGCTGGCGTTCCTGGTGGCATCGGGTCTGCCGGCCCTGATGGATCTCTACGCGGGCAAGCTGGCCCTGTCCACGGAGGCCGGCGACACCGAGGTCCTGCTGGTCCACGAGGGAAGGGCGGCGACCGTCACGGTCATCGACCAGGTCGATCCGCGCCTGGGCAGCTACCGGGATATGTACCTCAACGGTGTGGAGGAGGCTTCGACGCGGTACTGGCATGTCCAGCTGTTCAAGCTCCTGGGTATTCTCCCGGTCATGACCCACGCCTCGGATGGTCCCAAGGACGCCATGGTCATCGCGTTCGGCGCGGGCATCACCGCCGGCTCGGTCCTGGCTTCGGATGAGGTGGCCTCCCTCGACGTGGTGGACCTGAATCCGGACGTCGCGGGTATCAACGATCTGTTCACCGAGGTGAACGGCGATGTCTTCCACCAGGACCGGTTCCATTTCCACAACGACGACGGGCGCAACTTTCTGGTGACCACCAACAAGCAGTACGACCTGATCATCGGCGACAGCACCCACCCCCGCGCCTACGACAGCTGGATCCTCTACACCGAGGAATTCTACCGCAACGTCAAGCAACGGCTGGCTCCGGACGGGGTCTTTGCCCAGTGGGTGCCGGTGCTCGGTTCGATGCGGGGGGAACTGTTCCGTATCCACCTGAACACCTTCCGCTCGGTCTTCCCCCATGCGACCTTCTGGTACGTCTACGGCTCGGACCAGGCCTTTTTCATGGCCACCCCGGAACCCCTCCTGCTGGATACCGACCGGTTGCAGGCCAAGCTGGACAAGCTCCCGGCGTGGTTCAAGGCGGAGGAATACGACCTGGATACCGTGGCCTCTGTCGCCGGGTTCTTCTGGATGGATACGAACGCCCTGACGGCCTTGATCCAGGACGAGACACGGGTCAACACCGACGGGGTCCACTTCTTCGACAAGCAGGCCGCGGTGGTGCCGTTCTATCCCCAGTGGCAGCTGCCCCGCTTCCAGGCCAGCGCCCTGCCCTATTTCCAGCCCGCGGAGCCGACGCTGGTCCAGGCGATCCAGGCCGAACAGATCGTGGCCGGTCATCTGGCGGAATTCGCGTTCTTCAACCGGAAGGACGACCTGGCCAAGGCCTACTGCAGCATGCCCGCCAACGGCAACGCCCGCTATTTCATGTCCCTTGATTTTCCGGCCGGTCTGCCGGACCCGGACCAGTTCTGCCAGAGCCAGGAGATCCGCAACTACGAAGCGCTGCTGGCCCAGCATCCGGACAACGTCACGGCCCTCAACGCCCTGGCTGATGCCCTGTCCGCGGAGGGGCGACTGGCCGAAGCCTACATGCTGGCCGAAAAGGCCGTGAGGCTGGCTCCGGACAACGGCATGGTGCTGGATACCTACGGCTGGATCCTGTTCCAGCAGGACCGGCATGCCGAAGCCATCGCGACCCTGGACCAAGCGCTGGCCGCCCTGCCGGATCACCCCATCGTCCTCTACCACCTGGGTGCCGCCAACCTGGCCGCCGGGAATCGGGAACTGGGGCGGAGTCACCTGGAAAGGGCGCTGGCCGTCGCGCCGGCTTTCCCCGGCGCGGACGAGGCGCGCAGGCTGCTGGCGCAGGATTGATCGGGCGGGGTTGGAATCCCGGGGTCGAAGCCGTATGTTCATGTCACACCGGGCGGCCTACCGCGGTTTGCTCCCGGGTTCGGTCCAGGCCTCACTCGTTCGACCGAACCGACGTTCGCGGCCGGTCCGTCGCAATCTGATGGAAAAACTGGAAGCATCGGAAATGGGAGGCGCTCCATGAAGCCCATGTTAATCCTTTTTCTGGGTATCCTGACCGCATCCACTGCCTTCGCAACCCTCGATTCGGGACCCGATGTCCTGGGGATCTATTTCGATTCCGGGGCCGACAACAACTGCCTGGCCACGAACGCCGGCATGCCGTTCTTCGCCTATGTCATCCTGACCAATCCGACCGAATCGGTGATCACCGCCTTCGAATTCGACTACGAAAACACGATGGCGCCTGCGGACGAGAGTCAGTTTCTCCTGCTGGGAGAAGCCCTGCCGCCGCAGTCCATCAACGTGGGGACGGGGGGTGACGCATTCTACGGCAATCTGATCGTGGGGATGGGGTCGCCGGTGCCGGCCAGTCCGGCGACGATCCTGGTGACCTGGCAGTACATGACGACGGCGCCCGTCGCGGCAAAGATGTATCTGCGGGCGTCCACGCCCTCGTCGGTGTCCGAGGCGCTGCCGGCCATCATCGGCACCGGGGGGACCGCGCCGATTCCCGTCAACCTGTCCTCGGGCGGGCCGAACAATCCGGTCGCCGGCCTCAACGGCGCCTGCACGAACGAGGAACTCGACGTGACCTGGGGGACGGTCAAGAGCCTGTACCACTGATCCGCCTGGCGGGGATCAGCCGATGGTCAGCAGCACGATCCCGCCCACGGTCAGCACCATGCCCAGGACCGTCTTGAGGGTCGCCGGTTCGCCCCCGACGGTCATCGCCAGCAGCGCGCCGAACAGCGGCGAGGTGAAGGCGATGGGCATGACCCGCGACAGCGGTGCCTGCTTCAGCGCGGCGTAGAAGCAGAGCATCCCGATCGAGCCCGCCACCACACCGCCTCCGATCACCAGATATGCCAGCGACCGCGGGCCAGCCTGGCCCAGAGCCTTCCACTGTGGCAGACTGAATGCGCTCAGCACCACCAGGGCCACGGCCGTGCGCAGGGTGATGCCCAGCTGGGGCGGCAGGTCGCCCAGGTGGAGGCCGCGTTTTTCGAAGTAGCCGCCGACGCCCCAGGCGGCGGCGGTCAGCAGGGCGAGCAACTGGGGTTTCATGCGCATCTCTCCAGGCTGGCGGCCGGTGTTGGTTGATGGTGGAATCTAGCACCCGCGCGCGCGCCGGGGCAACCGCTCTGCGGAAGGAAAGCAGCCATGCCCGGTATCAGAGAACTCTTTCTCCTGCGGGACGATGTCGTCTTCCTGAACCACGGATCGTTCGGCGCCTGCCCGCGGCCGGTTTTCGCGGAATACCAGCGTCGACAACGGGAGCTTGAAGCCGAGCCGGTCGATTTCCTGGACCTGCAGCGGACCCTGCCGGGGCGTCTGGCCGCCGCGAGATCCCGCCTGGCCGCCTTTCTCTGCGCCCGTCCCGAAATGCAGCCGTTGCTGGAACCCCTGATCGTCAGCTGGGGGGGAGAGTGAGCACCCGGGCGGACGGCGAGGCCCTCAGGGATGCTCTGAGGACCTTACTGCGCTCAGCACGCTGAAGCGGCGTTCGGTCGCCACGAGCCGGCAGTTGCCGAACAGGCTCTTGAGCCTGACGTGGTAGCCAAGATGGCGGTTGCCCACGACGAGGAGCTCGCCGCCGGGTCGCAGGGCCCGCTGCGCCTGGTCGAACAGGCGCCGGGCGATGTGGTCGCCGACGGCCTGGACCTGGTGGAAGGGCGGGTTGCAGACCACGAGGTCGAAGCCGGCGGCTTCGTGTGCTGCGAGCCCGTCGCCCACGACGAAGGTGATGTCCCTCCCGCCGAGTCCCGCATGGGCGAGATTCTTCCGCGCCGAACCGACCGCCAGGTAGGACTCGTCCACGCCGAGAATCGAGGCGGCCGGGCAGCGCCGGGCCAGGGCCAGGGCCAGGACCCCGTTGCCGCAGCCCAGGTCCGCGATCCGCAGCGGTTCATCGCCGGCCGGCAGATGTTCGAGCAGGAAACGGGTGCCGAGATCAAGGTGGTCGCGCGAAAACACACCCACGCCACTGACCAGGGTCCAGCCGTACTCCTCCAGAAGGTACCGGCCGGGCGCCAGACGTTCGGGGAGGTCGCGATCGGGGTCGAAGGCGGCCGTGGCCAGGCGGGCCTTCTTCCAGCCCAGGCCGGTGCGGGTGGGACCGACGATGGTCTCCATGAGCCGATAAACCCGTGCGGGGGTGTGTTTGATCATGCCGGCGGCGATGACCCGGGCGTCCGGAGCCAGCACGGCGCGCAGGCGCAGGAGCGAGTCCTCGAGATCGGCCAGGGATTTCGGAATCTTCAAGAGGACCAGATTGATGGGCCCCGGCGGCGGTGTGTCCCGCGGAACGAAAGTGACGCCGCCGGTATCGAGCCCGTTCAGCGCCAGGTTGTGTTCGAGAGCAAGCCGCGACAGGTAGGAATCGCTCCACGAAGTCGGTCCGCGACCGTGAAGGGCAACGGCGAGGGCACCAAAGGCGTCGTTGACCAGCAACAGACGGTGGCCGGGCGCCGGGAGCGCTTCGTCGTCGAGGTGGCGCAGCAGGTACTCGTCGGCGGCGTCCCACGGTCGCAGGGGCTCGTCTTCACGCACAGGAAATCGGTGCAGTTGGATTGACTTGTCCACTAAATCGAGCTGGGGCACGGGGACTCCGGATCCGTTCGGGACAGGACAGGCGGCCGGTCAGGTCGCGGTCAGGCCGGCGAGGGCGTCGAGGGCAGCCTCCGCGAGGCCCTCCTGCTGGGCGATGCATACGATGCGCCCGCCACCGTCGGCCACGACGATGGCGGCCTGTCGGGTGGATCCCTCGACGCCCACGGCGTCGTGGACGGCGCCGTCCCAGTCGGGCAGCAGGACCACCAGGTCGGCCGGGTCGGCGTCCGGGGCCACCTTGCCGGCGGCATTGTGGTAGGCCTGTTCGAGGGCGGGCTCGACCATGTTCCGGAACATGCGTGGAAACGCCCGCAGGTCGATGACCGAGGCGACAACGACGGCGTCGGCACCGGGATGGCGGCCGCGCACCGACCGGTTGACCTGCAGGGCGGCGTCAGCGGTGTCTTGTCCGTGAAACACGAGGACGGTCGGCACACCGATCGACCCCAGATTCACTTCCCTGCCCGAGGCGGCGGCCGTCAGGGTGATTGCGGGCAACCGCTTCGTCTCGCCGGAACTGCTGTCGTTCATCGTCGCGGCCTTTCCGATCGTGGGGATCCCAGCGGGCTTGCTGTCGCTTCAGAAATAATAACCGATCCTCAGGCCGGTCCAGCTTCCGCCGCCGACGGCCTTGATGCGCAGGGCGATTTCCAGGCGCGTGAACCGGGCTCCCAGGCTGGGGACGAAGCTCCACTCGTCCACCTGCGAGTAGTAGCCCGTCTCCCCGCCCATGAAAAAGGCGCCGAACTGGAACTTGGCGCCGAAGGTGATCTCCAGGATGTCCACCGACTCCCGGAATTCGTTGCCGGAAAAATGGTTCCAGCCAAGATCGGCGATGAAGTGCAGCAGGGGGATGAAGGTATAATCGAGCATGCCGTGCAGGCCGTAACCGGTATCGACTTCGTCCCCGAAACTGTCGAACGGGTAATTGATCGCCAAGCCGACTCCGTAATTGAACGGGGAGCGGGCCTCGTAGACAGGGGGCGGCGCGGACGATTCCTGGGCGCCCACCGCGGTGGGGCTCAGCGCGCCGACGGCTACCGTCAGAATCGAGACCATCGTCCAGAACCGTGCCCGCATGGTGTTTCCCTTCAGTTTCGTCCAGTCCCTGCCGTGCCGCGGGAGGCCCGGCGCACTCCCGACCGGTATGATAGACAACCGGCATCGCGGCGTCTTGGCAAAAATTCCCTGCCCTGATCCGCGGCACAGGGCGGCGAGAAAACTTGACAAAAAATGTATACTATTTTATTTGGGTGTACAGACATTCCCCAGGGGATTCCAGGAACCCGATGAAAGTGAGCAAAGCCATGCCTTATCCCGAGCAGATGGTGGCCCCGATGCGGGCCGAGTTGGTGGACATGGGCGTCCAGGAGCTGCGCACCGCGCCCGCGGTGGATTCATTTTTCGCCGAGGCCGCAGGCACGTCGCTGGTGCTGGTCAATTCCGTCTGCGGTTGTGCGGCCGGCAGCGCTCGTCCGGCGGTTCGTCTGGCTCTCGAGCACGGCGTCAAACCGACGCGGGCGGCGACGGTTTTTGCCGGGCAGGATCTCGAAGCCACCGAGCGCGCACGGCAGCTGTTCGGCGATGTTCCGCCCAGCAGCCCGTCCATCGCTTTGATGAAGGACGGCGAGCTGGTGCATTTCGTGCCCCGCCACATGATCGAAGGCCGGGAGGCGGGCGCGATCGCCCAGGCCCTCACCGAGGCTTTCGACACCTACTGCGGCTGAGCGCGGCCAACACGAAAGGCGAGGATCCACCATGGGTACCTTTCACGACGACATGGGCGAACTGCACGGCATCACGGTGGTCGCCCAGGCCGGGCCGACGGTCTACGTGGGCCGCTGTCACGAGATGGATGCCGACAATATCGTTCTGCTCGACGTCGATCAGCACACCGCCGGTCCTGACGGCAAGGGCGAAGACGGGCGGTCGCACGCCGAATACCTCGAGCGTGCCGCCAAGTTCGGCGTCTGGAAGAAACACGACCGGCTGGTCGTGCCGATGGTGGACGTCCAGGCGGTGACACCCCTTGGCGCCTACTACGAGGGCGTCGGCAAGACGGCGGCCGCGACCCCGGCGGCAGCCGCGGCGCCCAGCCAACAGGATGAGCCGGACAAGGCCACAGCCACAGCCACGGCCACCGATTCGCCCGTGGTCGTGACGGACGACGCCAGTCAGGAAGTCCGACGACTCCTGGCCGAAGAGGAGAACGCCGGGCAGGGACTGCGGCTCGGTGTGTCGGGCGGCGGCTGTTCGGGTCTGGTCTACAAGGTCGAGTTCGACAGCCGCCAGGACGGGGACATCGTCGTTCCCGGCGACGGTTTCGAGATCTTTCTCGACCGCAAGAGCATCATCTATCTGCGGGGGATCACGCTGGACTTCAAGCAGGGGCTCAGCGGCCGGGGATTCCAGTTCCAGAATCCCAACGCCAGCAACACCTGCGGCTGCGGGGAAAGCTTCGCGGTCTGATGGCCCGGTCGGCCCTCGAACTCAGCCGCGCCGCGCGTGACGGTGGCCTGCTCGCGGGCTGGGACAAGGTTCCCGGGCTGGGAGCCATCCTGGCGGCCGGTCCCGACGCCCGCTCATTTCTTCAGGCCCGCTTGACCAGTGACGTCAACGCGCTCGACCCGGGACAGGGCCAGCTCGCGGCCAAATTGACGGGCAAGGGCGAACTGATCGCCTACTTCAGCCTCCACCGGCTGCCGGACCGCGGGCAGCCCTTTCCATCCTACCTGCTTCTCCTCGAATCCCGTTCGCTGCCGCTGCTGCTGGCCGACCTGGTCAGCACCGTCATCTCCGAGGATGTCCTGCTCGAAGACGCCTCGGCCGAATTTGCCGGCGTGATGTTGCACGGTCCGCAGGCCGCGGTCGTGGCGGCTGCCGCGTGCGGCCTGGACGCGGCGCCCGGGCTGCCGGAATACGGCGTGACGGCGCGGGGCGACGAGGGTCTCGACGATTTTCCCGCCGGCGCCATTCTGGTGTCCCGTTCCTTCACCGGCGATCCCGGACGGCTGATGCTGTGGCCGCGTGGTCAGGTCGACCCGAAACTGATCGGCAACGTCCACGCTGCCGCCACGGCGGCCGGATTTGTCGATTTCAACGTGGAGCCCGCGGCCGCCGAGGCCTGGCGCTGGCTGATGCTGGAGGCGGGCTGGCCGCGGCCGGACACCGACTTCGTGCCGGGGCGCACCCTGCTGCCGCGCACGGGACTCGAGCAGCAGGTAGTCAGCTCGGTCAAGGGCTGTTATCCGGGACAGGAAGTGGTGGCACGGATCCGGACCTACGGTTCGGTGCCGGCGGCGCTGCGCGGGCTGGTTTTCGAAGCGCTGGCCGTCGATGATCTGGCGGGATTCCCCGCCCCGGGCGAGGCGCTGCTCGAGGCGGGCGGCACGAAGGCGGGAGCCTGGGCTTCCAGCGGCTTCTCCGCGGTCTGGGGTGCCCCGATCGCGCTGGCCTACCTCGACCGCAAACACCGTACGCCGGGAACGCGACTGGCGCTGACCGTGGACGGTGTCCCGGCCGAGGCGCTGGTGATCCTGCTGCCGTTTTTCCAGGCCACCGACGCGACCGAGCGCGCCCGCCATCTGCACGACCGGGCGGTCAACCTCTTCAGCGGCGGCAAGGACGCCGAGGCCATTGCCCTGCTGGAGGAGGCCCTGCGGCTGGACCCCGCGCGCAAGGACGCCTTCGAAGCGCTGGGGGTCATCCTGGGCAGGACCGAGCGTTTTCACGAGGCCATCGCCATCTTCCGGCGCCTGGAGGAGGTGGCGCCCGAGGAACCGATGGTCCACACCAACCTGTCCCTGTTCTACATGAAGATCGGCGACACCGTGGAGGCCGAGAACCAGAAGGCGATGGCGACCATGAAGCGTTTTGCCGGTCTGGGTGATCCGGCGGAGCTGGGAAAGATGGAGGCTGCGGAAAAGGACGCTCGACGCCAGGACGCCCAACGCAAGCAGACGATGTTCGGCGAGGTGCTGGAACTGGATCCCGACGATCCGCTGGCCCTGATGGGCTACGGTCAGGCCTGCGCCGCGCTCGAGGACCACGCGGCGGCCGCCGTCCACCTCGGACGGGCCCTGGATCAGCAGCAGGACAACAGCGCCGTCTATGCCGCCCTCGGGCGCGCCCTGGAGGCTCTGGGGCGGCTGGAGGAGGCGGCCGACGTCTATCACCGGGGGGTGGCGGTGGCCAGCCGCCGAGGCGATCTGATGCCGCTGAAGGACATGGAGCATCGCCTCCTGCTTCTATCGGGGTAACGGTTTGAATGATTTGACGTTGGCTTGACCCGGGAAACCGTGGGCGAGCCGTTTTTTTAAAGTTGACAAAATGTGTAGGGTATTTATTTTATCGAGTGAAACCATGGTTCTCCTCATCCAGCAAAAACCGGTCTTTGACGGCCGTGGCAAGAGGTAAATGTCGTGAGCAACATCGATCTGACCAGCAGGGACATCGTATTCGCCTGCCGCAACCTGCACGTGACCGTCCAGGACAAGGACACGACCAAGGAACTGGTCAAGGGAGTCGACCTGACCATCCGTCGCGGCGAGAAACACGCCCTCATGGGACCCAACGGATCAGGCAAGTCGACCCTCGCCGCGGCGCTGATGGGCCACCCCAGTTACGAGGTCACCGGCGAGATCTGGCTCGAAGGCGAGCGCGTCGACGACCTCGAGCCCCACGAGCGCGCCCGCAAGGGTATGTTCCTGAGTTTCCAGTATCCGGTGGCCGTACCCGGAGTGTCGGTGGCCAGCTTCCTGCGGGCCGCCCTTTCGGCGCGGCGCGGCGCCGACGTTCCGGTCCGGGAATTCCGGAAGGAGATGACCGCCGCTTTTGCCGAGCTCGACATCCCCAAGGACTTCATGTCCCGCTACCTGAACGACGGCTTCTCCGGCGGCGAGAAGAAGCGGCTGGAGATCCTGCAGATGCTCATGCTCAAACCGTCCTTCGCCATGCTGGACGAGACCGACAGCGGGCTTGACATCGACGCCCTGAAGGTGGTCGCGGCCGGAATCAACCTGGCCACCGGCGCTGACAACGGCATGCTGATGGTCACGCACTACCAGCGCATTCTCGACTACGTCGAACCCGACGTGGTCCATGTCTTCATGAACGGCCGGATCGTGGCGACCGGCGGCAGCGAACTGCCCCGCAAACTCGAGGAAAAAGGCTACGACTGGCTCGAAACCGCCGACGTGGCGCAGACCGGAGGCATCGCATGAGTTCCAAACAGCAGATCGCGGGCATCAATCAGGACTACACGGAGAAGTACGGGTTCCACAACCCAGAAGACTATCTGATGAAGGCCCCCAAGGGGATCGACCACGAAGTGGTGGAGATGATTTCCCGCAAGAAGAATGAACCGGACTGGATGCGGGCCATGCGCCACGAGGCCCTGGACATCTTCTTCGAAAAGCCGATGCCGACCTGGGGTAACAACGAACTGCTGGCCGAGATCGACTTCGACAACATCCACTACTACATCAAGCCCAAGGGCGAGCAGGCGCGCAACTGGGACGACGTGCCGGCGGACATCAAGAACACCTTCGACCGCCTGGGCATCCCCGAGGCCGAGCGCAAGTTCCTGGCCGGCGTGACCGCCCAGTACGAATCCGAGGTCGTCTACCACTCGTTCCGCGAGGACCTGGAGAAGCAGGGCGTCCTGTTCATGGACATGGATTCCGGCCTGCGGAAACACCCGGACATCGTGAAGAAGTACTTCGGCAAGATCATCCCCACCCGGGACAACAAGTTCTCCGCGCTGAACACCGCGGTCTGGTCCGGCGGGTCGTTCATCTACGTACCGCCCAACATCAAGGTCGACATCCCGCTGCAGGCCTACTTCCGGATCAACGCCGAGAACATGGGCCAGTTCGAGCGCACGCTGATCATCGCCGACGAGGGCAGCTCGGTCCACTACATCGAGGGCTGTACGGCGCCGACCTATTCCTCGGACTCCCTGCATTCGGCAGTCGTCGAACTGATCGCCCTCAAGGGCGCCCACATCCGCTACACGACGATCCAGAACTGGTCGACCAACGTCTTCAACCTGGTGACCAAGCGCGCCCACGCCCACGAGGACGCCGTGGTGGAGTGGGTCGACGGCAACATCGGGTCGAAGCTGACCATGAAGTACCCGGCCATCGTGCTCAAGGGCGAGCGGGCCCATGGCGAGGTCCTGTCGATCGCCTTCGCCGGGAACAACCAGCATCAGGATGCCGGGGCCAAGATGACCCACGCTGCGCCCAACACGACGAGCCGGATCGTCTCCAAGTCCATCAGCAAGGACGCCGGGCGTTCCAGCTACCGCGGCCTGGTGAAGGTCGCCCGCGGCGCCCACGGCTGCAAGACGAACGTGGAATGCGACGCCCTGCTGATCGGCGCGCAGGCCCGGTCGGACACGTACCCGACCATGGACATCGCCGAAGAGGATGTCCGCGTCGAACACGAAGCCCGCGTTTCCAAGGTCGCCGAGGAGCAGCTGTTCTATCTGCAGAGCCGCGGTCTGGACGAGGACAAGGCCCGCATGATGATCGTCAACGGGTTCATCGAACCCTTCGTCAAGGAATTGCCCATGGAATACGCGGTCGAGTTGAACCGCCTGATCGAACTGGAGATGGAGGGGTCCGTTGGCTGACATGACACGTGAAGCAACCCTGGCCGATCCCCGGCCGACTCTCGACGGTGCCGCCTTGAAGGCGTTGGCCCTCCGGCTGGACCAGAGCGATATGGTCCTGCAGACGCGCACCGCGGCCCTGGATCTATATCGTAGTGCCGCCCTGCCCGACCGGGTCAAGCACCTGTGGCGGTTCAGCAACCCGGAGAATCTTCTGCCATCAGGATTGGCGGCCGCGGATATCTGCGGCCCGTCGGCCGCACCCGAACTCATCGATCCGGTGGCTGAAGCGGTCGCCACGGTCGACCTGTGGCCCGGACGGGCGCCGGTCGTGCAGCGCGTCTCGGCCGATCCCGTACCCGGCCTGGAGGTGAAGCCGCTGACCGTCGAAACGGTGGCCGCCGGGACGCCGCGATCGTCCGCCCTCTTCCGCCATCTGAACGAGGCGGCCTGGAACGCGGGTCTGGTGATCGAGGTTGCCGCCGGCACGGTCCTGCCCGGACCCGTGGTCGTGCGCATCCACGCCGGAGGGTCCGTGGTCATCCCGCGGATCCTGTTCAAGATCGGCCCGCAGGCCGAGGCGACGCTCGTGGAGCAGCACGTCGGCGGTTCGGCCGACGCGGTGGTGGTTTCCCGGACGGGCGTCGAGGCCGGCGCCGCGGCCAACGTCCGCCACGTCGTGCTGCAGACCTGGGAGCCCGGCACCAAGGGGCACATTTCCGTCCATTCCACCGCGGACCGGGACAGCGACGTCCTGACCGCGTTTGCCACCTTCGGCGGCGAGCGGGCCAAGATGGAACTGGTCACCGATCTCAGCGGCCCCGGGGCCCGCAGCGAGATGATCGGCGTGGCGCTGGCCGGTGACGGACAGCGTTTCGACCATCACACCCGACACCGCCATGTTTCCGGGCGCACCTGGAGCAACATCGACTTCAAGACGGTGGGCGCCGGCCGTTCACGCGGCAGCTACACCGGACTGATCCGGATCGAGGAAGGCGCCCGTGTCACCGAAGCCTACCAGGTCAACCGCAACCTGCTGCTTTCGGCCAAGAGCCGTGCGGACGCGATCCCCGAGCTGGAGATCCTCAACGAGGAAGTCAGCTGCAGTCACGGCGCGACCGTGGCGCCGGTGGACCCGGACCAGTTGTTCTATCTTGAAAGCCGGGGGATGGATCCCCACGTGGCGCTGCGCCTGGTGGTCCGCGGCTTCCTCGAGAAGACCCTCCAGAGCCTGCCGGCGGTCCTGCGGCCCGCCGTCGAAGAACTGATGGAAGCCAGGCTTGCCGGATTGAAGGAGAATGCCTGATGGATTCCCAGGACCGTTCCCTGCCCGCCCCGGCGGGTGTCCATCCCTGCGACGGGCAGGTCGGTGACTGCAGTCACTGCGGTCCCTTGCTGGTCGAACGGTTTCCCATCCTCAAGCGCACCATCGGCGGCCGGCCCCTGGTCTACCTGGACAACGGGGCGACGACGCAGAAGCCCGAAGCGGTCATCGCGGCCGAGGCGCGGTACTACCGCGAGAACAATGCCAATGTCCATCGCGGCATGCACACCCTGGCCGCCGAGGCGACCGACCTCTACGAAGGCTGCCGTTCCCGCGTCGCCCGGTTCCTCGGGATGGCGCGTCCCCAGCAGGTGGTCATCACCCGCGGGACGACGTCGGCCCTGAACCTGGTCGCCGAAGGCCTTGCCGGGCGAATGCGTCCCGGCGACGAGATCCTGCTGACGGGCATGGAGCACCATGCCAACCTGGTTCCCTGGATCCGTCTGGCCAAGCGGGAGGGCCTGGTCCTGCGGCACCTGCCGGTGACGGACGCCGGCACCCTCGATCTTTCCCGCCTGTCGGAACTGCTCAACAGCCGGACCCGGGTCGTTTCGCTCACCCATGTCTCGAACGTCCTGGGCGTGATCAATCCCGTTGCCGAGATCGCTGCGGCCGCCAGGCGCCGTGGTGCGATCGTCGTGGTGGATGCCGCGCAGTCGGTGGGTCACCTGCCGGTCACGCTCGACTCCCTGGGTGCCGATCTGATGGCCTTTTCGGCCCACAAGACCTACGGCCCGATGGGTCTGGGATTCCTGGCCGGCCGCGCGGAGATTCTCGAGGAGCTGGACCCCCTGGAAGTCGGTGGCGAGATGATCGACACCGTCACCCTGGATGACGCCACCTGGGCCGCGGTGCCTCTTCGCTTCGAGGCCGGCACGCCCAACGTCGGGGCTGCGGCGGCCTTTCCCCATGCCCTCGATCTCATCGACGAGGTCTCCCTGGAACGGCTGCGGACCCACGAGATCTCCTTGACCGGCGCGGCGATCGAGAAGCTGCAGCGGTTGGGCGGCCTGACCCTGTACGGTCCCCTGGACCCGAGCGAGCGCGGCGGCCTGATCAGTTTCCACGACCCCAAGGTGCATGCCCACGACATGGCGCAGCTGCTGGATTCCCGCGGCGTCGCCGTGCGCGCCGGGCACCATTGCGCCCAGCCGCTCCATCAGCGCCTGGGTGTGGCCGCGACCACGCGCGCCTCGTTTTCCCTCTACAATTCCCATGACGACATCGATGCCCTGATCGAGGGCATCGGGTATGCCAGGAGCGTATTCGGCGCATGAATTCTGGAATGGACGAACTCTACCGCGAGGTGATCCTCGATCACCACCGGAACCCGCGCAGTGCCGATGCCCTGGGCGCCGTCGACGCCGAGGCGTCGGGCAAGAACCCGTCCTGCGGGGATGAGGTCACCCTGCAGCTGGCCTTCGACGGCGACAAGATCAGCGGCATCTGTGTCCAGTCGCACGGTTGCGCCATCGCGACCGCCAGCGGATCCATCCTGGGCGATCTGGTCGGCGGCCGCAGCGTGGCCGACGCCGGGAAGCTGGCCGGGGCCTTCAAGCAGGTCATGCACGAGGAGGACGGTGAACTGGCGGACGAACTGGATCCCGGTGATCTCGAGGTCCTGACCGGCGTGCGGAAGTTCCCCGTCCGGGTCAAGTGCGCCCTGCTGCCCTGGATCACCCTGATGGAAGCCCTGGCCGCCCGCGAGCAAGGGCGCGACGTGGGGCCAACCACAACCGAGGTATGATATGACATTGCCCGACGAAAACCAGATCCGTGAAGCCCTCCAGACGGTCATCGACCCCGAATTGAATCTCAACGTGGTCGACCTTGGCCTCGTCAGGAGGATCGTCATCGATCCGGAATCGGCGGAGGTCCGGGTCGGACTGACCCTGACCAGCCCCATGTGCCCGATGGGTCCGCAGATCATGGCCGATGTCCGCAAGACGGCCATGACCGTGCCCAACGTCGAATTCTGCGAGGTCGATCTGGTCTGGAGCCCGCCCTGGGATCCGCGGACCGACGCTTCCGAGGAAGTGAAGGCGGAGCTGGGCATCTGGGACTGAGACGGTCTGGACCGAAAAATCTCGAAATCTATTGATATCGTTTGTCAATAAATGCTAGGATGAGAAGACGCGGGGGAGTTTACACCGCTTTCTTGGCATATCATGCGCCCGCCCCACGGCCTTCTCCTTCGGGGTGCACCTTGAGCCACAACACCATTTCTCTGGAGGATAACATGAAAAAATTGGTCATGTTCGCCGCCCTGGCGGCTTTGATTCTGACGACCGGCACGGCCCTGGCCGCGCGCGAGGTCCAGGTCACCCCGATCACCGGTCCGGCCGCGACCATCTATCCCGGGCTGCAGGCCGCCGGCGCCAACCCGGTCTGCGAGGTCGGCAACCTCAATGCGCCGGCATTTGCGATCACCGGCTGGGTGCTGGGCATGGAGAAGTACAAGACTCTCTTCACCGCCGACCCCACCGGTTGCTCGATCTGCACCGAAGGCTTCAACGTGGCGTCCGTCGGTCTGTTCATGCAGTTCGGTCTCGAGGACGTTCCGGCCACCTTCGACGCCCGGGTCGACTTCGAAGAGGCCGTCTGGGACGAGAGTCTCGGCTGTTTCCTGCCGGGAGCGACGATCTGTCAGTCCTCCGTCTACACGATCACGATCGATGCGCCTGGGCTCTATAACATTGCCCTGCCGTTGGATACCGCCTGCGCGTGCGCGGAATTCGGCTTCACCTATGGAATCGGCTTCGAGTTCCTGACGGCGTTCGCGTCGGCTCCGGACCTGATCACCGATGCGTTTCCGATCGGTTGCACCAGCTACAACGATTACGGCTCCGGCTGGGTGGATCTCTTCGGGTTCGGGTTCCCCGGCGAGACCATCATGAAGGCCGAAATCGAGTGCTGCAACAATCCCGTTGCCACCGAGGGCAGCACCTGGGGCAGCATCAAGTCCATGTTCCGCTAGGGATCCTATCGCGGAAGCTCGACCGGTCGGAGGAACCCCGGGTTCCTCCGACTTTCATTTCCCCTCCGACAACCAGTTCAAAATAAAGATTAAATGCCCCCCTGTGCAGCCGATATCCCATAGGAACACTCGCATCACCGCAACGGAATGGCTGAAATGGTCAATTCGAAAGATCCAACGATCACCACGATCGACGAGGAGCTGTCCCAAAGCCGGGCCAGGGTCGTCATCACGGCCATCTGTCTGGTGGCCTTCTCGGTGATCGGCGTGTTCAAGGGTCTGGACCGGGGATCGACCCTGGTGCACGGTCTGGTGACGATCGTCTGCTACCTGACCTTCGCGGCGGCCTGGTACATCATGGTCAATCGTTTCCCGGGCAAATGGCCCTGGAGACGCTACATCACCATCATGGCCGATCTGGGCATCATGACCTACTGGCTGCACATGGGCGACCGCCACGTGGCTTCGTACTACCCCATTTTCCTGTGGGTCATCATCGGCAACGGTATCCGTTTCGGCGAAAAGTACCTCAAGATCGCCATTGCCATGGGGGCCATGGGCTTCGGCTCCCTGCTGCTCTTCAACGACTTCTGGAAATCACATCTGGAGATCGGCGCGGGACTCCTGCTCGGCGTCCTGGTCCTGCCGATCTTCTTCCTGACGGTGCTGCGGCGCCTGCAATGCCATGTCGGAACTCCGCATCGCCCTGGCCAAGAGCAAGCTGGCCGACAAGGCCAAGGACCAGTTCCTGGCCACGATGAGCCACGAGATCCGCACGCCCATGAACGGCGTGCTGGGCATGGCCGAAACGCTGGGCGCCACTGAACTGGACCCGGGGCAGCGGGACCAGCTCCACATCATCACCCGTTCGGTGGAGTCGCTCCTGAACATCATCAACGACATCCTGGACTACTCCAAGATCACATCGAACCGCCTCACGCTTGAATCCACCCCGACGGACCTCAACCAGATCCTGACGGACGTCCATCTCCTGATGAAGTCGACGGCCGCAGCCAAGGGAATCGAGTTCCATTTCGACTACCCCGCAACGGCCCCGCGGCACTTCCTGGGTGACCCGACCCGGATCCGCCAGGTGATCTTCAACCTGGTGGGCAATGCGATCAAGTTCACGGAGAAGGGGCAGGTCAAGCTCTCGTGCACCGTCGACCCCAAGGCGGCCGGTCAGAACATCAGGATCAAGATTGAAGATTCGGGTATCGGGATCCCCGCCGACCGCCTGTCCGCCGTCTTCGACCAGTTCGAGCAGGCGGACAATTCCACGACCCGGCAGTTTGGCGGCACGGGTCTGGGTCTGGCCATCAGCCGTACCCTGGCGTCGCGGATGGGGGGCGATGTCACCGTCGAATCGACCGTGGGTGTCGGTTCCACCTTCACCCTGAGCATGGCCCTCAAGCCATGCGCCGCGCCCAAGCAGAAGATCGCACCGGTATCCAAGATCCTGCCCGATTTCGGCCTCCGCGGCCTGGTGGCCGAGGACAACAAGTTCAACCAGGTGGTCGTCAAGAGCATGCTCGAGCGCGTGGGGATCACCGTCGACATCGCCGAGAACGGCGAGGAGGCGTTGAAACTCTTCGAAGCCGAGGACTACGATCTGGTGTTCATGGACGTCCGCATGCCGGTGATGAACGGATACGCAGCCACCGAGGCCATCCGCAACCGCACCGACGCGAAGGCGAACATCCCCATCCTGGCCCTGACCGCCGAAGCGACCAAGAGCGACGTCAAGAAGTGTCTGGATGCAGGCATGAACGTCCACCTGAGCAAGCCGTTGCGACTGGCGGACGTGGTCGAAGCGATCCAATCCCTGGAAAAAATGCCCGTTCCCGTGGGCTGAACAACCTCCGCGCCGGCCATTCGCATCAACCGAAACCCTCGAGGGCGCGGGGTTTCGCCTTGTCGTCGGCGGCCCGGCGGTTTTGCGCCTGGACCAGGCGCTCGATCATGCGCAGGTCCCTGCCGGTGAGCTTGAGCGCGGCGTCGACCCAGATCTTGGTGATCTGGATCAGTTCCTCGTAGGTGACGGGATTGACGCATTTCTGGATCCTGCTCATGGCAGCGTGGGCGTTGCCGCGGCGCTGATGTCGCTTGATGAACTTGAACACGGCCTCCTCGCCCTCACCGTCTTCGGCTACCTCGTCGATCAGGCCGAGGTTCTTCATCTTCTGGGCCGTCAGCAGTTCACCGCCCATGATGATCCGTTCGGCGATGTCGGGGCTGGTGCGCCGGATGAGGAAACTGTAGGCGCCCATGCCGGGGACCAGATTGAACAGGACCTCGGGCAGGCCGAACTTGGCGCTCCGTTCGGCGATCACGACGTTGCTGGAGATGGCGGCCTCGAAACCGCCGCCCAGGGCATCTCCCTGCACGAGGGTGATCGTGGTCAGGGACTGCTCGAAATTGACCGCGTTGGGGTAGAGCACGTCGATGCAGGCTTTGGCGTACTGGAAGAGACCGTCGCGGTTTCCCGCCTTGATCAGCTCCGAGAACAGTTGAAGATCGCCGCCGAGATTGAAGACGCCGGGCACGGTACTGGCGAGGACGAGGTAGCGGATCGGCAGGCTGTCGGACCGGGGGTCGCCGGCGTGGTTGACCATCTCCACCTTGTGCTGGAAGCGCCGAAGCTCATTCAACAGGTCGAGGTTGAAGCACGGTCGCGACCTGGGCGCCAGATGGTACCACAGCGCCTTGTGCTGTTCATCGTAGCGCACGAACAGCTGTTCGTATGGCCCCCATTCGCGAGGGATGCCGCCGCCTGGATTCATACTTTCTCCTGAGGCCGCGCATCGGGCGTCATGCTGGGTTGCGGCCTACAGCTTATAGCTGAATATAGGATGACGGAAATTCCCTCCGGATTTCCATGACCCAATTAATCATATCACATCACAAAGGCAAACGTAAATACATGTATTTCACTAATTTGTTGGAACACAAGGATTCCGTGGACCGCAGGCTGATATCGCGCCCGGGAATTACCGGTAATCGCCTAAAGTAGCGGCCCTCCCGGTCGATATGATTTATCAAAGATCCCCGCAAGGTCCGCAAGCAGATTCTGCGGCGCCCGGGGAGGTATCCATGATCCCGGGAGATGTCATGTCGGACAAGAAGCAGGACGACCAGAACAGGCCGGTGGGGATCGAAGACCGCCCCATCCAGCACATGACCAGCAGGGAAGAGGACCAGGAGTTCGCCGCAGAAATGGTGCGCCGGTCCAGGCGGTTGATCGAGGACGGCAGCCATCAGGAAGCTGAACACCTCCTGCAGGAGGCCCTCAAGAGGGTGCCGGATCACAAGGAGTGTCGGTCCTACCTGGCCGTGGCCCTGGCCGGAGGCCAGCGGAAGTTCGTGTCTGCGGAAAAACTCGCCAAGAGCATCATCCGGGACAACCCCTACGACGCCACCGCCTACTACGCCTTGGGACAGGTCAATCTGCTGGGACGCCGGCGTGGATCGGCATTCCGCAATCTGGAGAAAGCCCGCAACCTGGCCAGTGGCGACCGCGGCATCGAACGGCAGGTCGACAGCCTGGATCCCCGGCGTCCCCCCGTGATCAGGTGGCTGCCGCGCGACAATTTCCTCAACATCCTGCTCGGCAGGTGGAGGGCCAGCCACGGCAAGGGCTGAGCCTGGTCCAGGCTACCGCTTCTCCCACACGGTCATCTGGCTGGCCGAGTGCTGGAACTTTCTTCCTGTTTCCCGGATCACGAATTCCACGTCCCTGGGCTCGGCGACCATGCGGTACGCCGCATCCAGCCTCGCGCGCAGGCCGTCCAGCGTCGTCACGTTCTCCCCGTCGATCTTCCGGCCGCCCAGCCACTTGTCCTTGGGCGTGAACTCTTCCAGCCAGGTATAGGGCGACATGATCACCAGCAGCCCACCGCGGTTGATGCGCTCGGTGATATGCTCCAGGAACTGGGCGGGATTCGACAACCGATCGATCAGGTTGCAGGCCAGGACCAGATCGTAGTCCGTGAACTGCTCCTTCAGGTTGTGGGCGTCCCCCTGCCAGAATTCCACCTTGCCCGCCGTGTCTTCCAGACCGAAGTCGGACAGCTTCCGCTCGTGGTAGCTGACCAGGTCGCCTTCTACCGGAAGGGCGTAACGCAGGGAACCCTTGCGCTGCATCGCATGCCCGACCTGGATGAATCGGGCCGAAAAATCGATGCCGGTGACGTGGTCGCAGAACCGCGCGAGTTCGAACACGCCGCGGCCGGTGGCGCAGCCCAGGTCGAGTGCGCGCCGGATCTTCCTGCCGGCGGTCAGCTCGCCGCAGATTCTCGCCGCCTCGGCCATGAAGTTGGCCACGCCGTAGTAGTCCTGCCCGAAATGGAACTCGCAGTACTGGGAGACGAGGGCATCGGTTTCGTAGACCTCGGCCCGCGTGTCCACCTTGTGTTCGGACTCGACGTAGCGGAAACCGGCGTGCTGAAAGAAGTGCCGCCGGAAGGCATACCGTGCGTGGCGCGTGGCCTCGTTGCCGGTCGAGATCCACGAACCGCCCTTCATGATATTGTGCTGGGTGTCGAAGGTCGGTGTGGAAAAATCGTCGTACAGCGGATGGACCGCGAAACCCGGGAATCCGGATATGGGAGTCTCGGTCCATTGCCAGACGTTGCCGACGACATCCCCGAAACCGGCGGTGACATGGTCGGTCACCGGGCAGGAGGAGGCGTACTTCGCCAGGTTGATGTTGCCGGGCAGTTCCTGCCACTCGGGCTGGTCCTCGATGCCGGTCACCGCGAGCAGCCGGTACCACTCGGCCTCGCTGGGCAAGCGGATCGGCTGGCCCGTCGCCTCGGCCTTCCAGTTGCAGAACGCCTTGGCTTCGAGCTGATTGACCTCGACCGGCCAGTCCCAGGGCATGGTGATTTCCGCGGCCAGGCAGCGCAAACGGAATTCGCCCTGGCCGGCGGGGACCCAGAAGACCGGATGTTCCGCCCGGCGGTAGTTCCGCCAGCGCCAGCCCTCGTCCGTCCACCACCGCTCGGTACGGTAGCCGCCGGCGTCGATGAACTCGCGGAACTCACCGTTGCTGACCAGGAAGCGGGATGTCTTGAAGGTGGGGGTGTCGACCTCAAGGCGCCCGTATTCATTGTCCCACCCGTAAAGCCGGTGGTTACGTTCCTTGCCCAGGGTCACCGTGCCCGCGGCGACCTCCACTAGTTCATTGGCCGGGGCCGGCCCGGCTGCGGGACACAAGGGCCAGTCGGGACGCGGAACCACCATGTCCAGCGGCAGCTGCCGGATGAGGACCGAGCTGGTTTCCAGGTGGATCCTCTCGTGTTCGACGCCCATGAGAATCACCCAGAAAGGGTCATCCCAGCCGACGGGCATCTCCAACGGCGTCTCGGCGATCACCTGTTCGACGACTTTGCGGACCTCGTTGCGGTAGGCCCGGACCTCGGACACCGCGGGCCAGTCGTAATTCTGGTCATCGAGGTCATCCCAGCTCATCTCGTCCACGCCGATGGCGAACGCCGACTCGAACTTGGGGTTCACCCGCGCGGTGATGAGCTTGGCCAGCATGAGCTTGTTGATGAAGAAGGTGGCCGTGTGACCGAGATAGAAGATGAGGGGATGCCGCAGGGGATCGGCCCGCTGATAGTAGGCCTCGTCGGTTGCCATGACCGTGAAAAGGTCTTCGTACAGTTCCCAGGTGGATTGGAAGTAACGGAGGATCTCCTGCTTCTTTTCCTGCGGTGATCCGGAGTCGAGAACGGGGGAAAGCGCGACATCGTCAGTAGGCATCTGGATACTCCCGGTGGGCGGTCAGCTATGTGGATTTTTCGTCAGGCGTTTACCGGTGCTTCCAATATAACTATGATCAAACGAATTTTTCGCCTCAAAAATATTGCCGGGCTGATAAACACCGTGCTTGTGGTATCCTCCGCCGATGAAAAACAAGATCGCCATCACCTGTTTCTTCCTGTCGGGTTTCGCCGGGCTGGTCTACGAGATCGCCTGGATCCGCAAAGCATCCCTGGTATTCGGATCCACCACCTGGGCGCTCAGCACGATTCTGGCGGTATTCTTCGGGGGCCTGGCGCTCGGCAGCTGGTATTTCGGCCGTCTCGGCCAGCGCAGCGAACGTCCTATCCGTCTGTACGCCCTGCTCGAGGTCATTCTGGCGGCGCTGGGGCTGGCGACGCTCATTTCGTTCGATCTGGCCGATGGCATCTTCGGAATCGTCTACCGGGCCAACGTACAGCCGGCAGTCGACGGTGACGGCCTGGTCTGGCTGGGCGCCGGCGCTGGACTGATCCTGGCCAGATTCGGGCTGGTGGCCATCGCCCTGCTGCCGCCGTCCATCGTCATGGGCGGCACCCTGCCCCTGTTCTGCCGCCAATTCGTGGTTCAGCGCAACCGGATATCCGGCGGCATCGGTTTCCTCTACGGCGTCAACACCCTCGGCGCCGCCCTCGGCACCGTGGCGACCGGGTTCTTCATCCTGCCCCGCTTCGGGCTGACGGCGGCCATCGTGACCGCCGCGATCATCAATCTCGGCATCGGTGTCGTCGCCCTCTTGCTGAAGTTTCCCAGCGTACCGCCGGTCGCTGCGACGGCCCGGCAGAAAGATACGACCGCCGCGATCAACCCGGCGATGAACCGGCCCCTGCGGCGGCTGATGCCGATCCTGTTCTTCGGCGCGGGTCTTGTTGCCATCGGTGCCGAGGTGTTCTGGTCGCGCTTTTTGGCGCTGGTGGTGCGCAACAGCGTGTACACCTACACCATCACCCTGGCGGTGGTCCTGTTCGGCATCGTCCTGGGCAGCCTGCTGGTGGCGCGACTGCGTGACTTCCGCTTCTGGAAACGGATCTCGGCCGGCACCCTGTTCGGATTCTTCCAGATCCTGTCAGCGTTGTTCATGGTGTTGCTTCTGTTTCAGCCGGCGGCTTTCTGGAGAGGATTGGGCGAAGGTCTGACGCCCTTCTTTCTCCTGATGCTGCCCTCGGCGATCCTGTCGGGCGCCTGTTTTCCGCTGGCCAACCGGATGGTCCTGGACGACCCGCGGTTCTCAGCGGTCAGCGTGGGGCGGATGACGGCCTTCAATACCGCCGGCGGCATCACGGGATCGCTCGTGGCCGGATTCCTGCTGTTGCCGGTCCTCGGTCTGGCAACCGGGGTCAAGATCCTGACGTTTGTTGGTATCCTGACCGGGGCGACCGCCTGGTTCATGGCCCGGCGCCAGGCCGGCGGCGGCAGGTTCCGGAAACATCTGGCGGCGATCTGCGTCTCGGCCGCGGCGATTCTGGCGTGGTGGTTCCTGCCCCTGGCTACCGGGACCCGGCTGCCGGCGGATTTCCTGTCGCGCAGCGGACCGCTGATCGACTATGCCGAAGGCGATGGATCGACCCTGGCGGCGATCGACCTGGACGGTGCCCTGCGCCTGGAGATCGACAACCTGTGGCAGGGGGAGGACATCAAGGGACACCAGATCATGGCCGCCCATGTTCCGGCCCTGCTGCACGGCGCGCCGGAAAATGTCCTGGTCATCGGCGTCGGGGTGGGACAGACGGCCGGACGCTTCCTCTATCACGATGTCGCCCGCCTGGATTGCGTGGACATCGAAGGGGAGATCTTCCCCTTCATCAAACGCAATTTCGATGCGTCCTGGATGGCGGACCCGAGGGTGACGCTCATACCTGACGACGGCCGCACCTTCACGGCCCACACGGACCGCCAGTACGACATCATCTCGGTCGAGGTCGGTCAGACTTTCCGGCCGGGGATCGACGTGTTCTACAACCGGGAGTTCTACCGCGACGCCAAGGCCCGGCTGAAGACCGACGGCTTCGTGGCACAGTTCGTTCCCCTGGGTTTTCTGGAGAAGGAACAATTCCAGTCGGTGGTGGCGACGTTCCTGGAGTCCTTCCCCCGTGCCGTCTTGTGGTACAACACGCAGGAGTTGCTGCTCATCGGATCCCCGCAGCGGACGCCGGTGCTGGACCTGGACCGGATGGCCGATCTGGCCGCCACGGTGGCCACAGGGGCGGGCGACCCGCGGGATGAACGGCTGGCTGCCGACCTGCGCTACAGCCACTGGGGTGGCGCCCGGTTCCATGTCGTGCAGCCGGGGGTCATGCTGGGTGGTTTTCTGGCCGGTGAAGAGATGCTGGTGCGGATGACCGCGGACGCCCCGGTCTACACCGATGACCTGCCGATCCTCGCGTATGCCACGAGCAACATCCAGGTCGGGGATCATTTCGAGGAAAAGATGGCGCGGTATCTGGCCGACCACCTGTCCCCGTTCAGGTCGGTTCTTGCCGACCGCGCCGGGGCGGAAGTTCTGGCGCTGGCCGAGCGTACCCGCCGGTTGAATCTCCGGGATCTGGTGGCCGCCGGCCTGCTCGCCGACGCCACCGCCGGGCAGGCGGCCAATCCGCCGGCCAGAACGATGACGCTGCTGCGCAGCGCCCTGGAGACGAATCCGGAAAGTTTTCTGGGACACTACAACACGGGCAAGTTCCTGCTGATGACGCACCGGACGCCGCAGGCCGAGTCCTTCCTGCAGAAAGCGGTGGAGATGCAGCCGGAATCCGGCAAGGCCCGGCGGGATCTGGGGCTCGTCTACGTGTCGGGCAACCGGCCGGCCGAAGCGCTGCCCCACCTGCGGGCCGCCGCCGAACTGCTGCCCCGGGATCCGGCAGTCTTCAACTACCTGGGCACCGCCCTGGCCCTGTCCGGACGCTTCACCGAGGCGCTGGCGTCCTTCGCCCGATCGCTGGAACTCGAGCCCGATGACCAGGCGGTCATCGCCAACCTCAACCGGGCTCGCGCCTCCCTGCGGAGCGAGGGCGACCGGTAACCCCGCCCGAGACGCTAGGGGCGGGGTCGCTCCAGAGCCGCGGTCTCTTGCGCAGTGTAACCCAACGCCTGCCAGTCCAGAAGCCCGCCGCCGTGGCACTGCGCACAGGTGAGCGCTCCTTCCCGACGGATGGCGTGGCTGACCTCAAGCATGGCGTCGTTGGGTAGCCAGCGGGGTTCGCTGCGCTGGCCCGCACGGACATCCACGTAGCTGTGCGTGTTCCAGCCGTCGATGGCCATGTAGGACATGAACCGGTCCATCATGTAGAACTTGAACATCCAGCCGTACATCATGCCCATCATGCTCTTGTCCATCTCCAGCCGCGCGGCCGTGTCCGGATTTCCGTGGCGGTAGTAGGCGGGCAGGTTGTAGGGCACGAACATGCCGCCGAACGGGCCGATGTTCTGCAGATCGATGTGCTGGCGGCCGTTGAACCGTTTCATCGGGTAGATTTTCGACGCGCGTCCGGCCTTGGCGATCGGGCGCATGACCTCTTCGTACCAGCCGGCATAGTCGAAATCGGCAAACTCGGGCCAGCGGTGCTGTGCATCGTAGAAGCGGTACAGGTCGGCCCCGTTGGGATTGTCGCCGATGGGGTTGCCCAGGAAGGTGGCGTCGCCGTTCCACCAGACGTAGGCCAGGCCTTCGCCGGGTCGGGATTTCTTGACGACGTCATGGTAGATGTAGATGCCGGGCTCGGCTTCGAAAACGGTCGTGCCGAAATCGCGCCGCGTGACGTTGTCCGGGTGCAGGTAGGGGATGTGGCAGGTCTGGCAGGCCAGCCGCAGGAGGTGATCATTGAGGGCCTGCCCGTCCGCCGTCGCGGAATCATGGGGCGGGTCGTCGTGACAATCGAGGCAGGAGACCTCCACCTGCGGCAGGTCGTTGGCCATCATGGTCGTCGTGCGGGTGCCCTTGGCCATCAGGTGGCCCCGCGTGTGGTGGCAGTCGATGCAGTCGACGCCGGCGGCCGCATGCACGTCCCAGCTCGGAGAGTAGGGTGTACCGCGCTTGGATCCGGGGTGCTGCACGCGGGGACGATCGCGGCCTGGATTGCGCAGGCTCTGCATGAACTCCGGCCCGGCCGGGTCAATGTAGATGTCACCGCCGAAATTGTGCTGGTGGCAGCGCAGGCAGGCTGTGGCCGTCGGTGTCGAGACCGAAAGAGCGGCCCGCAGCGAGCGGTCCTGGTCCCAGCGGTTGCGCCCGTTGGCATCGGTGACCACCTGCTTGCGGTTCATGTCGTAGGCCACCGCATGACAGATCAGGCAGTCGATGGCGTCCTTCTCGGCGGACGTCGTCCGGTACAGGGGCATGATCTCGCCGAGCGGCGCCTGGTACTGGCCGCCGATATGGCACTGGCCGCAGCCTTCGCTGAGCGTGTCGCCGGACTGGGTGACGACGACCTCGGCCCAGGCGGTCATGGCGAACGAGCCCGGCTTGGGGCAGGGGCGGTTGAGCTTGCCCATCGGAAAGTCGTCGGCGAGGCTGCCGTCGAACCCGTAGACGTTGGGATGCGCGGTGGTAAAGAACCGGTAGTGGGCCGAGTCGAGAAGATTGTCCATCAGATCGACCTCGCGGCGGACCCCATCCCCGTCGGTCAGGGCGATCTTCTCATGGCAGCCCAGGCAGGTCGCCGGGCCGGCGTATGCCCGCAGGCTGGCTTCCCGAAACAGGGCCACGTGGGGGAAGTCGGCTTCGTCGCCGGGGAAGGACGCCAGCAGACTCCTCACGGCTTCGTCGAAATTCTCCGGGGTCCCGGCCGCATCGGCAAAAGCAATGGCCGCGGGCCGGCTGTCGGCGGGCATCATCAGGTTGATGAGACGGGACCAGGTGACTGCCACGATGACCGCCGCCACGACGGTGCAGGCCAGGGCGATGAGGGCTTTGCGTCGGGGACGGCGCAGGACAGCCAAGGGCTTTCCTCCGGGATGAAACAACGGACAGACAGGACATTTTCAAAATTCACCGGTGCGGGGGGTGGCGTCAAGATCTTTGAAGCGCGTGCTCAGAAATGGGCGTTGACCAGGGGCAGCCATTTCAAGCCCGCCGGGTTGTTGCCGGCGTAATTCAGCAGGCCGATCTGGATCCCGTGCAGGACATCGGTCCGGTTGTAGATCCCGATACACAGGCCCGTGGCCACCTTGACGTTGGTGTACGCCCCGGTGCCGAGGCCCCTGAGACTTTCACCTTTGAGGTATCCGAGTGCCAGGGTGGCTCCCTCCATGTCGCCCCCGCCGACACCCAGCCCGCCGAGGAAGATCCCGCGTAGCCTGCCCCCACCGACGCCGAGACCACCGATGAACAGCCCCGACAGGTCGTTGCCGCCGACGCCCAGCAGGCCCATGGCCACGCCGTCGATGTCATTGGCGCCGACGCCCAGGCCGCCCATGAAGATCCCCGCCATGTCGTTGCCCCCGACGCCGAGCAAGCCGAAGGCGCCTCCCTGGATATTGCTGCCGCCGACGCCCAGGCCGCCGATCGCCAGACCCTGGATATTTCCGCCGCCGACGCCCAGGCCGCCGATCGCCAGACCCTGGATGTCTTCGCCGCCGACGCCCAGGCCACCGATCATCAGACCCTGCAACGTGCCGCCCTGGTGGCCGATCAGGCCCACCGCGACGCCCTGGTAGATGGCGGATTCGTTTTTCTTGGGAATCCACAGGGTGGCGTTGACCCCGAGAACACGCTGCACGCCGCGGTCCGAGAGATTGAGCCGCAGGCCGGTGAACTCCGGCAGGTTCCCGAAGCCGAGTCCGGCTCTCCGGCTGGGCAGGCCCAGGCCGCCGGCCGCGGTCGGCGTCGAACCGCAGGCGATGGTCAGGATCAGGAGGAGGCAGAACGTGTGGGTAGCGGCGGGTCGTGAAATATGCGTCATGAATCTACCCCGAGCGGATGGTCGAATAGAAATATCCGGTGCCGATGGACGGTGCTAGAATGGACGAGCCCAGCATCAACTACTCGGACGCAGCAAGGAAAGAAAAGTTACATGGTTCCGGTGTGGTTCCGCCGCTTGATCGATTCCGTGACCCGACCGTCGCTGCGGCGCGCGGACGGGGCCGCCCTGCTGGTGGTGATCGTTCTGGCGTTCATGTCGTGGCTGATGATCAACGCCGTGGCGACAACCCTGTACCGTCAGTTCGAATCCCAGGGTGACCCGAACCTGCTGACGATCCGGGTTCCGGGACCCGGCCTGGACGGGAAACCCGGCGATACGGGACCGCCGCCCAGTCATCTGGGACACACGGGCTATTTCTGGAGCGAGCGGGCCTTTCACTACCGCAGCACCCTGATGTACGCGGTTGATGAGTATCAGGACCCGCAGCTGCTGCGGAAGGACACCTGGCAGCAATATCCCGCAGGTGTCGACGCCTGGCGCGAATACACCATCCTGATGGAGCCGATCTACGGCTTCCTCTACCGTCTGGCCGGCGACCAGTCGCGCCCGCTGGTGGAGTTCCTGCTGCGCCTGATTCCCCTGATACATGTGCTGCTGTTCGTACCGCTCTTTCTCGGGGCCCGCGCTCTGGGAGCCCGACCCCTGCTGGCGTTGCTCGGCGTCTTCGTCTACGCGACCTGCACGATGGGATTCGCCCGCCTGACCGGCTCGCTCCTGTTGAAGGAGGATTTCGCCCTGCTCTGCCTGGCCGGTTATCTGGCCGCGCACCTGTGGGCCTGGCGCAGCGAAAGGACCGCCGCGCTCGTCCTGGCGGCCCTGCTGCTGGTCGTGACCCTGGCCAGCTGGCACCTGAACCAGTTTCTTGTCATGACCGTGGCCGGCGCCGCGGCGTTGGCGGCGACGGTGGCCGGCCCGGCCGCCTTCACGCGCCGACGCACCGCATGGCTCATGCCCGCTCTGTATTGCACCGCGGGCGTGACTGCCGGCTTGACACCCTCCCTCGCGGCGCGCGGCTTCGTCTTCAGCCTGCCCATGGCCGTGCTCCTGTCCTGGTTGCTGACGTCCCTGCTGATGCGGCGCAGCGTCCGCCTGCAATCGTCCGGGCGTCTGCGGATGCTGCTGTTCGCCGGAACCGTAGCGGTCCTGGGAACGGGATCACTCCTGAACAGTCACTACATGGGCGACTACAACCACGTCTTCGGGTTGCTGGTCGAGAGGTTGCGACACGGTCTGGTCAAGCCGACGGATCCGACACGGCTGCCTTTCGACGTCCGCGTCTTCTGGGATTCCCCCTTCCTGAGCCCGACCGTCGAGCAGCTGCGCTCGCGTCTGGGCTTCCACCTCCTGCTGTTGGCGCCGGCGGTCGTCTGGAGCGTGCTGGCGGCGGTCCGCAGGTCAACCGAGCCGCTGCGCCGGTCTTTCCTGGTGACGGTGCCGGTCATGTTGGCGGCCTTCCTGATGATCGAGCGCCTGGGTGTGGTCTTCGTGATCTTCGGCAGCCTGGCCGTCGCGACCGGAGCCGAGGCGGCGGTGCGGCACTGGTCAGTTCGTAGGCCGGCGGCACGCTGGCCGCTGGCGGTCGCCGCCGGTTTGATGCTGACTGCCGGTGTCTTCAATCTCGGCACGGTCATGCAGGACATGCTGCGCATCACTCGGTCGGTTCACGCCGGCCGGGAGGTGCGGCTCGGCACGTCGGACCAGCAGAAATGGCAGTCCTGGACGGATCTTTACGACTGGGTGCGGCGTCATACGCCGGGGCCGGGATCAACGCAGGCCGGTTTGCCGGCCTCGTTCCTGGGCGAGATCGGGGAATCACCCCAGCTGCTGCTCTACACCGGGCGCCCGGTGGTTCTGAACTCCCAGTTCGAAAACGCCGCTATTCGGGCCCGTTACCGGGAATACCTGGCAGCGCTCTACGCCCGGGATGAGCAGGTGCTGTGGGAGTTCGCCGCGAGACACCAGGCTGATTACATCTTCATCAGCCGGCACTTCGCGACGCGGGATGAGACGGGATCCTACGTCTACCTGGCCGGCCTGACCGGCGGTTTGACCCGGGACATGAACGTCGTCCGGATGCACTTCCAGCCCGAGGGCCTGCGCCGGTTCGAACCGGTATACGACAACGAACTCTACCGGGTGTTCAAGGTGCGGCGCGACGAGCGCGCAGCGGGCCCGGCGGCGTGGCGGCGCAGCTTCAATCTCTGGTGGGAGGCCGGCAATTTCACCTTCGACGACGGTCGTCTGGCGGACCTGGCGGGTGACCGGGAACGAATCAGGGAGTTCGAAGGGGCGCTGTCGTCCCTGCAGGACGCGCAGGTCCGGATGCTGGCCGCGGTCGAGGCCCGCTGGCAGCAGGCCCGCGGACGGGGCCAGCAGAGGCCCGAATTGATGCTGCTGCACCGGCAGTACGTGCAGACCCTCCTGGAAGGTCTGACCGGGACCGCGCGCGCGGACGGGGCGGCCGGCCGTCAGGGCCGGCTGGCGAACGCCATCCGGGCCAGGCTCTCCGAAATCGATTCCGGCTCCGGCCGCTCGCTGGCGGCGGCTCTGGCCGCATTGGCCCACGGACCGGACGGCTGGCTCGACCGCCTGCGGACCCATGCCGGCGAGCCGGCCCACTACGCGGCCTGCGGTCAGCTGCTGGCCCTGGCCGGACGTTACGACGAGGCCGCGGCACTGTTCGGCGAGGCGGCCGCGTTCTACGACCGGCCCGGGGGCCGACCGGTTCCCGTCACCGAAATGACGGTTCGCCTGTGGCAGGAGCAGGTCTGGTGGTTGATCGGAGCCGAGCGCACCGAACAGGCGGCCGAACTCGCCGCGGGGTTCGCCGCCCGGACACCGCCCGGGTCCCCGGCGGCGGAATATTTCGCGGCGCTTGCGGCCCTGGCGGCGGACGACTAGCATATTTCCACCCCGTTTCGAAGTCCGCGAAAGGAAGATCATGCCTGAATTCAAGCAACACGCCGCCGGAACCTTTTGTTATTGCGAACTGGCATCGGCGGATCCCCAGGTGTCAGGCAAGTTCTACATGGATCTTTTCGGCTGGGGTCGCAACGACCAGGATCTGGGGGAGTTCGGGATCTACACCCAGTTCCAACTCGACGGCAAGACGGTGGCTTCGCAGTTCCAGCTGCCCCAGGAGCAGCAGCAGAACAACGTGCCGTCCAACTGGGGGCAGTACGTGGCGGTGGCCGACGCGGACGCCGCGGCGGCCGCGGCGCAGGAACTCGGCGGCCAACTGGTGATGGGCCCGATGGACGTTTTCGATCATGGCCGGATGGCGGTGCTGGCCGATCCCTGCGGCGCCGTGTTTTCCGTCTGGCAGGCCAAGGAGAATATCGGTATCGTCCTGCGTGACGACCCCAACACCATGTGCTGGAACGAACTGCTGACGACCGATTCGTCCCGGGCGACCGCCTTCTACGGTACCTTGTTCGGCTGGGAACCGAAATCCATGGAGATGGGCGAACTCGGCGTGTACACCTCGCTGATGCTCGGCGACGACCAACCTGCGGCCGGGATGATGCCCATCCGGCCGGACATGGGTCCGATCCCGTCCCACTGGATGGTCTACTTCGGCGTCGCCGATCTCGCGGCGGCATACGCAGCTGTCGCACTGGCCGGAGGATGCGGTATGGTTGCTCCCACCGAAATCCCTGGGTCCGGCCGGTTTGCGGTCGTCAGCGACCCCGTCGGCGCGCGCTTCGGTCTCTACCAGGCGGCCAAGTAGGACGACAATTTTCCCTGCCCAAGGCGAGCGGCACCGGCGGCAAGGCTGCCCGTGCGAAAGGACAATGGCCACCATGTGGAAGGAACTGACGGACGGCTGGCGATTGACGGCGCTGATCCTGCTCGGCGCTGCCGTCCTGATCACGGCGCTGTCCCTCTGAGATGCGACGTCTCTTCCTGATCCTGCCCTGGGGAAGGGGGCTGCTGCCCCTGCTGGTCGGGCTGTTCGTTTGGCTCCGGCGTGCCGAGGGTGGCGCTGGTTTGCCCGCCTGGGCGGGCAGCTACCTGGATGATCTGGTGTGTCTGCCCCTCGTGCTCGCGCTGGTGTTGACGGTCCACCGTCTGGCCGGCCGTCCGGCGCAGTGGACGCTGCCGCGCAGCCACGGCCTGGCGAGCGTGGTATTTTTTGCCCTGTATTTCGAGCTTGTTCTGCCCCTGGTCAAAGTGACGGCGACGGCGGATCCCCTCGATGTCCTCGCTTACGCTGTGGGCTGGCTGGTCTTCGAAGCCCGTCTCAATCGCCGGGGTGCGGTTGCGAAGGACCCGGCGGGCGACCTTGCGCTGATTCGTATTCCTGTTGGTCGTCGCGCCCGGGCGCGAGCCGACGTTTGATTCACTTCCAGCACGGGAGACGTCATGGACCTGTTCACCGCCGTCGCCGAGCGCCGCTCGGTCAAGAAGTTCGACCCCGATCACCGTCTGACCGCAGAGGAGATCGACCGTCTGATGGAGGTCGTCATTCTGTCGCCGACCTCCTTCAACATCCAGAACTGGCGCTTCGTGCTGGTGACCGATCCGGAGGTCAAGCAGCGGATCCGGGAGAAGGGCTACCACCAGGCGCAGTTCACCGACTGCTCCCTGGTGGTGGTCATTTGCGGGGACCGCAACGCCTTCGGGCAGGATACCCAACGGTATTGGGCCAACGCCGCCCCCGAGGCCAAGCAGGCCATCGTGCCCATGATCCAGGGTGCCTACGGCGGGAACGTCGCCCTCCAGCGCGATGAGAACCTGAGGTCGGGAGGGCTGGCGGCCCAGACCCTGATGCTGGCGGCCAAGGCGATGGGTTACGACACCTGCCCCATGATCGGTTTCGACTTCGAGGCCGTGGCCGGTATCATCAAGTTGCCCGCGGACCACGACATCGTGATGGCCGTGACGGTGGGCAAGGCCCTCGAGCCGGCCCGGGAGCGTGGCGGGCAGCTGCCCCTGAAAGAGGTGACGTTCCAGAACACCTTCTAGCGGTTTCCTCGCGGAGATCCCCATGCGGACGAGCATGCTCCTGGCGCCGGACGCCTCCAATTCAGAGTCTGGAGCGTCAGGGCGTAAGTTCGTGGCGGGGAGGATGCAACCGGCGCGCCGTTAGACATTAAACAGGACCTACTGGTCGAAATTGGACTTTTTGCGGGGATAAAGCTATTTTGGAGACCATGAAGATCGCGTTCATAGGCACCCACGGTGTCGGCAAAACCACTCTCTGTTTTGAACTTGCCGCTGTCCTGAAACGAATCGACATGAGTGTCGATCTCGTGAAAGAAGTGGCCCGCGGGTGCCCGTTGCCGATCAACCGTGACACCACGGACGACGCCCAGAACTGGATCTTGCACACCCAGGTCGCTCGCGAGATCGAGTTGACCGGGTCCTTCGACGCCATCGTCTGTGACCGTGCCGTCGTCGACAACTACGCGTACATGGTGCATGCGGCCGGCCGCCGACCCGAGATCGAGCCCTTCATTCGCCACTGGATGGACAGCTACAGTCTCCTGGTCAAGGTTCCGGTCATCGCCCCGCCGGCGTTCGACGGGACGCGAGACACGTCGATCGAGTTCCAGATGGACATTGATCGTCTCATCGACGAACTGCTGGACGAGTTCGAACTCGCCAGACTGTCGCTGCCCGGGGAATCGCGCGACGGCTGGGTGTCGATGGTGCTCGAGGCCCTGCATCTGCCGAGTTCGCCGCCTCAGCTGGGGCTGTTCGAATAGATGCGAAGCGAGTACCGCCAGGTGGGCCTTCAGCCGGCGGGAATCGGGTTAAAGGGAACCTTTCGGCATCCGAAACGTAGGATAGCGGAACAGTGTTCTGGAGAACGACGCTCGGCGCTGGTGGCCGAACAGTCTTGACCTTGGCCGCCGAACGGGCCCAGCCCGCGGCGGTAACGATAGAATCTGGAGACAACGCCCGTGTCAGAAAACAACCTCCGCGTGATGACGTATAACCTGTTGACCTCCACGAAGAAGCGGCGCAGCCATCCCTGGCGCCTGCGGAAGCGCAACATCGCCAAGATTTTCGAAGCGTTGCGCCCGGATGTCGTCGGTACCCAGGAAGCCAACTATCAGCAGCTGCTCGAGCTGGCTGAGCTGCTGCCGGACTACGAGTTCATCGGAGAAGGCAACCTGGGACCCCTCATGGCCCACAGCGAAAGCAACTGGTACTGCGCGACCTTCTACCGTCGGGACCGTGTGCGTCCGGTGGACAACGCCGCCGACGGCGACACGCACTGGCTGAGCCCGACGCCGGAGGTGCCCGCTTCCCAGTATGCCCTGGGCACCCGGCCGCGCCTGGTGACCTGGAATACCTTCGAGCTGGTGGGCTCGGGCCGGAAGTTCGTCTTCGGCACGACGCATCTGGAAGCGATCAACAGCTGGCACCGCAAACGCAGCGCCCGCCAGATCCGCGAGTACATCAGCGGCAGGGTGGCGGCCCTCGGGCAGAACATCCCCGTCTTCTTGACGGGCGACTTCAACGCCTCCTGCGACTCGGCGGAAATCAAGGCCATGGGTGAGATCGGCGACGACCTGGAGCCCATGTTCGACGCCTGGGCCGAAGGTTGCAACGGCAACTGCGACGACGGGGCGACCTTCCGCGGGTTGGGCCTGCGGGACCGTGTGAGCCACCGTTTTCTGAAACCCCGGCGCATCGACTACGTCTTCTTCCGGCCGCGGTTGACGGTCAATTCCGTCAGCCGGATCGACTACTCCGCGTTGGAGCACCGCGAAAGCGCGCTGCCTTCGGACCATTATCCGGTGCTGGCCGAGTTCGCCCTCGCGGGTTGACGCGGCCGGGCCGTCGCCCAGGAGGCCTGAGCCGTGAGCGCCGCCGACAAATCCCCAGCGGTATCCCCCTTTGATGACGCCCTGCGCTTGATGCCCGGTCCGGTGGCCGTGATCGGCGTGGCCGGCGACGAGACCGCCGGCGGCCTGACCGCAGCCTGGGTGACCCGCGTCTCGATGGATCCCGTCCTGCTGCTGGTCTCCATCGGTCACACCCGCTTCACCTGGGAATTGCTGTCCGGGACCACTGAATTCACCGTTTCGGTGCTCGCCGACGGTCAGGTTCCCGAAGCCCGCCTGTTCGGACTGAACTCGCGCCGCGACGTCGACAAGTGGTCCCAGGTGGACCATGTCGTGATGGGCGACCGGACGCCGGCCCTGGAGCGGTGCACAGCCCGTTATCTATGTAAGCTGCAGGACCGGTTCACCACCGGCGACCACGATTGCATCATCGGCCGCGTCACGGCCGCAGAGGTCGTGGACGGACCGCCGGCCCTGCCCCTGCGAGCAGCGGACTACGCTCCGGCCTAGCTCCAGCTTGCCAAAGACCGGGGTTGTGCTAAGATAACCACGTAAGGATTCCGGCCGGTCGCAGCGCGGGAACCACTTGCAACAGGATCCGATATCCCAGGAGGGCGCGACGTATGGAAATAGCCAAATCCGACCCAACCAACTACACCCTTCCGCGTGAAATCCTCTCCCTGCCGAAAGTCGAAGTCCCCGTTGACGGCGTCACCGGGTACACCATGCAAAACGAAGAGAAGCAGGTGGTGTTCTTCATTTTCGAGGAGGGTGTCAGCTTTCCCGACCACGCCCACTGTGAGCAGCGGGGGATGGTCATCAGCGGGGAGATGACCCTGGAAGTCGACGGTCAGACCAACCTCTACCAGGCGGGGGACCACTACCTGGTCCCCGAAGGTACGAACCATCGCGCGCACTTCAGCCAGCGAACGGTCCTGGTGGACATGTCCGACGCTCCGGATCGTTACCGTTCATCGTCCTGATCCGGCGTTTTCCAATATTGGCCGCGGAGCCGGTTCCCTGCGAGGGACCGGCTCCGTTCACGTTTGCGGTCCGAGGATGACCTCGAACCGGCTGTCGGGGTCGATCATCCGGGCGGCCACGGCCAGCACCTCGTCCGGCGTGCAGGCGGCGATGCGTCCCACGAGATCATCCAGATCGTTGGCGTCCCTGCCGTAGATCCGGTCCCGCAGGGAGCGGCCGATCCGGGAGCCGTTGGACTGGGCCTGGATGACCAGGTTGCCCAGCAGTTTCGCCCGCGCCTTGGCGAATTCCTCGGCTTCGGTCACGGTCGCGGTCATGCCGACCAGCTCCTCCACCAGCGCATCCCTGGCCTGCTGTTCCGATTCGGGAGCCGTCAGTACGTATCCCATGAACATGCCCTGGCCGAAACCGGCCGTGCTCAACGACCCGGTGTTGTAGCAGAGGGAACGCCGGTTCCGCAGACTCTCGAACAAACGGCCGCTCTGTCCATTCAGGATCTCCTTGAGGAGCATCAGCGGCACCCGGTCCTCGTGCGGGGACCGGGGGCCGGGCCAGGCCACCAGGACCACGCTCTGGTTCTGTTTGCGCTGCATCCGTTCGGCAACGATGCCCTGGGGCTGCTGCGTGGGCCCGGGCGCCGGTACGGGCGTCGGCGATCCGGCCGGCAGTTCACACAGGATCTCTTCCAGGCGGGCCAGCAGCCGATCCTGAGCGAAATCTCCCGAAACGACCACCTGCACGTCGGCCGCCTGCCAGTTCGCGCCGTGCCGGGCCACCAGGTCCGCGCGGGTGAGCCGCGGCAGGCTGTCGGCCGTGCCCGGAATGGGACGGCCGTAGGGGTGGTCCCCGTAGATCATCTCCCGCAGTCTGACGGCCGCGGACTGGAAAGGAGAGTCGGCGATGGCCGCCAGCTGTTCGAGGGCCAGGCGACGCTCCTGCTCCAGCTCGCCGGCGGCGAAAGCCGGATCCAGAATGAGGTTCCCCATCAGTTCCAGAGGCCGGTCCATCCGCCCGGACATGCCCGAAAGAACCATGCCCACATAGTCCCGGTCCGCCACCGGCGACAGGGAGGCGCCCTCGTTCTCCAGTTCCTCATGAAGAGCTTCGCCGTTCAGACTGCCGGTGCCCTTGATCTGGACCATCTGGGTCAGGGCCGCCAGGCCCGCGTCGGCAGCGGTCTCGCCGGTTGCACCGCCGCGGATGCACATGGACATCGCCATGACCGGAACCGCGCGGTCGACCCGCCAGGAAACTTCGGCGCCGCAGGAAAGAATCGTGGTCTCGAACGATCCGGCGGCAGCGACGGCGGGCCGCGCCCGGACGGGACCGCCGCCAACGTCGACCGCCGCGGTGGATACCTGTCGTTCGGCGGCGGCCGCGGGTCGGTCGCCAAGCACGGGGCCCAGCAGGTCTGCCAGCTCCGCGGCGTCGGTCGGAATCCCCGCGGCGGTGGCGTCGGTGTCTTCGGGCAGGTAGATCACGACGTTGAGATTGCCGAGCCGGAAGATCTGGCGGCAGAGGCTGCCGACGTCGTCCCGGGTGACGGCGTCGACGCGCCGCGGAAAGTTGAAGGCCCCGGCGAGATCCTCCATGACGTCGTGGTGGCCGATGTTGCCGGCCTGGCCCTGGACCGTTTCGGCGCCGAACAGGAACGAGCGGGAGACCCGCGTCCTGGCGCGCGTCAGTTCCTCCTCGGTGCAGGAGTCACGGCCGAGCTCCTCGAGCACGCGGGCTACCTCGACCAGGGCCCGCGGCAGCCGCTCGGGATCCGTTTCGATGTCGACCAGGGCGACGCCTTCGCGCAGACCGGCCTCGGTCATGACGGCGAAATTGTCGACGAGTTTCTGTTCCTCCAGGACCCGCCGGTAGAGCCGGCAGCTGCGGCCGTCGGAAAGGACACGGCGGATGACGCTGCTGATCGGGTCGGTGCGGGCGTCATCTCCCGGTGCCGGGAAAATGAGCTTGGCATAGGCTTTCTTGATCTCTCCCGTTTCCAGCCGGAGGCGACAGCGGTCGTGGTCGGGTTCGACCGGCGGCGCAGACACGATGGTCACGGCGGGATCGTCTGCCGCGTCAGCGGATTCAGGCGGGGCGGCGAAACGCTCGCGGACCAGGTCCAGCGCCTGGTGGGGATCGACATCCCCGGCGATGACGACCGTCATGTTGTCCGGCCGGTAGGCCGAACGCCAGAAGGCCATGATGTCGTCGCGGTCCCGTTCCAGGAGATTCTCGTCGCGTCCCCCGATGGGGTGCCGGTAGGGGCTGCGGTCGAAGGTCAGTTCCATGCCCCAGCGCCAGGTGACGCCGAAACCGAACGGGATGTCGTCGTACATGTGGTTCTCGTGGACCAGGACCTGCCGCTCGGCATCCAGCGAGTCCGGTTCGAACGAAGAATGCAACAGGGCGTCGCCGAGAATATCGACGGCGACCGGCAGGTTGGCCGCCGGCACCGTGATGTGGTAGTTCGTGGTCTCGTAGCCGGTGCCGGCGTTCGTGGCCCCGCCGGCCATGGCCACTTCGCGGGCGAAATCACCCTCGTTGCGACGGCCGGTGCCTTTGAAGAGCATGTGCTCGATGCCGTGCGACCAGCCCCTGAGGGCTTCCGGTTCCCGGTTGGATCCGACTTTCACCCAGACGTTGCAGATGGCCACCGGACAGCGGTGGTCCTCCTGGACGATCACCTTGAGTCCGTCGGGCAGGCGGGCGATATGGAGGCCCGGGTTCAGGTCGCTGGCGCGGAGGATGCCGTCGCGGGGTGTCTGGGGGGCCATGATGCTTCTTTCGGGATGAGGACATGTCCCTGACGGGACGGGTGCCGCAGTATTCTCCCACAGGATAACGAATCCTTCATTGACTACAACAACCGGAGTTGACAGTTTTCGCGTCAGGACACGAAGGCCGCTTCCGGCTGCCACCTTCCCGACTGCTCGTCCCGAGGTAGCGATGAAGACCATTCCGGCCGCGGGCGCCCTGAAGCGTGCCCGACGCCTCTTTTTCGACCTGAGCGCCCGGTTCATTCCGGACGAGACGGCCATCATGGTGGCCGTGGCGGTCGTCGTGGGCCTTCTCGGCGGATTCGGCGCCATCCTGTTCCGCTTGCTGGTGGATCTGTTCCAGGGAATGGTCATCGGGTCCGGGGAAGACACCGTGGCCCTGTTGCAGGGGACCCCGTGGTGGGTGCTCATCCTGCGGACGGCCGCCGGCGGTCTGATCGTGGGGCCTCTCATCTACCTGGGGGCGCGGGAGGCCAAGGGCCACGGCGTGCCCGAGGTCATCGGGGCCATCGTGTTCAAGAAAGGCGTCATCCGGCCGGTGGTCGCGGTGGTCAAGATCCTGGCCAGCGCGATCACGATCGCCTGCGGCGGGTCGGTGGGGCGGGAGGGCCCCATCGTCCAGATCGGGGCCAGCATGGGCAGCACCGTGGGGCAGATGCTGCGTTTTTCGCCGCAACGCCTGCGAACCCTGATCGGGTGCGGCGCAGCGGCGGGTATCGCCGCGACCTTCAATGCGCCCATCGCCGGGGTGTTCTTCGCGCTCGAGATCCTGCTGCGTGACTTTGCCGTGGTCACGTTCAGTCCGATCATCGTCGCCAGCGTCGTGGCCACGGCCGTCAGTCGGGAATTCCTGGGTGACACGCCCGCTTTCCCGGTGCCTGGATTCACCATCGGCAACAACCTGGAACTGCCCCTCTACCTGCTGATGGGGCTGCTGGTGGGCGTGGTGGCGGTCATCTACGTGCGCACGCTCTACGCAACCGAAGACGGCTTCGAGAAACTACCCCTGCCGGGCTGGTGCAAACCCGCCCTCGGCGGGGCCCTGCTGGGCGTCCTGTTCATCTTCTTTCCCCAGGTCTACGGGGTGGGCTACTCGTCCATGGTCGAAGCCCTCGACGGGAACATGGCCTGGCGGCTGATGGCGGTCCTGGTGCTGGTCAAGCTCCTGGCCGTGAACATCACCCTGGGGTCGGGGCTGTCGGGCGGGATCTTCGCCCCGGGTCTGTTCCTGGGCGGGATGCTGGGGGGCGCCTTCGGCTCGCTGGTCGCCATCCTGGTCCCGGGTTCCCATGACGCGGTGGGCGCGTTCGCCATGGTCGGTATGGCGGCCATGGTCGGCGCCTCGACGGGCGCCCCGCTGACGGCGATCCTCGTGCTGTTCGAAATGACCGGCGAGTACACGGTCATTCTGCCTCTGATGCTCGCCAGCATCGGCGCCGCCATGGTCTACCGGCTGTTCATGAAGGATTCCATCTTCACCTTGAAGTTCTCGCGCCAGGGCCAGGAACTGAGCTTCGGCCGCGAAAGCGCCATCTTGCGCAACTTCCATGTCGCGGACATCATGGAGGTGAATCCGCGGACCATCGCCAACAGCGACGGGCTGGAAGCCATCCTGCAGATGTTCCTCGAAAACCAGGAGGAGCGTTTCTACGTGGTGGACGACGAAGGCCGGCTGCAGGGGCATATCACCATCCACGAGGTGAAGGACATCCTGCACGAGCAGAACCTCGGCAAGCTGCTGATCGCCGCCGACATCACCACCGCAACTCGCGAATTCGTCTACCGGACCGATCATCTGGAGGACTGCCTGCTCAAGCTGGGCCATGTGGAGGCCAACGACCTGCCGGTCCTCTACAGTCCCGAACGTCCGGTCCTGGTGGGCCGGATCAGCCGGCAGGCCATCTTCGAGATCTACAATCGCGAAGTGCTGCAGCAGCAGGATCTGGGGATCAATCTGGTGACGGGCGAAGCCCGCATGCACGACTGCGTCGAACTGCCGGAGACCTACAAGGTCCAGCTCTTCAGCCCGCCCCTGGACTGGACGGGCAGAAATCTGCGGGAGTTGGACTTGAGAAAGCGGTATAATATCTCGGTGCTGGCGGTGAAGAAACGGTCCTTCGCCGGCGGATTGACCAACGAAATGCCGGACCCGTCGGTGCCGCTGCACGTTTCGGACCGCCTGCTGATCGTCGGCGAAGTCAGCCGGCTGGAGGAACTGTTGAGAGACACGGCGCCCCGCGGTTTCAAGCCGATCGAAAGGACACCCTAAGCTTGCCTGAACTGAGCACCCAGCCCGACTACTTCGGCAACGACCGCACCGAGATGCAGGCGTTCTTGCCGTCGTCCGCGCGGGTCATCCTGGATGTCGGCTGCGGCGCCGGCGTGTTCGGCGCGGCCCTCAAGGTCGCGCGCGCCACGGCTGGCGTCGACCTGGAGGTGTGGGGTCTGGAGCGCGATCCGGCGGCCGCGGAACTCGCCGCCGGGCGCCTGGACAAGGTACTCTGCGGCGACGTCGAGGCCGTGACCGCCCAGTTGCCGACGGCCCACTTCGATTGTCTGGTGTTGAACGACATCCTCGAGCACCTGGCCCAGCCGGCGGATGTCCTGCGCGCCCTGCGCGCCCACCTGAAGCCGGGCGGCCACGTGGTGGCGTCCATCCCCAACGTCCGTTATTTCAACAATGTCGTGAATCTGGCCGTCCACGGGCGGTGGGACTACACTGACGAGGGCATCCTCGACCGCACCCATCTGCGCTTCTTCACGCGCGGCAGCATGGTGGATCTGCTCGAGGATACCGGTTACGCCGTGCGGTCGGTCACGGGCATCAACCCGACCGGCTCGGCGAAATTCAAGCTCGCGAACCTGCTGACCCTCGGCCGCTGGGCCGACATGCGGTATCTGCAATTCGCCGTCGTGGCGGTAGTCGGTGATTCGGAGGAGGGGTGATGGCCCACACGCAGACGGTCGAACCGCGGGATATCATCACGGTGGACGTGGAGGAGTGGTTCCACGGCCACAATTATCTCGACCGGGTGCCTCCCGACCAGTGGGACGCCCAGGAATCACGGGTCGAGAAAGGTATGGCCCGCTGCCTGGACCTGCTGGACCGCCACGCAGTGCGCGCCACCTTCTTCGTCCTCGGCTGGACGGCCGAGCGCCATCCGGAAGTGGTGGCCGAAATCGCGCGCCGCGGTCATGAGATCGGGTGCCACAGCTACGCCCATCCGGAAGTCTTCAAGATGACCCGGGAGGACTTCCGTGCGGACTGCCAGCGCGCGCTCGCGGCTCTGGCCACCGCCGGTGTCGAGGCGCCGGCGGGTTACCGGGCCCCCAGTTTCAGCATCACGCCGTCGGTGCACGACTATCTCCAGGTTCTCCAGGAGTGCGGTTTCCGTTACGACTGTTCCATTTTTCCGGTCCATCACCCTCGCTACGGACAGCCCGATTCCCCGCGGCGGCCCTTCGCTCTGGGTTCGGAGGCGGGAGCCCTGACGGTCGTGCCCATGCCGACCTGGCGCTCCTTCGGGGTGAATGTGCCCTTTTCCGGCGGGGGGTATCTGCGCCTGCTGCCCTGGCCGGCCTTCCGGTTTCTGCGAGACCGGGCCCGGCGGCAAGGCGTCCCCTGTATCGTCTACATGCACCCCTGGGAACTGGACGATTTCAAGCCGACGGTGGGGCAGTCGCAGGCGCTGCGCCTGCGCAGCCAGGGTGGGCAGGACACGATGCCGGCCAAGGTGGCCAGGATCCTCGCCGAGGGAAATTTCGAAACGCTGGGGGAGTACGTGAACCGTCTGCAAAATGCGGGCGACCTGCCCATCCGGCCGCACATCACGCACTGATCGGAGCCTGCCGGCCTTCTGCCACCAAAAGGAAACGGACCCTTCGCCCTGGGGTCCGTTTCCGCGCTCACACTCGTTCGCCAATCGTGTTGTCATCGTCGCCTGATCCGAGGAGGTGTCCGCTGGGGGGTAGCGGTTGGTTTTATCTCTGGATCGGTGTATTCTACGCACCGGGAAAAGAATAGTTCCAGACGGCAGTCATTTTTTTGGGAAGGGAAACCGCATCCATGTCGACGCTTCGTCAGGACCCGCTGACCGGCCGCTGGGTGATCATCGCCGCCGGCCGCGGGGCCCGGCCCAACGAGTTCAAGCTGACCGGACGCGAGTCCACCGATCCGGGGCGTTGTCCCTTCTGCCCGGGACACGAGGACCAGACCACTGCCGAGATCCTGGCGGTCGGGCGCGAAGCCGGCGCGGCGGCCAACGGACCCGGCTGGCGCATGCGGGTATTCCCGAACATGTATCCGGCCCTGCAACCGGTGCCCGCCGGGGATTCCGGACCGATCGACGGGGCGCAGGCTTCGCCGCTGTTCCGCTCCGAACCGGGCGTCGGGTCCCACGAAGTCGTGGTCTATTCCCCGGATCACTGGGGGAACCTGGCGAGGCTGGAACCGGCGGAACTGACCGAGCTGCTGCTGATCCTCCGTGGCAGGGCCGCGGCCCTGGCCGAGCGACCGGGCCACCGCTACGTGTCGCCCTTCTGCAACCACGGGCCCGAAGCCGGGGCGACGTTGGCCCATCCGCACATGCAGGTCATCGCCACCCCGCAGGTCCCTTCGCTGGTGGTGGACAAGGCCGTGAATTTTTCCCGTCATCAGGAAACGACGGACAGCTGCCTGCTGTGTGATGTCCTGGCGCACGAACGGGTCGGTTCCGAGAGGGTCATTGCGGCCAACCCCCACTGGGTGGCCGTCACGCCGTGGGCCAGCCGTTTTCCCTGGGAGATGCAGCTCATCCCGACACGCCACGGGCCCTGCCTGACCGGCGCCACCGCTGAAGAGATCGCCGCGCTCGCGGCGGTGCTTGCGCCGGCCATGCGCGCCCTGGAAGGCCTGCACGGGGATTCATCGGTCAACCTCGTCGTGCACAGCGCGCCGCTGCCGCCGGCCGGCGGTGCGGGATTTGCCGACCGGCGGCTGGACGAACTGGTCGTGGCTCCGCAGGAGAGTTTCCACTGGCACGTGGAGATCCTGCCCCGCCTCAGCCGGCCGGCCGGATTCGAAGCCGGCACCGGTTTTGCCATCAATGCCGTGGCGCCCGAGACGGCCGCCCGGCAGTTACGCGAACAAGGAGGCTGAGGTGAATATCCTGATGGTGAGCGCCGAGATGGCTCCCTTCGCCAAGGTCGGCGGCCTCGGCGACGTGGTGGACTCGCTGGCGGACGCGTTGGCCAGACGACGGCACGACGTTCGCGTGGTGATACCCCTGTACGGCGATCTGGACCGGAAGCAGGAGGATATCCGTCCCCTGAAGAAGCTGCCGCCGGTCAGCATCCGCGTGGGGCAGGAAATGCACGACATCCGTTTTCACCTGCGCGGATCACCCCGGGCCCGGGTCAAGGTCTACCTCGTCGAATGCGACCGTCTCTTCGGGCGGGCGGGTATCTACCTGGACGCGGCCGGGGAACCGTTCACCGACGCGCTGGCCCGGGCCGCGGCTCACGCCCAGGCGGCCTTGCTGCTGCCCCGGATGCTGGACTGGCCGGTCGATGCGGTTCACGCCCACGATGCCGAGGCTGCCTGCGCTCTGCTCTACCGCCGCACCTGGTATGCGGGCCGGGAACTCCCGGGACCGGCGGGAACGCTGCTGACGATTCACAATCTGGCCCACCAGGAGGTCCATCCGCTCGAGTCGGTCGACGTTCTGGGACTACCGCGTTCGATGGCGACGTTTCCGGGACTGCTGGAGTACCACGGCAACCTGAATCTGCTGAAAGCGGGCATCCTCGCCGCCGATCGCGTCAATACCGTCAGTCCCACCTATGCGGTCGAAACGGTCAGCGACGCCGATCTGGGCTGCGGGCTGGACGGCGCCCTGGCCGCCCGCGGGACCGACTACACCGGCATCCTCAACGGCGCCGATTACGGTACCTGGGATCCGCGGGCCGATCGCGCCCTGCCGGCGGCCTTCGGCCCCGGCGATCTGAAGGGCAAGGCCGTCTGTCGCCAGGCCCTGCTTGATGAGCTGGGGCTGGTCGATGACCTGGACAAGCCGCTGTGCGGTTTCGTGGGCCGGCTGGTGACGCAGAAGGGGGTCGACCTCCTGTTGCCGTTGCTGAACCGACTGGCGGCCGACGGTTTCCTGTTCGCGATCCTCGGCACGGGAGACAAGCGCCTCGAACGGGAAGTGACCGCTGCGGCGGCGGCGCTGCCTGGACGGGTGGCCTTCAGCGGGGAGTTCAACGAGGGGCTCGCCCACCGCATCTATGCCGGCAGCGATCTCTTTCTCATGCCCAGCCGCTTCGAACCCTGCGGTCTATCCCAGATGTACGCCCTGCGTTACGCATCGCTGCCGGTCGTGCGCCGTACCGGAGGGCTGGCCGACACCATCGTCGACGCGGATGCCGCCAGCGGCAATGGCTTCGTCTTCACCGAAACCCGTCCCGAGGCACTGCTGGCCGCGCTCCGCCGGGCAGAGTCCCTGTGGGAGGAGAAGGACCGCTGGCGGGCCCTCCAGGACCGGGGCCTGGCGGAGGACTTCAGCTGGGACGCCTCCACCGAACGCTACGAGGAGATCTACGCCGCCGCGGCCGCCAGCGGCCAGGGCAGCGAGCGGAAGACGGGATCATGAGCGCGGATCAGGACCACCTCCGGCAGGGCGAACTGGCTGCCGCAGCCATGGCGGCCACGTCCCTGCCGCTGCTGACGATCGGGCCCGCGGGGACGATCGGCATGGCCAGCGCCGGAGCAGCTGCCCTTTTTGGCAAACCGTTAGGGGAGCTGGAAGGGACGCCCCTGGGTGGCTGGTTCGTGCCGGCGGCCGCGGCCGAGGACTGCCGACCGACCGCAGGGTGCCACGCGCACGAACTGCGGCAGCTGCAGATCCGGAACGCCGCGGGGGAGATCATCCCGGTCGAGGTCTCCTGCAGCCTGTTTGCCGCTGCCCCGGAGCCGGCCGGCGGACAGGGTCCGGGCGAACCGGTTTCCCACTGCATGCTCGTCTTCGAGGACATGCGCCAGCGTGACCAGCGGGAAGATACCCGCGCCGCTCGTCTGGCCAAGCTTTCGCTGCTGAACCAGGTCAGCGAGGCGCTCTACAGCGCCCACCTCTCGCTCGACCAGATCCTGCAGGCCATCCTGATCTGCATGACCGCGGGCGAGGGCCTTCGTTTCAACCGGGCCTTCCTGCTCCTGAACGACGAGAAGACGAAAGCCCTCAAGGGTGAGATCGCCATCGGGCCGAGCAACGCCGACGAGGCCGCCCGGATCTGGGAAACCCTGGCGGGCAAACCGGGCGATCTGCTGGAGATGATGACCAGCTATGACCGGTCGATCAAGCAGACCGACGTGGCGGTGAACGAAATCGTCCGCCACATGAGCGTCCCGCTGGACGATCAGGACAACATCCTGATCCGCGCCATGAAAGGGGTCCATGCCCTCGGCGTGCGTCGGGACTCGGTGTATGCGGGAGTGGAGACCGTCCGCCACTGGCTGGGATGCGACCGGTTCGCCATCGCGCCTTTGATCACGCGGTCCGGCGCCCTCGGGGTGATCGTGGCCGACAACGCGATCAGCGGGATGGAAATCACCGAACTCGATCTGGAGTTCCTGCAGTTGTTCGCGAACCAGAGTGCCGGCGCCATCGAGAACAGCCGGCTGAACCAGGAACTTGCCGGCAAGGTGGAGGACCTGCGCCGGGCGCAGGAACGGCAGCGCGAGGACCAGGCCACCCTCCTGCGCATGGAGCGGCTCAGCGTGATGGGCGAGACGTCGGCCATCGTGGCCCATGAACTCCGCAATCCGCTGGTCGCCATCGGCGGTTTCGCGCGAACGCTGATGCGCAATCTGCCGGCGGACGACGACAACCGGAAGTACGCCGAGATCATCTCCGGTGAAGTGGGCCGCATGGAGACGATTATCCATGACCTGCTGGACTTCATCCGGCCGCAGAAGGTGCTGCGCCGCAGTGTCGAACTGGACGTCCTGGTGGCCGATACAGCTGAGCGCTACCGGGACGAAATGGAAGCCCGGGGCGTGGCGCTGGCGGTGGACCTGCAGGCCGAGGGCGTCTTTCTCGACTGCCATCCGGGAGAAATCCAGCAGGTACTGCAGAACTATCTCATCAACGCGATGCAGGCTCAGCCCGACGGCGGACGGGTGCTGGTCCGTTCCCACCGTTTGGCCGGGGGGCTGCGGGTCGAGGTTCTCGATGACGGCAATGGATTCAAGGAGTCCGATACCGAGAAGATGTTTGCGCCTTTTTTCAGCACCAAGACAACCGGCTCGGGACTGGGTCTGACCATCTGCGCCCAGATCATCAAGGCCCACGGGGGGGTCGCCGGAGCGCAAAACCGCCAGGAGGGCGGAGCGCTGTTCTTTTTTATCCTACCGCTTCCAAAGGATATACCGGAAAAATAGCCGAGAATCGTCATGGCGCCGCTCCGGCAGATGAGGTAACTTGAATCCATAGAGGCTGCCTGGAGGTATGCCGCCGCTTCTTGGGCAAAGGAGGCCACCCATGAGCAAGATTCTGATTGTCGATGATGAACCCCACCTGCGACTTCTCTATGAAACCGAGCTGCGCCGGGCGGGCTTCGAGACGATGACCGCCTGCAATGCCGCGCAGGGCTTGGAATTTGTGGAGACCATGAAGCCGGATCTTGTTATCCTGGACATCAGGATGGCGGGTATGGACGGGATCGAAGCACTCCAGCGCATTCTCGAACGCGACAACAGTATCCCGGTCGTACTGAACACCGCTTATTCCAGTTATCGGGACAACTATCTGACCTGGGCTGCGGATGCCTACGTGACGAAGTCTTCGGACGTCAGTGAACTTCTGGAAACCGTCAAGGAACTGGTGGAAGCCAGGCAGGCGGCCAGGAACTGATATCCCGGCGACGGGTGCGGCGTCGGGCTCCGAACCATGAACCGGTGGAGTTCGACCATTGAGTACCCGTCAAATGGTGCGCGACACGCTCACCCTCATTCTCGCCGGCGGACAGGGCAACAGGCTCTATCCCTTGACCCGCGACCGTTCCAAGCCGGCCGTCCCCTTTGGCAGCGCCTACCGGATCATCGACTTCACCCTTTCGAACTGCATCAATAGCGGCCTGCGGCAGATCTTCGTCCTGACCCAGTACAAGTCCTACTCCCTTGACCAGCACCTGCAGCGGGGTTGGAACATCTTCAGCTACGAAGCGGGGGAATTCCTTTACCGCATTCCGCCGCAGCATCGCGTGGGCCAGAAGTGGTACGAAGGCACCGCCGACGCCGTTTACCAGAACATCTACCTGCTGGAGAACCGGCGCCCGCGTCATGTCCTGATCCTTTCGGGCGACCACGTCTACCAGATGGACTACGGCGACCTGCTGGCCTGCCACGGGCAGCACACAGGCTGCCTGACTTTGAGTGCCGCGGTGGTGCCGAAGGAGGGCGCCGACCAGTTCGGCATCCTCGAGGTCGACGACGACTGGCGCGTGATCGGCTTCGAGGAAAAGCCCGCCGACCCCAAGACGATTCCCGGCGATCCCGACCACTGCCTGGTCAACATGGGCGTCTACATCTTCGACACCGAGGATCTGGTCCGTCAGCTCTGCCATGACGTGAAGGTTCCCGGTTCGCGGCACGACTTCGGCCATGACATCATTCCGGGCCTGGTGAAGGAGAAGCAGGTCTATGCTTTCCCGTTCCGGGATCCCCGGACGCTGGAAGCGGAGTACTGGCGGGACATCGGGACCATCGACAGCTTCTACGAAGCCAACATGGATCTGGTCAGCCGCCGCCCGCGATTCGATCTCTACGACCGCGACTGGCTCTTCCGGGCCTGGCAGCCGCCGGTACCGCCGAGCAAGTCCGTCCACGGTTTCACCGAGGACGGTACGTTGCCCGGCATCGTCGAGGACAGCATCGTCGGCGGTGGGACCATCATTTCCGGCGGCCGGGTGGAACGGTCGCTGGTCGGCCGGAGCGTGCGGGTCAATTCGTATTGCCAGGTCTCGGACAGTATTCTCATGGACAATGTCCAGGTGGGGCGCTACGCCGAGATCAAGCGGGCCATCATCGACAAGAACGTCGTCGTCCCCGAAAAAATGAAGATCGGGTTCGACCTGCGAACGGGACCGTCGGCTCTTCACCGTCTCCGAAGGCGGGATCGTCGTCGTGCCCAAGGGCATGGACCTGAGCGACCTCGCCTGAACTTGACGGCCCCGTCAGGTGCGGTAGGCTTCCGGACGCCGGTCCTCCCACAGGTCGTTGCGCTCGGTGAACTGCTTGTCCTTCTCCACCAGGGTTATCTCCGCCGCCGCCGCACCCGTCTCCTCGGGCCCAAGTCCGGCCAGTCGATCCCCCAGCGGCGACACCACCTGGCTGCGTCCGCTGAAGGTCAACGCCCGGCCCGTGCGATTCTCGGTGCCGACCCGGTTGCTGGTCACGGCGAACACCATGTTCTCCTGGCACCGCGTCACCATGGCCGCCTGGCACCAGGGCAGCAGCAGGTTCGACGGATGGCAGATGATCTCCGCCCCGGCCAGCGCCAGGCTGCGGGCCGCCTCGGGAAAGATCCAGTCGAAGCAGATCATCATCCCGATGGTGGTCCCGCAGGCCGCGAACACCGGGAACCCCAGGTCGCCCGGCGTGAAGATCGATTTTTCGTCCAGGAACAGGTGCACTTTGCGGTAGGTCTCACGGCTGCCGTCCGGGCGGACCAGGAGAGACGCGTTGAAGACCTGTTCGCCTGCCCTTTCGGCGAGTCCCGCCACCAGCGTCGTGCCTGTTGCTGCGGCATGATCGATCAGGCGCGCGGTGATGGCCCCGGGGGCGGCCCCTTCGCTCAGGTCTTCGGCCATGTCCCAGGCTTCCGCAGCGGTCCGGAATTGGTAGCCGGTGGCGAACAGTTCGGGCAGCACCGCCAGATCGCAGCCCGCCGGAACGAGCTCCAGCGTGGTCGCGAGGTTGGCGGCCACCTCGCCGAAGACGGGGCTGGACTGGATGGCGGCGATCTTCAAGCGGTTCATGGACGGTCCTCTTTCGTGGGTTGGCGGGCGGGGGCGCCGGTCAGCTGCAGCAGGCGGTGCAGGGTGGCGTCGCGGTCGAAATGGCGGCTCACGTGTTCCCGGCCGGCGGCACCAAGCCGGCGTCCCAGGGCGGGATCGTCGAGCAGCCGGCCGATGGCTGCCGCCAGCGGTGCGGCTGCCCGCGGCGGAACCAGCAGTCCCGTCTGCCGGTCCAGAACGATCTCCGGCAAGCTGCTGGCGTTGCTGGCAATGACCGGCAGGCCGGTGGCGGCGGCTTCGGCGGCCGCCAGGCCGAACCCTTCGGCATGCGAGGGCAGCACCAGCATGGTCAGTCCGCGATAGAAAGCGGCGATGTCCTCGACGAAACCCGCCAGCTCGACACGTTCCGGATGCAGGAGACCAGAGCGCCAGCTCTCGAGCCGCCCGCGCAGGGGACCGGTCCCGGCCAGGCGCAGCACCGGTCGATCCGGTCGGTCGCGGCGGTCGATCGCCGCCCAGGCCGCCATCAGCTCCGCGATACCCTTGCGGTCGATCAGCTGGCCGACAAAACCCACCACCGGCGGGCCGTCGGGCACGGGGCCGGGCCGAAAACGGTTGCTGTCGATGCCCTTGTACACGAGATGGACGTTGCCGGCCTTCAGCCAGGGGACACTGGCGGTGACGGTGTCGCCGGTGGCGCGGGAATTGACGAGCATCCCGGTGGCCAGGCGGGTGAAGTACCAGCGGTAGTAGAACTTGTCCTTGAGGGGGAAATCGCTTTCGCGCGTGGCCAGGATCGTCGGGACACCCGCCAGGCGGCCGGCCACCGCAGCGGCCTTGAGGTCCTTCGTCAGGTTGGCGACGATGGCGGTCGTGCCGCTGGCGCGAAAATGGCGCGCCAGCTTGATCAGGGTCCAGGGTGCGGCGTCGAAGCGGATGGGGATCGCGGCGGCCGCAACGCCCGCGGCCCGGGCCCGGTCCAGCAGGGCCGAGCCGGGCTGGGCCACGACACCGGCTGCGTAGCCTGCCGCCCGCAAGGCCAGAGCCGTTTCCAGGAACCAGACCTCGGCGCCGCCCCACGAGCGGATGGAGTCGACAAAGCAGAGGCGGTAGGGCTTCATCTTACCTTCCCGATTTCCGGAAACCACCCGACTGGACGCCGTTGAATCATAGGAGGCCCGCGCAGCGAAAGCCACCGCGAAGGACGGAACATTGCCAATCGGTCGGTGCGGGCTTAATTTCCACTGACCTTTTGACCTTTCGCCAGAACCGCTGGTCTTCCAACGAGGAGTCCCCGTGCCCGGAATCGGCCACAACCGCAAGCAAGTCCGCATCGATCCCCGCGTCGCCTGGATGTCCGGGGTACGGCGGATGCTGTCGCCCATGGCCGGGGTGACCGACCGCGCATTCCGCGATATCTGCCGGCGATTCGGGGCCGACATGGGCTTCTGCGAGTTCGCGTCGGCCAGCGGCCTCATGCACGGCGGCGAAGCCACCTGGCGGCTGGTCGACACCGAGGGTGAAGAAGGGCTCGTCGGCATCCAGATTTTCGGGTCCGATCCCGCGCACATGGCCGCGGCGGCCAGGCTGCTGTCCGACCGGAGGATGGATGTCCTGGACATCAACTTCGGCTGTCCGGCGAAAAAGGTGGTCAAGAAGTGCGGCGGCAGCGCCCTGCTGGCCGATCTGCCCTTGCTCGAACGGATCGTCCGGGGCATCATCGCCGAAAGCGCGGTCCCGGTGACGGCCAAGATCCGGACGGGCTGGGACGAGGACTCGGTCAACTATCAGGAGGTCGGGCTGCTGCTGCAGGAACTGGGAGTGTGCTGGGTGACCATGCACGGGCGCACCCGGTCGCAGAAATTCCGGGGACACGCCAACTGGGACCACATCGCGGACCTGGTCGAGGTGCTGGACATCCCGGTCGTCGGCAACGGCGACGTCGTCGACGGAGAATCTTACCGGCGGATGGTCGCCGAAACCGGCTGCCACGCGGTGATGATCGGGCGCGGGGCCATCGGGAATCCCTGGATCTTCGCCCGGATGCGCGCGGTCGATGAAGGCCGCGATGAACCCGAAATCCCGTTTGCGGAGATGTGCGCGGTGACTGCCGACCACATCCGCGGCGAGGTCGCCATTCGCGGCGAGAAGCAGGGCTGCCTCGTGGTGCGCAAGCACATCGCCAAGACCTTCAAGGGTTACCCCGGGTCCGCCGGCCTGCGCCGGCTGCTCTATGCTACCGAGGAGAGCAATCGCATGATCGCCATCCTCGCTGAAGCTGCCGCCCTGGGCGATCCCCGACTCGAACAGGCGGACAGGATCTAGCTCCATGAATTATGCGCGCCGACAATATCTTCCGGTCGTTCTGCTGGTGGTCGGGACACTGCTGCTTGGATCCGGCTGCGCCAAGAAGGTGGCGCCGCCTCGTACCGGTCCTGCCGGCCGAAGCGAGGACCAGCGGGTCATCGAACACACCGTGGGCACCGGCGAAACGCTGGCCAGGATCGCCGACAACTACTACGGCGACCCTGCGCGTTTCGAAGACATCGCCCGGGACAACGGCATTACCGATCCGTCCAAGATCGTGCCGGGGTCCGTACTGCGTATGCAGTTCAGTGAGGACGAATACGCCGCGGCCAGAAAACGGTCAGCGGCCCTCGCGCCTTACAACAAGGGCGTCGACCTGATGGCCAACGAGCGTCTTGGCGAAGCTGAAAAACAATTCCGTCTCGCCTTGGGCGAGGCCCCGGACCTCACCGCGGCCAAGTACAACCTGGCGCTGGTGCTCCTCAAGCGGGGCCGCACCGAACAGGCACTGACCCTGCTGGAGGAACTGACCGCGCTGCGGCCCAAGGACACGGATTTCCGGTTCGCCCACGGCAACGCCCTGTTCCAGGCCGCCCGGTTCGACGAGGCGGCGGTGCAGTTCCAGGCGGCGCTGGCGGTGAATCCGGTCCTGAAGCGGGCCGCATTCGGTTACGCTCGCAGCCTGCAGGAAGCCGGGGATGTCGCCGGGGCGATCAGCGCCTGGGAACGGTATCTCGACCTGGACGGAACCTCGAGCTGGGCGGCCGCGGCCCAGCGCAATCTGAAGACGTTGCGGGATGACGACGGCTCCTGAACCCCTGCTCCGCCTGCGCGACTGGTCGTTGTCCCGGCGGGTCCCCGGGGGCGAGCAGGTCGTTCTCGACAGTATCGATCTGGACCTCTGGCCGGGTTGCTGGGTGGCGGTCATCGGCGCCAACGGCTCCGGTAAATCCTCCCTCCTGAAATACCTCGCCTCCGAGGAGTCCCCGGTGTCCGACCGGGCCGCCATCATGTTCCAGGATCCTGACGAACAGATTTTCGCCTCCAGCGTGGAACGTGAACTGACCCTCGGCCGCCCGGGGCTGGACGCGCCGACCGTCCTGGGCGAATACGGACTCGGGGACCTGTCCCGACTGGATCCAGCACTGATCTCGGCGGGGCAGAAGCAGCGGCTGGCCCTGGCGGTGGCGCTTGCCGGCGAGCCGGAACTCCTGCTGTGCGATGAACCCACGGCCCTCCAGGATCCGCACCAGGCGGCGTGGGTCCTCGACAAGCTCGATCGGTGGCGGACGTCCCGCTCCGGGTGCCTGGTGACGGCCACCTGCGACCGCCGCGAGGCGGCCCGCGCCGACCGCCTGGTTGTCCTCGAGGCCGGCCGTATCGTTCGCGACGGTGAGCCGGCCGCGTTGCTCGACGATCCGGTGGTGGTCGGTCTGCTGGGCGACGGTCGTGAAACGGCGGCAACCACCGCCTGGCGGCCGGAAGCGTCGGAGGCGCCCGTGCTCTCGTTGCATGGGGTGGCTTGCCGTTTCGCCGGCGCCGGCGGCGGATTCGGTCCGCTGGACCTGGAGCTGGGGCCCGGCGCGCGGCTGGGCATCACCGGCGCCAACGGCTGCGGCAAGAGCACCCTCCTGGCGGCCTGTACCGGCGCTCGGCGCCCCGACCGGGGTCTCGTCCGGATCGCCGGTCACGAACTGTACGTGGATCGGCAGAGGGATCTGGAGCACGGCTTGGCACTGCTGGCGCCGCAGTTTCCCGAATATCTCTTCACGCGCTCGACGGTGGCGGACGAAATCGGGCTGGATCCGGCCCTGGCCGACCGGGATGTCCCGGAGTTCCTGCGGCATCTCGGCTTGCCGCCGGCAATTGGTCCGCGCAACCCCTTTACCCTCAGTTGCGGTCAGCGGCGGCGTCTGGCCCTTGGTCTGGTGCTGGGCTCGGGGCGTCGGCTTCTTCTTCTCGACGAACCGACGGCCGCCCTGGACAGGCGGGGTCGGGCCCTGGTGCTGGACCTCCTGGAGGCCTTGCCGCCGGCTGCGGCCCTGGTGATCGCGTCCCACGACCGTGATTTTCTCGCGGCGGCGGGATGCCGGCTATTCGCCATGGGGCCGCGGGCGACGCCGGTTTGACGGTGGCGGGGCGGCTGACGCCGGGGATCGGCGCCGTGCGGCAGAATCCCCTTGCTGGCCTGCGGTGGGGTTGTTAGATTCCTGCGAACACAGCCAGCAGTAATCCGTCTGAGGAGGCCATAGGGAAAGACAGGCATGACCGGCAGGGCCATGCTTTTTTTTGCCTGCAAGCCAAAGGAACCGCCATGAATTTCGTCGAAAAAGCCGTGATCATGAACGCCAGCGAGATGAATCGGGCCGTCAAGCGCATGGCCCACGAGGTGGTCGAGGCCAACAAGGGCGTCAACAACCTGGTGTTGCTGGGCATCCAGCGGCGTGGGGTCTCGCTGGCCCGCCTGCTCGGGGAGGCCATCAAGCAGGTCGAAGGCACCGAGGTGCCCCAGGGCGCCCTCGACATCACCTTCTACCGCGATGATCTGTCCACGCTGGGGCCCACACCCCAGGTTTCGAGCACCGAGATGCCGTTCGACGTGAACGAGAAGATCATCATCCTGGTGGATGACGTGCTCTATACCGGACGCACGGTGCGGGCGGCGCTCGACGTGATCATGGACTGGGGGCGTCCCCAGGCCATTCGCCTGGCCGTCCTGGTCGACCGCGGCCACCGTGAACTCCCCATCCGCCCGGACTTCGTCGGCAAGAACGTCCCGACCTCCCAGCGGGAGATCATCAAGGTCAAGGTCAAGGAGTTCGACGAGCAGGAACAGGTGGTTGTCGGGGAGGTCGACGAACCATGATTCTGAAGAACAAGGATGTCCTCGGACTCGAGGAACTCTCGGCCGAGGAGATCCTGGGGGTGCTGGATATCGCGGCGCGCTTCCGGGCCGTGTTCGAGCGACCGGTGCGGAGCGTGCCCATCATGCGGGGCCGCACCGTGGTGAACTTTTTCCACGAACCGAGCACGCGGACCCGTATCAGCTTCGAGCTGGCCGAGAAGAGATTGTCGGCGGACATCGTCAATTTCAGCACGGCCACCAGCAGCTTCTCCAAGGGGGAAACGCTGCGCGACACCGCCGAGAACCTGGCCGCCATGAAGATCGACATGCTGATCATCCGCCACAGCTCCGCCGGTGCGGCCCGCTACCTGGCGAACGTCCTGAAATGCTCGGTGATCAATGCGGGCGACGGTGCCCACGAACATCCGACGCAGGGCCTGCTGGACATCATGACCATGCGCCAGCGCCTGGGGGATCTCCGCGGGAAGAAGGTCACCATCATCGGCGACATCACCCACAGCCGGGTGGCGCGTTCCAACATCTGGGGACTGACCAAGCTCGGCGCCGAGGTCACGCTGTGCGGTCCGCCCACGATGGTACCCGGCGGTCTGGCCCGTCTCGGGGCGAAGATCGAATACGACCTGCACAAGGCGGTGGCCGACGCGGACGTGCTGAACGTGCTGCGTATCCAGCTCGAACGCCACTCGAGCAACGCCTTCCCGAGCAACCGCGAGTACCATCGGATGTACGGCATCAACGAGGATGTCGTGCGCGGCCTCAAGCCCGCGGCTTTCGTCATGCATCCGGGGCCGATGAACCGCGACGTGGAGATTTCCAGCGAGGTGGCCGACGGGCCCCGCCAGGTGATCCTCGACCAGGTCGCCAACGGGGTGGCCGTGCGCATGGCCCTGATCTACCTCCTGTCCGGGGGCGATCCCGGGGCTCTGGCCGGGGGCGAGGCATAACGGCGCGGCAATGCGCAGGACCGATCATTTTCGAAAGAGGTCTGGATCATGGAGTGGAGCTGGCAGCGGATACCCGCGGAATACCTGGTGACCGACATCAGGATCTGTCACAAGGGTAAGGTGGGCAAACGCAAGGGTTTCCTGCACGTCCGCAAGGGGCGGGTCGAGGGTCTCGGCGTCGGCGTGCCCACCGTGGAAGGGATTCCCGCCCTGGACGGCGCCGGCATGGTGTGCGCTCCGGGCCTCGTGGATCTCCGCACGCACTTCAGGGAACCCGGCAGCGAAGAGAAGGAAACCGTCGCCTCGGGCAGCCGGGCCGCGGCCGCCGGCGGTTACACCTCCGTGGTCACCATGCCGGACACCGAGCCGGCCATCGACAATTCCGGCATGGTGCGTTACCTCATCGACCGGGCGCGGGAGGCGGCCCTGTGCCGTGTCTTTCCCACCGGCGCCATCAGCCCCGGCCTGCAGGGCAAGGGCATGACCGAATTCGGCGACATGGTCGCCGCCGGGGCCGTCGGGTTCACCGACGGCGGGAACCCCGTGTCCAACGGCGGTCTGATGTCAAACGCGCTCAAGTACGCCAGGATCCTGGCGGTCCCGGTCATCACGCACGCCGAAGACTCGACGATCGTCGGCAAAGGCGTCATGCACGCGGGGTACTGGTCGGCCAGGCTGGGTCTGGCGGGTATGGCCCGCGCCGGCGAGGACGCGGCGGTCTTCCGCGATATCGAACTGGCCCGGGCCACCGGCGGACATCTGCATGTCGCCCATGTGTCGACGAAGGGCGCGGTGGACATCATTCGCAGGGCCAGGGCCGAAGGTATCCGGGTGACGGCCGAGGCGACGCCCCATCACATCAGCCTGGACCACGGCCGCTGCCGCGACTATTCGCCCCTGTTCAAGGTGAGCCCGCCGTTGCGGGAAGCCGATGACGTGAACGCCGTCGCCGAGGGTCTGGCCGACGGTACGATCGACTGCCTCGCCACCGACCACGCGCCGCATACGGGCACGGAGAAGGAGCACCAGTTCGACCAGGCCCCCTTCGGCGTCACGGGCCTGGAGACCGCCCTGGCGGTGGGCATCACCTACCTGGTCAAGACCGGGATCATGGATCTGGGGGGTCTCATCCAGGCCATGTCCGAGACGCCGGCGCGGATCTTCAACCTGGCCTGTGGTGGCCTGGAAGAGGGGGGCGAGGCGGATTTCATCCTGATCGATCCGGACTGCGAATGGACGGTCCGGCCCGAGGATTTCCGGTCACGCAGTCGCAACAGTGCCTACCTCGGGGAAACCCTGACCGGCAAGGTGACCGCCACGTTCCTGCGGGGGCGCTTGACCTGGCGGGCCGCGGCGGCGGCGGCAGGGTAGCCGAACGGTACATTTATTGCTTTTCTTATGGCTGTCAACGTCCCCGGCGATCCGGGGCAAATCGATGCCGATCAAAGGAAACCCGTGGAACCGAAGGTCCGACATTCCTCTGTGATCAGCGGCGCACCGGACCGCCCGGCTGACCGGAGCGTCCGTTCGGGTCCAATCCGTCCGCAAAACAGGACGGCCCGCCGGCCTTTAGTACTGCTGCTGGCTGCGGTATTGGCGATCAGCGGGTGCGCCAAGTACAACACCTACTTCAACGCCAAGAAAAGCTACGACAACGCCGAACAGGTGCGGGAAATGGCGCTGAAGAACAAGCAGGATCCGCCCAAGCCGGCCGGCGCCCAGAAGAACGACTACGAAACGGCCATCCGCAAATCCCAGAAGGTGCTGGACGAATACCCCGGCCACAGCCTGACTGACGACGTTCTTTTCCTGCAGGGAAAATCTTACCACCGCCTGGAATCCTACCGGATGTCCATCCGCAAATTCGATCTGCTGTTCACCAACTATCCCCAGTCGCCCTACCTGGAGGAATCCCTGTACCTGATGGGTCTCAACTACCTGCTCATCGGCGCCCTGGACCGCAGCCAGGAGTTCCTCGACAGGCTGGCCAAGCTGTATCCGGAGAGCCGCTACCAGGCAGAGACGAGAAAAGTCAGCGGGGACAATGCCTTCAATCTCGAGGAGTGGGAGACTGCCGTCGAGAGTTATCAGGCCTACCTGTCCCTGGATACCGATATCGCGGAACGGGACCGGGTCGGTCTCAAGCTCGCCCGCAGCTTCTGGGAACTGGAGGAATACTACAAGGCCGCCGAGATCCTGCAGGAAGTCAGCAACCGCACGACCAGCGCCGATCTCGGCTTCCGGGCCCGCCTGCTGCGTGCGCGGGTCCATGTGCGCATCGGGGACTACGACCTGGCGGAGACCCTGCTGAAGGAGCTCGAAACCGAGGCCAGGATCTACAACGCCCAGGGGGAAGTGCTGCTCATCCAGGCCGAGCGGCTCGTGGCGCAGGGGAAAGGCGACGAAGCTTCCCCGCTGCTGGAGAACATGCCGACAGACTGGGAAACCCCGGCGATCAAGGCCCGGGCCTCCGACATCCTGGGCTACCTCTACATGGAACGCGGCGAGTGGGATCTTGCGCGACCCAAGTTTCAGACCGCTCTATTGAAACGGGACGAACTGGACGACGAGGATAGAACCCGTCGGATCAACGACAGCCTGCAGGCGTATCTGGCTGCGGAGAACGCCCTGCCCGACGCCAGCGGTGAACGGATTGCGGCGCTGCGCCTGCTGCAGGCCAACGCGATGCTGTTCGGGTTCGACCATCCGGAAGAGGCTGCCAACCTCTATGCCCTGGCCGCGGCGGACACCGCCGCCGATAGCACCGTCGCCGCACGGGCACTCTACGGCGCCTACCTGGCCCATGACCGGTACCTCGACGCGCCCGATTCCGCTGCTGGTTATGCCGCGCGGCTCGAAGCCGACTATCCCGATTCCCCGCAGGCCTTCGAGCTCCGTTCGGGCCAGGAGTCGGATCTTCTGGGGTACCTGATGGCTGTCCGGACCGAGATGCAGGCCGAGCGTTACGCCAGTCTTTCGGAAGAGGAAAGGACGGCGTTGGTGACGGCCCGTGTAGGGCAGAAGACCACCGTATCCAGAGCGGAGGTCACGCCGGGCGTGCGGCGTCGCATGGTCTATCTGTCCCGGCGGGACAACCTCATGTTTGCACCCACGGCCGACGACATCGCCCGGGTGACCCGCAACCGGAACACCACGGTCGCGCCTCCGGCGGCGGGCCTCTCCCGGGAGGCGGTTGTCGATTCCCTGCCGGCGGTGGGCGCTCCGTCCGGCAGCGCCGGGACAGCCCTCGAAGCGGCGGGTCAGGGGGCGACGTTGCCCGACTCCCTGGTTGCCGAACCGGCTGTTCTCGATCCGCAGGAAATGGCGCGGCAGGCGGAGGAACAGGCCGCTGCAGACGAGGCCGCCCGGAAAGAAGAGGAAGAGGAAAAGAGGGACAAGGAACGCGACAAGAACTGGGATTTCCTGCGCTGACGGCAACGATGACCCTGAACCGAAAGTTTCTCATGACCCAACCGTCCGCTGTACATCCGGCCGTGGCCTGCGAGGGTGTGGTCCACGCCAACCATGCCGTGTCCAGCGGCCTGCTGCGGATCGACGCCGATCTCGACACCGAAGTGGGTTTCTCGCCGGGCCAGTTCGCCATGCTGAACTTCACCGGGGGCAAGACCCTGGTCTTCAGCCGGCCGTTCTCGATCTATGCGGCGCAGGGTCGCCGGGTTTCTTTTCTCTACCGGATCGTGGGCCGCGGCACCGCGCTGATGGCGGACCTGAAACCGGGCGATCCCCTGTCGTTTCTCGGGCCCCTGGGCCGGCCTTTTGCGGCGCCGGACCCGGACGTGCCGGCGGTGCTGATTGCCGGGGGCGTCGGCCTGCCCCCGCTGGCGGCCTGGCAGGAACGGTACGGTCGGCCCGGGGATCGGGCCTTCTTCGGCGCGCGTGATCCGGCGGATGTTCCGTGGGACCTGCTGGACAATGACTGGCACGTGAGTGTCGACCGCATGGACGCCGTTCCGGCAGGCCGAGAAGCCTGGGAGGGGCTGGTGACCGACCTCGTCGCCCGTCGGGAAGGTACCGCTGACAGCAATCCCAGGGTTGTCCTGTCGTGCGGCCCGCTGCCCCTGCTGAAAGCCGCCTCCAGGCTGGCCGCGGACAGGGGCTGGGATTGCTGGCTTTCGCTCGAGGAGCACATGGGTTGCGGTTACGGAGTTTGCAAGGGCTGCGTGGTGCCGGTCCATGATCCGGCCGCGGCGCCCGACCGCTGGCGGAACGCGACCTCCTGCCAGGAGGGCCCGGTCTTCAACGCCAGGGACATCGCCTGGGAGCGACATCCGAGTGAAACGGTGCCGAGCCTGCCTGGAACCGAAAGAGGATGACCTTGAAGCTGCCCGACTGGTGGACGATCGACCCGGTGGCTCCGTTCCGCCTGGGCCCCAGGGAATTCCCCGGCCGCATCTGGACCGCCTCGGGCTGCTTCGCCTACGGGCTGACCGGTCACGACATCACCGGCTTCGGCTTCTCATCACCATACGAGGGCCTGGGGGCCGTCGTCACCAAGACGGTCACGCCCGAGCCCCGGTCGGGCAACCCCATGCCCCGTCTGGCCGAGACCGAATGCGGCGCCATCAACAGTATCGGGCTGGAAAATGTCGGATTTGACGAGTTCCTGGCGTCGGTGCTGCCTGGTCTGGAGGCTGCCGGTGTCCCCACGGTGGTGAGCCTGGCGGCCACGCGGCCAGCCGAATTCGGTGAGATGGCCGCCCGACTGCAGACCGTGGCCCACAACTTCCGCCACTGGCACGGGGTGGAGATCAACCTCAGCTGTCCCAACGTGGCCGAGGGCGGGCATGACTTCGGCAGGGATCCGGTGACCGTCGGCGAGTGCATTGCCGCCGCCCGTCCACACCTGCCCGACCGGGCGCTGCTCGCCAAGCTGACGCCGAACGTGGCGGATATCGCGGCTCTGGCCGCGGCGGCCGCGGCCGCAGGCGCGGACGGGGTGTGTGCCATCAACACCGTCATCGGTCTGGAAGTCGATCTGGTCACCGGACGTCCGGTCCTGCCGCGCCGTTTCGGGGGCTATTCGGGACCGGCGATCCTGCCGATCGCGCTGGCCAAGGTCGATGAAATCGTGACGCGGACGGGCGTGCCCGTCGTGGGCGTCGGCGGCATCGCCACGGCGGAACACGCGCTCAAATTCTTCGCTCTCGGAGCGGCCAGCGTCCAGATCGGCACTGCCCAGATGAGGGACCCCTTCGCCGCGGCCAAGGTGGCGCGGGAGCTGCAGCGGTCCAGGACCTGATGGGGCGGAATCCGGCGGCGGGTCAGCTGTCGTAGGGGAAATGGCCGGTGTCGTCGTCTTCATCGGCAGCATCGTCGGCTTCTTCGGCGATGCCCGCCAGATTTTCCAGGGCTTTCAAATCCTCGAGGTCCTCGTCCAGATGGGACCGGTCAGCGTCGTTTCCGGTAGCGGCTGCGAGATCGAGGTCCGGTTCGAGGCCGTTGCTGTCTTCATCGGTGTCTTCGGGCAGGCCGTCGGGAAAATCGGCCTCGAGCAGGTCGGCGAAGGACTCGCCGCACGACAGGATCTGCTGGGCCAGCCCACTGCCGACGGCTTCGGCCTCGTCGATCCCACCGTTGACAAAAATCCGGTTGATGCCCGAACCGGTGGCGCCTTCGATGACGATCTCCTCGCCGAGCACGCGGGCCAAGGCGCCCACCGGGAGGTCCTGGTCCGAGATCATCCGGCTGCAGAAAGCATGTTCGGCCTGCAGTTCGGTCGCCGTGGCTTCGGAATGAAGCGGGGCCAGCAGCTCCCGGGCCTCCTGGTCGGCGGCGCGGCCGACGACCACGAGGATGCCCTGGCCCGGGCCGGGCAGGATGAACTCGGGGGCGAAGATCTCCGCCACGATGCCCTGGATGCCGAGGTGTTCGGTCACGGCCGCCGGCAGCACGAGTCCGTCGATTTCATTGCGGCGCATGTGGGTCTCCATGGCCAGATCGACACCGCCGCGAAGGATCCTGAAGGAGATTTCGGGCCACTGGGCCTGCATCTGGGAACGCGAGCGCATGGACAGCACGCCGATCCGGCTGCCCGGATCCATCTCGTCCATGATCATGCCCTGGCGGTTGAGATAGGCATCGAAAGGAGCCGCGCGATCGGGAACGCAGACGATCGCCAGGTCAGCCGGTAGAGGCAGCACCATGTCGGCGGCCTCGAGCACGATCAGCCGCGCCTGTTCCGCCATCACCTGTTCCTCGAGAAACTCGACCTCACCGCGGCTGGCGGCCACGAAGGGTTCCAGCTCCTTGTCCTGCACGCCGCTCGGCCAGATGTTCATCTGGCAGGTCAGCCGGGGCATCCGCGCCTGGATCTCGTCGATCACCGTCTGGGTCAGGTTGCGGGCCAGGGGCGAGTCCAGGCTGCCGAAAGTGAGGACTCGTGATTTCACGCCAGTGACCTCACGACCGCGCCTCGGAGGCGTCCTGCTCGAGGAATTCCTGAACGATTGCGCCGATGCGGTGGGCGTCGGCGAAAGGCAACGCGGCATGGATGGGCAGGATCAGCACCTCGCGCCCGGCGCGTTCGGCTTCCGTGAGGTCGCCGCCGACGCGCGCATACTCCGCCAGTTCGTGCTTGTGGAGCGGGGGGTCGTAGTAGACCGCGGTGTCGATGCCGGCGGCGTCGAGCACCCTGGCCAGACCGTCGCGGTCGCCGCAGCGCACCCAGTACTGGTGGTAGGTGACCTTCATGCCGCGGCCGCCGGCGGTCAGCTGCAGGCGGTTGGCGGCCGGGATGTAGCTGTCGTAGATCGCCGCCACCGCGTCACGATCGCTCTGCTCGTCGGCGAACCGCGAATGGCGGACGCGGATGACCATGGCCTGGACCTCGTCCAGACGGCTGTTCCAACCGGTGTACAGGTGGTCGTTGGCCCTGACGGCCTGATGCGCGCGGATCTTCCGGATACGGTCGGCGTCGCGCGTGTCCCGGCAGAAGACCATGCCGCCGTCGCCGATCCCCGGCAGGTTCTTGGTCGGATAGAAGCTCAGCGTGCTCATGCGGCCGAACGATCCCATGGGTTTGCCGTCGTAGAGGGTGCCGAAGGCCTGGGCCATGTCGACCACGACCTCGAGGCCGCGCCGGGCCGCGATCTCGTTGATCGCGTTCATGTCGCAGGGCGCGCCGAAGATGGGCACGGGCATGATGGCCCGCGTCTTGTCGGTGATGGCCGCCTCGATCCTGGCCGGGTCCAGGTTGAGATCCCCGGGCAGGATGTCGACGAACACCGGGACGGCGTCCAGCAGGACGATGGCCTCCATGGTGGCGTCGAAGGTGTAGGGCGTCGTGATGACCTCGTGACCGGGCCGCACGCCGGCCATCGCCAGGGCGACGAACAGGGCGGAAGAACCGGAGGCGACCCCGACGGCAGCGGGCACGCCCGAGGCCGCGGCGAGCTCCTCTTCGAGCAGCCGCACCTCCTCGCCGAGGATGTAATGCCCGGACATGAGGAACTTCTCGAATTTGGCCAGGATCTCGTCCTTGCAGGGCAGCATGGGCGTGATCAGGTCGTACCGGCCGACCCGCTTGTGCTGATTGGTAGCCATGTGGTCCTTTCGGCGGAAGCCCGCGCTGCCGCCAAAGCGGTCACGCCGGTGCGGAGGTGTGGGCCGCCCGTCCAAAGCAGTCGTACCTGAAACCGAATTTCTCCAGATGGGGCAAATCATACACATTCCGGCAGTCGAGGAAAGTTTTTCCTGCCATGGATTCGCCCAGCCAGTTGAAATCGAGCTGGCGGTACTGGTTCCATTCGGTCACCAGGATGGCCAGGTCCGCCCCTTCGCACGCTTCATACGGCGACTGGCAGTAGGTCAGGTCGGGGTGGACGGTCCGGAAATTGTCCATGGCGGCGGGATCGTGCACCTGGAACTGACAGCCCTTGTCCGCCAGCAGCCTGATGATGTCGAGGCTGGGGGCCGAGCGGATGTCGTCCGTATTGGGTTTGAAGGCGAGCCCCAGCAGGGCGACCTTCTTGCCGCTGAGGTCGCCGACGAGCTTCTCGGCCTTGGCCACCGCCCGCACCGGCAGGTCGTGGTTCACGCCGATGGCGGCGTTGACGATCGTCATGTCGGTGCCGGCCTCGCGGGCGATGTGGACGATGGCATTGGTGTCCTTGGGCAGGCAGCTGCCGCCGAAACCGAGGCCCGGGTGCAGGAACTTCGAGCCGATCCGCTTGTCCAGGCCCATCGACTTGGCGACGTCGCGGACGTCGGCGCCGACGGCCTCGGAGAGGCGGGCGATCTCGTTGATGAAGGAGATCTTCACGGCCAGGAAACTGTTGGAGGCGTACTTGATCAGCTCGGCGGTTTCGATGCCCGTCTTGACCATCGGCGTTTCCATCAGGTAGAGCGGTCGGTAGATCTCCCGCATCAGCTCCTCGGATTTCTCCGTTTCCACGCCGATGACCACGCGGTCGGGCCGCATGAAGTCCTCGATGCTCGAGCCCTCGCGCAGGAACTCGGGGTTGCTGGCCATGTCGAACTCGACGTCCGCGCGCAGCTTGCCCTGGATGACCTTCTTGAGCTTGCGGTTGGTGCCCACCGGCACGGTGCTCTTGGTGACGATGACCTTGTAGGAATCCAGCAGGGCGCCGATCTCTTCGCCGACTTTCATGACGTACTGCAGGTCCGCCTCGCCCGACTCGGACATGGGTGTCTGAACGGCGATGAAGACCACGTCGGCGTCCTCGATGGCCTCGGCCAGGGAGGTGGTGAAGCGCAGCCGGCCTTCTTCGACGTTCTTGAGGACCAGACGGTCGAGTCCCGGCTCGTAGAAGGGGATGATGCCCTTGACCAGGCCCTCGATGCGTTCCTGGTTGATGTCGACACAGGTCACCTTGTGACCGAAGTCGGCCATGCAGGCCCCCGAAACCAGGCCGACGTATCCAGTGCCCACCATGCAGATCCGAATCATTGGAATTCCTTTCGGGCCTCGTCCAGCAGGCCCAGGAGAGTTTGGGTGATGTCCCATTCGGGCTCCCACCCGGTGTCCTGTCGCAATTTGGTATTGTCGCCCACCAACAGCGGCGTGTCCGAGGGCCGGCAGCGGGCCGGATCCCGACGAACGGTGATGGGGCAGCGGGCGCCAGCGACCAATATCTCCAGTCCCTGGCTTATCGTCAAAGGATTGCCGGAACTTACCTGATAAATCTCACCCGGCCGTCCTTCCTTCATGAGGATCCGGTAGGCCGTCACGACGTCGCGAACGTCCAGGAAGTCGCGCACGGCCGTCAGGTCGCCGGTGACGATTTCGCTCGGCCCGGCGCCGGCTTCGGCCGCGGCGATCTGACGGGCGAAGCTGGGAAAGGCGAACCGGGTGTCCTGCCCGGAGCCCGTATGGCTGAAAGAGCGCGTCATCATCACGGGCAACTGGTAGGAGTGGACGTACTGGCGGCACAACAGGGTCTGGGCCACCTTGCTGACGCCGTAGGGGGAAACCGGATTGAGGGGGCTGTCCTCGCGCAGGATGCCGGTACCGTCCTGCTGGGGCCCGTATTCCTCGCAGGAGCCGACCGACAGCATCACCGGTCGGTCGGCATCGGGAAGAGCCCGGATTCCTTCGAGCAGATTCAAGGTGCCCTGGACATTGGATACGAAGGTGTCGATCGGTTCGCGAAAAGAAATCGCAGCCGAGCTCTGGGCCGCCAGGTGATACACCATCACCGGTCGCAGGAGCCGCAGCAGGTCGGCGATGGGCCGGGGGTCCTCCAGGGCCAGGGGTTTGTACCAGAAACGGCCCCAGGGGGCCTGGTACGTCACGGCACCTTCCAGTTCAGCTGCCGGGCCTGCGAGGCGAAAGGGGCCCGCGGTCGCCGGCAATGCGGCGCCGGGCTCGTGGCGGCCGAGACCGATCACCGGAATACCTGCCACCACCAGGCTGCGCACCAGGTGCAGACCGACGAAGCCGAGGGCGCCGGTGACGAGGTTGCATGGCGGTGGCGAGGTTTCTGCGGGATTCATGGCCACAAGCTATCCGTTCATCAGTCGCAGCCACTCCTTGTAGAGGCAGCGGTCCTGGATGACATCGAGTCCGGCCGCGCGCGCGGTGGCGGCGGCTTCTTCGTGAACGACGTCCTCCTGCATCCAGATCGTGGTGGCGCCGCAGGCGATGGCCGCGGCGACCACCGGCGGAACGGTCTCGCTCCGGCGAAAGATGTTGACCACGTCGATGGGCGTGGGAACCTCGGCCAGGGAGCCATGAACGGGGATACCCCGGACATCGCCACCGATGCGCGGATTGACCCCGAAGACGGCAAAACCCTGACCGACCAGGAAGCGGGCGACGCCGTGGCTGGCACGGTCCTCGCGGTCCGAAAGGCCCACCACGGCGATCCTCTTCATGGACGCCAGGATCTCCCGGATGCGTTCATCCGGCGGGTTCGTGGGTTGTTCCAGGCCGCTCATGGTTCGTCCTTCCCGAGTTGTTTCCCGGCCTCCGGCGGACGTAACTGTCGGCGGTAAGGCAGGGCGTCATGCTGGCAATCTACCCGGCATCGGTACCATTGTAAACCGGGGAGCCGCAGACTGCCACGGCACACAATGTTACTCGAATTTAAGAAATCGCTTCAAATATCATGCAAATTAGATTAGGATGCGGGTGGAGGATCTTGTCCCTATCTTAATTCCAACGTCCACGGCTCCCTGGGGAAATCGGGGATTTCAGCGAGGGTGGTCACATGTCTATTGTGCGTTCATGGCTTCTTGTTTTCACGGTGTGCCTGGGGCTGGCCGTCCTGGTTGCGCCGGCGGCGGCGCAGACCATCTATTTCGACCCTTCGGTCAGCTATCCCAACGATTTCGTATTTACGGTCGATATCGCCATCGATTGCCAATCCCTCGCGGTCAAGGGGATCGAAACCGTGATCGCGTTTGATCCTTTCCTCCTGCAGCTTGACGCCGTCGTGCCCGGTCCCTGGTTCACCGGAACAGGGCAGGGTCATTTCTTCTTCGACTATTCCGGCATCGAGCCCCAGGGTACGATCCACTTTGCCAGCTCGATCCTCGATGGCACCAACGATCAGGACACGATCCTGGCGACCTGCCACTTCACCGCCCTGGGCTACGGTTCGACGCCCTTGATCTTCCAGGATGTGGATGTCCGCGACGGCGCCAACGTGCCCCTCGGATTCGGGCACAGCACCGGTGACTACATCTACATCGATCCGGCGATCAAGCAGGCGGACGTCACCTTCGGGACCTTGAAAGCCACCTATCGTTGATCCCTGATCAGACCAACGAGGCGGACCCGTTCGGTCCGCCTTTTTTCTAGTCGGAGCATGAGTGATACCGTATGTTTGCCGGGTCGTGGCGCTGGCGCCGTTCGCCTGTGTCGCCTGAGCTTTCATTCCGGAAGGGGACCCCTTGAATCCGGTGATCATGTCCATCCTGTTGTTCATGGCCCTGGCCATGTTCGTCGGCACACTGGCCGACCGCTACTGGCTTCTGCGCGCCGGCCAGGCGGCCGGGCGCACGGACCAACCCTGGGTGCGCCTGAAGAATCTCCTGATCATCGGCTTCGGCCAGAAACGTCTGCTTTACAAGCGCGGTGCCGGCTGGATGCACGCGGTCATCTTCGCGGGGTTCCTGGTGGTATCGATCCGTACGGTAACCCTCATCGGCCGGGGCTTCGACACGGATTTCCATCTGCCGCTGCTCGGTGGACCGGCTGGACAGGTCTACGTCCTACTGAAGGACACGTTCGCCGCCCTGGTCCTGCTGGCAGTCGTCTACGGACTGTGGCGCCGCCTCGTGGTACGGCCCGCCCGTCTGCACCTGAATGTCGAAGGGGTGTTGATCCTGCTGTGGATCGGCTCCCTGATGGTGACCGACTTCGTGGCCGACGCCGCCCTGTTCACCCTCGATCCGGGCAGCCCGGAACGGGGATGGGCCTGGATTTCCACCCTGCTGGCCGGTGTCTTCGTCGCGACGCCCGCCGACACGGTCGCCTTGTGGTGGAAGGCCATGTTCTGGGTCCATGTCGTGCTGCTGCTGGGCTTCCTCAACATTCTGCCGTTCGGCAAGCACTTTCACGTCATCACCGCCCTGCCGGCCGTCTATCTGAGCCGCCTGACGGCAACCTCGGCCCTGACGAAGATGGACTTCGAAGGCACCGAGGTGTTCGGCGTGGGCAAGATCGAGGACTTCTCGTGGCGCCGGATCCTGGACATGTACACCTGCACCGAGTGCGGCCGTTGCGACGAGATGTGTCCCGCCTCCCTGACCGGCAAACCCCTCCACCCGCGGTCCATCATCGTCGATGAACGCGACCACGCCTACGCCATGGCCGAACACCTGCAGGCCGTGGGCAAACTCAAGTCCCAGGGCAGGGACGAGCAGGCGGCCGCCATGGTCGAAGCGCACACCCGTCCGGCCCTCATCGGCGATGTCATCGACGAGGAGGCCCTGTGGGCCTGCACCACCTGCGGCTGGTGCATGAGCAGTTGCCCGGTGATGATCGACCACATCCCGAACATCATCGATCAGCGGCGCCACCTGGTGATGATGGAGGCCAAGGTGCCGACGGCTCTGCAGGGCGCCCTCAAGGGGCTCGAGAACAACAGCAACCCCTGGAACGCCAGCGCCGCCGGGCGCGAGGACTGGATCGGCGACCTCGAGGTGCCGCGCATGCGCGACAAGGGCGAAGCCGATTACCTGCTGTTCGTGGGCTGCGCCGGCAGCTTCGACGACCGCAACCAGCAGGTGCTGAGGGCCCTGGTGACCTGCCTGCAGGCCGCCGAGGTGGATTTCGCCATCCTGGGGCTGGAGGAGGGCTGTTGCGGCGACGCCACCCGCCGGGCCGGCAACGAGTACCTGTTCCAGATGCAGGCGCCGGCCAACATCGCGACCTTCCAGAAATACAAGGTGAACAAGGTCGTGACGGCCTGTCCGCACTGTTTCAACTCCATTGCCAACGAGTACCCGGACTTCGGTCTCGAGGACGTGGCGGTCGTCCACCACAGCGAACTGCTGCGAGTCCCTGGTGGCCGACGGACGCCTGAAGCTCAAGGGCGGCGCCGCGGCCAAGGTCACCTACCACGACTCCTGCTACCTGGGCCGGCACAACGACATCTACGACGCCCCGCGGGAGATCCTGGGCGCCCTGCCCGGCGCCGAGCTGGCGGAGATGAAGCGCAGCCGCGGGAGGGCTTCTGCTGCGGCGCCGGCGGGGGGCGCATGTTCATGGAAGAGGACCTGGGGACCCGCATCAATCACAACCGGATCGAAGAGGCCGCCGCCACCGGGGCGTCCGAGGTCTGCACGGCCTGCCCATTCTGCCTGACCATGCTCGGCGACGCCATCAAGGAGACGGACCGGAGCGAGTCCCTCACCGCGCGCGACATCGCCGAGGTCATGCTCGACAGCCTGGACGCCTAGGCTCGAATCCGGTGGCCGGGCGGCTCCCGGTTGCACAATGTCGGTGGATCTGTTATAGGAAAAGTGGTACTTCGCACCTTACGGCCCGCTCCGTCGGGCCGTTTTGGCACCGGTCGAACCGGTGGCCGGTATTCGGGAACCAGGGACGGTTCCCATGACAGGAGGATGTTCATGAACGCCTTGAATCCCGTGAAGGCCACGGCACGCCTCGACCGGATCTGGTCCGTGGGAAAGGAGTTCCTGGGTTCCGAATTGCCCATCATGTGCGGGGCGATGACCTGGATCAGCGATCCCGACCTCGTTTCCCTCATGAGCAACCTGGGGGCCTTCGGCGTCCTGGCGGCCGGCAACATGCCGCCCGAACTGTTCGCCGACTACGTCGACCAGACCCGGGCCATGACCGACCGGCCCTTTGCCGGCAACGTCATTACGATCGCGCCGAACTACCATGAGCACCTGGACATCCTCTGCAAGAAGAAGGTCGGCCACATCGTTTTTGCCGGCTCCCTGCCCCGCGGCTCGGAGGTCGAGAAGGCCAAGGCCAGCGGCGCCAAGGTCCTCTGCTTCGCCTCGACCGGCAGCATCGCCAAGCGGATGATCAGCTACGGCGCCGACGGCTTGATTCTGGAGGGCAGCGAGGCCGGTGGCCATATCGGTCATGTTTCCACCATCGTGCTGCTGCAGGAGATCCTCTTCAATTTTCCCGAGACCCCGATCTTCGTGGCCGGCGGGATCGCGTCGGGCAAGATGATCGCCCACCTGACCCTGATGGGAGCGGCCGGCGCCCAGATGGGCACACGTTTCGTGCTCGCCGAGGAGTGCAACGCCCATCCCAAGTTCAAGGAAGTCTTCATCCGGGCCCGCGCCCGGGAAGCGATTTCCACTCCCCAGTACTCGGCGAAACTGCCGGTGGTCTCGGTGCGCGCGCTGAACAACAGCGCCATGGACAAGTTCGGGGACTTGCAACTTGAGCTGCTGGACAAGCTCAAACAGGGCGAAATGACCCGCCAGGAGGCGCAATTCAAGGTCGAGGAGTACTGGGTGGGATCCCTCCGGGAGGCCGCGGTGGACGGAGAGGTCGACGGCGGTTCCCTGATGGCCGGCCAGTCGGTGGGCATCGTCAACAAGGTCCAGCCCCTGCGGGAAATCCTGCAGGATCTGGTCGACGAAGCGGATCGGGGCGTGGCGGATGTCGAGCGGCGGCTGGCGCGCTGAGCCCCGGTAGCGATCGCGGCCGGGCCCGGACTTCGCTTTCCTGCCGGGAGCGCGCTCGTCAGCGTCCCGTGGCATCATTATTGTTAAGGCCAGAGAGAGCCACGGCGAACGAATGCCGCGTGACCTGTTTCCTTCGGCACCCTGGAGTCCACGATGATGACGCACCATTCCCGATTCTTCCCCATGACGGTCTCGTTCTTCCTGGCCTGCTGGTTGATGTCTTCGGCAGTCGCAATCGCCCAGGAAATCGAAAACCGTCCGATCGAGACCCGTGTCCAGGGACAGGCTCTGATTGCCGAGAATCCCCTTGATCCTGCCGCTTATATCCGTTTCAGCCGGTTCCTGGTGGCCGAGGGCGATCTGGAGGCCGCGGAGGAACTGCTGGAGGTGGGCCGGAACAAGGCCAACCGTTCGGCCAATCTCCTGGTGGAGCTCAGCGAGATCTATGAAGCCCAGGATCGGCTGTCCCAGGCCGAGGCGGTGGCCCGCGACGCGGTCGAGACCGACCCGGAGAGCATGGAAGCCAGGATCCGCATGGGCGAGGCCCATTGCCGGATGGGCGCCCACAAGAAGGGTCTGAAGAGTTATGAGGTCGCGGTCAAGCTCAGCGAAGGCGAAGCCCTGCCGCGCGTCCGCTACATCCAGTGCCTGCTCGACAACGAAGAGCCCCTGCAGGCCGAGGATTTCTGTCTCCAATCCATCGCAGCCGATCCCGACAACCCCGAACTCTGGCTCTCCATGGGACAGATTTTCGAAAAGCAGGGCAAGAACCGGGAAGCATTCACGACCTACGGCCAGGTCCTGACCCTCGATGCCAACCGGGCTGATGCCTACGCCAGGCAAGGGCGCCTCTTCTGCCGCTTCGGGCAGTTTGATTCGGCCGAACAGGCCTGCCGGAAGGCTCTGGAATTGGAGCCGGGCAACATGCTTGCCCACGCCTACCTCGGCATCGCCTGCAGCCGGCTGGGCAATGGGGCCGACGCCCGCAAGCACGCCCAGATCGCCGAAACCAGCGGACTGAACATGGGGGCCGTCTGGGACGAGCTCGGTAAGTAAGCCGCCAGCCTCTCGTGGTGTCACTTATCACATTCCTCACGGCCAAACAGCCTTATACGCCATTATTGCACCCATATCTTCAAATATAATCCTGCCGGTTGACACCATACCTCAAATCTGAGATACTCTTTGTGTGGGGGAATGGCGCCCGGATCTTCCGGCGTTCATCAGACGATTTCGGCAATAATCAATTAGAAGTCAGGAAATGATCCTTGGCAGGAGGATGCGTGATGCATTGGAAACGTTTCGTAGTGATGATGCTCCTGGCGGGCCTTGCGCTGACTGGCTGTAGCCAGCAGCAGGACCCCCTGGAGCCCCAGACCGATTCCCGGAATCCGGTCTACAATTTCGATAAGGACGGCACCGAAGGGCTGGGTGACCCCAGTATCGCCATTGCCGACGGCAGCGGCTTCGCCGAGGGCGGCGTGGGCATGGTCGGTGTCGACAGCGGTACGCTCAACATCGATGTGCCCCTGGGTGCGACCATCAACCAGGTCCTCCTGTACTGGGAGGGCGGCACGACCGGCGCTCCCGGTGACGACACGATCACCGTTGACGGCAACGACGTCACCGGCGATCTCATCGGCGGGCCGACCAACTTTTACTCCAACTACTTCTTCTCGGCTTTCCGGGCTGACATCACCGACCGCGGTTGGGTCGTTCCCGGGGCCAACAGTTTCACGATCACCGGATTTGACTTCGATTTCACCGGTGGCAACCTGGACGAGAACAACGGCACCAGCATGCTGGTGATCTACGACGACGGGACCACGGCCGAGCTGTCCCTGCGCGACGGCCTGGACATGGCCTACTTCAATTTCAGCCCCACGCTCGACGCGACGGTGCCCCAGACGTTCACCTTCGCGGCCGAAAGCGCCGACCGCACGGCCGACCTAGTGGTCTTCGCCGGCAGCGTCGGGATGGAACGTCCCAACCAGATCAAGGTCACCACGATCGCCGGCGACCAGATCTTCACCGACATCCTCGGCAGCATGGACGCCCTCCTGTGGGACTCCATGATCCTCGAAGTGCTGGTGCCCGCGGGCGCCACCGAACTGACCGTCGAGCTGATCTCGACGCCCGGTTTCGAGCCCAAGGGCGCCTCGATGGCCTGGGTCGGCACGGGCCTTGCGGTTCCCGTGACGCCGCCCGAGCTGCTGTGCATCGGCGACTTCGTGTGGTTCGATGAGAACGGCAACGGCTGCCAGGACGTCGACGAGATGGGTGTTGAAGGCGTCGAGGTCAAGCTGTGGACCGGCTGCCCGCCCGAGGCGGTCATCGCCACCACCGTGACGGCGGCCGACGGCTCCTACTCCTTCTGCGAGCTCGAGCCGGGCGACTACACCGTCCAGTTCGTGGCCCCCGATGGCTACATCTTCTGCGAGCAGTACGCCGACGGGTGCGACGTCGCCAGCGACAGCAATCCCGGCGCCGACGGCATCACCGACTGCGTGACCCTGGTGGACGCCGACGATCTGACGATCGACGCAGGCCTGTGCCTGCCGCAGACCTTCTGCATCGGCGACTTCGTGTGGTTCGATGAGAACGGCAACGGCTGCCAGGACGTCGACGAGATGGGTGTGGAGAACGTCGAGGTGAACCTCTGGGCCGGCTGCCCGCCGGAACAGGTCATCGCGACGACCTTCACCAACGCGATGGGCAAGTACGAGTTCTGCGAACTGATGCCCGGCGACTACACCGTGCAGTTCGTGGCCCCTGCTGGCTACTTCTTCTGCGAGCCGTTCGCTGACGGTTGCGATCCGACCAGCGACAGCAATGCCGGCAGTAACGGCATCACCGACTGCGTCACCATCGTCGATGCCGACGATCTGACCATCGACGCGGCCCTGTGCGTTCCGGAAGAGGAAGTCGGCTGCCGGATGACCGGCGGCGGGAACGATGATTTCGTGACCGACGACGGCGTCCAGGAATACACCTTCGGCGGCCAGGCCGGTGCGCCTTTGGCCTCCCAGCCCCAGCCGTGGGGCAACTGGACCCACCACCAGAAGAAGGGTCCGGCCGGCAGCTTCGTGTTCCACGCGGGCACGCCCAGCGCGCCGGAGGGGACCGAGATCGACTGGATCGAGTGCATGGATCCCGGCTGGTGCGTCCAGGCGCGTCCGGCTCCGGCCAAGCAGCTCGACTTCGCGGGTGTCGGTACCTTCAAGAACATGAAGGGTGCCCCTGCCTCCATCACCAACAACGTGGACGTCGGTTCGAGCCTCCACTGGTTCGAGGTCAACATCGACGATCTGGGTGAACCCGGCGGACACGATGATCCGGGCGGCTGCGATCCCCTGGGCTTCGGCCGTAACGGCGGCCCCGAGCTGGCCGATTGCGAATGCCCCGATTTCTACCGGATCCGCATCTATGAAGGCCCGACCGACGGTTCGGCCATCATGTACGAGGTCTTCGGTTACATCGACGGCGGCAATTTCCAGATCCACCCGCCGACTGGTCGTGACAGCAAGGTCAGTCAGTTCTAGGCAATTTGCACAACGCCGCAAGGCAAAACCACGGGAGGAGGAGCGAGCCATCGCTCCTTCTCCTTTTATCACAGAATCTTGCAGCTTTCGTGCATAATGCCGTGATATTTCGTTTGGCCTGTAATCTGCGCTGATGATATTGCAAAAAGAAGGCATGTCCATTGACACATTCCTTGATCTATAGGATACTGTACGGGGGTTATAACGGAGGAATCCCAAGGACATTTCGATCGCCCGACGGTTATGAACAACGGTGTTCAGGCAGCGCTGTTTCTTTTCATGGGGAGGACTACTGATGAAATATTCTCGCATTCTCATTCTGGCCCTGATTGTGGGCCTCATGGCGGCCGGTTGTAGCCAGCAGGAAGACCTGACGGCTCCGGCCCCGGCCACGAACGTGACGGGTTACGACAAGGACGGTACCGAGGAGCTGGGCGTACCCAGCATCACGATCGCTGACGGCAGCGGCTTCGCCGAAGGCGGCGTGGGCATGGTCGACACCGACAGCGGCACCTTGACCATCGACGTGCCCGCGGGCGCGACGATCAACCAGGTGCTCCTGTACTGGGAGGGTGGCACCACCAGCGACAGTGGCGACGACGCCATTTCGGTCGACGGCAACATGGTGACCGGCCAGTTGATCGGCGGCCCGACGAACTTCTTCCAGAACTACAATTTCTACGCCTACCGTGCCGACATCACCGCGCGCGGCTGGGTCGTTCCCGGAGCCAACAGCTTCACCATTGCGGACTTCGATTTCGATTTTAGCGGCGGCAACCTTGACGAGAACAACGGCGCCAGCATCCTGGTCATCTACGATGACGGCACCGCGGCCGACCTGGCCCTGTTCGACGGGCTGGACATGGCGTTCTTCCGGTTCGCGTCGCCTCTGGATGCGACGGTGGCCAAGACCTTCACCTTCGCGGCCGAAGGCGCCGACCGCACGGCCGACCTCGTGGTCTTCGCCGGCAGCGTCGGCGAGAACCGCCCCAACCAGATCAAGGTCACCACGACCGCCGGCGACCAGTTATTCGACAACCTGCTCGGCAGCATGGACGGCCTGCTGTGGGATTCCATGATCATACAGGTCAACGTCCCGGCCGGCGCCACGGAACTGTCCGTGGAGTTGATCTCCACCGCCAGCAACGATCCTCTCGGCGCCTCGATGGCCTGGGTCGGGACCGGCCTCGCGGTTCCGGTGACCCCGCCCGAGCTGCTGTGCATCGGCGACTTCGTGTGGTTCGATGAGAACGGCAACGGCTGCCAGGACGTGGACGAGATGGGTGTCGAGGGTGTCACGGTCAACCTCTGGGTCGGCTGTCCGCCCGAGGAGGTCATCGCGACCACGACGACTGACGCCGATGGTGCACTACTCCTTCTGCGAACTGATGCCCGGTGACTACACGGTCCAGTTCGTGACCCCGGACGGCTACATCTTCTGCGAGCAGTACGCCGACGGTTGCGATACCGCCAGCGACAGCAATCCCGGCGAAAACGGGATCACTGACTGCGTCACCATTGTCGACGCCGACGACATGACGATCGACGCCGGTCTGTGCCTGCCGCCGACGTTCTGCATCGGCGACTTCGTGTGGTTCGACGAGAACGGCAACGGCTGCCAGGACGTCGACGAGATGGGTGTGGATAACGTCGAGGTGAACCTCTGGGTCGGCTGCCCGCCGGAACAGGTCATCGCGACGACCTATACCAACGCGATGGGCAAGTACGAGTTCTGCGAACTGATGCCCGGCGACTACACCGTGCAGTTCGTGGCGCCTGACGGCTACATCTTCTGCGAGCAGTACTCCGCTGCCTGCGACATGACGACCGACAGCAATGCCGGCAGTGACGGCATCACCGACTGCGTCACCATCGTCGACGCCGACGATATGACCATCGACGCCGCGCTGTGCATGCCGCCCATGGAGGGCTGCACGCTGACCATCGGCTACTGGAAGGGCCATACCGGTCTGGGCAACGGCAACCAGGCCGACGAGGTCACACAGTACCTGCCGATCTGGCTGGGCGACGACTTCGGCACCAAGAGTCTCGGCGTGACCACGCGCGAGATGGCCCTGGACGTGCTGGAGATGAAGACCTACGGCCGGAACAACAACGGCATCACCAAGCTGTACGCGCAGCTGCTGGCCGCCAAGCTCAACCTTGCTGCGGGTGCCAGCGACAGTGCCGTCGCTGATGAAATCGACGACGCGGACGCCTTCCTGGCCATGTACGACTGGACGGACTGGGACAACCTCAGCGACGCCGACCGCGACATGGTCATGATGTGGCAGCACATGTTCGATGAGTACAACAAGGGTAACATCGGACCGGGCCACTGCGACGACAACGACGACGACGACGACAACGACCACTACGACGGCGAGGCCAGGGTGGAGTAATCCTGCTTTCCGTGCAGTAGGCGCGTGCCCGCGGACCTCGGTCCGCGGGCACTTTTTACGGCCCCCGGTGTACCAGTGTTTTGCTTGCCTCAGGTGCGACGTGGCTGTACGCTGACCTCCGCCCCTTGACCCAAGCGTTCCTTACCCCTCGGCCAGGGAGACCCATCATGTCCAATCCCGTCCGCTTTTTCCTGATGTCGACCCTGATCCTGCTGGCAGTGCCCTGCCTGGCCGGCGCGGTGGTCGAACCCAAGACGGAAACCGAGTACCCCGACGCCGTCACCGTCGTGGCCGGCGGCCAGAGCCACGAACTGGTCGCCACCGGCGTGGGCCTCCGGGAGAAGACCTTCATGAAGGTCGACGTCTACACGATCGTCTCCTACGTGGCCGCCGGCACCGAGCTGAGCGGCGACAAGGGCATCGCCCTGCTGGAATTCGACGGCGTCAAGCGGCTCCAGATGGACCTGCGTCGCGGATTCAGCCGCGAAAAACTGGTGAACGCCTTCAAGGATGTCATCGAAGAAAACTACGAGGACACCTCCGCCTTCCAGACCGACATGGACGCCTTTTTCGGTTACTTCGCTGAGGATGCCCAGGAGAACGACAATCTGGTCTTCACCTATGTCCCCGGGGAGGGTCTGACCACGGTCCTCAACGGCGAGGTCAAGGGCGTCATCACGAACTTCGAGTTCGTCAAGGCCCTGTGGACCGTCTGGTTCGGTGAGGACCCGGCCAACGGCGGTCTCAAGAAGAACCTGCTGGCGCAACTGGGCTGAACGGCCTCCGCTGAACCACGCTAAAAAAGAAGCCCCGGCGTCGAGCCGGGGCTTCTTTTTTCGAGGCGGGGCCGGGCCTAGAAAAGCGTGTAGATGAAGGGCGCCACGGCCTGGCCGGAAAAGATCAGCACCCCCAGCAGCAAGAGGATCAGGACCGTGGGCACGATCCACCAGGCCTTGTTCTGCATGGCGAACTGGAAGATTTCACGGAACAGTCTGCCGATGTAGAAAATCTTGTTCATGGGTGGTCCGACCGATCCTGACTGATTGTTGGGGAACCCGAATCCATCCGCAAATAATGATGCTGCCGGTTGCGAAAGTCAATCGAGCGGAAATTCCTCCTGCCACTCTTCGCGCGGCAGATCGGCCGCCGGCTGGGCCTTCTTGTCCAGGATGTGGTTGCCGAGCACCAGCACGTCCATCTCCGTGCGCATGAAGCAGCGGTAGGCGTCTTCCGGGGTGCAGACGATGGGTTCGCCGCGCACGTTGAACGAGGTGTTGATGATGATGCCGTAGCCGGTGCGCTCGGCGAAGGCTTCTATCGTCCGGTGGTAGCGGGGATTGGTCTCGCGATTCACCGACTGGATGCGGGCCGAGTAGTCGACGTGGGTGATGGCCGGCACGTCCGAGCGCGGTCGCGAGACACGTTTGAACAGATCGGTGCCGTCATCCTCGGCCCCTGGCTCGAGACAGCGTTCCGGCCGTACCTGAGCGACCAGCAGCATGTAGGGCGAAGGCCGGTCGATGTCGAAGTAGTCGCCGATCATCTCCTCGAGGCACGAGGGGGCAAACGGCCGGAACGATTCGCGGTACTTGATCTTCAGGTTCAGCACCGACTGCATGGCGGCCGAGCGTGCGTCGCCGATGATCGAGCGGTTGCCCAGGGCGCGCGGACCGAACTCCATGCGGCCCTGGAACCAGCCCGATCACCTTCTGGTCGGCGATCAGGGCCGCCACCTCGTTGTCCAGGTCGCCGTCGGCCAGCGTGCGGTACGGGTAGCCGTGGTGGTCGAGCCAGGCCCGGATCTCGTCGTCGGCGTAGGCCGGTCCCAGGTAGGCCCCGCGCATCGCATCCTGACCCTGCGGATCGGGCCGGGGATTGTCCTGGACCTGGTGCCAGACGTGCAGGGCGGCTCCCAGTGCCCCGCCCGCGTCGCCGGCGGCCGGCTGGATCCAGATGTTCTCGAACGGCCCCTCCCGCAGGATGCGCCCGTTGGCCACGCAGTTGAGCGCCACGCCGCCGGCCAGGCAGAGATTCTTCTCACCGGTCAGGCGTGCGGCGTGCGCGACCTGCTTGAGCACGATCTCCTCGGTGACCACCTGCACCGACCGGGCCAGGTCCATCTCGCGCCGGGTCATGCCGGATTCGGGCGAGCGCGGCGGCCCGTCGAAGAGCCGGGCGAAGGCGTCGTTGGTCATCGTCAGGCCGTCATGGTAGCTGAAGTAGTCCAGGTTGAGCCGGAATGAACCGTCCGCGCGGACGTCCACCAGGTTGTCCAGAATGCGGTCGACGTAACGCGGTTCGCCGTAGGGCGCCAGGCCCATCAGCTTGTATTCGCCCGAGTTGACCCGGAATCCGGTGAAGTAGGTGAAAGCCGAGTAGAGCAGGCCCAGCGAATGCGGGAAGTGCATTTCGCTCAAGCATTTCGAGACGGTTGTCCCGCCCGTGGCCCAGACTGGTGGTGGCCCATTCGCCCACGCCGTCCATCGTCAGCACGGCCGCGCTGTCGAACGGACTGGGAAAAAAGGCGCTGGCCGCATGGGACTCGTGGTGTTCGCAGAAATAGAGCTGACCGGCCTTGCCGCCGCCGGCTTTTTCCAGCGCGTCGGCGATGTCCGTGGGGATCCACAGTTTTTCGCGCAGCCACAGCGGCATGGCCATCAGGAAGGGCTGCAGGCCCCGCGGTGCGGTGGCGAAGTAGGTCTTCGCGATGCGCGCGAACTTGGTCAGCGGTTTGTCGTAGAATACGACCGCATCGATCCCGCCGCTGGCGACCCCGCCTTCGGCCAGGCAGTACTTGACCGCGTTCAGCGGGAACCCGGCATCGTGCTTGCGCCGGGTGAAACGTTCCTCCTGGGCGGCGGCCACCAGATGGCCGTCGGAGACCAGGCAGGCCGCCGAGTCATGGTAGTAGGCCGAGATACCGAGGATGTTCATGACCGCGGCGCCTCCCGGTCGGGAGGCGGGGCGTCCACGTTCCGCAACTCGGCGCGCGCTTCGCGGTTCTCACGCAGGAACTGCCGCGAGATGTTCTCCCGGGAATCCACGGTCGACCGTCTGATCCAGTAGGACCAGCGGGCTTCGCGGTAGTGCCGGTGCAGAGGATCCCTTTTTTGCAACCGCAGGATGAGGGCTCCGGGCAGGAACACCAGGTAAAAGAACGGCACCAGCAGCACGTAGACCAGCACCTGGCCGACGAAGCGGCCGAGCGCCTGCCCGAAACCGTGGATGGGGCGGTAGGCCCGGGGGGCGAACAGGCCCAGGGCGATCACCAGGACACCCAGGCCGGCGATGATGCGCGACGTCAGTGCATGCTTGAAGACGAGCGCGATCACGACGGCAAACAGAATCATGATCGAGCCCTGGATCAGGGCCAGGCGGCGATAGGGGCGCCCGGTCGGTGGGCCGTTTTCGCGACTGGCCCGCCAGTTCCAGGTGACCGCGGCGACGCTGGGTGTGGGCGATTCCGGCATGGCCTGGGCCTCTGCTCCTGAGCTTCGGGGAAGGTCGAGGCAGGTCCGCGGTGCGGACTTGCCTCGACCGGTGTGGCTGCGGTCAGCTGCGGATCCTGCCGACCGCGTCGGTCAAAGGCGGCAGGATGTCGAACAGGTCCGCCACGATGCCGTAGTCCGCCACCTTGAAGATGGGGGCGTTGGCATCCTTGTTGATGGCCACGATGCACTTGCTGCTGCTCATGCCGGCCAGGTGCTGGATGGCGCCGCTGATTCCGCAGGCAATGTAGAGGTTGGGCCCGACGGTCTTGCCGGTCTGGCCGACCTGGTGGGAATATTCGACCCAGCCGGCATCCACGATGGCGCGGCTGGCGCCGGCGGCGGCCCCGAAAGCCTCGGCCAGCTTCTCGATCAGGACGTAGTTCTCCGGTCCCTTGATACCACGGCCACCGGAAACGATGATCTCCGCTTCGGTCAGTTCCACCTTGCCGCCGCCGGCGGCTTCCACGCCGGTAACCTGGGCCTTGCTCTGCAGCCCGGCGATCCCGGGATCGAAGTCCGCGGCGGTGGCCGGACCGGCCTGCTCGTTCAGGACGAAGGCGTTGGGTCGGATCCCGACGACGGCCATGGCCGTCTGCGGCGTCACGTCGACGAAGCACTTGCCGGCAAAGATGGGCCGCCGGACCTCCCAGCCGCCCTCGTACTTGAGCCCCACCGCATCGCTGATGCAGGCGCAGGCCAGCTTGGCGGAGACCTTGGGTCCGAGATCCTTGCCCATGGCGGTCGCTCCGACCAGGAGCACATCCGGGTTCTGGGCCCGGCAGAAGCTGGCCAGGGCCGTCCCGTAGATTTCGCTGTTGTAGACGGCGAACTCGTCACCGGCGGCGCTGAAGACCTTGTCGGCCCCGTACTTGGCGGCCGCGGCCGCCGCGCCCGAGTCCGGTCCGAGGTTCACGGCCCACACCTCGCCACCGGCGGCGTCGGCGAGGCGGCGGGCTTCACTGATCATCTGCCAGGCGACCTTCTTGAAGACCCCGTCGCGTTGTTCGATGAATACGGCGATGTTCGGCATGATTCCACTCCCTGCGGCTGCTGTGAGCCGGGTTAGATGACCTTGGCATCCTCGTTCAACACGCGGGCCAGTTCCTTGGCCGCGGCGGCCGGGTCTTCGGCATCGATCAGCTGGCACTCGGACCGGGCCGGCGGCGGGGAGTAGAGTTTGAACGCGACCAGGCTTGCCGGAACCTCGATCCCCAGATCGGCGCAGGTCACGGTTTCCATGGGCTTCATGCCGGCCTTCATGATGTTGGGCAGGCTCGGCAGGCGCGGTTCGTTCAGGCCCTTCTGGCAGGTGAGGATCGCGGGCAGGGAAGCGGTCACGATCTCCCTGCCGCCTTCGATCTCCCGGTGGGCTGTCAGCGAACCGTCTTGCATTTCCAGGGCGGTGATGGTCGAGACATGGGGCAGGCCCATCATCTCCGCCACCAGGATGCCCACCTGGCCGCTGTCGTCATCGATGGCCTTGATGCCGAAGAGAATCAGGTCGTACTCTTCCCGCTTGAGAGCGGCGGTCAGGACGGTGGCCAACGCGAACTCGTCACAGTTCGCGAGGCCCGGATCGGTGATGATCACGGCCTTGTCGCAGCCGACGGCCAGGCAGTCCTTCTTCAGGGTTTCCTTGACGGTCTCGGGACCGACGGTGATCGCCGTGACTTCGACTTCACCGCCGGCTTCCTTGATCTTGACGGCTTCTTCGACGGCATAGGCGTCGTAGGGGTTGAGCACTCGCGTGAATCCCGACTCGTCCAGGGTGGCGGCGGGCGCGGGCAGGTTGATCCGGGTTTCCGAATCGGGGACCTGCTTGACGCATACGGCAATCTTCATGGTTCCTCCCGGAGGGCGTAAGCCGCCCCATCCGTTTCGACAAGGAATGACTGGATGATCGAGTATCTATAATAAAAGGTGGTCCCAGCGGCGTCAATGCAGTTGGAACCGCCGGCCGGCGCCGGCGGCGCGGCCGATTTGTCGAATCCTATTTGGCAGGCACCCGTATCCCCGCTATCCTAAGGGGACGAATTCCCCCGGTCGTCAGACCCGGCTATATGTGAAAGGACCCTGAGATCATGACCTGGCATCGATTCGGGCGCCCTGCGGCGACCCCCACGGTTCTTCTTGCCATCGTGTTGCTGGCTCTTGGAGCCGGCACCGGTTGCGACCAGGGAGACGCGGACGGCCAGCCGGCCCAGACCGGACAGGGGGGGCGGGGGCCGGGGCAGGGCCAGCGGCCTGCCGAACAGCCCATTCCGGTAGCCGTCACCGCGGTGACCACCGGTTCCATTGCCAGCTACTACCGGGCGACCGCCACCCTGGAGGCCGCCAAGGAGGCCCAGGTGCTCGTCAGGGTCAGCGGGCTTGTCCAGGCCCTGCCGGCGGAAGAGGGCGACCTGGTCGAAGAAGGCCAGGTACTGCTGCGGATATCCAATGACGAGTACCGGTTCCGCGTTGAACAGGCGGCGGCGGCCGCGGCCAACATGCGGGCGCGGTACGACCGTTTGACGCAGATGATGGCCGAGCAGCTGGCGACCGAAGAAGAATTCCAGGCCGCCCGGAGCGATCTGGCCAGCGCCGAGGCCGACGAGGGTCTGGCGAGGCTGGACCTGTCGTACACCGCCGTTCGCGCGCCGTTTACCGGCCGGGTGACCCAGCGGCTGGTCGATCTGGGCCAGAATCTTTCCATCGGTGACCCGGTCTTCGTGATGGCTGATTTCACCCCGCTGCTCGCCCGGGTCCACGTGCCCAGCCGCGAGTTCAACAAGCTCCGCGCCGAACAGACGGTGGATCTGATTCTCGACAGCACCGGCGAGCGGTTGACCGGCACGATCACACTGATCAGTCCGGTGATCGACCCGACCAGCGGCACGATCAAGGTAACCGTGGAGGTTCCGACCTATCCGGCCGGCACCCGGCCGGGCGATTTCGCCCAGGTGCAGATCGTCACCGAACAGCGTCCGAGCACCGTGCTGGTGCCCCGGGCCGCGGTCCTGGCCGACAAGGGCGAGAGTGTGGTCTACACGGTGGTTGCCGGTGAAGACGTCACCGCCGAACGCCGGGTGGTGGAGGTGGGATTCACCGATGACGACCACGCCGAGATTTTGACGGGTCTGGCTGCCGGTGAGACCGTGGTCACCAAGGGCCAGCGGTCGCTGAAGCACGGCTCGCCACTGAAGGTTCTCGAGGGCCCGGGGGCGGGTTCCTGATGCGCTCGTTCGTCCACCTGGCTGTCCGCCGTCGCGTCAGCGTGGTGATGGCGGCACTGGCGGTGATGGCGTTCGGACTCGTGGGATACAACCGCCTGTCCCTCGAACTTTTCCCCGACATCACCTATCCCTCGATCACCATCCAGACCGATTTCCCCGACACCGCGCCGCAGGAAGTCGAGAATCTCGTCACGCGCCCGGTGGAGGAGGCCGTCGGCGTGCTGCGGGGGCTGCAGACCATCCATTCGGTGTCCCGGGCGGGTCTGTCGGAGGTCACCCTCGAATTCGAGTGGGGCTCGGACATGGACATCCTGTCCATGGAGGTGCGGGAGAAGATCGACCGCCTGATCCTGCCCGAAGACACCACCGACCCGGTGGTCCTGCGCTTCGACCCCAGCCTGGATCCCATCATTCGCCTGGCCCTGGCGGGCGACGGCGACCTGACGGCCCTGCGCCGTCTGGCCGACAAGCAGATCAAGCAGGATTTCGAGACCATCAAGGGCGTGGCCGCGGCCGGGATCAAGGGCGGTTTCGAGGAGGAGATCCAGGTCGAGATCGACCAGGAGCGGATGGCCGCCCTCGGGATCCGCATCGAGGAAGTGCGCCAGGTGGTGGGCATCAGCAACGTGAACCTCCCCGGCGGCGCTCTGCGCGGGCAGGACAGCCAGTACCTGATCCGCACGATCAACGAATTCCAGGACGTGGAAGAGATCGCCGACCTCATCATTCGCCAGGAAGGCTCGGCCGCCGTGCGCCTGGGGGATTTCGCGACGGTACTGTGGGGACACAAGGAACGCGAAGAGATCACCCGTGTGGGTGGGCGCGAGTCGGTCGAGATCTCGCTCTACAAGGAAGGGGACGCCAACACGGTGACGGTCGCCCGCCGCCTGCAGGCACGCCTGGCCGAGTGGCAGGACGGCAAGCTGCCCGACGGCGTCACGCTGACGGTGCTGTTCGACCAGTCCCACTTCATCCAGCAGGCGGTGAGCGAGGTGCGCAACGCCGCTCTGGTCGGCGGGGTGCTGGCCATCATCGTCCTGTTGCTTTTCCTGCGCGACCTGCGCAGCACCCTGATCATCGCCACCTCGATACCCATTTCGGTTATCGCGACCTTCATCGCCATGTACCGGATGGACATCTCCCTGAACATCATGTCCCTCGGCGGGCTGACGCTGGGCATCGGCATGCTCGTGGACAACTCGATCGTGGTGTTGGAGTCCATCTTCCGGCAACGGCAGCTCGGGCGGTCGCTGTTCGCGGCGGCAGTCGCCGGGACGACCGAGGTCGGGGGCGCCGTGGTCGCTTCGACCCTGACTACCGTGGCGGTGTTCCTGCCCATCGTCTTTGTCGAAGGTGTGGCCGGACAGCTGTTCCGCGACCAGGCCCTGACGGTGACCTTCAGCCTGCTGGCCTCCCTCATCGTCGCGGTGACCGTGATCCCGATGCTGAGCGCCGCCGGGGGACGGCTGCCGCGGCCGGGTGAACAGGAGGACGATCCGGCGACCATCAACGACCTACCGGACGCCGGCGGGGACACCCTGACGATGGGTGCATTCTCCCGTTTCTATGACCGGCTGCTGCGCAGCGCCCTGCGCCTGCGGCTGGTCACGCTGGTGCTGGCCTTCGGTCTCTTTTTTGCCTCCCTGTGGTCGATCAGATTCCTCGGCACCGAACTCATTCCCCAGCTCAGCGAAGGCGAATTCTTCTTCGAGGTGAAGCTGCCCGAAGGCGCGTCCCTGGCGGCCACCGACCGGACGATCCAGACCATGGAAGAGGCCGCCGCCGCCGAGACCGACGTGGAGCGGTACTACGCCACGGTGGGCAGCCGGCTGGTGTCCGGCGGGATGTCCCTGAACACCAAGGCCGAGAATCTGGGCCAGCTGAACCTCGTGATGAAGGACCGCGGCGACAACCGGCTCGAGATGGCCGTGGCCGAGAAGCTCCGGCTGCAGTTCACGACCGTACCGGATCTGGAGATCAAGTTCGGCCGGCCCTCCTATTTCAGCCTGAAGACCCCCGTCGAGGTCATCATCTACGGTGAAGACCTCGATCTGCTGCGGAACCACTCGCTGGAAATGGTCTCGCGACTGGGGAACGTGCCCGGGCTCGTGGATATCCGTTCCTCCCTGGAAGCGGGCAATCCCGAACTCCAGGTGGTTTTCGACCGGGACCGCCTGGCTTCCCTCGGCCTGGACATGGGCGTTCTCTCCGAGACCCTCAAGAACCGCGTGCTGGGCGTCGTGCCGACCCGCTTCAAGGAGGAGGACCGCCAGATCGATATCCGGATCCGCAACCGCGAACAGGACCGGCAGTCGATCAGTGACGTCCGGAACCTGATGGTCCCCGGCCCCGACGGCGCATCCATCCGCCTGCTGGCGATCGCCGACGTGACCGAAGACCGCGGCCCCGCCGAGATCCACCGCCTGCAGCAGCAGCGCGCCGCGGTGGTTTCGGCCAACCTCGAGGACCGGGGCCTCGGCGCGGCCATCGCCGACGTGGCAGGAGTCCTGGCCGCCATGCCCCGGCCGGCCGGACTGTCGACCGATCTGGGCGGCCAGAACAAGGAGATGCAGATCAGCTTCAACAGTCTGCGCTTCGCGATCGCCCTGGCCATCTTCCTGGTCTACCTGGTGATGGCGGCGACCTTCGAGTCCTTCCTGCACCCGCTGCTGGTGCTGTTCACGATTCCCCTGGCCCTGGTGGGCGTGGTCGCCGGCCTGGTGGCGACCGGGACGTCGATCACCGTGATTGTGCTGATCGGTACGGTGATGCTCGTGGGGATCGTGGTGAACAACGCCATCGTGCTCATCGACACCATCAACCGGCTGCGCCGCGGCGGCATGGCCAAGCTCGATGCGGTCCTGCGGGCCGGACATCTGCGGCTGCGGCCCATCCTGATGACCACGCTGACGACGATCCTGGGGCTGATGCCGATGGCGCTGGCCTGGGGCGAAGGCGCCGAACTCCGGTCGCCGCTGGCCATCACCGTGGCCAGCGGCCTGGCCCTGAGCACTCTGCTGACGCTGGTCGTCATCCCGGCGGCCTACATGATCGTGCCGTCGCGGGTGGGTGAAACGGACGACCGGTTCGACAAAGGAATCAGCTCTTGATGACCCTTCCGGAAATCGCCATCAGACGGCCGGTGACCACCTTGATGGTCCTGGTCAGCATCGTCGTGCTGGGCGTGGTGGCTCTGACCCGCCTGCCGCTGGCCTTCATGCCGGACATCACCGAGCCCGAACTCTTCATCCAGCTGCCCTACGACAACGCCTCACCCGAGCAGATCGAGCGCATGGTCGTCCGTCCGGTGGAGGATGCGGTCGGCGGCGTCAAGGGCCTGCAGTCCATGTGGTCGCGTTGTGGAACCGACGGCGGGCGGATCAGGCTGGGTTTCACCTGGGACACGGACATGCACATGGCGCGGGTCGAGGTCTGGGAACGCATCGACCGCATCCGCGGGGATCTGCCGGAGGACATCGGGGACATCCAGGTCAGCACGAACTGGGATTCCCGCGACGCCGACCAGCCCATTCTCGAAGGCAGACTGAGTTCGCCGCGTGACCTCAGCGAAAGCTACGATCTGCTCGAACGCAAGATCATCCGTCCCCTGGAACGCATCCCGGGCGTGGCCCAGGTCCGCCTCGACGGAGTGAATCCGCGGGAGGTGCGGATCAACCTCAGGGTGGCCGACCTCGAACTGCACCGCATGGACGTGCGTGAGGTCTCCCGGGTCCTGCGCGGCGGCAACTTCGACCAGTCGCTCGGCAAGATCGTCGCCGGCGACGCCCGCTACACGCTGCGGACCCTCGGTACGCTCGGCACGGTCGAGGAGATCGCGAACCTGCCGTTGCGGAGCGACGGCCTGCGCCTGCGCGATGTCGCCGACGTCGTCTACCAGGAACCGCCTCTGGAGTACGGGCGGCATCTCGACGGGGACTTTGCCGTCGGCGTCACCGTCAGCCAGGAAGCCCAGGCCAACACCGTGGAGGTCTGCGACGCCCTCGAGGCGGCCATCGCGGACATGAACCACGACGAGGAGCTCGAAGGCGTCAACTTCCTGGTCTGGTTCAGCCAGGGTCAGGAGATCCGCAAGACTCTTCGCGATCTCACGTTCACCGGCATCTTCGGGTCGATCCTGGCGTCGATAGTCCTGTTCGTTTTCCTGCGCCGCGTGAGCACCACGGTCGTCGCGGTCAGCTGCATCCCCTTCTCCCTGATCGTGACCTGCGGGATCGTGTGGTCGCAGGGGCGTTCACTGAATACCCTGACCCTGCTGGGGCTGATCGTCGGCATCGGGATGCTGGTGGACAATGCGGTCGTCGTGATGGAGAACATCTTCCGCCACCGTGAAGCGGGCGCCGACCGCAAGACCGCGGCGCTGAACGGGGCCCGCGAGGTGACCACCGCGGTGGTGGCGGCCACCTTGACGTCGGTGATCGTCTTCATCCCGCTGATCTTCAACAAGCCCAGCGAGATGAACATCTATCTGAAGGAGCTGGGGATCACCGTCTGCCTGACGCTGCTGGCCTCGCTCTTCATCAGCCAGACCCTCATCCCGCTGGCGACGTCGTGGTACATCAAGTCCGAGCCGAGACCCCGCGGCCGGGCCATGGTCTGGCTCGAGGACAAGTACACGTCGCTGATGGCGCTGAATATGCGCAAGTGGTGGCTGAGCCCTCTGCTCGGTTTGCCGTTCGTGCTGTCCATCATCTACCCGTACAATCATGTCGACATGAATTTCGACACGAGCGAGGCCGAGCTCTTCGTGCAGATCCGTTACGAGTACAGTGAAGAGATGAGTCTCGCGCGCAAGGAGGCGCTGGTCAGCCGCGTCGAGCAGCACCTCGAACCCCACCGCGAGGAACTGCTGGCCCGTTCGATCTACAGCTACTGGAGCGACCGCTGGTCCCTGACCCGGATCTACCTGGAGGAAGGACAGGCCAGCGACGAGAACATCAGCCTGGTCCGCGGCCGTCTGCGCAAGCTGTTGCCCGAGGTCGCCGGCGTCAAGCTGAGTGTCGACGACAACAGCCAGGGCTGGCGGCGCCACCGCGGCGCCAACCGGGTGGCGTTCCAGCTCGTGGGGGACGATACGGCGGTGCTGATGACACTGGCCGAAGAGGCCATCGCCCGCATGGAAGAGGTCCCGGGACTGCTCGACGTCGAAACCCGCCACAACGACGCCCAGCAGGAGCTGCACATCGAACCGGACCGCGATCTGGCCGCCCGCTACGCCGTCACGCCCAATCAGGTGTCACAGGTCGTCGGGCTGACCTATCGCGGACGGCGCCTGCAACGGTTCCGGACCGCGGACGGCGAACGCGAGATGCGTCTGACCCTCGACGAGAAGGATACCGAGAGCCTCGACCAGCTGCAGAACCTCGCCCTGGAAACCGCCGACGGCAGCAAGGTGCCCCTGGCCGCGGTCGCCCGGCTGAACCAGAAACCGGGGCGCGAGCAGATTCAGCGGGACAACCGCATGACCAGCATCTGGGTGACGGCCCGATACGAGGAAGGTACCCGCGAGGATTACATCCCCCAGGTCGAGAGCTTTCTCGGCGGCATGGTCTTTCCCTACGGCTACAGCTGGACCTTCGGACAGTGGGAACAGCGGCGGCAGGAGCAGTCGAAGGAGTTTCTGACCAACCTGCTCCTGGCCCTGATGCTCGTCTTCGCGGTCATGGCCGGCCTGTTCGAGTCGGTCCGACAGGCTGTCGCCCTGATGATCTCGCTGCCTTTCGCCCTGGCCGGCGCGTTCTGGACGCTCTACTTCACCGGGACGGGATTCGACCAGCCCGCCGCCATCGGCCTGCTGCTGTTGATCGGTATCGTGGTCAACAACGGGATCGTGATGCTGGAGCACATCAACCAGTACCGCCGGGCGGGCATGGACCGGACCGAAGCGATGCTGCGCGGCGGCCGCGAGCGCTTGCGGCCCATCCTGATGACCGCCGTCACGACGCTCATCGGGCTGGTGCCCATCGTGGTGCAGAAACCGTCGCTCGGCGGCGTCTACTACTATTCCATGGCCCTGGTCATCATGGGCGGCCTCTTCGTCAGCGCGTTTTTGACCTCGGTCCTGCTGCCGACGACGGTGATCTTCATCGAGACGGTCAGCGCCTGGCTCGCTGCACTGCCGCGCAAGGTGCTGACTATCGGTCGCCGGAAAGCGGTCGGACAGGACACCTGATCGGGCCCGGCACACAACCGGCTGGAGTCATCTTTCATGGCTGGAGCATTTGACCTGGTGATCATCGGGGCCGGCACCGCGGGCCGTGCGGCCGCCGGCCGCGCCGCCCGGCTGGGTCTGCGCACGGCTCTCATCGAGAAGGAAGAACGGCTGGGAGGGGCCAGCCTGCTGAAGTATCCTCTTTGCCGACAGGTCCTGCTGGAGGCTGCGGCAGGCCGGCGCCGCGGCAGCGCGGAGTACGACTGGACCGCGGTCACTGCTTCGGTGGAAGCTGCCGCCCGGCGCCAAGCCCTGGCCGTGGCGCGGCTCGTGGATCGGCTGGGTCTGACGGTGCTGCACGGCCAGGCCCACCTCGACGGCCCCGGCAAGGTGGTGGTCGCCGCGGACCAGGGTTCCGCGGTCCTGACGGCGGACAAGGTCATCGTCGCCGCCGGATCCCTGCCGGCCGGTCTGCCCGGCGTCCAGCCGGACGGACACAACGTATTCACTGCCGACCAGCTAGCCGATTTGAAGGAGCTGCCCACGTCGCTGATCGTCGTGGGGGCCGGCGCGACGGGTGTGGAGCTGGCCGGTATCATGCAGACCCTGGGCAGTAGGGTGACGCTCGTCGAGATGCAGGACGCGGTGCTGCCCTGGCTGGATCCGACCGCCGGCGTCCGGGTCGACCAGGCTCTTGGTGAACGCGGCGTGCGGGTCCTGACCGGACACAAGGCTCGCCAGGTCAGGATCGAAGACGGCGGGGTCCGCTGTGCAGCCAGATGCCTGGCCACGGGGCGGACCGCAGAACTTGCGGCCGCGGGCCTCCTGCTGGCTGTTGGCCGCCGCCCGGCAACGGGCCACCTGGGGCTGGAAACCTGTGACGCCGTCCGGGACAAACGGGGTTTCATCCAGACGGACGGTTTCATGGCTTCGGCCGAACCCGGCCACTATGCGGTCGGCGGCGTGGTTGCGACGCCGGCCCTGTCCCATGTGGCGGCCCGGGAGGGCTGGATCGCGGCCGGGCACGCCGCCGGTCAGCGCGTCCTGCCCCTGCGCTACCATCAGATTCCCCAGGCGACCGTGGGCATCGTCGAAGCAGCGGCAGTCGGCCTGACCGAAACCGAGGCGATCGCGGCCGGCCATGCGGTCAGGACCGGCGTGTCTGGCGCGGACGCCGAGGAACCGGATTTTTCTGCAGACGATCATCCGGTATTCGCCAAGATCATTGCGGACGATCCGTCCGGGATGCTGCTGGGTGTCCATCTGGTGGGACCGGGTGCGGGCATGTTGATCGGCGAAGCCGCGACGGCCCTGGGCCTGGGTGCGCAACTGGCGGCCTGGAGCGATGTTTTTCATCCCCGTACGGCGCTGGCTGACGCCGTCACCGAGGCGCTGCTGGCGGCCGCCGCTCCGGCAGCCGCGGGAGGTTAGCAGATGCCGCATTGGGACCAGCTTGCACGACAGCTCCTGACATTGCTGGGCCCCCGCGGCTATTTCAGTGATGCCGCCTCCTGTCTGGTCTACGCGCGCGACGCGTCCCACCTGACCGGCGGCGCACCGCTGGGCGTGGCCCTGCCGGTGAGCCCGGCCGAACTGGCGGCCGTGGTGGATCTCTGCGCGGCCGCGGGCGTCGCGGTGGTCTGTCGCGGCAGCGGGACCGGTCTCAGCGGCGGCGCGGTGCCGCGCGGTGGGGAACTGGTGGTCGGCACCGCCCGCATGAACCGCCTGTCGCCCGTCGACAGCAGCGGCAGACGGGTCCACGTCGAACCGGGCGTGCTCAACGACCAGGTGACGCGACACGCGCACGGCTTCGGTCTCCACTTCGCTCCGGATCCCTCCAGCCAGAGCGCCGCCAGCATCGGCGGCAACATCGCCGAGAACGCCGGCGGACCGCACTGCCTGCGCCTGGGCGTCACCCTGCAGCATGTCCTGGGACTGGAGTGGGTCGACGCCCGGGGACAAGCCTGGACCGCCGGACGGTCGCTGGCCTGCGAAAGGGGCATCGGTCTGGTGTCTCTCCTGGTGGGCAGCGAAGGCACCCTGGGACTGGTCACCGGGGCCGAACTCAATCTCGAGCCCGACCCCGAGGATGTGGGCACCCTGCTGGCCTTTTTTCCGCAACTTGACGACGCCACGCGCGCGGTCGTGACGCTCCTGGGGGCCGGCATGCTGCCGGTGGCGATGGAGATGGTCGACCAGGCGATGCTCGCCGCCATCGAAGAGGCCTTCGCCTTCGGCTTCCCGACCGACATCGCCGGCGCCATGATCGTGGAGTTCGCCGGCCGGACGGGGGAGGTGACCGAGGACGTCGACCGCGCGGTCGACCTGCTCCTGTCCGGTGGCGCGCGGGAGGTGCGCCGTGCCGCCGACGAGTCCGAGAGGATGGAACTCTGGCAGTGCCGGAAGAAGGCCTTCGGCGCGGTCGGGCGCCTGGCGCCGAGCTACGTGACCATGGATGTGGTCGTCCCCCTGGGGGAACTGCCGCCGCTGGTGCGCGAGATCCAGGTGATCAAGGCACAGCACGGGGTGGACATCGCCACGGCCTTCCATGCTGGCGACGGCAATCTTCATCCGGGCGTCCACTACGACGATCGCGACCCGCAGGCCGCCGAGCGGGCGCACGCCGCGGCCGACGCCATCATCCGCGCCGCGCTGGCCCGCGGCGGCAGCGCCACCGGGGAGCACGGCGTGGGCATCGAAAAGCTTCACGTTCTGCCCTGGCAGATCGATGCCGAGACGGCCCGGCTGATGCACGGCGTCAAAGACGTCTTCGATCCCGCAGGTCAGCTCAATCCGGGCAAACTCCTGCCGGATCCGGCCGCGGACTACGCGCCGCTTCCAGACGTTCCGGCCGACGTCGCGTTTCGCTGGGAGAACCTGACGGTCACCGCACCGGCGGGCGCTTCGTTGGCGGAGCTGCAGCAGACCGCTCTGGCGCACGGGTTCTGGATTCCGGTCGGCGCCCTGCGGTCGGACCCCGGCCGCGGCCTGGGCACCGCCGGCACCGTCGGTGAAGTGGTGTCGCACCTGGTGCCCGGACCGGGCTGGTGCGCTGCCGGATCGGCGCGCGACTTTCTCCTGGAGATATGGGCACAAACCGGTGACGGCCGCCGCTTCCACACCGGCGCCCCGGTGTTCAAGAACGTGGCCGGATACGATTTGACCCACATGATCTGCGGCTCCGGGGGTGTGCTGGCGGAGCTGGAAGCGGCCACGTTCCAGCTGCGGCCGGCGCCGCCGGCAGTGGGAATCTGGGTGCTGGCGGCTCGCGCCGGCGCCGGGCTTCCGCTTGCGGCACTGCAGCCCCTCCTGGAGCGGTTGGGGCGCCGGGATACGAGTCTCGGCGGTCCGGTCTGCCTGCTGGAAGCCGCCGACGGGATGGTTGTCGGCCCAGTGGTGGTCATGGTTCCCGGGCGGGATCGCCCCTGGGACCTGGCGGGCTTCGCCGCCGGGTTGGGCGAGGTCCTGCCGGATTTCACGGTGACCTCCCAGCACGTGGGCTCCCTGCTGGATACGGCGGCGGCGCCGACGGACTGCGGTATCCCCCGGTGGGCGCTGGCGGCGCCGGACTGGTCCCTGGCCGCCGACGCGGGTGCGCCTCCGGTTCATGCCCGTCGGCTGATCTGGCAGGCCAGTCCGCGAGCCTGGTGGACCCCCGACCGACCGGTAGGCGAGGCCGCGGTCTTTGTGGACAGGTTCATGATCGACGGCAACATCCAACCGCCGCCGGCGCCGGCCGCGCAGGTGCCCCGTCACGTGCTGCAGGGGCTCAAGCGTCTTTTCGATCCCGCCGGACGGTTGTCGACTCCCGCTTGGCTCCGGGAGGCCGGCGATGTCTGAGAGCACCGGACAGACAGCTGCGGCGCCACGCGCTCGCGATCTGGATGGGCTGCTGCGGCAGTGCGTCCAGTGCGGGCTGTGCCTGCCGCACTGCGCCACCTGGTTGGCCACCGGGCACGACGCCCAGTCGCCCCGCGGACGTCTCCTGCTGCTGGCCGACACCCTGTCGGGCCCCGGTTCTCCGGCCGCCGGACAGGCCTACCTCGAAGCCTTCGACCAGTGCATCGGCTGCCGGGCCTGCGAAACGGCGTGTCCCAGCGGGGTGCCCTTTTCGTTGCTCGCGTACGGGCAGCACCTGGCGCAGGGACCGGGGGGACCCGCCGGTGGGAAAGCTGTCGCCGCGGGCGTGCCGGCGTGGGTCGTCCGCCGTCTTGATTCACGCTCTTTCCTGGCGCGATTGCGGGTGGCCGGCGCCTTTGCCCGCAAGGTTGCCGCTGGACTGCTGGGTGCGCGCTGGCGCCGCCGTCTCGACGGCATGGGCGGACCCGTCGCTCGCGCCGGCCGGCTGCTGGGCAGCCTGCCGACTTCCGTGACGGCCGACCAGGATCTGGTCGACCGCCTCGACCGCATCAGGGGGGTGCGGTCCCGATGGCAGCCGCTGGTGGCCGCGCCGAAGCCGGGGGCCCAGGTCCTGTTCTTCGAGGGTTGTGCCAACGCCGGACTGCTGCCGGGTTCCGGCCGCCGGCTCAAGGAACTTCTGGCCGCCGCCGGCTGCCGGGTCGAGTCGCCTGCCGGTCAGACCTGCTGCGGGGCCCTGGCCGGACATACCGGCCGGCCGGGCCGCCAGGCAGGGTTGCGGCACGCCAACGTCGAGGCCCTGGCCGGGCCCGACCCCGTCGTCGTCGAAGCCGCCGGCTGCAGTCTCGAACTCAAGGACGGGGATCCGGACCTCGCCGCCAGGGTCGTCGATGCCTCCTGTTTTCTGTCCACGTTGGACCTGCCCGCGCTGGCGCCTCTGGACCTCAAGGTGGTCGTCCACGATCCCTGCCACGGGCGCCACGGCCAGGGGATCGTGGCCGAACCCCGCGCCCTGCTGGGCCGCATCCCGGGCGTGACGATCCTGGAGGCCGCCGAAGCCGAGGTCTGCTGCGGCGCCGGCGGTGTCTGGGGGTTGCGGTATCCCGAACTGTCGGCGGACCTCGGTGCACGCAAGGCGCGTATGCTTGCGGACACGGCGGCCGATGTGATCGTGACCACGAATCCGGGCTGCCTCGGCCAGATCGCCGACGGCTTGCTGGCCGACGGTCAGGAACTGCCGATCATGCCGCTGGGTGACCTGCTCTGGTATGCGGCGGCGGTGGCTGCCGGCGACGCCTAGAACTTATCCGAACCGGTCCGGAAGACGACGTCCCACAGGGGATTCGATACGCCGAAGAGAGCGTCCGGGTCCCGGTGGTGGTGGGCCTTGTGGTAGCGGTGCAGATAGCGGAACCAGGGATCGCGGATGATCCCGTGATGGCTGATGTAGTGGGAGATATCGTAGACGAGGTAGCCGGTCAGGACACCGGCCATCAGCGCCATGGCCGCCCCGGTGGACATGAAGATGTCCAGCAGCAGGAAGATGCACAGGGCGATGCCCAGACCGCCCAGCGGCGGGAAGACCAACCGGGTGGCGTCGAAGGGGTCGAAGTGATGGATGCCGTGCGCCAGGAAATGGGCCTTGATGCCCGCGGACGTCCGGGGCGCGGTGTGGAAGAAGAAACGGTGCAGCACGTATTCGATCAGCGTCCACAGCAGGACGCCGCCGGCCCAGATGCCCGCCAGCGGCTGCCAACCGACGCCGGTGACGGTCCGTGCGGCCACCAGCAGACCCACGATGACCGGCACCCAGACGGCCAGCACCAGCTTCCAGCTGATATGGGTCATGACCTCGAGCCACGGAGCGGCGAATATCCGCACCGAACCGGGCCAGCGGCCCTGGTCCCAGGCCGTCAGCTCGCGGATGGTCGCCTTGCGGATGGGGGTGTGGACCCAGTCGAAATACCGGTCACCCAGAGCGGCCACCTGGGGGAAAAGCGGCAAACGCAGATCGACGCCGTAAGCGTCGACAAAATGGCTGTCCTGCTGCTGGTCCCTCATCTGGATCCCGCCTGCAACAAAGTCCGCGATCAACTGCCCCTCGAGGCCGATTGGACCGCCTAGTTTCGGCATTTCGGCCGCGCTTGTCAAGTCGACGGGATCATGAAAATGGAGCCTCCCGCTGGGGGAGGCTCAGGCGTGGGACAAGGAGGTGCCGCAGTCCGGTTTAGAAGATGCCGACGGTCAGGCCCGCGGACAGAGCCCAGGCGTGGGTGTTGGACCAGGTGTTGTCCGGGTCGGGCCATTTGACGGTGTCTCCGGTCAGGAAGTAGCGCCAGGCCCATTCGAAGTTCATGGCCACGCGCTGGCTGAATTCGTATTCCGTCCCGATGCCGAAGGTGAAGCCCCAGTCGTTGCCTTCCAGGGGAATCTGGTCGATCGCCACGACGGTGGAGCCCCGGCCCTGCTCGGTCAGTTCCCATTTGGTCTTGCCGCCGGCGAAGGTCAGGTAAGGGTTGAACTTGGAATTGCGCATCATGACGCTGCCCAGGTAACCCATGATCCCGAACTCGAATCCGTCCAGCTTGAGGTAGGAATCGGCAGTCACGCCGATATCGGCGTAGCGTTCCAGGCGGCCGGCGTTGTCGGTGGTCTTCTGCCCCCCACGGAAATAGCGGGCGAAAATGTTGAAACCGTCCATGGGGAACCAGTGCAGCGTACCGTCGTAAGCAACGTCGCCAGCGGTCAGGTTGTTCAGGTTGTAGTTCTCGTCCTTGACCACATGGAGGGACGCCCAGTAGGAGACGCGCCCGGAAACGCCGAAATTGTAGTCATGGCGGATGCGTGCGGGTTCGACCGGTTCGGCGCCTGCGGGCAGCGCCACGGTTTCGGAGCCGGGAACGCGCTTGAACTTGACGAAGCGGCTGTTGCCGCGCAGGGAGAAGGTGCCCGTGATCCGGTCGTCGCCCGCGATGTAGGAACCGCTGAAATGGGCGGGGAAGGGGGCGCCTTCGGGCTTGAACGTGAAGCTGATCCGCGTGTCGGTGACTTTCAGTCCCGAGACGCTGGTTTCGCCCAGGAATTCGCTTTCGAGGGTACCGGTCCAGGCGGCGGCCTGCTGGTCCAGATTGAGGAAGACGTCGACTTCCTGATCGTCAGGAGTTCTCATGGTGCCGACCCATTGCCCGGCGGGGCTGGTGCCCGCAAATGCCTCCTGCGGCAGCGCCACGGCCCCCAGCAGAAAGATCAAAATGAAAGCAGACCAAACCCTGGGATGGATTCCCTGCACCATTGGCATTCTCCTCATGAAAGACTCCCGAAAAGCCGTCTGGGGTAGTTTGGAGAATATACAGTTTGGGCTTAGGCTTGTCCAATCTCCAATCCGCGGTTTTGGGGGCGAATCTGCGGAAAAATAAAATAACCTACTTGCATTTGATGCTTTTGATTCGGTATACTAACGGTACAGGTGGTAAATGTCTGACCAGACATCTACTTCCAACGACTTTTCGATGCGGGTTTCCAGGGACACCTTGGCTAGGTTGCTCAGGAGAATTCGAAGTCGAATTGAAGGCCTCAGGGGTTTGAGTCGCTCTCTGAACGCTGGAGATTCAATCTTCGCCCGCATCGATAATTTTTATCCGGCCCCAGCCCCCGCCAGGGGGTCGGTCGGGAGGGAAAATGGCGAAATCCTCCGCTAGTCGGCCCAGCGTCGACTTCCTGCACGCTCTGCCGAAAACCGATCTGCATGTGCACCTGGACGGCTCGTTGCGCCTCGGGACCGTCCGTGAGCTGGCGGCGACCAACAACCTGCCCTTCGATTTCAAGACCGACGAGGACGTCCGCGCGGTCTGCCAGGTCCCGGACGATTGCGAGAGCCTGGTCGATTATCTCCGGGTCTTCGACATCACGCTGAAGCTGATGCAGGACAAGGAGGCGCTGACGCGCATCGCCTACGAGCTGGCCGAAGACGCTCACCCGGAGAACGTACGCTACATGGAAGTGCGCTACTCGCCGCTGCTGCACACCAACAAGGGCCTGGACTACGACGAGATCGTGGCGGCGGTGCAGGAGGGGCTGGACCAGGCCCGGCGCCAGTACGGCATCATCTGCGGTCAGATCATCTGCGGCATCCGCCACATCTCGGCGGAGTCGAGTCTCGAGCTGGCCGACCTGGCGGTGCGCTGGAAGGGCCGCGGCGTGGTGGGCTTCGACCTGGCCGGCGCCGAGAAGGACTATCCGGCGAAGGACCATCTCGAGGCCTTCTACCGGGTGCTGAACAACAACATCAACATCACCATCCACGCCGGCGAAGCCTTCGGGGCGCCCTCGATCCACCAGGCCATCCATCATTGCCGCGCCCACCGCATCGGCCACGGGACACATCTGATCGAGGACCTGGACCTGATGAACTGGGTCAACGACCACCGGATCCCGGTGGAGATCTGCCTGGCCAGCAACCTGCAGACCAAGGCCATTCCCGATTACCAGAGCCATCCGATCCGGCGCTACATGGAGGAGGGCTTGCGGGTCACCCTGAACACCGACAATCGCCTGGTGTCCGGGACGACCGTCACCAAGGAATACCAGCTGGCGGTGGAGAACTACGGGCTGAGCCAGGACGAGGTCCTGGGGCTGGTCATGAACGGCTTCAAGTCCGCTTTCATTCCGCTGAAGGAAAAGGCCCTGCTGGTCGACCAGGTGCTGGCCGAATTCGCTTCGCTGGGTGCGGCCTTTTCCGGGGAGATCTCCCGGCGGCGCCGGATTCAGATCTGACCGCCAACCTACCCGAACCAGCAGCCGAGGATCGCGAGGTCGGTGACCGCCCAGAGCGCCAGGGCGATGTACATGCCGCGCTCATGGCGGGCGTCGGTGAAACCCGCCGCACCGTTCAGCCACAGCACAAGATGCCCGATCCACAGACCCAGCGCCGCGATCAGCGGCCACCGCGGAGCGGCCGGGCGGACGTCCAGTCCCACCCAGAAAGCACCACCGGCAGCCAGACCCAGCAGCAAGGCCACGACCAGAGAGCGGCGCACCCCCAGCGCCGTGGCCAGCGTGCGGTCGCCCCGGCCGCGGTCGGCGCGTATCTGGTAGATCTGGGTCAGGGGATAGAATGATCCGAACAGCAGGCCGAAACCGACACCGAACCAGAGACTGGAGCTGCCGGCTGGCGGGGCACCGCTGCCCAGGGCGGCGCGTCCGGCGAGGATCGGCCCGGCCGACGGTGGTGCCGGCTCCGTAACCGACCATGTTGGTCAGCAGGTCCAGACCGGGCCTGGCCTTGAGCGCACCGCCGGGTGGGAATACAGCACCGACAGCAGCACGCAGACCAGTGCGATCAGCGCCGAAGCCGAGCCCGATGACAGGCCGCCCAGCAGCGCACCGCCGATCATCGCCGCCAAGCCGAAGGCCGCCAGCCACGCCGGTGGCGGCGGCGGATTCCTGAGGTAGGCGACCGGACCGGTGTCGCGGTCGTAGGCGCTGTTGAATGCCAGCGTGCCGCCGTTGAGCAAGGGGACCCACGCCGCCCAGGCGGCAGCGAGGATCCAGGGGGAAAACGCGAGCCGGTTCGATCCAGCAGCCGTCCGGCCGGGGCACCGGCGCGGCCAGCAGCATGCCGACGGCAAGCTGTCCCGTGAGGATGGGCCACTGGGCGGGTCGGGACAGCTTCAGCGCGGACGAGGCGTCGGTCCGGAGGGTCATGAAGTTTCGGTGAGGCCGGCGGGGGCGGGCTCGGAGCGGTCCGGTCGGGCGACGCGACCGGCGGCGCGGCCGCGGGTCACCCGCCGCAGCTGCGCGTCGAGCCAGTCCAGGTCGATGGTGGCGTTGACGCACATCCTGTCCATGCCCGCCAGCGGCGCGAGCAGCGCCGGATATTCCGGCACGCTGCGCAGGGCCTTGATCATGCCGGTCGTGGCAGGCGGTGGCGATGATCAGGTCCGGACGACGCGGCGGGCCATGGCAAACGCGATGTGGCTGCGGAAGGCGACCAGAGCGCTGACCTGGAAATGACGACAAAGACGGGCGACCTCGCCCAGGGGACAGGACCGGCAATCAAGGCAATCGGCCAGAGAGGCCCTGACGTCGGCGCCGCAGCCGGTCTGTTTCACGCAGCGGGGCATGATCAGCAGGACCTTGTTCGGGCGGGTTGTCCTCGCCAGATGGCTCGGTGCACGCGGCGATTCTGGGCGTCGGTCAGAGCTTCGATGAAGCGGTTCTCCAGACCCCCGAACGGGCGCAGCAGGCGGCGCAAGACGTCGACGCGCCGACCACGAGGGGTACTGCCAGGGAGAACGAAACATCACAGGTCCTTCATCCGGGCCTGCCAGTGCCGGCGGATCTCGAAGGCCAGCACACCGAAGCTGACCGCGACGTTCAGGGACTGCTTGGCGCCCGCCATGGGAATTTCCACGACCTGGTCGGCCAGGTCCAGCAATGCGGGCTCCACCCCGCGGACTTCATGTCCAACAATGAAACAATGGCGCACTGGAAAGGCAAATTCATCCCAGGCGACCGCGGTGTCGGTCTGCTCCAGGGCCATCAGGGGTAGCCCCTGTTCCTGGCAGATGGCCGCGCCGCTGCCAGCGGGTCCGGCCAGTAGTCCCAGGGCACGGTCAGGGTGGCGCCGAGGGCCGTTTTTTCGATGTCCGGCCGGGGGGCGTGGCCGTCATCCCGCACAGATAGAGCCCCCCCAATCCCACGGCATCGGCCGTACGGAACATGGAACCGACGTTCCAGACGCTGCGGATGTTGTCCAGGAGGGCAAAGACCGGCATGCGACCGCGGGCCGGTGCGCGGCGTCCGGATGATCCGGGCATGGCGATCAAGTCGTTGGGGCGCGTTGTACGGTCCGGAAGGGTTCTCATTGATATTTTGGCCCAGGACAGGCTTTTGGCAACCGGCGATGCCAAAATATTTTCATTCCGGTCAATAGGGTAAACTGGCCTGTAGCGGTCGATAATGGGTGGGAGGCAGTCGCTCACCCGACCGCTCAAGGATTGAGACCGGAATCTATGAACCGCAACACCGTCAGCCTGTGTCTGATCGCCCGGGATGAAGAAGCCACCATCGGCATGGCCATCAAGTCGGTCCTCGCCCTGGTCGACGAGGTCATCGTCGCCGACACGGGTTCGAGCGACAACACCCGCATCATCGCCGAAGGTTACGGGGCCCAGGTTCTGGACGTGCCCTGGGTTGATGATTTTTCCGCCGCCCGAAACGCCGCCCTGGATCGGGCCACCAGCAAGTGGGTCCTGGTCCTGGATGCCGACGAGTTCCTGCAGCCGGTGCGGCCGGTGGAATTCCAGCGCTTGCTGCAGCGATCCCCGCGCGGCCGGCTACCGCTGCGCATGACCATCGCCGCAGCGAGGATGTCGGCGCCGAACATCAACCTGCGCGAGGTGCGCCTGTTCCGCCATCCCGACGTGCGCTATCGGTACCCCATCTACGAGCAGGTCATCGAGCCGACCTGAACGTACTGGGCGCCGCCCAGTGCCTGATGATCATCGATTCGGATCTGACGGTGATCCACGAGGGCAACGGTACCGAATCGGGCCTGCGCAAACGCGAACGGAACCTGCGGATCCTGCGCAAGGCCTGGTCGAGGTACCCCACGAGCCCTATTTCCCCTACCGCTTGGCCTGCGACAGCCTGACACCCTCGACGACGAAGTGCTGCCGGTCGCCGGCCTCAACGTGCTCCTGGGCCACCTGCACACCGCCTGGCAAGGCCCGCTAATGCTGCCGATGTCGAACAGCGCGAGCGCTGCCCTGGTTGCCGGATCTGGGCGTCAAGATCTGTCGGCCCTGCTGGCGCTGGGACGGGATCGAAGACGACCGCACCGTGGCGAAGGTCCGCGAGGTGCTTCCCGGACCATCCCGCGGTCCTGTTGCAGTCGGTGGCCGCGGATCATCCGCTCTGCTGGAGCGCAGCCTGCAAGCTGCCGTCGAACCGCAGCAGCTCTCTCGAGGGGGCGGATCGCGCGCCGGACCGGATCACGTCGGATCGGCACCGGGTCCAGGAACCGGCGGTCGGCGGTGGACTGCCGGGTCCTGGACCCTGTATCCTCTGCGCTACCAGGGGAACTGGCTGCTGGAAGGACACGTGACCGAGGCCGTGGGACTTTTCGAACAGGCGCTGAGTCTGGATCCCGGCTACTCCTTCGGGTGGCTGGGCATGGCCGAGTGTTCGCGCTTCGCCGGCGACCGCAAGCGCGCCCTGAAGCTTGTATCTGCGCACGGTGACCGAGAACGAATGGAACCACCGGGCCTGGCTGCGCGGCTGCGATCTGATGCAGCGAAATGGAGTTCCACGACAACGCCGCCAGCTGGTGGCGCAAGGTCGCCGACCGATTCCCCGAGCATCCGGCCGTGGCCGGGGTCGCCGGCCCCAGCCCCGCCGCTGTCGAGCCGGTTCTCACACCTGCCTGATGCGGGTGACCGGCCGCCGTCCATTCGTATCACTCTGATCGGGAGCCTTCATGACCGGGCAGACCATTCTTCCGCCGGACGAATCCGGACGGTCCCAGCTGAACCTACCCCCTCGCCGCCGCATCTTCACCAACCGCAACCTGCGCATGGCTGCCATCGAGGCCATCGGCTTCGACATGGACCACACCCTGGCGGTCTACAACACGGCCGAGTTCAATCACCTGTGTTTCGAGCATGGCCATCGAGCGCCTGATCAGCGACCAGGGCTACCCCGCCGGCATCCGCCCAGGCGGTCTGGGAGCCCGACGCCGCCATCCGCGGCCTGGTCGTGGACAAGAACCTGGGCAACCTGCTGAAGGTCGATGCCTACAACCACGTGACCCGCGTCAGCCACGGCTTCGGTTTCCTGGAAAAGGACGAGCAAGGCGCAGACCTACCGCGCGGGCGCATCCGTCTGGGCAGTTCGATCGCTACCGCGTTTTCGACACGCTGTTCGACATGCCCGAAGGCAGCCTGTTTCACGGCGCTGGTGGACCTGAAGGAAAAGCCCGGCCATGGTGCGGGTGCCTACGCGGCACCCTGTACGACGATATCCGCAATACCGTCGACACCCTGCACGCCGACGGATCGCTGAAGGCCGCGCATCATTGCCGATCTGGCACGGTACTTTCTGAAGGACCCGGACCTGGTGCCGACCCTGCAGAAATTCCGCGAGGCCGGCAAGAAACTCTTCCTGCTGACCAACTGCGAAGTCGAGTACACCGCCGCGGTGATGGATCACCTCATCGGCGGGCCGACGGAGCCTGGGAAGACCTGTTCGATCTGGTGGTCTGTTCGCCCGCAAGCCGGGTTTCTTTCTCCAGCGCGGCCAGGGCGAGCCGGTGACCGACGCGGCAGCACGCCCTGATGCCCAACGGGCAGGGCCAGTGCTACGTCGGCGGCGATTGTTTCTCCCTGGAAAAGAACTGCGGATCGGCGGCGATGAGATCCTCTACTTCGGCGATCACACCTACGGCGACATCCTGCGCAGCAAGAAGAGCGTCGGCTGGCGCACGGCCATGATCGTGCCGGAGGTGGAGGAGGAGGTCGCGGCTCTGGCCCCCTGCGGGACCAGTGGCGGGACCTGGCCGTGGTGGAGGAGCGCTGGAGGACCTGGTGCTGGAACGGGACTACCGACGCTGAACTGGCGACGACCGACGAGACACACGATCGGAAACTCGCCGATAGCCTCGCCCGGCTGGAATGCAGGTCATCACCGATGCCCTGGGCCGGCGCGCCCGCCTGCAGCGAAAGCTGCGGGCCGCCTGAATCCCCACTGGGAATCGCTGTTCCGGGAGGGCCGCGGCCGCCAGTCGTCGGCCGGCAGATCATGGAATTTGCTTGTATCTACACCAGCCGGGTGAGTAACTTCCTGAACTACCCGGACAAGTTTTTCGCCGACCCGTCGAGTCTTGCCCCACGAGCGGTGGGCCCAGCCTAGTGGTGAGGACTGCGGGCTCTGACCCGAGCATTGTGACCAAGGAGAGTGGTATGCTGGGCGCCAAGACTGTGCTCGTCGTCGGAACCGGAACCATCGGGGAGCCCCTGATCGGCTTGCTGTGCAACTTCTGGCCCAGCTGGGCATCGACGAAGTCCTGTTCCACAAGCGGACCCCGCTGATGACCGATCGCTCAAAAGTTCAGAACCTTTTGCGCCGCGGTGCCCGCCTGGTCACCGACAAGGACCGCGTGGACAGTTTGAGAAGATGGGCCTGAAGATCGACCACACCACCGATGAGGCCATCGAAAACATGGCCCGGGTGGTGGTTGACTGCACGCCTTCCGGCAACGCCATGAAAGGAACGCTGGTACGAGCTTTCGAGGACAACCGATCTGTTCATCGCCCAGGGCAGCGAGTTCGGCTTCGGCAAGCAGTACGCCCGCGGCATCAACGACGAGGTGCTGGCCGACGGCCAGGACAAGTACCTGCAGGTGGTCAGTTGCAACACCCACAACCTGTCGGTGCTCATCAAGACCTTCGGCGACGTCGACAACGCCGGACCGGACAACCTGGTCGAGGGCCGCTTCCTCTGCATGCGTCGGGCCCACGACATCTGCCAGGACGGCAACTTCGTGCCCAGTCCCCAGGTGGGTTCGCACACGGACGAACGTTTCGGCACCCACCACGCCCGTGACGCCTGGCATCTTTACAACACCAAGGGCGGCTACGATCTGAACCTTTTCAGCTCGGCGATGAAGATCAACACCCAGCTGATGCACGTGGTCCAGTTCACCATGAAGGTCAAGACGCCGGTGACCAAGGAAGAACTGATCGAGCGCATGCTGAACGACGACCGCATCGCCATCACCTACAAGACCACGGCCAACAGCATCTTCAGCTTCGGACGGGACCACGGTTTCTGTGGCCGCATCCTGAATCAGTCGGTCATTCCGGTCGACACTCTGCATGTGTGCGAGGACGGCCTGGATATCACCGGCTTCTGCTTCACGCCGCAGGACGGCAACAGTCTGCTCAGTTCGGTGGCGGCCACGGTGTGGGGCCTGTATCCGGAGACCTACGACAAGATCGTGCAGTGCCTGAAGCCCTACTTCTTCCAGGAGGTCTTGTATGACGT
>CALOFL010000005.1:0-597500 GCA_942492615.1 Candidatus Krumholzibacteriia bacterium
CCACGTCGCCCTCGGTTGGACGTCTGATGGGACCGGATCAAACAGCGACCTTGAAGTCCCTACTCGACTCGAAGTACCAATAGGAAACGTGGTAGGTGGACTGGATGTGCGACGGATTTGCGAATGCCTGCGCTGGTAAGCTCGCTTAGGCATCAAATCGCCTCCAGCGATTTCCGCTCCACCGAGGACGGCAGCCGCCTTAGTCCCCTCACGCCTGCACCGCCGATCCAGATGGCAACGCCGCGTGGAAGGCGATCGGCGAGTTCCTCAACATTGGCCCGAATCGCTCCACGGGCCCGGGCGTAACAGGCACTGAATGAGAGCGCCACGGTCGACACCCCTGACCGTTCGACGGCGGCTACGATCTGATCGAGCGGGACTTCCGTACCCTGGTTAGGGGTCGCCCTCCCCGCGCGCGTGAGCAGGGCCTCGGCCATCAGCAACCCCAAGGCGCGCTGCTCCCCCGGCATGGTCACGAGCAGTACCTCGGGATTTCCTGCGGGACGTCCGACTCGGCTCATGGCCACATCGAGGAAGTGCACGAGGTGTCTGGTCAAGAGGTGCTCCTCGAAGATCTGGAGCTGTCCGCCTGCCCACAACTCCCCCACTGCCGTGCTCAACGGTGCAAAGGTGTTAAGCACGAACGAAGCGTAGCCCATCACGGGCAAGGGCCCTCTCCAGGGCGACGGTAAGAGGGGCCATGTCACCGGAAGATGCCCGAGCCAATCAGCTCGGCGTGCGCAGGTTCGATATCCCGCGGGATCGATGACATCTCTGGCAATGTGGCGGCGAGCTTGTCGAGCGCCTCGTCACCAAGCGGCACCACTTTGCCTGGACGCAACCCCTGATCGAGCATCCGCCGGATCCGCTGCAGGCAGCGAATCTGCTCGGCGCTGTATACCCGCTCGCCCTTGTCGTTGCGCTCCGGAGTCGGAAACCCATAGCGTCTTTCCCAAATCCGCAGGGTGTCCCGACCGATACCCGTATCACGCTCTACAGTGCCGATCGCAAACAAGGCTGTACCATCTTTTAACTTCGACATAGGAGCGGTAATGATTGCCCCAGGCAAAAAAAGTTTTATTTGTCCTAGACACAAATATTTTAGGGGCTATATTACAGTCATGTCGACAACGCATTGCCGGCAACATTCGTAAGAAAACCTTGACCGGAGAGATAGCTATGAACGTCTACGAGAACCAAGTTCAGGCAACTGAGAAGTACCACGATCCCGAAATGCGAAAGATCGAGCACAACGATGGCTGCGATATCCGATCATCCGTGGTTCCGGGAAGCGATCTGCGTGTATACGATTGGGCCGACGTGCTCAGAGACCTGAGGGACAACGGGGAGGCTTACTACTGAAAGTCGCGAAGCACCAGCGAGCCCCCGTTGGGGCTGCGCTGCTTCAGCCGGTAGACTCCTCGACTCCCACGTTCAATGTCGAGGAATCCACCGGAAGCATCTGGAGAAGCGCTTCGTGTACCCAGAGTTAGACCCCCTGCTCATAAGGGTGAGCAGATGCTGAAGCTCGCAGCCCTGACGATGCTGATCGGCGTGGGCGCTAGCGGCGAGACGGCAGGCCTGGCGGTGGGAGGCGGGATCCGAAATATGCGCACACGCTTACTGCTCCTCAGGCAACAGGTCTACAATGGAAATGGAATCGGCTGCTGCGTGGCGAGCAACCGACAGGTTAGACTTGTTTGAGACCACGCACCTGACGCCGCAGATTCGAGAGACTGCGCCTGGGATCCAGCCGTGAGTCGAAGCGACCTGGCTCAAACGCGATATAGGTGGAGCCGGGTTCGTCAGCGAACTTAACCCGAGTGTCCGGAAACAGCATACTCCGGATGTTGCCCGAAGACGGGCAGATGTCTATTTCTGGCCGGGTGCTGACCTTCGCCGGACTGTGTCTGATGGTCCGGTTTCGTGGCAATGCGGACTGTCTGTCGCCACCGCCATCCGTTCCAACCGTGCGAGGTCGTTTCCGGACTGCTGACGAAGCTCCCTTGTGACAGCAATTTCTCCCGTTTGCAGGCAGTGAGCTGCCGATGTTTGCAGGTCTATACACCTGATGTTGCTGTTGTCCGGATCCTTTGGAGAGAGAAAGCAGTTCGCCGATATCAGTGATCTTGGGTTCAGAACGGGTTGATTCAGGTGGAAAGAACGGACTTGGCTCGATCTATGCGGCGTAACTGATTAAACACCTCGCAATAACTGCTCCCATCTTGGGGCCTTAAATCGTTTCTGATTCGCAGCTTCAGGAGAAAGTAGGTCATCGTGATGTGGCGCGAGCATAACGCCGGGATTAAAACAAAAGAATGCGTACTCCTCAGCGCGAGCTAGACGCCCCTGAGCATCCCCTTTCTGGTTGATGACAATCGTGACCAACTGCCGCACCGAAGAAGAAAAAAGCTGTTCTAGTAAAACTCCCAGGTGCGTGACCTCGTGCTCATCAATGGTTACGATCAGCACGCCGGTCTCCGGATTCAACAACCGCTTCGCCAACCGCAACCGCCTCTCCATGAACGACAGCCACTTCGAGTGCCGCCAGGTGTCGTTGGCATCCACGTAGTCGTTGTTGTACTTCCAGTCCTTGGCGCCGGTGTTGTAGGGCGGGTCGATGTAGATGCAGTCCACCTTGCCGGCGTAGAGGTAGCCCAGCAGTTGCAGGGCGTGGAAGTTGTCGGCCTCGATCAGGCAGTGCCAGGACGCATCCTTCGGTCTGTTCTGGACCTGATCCACGGGTGTCAACGCCGGAAAGATCGGCTCGCCGAACTGGCGCACCACCACCAGATCGTCCGGCGGACAGTCCCAGGGATCACCCGCGCCGGGGGTCCCCTCGGGCCGAGCACAGTGGACTGTCTCTCCGCTCACGCGCCGCACCCGCCAAAGATCGGCCAAAGACCCGCCCTTGCGCGCAACCAGGTCGCCACGCCGCGGCCTGGCCTTCGGGATAGGCACGAGCTCCGGCAGGTGTCGGTCGAACACCAGGCCGAACTTCTTGGTCTTCTGGGCCTCGGCCCACTCGCGCTTGAACTGCTCGCGCAGCCGGGGCTCTTGGACTTGTGCGATGAGATCGTCGATGGCGGACAAAAAGCGTTCCCGTCTTACATGTCCAATAACAACAGGTTACAGCAATCGGACACTAACCTGTTTTTTGGCATGCCTCCTCTGCAAGACCTTTTTCAACCTCCTCCAATGTTGGGAGACTGGTCTTCAGCGCGGGATACACCAATCGGCTTGTTGAGATCGCGCAGCGCATACTCCGCCACCAGGTTGTCCCGATCCCGACACAGGAGCAGACCGATCGATGGGCGGTCCTCCGGCATTTTGACCTGCTCGTCAACGGCGGTGAGGTAGAAGTTGAGCTTGCCGGCATACTCAGGCTTGAAGGGGCCACTCTTGAGTTCGATGACGACGTAGCAGTGCAGCTTCAGATGGTAGAACAGCAGATCGATGTAGAAGTCCTGCTCGCCGACCTCCAGATGATATTGCCGTCCGACGAAGGCGAAGCCCTTGCCAAGCTCCAACATGAAGCGGGTCAGATGCTCGATCAGGGCGTCTTCCAAGGCCCGCTCTCGGGCTTCCTCGCCCAAGGCAAGAAAGTCGAAGACATAGGGGTCTTTTAAGCTCTCGCGGGCTAGATCGGAATCTGGAACGGGTAGGCGTTCACTGAAATTGTCGATGCCTGTTTTTGCGCCCTGGCGCTCGAAGAGCTGACTGTCGATCTGGTGCGCCAGGACGTTGCGGGACCAGTTGTTCTCCAAGGTCTTTCGGACGTACCAAAGGGCCTTGTCCGTCTCCTTAACCTTTTGAAATATCTGGATGTTATGGCCCCAAGGAATTTGTGCAACAGCTTGTTGCACAAATTCTTTCTGCTCCTGATAGAAGCCGTAGAACCGTTGCATGTAGTACAGATTGCGCCGGGAAAATCCTTTGACTCCACCAAGCTCCCGCGTAAGGTCACGCGCAACCTGCTCGATGACCGCATCGCCCCAGCCGGCTTCCTGTTGCTTTTCGGTGATGAGCTTGCCGATATCCCAGTACAGTCCGATGAGCTGGGTGTTAACGGCCCGCGCCGCCTTGATCTGCGCGGATTGGACCTTTTGCTTCAAGGCCCTGACGAAATCCCGATAATCCGCCGTTTGTGCGATGTCCTGTGCCATGGGACCGTTCTAAGGGATTCGCCGCCTCCTGGCAAACACTAAGAACGCCGAGGAAAAAAGTCCGCGGCTGTTTGACCTGAGGCAGGTCGACATCCCAGTCCAGGGCCAGGACAACGGGATTTTCCGCAATCCCTGTTATCACCCTATGGCATTGCGGCCGGCACACCCACCCTGACCAATTTCCAGCCAGAGGAGCACCAACCAACCGCCAGACAGTCGGCTTAGCCCCTCTTCGCACAGCCTATCCACCCTGGTCCATCAGGCGCTCGTCCCTATCGGTGCCGATGAATCCGGTAGCAGCGGTCAGGCCGATCTTTGCACGCGCAAAAAAGAAGCCCCGTGCGGGAGTGGGGCAAAGAGAGAGGAGGACTGGAAAGATCGAGGCAGCGCGAGGGGGCGGGCCAATTCCGGCCCCCGGCGTCACCCAATTACTCAGAATCGCAGATCCGGGTTCGCGGATACGTTCCCGTAGATGTCGGGGCGCCCAGTGCTCTCGACGGGCTGGCTGCCGACCTTCTTGAACAGATCGGTGTTACCGTCCGCCAAGCCGTGGTAGCGCTCGACGCTGTCACCGATGCTCGGCTGCGCGCCGACGAACTCGCTGGCGCTCGCGCGCGGTGTGTACAGATCCGAATTGCCCTGGTCCAAGCCTTGGTAGAAGTCAGCGGCACTGACGTTGGCGGCCAACAGGACGGCGGCGGCGGTGATGATGGTCTTCATGGTCGATTCTCCTGGATATAAAACTTGGTGTTGAAACGGTTTCAGCTTGCGTGTTTTCGATCGCAGTTCGCTGCCGATGACCGTAGTGTACTATCCAAATATCGTTTGTCTAGGACATTTCAACTATTTTTCGCATTCTTTCGATGAATACAGAATCTTTGTCGACTACATATGATGGCCAAAGCCAGTTCGCCATCGGCACCGTGGAGCGCGATACGGGCATTGGCCGGGATACCTTGCGGATTTGGGAGAGGCGCTACGGCTTCCCGATGCCCGCGCGCAATGCCAAGGGCGAACGGGTCTACAGCGCCGAGCAGATTCGCCGCCTGCAGGTGATCCGGCGCCTCATGGACCAGGGGCTGCGCCCGGGCAAGGTGGTGCCGCTCGACGCGGAGGCGCTTGGCGATCTGGCGGGTACGCTGCCCGCGGCGGCGGCGAGCACGGATTCGGTCGATCCTGCCCTGGCACAGCTGATCGCCCTGGCATCCGCCGGCGATGCGGGGGGACTCGCTGCGGCATTGGACAAAGCGCTGGCCCGTGACGGGCTGCGGGCCTTCGTGCTCGATACCTTCGCGCCGCTGAGCGGTGCCGTGGGGGAGCTTTGGGCCGGCGGGAAGCTGCAGATCTTCGAGGAGCACCTGCTCACCCGGCATCTGGTGCAGTTCCTGGATGTGGCCATGAACCGCGTCGGACGTCCGCCGGGAGACCCCGAGGTCCTGCTCGCGACCTTGCCCGGAGAGCAGCATGCCCTGGGTCTGCTGATAGTCGAGGCCCTGCTGTGGCACGCCGGGCGGGCAACCTTGAACCTGGGAACGGATGTGCCGATGGATCAGATCGTCGCCGCGGTGGGGCGAACGGGTGTGGGGACGGTGGCACTGTCGTTCAGCGCCTGTTACCCGCGCGGCCCGGTCCGGGACGATCTCGCGGAGCTTGCCGCTCGTCTTCCTTCGGGGGTGGCCCTGTGGATCGGAGGTGCGGGCGTGCGGCGGTTGCGCAAGCTGCCGCCGTCAGTGCAGCGGATATCGCTCGATGCGCTCTAATGAGCGCGAGCATCGGCGGGAGGATCGACAAAGTCACCCCTCGGCTCGTCTCGCCTCATCTTCCTGCGCCTTGTAACGAAACGTGGCGGATGGCGTTACGGGATTTCAACGATGCGTTACCCGATCCGGGTCTCGACGTGCGGCGTGATTCTCCCTCGCGAAGACATTATCTTTCTGTTTAACAAGCTATTTTTTTGATTTTTCAAAAAGCTGGCACAGCGGCTGCAACGGGTTAAAGCGAGGGCCGATAACGGCCTAAACCCTAAACCCGACGCTCAGGAGAATCACTATGAAGACCATCATCACCGCAGCCGCCGCCGCTCTGTTCGCCGCCAACGTCAGCGCCGTCGAGATCTATCACGGCCTGGAGAACGGTAACTCGGATCTGTCCACGCAGCGCGTGAGCGCCAATGACTTCGCCGGCGTGCAGCCGAGCATCGGCGACAGCGTTGACCGCTACCGCGGTTTTGGCGACGGCAACCCGGATCTGTTCAAGCGCGATGGCAGCCAGGAGCGCGCCAGCACCGGCCAGCCCGACATCTACATGAATGTCTCCGGCAACCCCGATCTGAGTTTCTGAAGCGTTGGGTGAAACCGGGGGCGGGAATGCGCCCGCCCCCGCCTGTCGCCAAGCCTTTCGGAAGAATCCACCGCCCCGCCTCCCTGGCGGGGTTTTTCGTTTCCGACGGCGTGCCGCAAGCGTCGAAGGACGCTTTGCAAACGCGTAGGGAGGGCAAGTCGGTTGGGGTCTGACAAGCAATGGAACCACGACTTACGCTAAAGCAGCACCCGTTCGGCAAACGAGCAGGTATGCTCCGCAACGATCAGATGATCGAGGACACGTACCACCACCAGGGCCATGTACTAGCCACGATGTCCATCGTTCTTTTCCCTACACCTTCAACGGAGCCGTTGAGACGGTGGCACGCACCGAATATGGCGATATTGCGTAATGTGTACTAGTCGTAACACGCGCTACATGGTCTCAAGAGGTTGAAAGTCGCGGTGGTAAGGGTTTCGGCTCAAGCGAGCGCTAAGTCGATTAAGGGGTTTCCGTATTTCTGTATTTTTCCTCGGCTGTTTCTTGAGTTGCTGGGCGTGTGGATTACAGCGCGATGAGTGTGGGATAGTAGCGGTGGAAAAAATCTGAGGTAGAAAGCGATGGACTCATCTTCTTCCGCGTTTGGAAAAGTTGCACCGTATCTCAAACATCCGCTGGTGCTGGTCGGGTTCGTATTGTTCCTCTTCTTTGGTATTCACCGGCAGTTGATCGAGTCGGGGATTATTCCTAAAGATATCGGCAAGGAAGCGGGCAGTGCGGTGGTAATGGCGATCCTTGAGTACGGCTTCTGGATCGCGCTTGCGGTGATCGTCCTGGGGATGGGGCTTCAGTATGTGAAGAGTTCCCGAAAATAGTACCGGCGAGGTCGTCTGATGTGGAGATCTGAGGACCTCTCGACACTCCTTGCATTTCTTTTCCACCCCCTGGTTCTCGTGGGGGTGCTTCTTCTCGCCGCCTTCGGTCTGAGCCAGAACATCGACGCCGGGATCTTTACCGCTCCCCGGAGCGGCGCCGGTTCGCGCATCCTCCACCACGGGTTTGGATCGGCCTTGCGGTCGTGGTTTTGGGCTTCGGGCTTCAGCTCTACAAGCTCTTCCTCGGCAGGCCCCTCGTAGTGCCAAATGCCGAAAGGGCTGCTCTACTCGCACAGCACAACCGGCAGCGGATGGTCGAGAAGGTGCGGCAGATGTGGTCGAGGTGCCTGGGCCAGTCGCTCTACCAGGTGGCCGGGATCGAGCGGGTTGTATCCGAGAAGCCGGAGGCGATCGAGCTTCCATGGAAGCTTGTCGCACAGCAGCCGGAACGGAAGCCGTACCCGTTGCCGGATGGCACGCCGATGTTTGAGGTCTTCGAGCAGTTCGACAAGACGCTGCTTGTATTGGGTGCACCGGGGTCGGGGAAGACGACGCTCCTCCTGGAGCTTACGCGAGATCTCATCGAGCGGGCGAGGAAAGACGCTACACTCTCGCAAGGGACTCCGCCTGGCCGTCGACGGCACCGATCCCCAACTGCTCGAGAAGATCCTGCAGACGGACCTGCGCCAGATCGAGAACCGTCATTTCGAGGGCGCCAGGATCCTGGCCGCCGGCGGCACGTTCGCGCCGGCTTTCGGCATGATCGGTACCCTGATCGGGCTCGTCAGCATGTTGACGTCCCTGGAGGACCCCGCCCAGATCGGCTCGGGCATGGCCACGGCGCTGGTGACCACCTTCTACGGCGCCGTCCTGGCCAACGCGCTTTTCCTGCCGCTGGCCGGCAAGCTCGAGACCCGTTCGAAAGAGGAGATGGTCGGCAAGACGATGATCATCGACGGCATCATGGCGATCCAGAGCGGTGACTCGCCCCGCATCGTCGAAGAGAAACTCAAATCGTTCCTGTCCCCGACCCAGCGCAAGAAAGTCGATTTCAGGAGGAAGAAGACGGCAGCCTGACCGGGAATCCGGCGGCAGCCCAACCCGGCAGAGGCGGCAGGAGGCCCGGCTTGCAGTACAGGCAGCGACAGCACTACCAGAACCGTCACAACGGCTGGCTGATGACGTACGCCGACATGCTGACGCTGTTGCTGACGTTCTTCGTGCTGATCGTTTCCTTCTCGTCCCTCCAGAAGTCGAAGTTCAAGCAGGCGGCCCAGTCACTCCAGGAGGCCTTCGGTGTCCTGCCGCAGCAGGAATCCGTCATCGAATTCGAAAATCCCGTATTGCCCGGACGCCTTGAGGATTCCCGGGACTCGGACTTCCAGTACGAGGTGCAGGAGGTCGAACAGCTGATTATCGAACAGGGACTCGACCGTGAGGTCCAGGTCAAGGTCCAGGACAACGGCGTCCTGTTCCGCATCGACGCCCCGTTCCTCTTCGCTTCCGGCAAGGCGGAACTCCTGCCGGGACCCGAGCGGGTCCTCGGCGACCTCTACCGGCTCTTCCGGAAGTTCCCCTACCAGATCCGCATCGAGGGTCATACCGACACCGTTCCCATCGCCTCGGCCCGCTACCCCTCGAACTGGGAGCTGTCGGCCGCCCGCGCGGTGACCGTGGCACGATACTTTCAAGGTCTGGGAATGCCGCCGGAGCAGATCGCGGCCACCGGCTACGGGGAATTCCACCCCATCGGCGACAACACCACCGCAACGGGGCGGGAATTGAACCGCAGGGTGGAGATATTGCTGCAGATCGAGCGAAAGGACCTGCCCCGCCGGGGGAAGCTTCCTTTCGGGGAGGATCCCATCGACCTCGGGCAGAGCCTGGATGCCGTGGACTAGGACGTAAGGAAAAAGGCCACGGCGGCCAGAATTCAGCCCTCGTAACGACGCATATGCGCAGCAGGCGCAGGCCTCGACCAATGAAGGAGCCCCATCCATGGCCGCAAAGCCGAACCAAAACATCCCGGAGGACGGAAACCGACCCCGGAAGGGCATGCTCGACAACAAGGCCGTTCTCCTGGGCGTCATCGTCGTCGTACAGGCCCTGGTCGCGATCGGCCTGACGCAGTACGTCATTGTCCCCAAACTCGGGGCCATGAAAGCCTCCGCGGCCGGTCAGAACGTCGCCCTGGAATCCGAAGTTCCCGAACGGGGGGTCCTGGTCGGACTGGATGACATCATCGTCACCCTGGCCGGAGATGCACGCCGCCCACGTTACCTGCGGATCAACGTCAATCTCGAGGTCCGGGACAGGGTCACGGCCGAGTCCGTCAAGATCAGGCTGCCCCAGATGCGGGACACGGTGATCATGGCGCTATCGGAAACCTCGGTCGACGACATCAACCGGCCGGGCGGGAAGATGAACCTGCGGGCCGAAATTTTCCGACGACTCGACGAGAGCATCTCCGACGACAAACTCATGAACGTCTACTTCTCGGACCTGGTGGTCCAGTAAAGGTGCAGGCCGAACAGTGAATCCGGATAACACGGAAAATACCAGCAGCACCGCCACCGAGGACTGGGAGCTCGACGCCGCCATCGACGCCGCCGAGGATCTCGCCGGCGGCGTCGGCACCGACCCCGGCGCCGAGGTCGGTCTCGATATCGAGGACCTCATGAACGCCCATCCGGACGATGTCGAACCCGAGTCCGGGCCGCAGCGGTACGACTTCAACCGGCCTCACAACATCTCGCGCGCCTTCCAGAAGAACCTCCAGGCGGTCGCCGACTATTTCGCCAAGAACGGCACGATCGAATTCACCAGTCTGCTGCGCATGACCACGGAGATCAGCTACGACGGACTGCGGCAGGGCACCTACGCCGAGTTCCTCGACGATCTGCCGAGCCCCACGTGCACGTCCCTCGTCACGCTGGCGCCCCTGAAGGGACCCGCCCTGATCCATCTGGACCTGGGCCTGAGCTTCGTCTTCATGAAGAAACTGATGGGCGGCGCAGCCACCACCGAGATGGTTCTGCGCGATTTCACGGAGATCGAACGCGGGATCGTGGGCGATCTTGTCGGACGGTTCCTGGAACTGTTCCGGCGTTCCATATCGAAGCTGGTCGAGGTGCAGTCGGCCTTGCTCGGCCTGGAGAACAATCCCCATTACCTCAGCGGAATCGCCGAAGGTGAGTCGGTGATCGTCCTCAGCTTCCGGGTCCGTCTCGACCAGGTCGAAGGCCCCCTGAGGCTGGCCGTGCCCCTGTCGGCTTTCGGCCCGGTGCGGGACATCTTCGATCCCAGCGCGGTGAACGAGAGCCGCAGCGACGACGAGCTGCGTGACGACCGTCGCAAGATCCTGGACACGATGAGAAGCAGCGGCAGTGAACTCGTTGTGCTGCTTGGCGAAAACGAAACAAACCTCGAGGAGATTCTCGGACTCAGGGTGGGGGATGTCATCCATCTGCCCCAGCCGGTCGCGGCACCGCTGACGGTCCGCGTCGAAGGCCGTGACGCCTGGGAAGGCGAACCCGGTCGCGTCGGCGGCAACCGCGCCGTGAAACTCATCCAGCAGTCGAACAAGGAGTAGGCCTCATGATCACCGAAGACACGATCACCACCCAGGACGTCGACCAGGCTGTCGACAGCGCCTCGCCGGAGACCGCGCTGCCGGACGATGATTCCAGCGCCCTGGTCAATGATCTGGCCGGCGATGTCACCGACACCGCCAACCTGGATCTGCTGCTCGACGTGAACCTGAAGGTCACTGTCGAGCTCGGCCGGGCCAGCCTCAAGTTCCGCGACGTCCTGAACCTGGCCCCGGGCTCCGTGGTGGAACTCGGCCGTCAGACCAGCGAACCGGTCGACATCCTGGTTAACGGGTCGCTGCTGGCGACGGGCGAGGTCGTGGTCGTCGACGATCATTTCGCCGTCAGGATCACGAAGCTGCTCAATCGCGTCGAACGCCTCAAGAAGGTCCTCTGACAATGATCTGCGCGGTACTCAGTTCCGGGATCGGTACGCTGCCTCTCGGCGGCGGCGCCGACATTTCGTGGTGGCAGACCATCGGTGCGCTGGCCGCGGTGTTCGGCCTGTTGCTCGTGTTCCTGCGGCTGCTGGGGCGTATCACCCGGCGCACGGGCCATGAACGCGTATCGCTGCTGACCGTCTGGCACCTCGGCCCCAAGCGCGAGGTCCAGGTCGTGCGCCTGGGGCAGGAGGCCCACTACATCTACCGCCACGAAGGGGCCATGGTCTTGCTCAAGCAGGAACCCCTGGGCGCATACGAAAAATCGCAGCAGGCTGCCGTCGCCGACCAGGAGACACCGTCCTGGAAACGGTTCCTGCCCCCGAACTTTCCCCTGGCCCGCAGCCAGGATCCGGGCCCCCTCGAACCGACGCCCTGAGCCGGATTCCCGGACGCTTCGCCACTCCCACCCGTTGGCCAGTTTTCGACCGTTGCGCTCCCAAAAGCCCGCGCCGGTTCATGCCCGCCGCCGACCCGTCGGTACCGTCGATTATCTAACACTGTTGAATTAAACAAGTTAAAACATGATCGCGAAACCTGGCCGACGGATTCCGGTGGCACGGCCATTGCCTGTCAACCAGAGGAAATGACCACGTCCTACCCGCCTTTCCGAAAGTGGGCCATGATTCGCATTCATCCTCATCAGCGGCGATTCGTACGCGCGGTCCTGTTGCTGGCCATGGTGCTGACGATCGCCGGCGCCGGTCCGGTCGCGGCCCAGGCGCCCGTCGCCCCGGCCGCCGGACCCAACACCATGACCCTGTCCCTCGACGGCGGCGGCGGTCCGGGCTCCATGGACGCCGCCCTGAAGATCGTGCTGTTGATGACGGTGCTCTCGCTGGCGCCCGCGTTTCTCATCCTGCTGACGAGCTTCACCCGGATCGTGATCGTGCTCGGCTTTCTGCGCCAGGCGATCGGCGCCAACCAGGCGCCCAACAACCAGATCATCATCGGTCTGGCCCTGTTCCTGACGCTGGTGGTCATGTCCCCGACGATCAACCGCGTGAACGTGGACGCCGTCCAGCCCTTCATGAACGAAACCATATCCCAGCGGGAAGCCTTCACGCGCGCCCAGGTCCCCCTGAAGGAGTTCATGCTCGGACAGGTCCGGGAAAAGGACATCGGCCTGTTCCTGGAGCTGACCAACACCGACACCCCCGACGTGCCGGCGGATCTGCCGCTGCTGGTGGTCATACCGGCGTTCGTGCTCAGTGAGCTGAAGACCGCGTTCCAGATGGGCTTCGTGCTGTTCATTCCGTTCCTGATCATCGACATGGTCGTCGCCTCGGTCCTCATGTCCATGGGCATGATGATGCTGCCGCCGGTCCTGATCAGTCTGCCCTTCAAGATCCTGCTCTTCGTGCTGGTCGACGGCTGGTTCCTCGTCGTCCGCTCGCTCGTGCAGGCGTTCCAGTAAACCCGGAGGTGGACCATGACACCGGAGACCGTCATCGAGATCGGCCAGTACGCCATGAGGACCGCCGTCTTCGTGGCCGGGCCCATGCTGCTGGCCGGCATGATCGTCGGCCTGGCGATCAGCATCTTCCAGGCCGCGACCCAGATCAATGAAATGACCATGACCTTCGTGCCGAAGATCCTGGCGGTCTTTCTCGTGCTGGTCGTGACCCTGCCGTGGACCATCAACCAGATGACCAGTTTCACCGAGGCGATGTTCGCGCGCATCGCGAACATGTAGGAGACTTCGTGGCGATCGAACTGGATCTGACCTTCCTGGCTGTCGCCGCCGCCCTGGCGGTCCGCTTCGGCGTGCTGGCCGCCACCCTGCCCCTGATGGACCTGCGCAGCGTGCCGCCCCTGTGGCGGGTGGCCCTGGCCGTCGCTTTCGCCGCCGCCCTGGCCCCGGTCGTCGTCCGCAGCCTGCCGTCCGGCGCGGTGAACCTGACCTGGCCGGCCCTGGTCCTCGAGGCCGTGCGGTCGCTCGTGGTCGGCGCCCTGCTCGGCTTCACGATCAACCTCGTGTTCACGGCCGTCCGGTACGCGGGCTCCATCGCCGGCATGCAGATCGGTTTTGCCATCGTCAACTCGTTCGATCCCATGAGCAACGCCCAGGTTTCGGTGATCTCGCAGCTCTACTACCTCCTGGCCGTCCTGCTGTTCTTCGCCACCGGCGCCCACCAGATACTCGTCGCGGCCATGTTCCACTCCTGCCTGGCGGTGCCGCCGTTCGTGCCCACCGATCCCACCGGCGGCGCCTGGTACCTGCTGCGGGAATTCAGTGACGTGTTCAGCCTCGGTTTGACCATCGCCGCTCCGCTCGTGGTGGTGCTGCTGCTGGTGAGCGCGTCGATGGGCGTGGTCGTCAAGACGGTGCCGCAGCTGAACGTGCTGGTCGTGGGTTTCCCCATCAAGATCGGCGTCGGCCTGATCACCGTCGGCCTGTCGCTCGTCTTTTTCCGTCAGGTCACCACCGCCATGCTGGGCGGCCTGCAGGGTCGGCTGGCCGGCATCCTCGCATCCATGCAATAGAACCGGGCCCCGGGCCCCGACAGGAGGTGAAGAATGGCTGAAGAGCACGGCGGCGAAAGAACAGAACTGGCGACGGGCAAACGCCGGGAACAGGCGCGGGAGCGCGGGCAGGTCGCCCGAAGCGTCGAGGTCACCAGCGCGGCGCTGCTGATCGTCGGTGTCATCGTGCTCGTCGGCAGCGCCGGTCATTTCTCACGGGTGCTGGGCGATAACGCCATCTATCTCCTGTCCCAGGCCCATGTCCTGAACCCCGCCAACCAGTTCGGTCTCCAGGAGATGTTCAGCGCCAATCTTCGCCTGCTGCTGGTCTCGCTGGCGCCTCTGGTCATGGCGGTCCTGATCGCCGCGGTGGCGGCCAACGTGGCCCAGGTCGGCTTCAACTTCAGCACGAAGGCCATTTCCTTCCAGACCGCGAAGCTGAACCCCATCACCGGCAGCAAGCGCTTCTTCCAGGCGACCATGTGGTTCGATCTGGCCAAGAACCTCTTCAAGATCATCGTCATCACCCTGCTGGCATGGGTGACCATCCGCAGTCTGATGGGCCCCTTGACCTCGATATCCATGCTCACGATACCGTCCATCGTGGCGGTGGCGAAGACCAGTTTCCTGAAGCTGATGGCCAAACTTCTGGCATTCACGTCCCTGATCGCGCTGGCCGACTGGTTCTGGCAGCGCCACCGGCACGAAGAAAACCTGAAAATGAGCAAGTACGAGGTCCGCAAGGAACACAAGGACATCGAGGGTGATCCGCAGATCAAGGCCAGGATCCGGGGGATCCAGTTCGAAATCGCGCGCAAACGGATGCTTTCGGACGTCCCTGAGGCCGATGTCGTGGTCACCAACCCCACCCACTACGCGGTGGCCATTCGTTACGCAAACGGCACCCAGGCGCCCGTCGTCCTGGCCAAGGGGCAGGACCACGTCGCCCGGATGATCAAGAAGATCGCCCGCGAATCGCGCGTGCCGGTCATCGAAAACAAACCGTTGGCCCGTTCCCTGCATAAGCAGGTGGACGTGGGGCAGGGTATCCCGGAGAGCCTCTTCCAGGCCGTCGCCGAGGTCCTGGCCTACGTCTACCGCCTGAAAAAGGCGTGACGGCCCTTACCGGGCACTAGAAGGAAGTCAGTTTGGAACAAGAGCAAGTCATCAACCGGGATCTGATCCTGGCCAACAGCAACGTCATGAGCGCCGCCGCGGTCCTGGTGATCCTGGGCCTGATGGTCGTGCCGGTGCCGCCGATCCTGCTGGATCTGATGCTGACCTTCAGCATCGCCTTTGCGGTGACCGTGCTGCTGGTGTCCCTGTACATCAAGGAACCCCTGCAGTTCAACGCGTTCCCGTCGCTGCTGCTGATCCTCACGCTGATGCGGCTTTCCCTCAACGTGGCGTCAACGCGCCTGATCCTCAGCAAGGGCGAAGCGGGCCAGGTCATCCAGAGCTTCGGCGATTTTGTCGTGGGGGGCAACTACGTCATCGGGGTGATCGTGTTCGCCATCCTGGTGATCATCAATTTCCTGGTCATCACCAAGGGGTCCGGCAGGATCGCCGAGGTCGCCGCACGCTTCACACTCGACGCCATGCCCGGCAAGCAGATGGCCATCGACGCCGACCTGAACGCCGGGACCATCAACGAGAAACAGGCCCGCTTGCGGCGCGAGGCCATCGCCCAGGAAGCGGAATTCTTCGGCGCGATGGACGGTGCCAGCAAATTCGTCAAGGGCGACGCCATCGCCGGCATCGTCATCACCCTGATCAACATCGCCGCCGGATTCATCATCGGCATGCTCCAGATGGGCATGCCCGCCGGCGAAGCCCTGGCGCGCTTCACCGTCCTGACCGTCGGCGACGGTCTGGTCAGCCAGATACCGGCCCTGCTGGTATCGACCAGCGCGGGGCTGGTGGTGACCCGCTCGTCCAGCAGCCTGAACCTCGGCCAGACCTTGACGCTGCAGATCTTTCGCCAGCGCAAGGCGATCTTCCTGGCCGCGGGCGCCATGCTGGTGCTGGCGCTGATCCCCGGCCTGCCGACGGGCCCGTTCCTGTTCTTCGCCGTGGCCACGAGCGTGGTCGGCTTCTTCATCGGCAGAAGGGTGGAGAACTACGACAACCTCGAGTCCGGCCGCGAGCAGGCCAGCGAGCAGGCGCAGGCCGAAACCGACGATGAACCCGAAGGTATTCGCTCGGAGGACCTGTTCGTCCTGGACAGGCTCGAGCTGGAGATCGGGTACGGTCTGATTCCCCTGGTCGACGACTCCCGCGGCGGCGACCTGCTGCACCGGGTGGGGAACATCCGGCGCCAGGTCGGCGCCGAACTGGGCATCTTCATCCACCCGATCCGCGTCCGCGACAACCTCCAGCTGGGCGCACACCACTACGTGATCAAGCTGAAGGGCGTCGAGGTGGCCCGCGCCGAGCTCGTGCCCGATCGCCTGCTGGCCATGAGCACCCGCCCGGACACCGGCGAAATCGAGGGCGACGCGACCACCGAACCGGCCTTCGGGCTGCCCGCGGTCTGGATCGAACCAGACCTGCGCAACAAGGCCGAACGCGAAGGGTACACCGTCGTGGAACCCGCGGCGGTGCTGGCGACCCATCTCTCCGAACTGATCCGCACCCACAGCGACGAGCTGTTGAGCCGCCAGGACGTCAAGGACATGTGCGAGTCCATCCGCGAGTTCGCGCCCTCGCTGGTCGAGGACCTGATTCCGGACAAGGTTCCGTTCAACACCCTGCACAACGTTTTGCGCGCCCTGCTGCACGAGCGGGTACCGGTGCGGGATATCGTCTCGATCCTGGAGACTCTGGCCAACTATGCGGGCACCGGCCTGGGATCCGATTTCCTGGTCGGCAAGGTTCGCGAGGCCCTGGGCCGGAGCATCACCGCCCTCTACACCGAAGGTCACGGCCGCCTTCACGTCGTATCGCTCCACCCGGAAACCGAGCAGGTCCTGATGCACTCCAACCGGGAGTCCGAGCAATCCGGTGGCGTCATCCTCGACCCGCATTTCACCCAGGACTTCCTCCGCTGCCTCGAGACGGTTCTGCGGCGCGCCTATGCCAACGGACCGCACCCGGTGCTGCTGGTGCCCACGCCTATCCGCATGTTCGTCAAGCGACTCATCGAACCCACTTATCCCAATTTGGCCGTCATGGGCTACACCGAGGTCGCGTCCTCGGCGAGCATCCAGTCGGCCGGAACGGTGGTGACCCATGGTATCGAACAGGAACAGCATGCCTCCGGTTGAGCCCGGTACGGTCGTGGTCACGGGAACATCCCTGACCGACGCCTATGCCCGGGTCCACGAGCAGTACGGCGCCGAGGCGGCCATCCTGGAATCGCGCACGGCGATCCGGCGGCAGCCGGGCCGGCTGGGCACCGACACGGTGGTCGAGGTGGTCGTGCATCCGGGCGGCGTCGACGCTCCGCCGCGGCACGAACCGGCTCCGGCGATGTCCGAACGGGCACTGTTCGCCGAGCTGACCGTAGAAATCGAACGACTCGAATCCGCCCTGGTTTCACTGCGTCCGGCGCCGGTTTCCCCGCCCTCAGGGTCCGAGGCGCCCGCGACGTTCGATCCCCTCGGCGAGGCCCTCGTGGCCGGCGGTGCGACGAGCACCGTCGTCTCCCGGATGCTGACCAGGTTCACGAGCGAGACCGGGTGCGACCGCAGCGATCGTCCGGCAGCACTCGCCTGGCTGGAAAAGGACATCCCCGCGGTCGCCGGCACCTGGGACGATTTCCGCGGCTGGCACGCCTTCATCGGCGAAGCCGGTGCGGGCCGGACGAGTCTGATCATGGCCACGGCCGCCAGGTTGCGCGAACACGGCCTGAAGACCGTCCTGCTCCAGGTCCTGGGCGACAAGCCCGGCGAGATCCGCCGACTGCAGATAGGCGCGGCCGAACACGGCTACGACGCGGCGGTCATCCGCAACGACCATCAGCTGGCCAAGGTCCAGGAAAGCCTGACCGCCTACGACGTCGTGCTTTTGGATCTGCCCGAACTGCACCACGAATCCATGATAGCGGGGGGGAGCATCCACCGGCGGCTGGCCGCCAGCGAGAACATCCACCGGCATCTCGTGGTGCCGCTCGATGCGGATTTCGAGGATCTCGATGTCCATGCCGCGGCGGCCCGGACGTGGACCTGTGACTGGACGGTGCTGACCCGCGTCGATCGGTCCGGCCGGCCGGCCAAGATTCTCGATCTCCACGAACGGATTCCCCTGCCGACGGCCCTGGTCGGACCGAACACCGCACAGGCGGTCGTGACGATCGCCACCGGCGGCGGGCTGCTCGACCTGATGCTTGCCGACGGCGCCGCCGGTCGGTCCGGCGACCGCGACTCGGCCGCAACGAACTAGACGCCAACAAGGAGACCGAAGGTGCGCAGACTCATCCACATCCTGGCCGCGGCCTCAGCCCTGCTGGTGCTGGTGACGGGCCTGTGGAATGACTGGAGCTTCTGGCTCACGCTCAAGCGACTGGTCACCGCCTATGTGGGCGCGGCCCTGATTGGCTCGGCTTTTGCGCTGGCGGTGCACTGGATCCTGGCGCTTGAAAACAAAACCACCGGGCCCGCCTCAAAGGTGTCCGGTCGGGAAACCGGCGCGGCTCCGGAACCCGCCAACTCGTCCATTGAGAGTTGATTAGGGGCGCGTACAGCATGGCACGGAACGTGCAAATCCGGTCCCAACACGCATCCAGAAAGGTTGGAAAATGATCGAAACGGTACAGATAGCCCATCAGGACCTCTGGGAAATGATCAACGGGGACGACAGCCAGAAGGCCCGGCGGGATCTGGTCGATATCTACGCCAGGATCGTCAAGTACGTGGCCGGACGCATGGCCATCGGGTTGCCCCATTACGTGGAATTCAACGACCTGATCTCCGCCGGGCTCCTGGGACTGATCCAGGCCATTGACAATTTCGATCACACGCGCGGCATCAAGTTCGAAACCTATGCCATTCCCCGGATCCGCGGTTCCATCCTGGACGAACTGCGCAGCCAGGACTGGTTCCCCCGTTCGCTGCGACGCAAGGCCAAGCAGCTCGAAGAAGCCTATTCCAGCCTCGAGGTCCAGCTCGGGCGGCCGGCCACCGACGCCGAGGTCGCCAAGAGACTCGAAATCAACATCGAAGAACTCGACGGCATGGTGGGCGAGGTCTCGATCGCGACGATCATGTCGCTGGACGCCGACACCTCCGGCGACGACAACGAGAGCTCCAGCAGCCTGGGCGACTACCTCGCCGACGTCCAGACCGAGGATGTCGAGCAGATCCTGGCCCGGCAGGAGATGAAGGAACTGATCGGCAACCGGATGTCCGAACTGCCCGAAAAAGAGCAGCTGGTACTGGTCCTCTATTACTACGAGGAACTCACCCTCAAGGAGATCGGCGAAATTCTCGATGTCACCGAGAGCCGCGTCTGCCAGATCCACACCAAGGCCATCCTGCGGCTCAAGGGCAAGATCGAACGGCATGAAGGCAAGAGTTCCATCGGACAGATCACCCAGCAGATCCAGCGCCAGCAGCAGGCCGAGGAGCCGAAGGGCCGACCCGAACCCGCCCGCAAGAAGAAGAAACGGGTTCTGGAACCGGTGGGAGCGCTGGCGGCCTTTGGCCTCATGCAGGCCGGTCTCGCGGCGGCGCTGACCGTCTGGGCCCAGGGTGGTCCGGGCCTGATCATCTAGCCGCCGACGGCACCCGATCCAGGAGAGGCGCTATGCCCGGCGACGGAGTCTCACTTCAGACGATCATCTCGCAGCTGGGCAGCGTGGCGAAGGCCCAGGCGCGGGGCCAGCAGTCTCCCCAGGCGACCGCGCCATTCTCCGAACGCCAGGACCTGCAGGACGAGCTGAAGGTACAGCGGGTGAAAGAGACCGCCGAGTCCGAAAAAGGACGGATCGAACCGGACGGCGAAAGCCGCGACAAACGCAAGCGGCGCCGGCAGCGCCGACGCCTGAAGGATACGGCGGCCGACGGAGCCGCCGCCGCAGAAACCCAGGGGCTCGGCCCCGACGACGGCGAAGGCGAAGCCACCGCCGTCGGCAGCCTGGTCGACCTGAGAGTCTGACCGCTTCCCGGAGGACGGACCGTGAATCTCAACAACCTGCTGGAGGCCGCCGCCGCGCAGGACGCCATGTTCTGGGTCGCGGCGACGTCCGTGGCCCTCGGCTTGACCCTGATCGTCGTGGCCGCCTTCGCCCAGACCCGACGGCTGAAACGGAGAGTGACCGTCGCCGCCGCCGCGCAGCCGACCATGCCCCCTGCGTCACCGGCTAACCCTCCGGCGACCGCCCAGCACGGTCCGTCACGGTCCGCAGACGTTCCCGACGGCGTCACGACGGACCAGCTCCGGCACCTCCTGGCGCGCGTACGCGATCTGGCGGCGGCCGTGGAGGCCCTGCAGCCCAGCGCCCATTCACCACTGTTCGAGCCGGACGAATCGCTTCTAAAGGAATCCACAGGTGATGTCGAATATATCTACAGAGCGGAAACAGGCTGAGACGGGGAGGCTTAGGCTGCTCTCGCGCAGTTATTGAGACGCATTACCGTCAGGGAGAAGGCATGACCATTTCCACGGTGGAACCGCCGGTGGAATTCCTGGAAATCCAGGCGGACCCGGAACAGCAACTCAATGACATCGTCATGAAGACGAGGGATCTGCCCGCGATGCCCCAGGTCGCCAGCAAGGTCCTCGAGCTGTCGTCCGACCCCAACACGTCCGCCAAGCAGCTGCAGCAGATCATCTCCGACGATCAGGCCATGACGGCCCGGATCCTGAAGATCGCCAACAGCGCGATGTATTCCTGCAGCCGCAAGGTCAAGACCCTGACCGAAGCGATCGTCATGCTGGGTTTCAACTCCATCAGGAGCCTGGTGGTCACCAGCGCCGCACGCAACCTCTACAACACCAAGAACTCCCAGACCGGCCTGAAGGAAAGGCTGCTGTGGGAACACTCCATCGGTGCCGCGTTCGCGTGCCGGATGCTGGTCCAGGACCGCATCCCGTCCATGGCCGAAGAGGCCTTCCTGGCCGGGTTGATGCACGACATCGGCAAGCTCGTCCTCAACCTGCGGGTGCCGGTCGAGTTCGATGAAATCGTCCAGGCGGTATACAACGAGAACCGGAACTTCCAGGAAACCGAGCTGGCCCTGCTGGGCTATGACCATACCCAGGTCGGCGCCCTGCTCGTCCGGAAGTGGAACCTGTCGCAGCGACTGGAGGAGACCATCCTGCACCACCACAATCCCGCGGCCCTGACCGAAGACAACACCCTGTTGCTCTATCTGGATCTGGCCAACGGCCTGTGCAAGAAGCTGGGCATCGGCTTCACCGAAATTCCCGATCTGGACCTGATGGGGTCGCCCGCAAACCGGATTCTCGCCCTGCCCGCCGGTCTGTTCGACACCACGGCTTCACGGCTCCAGGAAACGCTCGAATCCGAAATGGAAATCTTTATCTGAGGAAGAGGGCATGAACGCGATCGATGTGCAGGAGACAACCAAGAGTCCGGCCCAGCTCCAGGTCATGCTGGCGAACATCGAAGATCTGCCCACGATCCCCGAAATCCTGTTCCGCATTCTCAAGGTGCTGGACGATCCGGACAGCGGCGCCCACGATCTCTCCGCGGTGGTGCGCCTGGACGCGCCGTTGACGGCCAAAATCCTGCGCCTGGCCAACTCCCCGTACTACGCCGGCACCGGAGACGTCACGGACATCCAACGTTGTGTCGCCGTGCTCGGCTACCGCACGGTACGCCAGGTCGCCATCTGCGTGTCGGTGGCCACGAGTGTGGTCCAGGCCGCCGCCAAGGCCGGAGGCAAACTCGACTACCGGGAGCTCTGGCGCCATTCGGTCGTCACCGGCGCCGTGGCCAAGCACCTCGCCGAGTTGGTCGCCTATCCCGACCCGGAGGAGATCTTCACCGCCGGTCTCCTGCATGATCTGGGCAAGTTCGTTTTCGAGATCCACACGCCGCGCTCCTACGGACAGGTGATCCGCAACAGCCGCGACGAGAAGATCAGCCTGTGCCGAGCCGAAACGAACACCTACGGCTTCGACCATGCGACCCTCGGTGAAGCCTTCGGGCGTTTCTGGAATTTCCCGGAGCGGTTGATTCGCTGCATCGGCCATCACCACGACCAACCGGTGTGCCCGGCGGAGCCCGCTCAGAGCGATGCGGCTCTGGCGCTGGTGGCGTTGGCGGATTATCTCGCCAACACCTTCGATCCACCCCGCAGCGATCTCGGCCAGGAAATCCAGCCGACGGATCCAGCGGGCCTGTATGCGGCGGCCGGCGTCACGGAAGAAACCGTGGAAGAGAACCTCGGCGCGATTGCCGAATCCATGGTCAATTCGTCAGTATATCTGGATCTCAGCTGATTTCTCGTACCGCCACATCCCTTTCCCTGAACAAATTGCTGGCATACGTCTTCATTTTTGTTACCGTGACACATTGACAGTAGATTGATATTTCCCCACCCATCAAGGACGGATGCGTGTTGCGGTCGGTGGTACTTCTCAGCAGACGGCACCGGGTCTATGCAACGGCCTCGACCTGGAACCTGCCCGATGTCGAGCTTTTCCTGTTCGACTCCCCTTCCGAGGCGCTCGCCCGGCTTTCCCTGGGCAAGACCGCGGTTTTTCTCTTCGACACACGCGACTATCCCCGTTTCAAGCATGTGGTGCGCAAATTCCTGTCCATGAGAACGGACGCCGACCTTGTTGTCGTCGGTCCTGCGGAAATGTTGGCTGAAATGCCGGACCTCGACCACGAGGCCGCCGTCCGGGCGCTGCCTGCCAGTACGGATCCCGAGGAAGTGGAGCAGGTCGTGCAGCGCCTGCTGCGCCTGCGGCAGGTCCGCGAGAACAGCGGTATGGTGGGCCGCAGCCGGGTCGTGGCGGAGATGCTCTCACTGGTGGCTCACGCGGCGCCGCTGGACGTCAATATTCTCATCCAGGGCGAGAGCGGCACCGGCAAGGACCTGATCGCGCAGGCCATCCACCGCAACTCGCAGCGCAGCGCCGGTCCCTTCATCAGTCTCAACTGCGGCGCGATCAGCGAAGGCGTGCTGGAGAGCGAACTCTTCGGACACGTCCGGGGTGCTTTCACCGGCGCCGTGGGTGATCACGCCGGTGTCTTCAAGCGCGCTGACGGCGGCACCCTGTTCCTCGATGAAGTCGCCGAGATGCCCCTGGGGATGCAGACCCGCTTCCTGCGTGCCCTGGAAACGGGGGACTTCACCCCGGTCGGGGGACGCAAGAGCGAACACAGTGACATCCGCCTGGTGGCCGCCACCCACCGCGACCTCGGCGAAGCGGTCGCGCGCGGCCTGTTCCGCCAGGACCTCTACTACCGGCTGAAAGTCGTCGTCATCACGGCGCCGCCGCTGCGCGACCGCCGCGACGACATCCCCCTGCTGGCCGAGAGCTTCATCGCCAGCGAGAACCGGGCCCACGGCCTCCACATCAAGGGCCTGACCCGGGCAGCCGCAACCGCCCTCGACAACTACGACTGGCCCGGCAACGTCCGCGAGCTCCTCAACACCATCCGTTCGGTCGCGGTGCTCAAACAGCGCGGCCTGATCGAGCTGGAGGATCTGCCGGCGGAAGTCCGGTTCGGCGACCGGCCCGGATCCGGCGCTTATCTCCCGGTGCCTCTCGATCAGCGGAACACTCCGGAAGTCGACCTGGCCATTCTCGCTTCCACGCTCCTGGAATTGCGTCACGATGTGCGCGAGATCAAGGCGATGCTCCGCCGTCAGGACCCCGGCGGACAACCGTTCAATCCCGAAGGCTGGACCGTCGACCACGACGGCCGGTTGCAGCCGGCCGGCCGGATGGTGGAGACGTTTTCCGAGGATTCCGGTTACAGCCCGCTGGTGGCCGAACAGGCCGGGGACCTGCAGACCGCCGAGCGGACCCTGATCGAATCGGCCTTGAAGGCCGCCGCGGGCAACCGGCGGAAGGCCGCCGAAAGGCTGGGAATCAGCGAAAGAACCCTCTACCGCAAGATCAAACTCTACGATTTGTAACCCCAAGGGCCTTTTCAGATGAGCGGAAATGTCATATAATGAGTCGACGAACCGAGGCTTCACTCTCCGACCTTACCCCTGGTTAGCGAGGCAAAGAATGCTGATGAAACGGGTTGTGCCTGTTCCGCGCGGCCTTCTGCTCATTCCCTTCCTGCTGGCGGTCGCCTGCCTGCTGCCGGCCGGGCCGGCGTGGGCCACCAAGTACGCCGGCGCTTTCATGGCCAACGGCGGCGGGGCGCGAGCCCTGGGCATGGGCGGCGCGTTCACGGCCGTCGCAGACGATCCCTCGACGACCTTCTGGAATCCCGCCGGGCTGGCCACGGTCAAGAACCGGGAACTGCTGCTGATGCACTCCGAACGATTCGGCGATCTGATCGATCGCGATTTTGTCGCCTACACCCAGCCCGTGAGCTGGGGGCTTTTCGGGGGCGAATCTTCCGGCATCGGTGTCTCGGTCATCCGTCTGGGCGTGGACGACATACCGTTCACGGACCACCTCACCGGACAGCTGGACACCGACGGTGACGGCACCGTATCGGACGACGAGCTGCGGGGCCTCTTCAACCTGCAGGATCAGATCCAGTACAAGAGCGACCAGGAGTTCGCGCTCATGCTGTCCTACGGCGAAAGCATGGGTAACTGGCAGGTCGGAGCCACGGTCAAGTTCATCCGGCAGAGCGTGGGGCCCTACTCGAGCCTCGGTATCGGCGCGGACATCGGGCTGCTGCGTCCGAACATCTGGAAACGGCTCGCGTTCGGCGTCAAGTTCCAGGATCTCACCACGACCTATCTTTCGTGGAGCACCGGTCGCAACGAACTGGTCACGCCGGCCATCGTACCGGGGCTGTCCTGGCGAGCGCCCATCGCCGACTGGAACATGGAATACACCCTGAGCGGCGACCTCGAATCACGCTTCGACAATCGCCGGGACGCCGATCAGATCTGGGGCGGATCCTTCAGCGCCAACGCCCATCTCGGCCTGGAAATCGGTTTTTCCCGCAAGGTGTTCCTGCGCGGCGGATTCGACAGCGGCTTCGAGGCGGGCAACCTGACGGCCGGCGCCGGGTTCATCATCAATCCGCTGACCATCGACTACGCCTATGCCGGCGACACCCTCGACATCGACGAGGTGACGCACCGCATCAGCCTCTCCGTGCGCTTCTAGCTGCGTAGCTGCGGCCGGCCAGGCACGCTGACCCGAAACGAAAAGGCCCCTGACGGGGCCTTTTTGCTTGGGTCGTCCAGCGAGGACCGGGCGGTCCTGACTCAACCTCCGGGACGGTAGGCGTAAAGCCGCTGCCCCGGACGGATGAGGTTGGTGCTGTGGATGTTGTTCACCTTCCGCAGATGCACCAGCGTGACGCCCAGTTTCCGCGCGATGCCGCCGAGCGTATCGCCCGACTTGACCTTGTAGCTGACGCGGACGTAACCGTCGGGCGGAACGTAGTGGCCCTTCTCCTGGGCGCGACCGCGGGCTTTGGCCGCCAGTTCGGCGGGCATGGGGATCAGCAACTGGTCGCCGGGCCGGATGAGATGGACGTCGCCCAGTTTGTTCAGGCGCGCGATGTCGTTCACGGAACTGCCGTACTGGCGGGCGATGTGGCCCAGGGTCTCACCCCGCTGGACCCGGTGCCGCCGCCAGGTCAGGCGCTTGTCCGCCGGCACCTTGGCCAGGGCCGTCGCCGCCCGCGACCGGGAGCCCTTGGGGATCCTCACGGGATACCCCTTCATGTCCGGCGGACTGGCACCCCGCAGCAGGGCGGGATTCAGCTGCCGCAGTTCCGCGCCGCTGGACTGTGCGCAGCGGGCGATCAGTTCCAGATCGGTGGCGTCGTCCACATGAAGGACATCGTACTCCACCGGCGTGACGCCGTTTCTCGCAAAGCCGTACTTCTCCGGATTTTCACCGATGCGCGCCGCGGCGATGAACTTCGGCACGTAGTCGGTCGTCTGCAGGGGCAGCCGCATGTTCCAGAAATTGTCGTGTCCATGCTGGCGGATCTTGCGGGCGATGCGTCCGCCGCCGCTGTTGTAGGCCGCCACGACCAGCGACCAGTCGCCGAAGCGGGCGTAGAGATCCTGGATGTAGGCGGCCGCCGCGCGCGTGGACATTTCCAGATCGCGCCGTTCGTCCAGCCACCAGTTGCGCCGCAGATCGTAGTCCTTCGCCGTGCCGGCCATGAACTGCCACGGCCCGACGGCGCTGACGTTCGACACCGCCGTCGGGCTCATGCCGCTTTCGATCATGGCCAGGAAAATCAGCTCCCGGGGCAAGCCGTTCTCGGCGAGGATGGTGGTGACCAGGGAATCGGCGGCCGCGGTGCGGTCGAGCCAGAACTGGAAATTCCGGCGGCCCCGGCCGGTGAAATAGTTCTCCCACTTGCGGACGGCCTTGTTGTCCACCGTGAGCAGATCCGCGGTGATGGAACGCAGGGTCACGCCGGTGGCCGGGACCAGGGAGTCGGGGAAAGCGGTCTGGGCCAGGCGGCCGTAATTCGTGGCCAGCAGCGAGTCCGCCGCTGCGGCGTCGCCGGTGAATGCCGATTTTTCCGCCAGGACGCCGCCGATCAGCCACACCCGGCGCTCCAGGCTCATCCGATGCGCGGCGTACCGGTCGTCAGCCGCCGCGGGCAGGGGCAGGGCTACCTGCTCCTGGAGAGTGAAGAGATGGTCCTGGGCCAGGTCGTATGAACCCTCGGCAGCCAGTTCCAGAGCCGTGTCGCACAGCCCTTCCAGATCCTCCAGCGCAGCGTAGCCGTCCGGGCCGGTGGCCAGAGGAACGGTAGGTGTATCATCGAGCATCATCACCGGCATGGTGTCCAGCGGGGCTTCCGCCACACCGACCATCGACTCGCCGATCGCCGCTGGCGGCGACGGCTCCTGCTCGTTCGGTGAGACAGTCGCACAGCCGCCGAACGGCACGAGCCAAACCAGGAGCAGCAGCCGGGCCGCAGGCAGCCGGCGCTGTCGCATTACATCTAGAGTCGAAACTGTCATCCGTGACCATTCCCGGTTCGTGGCTATTGGTGACTCTGGAGCGTACCGGGAAACTGCCCGGTGTGGTAGGGAGACGTCCACCAAAAATAGCAAATTCGGTGCCCGCTGGCCAAGTTCGAGTCTTGTAAAAAACCTCACAATATGTCATAATCACACAAAGACCTGATCTGACCCGGTCAGGCGGATAAGTGTATGTGATGGCCAACCGTACCGCCGCGCTCAAACAACTGCTGTCCAGCGACTTACCGCTGGACAGGCTGGGACCCCATCTGCGGGCCGCCTGCCGCCGAGCGGTCCGTTCGGGTGCGACCGACCGGATGCTGCGGCATGCCAGGGTCGCCGTCGGCGATCTCATCAGCCGCGGCGAACTGGTTGCCGTGGCCCTGGACAGCCGTCATACGAACCACGGACTGGCAGGTTCTCTGTACCTGGTCAATGGTTCCCAGCGGGTCATCGATCTGTCGGTTCTCGGGTATGACACCTTCAAGGACCCGGCGCCGGCCAGCCCGCCGGAACCGGCCGTCACCGCACCCACGCCGGAACCTGTCGCCAAGCCGTCATTCGACATGAAGGACTTCGGGGAGCTCATCGTCGCCATGGAGCGGGCCCAGGATCTCGAGATCGGCGACCCTCAATCCGCCGACAAGGGCATCATCCTCGGCAGTATCCTGCAGCTGGTCAGCAGACTGGCACCCGGCTTCCGGTTGTGCGTCATGCTGCCGCTCAGCGAACCGCTGCCTCCCGGCCAGACCACCCTGTTCAGCCCGGACACCGACGAAGCGGCCAACGGCTGGATCGCCCGGCGCCAGCCCGGCCATTCGGTTTGGATACCCAGCCCCGGCGAACTGCCGCGCCACCTGCGCCGCCTCGACGGCAAACCCTTCGGACCGGACCGGTCGGCCGGTCCCTATCGGTTCCGGACCGCAGTTGCGGTCCCCCTGTGGGAACCGCCCGCCCCGAACGGAGCGGATCAGCCGCCGCATGAAACGGGACTGTTGTTTCTGATCGCCGATACCGACATGGGCCGTGACAACATGCTCCGCCTGGCGGAGAGGATCTCCCGGTTCGTGACCCGGCGTTGGCTTCATCTGCAGACCGTCAACCTGAAGATCCACGTCGACACTCTCACCGGCACATTCAACCGCGGCTATTTCGACACGCAGTTCGGGCTGGAACTGGAAAGAGCGCGGCGTTCGGACGAACCCCTGACGCTCGTGATCGCCGATCTGGACAAGTTCAAGAGCATCAACGACACCTTCGGACACCCCACCGGGGACGCCATCCTGCGGATGGTGGCACAGCGCCTGCATGAAGAACTCCGCCGGATCGACCATATCTGCCGCGTGGGCGGCGAGGAATTCGCCCTGATTCTGCCGACGACCGGAGAAGACGCGGCCCACGAGGTCATGACCCGTCTGCTGGATGCCGATTTTCGGCTGACCGCCACCCACGCCGGGACATCGCAGGATATCCCCGTGACGTTTTCCTTCGGCGCGGTGACGTTCCCGGCCGCCGGGTCCGACGCGGCGGAGCTCTACCGCAAGGCCGACGACATGCTCTACCTCTCGAAGGACCTGGGCAGGAACCGATGCCATTTCTGGAGCAGCGACGCCGACCCGATCATGCTCCTGCCAACCGCTGCCGCCGGCTGAGACTATCCCTCCGTAACGCTTGCCGGCTTGCGGCCCGCCAGTGGACTGTCACCTGGAGCCTTCTCTTCATCGCCGGCTTCGCCTGCGGCGGCCGGATCACGGTGCCCATGCCCCCGCCATGGCACGACCACGCGTTGTGGGCCCGCCTGGCGGCCGTCGCACCGGTCGGCCTGGCTCTCGGCGGACCCTGGATCGCGGTGCCCGTCTGGGCGACCGTCCTGGGCACCGGCGTGTTGAGCGGCAGCCTGGAGGTCCGGTCCCGAGAGGCTCGTCCGAGCGCATCCTGCGCACGACCGTGGTCGACCGCCGCGCCGCTGGCGTGGTCCGGGGCCGTCATTCTCCGGACCACCGGCTGGGCATCCCTCCGGGACGATGACTCGTGGCGGGCGCCCGCCCGACTGATGCATCCGGATACGAGCCCCCTGTCCCGGGGGCTCGGGCCCATCGCCAGCGGAGACGGCGTCCTGCTTCGCGGCCAGGGGAGACCGCCGGCACCAGGCGCCGTGATAACCGGTCGGATCGAGTTGAAGCCACCGCCGGCCGCCGGCCTTGAGGGGAGCTTCGACTACCGGCGTTTCCTTGCCGGCCGCTCCCAGCGCTGGACCGGCCGCCTGCTGCATTGGCGACAGATCGTGCCCGGCGACCCGATCGCGACCGCAGCGCGCGATTGGTTTCTGCCCATGAGGCAAGCGGTCACGCAGAAGCTGGAGGATTTGCTGCCGATGCGAGAGGCCGCCGTTGCCAAGGGTGTGCTGCTGGGACATAGGGATACCGCCGGCCGCCGGGCCAGCCTGCCTTTCGCCGACCTCGGCCTGGCTCATCTGTTTGCCGTCAGCGGTCTGCACGTGGGCATCCTGCTCGGGATTTTCGTGCTGCCGGGCCGGATGGGAGGACTCGGCCCCTGGCCGCGTGTCATCCCGCTCGTGATCCTGCTCGGAATCTACGTGCTGCTGACGGGGATGCCCGGGTCGGTGGTCCGGGCGGCCGGACTGGGAACCGGCGCCATGCTGGCGGCACCACTGGGACGCAAGAACCGCCCGCTGGCTCTGGTGGGGCTGCTGTTCTGGGCCGGAATCGTCTGGGAACCCGACCAGATACTGGATACGGGGGTCCGGCTGTCCTACTTCGCCGCCGGAGGCATCCTCGCCGTCAGCGGACTGACCCGACAGTTCCGCTGGACCGACCGGCGGGTCGGCGGCTTCGTCGCGGCCGGACTTGCGGTCAGCGTGACTGCCCAGTGGTTCACGCTGCCGTTCATCGCCGACTCCTTCGGCAGGATAAGCCTCGCCTCGCCGGTGGCCAACCTCGTGGCCGTTCCGCTCTTCGGCCTGGCGATCTGGGCGACCGTCCTGGCGCTGCTGAGCAGTGGTTTTTGTCCCTGGGCAGCCGAGGCCTTTGCCGGCTGGGCCTGGCTGCTGATGCGAGCGTTGTCCGCCGCCGTGACCCTGGCCACCGGCCCGGCGGCCGGCTGGCCGCTGGGACTGCCGGTACCCGGAACGTCGGCCGTTGCTGCCTGGTCAGTGCTGACGGTCCTGATGCTCACGGCCCTGGGACTGCACGGACGCGGCAGGCTCGGCGGACGCCGCACGCTGGGCGCGATCGCCGGGATGATAGCCACCGGACTGGTGGTTTTCGGCCCGGCTTCCTGGCAGCTGAACCGCCCCGAGCGCGTGACCGTCTGGCAGTTCGACGCCGGACAGGGCGACTGCGGGCTGCTCGTCTTTCCGGACGGCTGGTCGGCCCTCATCGATACCGGCGGACGCTTCGGCACCGGCCGGGACGGGCCCTTGTCCCGGACGATCCTGCCGTACCTGCGGCGTCACAACATCCGGCGGATCGACGCCGCCATCCTGACCCACGGGCACCGGGACCACACCGGGGGCGCCGCCCTGCTCGCGGCCGACGATGTGGTGGCAACCTGGCATTACTCCGGCAGGGCGGACGCCGCCGTGCGGGCCTTCGCCGATTCCAGGCGCGGTGATCCGACCCGCTCGCCGGGGCACGTGCTGCACCGCTGGCGGGACTGGGTCCCTCCGTGGTGGTCTATCCGCCGGATCCCTGCCCCGCGGAGAACTCCACGAGAACGACCGCTCCCTGGTGGTGGAACTCCTGCGCCACGGCGACCGGGCCCGGATGGTCTGGAGCGGGGATCTCGAACAGGAGGGGGAGACGCAGTGGGTGAATTCCGGCCACGCACCCCGCCGGGTCGAGGTCTGGAAGGCCGGCCACCACGGCAGCAACACGTCGGGATCGGCGCCGCTTGTCGCACGCCTCGAACCTGATCTGATCGTCATCAGTTGCGGTCTCGGCAACCGCTACGGCCACCCGAACCACGGTCCCTACCTTTCCGGGAACGACACCGTGCCGGTGGTGCGCACCGACCGGGACGGCAGCATCCGGCTGGAATGGGACCGACAGGGCCGATTGCGGCAGGTAGCGGGAACCAAGCGCAGCCGCTGGGCGCACCCGCCTTGACACCCACCGGGCCCCTGCCTAGAATGCCGCGGACAATCGGAATCACGGCCCTTGCCGCTCGTTCCGGGCCTGATCATCGCCAACCACAGAATCGTCCCCGGGCAGCTGCTGCTGCCCTGGCCGGACACGAGGGAGCCCCCATGGCAGCGTTGCGCAGTACCAAGGATCTCGGCCTGTCGCCCGACTACGTGGGCAAGGTACGGGACATGTTCGATCTGGGCGATCGCCTCCTGATCGTGTCCACCGATCGCATTTCCGCCTTCGACGTGATCATGAATGACGTCGTGCCCGGCCGGGGGGTTGTGCTCACCGTCATGAGCCTGGCCTGGTTCAAGCATTTTGCCGAGGTCATCCCCAACCACGTGATCACCGCCGACGCCGGCGAGTTCCCCGCGCCGTTCAGCGACCACGCCGATGCCCTCGGCGGACGTTCGATCCTCGTCCACAAGGCCGATCGTTTCCCGGTGGAGTGCGTCGTCCGCGGCTACATCGCCGGCTCCGGCTGGAAATCCTACGGACCAGGACGGCACCGATCTGCGGCCACCGCTGCCCGAGGGCCTGGAGCTGGCCGACCGGCTGCCCGAGCCCATCTTCACGCCTTCGACCAAGGAGGACGAGGGGCACGACGAGAACATTCCCTTCGAGACCGTCGTCGAGATGATCGGCGAAGACGACGCCAACGCCCTGCGGGACATCTCGCTGAAGCTCTACACCGAAGGGGCGGCATTCGCGGCGCCGCGCGGCGTGATCCTGGCCGACACCAAGTTCGAGTTCGGCATGATCGGCGGGAAGATCACGCTGATCGACGAGGCCCTCACGCCGGACTCGAGCCGGTTCTGGCCCGCCGCCGAACACAAGCCCGGGGCCAGGAGCCGCCGAGCTGGGACAAGCAGATCCTGCGCAACCACCTCGAAACGCTGGACTGGAATCACGAACCGCCGCCGCCCGCCGCTGCCGCGGGAAATCCTCGACCGGACGTCGCAGCGGTACCACGAGGTTCTCGAGATCCTCTTTCCCGCGGAGGCCGCGAAATGGCAAGCCTACCTGTAGGATCCCGGCGGCGCGCCCTGCTGAGCGTCACCGACAAGACGGGAATTGTCGAGCTCGGCACCCTGCTGGCCGGACACGGGTATGAACTGGTCGCTTCCGGCGGCACCGCGGCCGCCCTGCGTCAAGCCGATGTCCCGGTCACCAGCGTCAGCGACCTGACCGGTTATCCGGAAGTCTTCGGCGGGCGCGTGAAGACCCTGCACCCGGTGATCCACGGCGGCATTCTCGGTCCGACGGCCGCAAGCTTCACCGAAACCGCCGCACTGGGGATCGCGCCCATCGACGTGGTCGTGGTCAATCTCTACCGGTTCGCCGATGCGGTCGCCTCCGGAGCGAGCGACCCGGAAATCGTGGAGAAGATCGACATCGGCGGCCCGACCCTGCTGCGCGCGGCCGCGAAGAACTTCGCGCGCGTCACGGTGCTGAGCGACCCTGATGACTACGCTGCATTCGCGGCCCAGCTCGCCGACAACGACGGCGCCACGACCGTCGACTTCCGCCGTGAAATGGCGGCGCTGACTTTCGCGCGGGTCGAACGTTACGATAGTGCCATCGCCGACTGGTTCAGCGGCGACGCCGACTGGGCGACAATCACCCTGCGCTACGGCGAGAACCCCCACCAGAACGGCGCCCTGGAACTGCGGCCTGCCCGGCGACGAACTCGGCGCCCTGGGCCTCGAACAGCATGGCGGCAAGGAACTCTCGTACAACAATCTTGTCGATCTGGTGGCGGCCGTGAAGTTGAGCGGGGATTTCGCCGAACCCTGCTGCGGCATCCTCAAGCACACCAACCCCTGCGGCTTCGGGCTGGGCGAAGGCACGCTGGGACTCGAGCGCGCCCTCAAGTGCGACCCGGTGTCGGCCTTCGGGGGCGTCTTCGTTTCAACCACACCGTCGACGAAGAAACCGCCGCCATCCTGGCGAAGCGGTTTCTGGAGATCATCATTGCGCCGTCCTTCGCCCCGGCGGCGCTCGCGAAGCTGACCCGCAAGAAGAATGTCCGGGTGCTGACGGTGGATCAGGAACGCTTTCTTGCCGCCACCCGGACCCGGTCACGCACCTGGGGCGCCCTGACGCTGGTGCAGGACGAGGACGAGGGTTTTCCCGAACTGGATTCCTGGCAGGTGGTCGCCGGCGACGAGCCCGACGCCGCGACCCGCACCGCGCTGGAGATGGTCTGGAAGGTGTGCAAGCACGGCAAGAGCAACGCGATCGTCCTGGGCGACCTGACCGCCACGCTGGGGCTGGGTTTCGGCCAGATGAGCCGCGTGGACTCTACCGAACTGGCGGTCATGAAGGCCGGCAACCAGGGGCTGGACCTCACCGGCTGCGTGGCCGCTTCGGACGGTTTCTTTCCCTTCCCCGACGGCGTGCAGAAGCTGGCCGCCGCCGGGTGCGGGCCATCATCGCTCCGGGCGGATCGATCCGCGACGACGAGGTGGCGGCGGCCGCCCGGAACTGGGGGTCACCCTGATCCTGACCGAGCGGCGTCATTTCAATCATTGAGCGCGCCGATATTCCTATATTGATGGGGCGGCCCGGCCGGGAACCCCTTCCGGCCGGGCCTGTTCCCTGAACCATGCTCTTCATGAACCGCAACGGCATCCACCACGTCATCGCGCGTCTGACCCTGAGTCTGATGCTGGGGGGCCTGTGCGCCTTTGCAGTCCCCGCGCCCGCGGCCTCAGCCGGTCCCGCCGCCGACCGGACGGTCCTGTCACAAAGACGTGCCCAGCAGCGCGACCGGATGCGGGCGATGAATCTGGCCAAGGATACGCAGGCCTCACCGGCGCCGTTCGGCCTGCTGGTCATCCCCGTGGATTTCGCCGACGCGCGTCTGGACTCCGCCTGGCGACCGACGGACCTCTCGGCGCGTCTGACCGCGCCGTCCGGCGAATCCCTCCGCCAGTATTTCGACGTGGCCTCGGTGGGGCAACTCGAACTGCGGATCACGCTGGCGCCGCTGGTCCGCCTCGCGGGAACCCGCCGGGACTACTCGGACATCGGGCTCAACGGCTTCACCCGGACCCGGAAGCTGGCCTCCGAAGCCCTGACGGTGGTGCGGGATCTCGGCGTGGAATTCCGGCGCCTGGACATGGACGGGCCCGACGGCATCGCCGGTACCAGTGACGACGACGGCGAGATCGACGGCATCCTCATCCTGCACGCAGGCATCGGTCAGGAGAACGATCCGGTCGGACGGCCTCATCCAGCCCTGCAGTTCTTCCTGGAGGAGCCGGTGGTCGCCGACGGCGTCGCGGCCTCCTTCTACGCCGTGGCCAGCATGCACAGCGGCCCGGGCATCTGGGCCCACGAGACGGCCCACCTGCTGGGCCTGGAGGACCGCTACGATCCCCTGCTGTCCGGCGCGGGCAGCGAGATCCAATCCCGGGGCGGACTGGGCCGCTTCAGTCTGATGGCGTCCGGGGCCTGGGGGACCGGCGACGGGTACGGAGCCGCCCTGCCCGATGCCTATTCCTGCGCGCAGCTGGGCTGGTACCGCCCGCGAAATCTACCGGGCACCGCCGGACTGACCACCGCCATGGCACCGGCGGTCCTGGCCGGAGACGCCGTCCGGGTGTGGTCGCGGGGCGCCGCCGGACACGAATTTTTTCTGCTGGAATGTCGGGACAGCGCCGCCGCGTTTCCCTTCGATGCCGCCTTGCCCGCCAACCATCTAATCGTCTACCACATCGACGAGAGTCTGCCCGAGGGCGCCTGGTCCGACGACGGCCCGGGGGACTACCATCTGCGGGCGCGCCTGGTCGAGGCCGATGACGACGACCGTCTCGCTGCAGGACGGTCTGACGATGGCGGTCGCGCCGAGGACCCTTTTCCCGGCCCCTGGGCGTCACCGTCGTTCGGCCCGTCCACCGTGCCGGCCAGCGACGGCTACCGGACCCTCCGAAGTGGTACTGACCGGGATCGACATCCGGTGCCCGGCGGCGTGGCCTTCAGGGCCGCGACCGCTGCGGACAGTCCCTGGCGGATTTCAGGCGGTTTCAGCGGGGATCCCGGACGTCCGGACGCTCGAGCCGTGATTGCCACGCGGCACGCCGCTGGCGGGGTCTGACGGCCCTGAACGCCGAGGTGATCGCCGGCACCTCCGGCGTGGGGCACCTTCGCCGGCGGGTCAGATGACCGTGGATGTCGCCTGGACCTCGCCGGAGCGGCCGGCTGGGTGCCCGGCCGAACCGCCCGTGACGTGGCTGCCGACCGGCGATGTCCCGCCCGCCGGGCCGCCACCGTCTTCGTCGTGCGGGTGGACGGGGATCCGGGACTACGACAGCGGTGCGCTGGGCCGGACCTGGTACTGGAAGGCGAATGCCGCCACACTCGACTTCGCCGCGACCTGGCCGGGGCAGTGGGTCGTCGACCATCCCGACGGCAATTCGGACGACCTGGCACCGGTGGGACGGCGCGCGGCCCCTGGCTGACGGCCGACGCGGACCCGGTCCTGGCCTGCACCGGTCACGAGCACCCGACCCTGCGGCTGTGGCCCGACGTCACCTACGGCAACCGCGCCTACACCACGTCCTGACCTCCGGCCCGCTCGGCCCCGAGGTCCGCGGCGTGCGGCTGGTCCACGCCCTGGACGTCGAGGTTCTCAGCGGAACGACCGCCATGGACGGGGGCCTGGTCTCGTGGGTCGGGCCCGACGGCACCGAGGTGAGCCGGCACCACCGGTCGACGGCTGGCCGGCGCCGGATCGCCCCCAGGCCCTCAACCCGCTGCACGGGCAGGAGACCTGGTTTGAAAGAACTTGAACTGGTGGCGATATCCCCTTGTGGCGTACGGATATCCTTCCCCCTGCCCGACGGAGCGCCCGGCCCCTGGCGCCTGCGGCTTTCCTTCGCCGCCAACACCCTGTGGCGCCGCCGGGGCTGGTTCGTCGCCGGCTCGATCCTCTTTGACCGAACCGGCCGCCGCGGCCTTTCGCTGACCTGGGACGACGACCTCCGCTGGGAGTGGCCCTGGGTCGAAGGCTGGCGTCGTGCCGCTTCACGGTCCGGAGGCCGGCGACGAGCGGCCATGGCGGACATCGCCGCTGTGGTCTTCGCGCCCGACCCTGCCGGACGGAAGTTACCTATGGTCTCGGCCGACCGATCATCCTGGCCGCACTGGCCGGACCCGCGGCGCGCACCGCCACGAGGTCCGGGTGACCGGGACGACAGCCCAGGGACGGGTGGCCACCGGCCGACGGTGGTCTATCCCGACGGGGGCGACGGCCAGACGGTTCTCCCTGGCCCAGCCCTGGCCCAACCCCGCCGGACCGGGCCGATCCGGTTCCTGATCGACGTCCCGGTGGCGCGGACCGGAAAAGTGAGTATCTTCGACGTGAGGGGCCGCTGCTGCGGCGCCTCGACTCCCGGCCGGGTCCCACCTCGGGGTCTGGGACGGGCGGGATTCCGGCGGGCGGCGGGCGTCCTCGGGAACCTACTTCCTCCGGCTGGAAGGATCCGGTCCGGTGACGACGCGCAAGGTGGTGCTTCTCCATTGACTCGACCATTGATTCTCGCCCTCCTGGCGGTGACTCTCGCCGCCGGTTCCGCCGTGGCCGGCCCCCTGTACGATCCCTTCCTCGAACGATTCCAGGTCGGGGCCTACGCGACGATGCCCAGGTGGTCGACCCTGAGACGCGGTTTCCCGGCGGATCTGCTGGAACCGGTCAGGTCGATTCGGTCTGGGTCGCGGCCGCCGTGCAGGCCGTCCTCGCGCGACGAGGCGGACGGTTTGCTGACCCGTCCTCTCTGCTGGAGCCAGCTGCTGCCCCGGATCGGGCCGCCATGGTATGGCGACCTGGCTCGCCGGGTCCCTGGTCCACCTGGCGGGGACGGACCGCTGGTCGAGGATCCCACCGACTTCCTGGCCGCGCGCCTGGCCGCCTGGCGGTCTTCGACCTCGTCGCCGCGGGCGACCACTGGAGGCAGGCGGCCCGATCTGGCCGCCTGGTTGACGGGACACCGGAGGCCCTGGGCCTGCCGGTCCGCACGGGAGCTCTTCGTCTGGGAACTGCGCGCCCGCACCTGCTGGACGGTGTCGGACGACCATCAACGGGCCGGGCCGCCGGCGATCTGGCCGTCCATGCTCGACCTGGCTCCCTTGGACACGGGCAACGCCTGGGCCGTCTGGGCGCCCACTGCCCAGCACTTCCACGCCAGCCTGCTCCCGCCGGTCCAGGTCCGGAGGATCCCCGGCAAGTTCCTGGCGGCGGCCTGGCGCGATTCCGGCATCACGCCGGCCGAACTGTACGAATTCGGACCTTGCCCCCCGACTACGTGGCCGGCCCTGGGCGGCGTCCTGTTCCAGGGCGGCGACCTGGCCGAACACCTCGCCGCCTACCCGGCGCCTCCGGCCGATTTCACCGCTGCAGGGCTGGTGGGTCCGGGGGCGCCGGCTCAAGGTCAAGGGCCGGGCCCCGGCCTACGAGGAGCTGGCCGGCGACGCGCGATCTCGACCGCCGGCTGGCGCATGGACGTCTGGCGGCGCGCCTCCGAGCGGCGCCTGCTCAAGGGGAACTGGATGATGGGGCTGCAGGACCTGAAGGTCGCCCTCGTGCTCGCCGAACAGGGCAGCGGCACCGCCTCGCTGCGCAAGCGGCTTCGGCAGTGGGCCGAGCAGGCCCTCGTCCTGGCCCTTGCCGAGGGCGACCGACACGGCGCTGGCGATCCGGGAACTGGGGCGGCGTCACCTGCAGGACGAGGAGCGCGGCGGCCTTCCGCGCGAGATCGGGCACTGGGACGATCCCCTGGGGCTGGAGGAACCGCCGCCGATCCTCCGGCGGACCGAAAGCCGCGCGCCCTGGACCGGATCGTCGAAACGGGGCGCGCCCCGGCCGTGGTCCCTGCGGACGACGCGCGCCGTCAGGAATTGCGCGACGCGGCCGATCGCTCCCGTGGGCCGCTGTGGTTCCGCTGGGGCCGCTGACCCTGGCCGATCCCGAACCGGTGACCGGCGAGGTCCGCCGCCGGGGCATCCTCTATCGCGTCGCCGTCGACCGGGCCCTCGCCGCCGAGGGTGCCGCCCACCTGGAGGATTCCGCCCTCGCCCTGATCGTGGCCCTGCGGTTCGGCCGGATCGCCCGAAGCCGAGGAGATCCTCCTGCGCCTGGCCTTCGACCGCCGACGTGGGCCGCCTCGGCCGGGGCCGGCACCCCCGCCCGACCCTCGCCGGTTCCCGACCTCGAGCGCCGGCTGCGGGGCAGCGAACTCGATCGCCACGCCCTGCTGGGATTCTGGCGCTGGCCGCGGGCGACATGCGGGGCACCCTGGCCGTGGCGGTCAACCTCCCCGGACGCGGGCTGGCGCCCGGGGACAAGATGCCCTTCCTTTACCCGCTCCCGGCCGAGGGGGTGATCCGCGACGCCCTGCTGGACGCGGCCAGCGATCCTGCGCTCATCCTGGCGGTCGCGCGCAACGAGTCGCTCTTCGAGCCCACCGTGCGCTCGCGGGCCGGCGCCTTGGGCTTCATGCAGATCATGCCCTTCCACTACGACGACCGGGGCGCGCGGCCGGGTCCGGACAACTGGAGCAACCCCGCGCTGTCCATCGCGCGGGGCGACCGCCAGCTGTTCGAGAACATGAACCGCTACGACGGCGACCCCTACCGGACGGCCGCGGCCTACAACGCCGGGCCCCAGGCCGCCAGTCGCTGGACGCAGCAACTGGGAGAGGGGCGAACCGACGCCATGTACCTGGCGTGGATCGGGTACCCGGAAACACGGCACTACGTCGAAAAGGTCTTGATCGACCGTGAGATCTACGATGCAATCATCCAGGATCCCTACGCGCAGTAACCATTGGAGATGACCATGGCCGGAGGCCTGACGGGCTTCATCGAGAAGCTGTTCAGCAAGAAGAACAAGGACATCGCGCGCCTGATGCCGCTCGTCGAGCGAATCAAGGAGACGCGGGGCCGGTACGAGGCCCTCAGCGACGAGGAGCTCGCCGCCAAGCGCCAGGAGTTCGTCGCCCGGCACGAGGGCGGCGAGAGCCTCGACGACCTGCTGGTCGAGGCCTACGGCGTGGTCTGGGAGGCCTGCCGCCGCCTGGCCGAGCGCAAGGCCACCTGGGTGGTCTGGGGCCAGGACATGGTCTGGGACATGATCCCCTACGACGTGCAGCTCATGGGCGGCATCGTCCTGCACCAGGGCAAGATCGCCGAGATGGCCACGGGCGAGGGCAAGACCCTGGTCGCCATCATGCCGCTGTACCTGAACAGCATCCCCGGCCGCGGCGCCCACCTGGTGACGGTGAACGACTACCTGGCCAAGCGCGACGCCCAGTGGATGGGCGGGGTCCTCGAGTTCCTCGGCTGCAGGGTCGGGCTACATCCTCGGCGAGATGACCCCCGAGGAGCGCCGCGAGGCCTACGGCTGCGACATCACCTACGGCACCAACAACGAGTTCGGTTTCGACTACCTGCGCGACAACATGGTGGTGCATCCCGAACACCTGGTGCACCGGGACTTCCACTTCGCCATCGTCGACGAGGTCGACTCGGTGCTCATCGACGAGGCCCGGACGCCCCTGATCATCAGCGGCGCGGTGGACAAGTCCACCCACCAGTTCCCCGAGCTGAATCCGCGGGTGAACCGGGTGGTGCGGCAGCAGCTGAAGATCGTCAACAACTGGCTGAGCGACGTCGAACGGGCCCTGCGCCCGGCCCTCCAGGGCGAGGACGTCGACATCGACGACGACACGCGCCTGAAGCTGCTGCGGATCAGCCGCGGCGCGCCCAAGAACCCGCGCTTCCGCAAGCTGGCCCAGGTCCCCGGCGTGCTCGAGACCGTCCAGCGCACCGAAGAGGCCTTCATGCGCGACAAGGCCATGTGGGAGGCCGACTCCGACCTCCTGTACGTGGTCGAGGAGAAGAACAACCACGTCGACCTGACCGAGAAGGGGCGCGAGCTCTTCGCCAGCGACGAGCCCGACTTCTTCGTCCTGCCGGATCTCGCCGAAACGGCCGGCGCCATCCAGGACGACCCCGACCTCTCTCCGGAAGAGAAGGCCAAGCGCCTGACCGAAGTCGAGCAGGAGTACGCCCTCAAGAACGAGCGCATCAGCAACGTCGACCAGCTGCTGCGGGCCTACTCCCTGTACGAGAAGGACGTCGAGTACGTCATGCAGGAAGGCAAGGTCGTCATCGTCGACACCTTCACCGGCCGCCTCCAGCCCGGTCGCCGCTTCAGCGACGGCCTGCACCAGGCGCTGGAGGCCAAGGAAGGCGTCACGGTCCAGAAGGAGACCCAGACCCTGGCCACGGTCACGGTGCAGAACTTCTTCCGCAAGTACGACAAGCTCTCCGGCATGACCGGTACGGCCGAGACCGAGGAGGCCGAGTTCAACGGGCATCTACGAGCTGGACGTGGTGGTCATCCCCACCAACCGGCCCATCGCTCGGGTGGAGTGGGACGACGTCATCTACAAGACCAAGAAGGAGAAGTACAAGGCCATCGTGGACGAGGTGAACCGGCTCCACGGCCTGGGCCTGCCCGTGCTCGTGGGCACGACCACCGTGGAGGTGAGCGAGTTGCTGAGCCGCCTGCTCAAGCTGCGCGGGCATCAACCACAACGTGCTGAACGCGAAGCAGCACAAGATGGAGGCCGAGATCGTCGCCGAGGCCGGCCGGGTCGGCGCCGTGACCATCGCCACGAACATGGCCGGGCGCGGCACGGACATCAAGCTGGCGCCCGAGATCCTCGGGCTGCCCCAGACCTGGGAAGGCGATCCCAATCTCGAGGCCGCCAGCTACGAAGGACAGAGCGCCGGCCTGCAGATCATCGGCACCGAGCGCCACGAGAGCCGGCGCATCGATCGGCAGCTGCGCGGACGCGCCGGCCGCCAGGGCGACCCCGGGGCAGGCCATCTTCTTCCTGTCGCTCGAAGACGACCTCATGCGCCTGTTCAGCCCCGAGCGGATCATCAAGGTCATGGACTCGCTGGGCGTGGAGGAGGGCGAGGTCATCACCCACGGCATGGTGACCAAGGCCATCGAGAAGGCCCAGGTCCGGGTCGAGACCCAGAACTACGAGATCCGCAAGCACCTGCTCGAGTACGACGACGTGGTCAACAAGCAGCGCGAGGTCATCTACACCCTGCGCCGCGACGCCCTGACCGGGGACGACCTGCAGGAGCAGTTCGAGGACTTCGTGGAGAACGCCGGTCGCCGGCATCGTGGCCGAGTGCGCCACCGGGACGACGCGCCCGATTTCTGGGACATCGACGGCCTGGCCCTGCAGTACCAGGGCACTGGTCCTGGCGCCGCTGCCCCTGGAAGAGGAGGAGCACCTCGAAACCGGCTACGAGGCCATCGAGGAGAAACTGATCGCCTTCGCGCTGGAGAGATACGACACCAAGCTGGCCAACCTGGGCGAGAATCTGTCCGGCCAGCTCCTCAAGTTCGTGCTGATCCAGACCCTGGACGACAACTGGCGCGACCACCTCAACGAACTGATCATGCTGCGCAGCGGCATCGGCCTGCGATCCTACGGGCAGCGCGACCCCCTGGTCGAGTACAAGGCCGAGTCCTTCGAGCTGTTCGAGCAGCTCCTGATGTCGGTTCAGCGCGACTCGGTGAGCCTCTTCTTCCGGGCCGAACTGGCCCCGCCGCCGGAGCCAGAAGGCCGGCCGGTGGCCAAGGTGCAGACCCAGCACCAGGAGGTGTCGGCCTACGACGCAGGGGCCGACAGCGCCGGCCGCCGGGGGCAGGGCCCGGCCCGCCGCCGCCGGACCCGGACGCCGCGCGGCCCCAGCAGCGGGAGGAGCCCAAGGTGGGCCGCAACGACCCCTGCCCCTGCGGCAGCGGCAAGAAGTACAAGAAGTGCTGCGGGGCCCAGTGACTTCGCCCCGTAGGGGTCCGGCGCCGCCCGGGACCGCCGGCCGTCCTTGCCGCGGCAGGGCCCATGATGCTGGCTTTCTGCCGCTCCGGACCCGCCGGACCATTTCGGCGGCGGGGACGGAACGGCCCCATGGAAAGTGGACGACGATGGATCCCGAACGGGACAGACTGAAACACCTGCTGATCATCCTGCTCGAAGCCCTGTCGGGAACGCCGGACGCCTCGCCTCCGGATCGTGTCCGCGTGCAGGAGAAGGCCGAGGCCGCCGGCCTCGACGAGGCCGACGTGAACGGACTGCTCGACTGGATCGAAGCCCAGTGGCGATCCGAGGACCGTCCCTTCTGGCACCAGGAACCCGACCTGGAAGCCCCGTCGACCCGGGCCTTCCGGGTCTTCGGCGAGGCGGAGAAGGACTACCTGACGCCGAGCGGCCTGGGCTTCCTCATGGACCTGTTCAACGCCGGACAGATCAACCGCGCCCAGCTCGAGGCCCTGCTGCAGTACGCGTCCTTCGTCGCCGTGAAGCCGCTGGAGCCCTACGATCTGGAAACGGTCCTGGAACAGGTCCTGTTCCGCCCCGGCGCCCCGGCATGACCGGCGGCGCGTCCGAGGGCGGCGAAAACATCCATTGATCCCCGACGACCCGGGGGCCACGCTTATTGACCGGCCGCTGAATCGCAGCAGCCGGGTTTTGCTTGGAAGGAACGTTCTTGAAACTGATCATCGTCGAATCCCCCGCCAAGGCCCGCACCATCTCGCGGTTCCTGGGCGACGACTACACCGTCACGTCCAGCTACGGCCACATCCGCGACCTGCCGGGCTCGGCCAGCGAGATCCCGGCCAAGTACAAGAAGGAGAGCTGGGCGCGCCTGGGTGTGAACCCGGACGACGGCTACGCGCCGATCTACGTCGTGTCGTCCGACAGCAAGAAGCAGGTCGCCGAGCTCAAGAAACTCATGAAGAGCGCCGACGAGATCCTGCTGGCGACGGATGAGGACCGCGAGGGCGAGGCCATCAGCTGGCACCTGCTCGAGGTGCTCAACCCCAAGGTTCCCGTCAAACGCATCTCCTTCCACGAGATCACCCGCTCGGCCATCGAGAAGGCCCTGGCCGACCCGCGCGAGGTCGACATGCAGCTGGTGCGCGCCCAGGAGGGCCGCCGCATCCTGGACCGCCTCTACGGCTACTCCCTGTCGCCGGTGCTGTGGAAGAAGGTGCGCACCAAGCTCTCGGCCGGACGCGTGCAGAGCGTGGCCGTGCGCCTGGTCGTCGAGAAGGAAGAGGAGCGGCAGGCGTTCAAGATCGCCGACTACTGCGACATCGAGGCCCAGCTGGCCAGCGGCGACCTCGCGTTCACCGCCAAGCTGACCGCCGTGGACGGGACGCGGCTGGCCGGCGGCAAGGATTTCGATCCGGACACCGGCGCGCTGAAGAACCCGGCCAGCCGTTTTCACCTCATGGAAGAGCAGGCCGGACGCCTGGCCGTCGCCGCCGGTGAGGCGGTCCCGTGGCTGGTCGCCGCGGTCACCCGCAAGGAGACCACCCAGCGTCCGTCGCCGCCGTTCACCACCTCGACCCTGCAGCAGGCTGCCAGCGGAGCGCTGAAGATGTCGCCCCAGCGGGTCATGCGTGTCGCCCAGCGGCTGTACGAGGGCGTCGACTCGGGACCGGCGGGCGCGTCGGCCTGATCACCTACATGCGGACCGACTCGCTGACCCTGAGCGAGAAGGCCCTGGCCGAGGCCGAGGCGATGATCCGCCAAGAAATTCGGCCCCGAGTACACCGATGGCCCCCGCCGCTACAAGACCAAGGCCAAGGGCGCCCAGGAGGCCCACGAGGCGATCCGGCCCACGCACATCGCGCGGACGCCGGACTCGGTCAAGGACCGTCTCGATCGCGAAGAGCTGGCGGTATACACCCTGATCTGGAACCGGGCGGTGGCCTCGCAGATGGCCGACGCCAAGCTGGACAAGACGGCCGTCGACTTCACCGTCCAGGCCGGGGACTCGGCCCTGACCTTCCGCGCCAACGGCTCGATCGTGCGTTTCCCCGGCTTCCTGAAGGTCTACGGCGACAAGGGCAAGCGACGCCCTGCTGCCGGACCTGGCCGAAGGCGATGATGGTCGGCGGACCCGCCGCCACGGCCGATCCGCCGGTCGACGTCAAGAGCGTCGTGCCGTCGCCCCACGAGACCCAGCCCCCGGCACGCTTCACCGAAGCCTCGCTGATCAAGAAGCTGGAGGAGGAGGGCATCGGCCGCCCGTCCACCTACGCCGCGGTCATCGCGACCATCCAGAGCCGCGAGTACGTGGTCAAGAAGTCCGGGTCCCTGCTACCCTCCTACATCGGCATCGCCGTGACGCACCTGTTGCGCGAGCACTTCAACAAGTACGTGGACCTCGAGTTCACCGCCCACATGGAGGAGGATCTGGACCGGATCGCCGCCGGCGAGGTGGACTGGGTCGAGTTCCTGGACTGCTTCTACCGGGGCGCGGCGGCAAGAGCGAGGCCGGCCTGGAACAGGACATCGACGCAGGAGCTCGAGCAGATCGATTTTCCCGCGCATCGAGGTGGGCACAGGACCCGGAGACCGGCCAGCCCATCGTCCTGCGCATCGGGCGCAACTACGTGTCGGTGCATGGTCGAGGGCGAGGACGATCGCGCGCGCCACCCTGCCGGTGGACCTGCTCATCGACGAATTGACGCCGGAAAAGGCGCTCGACCTGATCAAACAGCGTGACAAGTCCCGCGAACCCATCGGGCAGCATCCGGAGACGGGCCAGAACATCTACGCCCTGACCGGACCCTTCGGCCCCTACCTGCAACTGGGCGAGCAGGAGGGCGACAAGAAGCCCAAGCGCATCAGCCTGGGCCGCAAGACCGACCCGCGCTCGATCGACCTGGAATACGCCCTGCGCCTGCTGTCGCTGCCCCGCGAGATCGGCACCTGCCCCGAGACCGGCAAGCCGGTGCGGGCGGGACTCGGCCGCTTCGGACCCTACGTCGAGCGCGCCCGCGTCTTCGCCAGCGTCGAGACCGTGGACACCCTGTTCACCATCACGCTGGACGAGGCGCTCGAACGCATCAAGAACAAGAACCGCAAACCGGTGCTGAAGGAACTGGGCAACCATCCCGAGTCCGGGGCACCCCTGGCGGTCTACAAGGGCCGTTACGGCCCCTACGTGAGTGACGGCAAGGTCAACGCGACCATCGGCAAGGACCGGGATCCCGAGGACGTCACCATCGAGGAGGCCGTCGCCCTGCTGGCCGAGGCCGCCGAGCGCGCAAGAAGGCCAAGAAGAAGACGACGAAGAAGAAGGTCACCAAGAAGAAGACGGCCAAGAAGAAGACGGCCGCCAAGAAGAAGACGGCCAAGAAGAAGACCGCCAAGAAGAAGACCGCCAAGAAAACGGCGACCAAGAAGGTCACGCCGAGCCCGTCGACGGGCGAGGCCGAACCTGATGCCGGCGACCGCTGCCGCGGTCACCGTCGTCGGTGGCGGACTGGCCGGGCTGCGAGGCCGCCCTGCAGCTTGCCTCCCGTGGCGTGACCGTACGCCTGTGCGAGATGCGCCCCGAGCGAACGACACCCGCGCACCGCACCGACGACCTGGCCGAGATCGTCTGCAGCAACTCCCTCAAGAGCACGGCGCCGGCCACGGCCTCCGGGTTGCTCAAGGACGAACTCGACCGCTTCGGCTGCCGTCTGCTCGGCTGCGCGCGCGAGGCCAGTGTCCCGGCCGGAGCCGCCCTGGCGGTCGACCGGGAGATCTTCTCCAGCAAGGTCGAGGCGGCCGTTGCCGCCGATCCGCTTATCGAACTGGTCCGCGAAGAGACCCTGGCGCTGCCGCCGCGGGAGAATCACCTGTGGATCGTGGCGACCGGACCGCTGACCGCAGACCAGCTCAAGGACGAGATCGCCGCGCGGACAGGCAGCGATCACCTGCACTTCTACGATGCCATCGCGCCCACGGTCACCCTCGAATCGCTCGACCTGGACGTGCTGTACCGGGCGGCACGCTACGACAAGGGCGAGGCCGACTACCTGAACGCCGCCCTGGATGCCGAGGGCTACGGTCGCTTCGTCGACGCCCTCCTGGAGGCCGAGAAGGCCGCGGTCCACGATTTCGACCGGGCCTTCCTGTTCGAGGGCTGCCAGCCCATCGAGGAGATCGCGGCCTCCGGCCCCAAGAGCCTGGCTTTCGGTCCGCTGCGTCCGGTGGGGCTGGCCGACCCCCGCACCGGCCAGCGGCCCCACGGGGTGGTCCAGCTGCGCCAGGAGAACCGCGAGGGCACCCTGTTCGGCCTGGTCGGCTTCCAGACCCGGCTGAAGTTCGGCGAACAGAAGCGGGTCTTCCGCATGATCCCCGGTCTGGAGAAGGCCGAGTTCGTCAGGTACGGTCAGCTTCACCGCAACTTCTACCTGGATACGCCGCGCTGCTGCGCCCGGACTTCTCCCTGATCAACCGGCCCGACATCTTCGTCGCCGGGCAGATCACCGGCGTGGAGGGCTACGTCGAGTCCATCGCCTCGGGGCTGGTGACGGCCTGGCAGGTCGCCGCGACGCCTCCGGGGCGCGGAACTGCCCGCCGCTGCCGCCGACGACGATGCTGGGGCGCCCTGCTGCACGGCTTCCTGTTCGACACCACCACCGCCCGCTTCTCGCCCGATGAACGCCAACTTCGGCCTGCTGCCCGATCTGCCGGCGCGGGTGCGCGGCAAACGCGAGCGCAAGCTGGCCAAATCCGCCCGCGCACTCGCGGCGTTGGACCGCTGGCTGACTGCCGATCCGGTCGCCTGGCGGGCCTGCTTGCCGCCGCCGATTGCGCGTGATACATTGCCGCTAGTCGGTCTGCCGGCCTGATTCCCCTGACGCCGGAGACTCATTGACTCCCGCCATCCCCTCTGCAGCCCTTCCTCGACTACCTGGCCTCGAGCGGGGGCTGAGTCCCCGCACGGTCGAGGCCTACGGCCGCGACGTGCCGCGTTCCTGGCCACGGCCGTCGCGACTCGGGCGTGATCGCCGCGCCGCCGGACCGCAGCCAGTGGGGCCGCGCTGGCGGAGCAGAGGGCCTGATCCGCGAGCCACCTGGCCCGCCTGCGGCGGCGCGCAGGCACAGCCTGGCCACGGTGGACCGCCACCTGGCGGCCATCCGGTCCTTCTACCGTTACCTGAAGACCACCGGCGTGGTCGAGGGGTTCCCCGCCGAACCTGACCGCCGGCCGCGGCGGCCGGCAGCGGCGTCTGCCGCGGGACCTGAATGTCGAACTGACCGAACAGTTGATCGGGATGCTGCCGGATGTCCGCAACGCCGCGCGGCCTGCGCGACCGTGCCCTGCTCGAGATGATCTACGGGCTGGGCCTGCGCCTGGCCGAGGTGGTGGGGCTGGACCTGGGCGATCTGGATCTGGCCCGTCGGGCCGGGTCCGGGTCCTGGGCAAGGGCAACAAGGAACGGATCCTGCCCCTGGCCGGCTTCGCCGCCGAAGCCCTGGCGGCCCATCTGGCGGTCCGGCTCGACCCGGCGCGCCTGCAGGACGTCGTCGACGGCGCGGTGCGGTCCGCAGCGGCGCAACAGCCGGTTTTCGAGGGGCGACGCGGGCGGCGCATCGCCCGCCGGACGGTGCAGGACCGCGTCGCACGTTACGCCGCGGAACTGGCGGGAGTTTCCGGAGTTTCTCCACATACCCTGCGCCACTCATTCGCCACGCATCTGCTGGACGGCGGCGCTGGGATCCGGGTGGTCCAGGAGCTGCTGGGTCACAGCAACCTGTCCACGACCCAGATCTACACGCACCTGAGTCGGGGGCGCCTGCGCGAAGGCTTCACCGCGGCGCACCCGCGGGCCCGCAACAACAAGAAATGACCCGGCACTACCGAACACCAGACTTGGGGCCAGGCCCCGGAGCGAGAACATGAAGATTCGATCGACGACGGTACTGGCGGCGCTGCGTGACGGCCGGGGCGCCATCGGCAGCGACGGCCAGGTCACCCTGGGCAACACCGCGGCCAAGCACGGGGCCGTGAAGGTCCGCAAGCTCTTCGGCGGCCAGGTGCTGGCCGGCTTCGCCGGCGGCGCCGCCGACGCCTTCACCCTCTTCGAGAAGTTCGAGGGCCACCTGGAGCGCTACCGGGGCCACCTGCAGCGGGCCACGGTCGAACTGGCCCGCGAGTGGCGCAGCGACCGCATCCTGCGGCGCCTGGAGGCCATGATGGTCGTGATGGACAAGAGCGACATCTTCGTGGTCTCGGGCAACGGCGACATCATCGAGAGCGACGACAACCTGACCGCGATCGGCTCGGGCGGCTCCTACGCCCTGGCCGCCGGCCGCGCCCTGATGCAGAACACGGACCTGTCGGCGCGGGAGATCGTCGCCAAGGGCCTGCAGCTGGCCGGGGAGATCTGCATCTACACCAACACCCACATCACCGTGCTCGAGCTCGACGAAGGAAGCCGTGAGCGAAGGTGAAGATCAAACAGATTGAACACAAGTCCATGTGGACCTGCCCCGAGATCGTCGCCATGCTCGACCGCTACATCATCGGCCAGGGCGACGCCAAGAAATGCGTCGCCATCGCACTGCGCAACCGGTGGCGCCGGATGCAGCTGTCCGACGAGATGCGCCGCGAGGTCGTGCCCAACAACATCATCCTGATCGGACCCACGGGCGTGGGCAAGACCGAGATCGCCCGCCGTCTCTCTCAGCTCGCGGATCTACCGTTTCTCAAGGTCGAGGCCACCAAGTTCACCGAGAAGGGCTACGTCGGCCGCGACGTCGACTCCATGGTGCGCGACCTGGTGGAGAATGCGATTGCCCTGGTGCGCCGCAAGGCCGAGTCCCGCTTCGCGGCAGACATTGACCGGGCCGTGGAGGAGAGTCTGGTGGACGTCCTGTTCCCGCCCCTGGCCGGCATGAACGAGGAGCCCGACCGCCTGGCCCGCTGGGAACGCAGCCGCGACAAGATCCGCAAGCAGCTGGCGAGGGGATGCTGGACGACCGCGAGGTCTCCATCACCAGCGAGCAGTCCAAGGTGCCGATCGCGAACATCTTCACCTCGGCGGGCGAGGAGTTCGACGCCTCCTTCGGCGAAAGCCTGAAGAACATGTTCCCCAAGCAGAAGACCGAGAAGAAGGTCAGTGTGGCCAAGGCCCGGCGGCTGCTGCGCGAGCAGGAGTCGGCGCTGCACGTGGACATGGACCAGATCGTCAGCGAAGCCATTGAACTGGTGGAAAACGGGGGCATCATCTTCCTGGACGAGATCGACAAGATCGCCGGCGGGCGCGGCGGCGGCAGCGGACCGGACGTCAGCCGCGAGGGCGTGCAGCGGGACCTGCTGCCCATCGTCGAGGGCTCGGCCGTCAGCACCAAGTACGGCCCGGTCAAGACCGACCACGTGCTGTTCATCGCCGCGGGCGCCTTCCACATGAGCAAGCCCAGCGACCTGATTCCCGAACTGCAGGGGCGCTTCCCCATCCGGGTCGAGCTGAACAGCCTGACCGAAGAGGACTTCGTGCGGATCCTGCGCGACACCGAGGGCTCGCTGATCCGGCAGTACAAGGCCCTGCTGGGCGTGGACGGCTGCGACGATGGAGTTCACCGACGACGCGCTCGAGGAGCTGGCCCGCCTGGCCGCCGAACTGAACAAGCGGCATGGAGAACATCGGCGCCCGGCGCCTGCAGACCATCATGGCGCAGCTGCTCGATGAGCTGATGTACGAGGTGCCCGCCGTGCAGCGGGGGCCGGTCACCGTCGACCGGGACTTCGTCTCTGGACGCCTGGCGGACATCATCCGGGACGAGGACCTGTCGCGGTACATCCTCTGATCCGGAGCGGTTCCAGCCCGAGGGCGGCCCGGGAACAGGGTCATTTATCTTGGTGGACTCCCGGCGGATCGGCTATTTTTGGAGGAAAGAGTTCCCGTCAACCCTTCCGGAAGGAAGACGCCTTGTGCTGAGAAGAAGGATTTCCTGGCCATCGACGACTACAGTCTCAAGGATCTGCGCTCCATCCTGGCGCTGGCGCGCGAGCAGAAACCTCTGGCGCGTCGAGCACAAGCTGCCCCACAGCCATCCCAACCGCGTGCTGGCCTGCGTGTTCGCCAAGCCGAGCCTGCGCACCCGGGTCAGCTTCGAGATCGGCTTTCGGCAGCTGGGCGGCGAGACGCTGTTCATCACCGACAAGGAAATCGGCATGGGCACCCGTGAATCCGTCCACGACGTGGCCCAGGTCATGAGCCGTTTCTGCGACGGCATCATGATCCGCTGGTTCGATCATCAGGAAGTGGTCGACCTGGCCCGGCATGCAGACGTGCCGGTCGTCAACGGCCTGACCGACCTGTCGCATCCCTGCCAGGTCATGGCCGACATCATGACCGTCGAGGAGCACCTCGGCACCATCGACGGCAAGACCGTGGTCATGGTCGGCGACGGCAACAACCTGGCCAACAGCTGGCTGAACGCCTCGATTCGTTTCCCGTTCAACTTCATCCTGGCCTGCCCCGAAGGGTTACCTGCCGGACGAGGACATCATGCGCAAGGCCGAAACCGCCGGTGCCTCCTTCATGATCACCCACGACGCCCGCGAGGGGGTCGAGGGCGCCCACGTCATCTACAGCGACGCCTTCTACAGCATGGGCCAGGAAGAGGAGGCCATCAAGCGCCGCAAGGATTTCGCGCCCTTCCAGATCACCACGGATCTGCTGGCCGGTGCGGACCAGGAGCACATCGTGCTGCACTGCCTGCCGGCCCACCGCGGCGAGGAGATCACCGACGAGGTCATGGACGGACCCGCACTCGGTCGTGTTCGACGAGGCCGAGAACCGGATGCACGCCCAGCGTGCGATCCTGGCCACGCTCATCAAGTAGGAGGCGGTCATCACGGCGAGGACGGACGCGGCACGTTCCGCGCGGGGCTTCGGCCCTGGCTGGCGGAGGGCGCGGCCTTGCTGGCGCTGTCTGGTCCTGGCTCGGCCTGCGCGGTGGTGGAACCGCCGCCGGGCGGCCCGGTCGACATGACCCCGCCGCACCTCGTCTTCATGATTCCCGATTCCGCCGCGACCGGTCTGGGCGACGTCACGTCGATCAACCTGACGTTCTCCGAGAAGATGGACCGGACCAGCGCCGTCACCTGGCTGCACTTCTTCCCCGACCAGCGGATCCGCAAGACCAAGTGGACGGGCGCCACCGAGGCCGAGATCGAGTTCTGCGAGCCGCTGCCGGCCGATACGGTGATCGTGGTCGAGATCTGCCCGGGATGCGACGATGCGCACAAGGTCAAGAGCGGCCACGACCAGCCGGCGTTTCCCCATCGCGACGGCCGACTCTCTGCCGGGCGGCCGCATCCGCGGCGTCCTGATCATGGGCGACTCGGCGGTCACCAAGGGAGTCGTCGAGCTCTATGACATTCCGCCGGACACGATGGAATACTTCCAGCAGTCCCTGCTGCGCCGCACGGCGACCGACGAAACAGGTACCTTCACGTTCGACTGGCTACCGGTGCCCGGCGGTCCCTGGCTGATGCGAGCCTTCGCCGATGCCGACGACAACCTGCGGCCCGGTGACAAGGAAGCCCAGCGGCTCATGCCCGACACGTTGAGTCTGTCCAGCGACCAACCGACGGCAACCGCCGGCGTGACGACGCTCTACGCCTCCGGAACGACCCCGGGCACGCTGATCGCCGGACCGTTCGCTGCGCCGGCCGGCGCTGCCCGGGGCGGTCGGGGCCTGGGCCATGGCGATCGCCGAAGCCGACACCGGCTGGGTGCCGGTGACCGCCGACGGTTCCCGCAACGCCGACCGTCGCCCTGGATCCGGCCGCCGGCGGCGCATCGTCGCCGAGGTCCGGACCCCGGGCGCGACCGGGTGGTCCTCTTCGTCGACGTGGACGGCGATTCGACCTTCAGCGCCGTCCCCGATTCACTGCTGAGCGGACTGCCCGACGTCGGGCGGCGGCCGCCACGGCGACTGGCCTGGAGCCCTGGTTCCTCGAACCCTGGACGTGGCTCGGCCGAGGGCATCGAAGTCCGAGTTCCGCGGGCCTGGATCCACGGGGCCTCGATCCCCGGTCAGCCGCCGGTGGTCCCGACGCCCGGGCCGACGCCGATCCGCCGGACAGCCTGGCCGACCGCGTTCCCGGCCGACTCGACCACGACGCCGCCCGACTCGCTGGCTGTCCCGCAGGAGGATTGATGATCGCGTTCACCAAGATGCACGGCGCCGGCAACGATTTCATCATGATCGCACCGGACGCCTGGCCCGCCGCCGGCCTCAGCCGCCGCGAGATCGCGCAGCTCTGCGACCGGCGTCTGGGCGTGGGGGCCGACGGTCTGATCACCCTGGCGGCGGTGCCCGAACCTGACGTCGCGTTCCGGATGGTCTACTTCAACGCCGACGGCGGCGAAGCCGAGATGTGCGGCAACGGCGCGCGCTGCAGCGTGGCGTTCGCCCACGAACTGGGTCTGGTCGGATCCTCCTGCCGCTTCAGGACGCAGGCCGGTCTCCACGAGGGCACCTGGCACGGCCCCGGCGACATCGAAGTCTCGCTGCCCGGGTGGCAGGGCCTGGAGCTCGACCTCGCCGACCTGACCGGCGACCGCGCCGGAGTGCACGCGTGCCATACCGGTGTGCCGCATCTGGTCATCCCCGTGGCCGACGTGGAGCGGATCGATGTCGTCCGCGAAGGCGCCGCCCTGCGTCACGACGCGCGCTTTGCGCCCGCAGGCACCAACGTCAACTGGGTCAGTCGCCGTCCGGACGCGGACGAGTTCCTGATGCGCACCTACGAACGCGGCGTGGAGGATGAAACCCTGGCCTGCGGTACTGGCGCCGCGGCCATTGCGGTGGTACTGTGCCGTCTGGGGCAGTCTGAGAGTCCCGTGGCGCTGCGGACCCGTGGCGGGGACCTGCTGCGGGTGGGCATCGACACCGAGGCCGGAATCCTGCACCTGCGCGGGCCGGCGGTCACCAGTTTCACCGGAGAGGTTGCGATCGATGACTAACAAGACCTGGGACATGCCCGATGGGATCTACACCGCCCTGGTGACGCCGTTCGCCGACGGCAAGGTGGACCAGTCCGCCTGGCGGACCCTCGTCCAGCGGCAGATCGATGCCGGGGTCGCCGGCATCGTTCCGGCCGGCTGCACCGGAGAAGCCGCCACGCTGGCCCGGAGCGAAAAGGAATGGATGATCCGGACGGCGGTCGAGATGTGTGCCGGTCGTTGTGCCGTCGTCGCCGGTTCGGGTTCCAACTCCACCGAGAGCACGCTCGAGCTGACGCACGACGTGAAAGCCTGGGGCGCCGACGCGGCCATGCTGATCTCCCCCTACTACAACAAGCCCCAGCAGCACGGACTGCTCGCTCACTACCGCACCGTGGCGCGGGGTGTGGACATTCCGATCGTTCTGTACAACGTGCCGGGCCGGACGGCTGTCAATATCCTGCCCGAAACGGCGGCCCTGCTGTCGGCGGAACCCAACATCGTGGCCCTCAAGGAAGCCAGCGGCAACCTCGCGCAGATCGAGGAAGCCATCGCCCGCTGCGACCTGAAAGTCTTCTCCGGTGACGACGGCCTGAACTTCAACATCTTCGGCCTCGGCGGCCGCGGCGCCGTCAGTGTCGTCAGCAACCTGCTGCCGGGCGCCATGGTCCGTTTCTGGAACGCCTGGAAAGCCGGCGACATCAACCAGGCCTGGCCCATGAGCCGCGCGTTCGACCCCATCACCGAAGCCTGCTTCGTCGAGAGCAATCCGGTTCCGGTCAAGGAACTGCTGTCTCTGGCCGGGCTTTGCCGCCGTGATCCCCGCCTGCCGCTCGTCCCGGTGGTGGAGCAGAGCCTGACCTTCCTGGTGCAGTTCTTCGAGGGCACACTCCATGATCTGATGGACAGGGACCGGGAGGCCGGCGCGTGATCTCCGTCGCCGTCCACGGCGCCGAGGGCCGCATGGGCCGGCTGGTCACCGCGCTCGTCGCCGCCGACCCGGGCGTGCAGCTGGCCGGTCTGGTGACCGAGACCGGACGCGGCCGGACCGCCGGGACGTTCCATGCGGACCTGCCGCTCATCGGCCAGGATGAAATGGGCCGCAAACTGCCGCGCGGATGCACGGTCATCGATTTTTCCCTGGCGGCGGCCCTGGACGGACTGCTGGCCCAGGGGCAACAGCTGGCGGCGCCTCTGGTCATCGGCACCACCGGGTTTTCCCCCGACCAGATGCAACGCCTCGAAGCCTACGCCACGGCAAGGCCCGTCGTGCTGGCGTCCAATTTCAGCGTGGGGATCCCCGCGATGCAGATGCTCCTGCAGTTGCTCGGCCGCACGCTGCCGGGCGGATTCAACGCCGAGCAGGTGGAAACCCACCACACGGCCAAGCTGGACAAGCCCAGCGGCACGGCCAAGACCCTCGCAGCGGCCTACCGCTCGGTGCGCGGCGGCGATCCGGTCCCGACCCATTCGCAGCGGCTGGGCGGCGTCATCGGTGAACACACCTGGACCTTCAGCGACCAGGAAGAGACCCTGGTGCTGACGCACCGGGCCCATTCCCGTCAGGCATTCCTGCGGGGGATCGTGCCGGCGGTGCATTTCGTGGCCGGTCACGAGGCCGGGCTGTTCGATCTGACGGATGTCCTGAAGGATACCGGCTCCGGTACGGCCGGCTGAGAGGGACGAGAAAAAGGGTCCGCCCTGACGGGGGACCCTCACTCATGGCGATCGGCCGGCCGCAGCCTACTTGGCGGCGGCGGCTGCCATCCGGCTCTTGAGCCGGGCGGCGCGCTGCTTGGGCATGAGGCCCTTGCGCGCCTGGGTGTCGATGAGGCTGTACATGGCCGTCAGCGAGGCGGCCTTTTCCTCGGCGGGAACACTCTCGATCGTGTTCCGGTAGTTCCGGATCTTGGCTCGCATCATCGCGCGGTTCTGGCTGTTGCGCTCGTTGCGCTTCTTGCTCGTCAGCAACCGCTTCTTGCAACTTTTGGCATGGGGCACTTCTGAAACCTCCGTTAAGGACTATAGGCGGAGCAATTTAACAGGGCGAACACGGTATGTCAAGGGAACCCAAAGCCGAAAACGGAGACCACGACCTGCGGCCGCAGCTGCCGGCCGCACTGGGGGAGAAGCTCCCTCTGCTGCCGGCCGCCCCCGGGGTCTACCTCTACAAGAACAAGCAGGGCAAGGTCATCTACGTCGGCAAGGCCACGCGGCTCAACCAGCGCGTGCGCTCGTATTTCACTGCCGGCACCGAAAAAGACACCAAAACCCGCAACCTGGTCAAGAAGATCGATGATCTGGACTACATCGTCACGGATTCCGAAACCGACGCCCTGGTCCTCGAAAACCAGCTCATCAAGGAATATCGCCCCCTCTACAACATCCGCCTGAAGGACGACAAGCAGTACCCCTATCTGCGGATCTCCCTCAACGAACCCTACCCGCGCGTGGAGGTGGTCCGGCGGATCGACCGCGACGGCGCCCGCTATTTCGGACCCTTCACCGACGTGGGCGCGATGCGCGAGACCCTCAAGTTCGCCGCCGGGGCCTTTCAGGTGCGGACCTGCCACCTGGATCTCCCCGAGCAGACCGTGGAACGGGCCTGCCTGGACTGGCAGATCGGACGCTGCAGCGCACCCTGCGTCGCCTACGAAAGCCAGCCGGACTACCGGGCACGCGTCGACAGGATGGTCCGCTTCCTGTCCGGCGGTGAATCCGGGGTGCTGGCCGAGCTGCGGACGGACATGGAGGCCCATGCCCGCGCCCGCGAATTCGAACAGGCGGCGCGCCTGCGGGACCTGATCGCCAAGCTGGACCGTACGACCAGCCGCAGCCGCAGGGTCATCGGGATCGGCGGCGACTGCGACCTGTGCGGGGTCGCCCGGGACGGTGAGGACGCATCGGGCGTCGTGCTCCGGGTCCGCGGTGGTCACGTCCTGACCACGCACCATTTTCTGATGGCCGCCAAGCTCGACCAGGGTCTGGACGCCTTTCTCGCGCAACTGCTGCGGGAGTACTACCCCCGGGCGGGAGACATCCCCGGCGAGATCCTGCTGTCGCACGCGGTGGAGGACCCCGCTTCCTGGGAAGCATGGCTCGGCGATCTGAGGGGCCGCCGGGTCCGGCTGAAGCATCCCCGCCGCGGCGCCCGCAAGGACGCCGTGGAACAGGCCCACACGAACGCCACCTTCAAGCTCCGCGAGGCGGTGCTCAACCGGCAGCTGAAGCAGCCGCGCAAGGTCACGCCGGCGGACATCCAGTTGCAGGAGGCGCTCGATTTGCACTCGGTCCCGGAGACCATCGAGTGTTTCGACATCTCCAACTTCCAGGGCAAGGAGACCGTGGCCTCGCTGGTCTATTTCAAGGGCGGACGCCCCCTCAAGAGCCGCTACCGTCGTTTCCGGATCAAGACCGTCGCGGGGATCGACGACTTCGCCAGTATGGCCGAGGTGCTCGGCCGCTACTACGGCAAGCTGCTGGAGAAGGAGCTGCCGCCGGCCGATCTGGTGGTCGTCGACGGCGGCGTCGGCCAGCTGTCGACCGCCCGCAAGGTGCTGGCCGGCTACGGCATGCACAGCACGCAGCTGATCGGACTGGCCAAGCGCGAGGAAACGATCGTCCGCGAGAACGGTTCGATCAACCTGCCCCGCAACAGCGAGGCCCTCAAGCTCCTGCAGCGGGTGCGTGACGAGGCCCACCGGTTCGCCATCACCTACCACCGCCTGCTGCGGGACCGCCGGACGACCGCCAGCGAACTCGATCTGATTCCCGGCATCGGCCGGATCAAGAAGCTGTCGCTGCTGCACCACTTCGGCTCGGTGGAACAGATCAGGCGGGCCAGCTCCGCGGAAATCGCCGAGGTGCGCGGCATCAACCGCCACGACGTCGTGGCCATCCGCGAGTACTTCGAGAGCAAGGCGGGGCCGACGTCATGACGACCGCGGCGTGGGACCAGGCCGTCGACAATTACCTCGCCCACGGCGGCGCCGAACGCGGGCTCGCCACGGCCAGCCTCGATGCTGCGCGCCACGACCTCAACCGACTGAGAACCTGGTGCCGGGCCCACGGACACGACCGACCGGAACGACTCGAGGATCACGACCTGCGCGCCTTCCTGCTGGACACGGCATCCGAACTGGCGGCCGCCTCCCGGGCCCGGCTGCTTTCCACTCTGCGTTCGTTCTTCCGGTTCCTGGCCGCCGAGGGGTTGATGACGGCGGACCCCACCGCCACGATCGCCGCGCCGCGCCGGGGCAAGAAACTCCCCACGGTGATCACGGCGCAGCAGGCCATCCGCCTGGTCGAGTCCGTCGACGGACAGACACCGCCGGCGCGCCGCGACCGGGCGATTCTCGAGGTGCTCTACGGCTGCGGCTGCCGCGTGAGCGAGCTCTGCGGCCTCGACGTCACGGACCTGGATGCCAGCGAAGCGACGCTCATGCTCCGGGGCAAGGGGCGCAAGCAGCGCCTGGTGCCGGTGGGGGAGCCGGCCCTCGAGGCGCTGGCCGCCTACCTCGACGCCGGCCGATCCGACCTGTGCGGGCCGAAGCCCAGTGCGGCCATGTTCCTGAACCAGCGGGGCGGGCGCCTGTCGCGGGTCTCGGTGTGGAATCTGCTCAAAAAGGCCGCCGCCGCCGCGGGACTGACCGCCCGTCTTTCGCCCCACACGCTCCGGCACAGCTACGCCACGCATCTGCTCGAAGGCGGCGCCGACCTCCGCGTCGTCCAGGAACTGCTGGGGCACGCGGACATCAGCACCACCGAGATCTACACCCACATCGATCGCGCCTGGCTGGCCGAAGCGTGGCTGGAGGCCCATCCGCGCTCGGGCAGGAAATCCCGATAGCGGCCATTTCGGCACCCGACTTTGACAGGGCGCAGGCCCGATGGTACTGTTTCCCGTCTGTTCGGCTCGGCCGGGATCTTCCGGAACGGCAGGGATTTCGGAAATGCGTCCGGCCCGGTCCCCGCAACCCCTCCAGCGCCCTGAAAGGCTTTGGCTTTGGCTAACTCGCAACCACAGACATCGGGACAGCAGCAGGTCATCCTCAGCGGCATGCGGCCCACCGGCCGGCTGCACTGGGGCAACTACACCGGCGCCCTGGAAAACTGGATCCGTCTTCAGGAAGACTACAGCTGCCATTTCATGGTCGCCGACTGGCACGTCCTGACCACCGCGCTGGACAAGGCCGCGGAAATCCGCCGCCACAGCCGCGAAATGTATCTCGACTGGCTGGGGGCGGGGCTGGACCCGGATAAATCCGTGCTCTTCATCCAGTCCGAGGTCAAGGAACATGCGGAGCTGTACCTCATCCTGGGGATGATGATCAGCATGGGGCGGCTCGAACGGAACCCGACCTTCAAGGAACAGATCCGCGACCTGAATCTCGGCAACGAGATCAGCTACGGACACCTGGGATACCCGGTGCTGCAGGCCGCCGACATCCTGATGTACCGGGCCCATGCCGTCCCGGTCGGCGAGGACCAGCTGCCCCACCTGGAACTCACCCGCGAGATGGCACGGCGCTTCAACCGCATCTTCGCCGACGTCTTTCCGGAGCCGGACCCCCTGGTCACGAAGTTCTCCCGGTTCCCCGGTACCGACGGCAAGCGCATGAGCAAGTCGCTCGGCAACACGATCGAGATCTCCGCCAGTCCGGAGGAGATCCGGCAGAAGATCCGGCCGGCCTTTACCGATCCGGCACGGCTGAGGAAAACCGACCCCGGCCACCCGGAGGTCTGCGCCATCTATACCTGGTACCAGAAGTTCATGCCCGCGGCCGCGGCCGAGACCGCCGCCGAATGCCGCAGCGCTGCCCGCGGCTGCGTCGACTGCAAGATGATGCTGGCCGACGGCATCATCGAACACTTCGCTCCGCTGCGGGCGCGCCGCGCGGAATTCGCCAATCAGCCCGCCCTGCTGGACCAGATCATCGAGAGCGGCTGCCGGCGGGCCCGCCAGGTCGCCCGGCGGACCATGGACAAGGTTCACGAGACCATGGACATCGGCTAGTCAGGGAAGGCACCATGCACGACAACCCGCAGGAAACACCCGCCGAGGACCAGGGCACCGCTGCGCCCGAGATCGCCGGCGCCGAGCCGGGGCGGGGCGGACCCGAGTCCTGGAACCTGGACTCCCTGCCGCCGGAACTCGAATATTTCCGGAGCAGCGAGGCCTACCAGGTCGAGTTGACCGGATTCCAGGGTCCGATGGATCTGCTGCTTCACCTGATCGACAAGGAACAGGTGGACATCTATGACATTCCCATCGCCCTGATCACCGAACAGTTCATCAAGCACATCGAAGTCATCCAGACCATCAGCCTGGACAAGGCCGGCGAGTTCATCGCCATGGCGGCCACGCTCATGGTCATCAAGATGAAGATGTTGATGCCGTCCCACGGCGGCGACGACGACCAGGACGAGGAGGACCCGCGCGCGGAACTCGTGCGGAAGCTGCTCGAATACCGGCGTTTCAAGGAGGCGGCCGAAACCCTCCATCAGAAGGAACTCGAACGACAGCAGTATCATTTGCGCCAGACCCGGTTCCCGTTCACCGCCGACCTGGACCTGGAGCCCAAGTTGCGGATCGAGATGTTCGACCTGCTGTCCGCCCTGGCGGGAATCTTCGACCGGGTCCAGGCCAAGCACGTCCACGACGTGGTGCGCGAGGCCTTCACCGTCGACGAGAAGATGTCCCTCATCGAGGAGAAGGTGGGGTCGGGCGGGACGGTCCGGTTCGAGGAGCTGTTTGCCGCCGACACCATCAAGATGGAGGTGATCGTCACCTTCATCGCCGTGCTCGAGATGGTCAAGCGGGGCCGACTGCAGTTCATGCAGACCGAAGCCGGCGGACCGATCTGGATCCAGCACCCGGGCATCGTCGAGCCGGTGGGGGAACCGGTCGACCTGGAAACACTCGATGAGGATCACGCCGGTGATCGAGACGTGGTCGCTGACCAGCCACTGAACGAACAGGAGACCGAATCTTGAAAAGGGAACTCGAAGCCCTGCTGTTCGCCGCCGACAGCCCGCTCACCGTGGGCCGGCTGAAGAAGGTCTTTACCGGAGTCGAGGCCGCCGAGATCAAGCAAGCGATCGAGGAACTCGCCGCCGAATACGACGCATCCGGTCATGCGTTCACCGTCGTCCAGTTCGGCGGCGGCTGGCAGATCGCCACGAAACCCGAATTCTCCCCCGTGGTGGAGAAGATGCTCAAGACGCGGCGCTTCACCCGGCTGTCCAAGGCGGGCCTCGAGGTGCTGGCGATCATCGCCTACCGCCAGCCACTGACCCGCCTGGAGGTCGACGAGATCCGCGGCGTCAACAGCAGCGGCGCCATCAGCACACTGAGCGAACGCAACCTGATCACGGTCGTGGGTCGCTCACAGACCGTCGGCAATCCGCTGCTCTACGGCACGACCCGCGAGTTCCTGAATCACCTGGGCCTCAAGGGACTGGGACAGCTGCCCGATCTGCCGGATCTCGAGATGGTCATGGACGACCGCGAGGAACTGAAGGAATTCGCCAGCCGGGTGGGGCGCGACGTGACCGACGAGGAACTCGCCGACTATTTCGAAGCCCCGGCCGAGGACGAGGAATCCGGCGCCGAAGCGGACGCGGGCGACGACAACGCCGCCGCCGATCCTTCCGAGCAGGAGCCGCCTGCCGCGGCGCCGCCCGCAGCGGACGCTGACGAAGTCAGGCAGCACGGTGAATCCTGAACCGGGAATGCGCCTGAACCGGTTCCTGGCCCGGGCCGGTTTCGGCTCGCGTCGTTCCGTCGAGACCCTCATCACCGCCGGCAAGGTGGCCGTCGACGGCAAGAAGGTGACCGATCTCGGCCGCCGGGTGGACCCCGCCCGGGACACCGTCACCGTCGAGGGCGCTCCGGTCAAACTGCCCGAGGATTTCCGGATCTACGCCTTTCACAAACCCGCCGGCGTGGTTTCGACCCTCGCCGCGCAGGGCGGACAGGCCAGCCTGCTGCCCTTCCGTCTGGGGGCGGATATTCCGGATCGATTCATGCCCGTCGGCAGACTTGACTCCGAGACCACGGGGTTGCTCCTTTGGACTGACGACGGCAGTCTCAACCAGGATCTCTGCCGACCGGGCACGGGGCTCTGGAAGACCTACCTGGTCGAGCTCAACGAACCGCTCCCGCCCAGTGCGGTACCGAAGCTCACCGGCGGCACCCTGGAGCTGGACGGTCGTCCCGTCCGGCCCTGTCGGCTGCGAATGGACATGGAGCAGACGAACCGCCACTGGGTGATGGAGGTCCACGAGGGCCGCCGGCGCCAGATCCGACGCATGTTCAACGCCGTGGGCTTCAAGGTGCTGCGCCTGCACCGGACGGCCATCGGCCCGGTCGCGCTGGGTAAGCTCAGGCCGGGGGACTTCCGCCGCCTGAATCCCCGCGAGGTGGAAACCCTGCGGCAGGCCGTCGCCGCCGGCGTGCGGAACGGCCCACGCAGGTAACGAAAGGCAACGACGATGGATTTCCAGAAGTTGTTCCGTCCCGGCATCCTGGCCACCCGCCCCTACAGTCCCGGCCGGCCCATCGAAGAAGTGCAGCGGGAACTGGGTCTCGACTCCGTCATCAAGCTGGCCAGCAACGAAAATCCCGAAGGCCCGCTGCCCGCGGTCCTGGCGGCCATCGCCGCTGCCGCCGGCGAGATCAACCGCTACCCGGATGCCGCCTGCTACACGCTGACCAAACGCCTGGCCGCCAACCTCGATGTCGATCCGGACTCGCTGATCTTCGGCAACGGCAGCAACGAGGTGCTCGACATCCTCATCCGGGCCCTGGTCTCCCCGGGCGAGAACGTTGTGTTCAGCCACCACAGTTTCATCGTCTACCACCTGACGACCTCGGTCCATTTCGAATGCGGCCGGCCGGTGGCGCTCGGGCCCGGCGACAAGCACGACCTGCCGGCCATGGCGGCGGCCATCGACGCGAAGACCAAGCTGGCCATCGTCTGCAATCCCAACAATCCCACCGGCACCTACAGCACCCGCGAGGAGTTCGAGACCTTCATGGCCGCCGTTCCCACTGACGTGATCGTCGCCGTGGATGAAGCCTACTACGAATACGTCACGGCGGAGGACTACCCGCAGACGCTGCCCATGATGGCCGCCCATCCCAACCTTGTCATCCTGCGCACGTTCAGTAAGATCCACTCCCTGGCCGGACTGCGGGTGGGTTACGGCGTGGGGCACCCCGGACTGATCGGCGAGCTCCACAAGACCCGGGAACCCTTCAACGTCAACATGCTCAGCCAGGTGGCGGCCATTGCCTGCCTGGACAACTGGGACCAGGTCGCCGGCCGGGCCCGGCGCAACCGGGAGCAGCTGGACTGGACCGCCGGCCAGCTGGAGGCACTCGGCCTGGAGGTCGTCCCGAGCCAGACCAACTTCATCCTGGTGCGCTGCGAGGGCAAAGCCGACCAGCTGACCACCGCCCTGCTGCACAAGGGCGTCATCGTCCGACCGATGCATGCGTTCGGGCTGGGCGAGGGCGCGATCCGGATCAGCATCGGATTGCCCGCGGAGAACAAGCAGTGCATACAGGCGCTCAAGGAGATCCTGACTTGATGGGCGAGCCCCAGCCGAACCGAAACACACCCTTGGTGGACCGTCGCCACGGTCAGCCAGGCACCGTCGTTGTCGTCGGCGACGTCCGCTTCGGCGACAACAAGGTGGTCGTCATCGGGGGGCCCTGCGCGGTGGAGACGCCTTCCCAGATGGCCCGGACCGCGGCCCAGGTGGCCGCTGCCGGCGCCACGATGCTGCGCGGCGGCGCCTGGAAACCGCGCACCAGTCCCTATGATTTCCAGGGCCTCGGCGCCGAAGGCCTGGCCATCCTGGCGGAAGCCCGGCGCGCCACCGGCCTGCCGGTGGTGACCGAGGTCATGGATCCGCGTGATGTGGAAACGGTCGCCGGCGTGGCCGACATGCTGCAGATCGGCAGCCGCAGCGTGCAGAATTTTCCATTGTTGCGGGAAGCGGGCGCCAGCGGGAAACCCGTCCTGCTCAAACGCGGCATGATGACCACCCTGGACGAATGGCTCAACGCCGCCGAGTATGTCCTGGCCGCCGGCGGCACCGACCTGGTCTTCTGCGAGCGGGGCATCCGCACGTTCGAGCCCGCCCTGCGCAACACGCTGGACGTCGGTGCGGTCGCGGTTCTCAAGGACCTGACTCACCTGCCGGTCATCGTCGATCCGAGCCACGCGTCGGGCCGGGCCGAATACGTGGCGGCGCTGGCCAGAGCAGCGGTCGCTGCCGGCGCCGACGGCCTGCTGGTTGAAACCCATTGCGATCCGGACCTCGCCCTCAGCGACGCCGACCAGTCGCTCGGGCCCGACCAGTTCACCGCGCTGGTCGCCTCCTGCCGGGCCGTCGCCCGCGCCGTCGGCCGGGACGTCTGATATGCATTCCTTCCCGCTCGAGGAACTTCCCGTCCTGGACCCCGACGGTCTGCCCGCCGACGCCGTCATCGCCATCGACGGGCCCGCCGGATCGGGCAAGTCCAGCACGGCCCAGGCCCTGGCAGAGACCTTCGGCCTGCTCTACATCGATACCGGAGCCATGTACCGGGCCCTGACCCATGCCGCCCTGACCGCGGGCATCGACCCGGGCGACCAGGACGGTCTGGTGGCCCTGTTGACCGGGTCGGCTCTGGAGCTCAAACCCGTCAAGGGGGAGACCACCGTCCTGTGGAACGGCCGGGACGTATCGCGGGCCATCCGGACTCCCGAGGTCGAGGCCGCCGTGTCGGCGGTCAGCAGCCACGCGGCAGTGCGCGCCAACATGGTCCGCCGCCAGCAGGAAATGGGTCGCCTGTCGGGAGTGGTGATGGAAGGCCGCGACATCGGCAGTGTCGTGTTCCCTCTGGCGACGGCGAAGGTCTATCTCTCGGCGTCCCTGGAAGCCCGGGCCGACCGTCGCTTCCGCCAGTACAAACAGCGTGGACGCGAGGTGTCCCGGGAAGAACTGACGCGCGATCTGGCCGAGCGGGACCGCAAGGACTCCGAGCGGGACGCCAGTCCCCTGGAGATCTGCCCCGACGCGATCGTGATCGACAGCAGCGACATGAACCTGGCCCGGCAGAACGAGATCTGCGCGCGGGCGTGCCTGGTCAATACCACCCTCGACGCGCAGCGGATCGACGATCTCGACGAAGCGCGGCGGGAACTGCCGTGGCACTACCGTTTCGCCTACGCCGTCATGCGCACCGCCGCCCGTTTCTACGGCCTGAACCAGGTGGGCAACGAGGGGCGGGCCCTGCCGCGGGGCTGTATCGTGGCGGTCAACCATATCAGCCTGTGGGATCCGCCGCTGGTCGGATCGACCTTCCACCGCTTCCGCGTGCACACCCTGGCCAAGGACAGCCTGTTCCGTCCCTGGCCCATGGGGCCCTTCTTCCGCTGGCTGGACTCGATACCCATCCGCCGCAAGGGATACGACAAGCGGGCCTTCGACGAAGCCGCCCGGGCCCTGGCCGACGGCCACAATCTCGTCATATTCCCCGAAGGAACCCGGCGGGCAATCGGGCACCCGGGACCCGTTCGCAACGGGCTGGGCATCCTGGTCCAGGCCACCCGGGCGCCCATGCTGCCGATCTTCATCCGCGGCAGCTACGGGCGTATGCCCGGGGGATCGTTCCTGTCCCCGCTGGAAGTCAGCTACGGTCCGATCATCCGCTGGCACGGCCTGGACGCACTCCTGGAAACGACCGACCGCAAGGAGGTCAGCCGGCGGATCGCCCACCTGTGTGAAGCCGCCTACCGCGAACTGCAGGCCCGTTCGTTCGCCCGCACGCCCCAGACCACCTTCGAAAAGGAGCTGGGGGAGGTCCAGTTGACCAGGTTCTCCCGCCGCCAGCGCGAGGTTTTCGGCGGCTGAACGCCCACGTGCCCGGCGGCAGCCGATTTGGTGCCGTTTATCTTGCCAACAAACCACTTGCCGTTTATATTGCCCAGTCTGCCGGGGACCATTTGGTCCCGGTGTATTCATCTGTCACTAGGAGGCAACCTTTCATGACCGCCAACCCCAATTCCGAATCCGAGGACGTGCGCGAAAGCGCCGCCGAGGAATCTCCCCGGACCCCCACCAGCGACGAGCAGGAAACGACCCGGGCGGCCGCGCCGGCCGCCGAAGTCCTGCCCACGCCCGCGGCCCCGAAACTGAGCACCGAGTACCAGGAAGACAGCATCGTCAACCTCGACTACCTCGAAGAGGACGGTCAGGTCGGCGACCTCTCGTACGACGAGATGCTCGCGCTGATCAACCAGTACGAAGAGACCCTGACCGACATCCAGGAAGGACAGATCCTCCAGGGTACGGTCATCGAGGTGCGCGACAACGAGGTGCTGCTGAACATCGGCTTCAAGAGCGAAGGCGTGATCGGGATCGAGGAATTCGGTTCCACCACCGTCGCGGTCGGCGACGCCTTCGACGTGTTCCTCGAGAAGCTCGAAAACCAGGACGGACTGGTCGTGCTCTCCAAGGAACGGGCCGACTTCCTGAAGGTCTGGGACAAGATCAAGGTCGCCCACGAGGCCGGCGACGTGGTCACCGGCTCGGTCGACCGCCGGATCAAGGGTGGTCTGGTGGTCAAGCTGTGGGGCGTGGACACGTTCCTGCCCGGCAGCCAGGTCGCCCTGCGCCAGGTGCCGAACCTGGAGGACATGATCGGCGAGGAGATCCAGTGCCGGATCATCAAGAAGAACAAGCGCCGGCGGAACGTGGTCGTTTCGCGCCGCATCGTTCTCGAGCAGGAGCGCGAAGAGAAGAAGCGCACCCTCATCTCCGAGCTGGAGAAGGGCCAGGTCCGCACCGGCGTCGTCAAGAACATCACCGACTTCGGCGCCTTCGTCGACCTCGGCGGCATCGACGGCCTGCTGCACATCACCGACCTGAGCTGGGGCCGGGTCAACCACCCCAGCGAGGTCGTGGCCATCGGTCAGGAGATCGAGGTCAAGGTCCTCGACTTCGAGCAGGAGCGCGAGCGCATCAGCCTCGGCCTGAAGCAGCTGCAGTCCTACCCGTGGGACAACGTCGAGGAGAAGTACCCCGAAGAGAGCATCGTGCGCGGCCGCGTGGTCAGCATCACCAACTACGGCGCCTTCGTCGAGCTGGAGCGGGGCGTCGAGGGTCTGATCCACATCAGCGAGATGAGCTGGACCCGCCACATCAAGCACCCGTCCAAGGTCGTCTCCATCGGCGACGAGGTCGACGTCATGGTGCTGAAGATCGACAAGGACAACGAGAAGATCAGCCTGGGTCTCAAGCAGTGCGAGAGCGATCCCTGGCTGACCCTGATCGAGCGTTACCCGGTCGGCTCGCATCATCGAGGGCAAGGTCCGCAACCTGACCGACTTCGGCGCCTTCGTCGAGGTCGAAGAGGGCATCGACGGACTGGTGCACATCTCGGACATGAGCTGGACCAAGCGCGTGCGGCATCCCAAGGAGATGCTCAAGCGCGGCGACAGCGTGCAGGTGCAGATCCTGGACATCGACACCGGCAAGCGCCGGATCAGCCTGGGCATCAAGCAGATGCACGAGAATCCCTGGCCGACGCTGGCCGAGGACTACCCCGTGGGCCACACCCTCGAGGGTACCGTCAGCCGCATGCTCGACCACGGCGTGATCGTGGAGATGGGCGAGGACCTCGAGGGCTTCGTGCCCATCGGTCACCTGGGCATCCCCAAGCTGGACAAGCCCCAGTACTACTTCAAGGAAGGCGAGAAGGTCGACCTGAAGGTGATCAAGATGGACGTGGAGAACCGCCGGATCGTCCTGTCCATCGCCGAACGTCTGAAGGACTTCGACGAGGATGCGACTGAAGAGTTCGTCAACAGCCATCCCCGCCTCGAGGATGTCGTCGCCGCCGAGGCCGCCGCCGAGAGCGAGGGCGAAGCCAGCGTCGACGCGGCGGACAAGGCCGAAGCCGAAGCCCTGGCCGCCGAAGCCGCCGCTGCCGGACGCGTGGACGAGCAGGAAGCGGCCGAGCCGGAAGCGGAGGTCGAGACCGCCGCTGAGGAATCCGGCGAGACCGAGGAGTCCGCAGAGACCGAAGAGGACAAGTAGGCAGCAGCGGAACAGCATTTCCGTGTGAACCGCCTGTGAGAGGGGCGGGGGTTAATCCTCCGTCCCTCTTTCTTTATGACGGGCCCCCGGGGCCGCAGGCCCGAGTCGACAACTGCGAACTTCAGCTGAACTTGGCATCATGCCACAGGCGCCGGCGGCGGCCGCCGACGCCGGCACCGGCTCAAGGTGGCCTTCTGGACCCTGGGCTGCCGCCTGAACCAGTACGACACCGAGGGCATCAAGACGTCGATGGCCGGACAGTTCGCCATCGAGGTCGTCAACTGGAACGACCCCGCCCATCTCTACCTGCTGAACAGCTGCACGGTGACCGGCAAGGCGGACCAGGAGTGCCGTCGCCTGGCGCGGCAGGTCAAGCGCCGGCATCCCGCCAGCAAGGTCGTCGTCGCCGGCTGTTACGCGCAGACCCAGCCGGAGGCCCTGGCGGCCATCGCCGAGATCGACGGCGTCATCGGCAACGCCGACAAGGACGACGTCGCGACCTGGGTACCGGCGGTCCTCGGCGAGGAAGCCATGACCATGAGGGTGGCTGGCATTCGACGAGAACGTGGCGTTCGACTCGCCGCTGATCGAGAGTTTCGCGGGCCGCAGCCGCGCCTTCGTCAAGATCCAGGACGGATGCAACCTGCGCTGCACCTACTGCCTGATCTGGCGCGCCCGCGGCCCGGGCCGCAGCCGTACGGTCGCCGATATCCTTGCCCAGCTGCGACTGCTGGTGGCCTCGGGATACCCCGAAACCATCCTGGCGGGCATCCATCTCGGCGGCTACGGCCGCGACCTGACGCCGAAGCTGCTGCTACCCGGACCTGCTGGAAGTTCTGCCTCGAGGAATTCCCTGAACTGCGGATCCGCCTCAGCAGCATCCATCCCAACGAGGTCACGCCCGCGCTTGCTGGCGCTGTTCGCCGGCAATGCCGCGCCTGCGGCCGCACCTGCACATCTCCCTGCAGAGCGGCAGCGACGGCGTGCTCAAGCGGATGAAGCGGCCCTACCGGAGCGAACGGGCCTGGGCGGCCATCCGGGCCGTCGCGGCGACCGTCCCGCACTTCGGGATCGGGGCCGACATCATCGTCGGCTTCCCCGGTGAAACCGACGCCGAATTCGAGGAGACGCGCCGGATGGTCGCGGAGCTGCCGTTCAGCTACCTGCACGTGTTCCGCTTCTCGCGCCGGCCGGGCACCGCCGCGGCCGACATGCCCGACCAGGTCCACCCCGAGACCATCTCCGAGCGCAGCGCGATCCTGCGCGAGCTGGCCGCCGCCAAGCAGGAGGCGTTCGCCGCGCTCGCTGGTCGGAACCGTCCGGGAAGCCGTCGTCGAGGCCGAAAGCGAACTGCCGGGCTGGCGGACGGCCACCACCGACAACTACGTCACGGTCATGCTCCCTGAAGCCGCCGACGGCTCGCTCGTCCCCGGTGCGCTGGTCGAGGCCGATATTCGCGACTACCGCGAAGGCCGCCTGTTCGCCGGCGTGAAACGCACCCTGCAACTGCCGGCAATCGCCGCGAAAGGGGCCTAGGATGGCCACGTTCCAGGGCGGCCTGCCCGACCTGACCGCAGCCCGGCCCGCGGCCGGGTCCGGACCGGCGATCTACATCGAGACCTACGGCTGCCAGATGAACGTCTACGACAGCCAGGCCATCACCGGCCTGCTCGATCGTGAGGGTTTCGCCATCGTCGAGGAGGAAGTGCAGGCCGATGTCGTCTTGCTGAACACCTGCAGCGTGCGGGACCTGGCCGAACACAAGATCATCAGCCGCGTGGGGGAGGTCCGCAGCAACCGCCGCAAGGCCGACCTGCCCCAGCCGCTGATCGGCATCTGCGGCTGCATGGCCGAGCGGCTCGGCGACGACCTGCGCAAGGGACCGCGCAAGGTGGATCTGGTCGTCGGCGTCGACAACTACGACACCCTGCCGGGGGTGCTCCGGGAACTGACGGCCGAGGTGCCGGCCCGGCGCCGCCGACGGACTGACGGTGACCGGCCACCGGAAGGACGCCCACTACGTGGCGCCGCCGGCCCTGTACCCGACGAACAACAGCCACCTGGTGACCATCCACAAGGGCTGCGACTACAAGTGCACGTACTGCATCGTCCCGATGACCCGCGGCCCGCAAAGCGAGAAGGGTCCCGAGACCATCGTCCGCGAGATCGAAGGGATCGTGGCGGCCGGCGGCCGGGAGGTCACGCTCCTGGGCCAGAACGTCACGGCCTACCGCTGGGACAAAGGTCTCGATTTTGCCGCCCTTCTCGAACTGGTGGCGAAGGTGGACGGGCTCGAACGCATCCGCTTCCTCACCGGCCACCCGCGGGACATGCACCCGCACCTCATGGACACGATCGGCGCCCTCGACAAGGTCTGCCCCTGGCTCCACGTGCCGGTCCAGAGCGGCAGCGACCGGGTACTGCGCCGCATGAAACGCCTGTACACGGGCCGGGAGTATCTCGACATGGTCGACTACGCCCGGCGGACCGTCGGGGACGTCACCTTCTCGGCCGACGTCATCGTGGGCTTTCCCGGGGAAACGGAAAACGATTTCCAGGATACCCTTGAGGTCGTGCGTCAGGTAAAGTACGATCAGATCTTCTCCTTCAAGTACTCCGAGCGGCCCGGGGTGCCGGCGGCCCGCCTGGCCGACGACGTGTCCCGCTCGAGGAGAAGAAGGGCGCCTGGCGGAACTGATGCCGTCCAGGACGAGATCTGGGCCGAGATGGCCGCCGCGGCTGCGTGGGCCAGACCTGGACCGCCGTGGTCGAGGCGCCGGCCCGCCGACCCGCCGGCAGCCTGGCGTCTGCGGACCGCCAACAACCGCAAGGTCGTGATTCATGATCGGCCGCTGGCCATCGGCGACCGGGTCCGGGTGCGGGTCACCGGTTACAGCAACACCACCTTCGACGGCGAAATCCTGGCCTGACTGCAAAGCAGGCCCCGACCAAGGAAAGAGGTAATACCGTGTGGGTCTTGAAGGGTCTGCTATTCCTGCTGCTGCTTTTTACCATGGTCTATTTCTTCGTCACCAACAGCGGCCAGAGCGTCGACATCAACTTCTTCGGTCAGTCCTATCTCGGCATTTCCATCTACTGGGTCGTCGTGGTCAGCTTCCTGCTCGGATTTGCCGTCAGTTTCATCCTCGCGGCGTTTCGTGAGTTCCGGTTCCACCGCGAAATCGGCCGGCTGAAGAAGGCCAAGGCGCGGCCAAGGACCGGGAGATCGCCGACCTGCGCACCCTGCCGCTGCAGGAACCCGGCGCCGGGAGGCGGCCGTGGCCAAGGACGGAGGCTGATTCCGGTGAGTAGCCTGTTCCCGTTGCCGGTCGGCGCCGTGGTGCTGGTCGCCGCCGCGGCGGCCCTGTGGCGGATCTTCCGCACGCAGCCGGCCGCCCAGACCCACGACCCTTACCTGCGCGCGCTCGAACACTGGATCGACGGTGATCTCGACGAAGCGGCCCTGCTGCTGCGCCGGGTCGTACAGGATGACCCGGACGCGGTGGAACCCTTTCTCCAGCTCGGCAACCTGCTGCGCCTCCAGGGCGACCCTGCACGGGCGGCTGTCCTTCATCGCGGGCTGACCGTCCGCGCCAACCTGACCCTGGCCCAAAAGGTCGCCGCGGGCCTGTCGCTCGCCGACGATCTCAACGCCCTCGAACACTGGGAGGCCGCTGGTGAGGTTCTCGACTCACTGGCCCAGGCCGCCCGCTCCCGACCCGCCTACTGGAAGGCGCGGTTCGCTCAGCTGCAGGGCACCGGCGACCTGCCGGCCGCGGCGCGCGTGCTGAAGAAAGCACCCGGCGCGTTACCCGAGAAGGACCGGCCCTGGTTCGTGGACGCCTACGCGAGCTTTCAGCTCGACCGTGCCCTCGAACACGCCTTGAACGGGCAGGAGGGGGAGGCCAAGTCCCGGCTCAAGGATGTGCGCGACATCGCCGGCACCGCTCCGCGCAGCGCCCTGGTCAAAGCGGTCACCGCCGCGGTCGCCAACGATGCCCCCAAGGCCGTCGAGATCGCCTCCGAACAACTTCTGAACAGTCCCGCGGAGCTGGGGGTCTTCCTGCCGTTGATGCAGGAGGTCCTGTTGCGGACCGGCCAGTTCGCCCGGTCGGTACCGATCCTCGAACGCGCCTGCCAGCACGAGAACTCACCGCCGTCGCTGTGGATCGACCTGGCCATGCTTTACGAGAAGCTCGACCAGCGGGACAAGGCCATGCACCTGCTCGAGAGCAAGAGCGGCCGCCGCAACTTCACGCCCGATGCGGCAGCCCCTTATCTGAAGATGCTGGTTGGCGACGCGCCGGAGACGGATTTCGGCAGGGTCTGGCGTCAGCTGAGCATGCCCGCAGCCGCCGAAGGCTGGACCTGCTGCGATTGCGGTCGGCCGGATGAACGCATCCGTTGGTTCTGCCCGTCCTGTCTTGGTTTCCACACCTACCGCACCGGCTGCGGCGAACCGGAGGAGAGCTGAGTGGCCCGCCTCAACCGCCGTCAAGTTCTGTCATGGGGTACGATCGGACTGCTCGGTCTGGGACTGCTGGCGGCAGCGACCGGTCGCGCTTCGCCCGAGGCCTTGGCAGGCTTGTTTGCAACCGGAGATTACGACGGCGCCCGTGAAGTTCTCGCTAGCACCGCCGATGGATTTCGCCCCGGGGAAGAGGCCTTCTGGGCTTCCCGTCTGGAACGGGATCCGGCCCGGGCGGCCGTCACGATCCGCGAGACACTCGAACAGGTGCGGTTGCCGGAGGCGGCCCGCACGCGCCTCATCCTCGATCTGGCCGACATCGAATACGCACGCGGCCAGTACGCGGCGGCCTTTCAGGCCCTGGAGCCGCTCCTGGAAACGGGCCAACCGGGCAGCCTGCCGGGCGAGGTCTATTTGCAGGCGGGTCTTTCCCTGCGGGCGACCGGCAATCTCCAGGTCGCCCGGGAAATGCTGGCTTCGGTCAGGCCCCAGGATCCGGCGTTCCTGCTGGCACGCTACTACCTGGGCGACATCGGACTCGAGCAGAACGATGCCTCGCTGGCTCTCAAGTACTTCGAGTCCGCCGAACGCGACGCCGACACCGCAAGCACCTCGAGCCGCCTGGGCGCCGGTCTGCTGGCGGGCCCTACGTCGCCACCGGGGAGGACGACGACGAGGCCGACGGCTGGTCGCCGAGCTGAAGCGCCGATCCGGGCGAGCCTGGCCCTGCTGGAGATCCGGCGACTGCTGCGCGACCGGAGCCGAGGAGACTGGCCGCCATGGCGCCCGAGGATGCGCCGTCGAACCACCGTGACCACGCCGCCGGACCGACCGGCCGCGGCCGCTATGCCCTGCAGCTGGGGGCTTTCAGCGACCGGGCCTGGCCCTGGAGTTCCACAAGCGCTACCGCAGTGAACTTCCCGACCTGCGCATCGACCAGGTGCGCGACGAACGCGGGCAGTTCCTCTACAAGGTCCGCACCGGCGCCTTCGTCAACCCCGCCCTGGCCCGCACCGAAGCGCGCCGGCTCGCCGACCGCCTCGACATCGAAGTCATCGTCAGCGACCTGACCGGTTCTGCCGGCCCGTCGGACTGCCGCGCGTGCCACCCGCCGCCGGCTCCAAGACGCCGGCGGCCCAAGCTCACGCCCATGCTGGCGCAGTACCTCGAGATCAAGGCCGCGCACCCCGGCAGCCTGCTGCTGTTCCGCATGGGCGATTTCTACGAGACCTTCTTCGAGGATGCCGAAGTCCTTGCCCGCACCGCCGGCGTCACCCTCACCAGCCGCGACGCCAAGAGCGACCATCCGGTGCCGCTGGCGGGCGTGCCGTACCACGCCCTCGACACCTACCTGACGCGCCTGCTGAACGCCGGCCTGACGGTGGCCATCTGCGAGCAGGTCGAGGATCCGGCCCTGGCCAAGGGCCTGGTCAAGCGCGAGGTGGTTGAGATCATCAGCCCGGGCACGGCCACCAGTCCCGAACTGGTGGACGGCGCATTCGCGGTCACTACTGCCTGGCCTGGATGCCGGCGAGCCGGACGGCCCGACGGCTGGGCGCTGCTGGACGCCTCGACCGGCGAGTTCCGCTGCGGCCAGGAGGACGGCCACCCTGGAGAGCCTCTGCCAGCGCCACCCGGTCCGCGAGGTGATCGTGCGCGAGGACACCGACGCGTCCGTCGCTGGTCCGCGCTGGCGCGCGGCCCTGCCCGGAGGTGGTGATCAATCCGGTCAACGCCGCCTGGTTTCACCCGACGTTCGCCCGCCAGACCCTGCTCGACCATTTCCAGGTGGCCAACCTGACGGCCTTCGGCCTGGAGGAGCAGACCGCCGCGAGCCGGCCGGCACGGCCGCCGGCGCGCTGCTGCGCTACCTCGGCCCTGACCCTGCGCCGGCCGGACCAGGTCACCAGCCTGCGCTTCAGCGCCCGCGGCGACCGCCTGGTCCTGGACGAGGAGACCCTGCGCAACCTGGAGATCTTCCGCACCTTCCGCGGGGAAACCGGCCCGGGCACTCTTATCCATCACGTGGATGGAACCGTCACGAGCATGGGACGGCGCCTGTTGGCACGCCGCCTGGCCGAGGCCCTGACCGACCTGGACGAACTGGCGCGGCTGGCACGCCGGGGTGGCCGGCCGCTGGAGGACCGCGCCCTGGCGCGAGGATCTGCGCGCGCATCCTGCGGCCGGCGTCGGCGACCTGGAGCGCCTGGCCGCCCGCGCGGCCACCGGCCGCATCGGACCGGCGGCGCTGCGCCAGCTGGGCGCCGCGCGCTCGCCGCGCTGGCCGGCCTGGCGGCGACCGCGCCCGACGACCGCACAAGGACCATCCGGTCACGCGGCTGGCTCGCCGCCGATGCCGACTTCGGCGACCTGGCCGCCGCATCCTGCTGACGACCCTCGCCGAGGAGGCGCCGGCCACCGACCCGCAAGCCGGGCTACATCGCCGCGGGCGTCGACGCCGAACTGGACCGCTGCCGCGAGATCGCCGCCGACAGCAAGGGCTTCCTCGCGGGACTGCAGACCAGGGAGCGGGAGAGCACGGGCATTTCGACGCTGAAGGTGGGATTCAACCGGGTCTTCGGCTACTACTTCGAGGTCACCAACAAGCACCTCGACAAGGTGCCGGAGCACTACCAGCAGAAGCAGACCCTGGTCGGTTCGGCCCGCTTCCACACCGATGAACTGGAGGAGGCCGAGAGCACGATCCTCGAGGCCGAAGAGAAGGCCGTGGCCCTGGAGGAGGGGATCTTCCGCGCCCTTCTGGAGAAGGTCGGCGCCCGATTGGGCGACCTGCACGAGACGGCCCGCCTGGTGGCGTCGACGGACCTGATGCTCGGCTTCGCCGAGATCGCCGAACGCACGGCTACTGCCGCCCGTCTGCGACGACGGCCTGGACCTGGACATCGTACGCGGCGGCCGCCATCCGGTGGTCGAGCAGCTCCTCGAGAGCGACTTCATCCCCAACGACACGGTCCTCGATGGTCAAGAGCATCAGATCCTGCTGCTGACCGGTCCGAACATGGGCGGCAAGTCCACCTACCTGCGCCAGGTGGCCCTGATCACCCTGATGGCCCAGACCGGATCCTTCGTGCCGGCCCGCTCGGCCCGCATCGGCGTCACCGACCGTATCTTCACCCGGGTCGGCGCCAGCGACAACCTCGCGCGCGGGGAGTCGACCTTCTACATGGAGATGAGCGAAACCGCGCACATCCTGCACCAGATGACCCGGCGCAGCCTGGTCATCCTCGACGAGATCGGCCGGGGCACCTCCACCTACGACGGCCTCTCCCTGGCCTGGGCCATCACCGAGTTCCTGCACGATGCGGACGGTCCGCGGCCGCGCGCCGTCTTCGCCACCCACTACCACGAGCTGACCGACCTGGAGGGCCGCCTCTCGCGGCTGTTCAACCTGCGCCTGGGGGTCAAGGAGTGGGAGGGCAAGATCATCTTCCTGCATTCGGTCAGCCCGGGCCGCAGCGACAAGAGCTACGGCATCCACGTGGCCGAGCTGGCCGGTCTGCCCGGCCCGGTTCTGGCGCGGGCCGGCGAAATTCTGGAATCACTGACCAGCGCCGACGCCCGCGACCTGCCCGCCGGCGCGCGCGCTGCGACCAGCCCGGTGGCGCCTCGCTGGCCGCCGAGGCGGCGCGCGAGCGGCCGCCGCAGCCGCGCAGCTGAGCCTCTTCAACGAGGCCGAGCGCGACGCCCTGGACGCCCTGCGCGGCTGGACCTGGAGAAGATCAGCCCCATGGACGCTTTCATGTGGCTGGTGAAGATCAAAAAGCAGGTCGACGGCTGATTTTTCGCCGAAATCCGCATTTCCCGCCCCTCGCCGCGTCAGGTATTGTTTAACTGCCCCCTGGTAACCGCCGATAACAAGTGCAAATTGCGGCAGGGCGGCCGGGGGCCGCCGGGAACCCGGTTTGCGGTATCACTTGCGGGAGGATCGTGGCAGACATCATCAAATGGCCGGTCGTCATGGTGTGTCCGGGGGAGGAAGAGCTCTCCCTGCTGGCGGATCTGTCTGTCCGCCGGGACGCGCGGATCGTCGCCATCCTGGATCCGGACGGCCTGTCGGTCGGCGCCGGGCTGGCCGAAGTCATGGGCCTGCCGGTGATCAGGGACCTCACGGAGCTGGCGCACGGCGCCGCGGAATATCTCATCCACCCGCCCTTGGACGCGACCGTGTCGCTGTTTGTCGACTCCGCGCCCGATTTCGGATTGCAGGCCATCAGCGCCCTCGAGTTTCCCCGGCTGATCTCCGGTCCCAGCCTGTCCGACCCGCCGTTCACCCGTGATCCCCAGGCCAAGGAGGGTTTCACCCCGGGTGTCTTTGCCGCCCGCACCGGCGGTACCGAGGCGGACTTCGAACTCCTGGAGATCGAGACGGCCGCCATCCACCGGACCTTGAGCCGCATCGAAGAGGCCCTCGACCGCGAAGGCCTGCTGCGCTGGCTGCTGGGCCTGGCCACCCGCGCCACCGGCGCCTGCAGCGGCTCGATCATGCTCTACGACGCCAGCGCCGAGGAACTCTACGTGGCCTTCGCCTACGGCCTGAGCCAGCACACGCTGCACCGGACCCGGGTCCGCCTGGGGCAGGGCATCGCCGGACGGGTGGCCCAGACCCGGCAGGCGGAGTTCATCGACAGCAACCGGAACCCGGGGGCCCGGCGCGACCGGCCCCACATCCGGTCGGCCATTTCGGCGCCGATCCTGTGGGAAGGCAAGCTCCTGGGCGTCCTGAACATCTCAGCCACCGAGGGGGCCAGGGCGGCCTGACCGCAAGCGGCCCTGGCCACCGTCGAGAGTCTGACCCACCGCTTCGCGATGATCCTCAGCCGTTTCCTGCGACTGCAGGCGGTGCGTGACGGCGAACTGTTCCGTTACATGGAAGACGAGTTCACCAGCGACACCGGCACGCCGGACGCGGTGGCGGCGACCCTTTGCACCTGGGCCGAGGATCTGATGAAGGTCGCCGGCGCCGATCATGCCTCCATCGGCGTCTTGACCAGTGACGGGGATCTGTTCGTCGCCCATCCCGACGGGACCGACTACGAGATTCCGCCCCTGCCGGAGAACGCGGAGGTCCTCGGGTCCGGGCGGCCGCTGGTCATCCGCCCCGGCGACCGCGCCCACATCGACCCGACGGACGTCCTCAGTGAAGCGACGGTGTTTGTCCTGCCGGTCGGGCGTGACCCCCTGAAAGCCGTGTTGACGGTGGAGTTCTCCACCGCCGCGAAGGCGCACCATTTCCATTCCATCAGCGGCGAGATCCTCTACCTGATCAACCGCCACCTGAACGACTACCTGGACCGGGCTTCCACCGCCGACCAGGTGGACCGCTTGACGACCCTGGCGACGGCCCTGTCCGAACTCGCCGCCGGCGTGGTCGGCAATGCGGCCCGGGAACGGGTGCTGGCCGCGGCCTGTCGCCTGACCGGCGCCACCAAGGCCATGCTCCTGACCGAAGAGGATCTCGAGAACCAGACCCGGAACACGGACGGCCCGCGCACCATGAACAGCGAAGCGATCCGCCTGCTCAAGGACACCGGGCAGGGCGGCTGGCAATCCACGGTGCTGGAAACACGCGACGATGACGGCAGCGTCCGGCACAATCGTTCCCTGCTCGTGGTGCCTCTGGAAACGAACAAGCCGTTTCCGGGGCTCGTGCTGCTGGACAAGCGTCGGCTGCATCCGCTGGACGGTTCCAGTTTCACCGAATTCGACGCACTGTTTGCCCGACGGCTGCTGCCCCTGCTGGCCCTGTCGCCCGGCGGCGACGGCACGCCCCGGCCGCAGCCCCGTCCGCGAACGACCCCGGCAACGGAATCGATCCGCGAGGCCGACTTCTCCGGCGCCCGCGGCGCCCTGTCCGGAATCCTGAAGATGGAGATGGACCGCTGCGATCGCTACCACACCATGCTCGGGCTGGCGGCCTTCCGCCTCGGCGAGGATGTCGGCGATCCGGCCATGGTCGCCGGCATGGTCGCGGAGATTTCCCGCAAGCTGCGCAGCTCCGATCATACCGCCTGCCTCGAGGACGGTACGATTCTCGTGATCGTGCCCGAAGACATCCAGTCCCTGCCGCGGCTCCAGCGCCGCGTGACGACCGTCCTGCGGCAGCTGAGCGGCAACGATGAGCTCACGGTCCTGAGCTCGTCGCGGGTCTACCCCGGCGGGGGCGACAGCCCCGAGGCCCTGATCCAATCCGTGCTCAGCGCCCTGCCCTGATCATCCCGGATATACGCACGTTATCCCCGGGTATTTGAACCCGCGGCCCGACCAAGTCGGGGTCCGTGTTGACGGCGACCGCCGGCCTGTATACCCTTGCTGATTCCAGACGGTGACAACGATCCGGGACCGCAGGCCGGGGACCGCAGCGCAAGGACCAGCATGGAAGGCAGCATGGCCAGGACGCCAGCCAAGATCAGGGTACTGGAGAACGCCACCATCGACCGCATCGCCGCCGGCGAGGTGATCGAGCGGCCGGCGTCCATCGTCAAGGAACTGGTGGAGAACGCCCTCGACGCCGGCGCCGCGCAGCCTGAGCATCAGCATCCAGGACGGCGGCCTCACCAGCCTGACAATCGAGGACGACGGTCACGGCATTCCCTTCCGCGAGCTGCCCCTGGCCTTCGAACGCCACGCCACCAGCAAGATCGCCTCGGCGGCGGACATCATGCAGGTCGGCAGCTTCGGGTTCCGCGGCGAGGCCCTGGCCAGCATCGCCTCGGTCAGCCGGGTCAAGTGCATCAGCCGTTGCGACGACGAGACGGTGGGCGGCATGATCGAGATCGACGGCGGCGAGATCCAGCGGCGCGAGCCGGCGCCGCGCAACCGCGGCACCACCATCACCGTGGAGGACCTGTTCTACAACACGCCAGCCCGCCGCAAGTTCATGAAGACGGCCCAGGCCGAGAAGCGGGCCATCGTCCGGATGGTCACCACCCTGGCCGTGGCCAACTGGGACATCCGCTGGCTGGTGCGCGAGGGACGCACGGTGCTGCTCGACCTCACGCCGGCCCGCTCGTTGCCCGAGCGGGTGCGCGACCTGTTCGGCGAGGCCTTGAGCGAGCACCTGGCCCGCTTCGAGAAGGAGAAGGGCGGCTTCTCGGTGGCCGGCCTGGCCTCGCGCCCCACCTGGACCCGCGGCAACCGCGAGCAGCAGTTCATCTTCGTCAACCGACGGCCGGTGGAGAACCGCGCCCTGTCGCAGGCCATCGTCCAGGCCTACCGCGAGGTCGTGCCGGGCGGCCGCCACCCGGTGGTCATCGCCTTCCTGCAGGTGCCCGGCCGGCGAGGTCGACGTCAACGTGCACCCGGCCAAGACCGAGGTGCGGCTCCTGCTGGAGCGTCAGGCGTTCGGCCTGCTGCGGAGCGCCCTCGAGGAGGGGCTCGACCTGCGCAGCGCCGAGCGACCTGCGGCCCTGGCCGACGTCGACCCGAGGACCGGCCACGGCTGCCACCAGGACGTCGACCGCCAGCTCACCGAGGAGGCCCAGGACGACTACCTGCGCGAGCACTTCCAGCGGGGCGCCTCGGCCGGTTACGAGTACCAGGGCGTGCCCGAGGGCCAGGGCGAGCTGTTCGGCGCGTCGGCCCTGCGGAGCGACGGCTCGGACGCGTCGCTGATCAGCGCGGCGTCCGCCGATCCCGGGCTGCATGCGGCGCCGTTCTGGCAGCTGCACCGCACCTACATCGTGACCCAGATCCGCGGCGGCCTGGTGCTCATCGACCAGCACAACAGCCACGAGCGCATCCTCTACAACGAGGCCCAGCAGGCCCTGGCCGCTGCCGGAGGCGGTGGGGGTGTACCCACCCAACAGCTGCTGTTTCCCGCTCACCTGGATCTGACCCCCGGCCAGGTCCAGGCCTGGCAGACCCATGCCAACCAGCTCCAGGCCATGGGCTTCACCATCGAGCCCTTCGGCGGGCAGAGCATCCTGGTGCAGGGCATCCCCGCCAGCCTGAAGAACTGGAACGAGGGCCGCCTGCTGCTGGACATGCTGGACGACCTGGCCTGGGACGACGACCCTGACAACGAGCAGCAGAACGACCTGCTGGCCAGCTTCGCCTGCCACGGCGCCGTGCGCGCCGGCGAGCCGCTGACGGTGCCCGAGATGCAGAACCTGGTCGACCAGCTCTTCGCCACCGACAAGCCGCTGAGCTGTCCGCACGGCCGGCCCACGCTGATCCAGTTCACCCTCGAGGATCTGGAGAAACGCTTTGGCCGGAGGAAGTAGACGACATCGGCATCACCGCCAGGCGCCCCGGCGTCCCCTCTGCCCGGTGATCGCCGGGCCCACCGCCGTGGGCAAGACCGGCCTCGTGACCGCCCTGGCCGCCGAGTTCCCCATCGAGGTCATCAGCCTCGACAGCCGCCAGATCTACCACGGCCTGCGCATCGGCACGGCTCAGCCCACGCCCGAGGACCTGGCCGCCTGCCCCCATCATCTCGTGGACTTCATCGATCCGGACGAATCCTATTCCGCCCAGCGCTTCCGGCGCGATTTCACGGCCTGCTGGCAGGAGATCACCGGCCGCGGCAGCTGCCGATCCTGGTCGGCGGGGCCGGCATGTACCTGACCGCCCTGCAGCAGGGCTTCATGGACATTCCCGGCGGCACGCCCGCGCGGCTGGCTGCGGTGCGCGCCTCGCTGGAGACACTCGATGACCGCGAGGTGCGCACGCGCCTGAAGGCGGTCGACCCCGAGTCCTTCGCCCGCATCCACGCCAACGACCGTTACCGCAGCCAGCGCGCGCTGGAGATCCACCTCATCTGCGGCGAAACGATGACGGACCTGCAGGCCCGCCAGCAGCCGGACCCGGCCCTGGGTCTGGCGTTCCCGACTGTCGTGCTGGAGCGCCCGGTCGGCGAACTGGACGCACGCATCGCCCGCCGGACGCGGGCTCATGCTCGATGCGGGCTGGGTCGACGAGACGCGCCACCTCCTGCCGATCCACATGCGCCCGACTGCCCGGGCCTGAGGAGCATCGGGTACCGGAGATCGTGGGCCATCTCGCCGGAGGCCTGCCGGAAGCCGACCTGGAACGGGCGATCATCACTGTCGACGCGGCAGTACGCCAAGCGGCAGCGCACCTGGTTCCGGCCCCGTGGCTGCCGCCTACCGGGGCGCCCCCGAGGATCCGTCCCTGCTCGCGTCGCTGGACGCCTGCCTGGCGGAGTGATGCGGACCATGGAACCCGCGACCATCCTCTACGACGGTCACTGTCCGCTGTGCAACGGCTGGGTGCGCTGGGTCCTGGCCCACGATCCCGCCGGCCGCTTCCACTTTGCGCCCATCCAGTCGGCATGGGCGGCCGACCGGCTGCGCCGCCGCGGTCTCGACCCCGAGGGCCTCTCGACGATCGTCCTGGTCCGGGGCCAGGAAACACTGATCCGTTCCGACGCTCCGCTGGCCGTCTGGGCCGAGCTGCCGGGTCCGTGGCGGCTGCTGCGTTTCGGCAGGTTCGTACCGCGCGCCGTGCGGGACCGCTTCTACGATCTGGTCGCCCGCAACCGCTTCCGCTGGTCGCGCCCCCTGGACGTCTGCCCCTCTCCGCCGGAGGAATTCCGGGAGCGTTTCCGGTTCTGAAATTGTACCCTGGGAACATGTTGCCCGCTTTTCGGCGCGATCCGGTGGTCCCGGGGACCGGTTTTTGCTATCTAAAGGGTCACACGGTTCCCCGGACAAAGGAATGGATTCCATGACCACCCTGCTTGCTTCCCGTTCCCTTTCGTTTCGTTTTCTGCCTACCGTCGCTGTGCTTCTGCTGCTCGGCGGTCTTGCGGGATCCGTCCCGGCGGCCCGAGGCCAGGCCAATCAACCCTGCCTCGGCAACGACGAGAACTGGGTCTTCTGCACCGGCTTCGAGGAGGGCAATCTGGACCTGTGGGACGACTATGACGGCAACCCGACGGAGACCAACACGCTGATGGCCCATCCGGGTCCCTTCGGGCGCCCCGACAACACCGTCATGCGCCTGAGGGCCCCGGCCGGACGCGGCGGCGCCGACCTGGTCAAGGAGCTGCCCGGCAGCTATGACCGTCTCTACGCCCGCTGGTATGTCATGTGGGAGCCGGGATACGACTTCAACGCTCTGGGGCACGGTAGCGGCCTGGTGGCCGGCGGCCGCGCCGCGATGGGTAATTCGGGCTTTCGCCCCGACGGCACCGACCGGTTCATCACCACCGTCGAGCCCAACACTTCCGAACACCGCCTTTTCTGTTACACCTACTATCCGTCCATGTATCAGGATTGTACCGACCCCGAGGGCAGTTGCTGGGGGGATGCGTTTCCTTGTCTGTACGATGACGGACAGAGCTACTGCACAAAACCGCAGCACCGCCCAGGCACGCTGCCGCCGGTCATGGAAACCGGGCGCTGGTACGCCGTCGAGGTGATGCTGGACGGGGGCACCCCGACCGCCGACGCCACGGGTGCGGACGGGATCCTGAACCTCTGGATCGACGACGTGGAGATCGGCCCCTGGGAGGGTCTGTGGCTCCGGTCGACGCCCGACCTGAAGCTCGACATCCTCTGGATGCAGTTGTGGCACCACGGCGACCACAGCGTCGCCGGCATCCTGCTCGACGAGATCGTCGTCAGCACCGAGCGCATCGGCAGTGTTTCGGTGCCTGCCGAGAGCCGCTCCTTCGGCTCGGTCAAATCCCTGTACCGTTGATGGCCCTTCGCCGGACCTAACGGAACAGGGCCTTCACCGTACCCCAGCTGGTGGACTCGACGCCTTTCTGGCCGGTGGTCAAATCCACCTGCCCGAGCATCTGGTAGTATTTCCGGTCGACGCCTTCGTGAAAGGAGTCGCGGCTGGTCACGTAGAACTTGATCATGCCGGTGGGCCTGAGAATCGAGAACTCCTGCCCGCGGTCGAAATCGATGTCGATGTCGAAGGGAGCCCACTCCGCCCCGGGAAACAGATCGTCGGGCGGCGCCACGGCCCAGGCGTCCGCTTGCTGGAACCGGTTGATCCGGATCGACGTGATGCCCGGCACGAGATACCCTTCCGGATCGGTGACGGCCTGTCCCGAGAACATCCGTGCGTGGATCCGCCATTCCTCGTTGAAATCCAGGGTGGTTCCCACATCGGGGAACTCGGCGGTCGTCTCCGGCTGCAGGAAGGTCAGGAAGTCCGGGTGCATCAGATCCGGGTAGGCTTCGGCATGCCGCGTCTCGTAGATCGTCCGAACATTCTGCATCAACTGCCCGGGACTACCGGGGAAGACCAGCGTCGGTTCCTCCTCATAGGCTACCGTCACCTTCAGGCTGTCACCCTCGTCCAGGTATATCCGGAAGCTGTTGGGGGTGAAGTAGCCCGCATAGGGACCGAAGGCGAGATCGTAATATGCCACCGGGACGTCCGTGAGGGTGGCGTCGCCTACCCCGTGGGTGGCGAACCAGCTGCTCCCGGCGATGGACCAGGCAGCGTCCTCGGGACTGACATCGATGTCGATGGTCCCGGTCGGCCGTTCGGGCCGCAGGTAGTCGCCGCGTATTTCCAGCGGTCCGCCGTTGGTCATGGTCAGGGTGTCCGGTTCCGGCGTGTTGAAGAAAAACTGGTACCCCCAGCGGATGGTGTACGCGCCGTCCGCCATTCCGGTCATCACCGAATCCCCGGCGCCGCGCGCCACCAGGCCACCGGGCAATCGCAGTTCCCACGGTGCCGTCAGGGTGTCGGGCAGGCACACGATGCTGACGGTGCCGCTGGACGGGGCCGGGCAGAGGGGGTCGTCGTCGCTGCAAGCAACCAGCAGGATGGAAACAAGACTCAGGAGCAGCAGCGAACAGATAAGATGATGCGTACGCATGGGGATCGACCAATCGGTATGGTGAAAACGTCAGGAACCCGCCAATAATAACAGGTTATCAATACGGGATAAATCGAAAAGGAGAATGGAGCGGGCTACGAGGCTCGAACTCGCGACTTCCAGCTTGGGAAGCTGATGCTCTACCAACTGAGCTAAGCCCGCTCCGAATCGGGTCAGGAAGCGAAAGCTAAACGGCTCCGCAGGCGATGTCAACCCCGGGCGATCGGTCGCCGGAAGTTGCGCCCGCCGGCCGCCGGTGCTTTCTTGGACCGCATGATCAAGCTCATCCGCCCCTTCCCAGCGCCCCTGGACGCGCTTTTCGAGTGGCAGCCCGGCGACCACATCACCCACCTCGACGGCCGGCCCCTCGAGGACATCCTCGACCTCTACTACTACCCCCCCGAAAGCCGGACGACGACCCTGCGCATCCAGCGCAAGGAGGGCGAGACCGTCCGGGTGGAAATGGACCCCGCGGACATCGACGCGGTCACCGACTGCTTCGCGCCCATGGAGTTCAAGACCTGCGCCTGCGACTGCGTCTTCTGCTTCATCGACCAGAACCCCGAGGGCATGCGCGACCAGATCTACGTCAAGGACGAGGACTACCGCTTCAGCTTCCTGTACGGCAACTACATCACGCTGACCAGCCTGGGCAAGAAGGGCCTGGCGCGGATCATCGAGCAGCGCATGTCGCCGCTCTTCGTCTCGGTCCACGCCACGGACATCGACGTGCGCACGCGCATGCTGGGCATCAAGCGCCGCATCGACGTCGTCGAGATCCTGCGCGAGTTGGCCGCCGCCGGCATCGAGATCCACACCCAGGTCGTGCTGTGCCCGGGCTGGAACGACGGCCCTATCCTCGAGAAGACCTTCCGCGACCTGCTCGCCCTGGCGCGCCGGCCGAGGGCGACGACAGCCCCGGCGGCGGTCTGCGACCGCGCTCGGCCGTCGTGCCGGTGGGCCTGACCGCCCACCGCGAGGGAAGACTGGCCCGTCCCGGCGGGATCCGGTCCCTGGCCATCGTCCCGGTCGGCCTGAGCGCCCACCGCGATGGATCTGACGCCGACCAGCCCTGGCGGAGGTCATCGACCAGGTCGCCGGCTGGCAGCGGGAGGCCCGCGAGCTGCTGGGCTATTCCTTCGTCTACCTCAGCGACGAGTTCTACCTGCTGGCCGAACGACCCTTCCCGCCGTCTGCCCGGTACGACGGCTTCTGGCAGATCGACAACGCCATCGGCCTCTCGGTCCGGTTGCGCGACACCTGGGCCGAGGACCTGGCCTGGGCGCCGAAGAGGGCGCGCTGCCGACGCCGCCCGCTGACCGTGCTGACCGGCGAGCTGGCCGCCCGGGCCTGGCGAGCGGGAATTCACTCCCCGCCCTGGCCGCCGCCGGCGCGCCGCCGGTCGAGGTCGTGGGGGACCAACCGCTTCTACGGCAACACCGTCACCGTGGCCGGCCTGCTGGCGGGCAGCGACCTGCGCCGCGCCCTGCTGGACCTGCCGGCCGACCCGCGCCGCACCGTCGTCCTGTCGCCCCGGGTCTTCAACAGCGACGGCCTGACCCTCGACGGCATGCGACTGGAGGACATCTCCCAGGATCAGCCCCACATCGTGGTTCTGGGGGAAGAAGACGGTTTCATTGATTTCTGGAGGGAACTGGGCTAGTTTCACACCTGCTACGGACCGGTTCCATCCCTTTCCAGGAGAATCCCTTGTCTTTGCGTACGGTCGCTATCGTGGGACGCCCCAACGTGGGCAAATCCACGCTGTTCAACCGGATCATCGGCGAGAAGCGTTCGGTGGTGCACGAGACCGCCGGGGTGACCCGCGACCGCATCACCGAGACCACCGACTGGGCCGGCCACCCCTTCATCCTGCTCGACACCGGCGGCATCATCCCCTTCGGGGAATCCGGTCTCGGACTTCGACAGCGTCGTCACCGAGATCGCCCGGGCCGCCATCGACGAGGCCGACGTGGTGCTCTTCCTGGTCGACGGCAAGGTCGGGCCCATGGCCTGGGACGAGTCCATCGCCCGGGACCTGCGCAAGACCGGCAAGCCCGTGGTCCTGTGCGTCAACAAGCTCGAGAAGGAATCCGAGCAGCTCAGCGCTTGCACGAGTTCTACAGCCTGGGCCTGGGCGAACCGCACCCCATCAGCGCCCTGCACGGCTACGGCGTGGGGGACCTGCTCGACGTGGTCGTCGAGGGTTTCCCGAAACACGAGGTCGAGGAGCCCTGCGACTGCCGCGTGGCCATCCTCGGCCGGCCCAACGTGGGCAAGTCGTCGCTGCTGAACATCCTGACCGGCCGCAACGACGCCCTGGTCAGCGAGATCTCCGGCACCACGCGCGACTCGGTCCACACCGACCTCAAGTGGCACGGCAAGACCATCCGCCTGATCGACACCGCCGGCCTGCGGCGCAAGTCCAAGGTCAAGGAGGCCGTCGAGGTCTTCAGCAACATGCGCACGATCCGGGCCCTCGAGCAGTGCGACGTGGCCGTGTTCATGGTCGACGCCTCGACCGGTTCGGTGACCCAGGACAGCAAGATCGCCGGCATGATCCACGACGCGGGCAAGGGCGTGGTCGTGGTCTTCAACAAGTGGGATCTCATCGCTGAGAAGGTCACCAACACGCACCAGGAACACTGGGAGGAGTTCTGCCGCGACGTCCCGTTCCTGACCTACGCGCCCTGGTTCATGATCAGCGCGCTGACCAGGCAGCGGACGGGCAGGATCATGGAGACCGTCTGGGACGTCCACCAGGAACGCCAGAAACGCATCCCGACCAGCAAGCTGAACGCCTACCTGGAGAAGATCGTCGCCTACCAGCAGCCGCGCGCCGCACAACGGCGGCCTGGGCAAGATCTACTACGTCACCCAGATCGAGACGGCGCCGCCGATCTTCATGCTGTCGGTCAACGAGCCCAAATTCTTCGCCCGCAACTACCTGCGCTTCATCAACAACCAGATGCGCAAGGAATACGGCTTTCCGGGCAACCGGATCTTTGTCGTGAAGATGAAGAAACACTGAGAGGTTCCGGGCCGCCCGAACGCCATCCGAAACGACGATCCCATGCTGCTGATCCTCTTCCTCATCATCGCCTTCCTGCTGGGTTCGATCCCGTTCAGCTTCATCATCGGCAAGCGGGTCAAGGGCATCGACCTGCGCGAGCACGGCAGCGGCAACCTGGGGGCGACCAACGTCTTCCGCACCCTGGGCGCGGGCTGGGGCGGCCTCTGCCTGCTCCTGGACATGGCCAAGGGCGCGGTCGCCGTCGGCCTGATGACCTGGCTGGTGGCACCAGTGGCCCGCCGACCAGGCCACGCCGTTCCACATCACGCCCGACCTGTTCCGCATCTTCGCCGGGTTCCTGGCCGCCATGGGCCACACCTTCAGCCCCTTCGTGGACTTCCACGGGGGCAAGGGCGTCGCCACCACCGGCGGCGCCTTCGCCGTCCTGGAGCCCCTACGCCATCCTGCTGGCCACCCTGGTGGTCTTCGCTGGCCGTGTTCTTCGCCACGCGCATCGTCTCGCTGGGCAGCATCTGCGCCGCGGCGGTCCTGCCGGTCGCCGTGCTCTTCTTCGAGCTGGCTCCCGGCGACGTCCAAGACGATCATCGTCTTCACGTTCGTCATCTGCGCCTGGGTGATCTTCAAGCACCGCGCCAACATCGCGCGCCTGCGCGAGGGGCACCGAGGACGACCTCGACGACGCACGCCGCCCGACGAGCATCTCGCGCCGCCGCCGACCCGCCGAAGACAAGGAGCCTGAGATGAAAGCCGCGCATCCTGGGCACCGGCAGCTGGGGCAGCGCCTTCGCCCGCCACCTGGCCCACAAGTGGGACGACGTGGTCATGTGGGGCATCGACGAGAGCCAGGTCGAGTCCATCAACGCCACCGGCACCAACCCCGACTACCTGGGCGACATCGCCTGCCGCCGAACCTGCGCGCCACCGGCGACCTGGCCGACTGCCTCAAGAACGCCGACGCCGTCTTCGTGGTCGTGCCCAGCCAGGCGGTGCGCGAGGTCATGAAGAAAGTCGTCAAGAGCCCCGCCTTTGCCGACGGGGTCCCGGTGGTCAACCTGGCCAAGGGCTTCGAGGTCGGCACCCTGAAGCGGATCAGCGAGGTCATCGACGAGGAACTGGACGCCGCCGGCTGCCGTCAGGACCATCCGATCGCCGTCCTGCTGGGGCCCAGCCACGCCGAGGAGGTCGCCCTGGAGCAGCCCACGGCCGTGGTGCTGTCGGGCCAGGAGGGGGCCGACTGGTCCAAGTGGCGCACCTGGATCGCCGGCCCGTTCTTCCGGGTCTACACCAACGAGGACCTGATCGGCGTCGAGATCGCCTCGGGCTTCAAGAACATCATCGCCCTGGCCGTGGGCATGGCCGACGGCCTGGGGGCGGGGGACAACACCCGCGGCACCCTGATGACCCGCGGCATGATCGAGCTGGCCCGCCTGGGCATCGCCCTCGGCGGCCAGAAGGAGACCTTCTTCGGCCTGGCCGGCATCGGCGACATGATCACCACCTGCATCAGCCGCCACAGCCGCAACCGCAACTTCGGCGAGGCCGTGGCCCTGGGCCGGGAAAACCCCCGCGACATCCTCGAGGGCTCCAAGCAGGTGGTCGAGGGCTTCTACATGACACAAGCGGCCTTGAAGTTGGGTGAGAAGCTGGTATCGAACTTCCTATTACAAAACAGGTTCACGATGTGCTATTCTCCGGCAAACCGCCGCGGCAGGCCATGCGTGAATTCATGGAACGACAGCTGCGGGACGAACTTGACGGATTGACGGAGCCTCATCCCTTGGTCCCGGCTGGGGGTTGACCTGAACATGTCCGAAGCAACCCAAAAGACGAAATCCCCAGCAAGCTGTACTACTCGATCAGCGAGGTGGCGGCGATCACCGGAGTCAAGGCCCACGTCCTGCGCTACTGGGAGAGCGAGTTCCCCACCCTGAAGCCCCGCAAGACCCGCAACGGCAGCCGCCGCTACCGCCAGCCGGACATCGACGAGATCCTGGCCATCAAGACCCTGCTGTACGACGAGGGCTACAAGATCGCCGGCGCCCGCAAGATGCGCCGCCAGCAAGAAGAAGGCGCGCAAGCCCCAGCCGCCGGCCGACCCGCGCCCTGGACTTTCTCGGCAGCGGCATCGAGCGAGGCCGAGCGCCTGGCTTCGTGCTCAAGGACGAGCTGGCCGAAGTCGATCCTGAAGCTGGTCAAGGAAGGCCTGACCCAGGCCGGCCAAGAAGCGCCAAGGGCTGAAGAAGATAGCGCCAAGGCCTGATCCCCGGGGCGCTGATTGCTCCTTGTCCCCGGGGCGAGGCCGGTATTAGATTGTCGTCCGCGAAAGCGATCCCCCTGCCGGCGGTGCCGGTGATCGGTTCGCGACATGGAACTGGTCGGGTCGTGGCGCAGTCCGGTAGCGCACCTGCATGGGGGGCAGGGGGTCGAAGGTTCGAATCCTTTCGTCCCGACCACTCCAACATCATACCGCGCGGATCACCCCCCGGAGATCCGTGTTTTTTTGGGCCCGCGTTTGCCGCTTGTCGCACCTGGAACCATCCCGGATACTGACCCCATGGTCAAGCCCTCCACATCACCAGCGGCACCGCAAAGCCGCCGCGCCGTGGCGCTGCTGCTGGCTGTCGCCATCCTGGCGTCCCTGACGGTTCTGGTTGTCCTGCTGGTGCAGAAGGACCGCGGCGCGGATGCGCCTGCCGCGGTATCGGCCGCGCCGCCGGAAGACGCCTTCTACATGCCGGCGGAATTCGATCCGCAGGAGGCGCTGTTTCTGGGCGGCGACCAGCTGGCCGATCTGCACCCGGAGGTCATGGCCGCGATCGTCAAGGCCGCCGCCGCGGACATCCGCATCCTCATCCTCGCGGGCTCGCGGTCGGGTCGCTCGCTCATCGAGACCACCCTGAACGACAGGGACGTGGCCCGGTCGGCCTACGACATCGTCCAGCTGCCGGTCCTGACCATGTGGGTGCGCGACTTCGGTCCGGTGACCGTCAGCGACGCCCAGGGCCGCCGCAGCCTGGTGGACTCCACTACCACGACGGGCAACACCCTGGGACGACCAGGGTCCCGCGACTACTTGGTCATCCGGCCTAACCTGCTGGGCAGCCCGCTGCTCGTCGAAGGCGGGGACTTCCGAGAAACAGGGGGCTTCTTTGGTCTCGACGCGGGTTCCGTTTGGCCCGGGCCTACCTTGAGAAGGAGCCCCGCGCCACGGTGGAGACGCTGGCGGCGGTCCTGGGATTCGAGAACCTCTTCCTGGTGCCGCCCCTGCAGGGCGAGAGCACCGGCCATGTGGATATGTTCTGCACCTTTCTGCAACCGGATCTGGCGCTGGTGGGCAGCTACACCGGCGGCGTCGACGAGGCCAACGCGGCCCAGCCGATGACATCGTCGGCGACCTGGGGCGTCGCCACCCCTCCGGGCCCTCGCCGCCGCATCCCCATGCCCGACCATGACGACGGTGTCTGGCGCACCTACACGAACGTCATCTTCGCCAACGGTGTGCTGCTGGTGCCGATCTACCCCGACTACTGCCCGGACCTCGACCGACAGGCGCTGGCGATCTACCGCCGCCTGCTGCCGGACCGCCGCGTCGTGGGCATCGACGCCTCCGGGCTCATCCGGATGAACGGCGCCCTGCGCTGCATCACCATGAATCTGCCCAGCGGCCAGCCGCTGGCGCCGCCGGCCGGCCCCTGAATCTTCTTGTTTCGCACCGGCCGAAAGCGGACAATCAGTTGTCCGTTACCTCCCTCGAGAACCTGGAGGAAATCATGATCTCCGCCTGCAAGTTCACGCTCGCGCTCACCGCTGTCCTGATCCTGGCCGCGCCGCCGCTGACGGCCGCCGACCTGCCCGCCTACGCACCCGACGCCAACGCCGCGCGCGCCGACGTTCCGGACGCCTACAAGTGGAACCTCGACCAGCTCTTCGCGAGTCCCGCGGCCTGGCAGGCGGAGGTCGACGCCTTGACGCTGGAGATCGACCAGCTCGAGTCCTTCGGCGGCAAGCTGGCAGCTCCGGCGGCCCTCGACCGGTGCCTGGACCTTGTACTTCGGGACTGCACGACCGGGCCAGCCACGTCACCCAGTACGCCAACCTGGCCCTGGACACCGAGCTGACCAACGAGAGCCTGCAGGGCCGACCAGCAGCGCGGCCTGGCGCTGATGGACGAGGTCATGGCCGCGTCGGGGTTCATCCGGGCCGAGGTCCTGGCCCTCGACGACGACGCCATGCAGGCGGCGTACGCGGCCGCCGACGGCCCCGCGCAAGTACCGGCGACTACCTCGACAACCTGCGCCGCCGCGCCGCAGCCGCGTGCTGGGACCCCGAGGCCGAGCGAGTGCTGCAGCTGGCTGGGCGACAACCTGTGGGCCGAGATCGATCTGAACGAGATCCCCAGCGGCCTCGAGAACACCTTCGGCGCGCTGCTGTCGGACATCCCCTGGCCGGTGATCCACGACGCCGACGGCAACGAGGTCCAGCTCACCCTGTCCAACCTCGGCCGGTTCCGCGCCATCGCCCGACCGCGAGGTGCGCGCCGAGACCATGGCGGCCTTCTTCGCCACCCTGCGCCAGTTCCAGCACGCCTTCGCCGCCACCCTGGGCGGCCAGTTCGAGCTCGACGTGCTCTACGCCCGCGCCCGGGGCTACGACACGGCCCTGGAGGCCTACCTGGACAAGGACAACCTGCCGACCTCGGTGCACGACAACCTGATCACCGCCGTCAACGCCAACCTCGAACCCTTGCACCGCTACGTCGAGTTGCGCCGCAAGGTGCTCGGCCTGGACGACCTGCACATCTACGACCTGTACGTGCCCATGGTGGCGGCCGCCGAGATGGACGTGCCCTACGCCGAGGCCATCGAGATCCTGCCCGCCGCCCTGGCCCCCCTCGGCCCGGACTATGTGGCCCGCCTCAAGCACGGGCCTCGATCCGGCCAACGGCTGGATCGACGTCTACCCCAGCAACGACAAGGACAGCGGCGCCTTCTCGGCCAGCGTCTACGGCCGCCATCCCTACGTGAAGATGAACTACCAGGACAGCCTGGACGACATGTCGACCCTGGCCCACGAGTACGGCCACGCCATCCACAGCGCCCTGGCCATGGAGCACCAGCCGTACCACAACTACCGCTACGTGCCGTTCCTGGCCGAGATCGCCTCGACCTGCAACGAGGCCTGCTGTCCGACTACCTGGTGGCCAACGCCCAATCGAAGGCCGAGAAGGCCGGCATCCTGGCCGCCGAACTGGAGAGCATCCGCACCACCATCTACCGCCAGACCCTGTTCAGCGAGTTCGAGCGCCTGGTCCACGGCTTCGTCGAGGAGGGCACGCCGATCACGGCCACCCTGCTGGACGAGACCTACGCCGACCTGGTCCAGCGCTACTACGGTCCCGGCTTCACCGTCGACGCCGACGACGGCATGGAGTGGGCCTACATCCCGCACTTCTACTACAAGTACTACGTCTACAGCTACGCCACGGGACTTTCGTGCGGGCTGGCGATCGCCGAGCGGGTCAAGGAGATGGGCCAGCCGGCCGTCGACGACTACCTCGGCATGCTCAAGGGCGGCTGCAGCCGGCCGCCCTGGAGCTGCTGCGCAAGGCGGGGGTCGACCTGACCCGGCCGCGATGCCATCGACCGGCGGCGCTGGCGAGCTTCGACCGCACGATCACCGAACTGGCCGATCAACTGCTGGACATCGAGCTTACCGGTTCGCGCGGGCCCGGGCTACCACCTGGGGTGGAACGGCCGGACGGCGTCTCGGAAATTGACATTGGTCCGGTAACGGGTATCCTTGCGCGGGGAATCTCGGGGGAAGTCCACAGCCCGCCCGAGGAGACCCATGTCCGTCGGCGCCATCCTGCCCGCCCTCAACGCCGCCCGCTTCCTCGAGGAAGTGGTCGGCGAGATCCGCGCCGTTGCACCCGGACCTGCGGGTCCTGGTGGTCGACGACGGCAGCACCGACGGCACGGCCGAGTCGGCGCGGGCGGCCGGAGCCGAGGTCATCGTCCACGAGGTGAACAAGGGCAAGGGCGAGGCCCTCAAGACCGGCTACCGGTGGGGCCACGACGAGGGCATCTGGACTGGGTCTTCACCATGGACTCGGACGGGCAGCACCTGCCGGCGGAGATGCAGGGTTTCATTGACGCGGCGGCGCTGGAGAAGCTCGACGTCGTGGTCGGCACGCGCATGGCCCGCACCGCGAACATGCCCTGGCTGCGCAAGAAGACCAACCAGTTCACCAGCTGGGTGATCAGCCGCCTGGCCGGCTGCCCATTCCCGACAGCCAGAACGGCTACCGCCTCTACCGGACCGAGTGTCTGCGCGGCGTGAAGCTCAAAACCAACCGTTACGACGCCGAATCGGAGATCCTGGTGCGGCTGGCCCGCCGCGGCTACCGGATCGGCTCGGCACCGATCACCACCGTCTACGGCGACGAGGTCAGTTCCATCAACCCCTTCGTCGACACCGGGCGGTTCTTCCGGCTCGTGGGCATCCTGCTCATGAGCCGACGCGAACCCCGCCACACCACGCCGCAAGGATGATCATGAGCCAGACCCACATCCTGATCTCCAACGACGACGGCATCGACGCCCACGGGCTGAAGGTGCTGGAGGAAACGCCATCCGCTCGTTGCCCGGCTTCCGCGTCACCGTGGTCGCGCCCCACGACCAGCAGAGCGCCTCCAGCCACAGCCTGACCCTGACCTCGCCGCTGCGGATCATCGACCACGGCCCGGGCCGCTACGCCGTGACCGGCACGCCGACCGACAGCGTCCTGGTGGCCATGGAGAAGATCCTCAGCGACGACATGCCGGACCTCGTGCTCAGCGGCATCAACCACGGGCCCAACATGGGCGAAGACGTCATCTACTCCGGCACCGTGGCCGCGGCCATGGAAGGGACCATGTTCGGCATCCCCAGCTACGCCATCTCGCTGGCGGCCTGGCACCCGACCGATTTCAGCGGCGCGGCCGACTTCCTGCGCTGCAACCTGCAGGACATCCTGGCCTTCCCCCTGCGCAAGGGCACGCTGCTGAACATCAACATCCCCGACGGCCCGCCGGACGACATCCAGGGCATCCGGGTCACCCGCCTGGGCAGCCGCGTCTACAGCAACGTGATCACCGACCAGGTCGATCCCCACGGTCAGCCCTACCTGTGGATCGGCGGCCAGGGCCCGACCTGGGCCCGCGAGGACGGGAGCGACCATTCCGCGGTGGAGGAGGGCTACGTCAGCCTGACCCCCCTGATGGTGGACCTGACGCACTACGGCCTGCTGAAGGAAATGAAGCATCTCGAGAAGGACCACGACGCCGATCAGGAGGATCGATGAAGGACTACGCCGTCGCCCGGCGGCGCATGGTGCGTGAGCAGCTCGTCGACGCCGGGCTCAGCGACCGCCGGGTTTTGAAGGCCATGGAGGAGGTGCCCCGGCACCTGTTCGTGCCCGCGCCTGCTGCAGCACCGCGCCCACCAGCCCAGCGCCCTGCCCATCGGCTTCGGCCAGACCATCAGCAAGCCCTTCACCGTGGGCCTGATGACCACCCTGCTGGAACTGCAGGGCCACGAACACGTCCTCGAGGTCGGGACCGGCTCCGGCTACCAGGGCGCCATCCTGGCCCGCTCTGGCGCTCAGGTCGTCTCGGTCGAACGCATCGAGCCCCTGGCCGAACGCTCGCGGGTCACCCTGGCCAAGCTGGGGGTCGAGAACATCAACGTCCTGGCCCACGACGGCACCGTCGGTGTCGCCGATTTCGCGCCCTACGACGCCATCATGGTCACGGCCTGCGCGCCGCACCTGCCGCCCCATCTGGTGTCCCAGCTGACGGACGGCGGCCGGCTGCTGATTCCGGTCAACAAGGGCAGCGAGCAGGTGCTCTACCGCTACCGGCGCCAGGGCGAAGAAGTTTCCATCGAGCAGTCGGTCTCCTGCCGGTTCGTGCCCCTGCTGCGGGGCGTGGCGCGCGAGGAGGCCCAGGGTGCGTGAGCAGCTGATCCACTACTTCGAGCAACTGCCACCTCCGCTGGCGGTCTTCCTGGTGGCCATGCTGCCGGTCTTCGAACTGCGCGGCGCCATCCCCGTGGGCTACGCCATGGGCATGACCAACCCGGTCCTGATCTACGCCATCGCCGTCGCCGGCAATTTCGTACCCGTGCTCCCCATCCTGCTGTTGCTGGGGCCCGCCGAGCGGTATCTGCGCCGTTTCGCCTTCATGGACCGGTTCTTCAACTGGCTTTTCAAGCGGACGGTGAGCCGAAGCGCGGTCATCCAGAAGTACGAGAGCCTGGGCCTGATCCTGTTCGTGGCCATCCCCGCCCCGATGACCGGCGCCTGGACCGGCAGCGTCGCGGCCTACCTGTTCAAACTTCCCTTGCGGATGGCCGTACCATGTATCATTCTTGGCATCCTGATCGCCGGAACCGTGGTGACACTTGTTTCCCAGGGGGTTATCTCACTGTGGAACTGAAGGCTCCCACCGGCCGGCCGATCACCTGCCGCAGATCTTTTCAGTCGGGGCGTAGCGCAGCCCGGTTAGCGCGCCTGCTTCGGGAGCAGGAGGTCGGGAGTTCGAATCTCCCCGCCCCGACCATTCATTCCCTGAAAACGTTCAATTGCCATGCGCCGTCAGATGGCTTTTTTATTTTCTAGCCCTCTGGCTCGCTTTTTGACGCGACCGGTCATGGCCGCCGGTACCACCGCCCCGTTCCCGACCTGGCTCAATGCGAGGCTCGCCGGCAAACTACCAGGTCCGATCGCCGGGGACAACCTCTCCCTGATCGCCCTGCGCTTCGGCGTGACGGTCCGGGAGATCAAGCAGACCAACAACCTGGACTCCGATCTGCTGAAGGTCGGCCAGAAACTCCGCTTCGACCAACCGTTCCACCGGACCGGCGCCAAGGATGTCAGCTGGAACCGGCCGTGCCGCAGGACCCGGGCCGGAAGTGCTGCAGGAGTTCGGCGACCTACAAGACGGGCGGCGTTCTCATGCCGCGTAACCGGCGTCGAGGTGGCCTGTCCGGTCGCCGGCACCCGAGGTCAGCGTCCCGCCAATGGCGTCGTGCGCCACATCGGCCGCATGGACGGCTACGGGACCATCATCATCGTCGAGCACGGGGGAGGATACGCCACGGTGTTTTCGCCCTTCGAGCCCGCCTCGATCGAGGTCCGCCTCAACCAGGCGGTGCTGCGCGGCGACCCCCTCGGCCGCACGTCCGCTCCCGAGGAGCCGGCCGAACGGCCATACCTGCACATCCAGTTGCGACAGAACGACAAAGCCATCAAACCCGACCGGCTGCTGCAGTAGCCGCAGACAGGAGGAACCGTGGACCTCAGAAAGATCATCCGCGACGTGCCCGATTTTCCCAAGCCCGGCATCCTGTTCCGGGACATCACCCCGGTCATGGAGAATCCCGCCGCCTACCGCACCGCCCTCGACGGCATGAAGGACCTGCTGGCAGACGTACGTTTCGACAGCTTCGCCGCCATCGAGTCGCGGGGCTTCATCTTCGGCGGCCCGCTGGGCGTGGAGATGGACAAGCCGATGGTGATGCTGCGCAAGGCCGGCAAGCTGCCGGCGGCCACCCGGGCGGTGACCTACGCCCTCGAGTACGGCGAAGCCACCCTCGAGGCCCACCTGGACGCCTTCGCGCCGGGCGACCGGGTCGTCATCGTCGACGATCTGCTGGCCACCGGCGGCACGGCCGAAGCGTCGGCGCGCCTGGTTGCCGCGGCGGGCGCCACGGTCGCGGGATTCCTGTTCCTGGTCGAACTGGATTTCCTGGACGGCAGGAAGAAGCTGGAGGGCCTGGGCCCGGTTTTTTCCCTTGTTAACTATTCCTGACCCTTCTATTTTGACGCAACCGAAGCGGAGAAGGTGCCCCCGTAGCTCAGTTGGATAGAGCACCAGATTCCTAATCTGGGGGCCGTGGGTTCGAATCCCGCCGGGGGTACCATCAAAAAAAAGCGGCCGCAGGGCCGCCTTTTTTTATCTCGCAGGCCCGTGTGGTCTCAGGGTCCGAGCAGGTTGCCGCGGGCGCCCCAGCCGGACACCGGCATCGCCGCGACGGCCCCGCCTGCGGGCAGCCCCTTCCAGAACCACAGGTCGAAATAGCGGGAGCTGGCGCGCGGGGCGTAATAGGCCTCGAAATGTTCCATGAACCGGGAAGAAAAGACGGGGTCGTGCGGTTTGTACCAGTTCTTCTTCAGGAACGGCCGCTTGCTGCGCGGGACCAGCCACATCTTGATCGTGCCGTCCGCCAGTGCAGCATAGGTATCCTCCGCAAGATCCTTGCCGCTCAGCCGGCAATCCATGACGGCGACCGGATCGATCAGCACCGGCTGGTTGGCGAAAACGAGCAGGGGACGCAGCCAGGTGTGGCGGAAGCTGGCATCCTCGCCGCCGCAGGCCATGGCCATCGTCAGCGCCGGGTAACGCGCCATCACGTCCTTCACGTCGGCCGCCAGGTCGGGAGCCTCGCTCAGCTGCCAGTCGAGCAGCTTGACCGCCCGGTATTCGTTGACGGCTCCGGACACCAGCACCGTCAGGACCGCCGCGACCACCAGCCCCTGACGCAGCGGCTGGCGCACCAGGGCCGACCGCAGAGCCGGCTGGTCGGGCCAGCCGTCCTGGATCATCCGTCCGACCAGGTACAGCGTGCTGGGCACCAGCGGCAGCAGGTGCACGAGCCCTGCGCCCGGCTTGGCCGCCAGCACCAGGACCAGGACAAACGTCGGCAGCAGACCGGCGGCCAGGGGCCGCGAGCCCGGTCCGGCCAGCGATGCCGGACCGCACACGTACCGCAGCACCAACAGCGGCAGCACCAGGAACAGGGCAAACCCCAGCGTGGCTGTGAGGGTGTCGGCCGTCAGGCCGTGGCCCACGGCGTTGCGCAGCCAGCCGAGGTAATTGACGATCGACACCTGCGGATGGAACAGGAACGGCGCCGCGGTCACGAACACCGCGCCGCTTCCGGCCAGCCACAGGGCGCGCCACCCGAGGCGGTGGACCAGGAGTACCAGAACGGGAAGAAAATAGACGACGGCGTGGACCTTGAGATTCAACGCAAAGCCGAGGGCGGCGGCGACGGTCGCGACGGCCAGCAGGGGACGCAGGCGAACGGCGGCGAAGATCCCCAGACCGACGGCAAACACCAGCAGGGCGTCGGGTCGCACCAGGTAGACGGCGAATCCCTGACTCCAGTAGTAGAGGACCGCCAGGGCCACGACCACGAGGGCCGGAAAATCACGACTGCGACGTGCGAGGGCGGCATAGAGAAACACCAGGCTGCCGAGCACACCCAGCAGGGAAGCCACCTTGGCCGAAACCAGGGACGGGCCGAGGATTTCGAGGAACAAACCGTTGGTCAGGAAGACCGCCGGACCATAGAGCACGCTGTAGCGTTCGGCCGCCCCGAAGTCGTTGTAGAGGGCGTGACCGTGGTTGACCATCCAGGACAGGCTCGACACGACCGGTTCCACCTCGCCGGCGAACCCATCCAGGAACAGGTACCAGCCGGCGATGACCACGAACAGGGCCACGAGCCCAAGACACGCAACGGTTCCGCATTTTCGCCAAGGAGTGGGGGAGAATCGGGTCAGGTGTTGCCTGAAGTAGGCCCAGCGGTGGGCGACAAGGTACGCCACCAGAAAAAGCACGAAGGCCAGTACTGCGTAGCGGGCACAGAAGATGAAGAAGTCGAGTACGAGGCGTAACAAGGTGCCGACCGGATCCCCTAGCCGCGCCGAAGCCATGATCAACAGGATGGGACCGGCGAGTTGCCCCTCCTTGACCACGACCATGCCACGGGGGACCACACACTGTCAACAATACATCAAATATTGTGGCGATACTGTTTTTTCATAAAGCGTCTAAATTATTTATACGTTATATGTTAACAAAGCGGATGAATCCATTTTCGAACATATAGTACAGATAGGCGCCTACCCGCTGGGGAACCTCGTCGTTGTCGTCCTCAAAATGATCGGCCACCAAGAGGACCAGCTGCCCGACCGTGCGCTGGCCGTCCATGTGATGCCATAGCAACGACCCGCGGTCTTCCAGGGGAATCCGAATGAACCGCTTGGCGCCTTTCAGGCGCGGCTGGATCAGCTGCCCGAACGGAAATCCCTGGTAGCGGGGCTGCAACAGCACGATCTGACCCGCGCGGGATCCTGCCTCGTGGTCGAGAGCACGCTCGGGCACCAGGGTCATGAAATCGACGCCGCGCCACTTGCTTTTACCGCGATTGAACCAACCCATGACGCCTCAGTACCTTCCGAATTCTGGCCATTCCACGCTAAACTATGTTTCGCATTTGCCGTAGAAAAGGTAGACTGATCCTGCAGAGACGAGATCCCATCACCGATCGTCGAGGGAGTTCCAGCCATGACCGACCAGGTTTCCATACGCGAACGCTGGCTGGGCGCCTTGTGTTACCTGTCGATCCTCGTCCTGATCCCCATCTTCGCCCGGGACAAAACCGCCTTCCTGGCCCGCCACTGCCGGCAGGGGTTCGCCTTACTGTTCGTCGAGGTGGTGGGGGTCTGCTTCATCTGGATCATCGACGCATCCCTCGGCAAGCTGCCGCTGCTGGGTTTCCTGCTCGTGATCATCCTGCGCCTGTGCTTCTTCCTGTTTGCCCTGATCGTATCGGTCCTGGGATTCACCAAAGCCCTCTTCGGCGAGGACTGGCGGATTCCCTACCTGGACGAACTGGCCGACCGCGTGCCGGTCGATTAGCCGGCCGACTCGGGGGATTTTCTCACGCTGCCGCCTTCGCACTCGATCCACTAACTGCAGACGCGCAACACGTTACAGTCGGCGCCTCAAGTATTGCGCATAATGTATATTATGTTAAGTAACACAAAATACGGCAAAACGGGCGTCAACATCGCCCCGGAATCCTCTAGCCGATGATCGTTTCCATCTTCTCGCGGATCTTGTCCTCGTTGGCGCTGCCGCTGATCTGATCGACCACCTGGCCGCCCTTGAAAAACAACAATGTCGGTATGGACCGGATCCCGAACGAGCCGGCCGCCTGCGGGTGCGACTGGATATCCATCTTGCCGACGAGCATGCGCCCCTGGAATTCGACGGCCAACTTCTCGATGGTCGGCGTCATCGCCTTGCAGGGTCCGCACCACGGCGCCCAGAAATCCACGAGCACCGGTTGGTCGCTCTCCTTGACCATCCGGTCGAAATCCTGATCCGTGAATTCAACGAGACCTTCAGACATTTCGTTTCCTTTCCTGGTGGTTCGATCCGGCCGTGAAGGCCGGCCTTTCAGACGTAAATTCAGCCACGCCGCGGACGGCACAGGTCCATGATGGCCTTTTCGATAATGATATCCGGTTTCAGCGGCGAACTCTTGAGGCGCCGGTCGCAATCGAGAACTTCCCGGAGGGCTTCCTTGAGACCGTCGGCGCCCAGACCGCGGACCATGGGCTCGAGGTAACGGAAACTCCAGGGGTTCTGGCCGGTCAACTTGCCGATCTCCTGGTCGCTCATGCCCGCGGACCGTCCGGCGCCCAGGATGCACCCCTTGCGCACCCGCGAGATCAACAGGGGGGCGATCTCGTAGGGCGACCTCCCCCATTCCGCGAGCCGAAACCAGGTCTTCAGGACATCCTTGGTCCGGCCGGGCATCAGGTTGGCGGTGATCTCGTACCCTTCCAGGGCGGCCTGGTCCATGATGATGCGCCCGAGCTCCTCCGAGCCGATCGGCTCACCGCGGTCCTCGGCCAGCAGGGCCAGCTTGTCGATCTCACTCTTCAGGCTGAGCAGATCGTTGCCCACCAGATCGCACAGGATGCGGGCCTGTTCCTGACCGAGTTCCAGATTCTCGCGGCGCGCCGCCTTGAGCACCCACTGCACGAGCGCTTCGCCCGTCGGCGGCGTGAAGTCGAACAGGTAACCCTTCTCCTGGGCCACCTTCGTCCACTTCTTGCGCTTGTCGACCTTGTCGGCCGTCAGGATGAGGATGGTCTCCGCGACGGGCTTGGCGAGATATTTCTCCAGGGCCGCCTGGCTTTCCTGGTCGCCGAGACAGCGGTCGGCGTTCCTGACCCAGATCACCTGGCGTCCGGCGAACATGGGCAGGCTGAGCGCCTGCTGCAGCACCCGGCCGACCGGGACCTGGTCACCGTGGAGAACGTGGAAATTGAAGGAGGACCCGCTGTCGCCGAGGGCGTCCTTGCGGATCTTCTCCACGACGCCTTCGATACGGAACGAATCCTCACCGGCCAGCACGTACACGGGCCGGAAGTTACCGGTCTTCAGATCCTGATTGACCAGCTCCTGAAACCCGGGCATGGGGTTGTTCCGATTCTTGCCTGCGTATGCCAATTCCCGTCCGATCGGTTGCCTACCAGTCGTCGACCACCTGGGCCAGAATGTCCCTGACGATTTCCTCGACGGCCTCGTCGCGCGCCGTCTCCTCCGATGTGCCCTGCGGGTCGTTGAGCACGTAGTTGCCGCGCCCGGTGAAACGCTTGTTGTCGAAGATCTTCTCGCCGGTCGCCCGGACCGAGAAGGTCAGGATGACGGCAATCTGGACCTGGTATTCGTTGACGGTCAAACTCTGGGTCGTGGCGACTTCCCGCAGCGAATAGCGGCTGACCCGTCCGCTGATGATGCTGTCGGCATCGCCCTCATCGACGACCTTGAGCGTGTTGTCCAGCTGGATGGCGGAAATGATGTCGTTGGCCAGGTCCACACCCAGATTCGGTTCCGGCGTCAGGTTCTCCAGGTACTGGACCGCCACCCGTTTGATGCCCTCGTCCACACGCCCGCTGCTGCCCGAATAGACCCCGCAGCCGCCGAGCGCCAGGACGAGTCCGGCGACCACCGCCAGCCGGACCCAGCGCGACGGTCGGGCCGTCGCGCGGCGGCGCGGTGGGGATACATTTCTGCGGTCGCTCATGATTCCTTGTCACCGTACTGTTTGAGGCGGTAGCGGAACTTGTCCCGGTTCATGCCCAGCAGGCCGGCGGCGCGGGTCTGGTTGCCGCCGCTGGCGGTCATGGCCTTCAGGACCAGGGCCCTTTCGAAATCCGCCACCAGCTGTTCCAGGTCGACACCCCGTGACGGCAGGGGATTCAATAATACGTCGCGCAGCGTGCCAGGCAAGTCACCCGATTCCTCCAGGGCGCCGCCGAGCTGAAGCTGGCCGCTCTCGATCCTGGTGCCGGACCCCAGCAGCACACTCCGTTCGAGGCTGTTCTTCAATTCCCTGATGTTGCCCGGCCAGGCATATTCCGTCAGCTTCTGTCTGGCGCCGGCCGTCAGGCCGACAACGCCCTTGTTGAACTTGGTGCTGTACAGCCCCAGAAAATATTCAGCCAAGGGCAGGATGTCCTCCTGGCGAGCCCGCAAGGGCGGCACCATGATCTCCACCACGTTCAATCGGTAATACAGATCCTCGCGAAATGTTCCCGCCCGGACCTGTGAAGCCAGGTCGCGGTTGGTCGCCGCCACGATGCGGACATTGACGGTGATGTCCTCCACACCGCCCACCCGGCGGAAGGTCGTCTTTTCCAGCACCCGCAGCAGCTTCACCTGAACCGGCAGCGCCATCTCCCCGATCTCGTCGAGAAAGAGCGTGCCGTTGTCGGCCAGCTCCAGCAGTCCGCGCTTTCTGGCAGCCGCATCGGTGAAGGCGCCCTTCTCGTGGCCGAACAGCTCGCTTTCGAGCAGTTGCTCCGGCAGCGCGGCGCAGTTGATGTCCAGGAAAGGCCCCTGCTTGCGGACGGACGTGCGGTGGATGAGACCCGCCACGACGTCCTTGCCGACGCCCGATTCGCCCTGGATGAGGACCGTCGTCGACTCACCTCCGGAAATTTTTCTGACGGTGTCGTAGATCTCCAGCATCGGCGCCGACTGGCTGGGCACGACGTCATCGATCCCCCCGAAGAGATCGTTCTGAACCCGCGAGCGGAACCGGGCGCGAACCGCGGTGCTGCTTTCGAGGGCCTTGGCGACAACCCGCAGCAGGTGATCCAGCTGGATGGGTTTGTTGACGTAGTCGAAGGCGTCCAGCTTCATGGCCTGCACTGCAGTGTCGGTCTCGCGGTAGGCGGTGATCATCACCACGCACAGGTGCGGCAGGACTTCCTTCAGCCCGCCCAGCACCTGGATGCCGCTCATGTCCGGCAGCATCAGATCCAGCAGGACAAGGTCGGGAACACGCCGCGCGACCAGATCCAAGGCGTCGGTTCCGGTCGCCACGGTCAGGACCTCGTAGCCTTCGTCCTCGAGAGTGGCGGCCAGAAACAGCCGGATGGCCTCCTCGTCGTCGACTACCAGAATGACAGGTTTCATGAGGATCAGGGGTTTCTGTTCAGGTGGTGCCGGACCGGCCGGACATGCCCCGCGGCCGCCGACCTGCTCGCGGCGATTATGCAACGGCCGCCGCAACCAGGCAAGGTGGGATTCGCATACCGGTGAAACACAAAAAAAGCGGCCGCCCACCGGGACGGCCGCCAACAAGGAACTAGTCGTGGATCAGCGGGCACCTTCGCCTTTCAGCACCACGTTGACCGTCGAAAGCAGGATCTTCCCGTCCTGGCGGAAACCCGCTTTCTTGATGTACTCACGATCCAGCTCGACCTTGCGACGCACAGAATCAATACTGTCATCGTACCCGTTGATCACCTGGGCCAGCCCCGTGATGCCCGGAAGCACCAGCAGCCGATCGTGGTAATTCGGGATTTCCTTCTCGAGCTGCCGCACGAACACCAGTCGCTCGGGCCGGGGCCCGATGATGCTCATGTCGCCACGCAGCACGTTGATGAACTGAGGTACTTCGTCCAGACGGGACCGGCGCAGGACGCGACCCACCCGCGTGACGCGGACATCGTTCTTGCGCGCCCACTGGGGCCCCTTGGCCTCCGCGTTGGACGCCATCGTCCGCAGCTTGAGGACCTGGAACGGCCGTCCCGGCTGCAGCACCTTGCGGCGGTCGGGGCCGTCGAAGCGGTCCCGCTGACGCCGCCGGTTGATCCCCACGCGCTCCTGGGAATAGAAGACAGGTCCGGGTGAATCCAGTTTGATCACCAGGGCCAGGATCGGCAGAACGAGTCCGAAGACGCCGAGCGCGATCAGCGCCAGCAGAATATCGAAGCCGCGCTTGGCGCCAAGGTAGACAGCGCCCGGCAGACGTCCGAGTGTTGCACCGAAATCGATGTAACCCAATTCCGCCAACGATGGTCCCTGGGAAGAGGTGAGGTTGGCACCGGCTTCGCCGCCGGAAACGAATCCTGCGGATCCACCACCGCGCGACCCCAAAGCCGCGCCCGAGGCGCCTCCATCCCCCAGCCCGAAACCAGCCCCCTCCGGGCCGTTTCTGGTATACTTTTTCCTTCGCATGATCCCCGCCAATTCAATCAACGCGATAATTCAGCCAGTTGCTTACTTCGTGGTGTGTGCTCTCTGGCTTTTTCTAGCCCCCGATTCCCCCGGACCGGTTGCTTAACATTAGAGGTAAATTGTACCTCAAAACCTATCACCGCGCAAGTTCGATTTTTTGCGTTTGACCACAATTGACGAAGCATTAACATGACAATGCACAAATCAGTATTGCCAAATGCTTCAATATCAACCATTCTAAAGCCCTGGATGGTAATTTTTCGCGCGTGACTTTCTTCATGTTTTTTGATGTTTACTACCTCATTCGGGGTACCATGAACCTTCCCGACAGAATCACCTCCCGCTCCTTCGCCGTGATCGGCTTTTCGGTGGCCCTTTACGCGGCCGTTGGCCTGGTGTTCGGCTGGGACAAGATCCGTCAGGAAATCGGGCAATTTCCGGCGTCGTGGCTGTGGGTGCTGGGCGGACTTTCGCTGCTGAACTACGGGCTTCGTTTCTGGCGCTGGGAATTCTATCTGCGCGACCTCGGGGTCGGGCTCAAGCTGCGCCACTCGCTCGGTCTCTACTTCGCGACGTACGTCATGGTGATCACCCCCGGCAAGATCGGCGAGATTTTCAAAGCCGGTATCCTGCGCGAGCGGTTCGACGTCCCCCTCGCCAAGGGGCTCCCGATCGTACTGGCCGAAAGGATCTATGATTTCCTGGCGGTCCTGGTGCTGGCCGCCGCCGGCATCTTCTTCTGGCCAGGATCATTGAGCGGCCTGACCACCGGTCTGATTGCCGCCGCCGGCGTTCCGATCCTGCTGGTCCTGTTCCGCAACCGGACCATCCGCACCCGGCTCCTCAACCGCGCTTCGGGGTCCTCCCTGCTGGCCCGCCACCGGGTCGGCCTCGACGACTCCCTCGATGTCCTCAGCCGGTTGCTGGCCTGGCGCCAGGCCGGAGTATCCCTGTTGCTCTCGGTCCTGGCCTGGTTCTGCGAATGTCTCGGCTTGTGGTTGGTCTGCCGCGGGCTGGATTTTCCCGTGCCCCTGGGCGAAGCGGTTTTTGTCTACGCCGCCGGCACGCTCGCCGGCTCACTGTCGTTCCTGCCCGGCGGCCTCGGCGGCACCGAAGCGGTCATCATCTGGCTGCTGGGGTCCCTGGCGATGCCCGGCACCACGGCCGCCGCCGACCGCCCTGCTCGTGCGGCTGTTCACCCTCTGGCTGGCGGTGGTTCATCGGGCTGGCGGTGTTCCTCGTGGCCCGCGTTCGCTGTTCGCGGACGACGAAACCAACCCGCTCCGACTGAAGCGGGTCCGCCGTCGGCGGCGCATCAACTAGTCGTTCACGAGAGCCGATCGTAACCGAGCAGGATGGTCACGACCGGCGGCCAGGGAGCCGAGGATCCAAGGGACGTTGGCCCGCACCCAGCTGGGTCTTCTGGTAGGTGACCTTGAGCGTATCCCCGGGATAGATCAGCGGATTGCCCGCAGGGTCGCCCTCCTTCAGGTACAGTTCGAGGTTGACCAGCGTCGACTGGATCTGCCCGCCGTCATGGTGCACCCAGTAGACCTCCTTCAGCTCCGCGGTGTTCGGCCGTGGGCGCGCCGGCCAGCATCAGCACGTCGAGCATGGGCATGGGCTCGGTGATCGGCACGATCGTTGCGACCGCCACCCCACCGAACACCTTCACGCCGTCGGCCGACGGTACCGTGGGAACGCCCTCCAGGCCAGGGCCGGGAATGATCAGGGTGTCCCCGTCCCGCAGGTCGAAATCGGGGAAGGCCTTGCCCTCCAGGATCCCGGACAGATCACCAGCGTCACCTGGGGCACACCGTCCCTTCGCGGATGACCCGGGCAGCGCGCAGGTCGGCCCTGGTCGGCGGCCCCGCCGGCGGCCCGCAGCACATCCCAGAGGGCGGGCACGTTCCCGAGAAGGTCATGCACCCCGGGTCCGACGACCTGGCCGATGACGTAGACCTTCGCGGCGCCGCTGCGGCGATGAGTTCGAGGTCGACGGTATCCGAGGGTCGGCTAGAACAGGCGCAGCTTCTGCTTGAGCGACAGTGGTGGCGGTCGGCGTCAGGTCCGGCGACGACGACTTCGCCGACGCGCGGCACGTCGACGGCCCCTTCGGGGTCGATCGTCATTTCCATCGACAGGTCTTCGCGACCGGGCACCGTCAGTTCGAGGACGTCGCCCGGCCGCAGCCGGCATCCTCCGCGCCGTCCTGGGCCAGCACCAGCAGCGGTTGGGCACAGAGAATCACCAGCAGGCCACCCAGGCCACCGGCTGTCGCCATGAACGGCATGGATGTCACTTGCCGGTCTTTCGGTTCATGCCATCCTCCTGGTCAGGCGTTGTCGCGATACCAGTCGACCGTGCGCGCCAGTCCCTCGTCAAGATCCACCGAGCCCTCGTAGTCCAGATACTCTTTGGCCAGACTGATATCCGCCTGGGAGTGACGAACATCGCCGGCGCGCGTTTCCTCGTGGACCGGCGCGATCTCCGAACCGACAAGATCCCGGATGCGCAGGCACAGGTCCTTGACCGTGACCCGGCCTCCCAGGGCGATGTTGTAGGAGCGGCCGCCCGCCTCGGGCGGGGCGGCGCAGGCGGCGAGATTGGCCTCGACCACGTTCTGGATGTAGGTGAAATCGCGGGACTGGCCGCCGTCGCCGTGGATCAGGGGGGCTTCGCCTTCGAGGAAGGCCGTGATGAACTTGGGCACCACCGCCGCGTAGGCGCTGCCCGGGTCCTGGCGGGGACCGAAGACGTTGAAGTAGCGCAGGCCGATGGTACTCAGACCATAGAGGTCGTTGAAGACCGAGCCGTAGAGCTCGGCGACCCGCTTGTTCACCGCGTAGGGCGACATGGGCCGCGGCTGCATGCCCTCGTGCTTGGGCAGCACCTCCGTGTCGCCGTAGACGGAGCTGCTGGCGGCGTAGACGACCCGCCGCACACCCTGCTGGTGGGCCCCCCAGAAGACGCGCAGGGTACCGCCGACATTGTGCTCGTCACTGGTCAGGGGATCTTTGACGCTGCGCGGAACGCTCGGCAGGGCCGCCTGGTGAAAAACACAGTCCGCACCTTCGCAGCAGGCCATCACGGTATCCAGGTCGGTGATCGAACCTTCGACGAGATGCAACCGGTCCAGGACATCGTCCAGATTCTCGCGGCGCCCGGTCGACAGGTTGTCCAGCACCACGACCTCGTGTCCCTGCCGGACCAGTTCGCGGCTCAGGTGCGAGCCGATGAAACCCGCCCCGCCGGTGACGACATATTTGCTCATAATGCCAAAAATCCTTCGCCAGGCAGCGCTGCCACTAGAGCTTGATCAGGTCGACCGACTGGTGACCCTTCAGTGCATTGCGAGTGTCCACGACAACGGGTCCGGCGTCCAGCAACACCTTGTGGTCGACGGTCGGGTGCGGCGTCACGATGACCACGGCGTCGAATTCCGCCGCAGCCGCGGCGTCCAGTTTCGCGATCTTGTTGCTGACGATTGCCGCGGGCAGACTGGGCACGTGGGGATCGAACCAGGAGGTGGTGGCGCCGAGTTCGGCGAGCATCTCCAGGATGTCCAGCGCCGGCGACTCGCGCATGTCGTCGATGCCGGGCTTGTAGGCCACACCGACGACCAGCACCCGGCTGCCGTTGACGGCCTTGCGCCGGTCGTTGAGCGCGTCGGTCACCAGCTTCACCACGTGCTCGCGGCATGGAGCCGTTGACCTGGCCGGCCAGCTCGATGAAGCGGGCCTCGAAGCCGTGCAGGCGCGCCTTCCAGCTGAGGTAGAAGGGATCGATGGGGATGCAGTGGCCGCCCAGGCCCGGGCCCGGGATAGAAGGGCATGAAGCCGAAGGGCTTGGTGGCCGCGCCGTCGATGACCTCCCAGACGTCGATGTCCATGGCGCTGCACATCAGGGCGATCTCGTTGACCAGGCCGATGTTCACGCTGCGGAAGGTGTTCTCCAGCAGCTTGACCGTCTCGGCCACGCGCACCGACGAAACCGGCACGATCGTCTCCATGACACGGGAATAGAGTTGGCCCGCGGCCTCCGTGCAGGCGGGGGTCACGCCGCCGACGACCTTGGGGATGTTCCTCGTCATGTACGTCTCGTTGCCCGGGTCGACGCGCTCGGGCGAGAAGGCCAGGAAGAAGTCCTCGCCCACCTCGAGCCCCTTCTCCTCCAGGAACGGCAGGATGACCTCCTCGGTCGTGCCGGGATAGGTCGTGCTCTCCAGGATGATCAGCATGGCCCTTGACGCAGCGACGCCCCCGATGGTGCGCCACCGTGGCCTGGATGTAGGTGATGTCCGGATCCCGGGTCTTGCCCAGGGGCGTGGGCACGCAGATGTTGACCGAGTCGACGGCGGCGAGCTTGGCCATGTCGGTGGTGGCGTGCAGGCGACCGGCCTCCCTCATGGCGGCCACGTCGGCGGTGTCGACGTCGATGATGTAGCTCTTCGCCGCGTTGACGGCCGCGACCTTGCCCTCGTCCAGGTCGAAGCCCAGGACGTGGAAGCCGGCCTTGGCGTAGGACCACCGCCAGGGGCAGGCCCACGTAGCCCAGCCCCAGGACACCCAGCCGGGCTTCCTTGTTCTGCAGTTTGGCGATCAGTTCCTCTTGCATCGGCTTCCTCTGCTGGTGGCCAAAAGTTCCTGAAGGTGCGACAAAGCGACCTGGCAATCCAACCAGGCCCGTCGTCTATCATCGGCCGCGCCGGGGCGCGGTTAAACGGCTTCGTGCGGTCAAGGACCGGTCGCCGGCGCGCCGCTCATTCCTCGCGGTGGCGGAATTCCGCCTGCAGCTCGGCCATCTCGCTGCGGATCTCTTTCAACTCCACCACTTTGTAATACAGACGGCGCAGAACCGAAAGGACAAATAGTCCCATCAGGAGCAACGCGCCCCGTCGAAACCAGGGATTCAGGTCGCCCCCGTGCTGGTCGAACAGGCCGTTCACAGCCTTGCCGAACACCACCAGGGTAACGACGAATGCTCCCAGCAGCACCAGGTGCACCAGGCCGCTGGTGAAATCCTCCCGGCAGCGCAGATACTGACGCAACGGGAAGTCCGCCGCGCTTCCGTCCCGGAACCGGGAATCGAAACGATCGGACTTTCTACGGGATCTCTTCGAAATCAGCATCACTGATATCCTGTTCGGTCAGATCCTTCAGCGCGTTCGGCATCATCCGGACCCTGCGGCGGGTGAGCGCGGGATTCGCGTGCGCTCGGCTCCCGGGTCGCGCCGGCGGTCCAGGCTCTTGACGCCAGATACAGACGCGGCCCAGAACAGGCCGAGAAGACAAGATAGCAGGATCAGATCTAAGAAATCATCATTGATTCACGCTGCAGAAGTGTATGGTACGCCCGACAGGATTCGAACCTGTGACCTTCTGCTCCGGAGGCAGACGCTCTATCCAGCTGAGCTACGGGCGCACAGTCCGTCGCGGAAGTATGGGACATGGATCATCGGGCGTCAAATTCGATTTGGGCCCGCAACCCGCGTTCAACCCGCATTCGCGCGGCGCCGCCCGGTACCGAGCAACTGGCGGGCGTAGGCCACCTGGTTCTCCCGCCCGCCTTCGATCCCGGATTCCTCGCCGCCAAGCAGCCGGGCGATCTCCTGGATACGCTTTTCGCCGGTGACCGGTTCCACCGGCAGCGCCGTGCGGCCGTCCGCTACGGCCTTGAACACCTTCAGGTGATGCGTCCCCGCGGGCGGCCACGGTCGGCAGATGCGTGATGCAGACCACCTGACCCTCTTCCGCCAGCTTTCGCAGGAGACCTGGCGACGGGTGCGGCGTTGTCCATGCCCAGCCCCGCATCGATTTCGTCGAAGAGCAGCAGGGGCCGGTGATCCCCGGACCCATCATCACCGACAGCCCCAGGAAGATCCGCGACTTCTCGCCCCCGAGGCGATGCGGGCCACCTCGCCGTGGGCTTCGCCAGGGTTGGTCCGCGCCAGCAGACGCGATCCGGTCCGCCCCTTTCGCGGTCACCCGGCAGGCCGCCGTCGATCTCCACCGGGCCTTCGGTCGTCGCCGTCCGGTTCGATCGGGAAGACCAGTTCGAGGTCCGGCAGGGCCAGCGGTCGGATCAGCTTCCACGGCCCGCGCGGCCGCTTGCGGCTCCGCCAGGCTGCTCGCCGCGATCGGCGCGGAGTCCGCCGGCTTCGGCCGGCTCGCCGCCGCCTCGCGCAAGGCCGTCCAGTTCGGCCAGCTGGCGATCGGCCGCTCTCCTGGCGCCGCGTCGGCGCTTCAGCCAGGTCTGTCGCGCAGCTCGAGCAACCCGGCACGTCCCGGTCGTACTTCCGGCGCAGCTCGTCGTACAGGGCCTTGCGCTCCTCCATCTCGTCCAGCGGGCCGGATCGCCGTCCATGCCGTCCAGGAACCGTTCCAGCTCCGGTGGCGGCCTCGCCGACGGCGGCTTCCGCGTCCCGGACCAGCTCCAGGATCTCCAGCCGGGTGCTCGATCCGCCAGCGGGGCCAGGGCCGCCTTCGGCGGACCCCAGCAGCTGGCGGGCGTTGGAACTCGCCCTCGGTCAGATCCTCGCGCGCCTTGCCCGCCGCTTCCAGCCAGGCCCGGGCGTTACGCCCCAGCGCCAGTTTTTCCGCCAGGCGGCCTCTTCGGTCGGGTCCAGAGCCCGCCTCGTCCAGTTCGCGGTACTGGTACTCCCACATGTCCAGTGCTGCTCGCGGGCGAAGCTGTTCCTCCTCGGCCCGTTCAGCGAGCCGGACTTCCGTATCCAGGAACAGGTCCCGCGCGGACGCAACCGCGGCCAGCAGGTCACCGTGCGCGAGCACCGTGTCGAGAAACTCGCCGGCGAACGCCGGCCGCGCCAGTTGTCGCTGTTGATCCTGGCTTTGGATGGACAGGAGATCGGCGCCGATCTGTTCCAAGAGGGAAAGCGACGAAACAGGCCGTTGATGAGCACCCGGCCGCGGCCCTCGCGACGCACTTCCCGGCGCAGGACCAGGATGCCGTCGGCCCCAGGCGGATGCCCAGCGGCCGCCCGCGTCATCCGATCGCGCGGCGTCGGCCCAGGTCGAAGACGCCCTCGACGAAGGCCAGATCCTCGCCGTGCCGGATCGATCCGCGGTCGGCCTTCCCGCCGGCCAGCAGTCCGAGGGCGCCGGCGATGAGCGACTTGCCGGCGCCGGTCTCGCCGGTCAGCATGGTCAGTCCCGGTGCAAAACCCAGGACCAGGTCCTCGACCAGGGCCAGTTGCCGACCCGCAGTTCGCGCAGCATCAGGACCCCTTTCCGGCGCGCGCGGCGTGTGCCGCCCCAGTTGAGCTTGTGGCGCATGACGCGGTAGAAGCTGCTCTGGGGGAACTTGACGAGGTTGACCTCGCGGTCGGCCTGGCGGAAGACCACCCGGTCCCCGTCGCTGAGCACCTGGGTCTTCTGGCCGTCGGCGGTCAGGATCGCTCCTTCGCCTGTTTCGTGAAGCTTACACTCGATGCGCGTGTCGACAGACACGATCAGCGGGCGCATGCCCAAGCTGTGCGGGCAGATCGGGGCCACCAGCAGGCACGGGACGGTGGATTCGCAGATGGGGCCGCCGGCCGACAGGTTGTAGGCGGTCGATCCGGTCGGCGTGCTGACGATGATGCCGTCACCGAGAAAGCGCCCCAGGGAATCCCCGTCCATGAGCAGTTCCATGTCCAGGGCCCTGGGCAAAGGCCCCATGTTGATCACCAGATCGTTCAGGGCGTTGGCCTCGGCGATCACCCGCCCGCCGCGGTGGATGGCGCAGGAGACCCGCGCCCGGCTGTCGATGTGGTAATCGCCGGCGAGCAACCGGTCCAGCGCATCTCCAGTTCGTCCAGGGGCACATCGGTCAGGTACCCCAGGGAGCCCAGGTTCACCCCCAGCAATGGGCACGCCCGACAGGCCGAGCACGCGGGCGGCGCCCGCAGCATGGTGCCGTCGCCGCCGAGCGCGATCACGACATCGACGATACCGATGAGTTCTTCGTTGGGCAGAAAGGGAACTCCGGGCGGCAGGGCCCCGGCCAGATCGGCCGAGCCGGTCACCTTGGCGCCGCCGGCACCGCAGGCGGCGATGATCACGTCGATGGCCGGAGGCAGATCGGCCTTTTCCGGGTTGCCGAAGAGTCCGACGCTGGTGATCTTGCGTCCGACCGGGGCACGTTCTGCGCTCATGAGGCGCTCTGGGCCTGGGACCCGCTGCTTCCGGAATGCAGATGCTCCTGGATCCGGCGGGCCAGACCCGGACCGTCGAGCCCGATGTCCGCCAGCAGTTCATCCCGCGTGGCATGTTCCTGGAAACTGTCCGGGATGCCCAGGTTGAGCACGATAGGCGGGTGCGCCTCGCGCTGCCGGGCCGCCCACTCCAGGACTGCGGCGAGCCGAAGCCGCCGGCCAGGCAGTTCTCCTCGACGGTCACCACCAGGCGGTGCCGGCTGCCAGACACGGCCAGCAGATCCTTTTCGTCCAGCGGCTTGATGAACCGCATGTCCACCACCTCGGCATGGAAGCCCTCGCGCCAGCAGCTCGCCGCCGCCTGCAGGGCCTTGGCCACCATCGACCCCACGGCCAGCAGGCAGACGTCGTCACCCTCGCAGAGGATCTCCGCCGTGCCGATGGGCAACGGTGTCGGCGCACCTGCCATGGGTACCCCGAAGCCGGACCCGCGCGGGTAGCGGATAGCCGAAGGTCCGTCCTCACGCGCCAGCCCCGTCGCCAGCATGTGACGCAGCTGATCCTCGTCCCGCGGGGCCATGACCACCATGCCCGGCACCATGCGCAGGTAGGTGTAGTCGAAAACGCCGTGGTGGGTCGGGCCGTCCTCACCGACCAGCCCGCCGCGGTCGACCGCGAACACGACCGGCAGCTTCTGCAGGGCCACGTCGTGGATGATCTGATCCAGGGCCCGCTGCAGGAACGTCGAATAGATGGCCACCACCGGGCGGTGACCGTCGCTGGCCAATCCCCCGGCGAACGTCACCGCATGCGCCTCGGCGATACCCACGTCGTGCAGCCGGCCGGGGAAGCGGTCCTTCATGGCCGACAGCCCCGTGCCCGATGGCATCGCCGCCGTGATCCCGTGGATTCGCTCATCCTTCTCGGCCAGTTCGCACAGCGTATCGCCGAAGACCGCGGTGTAGGCTGGGCACGTCGGCCGTGACCGACCTTGATGCCCTCGGACTTGTCGAACTTGCCCGACGCCGTGGTAGCGCTGACCGTCCTGCTCGGCAAAATGATAACCCTTGCCCTTGCTGGTGATGCAGTGGATCAGGATCGGGCCCGGGCAACTTGCGACCGCCTCGAGGGTCCGGGTCACCAGCGGGCAGATCATGGCCGTCGAGCGGACCGAAGTACTTGAAGCCCAGTTCCTCGAACAGGATGGTCGGCACCACCAGCTGCTTGAGGCTTTCCTTGATGCGGCCGGCCAGGATCTGGGCCTTGCTGCCGTGGGGCACCTTGCCCAGCAGATCCCAGATGTCGGCTTCCAGACGAACGTAGTGCTTGCCGCTGGTGATCCGGGTCAGGTACTTGGAGATGGCGCCCACGTTGGGCGAGATGCTCATCTTGTTGTCGTTGAGGATGACGATCAGGTTGGTGCCCAGCTGACCCGCGTTGTTCAGGCCTTCGTAGGCCAGCCCGCCGGTCAGGGCACCGTCGCCGACAACCGCGACGACGGCATTGTCCCGGCCGTCGACGTCGCGCGCGACGGCGAACCCGACCGCCGCGCTGATGGCCGTGCTCGCATGACCGACACCGAACATGTCGTGCGGGCTCTCGGATTGTTTCGGAAAGCCGGCCACGCCGCCTTTGCTGCGCAGGGTGTCGAACCGTTCACGCCGTCCGGTCAGGAGCTTGTGCACGTAGGCCTGGTGGCCGACGTCCCACACGATCTTGTCCCGGGGGGTGCTGAAGACACGGTGCAGGGCGACGGTCAGTTCCACCACGCCCAGACTGGCGCCCAGGTGGCCGCCGGAACGCGACACGCAGGTGATGATCTCCTCGCGCAGTTCGGCGCACAGCGATCCAGCTGCTCCAGGGGCAGCTTCTTCAGGTCCTCGGGTCCGGCGATGCCCGGCAGGAGGGGCTTCCATTGATCGTCCTTTCCCGAGCGGCGAAAAAACGGCAATGCCCAGCAAAGATTAACCCGGCAGGGGACCCGAACGCCAGAGCGAAAAGGCCCCCGAAGGCCACTCCCGACACCACACGTGCACCGGGTGGTGGGTCCGCGGATCCAGATAATCGGCCACCCGCTGGTGGAACTGCCCCGCCTCCGGCAGCGGAGGCCACCAGGTGGAACACCGCCTCCCGCTGCCGGCGCGGCCAGGCGCAGCTTCACCGTGTCGTGGATCACGATAACCGCAAAAACCAGGGCAAAGCCGGCCTGGCCGGAGTGGCCCAGCCCGGCGCATCACGACCAGGACCAGCAGACAGGACAGGATGGTGGCCTGCAGGCTGGGCAGCCCGTAGCTCTGGGCCAGAACCGCCAGCATCAGGTGTCGGTTCAGGACCGAATAAACCAGCAGTTTGATCATCTGACCCGCCAGACCGCTGAGAATCACCAGCAGCCATACCGGCCAGCTACCCTGTCCTAACATCGGGTTACCTGTCCCTGTTCCACATCATACCGGCCAGAGCCACCAGGCGACCGGCGGCCGCTCCGGGCGGCAGCGCCTCGTCAAGGGTCGCGAGCCCGCGCCTGCCGTAGCGTCGGGTCCGCGCTCGCGCCTTGGCCAGGCCTTCGATCTTCACCCAGGTGGCCTTGTCCGATTCCTGGTCCTTGCCGGCGCTCTTGCCCAGCTGGGCCGTTGTCGCCGTGATATCCAGCAGATCGTCGGCCCCCTGGAAGGCCAGCCCCAGATCCATGCCCGCGTCGTGCACGCGCTTCAGAACCTCCGGTCTCCCGCCCCCCAGCAGGGCGCCGGCCGTCAAGGAAGCGGCCAGCAGACGCGCGGTTTTTCCCCGGTGGATCCTGGCCACGGTCGCGGCGGTCACCGCCGTTCCTTCGGCATCCAGGTCCAGCTGCTGCCCGCCGACCATCCCGGCCGGCCCGACGGCCGCGGCCACCAGCTCGACCAGCGCCCGGCCAACCTTGCTGCCGCCGTGCCGGGCCAGGATCGCGAAAGCCAGGGCCTGCAGGCCGTCCCCGGCCAGGATGGCCGTCGCCTCGTCGAAAGCGACATGGCACCGTGGGGCGGCCGCGCCGCAGGACGTCGTCGTCCATGGCCGGCAGGTCGTCGTGGATCAGGGAATAGCAGTGGAGCATCTCCAGAGCACCGGCGATTTCCACGGCCTGGTCGCGGTCGACGGGCGTGGTCCGGCGCCGGGCCGTCACCGCGTCGAACGTCCAGAGCAGCAGCAGCGGCCGGAGCCGCTTGCCCGGACCCAGCAGACTGTGCCCCATGGCCTGACGCAGGCGGTCGGGAATGCCCTTTTCACTCCTGAGCAGACGCCGCAGGGTCCGGTCGACCCCGCGGCGTTCCCTGGTGAGCTCGGCCTTGAGCTCAGGCGTCGCCATCGTGTCCCTCCGCCAACCGCATCGCTTCCCAGGTGTTCTCCAGCAGCATGGCGATGGTCATGGGTCCCACGCCGCCGGGAACCGGCGTCAGCGCTGCCGCGTGGCCCATGAGGGCCGCGGCGTCCACGTCCCCCACCAGGCGCGTGCCGCTGGTCCGCTCGGGAGCGTCGATCCGGTTGATACCCACATCCACCACCACGGCGCCGGCGCCGATCTCATCCCGTCCCAGGGCGCGCGGCACCCCGATCGCAGCCACGACGACATCGGCGCGGCGGGTCACCTCCGCCAGGTTGCGGGTGCCGGAGTGGCACATGGTGACCGTGGCGTTGCCCTCGTCGCTCTTGAGGGACATCAACAGACTCAGCGGACGTCCGACGATGACGCTGCGGCCGACGACCGCCACGTTCTTGCCGGCCACCGGCAGGTCGTAGTGCGCGAGCAGGCGCAGGATGCCCTTGGGCGTGCACGGTACGAAGCGGGGATGACCGGCGACCAGGCGTCCGAGATTCTCCGGATGGAAACCGTCGACATCCTTGGCCGGGTCCACGGACAGCAGAATCCGTTCCTGATCCAGTCCGCGCGGCAGCGGCAGCTGGACCAGGATGCCGTGGATCGCCGGATCGGCGTTCAGGGCGGCGATCAGGTCCAGCACCTCACCTTGCGGCGGTGTCCGCCGGCAGACGGTGGGTCACGTGGTGGAAACCCACCTTCTCGCAACCCTTTTCCTTGTGGCTGACGTAGACCGCCGAGGCCGGATCGTCGCCCACCAGCACCACCGCCAGCCCCGGCGCGCGCGCGGCACCGCGACCTTCGCCTTGAGTTCGGCGAACACCGCATCCCGGACCGGCTTGCCCTTCAGCATCAACGTCTCCATCCAGGCCCACTCCTATTTGGCTATCGAGGTGGCCCGCGTCTCGCGAATGACCATCACCTTGATCTGACCGGGGTATTCGAGTTCCCCTTCGATGCGGCGGCTGACCTCTTCGGCCAGCAGGGCGGCCTCCGCATCCGAGACCTTGCTGTGGTTGACCAGGACCCGGATTTCGCGCCCGGCCTGGATGGCGTAGGACTTCTCGACACCTTCGAAACTGTCGGCGATCCCCTCCAGATTCTCCAGCCTCTCGACGTAATTCTCCACGCTCTCGCGCCGAGCCCCGGGGCGACTGGCCGACACCGCGTCGGCGGCAGCGACAATGAACGTGTAGGGCGACTCGGGCTCGATGTCCTGGTGGTGGCCGCCGACGGCGTTGAGGACAACCGCGCTCTCGCCGAACTTCTTGCACAGGCGGGCGCCGATCACCGCGTGCGGCCCCTCGATCTCGTGGTCGGCGGCCTTGCCGATGTCGTGGAAGAAACCGCACCGCTTGGCCAGTCGCGGGTCCAGTCCCAGTTCGCTGGCGATCACGGCCGAGACCGCGGCGACCTCGCTGGAATGCTTCAGCAGGTTCTGCCCGTAACTCGTGCGGTAGTTCAGGCGTCCGATGTAGGGATAGAATTCGGGGTTGACGTTCTGCAGGCCGAGATCCAGGCAGGCCTGCTCGCCGATCTCCTTGATCTTTTCCTGCATCTCCTCGCTCGTCTTGCGGACCACTTCCTCGATCCGGGCCGGATGGATGCGCCCGTCCCCGATCAGGGTTTCCAGGGACTGCCGTGCCACCTCGCGTCTGACCGGATCGAAGCCCGACACCACCACCGCTCCGGGGGTATCGTCGATGATCACGTCGACTCCGGTCGCCATCTCGAACGAACGGATGTTCCGCCCCTCGCGACCGATGATGCGACCCTTCATCTCGTCGTTGGGCAGATCGACCACCGAGACGGTTCTCTCGGCCACGTGCTCGGAAGCGTAGCGCTGGACGGCAAGGCTGAGGATCTTGATGGCTTCGCGCTTGGCGGTGCGTTCGGTTTCTTCGCGTACCTGCTGGACGCTGCGGGCCGAGGACAGGCGGGCGTCCGAGACCATCATCTCCATGAGGTGCTGCTTGGCGCTCTCGGCGGAATATCCCGCTATCCGCTCCAGCAGGCCCTGCTGCTCCTCGAGTCCCCGGGACAGGGTTTCCCGATCGCGGTCGACTGCGGCCAGCCGGCGGCGCAGCTCCTCGTCCTGCTGCTCGATCCGGGCTTCCTTCTGGTCGATGAACGCCACTTTCTTGGTGAGATTGTCTTCGCGGCCATCGAGGGTTTCCTGCCGCCGTCGGCAATCGGTGCGGATCGTGTCCGTTTCCTGCTCGAACTTCTGTCTCGCCTCGTAGAACTCTTCCTTGGCCTCGAGTTCGGCGGATTTCAAGATGCTGCGGGCTTCCTTCTCGGCGTCGTCAAGCATCCGCTGCCGCATCTGGCTGGCCTGGCCGTGGAGCCGCTCGTAGCGCACCCGCAGCAGGACCCAGCCCAACAGGAAAAAAACAACCGCAGTGGCGATGACGTACGCGTACGTCGGGACCTGCGGCATGATCACTCCTTCCGGGTTGTCCTCGAAAAAACGGCGAGCGGAATCGCGTCTACGGAAGGCCTGAGAGGGTCATGGGGTTCACCCCGCCCGGTCGTGTGAGCCGGAAGCAACTGAACCGTGTTGCTTCAGGTGGGTTTCCTGTCCCGACTTCCAGCTGTCCCGCGAGGGCATGGCTGTTGGCCGAAAACTCCGGAATCCCCTTGTTGAAGTGTTGGCTCACTTGTACGACACATCACGTGCCGGGCAGGGAATCGCCATCGGTGACCAGGGGTCGGACATCCCCGACTTCCTGGGTCAGAAGGCGCGTTATCTGGACCGATCTATCTTCGAGCGTGGCCGCTGCTTCCATCCGTTTCTGCTGTTCCCGGAACAGCTCGTCGGCGATGTTGATCGCCGTCAGGATCGCAATCCTGGCCGTGGAGGCAACGGAAGACCCGCGGGCGATCTCCTTCATCCGTTTATCGACGAAGTCTGCGACTTCCTGGACATACTCGGCTTCGGAGCTGCCCTTGAGGGTGTACTCCTTGCCGAAAATGGTGACTGTCACGCTCTCTGGTTCCAGCATGGACCGCTCTCCGCTTGTGGACGGCATTCCCGGGACAGGCCAAACCTAGCCCAGTCCCTCCAGCTTCTGCAGGAGACTGCCGACCTTGTCCTCGATTTCCTTCCGTTTTTCCTCAAAATCCTCGACGGAACCGGCCTGCTGCCGGGCTTCCTCGAGTTGGTGATTCAAACGACTGTTGGTCTTCTCGGTTTCATCGACCTGGGCTGACAGATCCTCGCAGCGATCCTTCAGCTGCTGGTTCTCGGCCCGAAGCTCCTTGATGAGCCCCACCGCTTCGAGGACCTTCGCCTCCAGGATGTTGAGATTGCTATCCATGGTTGTCCGCTCTCTTCCCTGATCCCGGTCATCCGGATGTGGACCCGGCGGACTTGTCGCCGCCGTCAGCCTCAAGCTCGTGTTTCGACGCTCAAACGGCCTTTCAGAGCCTCCAGGATCACCCCGATGGCGTGGTCGACCGTCTTGCCTTTCAAGTTACCCTTTGCCGATCGGAACTTCAAGCGAATTCCATAGGCCCCAAAGCCTTCCGGCACTCCCGGTCCCCGGTAGATATCGAACAGCTCGACCGACGCGAGCAGCGGTCCGCCGGCTTCGACGACGGCCTCCGCAAGCTGCTGGTAGGACACCTGTCCCGGGACCACCAGGGACAGATCCCGCTTGACGGCCGGGAAACGTCCAAAGGGTGCAAAACGTACGGTTTTGGGATCCAGATCCAGCAAGCCGAGGTTGATCTCGGCCACAGCCACGGGCACCTCGATGTCGAAGCGGTCCAGAACCTGGGGCTCCACCCGGCCGGCGGAACCGACCGCGGCCCCGGCCTCGTCCAGGATCGCCCACTGGGCTCCCTGCAGCAGCCAGGTTTCGACATCCCGCACCGCGAGGTTCAAGGGAATTCTCAGGAATTGCCCCAGAACCTCAAGAGTGCCTTTGAGTTCAAGAAGGTCAGCTGGAACACCATCCATGCCTTCCCGGCGCAGGCCGGCGATGCCGAACTGCAGGAATCCGGGCTCTTCGGGGAGGTGGCGGTCGTCCTCCTGCTTGAAATCGGTGCGCTTGGCCCCGGCGGGCCAGAAGGTACGGTTGATCTGGAACAGGCGAATCGGCAGGGCGGCGCCCGCGTTGACGTTGCGGCGTGCCACCTCGAGCAGGGACGGCAGCAGCGTCGTGCGCAGCTGGGTGTCGCCCCCGTGGCGCGGATTGATCACCGCCAGCGTCTGCCGGCGCAGGTCACCGTCCGCCATCTGGAGGCGCTCGTGGTCGCCCGGATCCATGAAACTGGAGGTCACCATCTCGTGATAGCCGGAGGCGGCGAACCAGGCGCGGGCACGGTTGGTCACCATATCCTCGGGTCGCCGCAGGCCGCCGCCGACACCCTGAAAACGCCCGCTGGACACCAGGTTGTCGAGCCCGTGGCGGCGGGCGATCTCCTCGACGAGGTCGATCTCCTGGTGGAGGTCACGCCGGAACGGCGGCACCTCGACCATCATGTTGACGGCGTTCGCGTTGCTGGCCTGGGGATTGCCCATGGGCTGGACCTTCAGGCCGAGGGCCTGCAGGTAGAGAACGGCCTGGTCGGTGGTGATCTCCGTGCCCAGGACCCGGTTGACCTGCCAGATGCGCAAAGGGATCGCCGGCGGTCCGCTGCGGTCGGGGTCCTGCCGGTTGGTCCAGTCCGAAACGATGTGGCCGCCCGCCAGCTCCTGGTAAAGATGGAGAGCCCGCTTGGCCGCGCGTTCGACCATGTCCCAGTCGGTTCCGCGCTCGAAGCGGTACGAGCTTTCGCTGATGAGACCGAGACCGCGACTGGCGGTGCGCACGAGCATCGGGTCGAAGAAGGCGCTCTCGAGCAGGATCTCCTCCGTCGCCGCGCTCACCTCGCAGTTGGCCAAGCCCATCACCCCGGCCAGGGCCACCGGCTGGCTCTCGTCGCACACCAGCAGGGTGCCCTTCTCCAGCTTGCGTTCCTTGCCGTCCAGGGTCGTGACGACCGCGCCGGCCTCGGCCCCGCGGATCGTGATCGTCCCGCCGTCCAGTTTGGCCCGGTCGAAGGCGTGCATGGGCTGGCCCATCTCGAACATGACGTAGTTCGTGATGTCCACCAGGTTGTTGATCGGACGGCTGCCGATCGCGCGCAGCCGGTCCTGCATCCAGCGGGGCGAAGGACCGACCTTGAGGTACTGGGCACCGAACGCGGCGTACCGCGGGCAGGCGGCGTAGTTGTCGATCTTGACTTTCATGCCGAGGCTGTCACCGGACTGCTGGGGACTCCAGCAAGTCGGCATCGAAACGGTCGTGCCGTAGATGGCCGCCACTTCCCGGGCCACGCCGATGTGGCTGAGCCAGTCCGGGCGGTTGGGGGTCACCTCGATATCCAGCACGGTGTCCGCGAAGCCGTAGAGCTCGTCCGCGGGGGCGCCGGGCTCCAGATCGGTTTCAAGTTCCATGATGCCGTCAGCCTCGGGCGCCAGGCCGAGCTCGTTCGCCGAGCAGATCATGCCCAGGCTCTCGACCCCGCGGATCTTGGATTTCTTTATCTTGAAGTCACCCGGCAAGACCGCTCCCACGCGGGCGAAGAGGACCGTCAGCCCCTCCCTGACGTTCGGCGCGCCGCAGACCACCTGGACCGGGTCGCCGGTGCCGTCGTCCACGCGGCACAAACTCAAGCGGTCGGCGTCGGGATGCTTTTCCCGATGGACGACCCTGGCGACCACCACATCCGGGAAGGACTGGCGGTAGGCGGTGATGTTTTCAACATTGAGGCCCGCGGCCGTCAACTTCGCGGCCAGGTCCTCCGGGGAATCCTTCCAGGAGACGTATTCGGCCAACCAGTCCAGGCTGATTTTCACAGCACACCTCGGAATTGGTTCAGGAATCTCAGGTCATTCTCGTAGAGCAGGCGGATGTCGCCTATCCCGTACTTGAGCATGGCGATCCTGTCGATCCCCATGCCGAAGGCGAAGCCCGTGTACTTGTCCTCGGGGTAGCCGGCAGCCTTGAACACGTTCGGATGCACCATGCCGGCGCCCATGATCTCCAGCCAGCCGGTCTGGCCGCAGACTCCGCAACCGACGCCGCGGCAGGCCACGCACTGCATGTCCACCTCGACCGACGGCTCGGTGAACGGGAAGTAGTGCGGCCGGAAGCGCGTGGGCTCGTCGGCGCCGAAGAAGTTCCTGACGAACGTATCGACGGTGTTCTTGAGGTCAGACATGCTGACGGCCGTGTCGACCACCAGGCCTTCGATCTGGTAGAACTCCGAACTGTGCGAGGCGTCGGCATTCTCGTTGCGGTAGACCCGGCCGGGAAAGATGCACGCCAGCGGCGGATCGTGCCGTTCCATGTACCGGACCTGAACCGGTGAGGTCTGGGTCCGCAGGCACGTCTTCGCGTCGATGTAGAAGGTGTCCTGGATGTCACGGGCGGGGTGGTCATCGGGAAAATTGAGCGCGGTGAAGTTGTAGTAGTCCAGTTCCACCTCGGGTCCGTCGCCGCGGGAGAATCCCATCCCGTAGAAGATGTCGCACAGGGACTCCAGAACCGTAACCAGCGGGTGGTTCGTCCCGGCGTTCATCACCGGCACCCCCGGCAAGGTCAAGTCGAACCGGCCGGAGACCTCCACCGGAGCCCCGGCTATCTCCTGCAGGCGGTTTTCGACCAGGGCCGTCAGATCCTCCTTGAGCCGGTTGAGCTCCGCACCCATGGCCGGCCGTTCCTGGGCATCGACGTCCTTCAGCCCACGCAGCAGCCCCGTGACGCCGCCCTTGCGGCCCAGCAGCGCCACCCTGACGTCCTCCAGTTCGGCAGCACTGGCGGCCGCCTGGATGCGTTCGATGCCCTCGGACCTGAACCGGTCGATGGTCTCCCTCATGTCAGGATCCCCTCTGCCGGGAGCCCCGGCATGGTGGTTGGACCAGGATGCTGTTCCGGGTCGACGTTAACGGCGGGTGGATCCGGCCGGGACCGAGGGCGCTACAGGGCGCCCTTGGCGGCGTCGGCCAGCTTGCTGAAGGCCGCCGAATCGTGCACGGCCAGGTCGGCCAGCATCTTCCGGTCGATATCGATCTCGGCTTTCTTCAAGCCGCTGATGAAATGACTGTAGCTCATCCCGTTCAGGCGCGCGGCAGCGTTGATCCTGGTGATCCACAGGCGGCGGAAATCGCGCTTCTTGTTGCGGCGATCCCGGTAGGCGTACGCCAGCGCGCGCTCGACGGTTTCCCGCGCCGCCACGTACTGGTTGCTCTTGCCCCCGACAAAACCCTTGGCCCTTTTCAGGTACTTCTTCCTGCGCGCCTTGGCCGCAGGATTGTTTGTTGCTCTGGGCATTCTGTGCCTCCTCTATCTCTGACGATGACGGCCAGTGGCCGAGGTAAACTGTTCAGTTTCCGGTTTACTTGCCGCCGGCCAGCATCTTCTTGGCCCGCGCCTCGTCACTCGGAGCCAGCAGGCCCGACTTGCGCAGGTTGCGCAGCCGCTTGGGGCTCTTGGCGGTAAAGAGGTGGCCATGGTATGCCCGGCTCCGCTTGACACGCCCGCTGCCGGTCAACTTGAAGCGCTTGGCGGCAGCGCGGTTGGTCTTCATCTTGTTACCCATGTTCTCTTGCCTCTCTCGGTGCTGTGGCGGACGATCTGCGATCCGGATCGGTTCGCGTGATGTCAGGTTCACAATCCCGGCGATGGGAGCGTCGGCGCCGCCCCGTTGACTAATGGACTTTCTTGGGAGCGATGACGAAGGTGATCAGCCGGCCTTCCCGCTGGGGGTGCGACTCCGGCGACCCGTACTCCTCGATCTCCTGGATCAGATGCCTCAGGAATTCCATGGCCAGGTCCAGGTGCGAAATTTCCCTTCCCCGGAAGCGCATGACCACCTTGACCTTGTTGCCCTGCTCAAGAAAAGTGATGATGTGCTTCTTCTTGAACTGGTAGTCGTGATCGTCGGTCTTGGGCCGGAACTGGATCGTCTTGACCTTGACCGTGTGCGACGCCTGTTTCGCCTTCTTCGCCTTCTTGGCCTGCTCGTACTTGAACTTGCCGTAGTCCATGATCTTGCAGACGGGCGGACGCGCCGTCGGCGCCACTTCCACGAGATCCAGTCCGCGCTCTTCGGCGATCGTGATCGCTTCGTTGGTCTCGAGAATACCTAACTGCTCGCCCTCTTCATCGACGACCATCACACGGGGAATCCTTATCATCCGGTTGACCCGGGTCAACTTAGTTCCCTTGATAAGCCCTACCTCCTGATGGGGGGTCACCCCGTTCTCTCTGCCTCCGTCGGCCCCGCTGGTGGGCACAAAAAAAACGGACACAGTGGTCCGCCGCAGGGCCCCGCAAACGGGGCACCGGGTATCTTAACCGCTCCGTCCACGATACGCCCACAGGACGTACGGCCAGCTACGGTGAGAGGGCGGACCTCTTCTTGGTTTCGCCTCCGGAATCAACCCTAATCCCGGCACGCGTCTGAATCGATATAAGCTAGGTCTTGTTGCGGACAGCGTCAAGGATTTCCTCGGCGACCTGGTCCACCGTGCGGGCTCCCATGTCGCCCTGATGGCGCACCCTCAGGGCCACCTGGCCGCTTTCGGCCTCCCGTCCGCCGACAACCAGCATCCAGGGCACCCGCAGCACCTCGGCTTCACGGATCTTGAAACCGATCTTCTCGTCCCGGACGTCCTCGCCGACCCGTATACCGGCCTCACGGAGCCTGGCGGCCACCTGGCTGGCGTAATCGTGCTGGTCGCGGCTCACGGACAGGACGCGGACCTGTTCCGGGGCCAGCCAGAGGGGGAAATCACCGGCGAAGTGCTCGGTGAGGAGGGCGATGAACCGTTCGAGGCTCCCCAAGATCGCCCGGTGGACCATGTAGACGTATCGCTCCTGGCCGTCGCGGTCGGTGTACTTGACGTCGAACCGCCGGGGCAGGTTGAAGTCGAACTGGATCGTGCTGGTCTGCCAGCGGCGGCCGATGGCGTCGATCAGCTTGACGTCGATCTTGGGTCCGTAGAAGACGGCCTCCCCTTCTTCCCGGGTGTAGTCCAGGCCGTGCTTGCCCAGCGCCTTGACGAGCGAGGCTTCGGCGGCCTCCCACTCCTCGTCGGTACCGGCGTACTTCTCCTTGTTCTGTGGGTCACGCACCGACAGCTCGACCTTGAAATCGTCGAAGCCGAAGGCCCCCATGATCTCCTTGACCAGATCGATGCACAGGCTCACCTCGTCCTCGAGCTGCTCGGGCGTACAAAAGTGGTGAGCGTCGTCCTGGGTGAACCCGCGGACGCGCATCAACCCGTGCAGGGTGCCCTTGAGCTCGGCCCGGTAGACGGTGCCCAGCTCCGCGTAGCGGACCGGCAGACTCCGGTAGCCCCGGGTCTTGCGCTTGAACATCAGGATGTGCCCCGGACAGTTCATGGGCTTGACCACGTAGGGGCGTTCATCCTGCTCGAAGACGTACATGTTCTCCGCGTAGAACTCCATGTGGCCCGAGGTCTCCCACAGGGCGGCCTGGGAGATGTGCGGCGTGGTGACCGTCACGTACCCCTTGCGGCGGTGGATGTCCTTCCAGTAGTCGATGATCTGCTCGCGCAGGATGTCGCCCCGGGGGAACCAGTACGACAGCCCCGGTCCGGCCTCGTCCATCACCCCGAACAGGTCGAGCTCCCGGCCCAGTTTGCGGTGGTCCCGCTTCTTGGCCTCTTCCAGCATCGCCAGGTGGGCGTCGAGATCCTTCTTCTTGAAGAAGCTGGTGCCATAGATCCTCTGCAGCATGGGCTGGGTGCTGTCGCCGCGCCAGTAGGCGCCCGCGACGCTCAGGAGCTTGAAGGCCTTCAGGTCGCCGGTGTCCGGCACGTGAGGACCCTCGCACAGGTCGGTGAAGTTGCCCATGCGGTAGATCGAAAGCTGCTCGTCGCCCAGGGATGCGATCTGCTCGAGCTTGTAGGGCTGGTCGGCAAACATCTCTGCGGCCTCTTTCCGTGAGACCTCCACCCTTTCGATGGCGACCTTCTGTTTGGCCAGCTCGGCCATGCGCTTCTGGATGCGTTCGAGGTCCTCCTCGCTGAAGGGATCCTCGCGGTCGAAGTCGTAGTAGAATCCGTTTTCGATATCCGGCCCGAAGGCGAACTTGACCCCGGGATAGAGATCCTGGACCGCCCAGGCAAGCAGGTGGGCGGTCGAATGCCGCAGCGTCTCCAGACCCGCGTCTGCACTGCGGGTGATCACGAGCATTTCGCCCCCGTGACCAACGGTTTCGCTCAGGGGGTGGTTCACGCCGTCGACGGTCACGGCCAGAGCATTGCGCAGCAGGCCCTCGCCGATCTGGCGCACGGCGTCGCCGTAGGTTTGTCCCTGCGCGATCGTCAGGGCGTTGCCGTCGGGGAGCTTCAAGGTGAGATCCGACATGTCGAGCCGTCCATCCTCTTGGTTTGGTTACCGGTTACCGGGGTCGCCGCACAGGATAACCGCGGGTCCACCGATCTGAAAGCCGGATCCGTGCGGATCCTGGAAAAAAAGCCCGCAGCCGGGCGGACGGCAACGGGCTTCACTTTTCGCAATCCGGGTGGTGGGCGATACTGGATTCGAACCAGTGACCCCTTGCGTGTCGAGCAAGCACTCTAACCAGCTGAGCTAATCGCCCACCGGGAGGCAAAATAAAACAACAGTCCCGGTCAAAGTCAACGGAAAACCCGTCCTTCGTCCACAGATCACGCTCAGGTCAGATAATCCACCAAGCGCTCCCCGTGCCCCTGCTGGCGCATCTTGGTCAGCGCCTGGTTGCGGATCTGCCGCACGCGCTCCCGGGAGAGATTGATGTCCTGGCCGATGGTCTCCAGGGAAGCGGTCTCCTGGGCCCCCAGGCCGTAGTAGCGCATGACGATGTTGCGCTCGCGCGGCGAGAGCAGGTCCATGGCGTCGGCCAGTTCCTGGAGCAGCTCACCGGACAGGTAGCCCTCGTCCGGGGTCAGGTCCTCGGGGTCGGCCAGGGTGTCGGCCAACGTCACATCGTCGTCGTACAGGGGCTGGTCGAGACTGACCAGCGGCATGCTGGCGGCGCGAATCTGTCCCATCTTGCGGAGGTCCAGACTCATTTCCTCGGCGATCTCGTCCTCACCCACCTTGCGGTGGTGCTTCTGCTCCAGCTTTTGCGAGACCCGCTTCATACGCTGGGCCTGCTGCGAACGATTGATCGGAAGCCTGACGGTGTTCGTCTGCTCGGCGATGGCCTTCTGGATGGCCTGGCGAATCCACCAGACGGCATAGGAGATAAACCGGAACTCCCGGCGCTCGTCGAAGCGTTTGGCGGCGGTGATCAGGCCGATGTTTCCCTCGGCGATCAGGTCCATGTAACTGAGACCCTGATTCAGGAACTTCTTCGCGACGCTGACGACGAACCGGAGGTTCGAGTTGACCAACTTGTCCAAAGCGGCCTTGTCGCCGGTGCGGATCCGTCGAGCCAGTTCGAATTCCTCTTCACGGGTCAACAGGGCGTGTTTCCCGATGGTCTGCAGGTAGTGCTGCAGGCTCGAATCTTCCCGACGGTCACTGCTGAGTTCGACTTCGTACACGTCACTTCCTCCTGGTGGTCCCAAGCGACCCCTGCCGCCTGTTCTTCTATACCGGGCTTCCTTGTCCGTGGGAGGCTGGCCCCCGCCCCGGTGAATTAAAGTTGACCTAAAAGGTCATCTATTTTTCGACGCCGTCAGAACCTTCCACCGTGATACGCCTTCCCTGGCGATTTGTTCCTGGAATCTCTTGGATGTATCCGATTCTATCGCGAATCGGGATGCTGGTAGGAACGGTTCTCGACGCCCTTCGAGATTAACCTTTACCAACATCATAGTCAAAGACTTTTTTTGTCCTGTTTTCAAGAACTCCGAGGGCCTGGCAATATGGCCGGATGCGGTTCAATCCCTTGATCCGACCATACCACCTGGTTGATAATTGTCAACCAAAAACCTCGGTCAGTCCTCCACGACCTCGTAGTCGGCATCCACGGGACCGGACTCGCCGTCGGACTTCTTGTCGCCCTCCGGCTGATCCCCGGCATTCGCGTCCGCTCCGGCTGCCTCCTGCTTGGCGGAGGCCTTCTCGTACGCAGCACTGGCCAGCTTCTGCACCGCGGCCATCAGGGCGTCACTGGCGGCGCGGATCATGGCGGCGTCATCCCCGGTGAGCACCTCTTCGAGGGCCTTGATCTTGGTCTCGACATCGTCCCTGAGATCCGTCTCCAGGTCGTCGCCGAGCTCCTCGATGCTCTTGCGGGCAGCATGGATCCTGGCTTCGGACTCGTTCCTCAAATCGACCAGTTCCCGCCGCGCCTTGTCCTCGTCGGCGTGCGCTTCGGCGTCCGTGACCATCTTGTCGATCTCCGCGTCGGTCAGACCGCTGGACGCCTGGATCTTGATGGACTGTTCCTTGCCGGTCGCCTTGTCCACCGCGCTGACCGACAGGATGCCGTTCGCATCGATGTCGAACGTGACCTCCACCTGCGGCACCCCGCGCGGAGCGGGCGGCAGGCCGGTCAGCTGGAAGCGGCCGATCGTCTTGTTGTCGACGGCCATCTCCCGCTCACCCTGCAGCACGTGGATATCCACGGTGGGCTGGTTGTCGGCGGCCGTCGAGAACACCTGGCTCTTCTTGGTCGGGATGGTCGTATTGCGATCGATCAGACGGGTCATCACCGCACCGAGGGTCTCGATTCCCAGACTCAGCGGGGTGACGTCCAGCAGCACGATGTCCATGTCCTCGCCGCCGAGAACCCCACCCTGGATCGCCGCGCCCATGGCCACCACCTCATCCGGGTTGACGGTGTGGTTGGGCTCCTGCTTGAAGACCTCCTTGACCTTCTCCTGGACCGCGGGAATTCGCGTCGAACCGCCGACGAGAAGAACCTCGTCGATATCCGACGGCGACAGGCCCGCGTCCTTCAGGCAATTCAAGCAGGGCTGCACCGTCCTGGCGACCAGGTCTTCGACCAGCGACTCGAACTTGGCGCGGGTCAGAGTCAGCGCCATGTGCTTCGGCCCGGTCTGATCGGCGGTGATGAACGGCAGGTTGATCTCCGTCTGCGTCGAAGAACTCAACTCCCGTTTGGCCAGCTCCGACGCCTCCTTGAGGCGCTGCAGGGCCATGGGGTCCTTGCTGAGGTCGATCCCCTCCTGCTTGACGAAAGTGTCGACCAGATGGTCGACGATCCGCTGGTCAATGTCGTCGCCACCGAGATGGGTATCGCCGTTGGTCGCCAGCACGGAAAAGACACCGTCGACGATCTCCAGGATGGAAACGTCGAAGGTCCCGCCCCCGAAGTCGAAGACCGCGATCGTCTCCTCACCCTTGCGCTCGAGGCCGTAGGCCAGGGCCGCGGCGGTGGGCTCGTTGATGATCCGCTTGACCTCGAGCCCGGCGATCTTGCCGGCGTCCTTGGTCGCCTGCCGCTGACTGTCGTTGAAGTAGGCGGGCACGGTGATCACCGCTTCGGTCACGGTGGTGCCCAGATATTCCTCGGCTGTTTCCTTGAGGGTCCGCAGGACCTGGGCCGAGATCTCCGGCGGGGAGAACTCGCCATGGCTCGTCTGCACCCGCACCTCGCCGCTGGGCCCCTTGACCACCTTGTACGGCACCTCGGACATCTCGGTGGCCACCTCGTCGAAGCGGCGTCCCATGAACCGCTTGATCGAAAACACGGTGTCCTGGGGATTGGTGACCGCCTGACGCTTGGCCAGCAACCCGACCAGGCGTTCGCCATTCTTGCTCCAGGCAACCACGGACGGGGTCGTGCGGTTGCCTTCCTTGTTCTGGATGACCTTGGGCTCCCCGCCTTCCATGACCGAAACCACGCTGTTGGTCGTTCCCAGATCGATACCGATGATCTTGCCCATTTCTATTCTCCATTCCTGACCGGGTTGCAAGTGACACATTGATTCTCCCAACCCAATACAAGGGGCGTGCCGAACTGCCGCTCAGCCCACGATTGGTTCAAGTCGTTGCCGCAATATCGTTAACGGAGTTCAAGATTAACAGTCTCATCATTGTAGCCGCGGGCTGCCAAGGGGGTCCATGTCATTATGGCAGAACAGTGCGCCAGTTATTCAGGGGAGGATGCGCCTTCTGCCACGCCCTGGCGAAAAAGACAGAGCACGGCCAGGTTCATCAGGAAGCAGTAGAACGCCGGCAAGACGGGGCGCTGACGGCGCCAGGTCGGCCAACCGGACATCATTCCGGGAAAGCGGCGGCCCAGGGCGGACACGGCCAAGCGGCGGAACAGGGATGTCACCGGGCCGGGCGCCGGGGTTCCGGGAGCATCGACCACGTGATGCAGGCGCATTTCCCGTAGCCGCTGCGGATGCAGCCGGGCCAAATGGGGCAGCGAATGCCGTCCGCACTCCAGCTTCTTGGCGAAATACTGCTCCAGGGTGTGGTGGTGGACATGCAGCGGAACCGGTGCGACGACGGCGCAAAAACGAAGCCCCTGCCGATCCTCCAGGCGGAAGGCCACCTCCATGTCCTCGAAGCCGTACGCCGAGAATTCTTCGTCGAAGCCGCCGGCGGACAGAAACGCCTGCCGCGGCACCGCCGCGTTCTGGGTCACGAAAAAACGGCTCGGGGCCGGGCCGGGAGCCAGACGTGCCGCCCCGCGGCTGTCCATGTAGTAGAAGTGCGGCGCATCCCGCAGTGCAGGCTCGGTGACCGCGTAGCCGATCGTGCCGACGTCCGGTGCGGTCCGCAGCAGATCCAGATGGGCGCGCAGCAGTCCCGGCGGAGCGACGATGTCATCGTCCAGAAACAGAAGCCAGCGTCCCCGGGCCGCTTGCGCGCCCAGGTTCCGGGCCTTGGCCCGGCCGCGGTTGACGCCGTCACTGACAAACTGCAGGGAAGGATCGTCGCCGAATTCCCGGGACGCCAGCCAGGCGGCGGTCCCGTCGCTGCTGCCGTCATCGACCACGACGATTTCCCACGCGACACCCGGCCCCGGGTCCTGATCACGCAACGCGGCGACGGTTCGCGTGAGGAGCTCGACCTTGTTCATCGTGGGGATCACGACCGAGAGATCCATGGTCCTCCCCCCGTCCCTGAGCCGCTGCAGGGAAACGCTTTCCGGCCAGCCGCCGCCGGCGACGAGGTGCTCGAAAATCGCGCCCACATAGGCCATGTTGGTGTCGAATCCCGCCACCTGGCGGGCATTCGCCAGCGCGGCGCGTCCGGCCGCCTCGCCGAAAGACACATCCCGCGCGTAGCGCAACATGGCGCCGGTGAGTTCCTCCACGCTGCGCGGCGTCACGACCAGGCCGGACACGCCGTCTTCGATCCACTCCCGCGACGACGGCAGATCGGAAATGATGATGCGGCAACCGCAGGCCATGGCCTCCAGGAGGCTGACGGCGGTGGCGTCGACCGAGGGGACGGAGATGAAGACGTCGCAGGCCTGCAGCGCCGTGGCGAACTCGTCGTGGGGCAGGCGCCCCACCATGGCCATCACGTCGCCGATGCCGGCGGACTCGGCCCGTGCCCGAAACGGGCCGGGATCCCCCTCGTAACCCGCAAACAGGAAACGGGCACGCGGCTCGGCCGCGGCCACGGCGGCGGCCGCGGCGATGACCACGTCGATGTTGTAGTAGGGTTGGGTATAACTCCGGGGCGAGAAGTAGACGATGTCGTCGACGGCAAAGCCATGGTCGGTCCGCCAGCGGTCCGCGGCCCCCGGCTTGAACACCGCGAAATCCACACCCCACAGGACGCGGAAACTGCGCCGGGGATCGGCGCCCAGATCGCAGGCCACCGCGAGGATGTCCGCAGAGTCGCCGGTCACCGCGTCGCTGCCGGTCAGCGCCAGCCTGGCCAGGCGGTTCTTCAGCGGATTTTCAAACGGGGTGACGTAGACGTCGTCGCCCCAGACCGTCAGCACGTTCGGGCGAAAGCCGGAGAAACGCCCCCAGTACCCGTAGCCGGTCAGGAAATGGGTGTTGAGCAGGTCGGGCTTGATGCTCCCCAGGATACGGCGGACTTTGAACAGCGAAAGAAGGTAACGCAACGGCTTCGGCCCAAAACCGGCGCGGATGTCATGCACCTGCACCCCGGGCACCGGACCCGGCTGAACCGTCAGCAGATGGCATTCGTGTCCGCGGTCGCTGAACCAGCGGATCCAGCGTTCCGTATGGATGTGACGGCCGATGGAAAGAAAGGCGAGGCGCAAGAAGACCCCCGATGTCGCTGGGCGAGATTGACGTTCGCCGGACCCGGAGCGTGGTGCCGGGAGCCGGAATCGAACCGGCACGGAGCAACGCTCCGAGGGATTTTAAGTCCCTTGCGTCTACCAATTTCGCCATCCCGGCACCGTCATCCGCCGACGTGGATCGATAATGGGCAGTGCCGCACGCGGTGTCAATTGCCGGGATCGCCCGGCACGAAAAAACCGGCCGCTGGGCCGGTGGGTTGACTGGAGGCGGCACCCGGAGTCGAACCGGGGGTAACGATTTTGCAGACCGTCGCCTTAACCACTTGGCTATGCCGCCCCGCCAGTCAGCAAGTATGTCCAATCCACCGGGCGATGTCAACCGGACCGGAATCCCGACCAGTCAAAAAAGTCGGGGAGAACCGTACGGATTCTCCCCGACCAACTGGAGCGGGCAACGAGACTCGAACTCGCGACATCTACCTTGGCAAGGTAGTGCTCTACCAGCTGAGCTATGCCCGCTCGAAAGGTGGTGAAGATATAATGAACATGGCCCGTTTTGTCAAATTCAATTTTGCCCATATCATGGGGTTCCGGCGCCGGCTTCACGGTAAAGCTCCGCCGTCATGGCCGCCACCCTGTCCCAGGAATACTGTTCAATGGCATGCAGTTGCGCGCCCTGTCCGAGGGTCGTCCGCCGGGCCTCGGCCGGCAGCAGTTCCGCCAGCTGATCCTTGAGGTCGGCCACGTCGCCGCTCTTGAAGAACGCGGCGTTTCCGGCAGCCGCCTCCAGGTTCGGGGGAATGTCACTGACGAGGCAGCAGCGCGCGTAGCTCATCCCCTCCAGCAGCGTGATCGACAGCCCTTCGAGGGTCGAAGGCAGCACCAGCAGATCGGTGTTCGTGTAGAGCTCGTCCAGGGTCGGGCCGTGGACAAAACCGAGGAACTTCACCTCGGGCGGCGCGACCCGTCGCAGCTGTTCGACGTAGCCCGAGGTGAAACCGGCATCGCCGGCGATGACCAGGTCGTACTGCCGCCGCACCGCCGCCGGCAGCATGGCCCAGGCCTGCAGCAACAGGTGACAACCCTTCTCCGGGACCAGCCGGCCGACAAACAGCACATACTTCCCGGTGACCCCCAGCGCCCTGATCAGTTCCGGTTCCCGGTAGACGGGCGCCGCGATGCCGTTGGGGATGTAGGTGGTCTGCCGCTTGTGCTGCTGGACGTAGTGTTCGCGCAGCGCGCGCGACACGACGATCGTACGGCTGGGTTGCGAAACACTGGCCGACTCCCCCAGCCGCAGCACACCGCGGGCCACGGCGCCCCACTTGTCGCGCTGCCAGTCCAGGCCGTGCACCGTGACCACCGTCGGGATGCGCCGGAACCACCGCGGCACCCCCGCCAGCAGGCCGGGTCCCAGGGCGTGGTAGTGCACCAGGTCCGGACCCGACGCCAGAGCATGACAGGTCGACAGCAGCGTATGGGAAATGGCGTCGAGATGTTTGGTGGGGATGCTCGGCAGGCGCCTGACCGTCACGCCCGGCAGATCGGTCGGCCCGGTCATCCCGCTGTAGTGGGGCCGGCTGTAGATTTCCACGTCGAACCCGAGCGACGGCAGGCGCGCCGCCAGTTCGGCCACATGCTTCTCGATGCCGCCGTGGATGGGCGGGTACCCCTTCTGCCCGATCATGGCGACACGGATGGGTCGGGTGGCCAAGAGATCCTCCGCGGTTACCGGATCGGATCAGATCGAGTAGTCCAACTCGATCCGCCGTCCCTCCTCCTTGAGCGAACGACAGGCGGCTTCCAGCACCTCGACGACCTTCAGGCCGTGCAGTCCGTTGCTCAGCGGTTCTTCCTTCTCCTGGATCAGGTCCAGGAAGTGGGCGGCCTGGACCCTCAGGGGTTCGACCGTGTCCACGTGGGGCAGGAAAACATCACCCGAGCGATATCGCAACTGGAACTCGCCGAAATCCTCGTAGTGGGGCTGGACATCCACACCCTTGTCGAAGACCCGGATCTTTTCCGAGGCCGAAACATCGTCGTAGACCAGCATCTTCTTGCTGCCCACGAACGTGCTGCGGCGGATCTTGTTGGGATCGAGCCAGCTGACGTGGATATGGGCCAGGCAACCGCCGGGATACTCCAGGGTCACGAACGCCACGTCCTCGATGCCCTTGTCCTGCTGGACGTAACAGTGGCCCATGGCGCTGACGGCGACCGGGTAGGCGCCGAACAGGTAGCTCAGGAGCGCCACGTCATGAGGCGCCAGGTCCCAGATCACGTTCGCGTCCTTCTGGAAGATGCCCAGGTTGACCCGCGAGACGTTGACGTAGTAGATGTCACCCAGCTCCCCCGCATCGAGGAGCGACTTGATCATCCTGACCGGCGGCGCGTAGACGAAGGTGTGCCCGACCATGAGCTTGAGCCCGCGGCTCTTGGCCGTCTCGATGAGCGTGCGGCAGTCGGCGCTGTTGGTGGCCATCGGCTTCTCCAGGAACAGGTGCTTCCCGGCCTCGAGCACTTCCATGCCCAGCTTGAAATGCGAGCCCATCGGCGTGGCCACCACGACCGCCTCGATGTCCGGATTGTCGATGATGTCCCGGTGGTTGGTGGTCTTGACCGCGCCCGGATAGAGCAGACCAACATGACCGAGGCGATCGGCATCCAGGTCGGCGATGGCGACCAGGTCGGCCCCGGGCTGGCTGTTGAAGTTACGGATCAGGTTCGGGCCCCAGTAGCCACAACCGATCACACCCACGCTGATCATTTCCGACTCGCTTTCGTTGGACGAGAAACGACAATCATACCGCTCATCCGGACTAGGGATGCGCATTCCAATTGATCGTCACAAAGCGGACATGCTTGAATCCTGGAATCAACGGTTCAGGATGAAGGAAAAGAATGATGGGCCGCGACGGCGGGTCCCTGCCGACCGCCGCGGAACCTAGTAGCCTCCGGTACCCCTCAGGACGACGGGGACGGTCTTGGCGAGGATGACGAAATCCAGCCACGGCGACCACTGGTTGATGTAGCGGACGTCCAGCCGGACCATCTCCTCGAACGAGACGCTGCTGCGGCCGCTGACCTGCCACAGACCGGTCAGTCCTGGCACGGCCTTCAGGCGTTCCATGTGCCACGGCTGGATAGTTCTCGATCTCGTAGGCGATCGGCGGCCGGGGTCCGACCAGGGACATCTCACCCTTGAGGATATTGAAGAGTTGCGGTAGCTCGTCCAGCGAGGTCTTGCGCAACAGGGAGCCGATGGGCGTGACCCGGGGATCCTGCTTCATCTTGAAGACTTTGTCCCCGGCGTTCGACTCGGCACAACCACCCTCGTCGCCACCGATGAACATGGCCACGAACTGGCGGTGGATGGCGTCGTCGCTGTTGTGCTCCATGGATCGGAACTTGTAGAACTTGAAGGGCTTCCCGTCCCGACCCAGCCTTTCCTGAACGAAGAGGACCGGTCCCGAACTGCCGTACTTGACCAGCAGGGCGATGAGAAGCATCAGGGGCGAAACCACAACCAGGATCACAGAGGTCGCAACCAGGTCAAAGACCCGTTTCAGACGGCCCTGCAATCCGTAATAGCGTGTGGTATCCGCGGGGATAAATAGCTTTGGTGAAGCTATGGCAAAGTCGCCATCAACAACCGCAAAAGCTGCCGCGTCTTCCTTCATGGTGCACAGTCTCCCTTTGCCAAAGCAAAGTTGATGTATTCGAGGCTGAAAGACAATGAACGCGTTAGCTTTGGGTCATCCGAACCTTTCGGTTGTGCGACTTGTGGTTTCCGACTGCGAAGGAATTATAGCACATGACTTCCTGTTATGTCTACCGCCCATATCAATTTTTTTATTAACATCGCGACAAAAAAACCATCCATCCCTGCAAAAGAACCGGACCGCCCATCTTCGTGCGGGACAATCAGTTTCCGGCAACCTGCCGGGCCATTGCGCCTCCGCGGCGGCCGCTGCAGCGCCCGTCCCAGGCCGTCGGTGGCGGCCAAACATTTCTTTTGCCTTATGCAGGTGGGAATCCTATCCTGTCCTGACCAGGAACACGCGCCATTCGGCGGCGGCCGGGCATTCTGTCGGCGGGCCGGTCGTCCAGCGTGCTCCAACCAGATTTGACCTCATGGCCGAGCATTTTTGAGAGGAGCTTGGACAATGGCTGAAAAGCTGCAGATCAAACCCGCCGCCGGGAAGCTGGGAATCCTGACCCCCGGCATGGGCGCGGTTTCCACGACCTTCATCGCGGGTGTGCACGCCATCCGGCAGGGCTTGCGCCTGCCCATCGGCAGCCTCACCCAGATGGGGCACATCCGCCTGGGCAAGCGAACCGAGGATCGCCAGCCCCTCGTACGGAACTTCGTGCCACTGGCGGGTCTGGACGACCTGGTGTTCGGCGGCTGGGACATCTTCGAGGACAGTGTCTACGACGCCGCCGTCAATGCCGGCGTCCTGGAGAAGGAACTGCTCGATCAGCTCAAACCGGACCTCGAGGCAATCCGCCCCATGACCGCCGTGTTCGATCAGTATTACGTCAAGATGCTCGAGGGCACCCACGTCAAGACCGGCACCAAGATGGAGATGGCCGAAGCCCTGATGCAGGACATGGAGACCTTCAAGAAGGAGAACGGCTGTGATCGGCTGGTCATGGTCTGGTGCGGCTCGACCGAGATCTTCATGAAAAAATCCGCGGTCCACGAGACCCTGGATGCCTTTGAAAAGGGCCTGCGCGACGATAGCCGGGAGATCCCGCCCAGCATGATCTACGCCTACGCCGCCATCAAGATGGGCGTCCCCTACGCCAACGGCGCCCCGAACCTCAGCGCCGATGTCCCGGCCCTCGAGGAGCTCGCCAAGAAGACCGGCGCCGGGATCTGCGGCAAGGACTTCAAGACCGGCCAGACCCTGATGAAGACCATCCTGGCCCCGGGCTTCAAGGCCCGCCAGCTGGGCATCGCCGGCTGGTTCTCCACCAACATCCTGGGCAACCGCGACGGCGAGGTGCTGGACGATCCCGAGTCCTTCAAGACCAAGGAAGAGTCCAAGCTGAGCGTGCTGGACACGATCCTCCAGCCGGAGCTCTACCCCGATCTCTACGGCAACCTCTACCACAAGGTGCGGATCAACTACTACCCGCCCCGCGGCGACAACAAGGAAGGCTGGGACAACATCGACATCTTCGGCTGGTGCGGGACGCCCATGCAGATCAAGGTCGACTTCCTGTGCCGCGATTCCATCCTGGCCGCGCCCCTGGTGCTGGACATGGCCCTGCTGCTCGACCTGGCCAAGCGAGGCGGCATGCCCGGCGGCATCCAGGAATGGCTTTCCTTCTACTTCAAGAGCCCGGTCACGCCCGAAGGGCTCTGCAGCCCCGAGCACGACCTCTTCATCCAGCAGACCAAGCTGAAGAACACCCTGCGCTGGATGATGGGCGAGGATGTGATCACGCACCTGGGCCGCGAGTACTACGAGGAGTAGCGGCTCGGGACGAGAGTCCGAACCGGACATCGACCAGAGCGGCTCCGGCCTGCTCTCCGGAGCCGGTTTTTGCGACACCAACAGGCGAGCGAGCATGGACTGGAAGATCGCGGTCACCCCGGTCGGGCCCCTGCAGATGAATCGTCCTGCTCACGGGCGAGGGACCGGACGGGCAAGGAAGCGATCCTGGTCGACCCGGGCGACGAGGCCGAACGGCTGCTGGCGATGGGTCGAGGCCTCCGGCGGCCGCCTGACCACCCTGCTGGCCACCCACGGTCATTTCGACCACATCGGAGCCGCGGCGGCCGTGCAGGCGGTCCACGACCTGCCGCTGCGCTGCCACGCGGACGATCTCCCGTTCATCGAGAACCTGCAGCAGATCCAGGCGTCCTACGGCTTCCCGCCTACGCCGGTGCCGCGCTGCCTGCCCGACCTGGTCGATGGCGGAGAGGTGGAATTTGCCGGCGGCACGCTGGCGGTGCGGCACGTGCCGGGCCATTCACCCGGCCAGGTGATGTTCCACTTCATGGATGAGGGCAGCGGCGTGCATCACGCCATCGTGGGCGACTGTCTGTTCAGTGGTTCGATCGGTCGGACCGACCTGCCGGGCGGCGATTTCGCCACCCTGGAAAAAAGCATCCGGGAACGCATCTACACGCTCCCGGATGAAACAGTGGTCATTGCGGGCCATGGACCCGACACGACCGTGGGCAGGGAAAAAGACAGCAACCCCTTCGTGCGGCCCTGAGGCCAGACTGCCGCTAGAGTTCTTCGCTTCCTTGGCCGGCCTCGGCGGCCTCCCGCCGCTCGACCTTCTTCTTCTCCAGCTTCTGGTGCTTCTTCAGGAATTCCTTCTTGATCCAGTCGCGGTACAGCGACGCGCCCAGGCAGCCCGAATCGTAGGCGTAGATGCTCTGGAAGTTGGCCGGCGCCTCTTCGATCTTGATGTTGTTCGTGATGATCGTCTTGAAGATGTCAGCCGCGGGAAAGACCTGCCCCAGCTCGCGCCGCACGGGCCGTTGCAGGGGCGTGCGCCCGTCCTTCTGAGTCAGGAGCACACCGAGCAGCTGCAACCAGACGTTCTGCCGTTCCTGGATCTTCTCGATGAGGGCCTTGACCTGGTGCAGCGTGGGCACCGCCAGTCCGCTGCACTGCGTGGGAATCAACGCGTAGTCGGCGGCGACCAGGGCGTTCTGGGTCAGCACCCCCAGGTTGGGCGGCGTGTCGATGATGATCCAGCCGTAGGACGTGGCCAGCGTGCCGACCACCTTGGCCAGCCGGTCGGTGATCTGGGTCTTGGCCATGCTCTCGAGCGACGGGTTCGACGGCAGGATATCGATGTTCTCGTCGTAGATGGTCGAGGCGACGCCGTCCTGGGGCGTGATCGCCCGGCGAAGCACATCGAAGATGCTGCGGGCCGGCGGTTCACCATCCAGTTTGCCAAGCAGCGTGCTGGTAGCGCTGCCGTGGGGATCCATGTCGATGATCAGACATGACGAGGTCACGTCACTGTAGCGGGTCAAGCCGGCCGCCAGGTTGATGGCCGTGGTGGTTTTGCCGGTGCCCCCCTTGTGATTTACAACTGCAATGATATTACTCATTTACGCATCCCCTGATACTGATTGAGGTCTTTCTCCAGCAAAACGGCAACTTGGAAATATAGGACTCGGGCCCCTAAGTTGAAAGGAAAAAGGCCCGTTGATGTGAAAATGTCCCCTATCCAGGACAATGGGAGGGCATCACAAGCGGCCCTGGACGCCGAGCACGAATTCGTAGAGAAATATGCCGTCCTTGGCCTCAAAGATCAGTTCAGGTTGATCCGGCAGTACGGTGCGGGGGACGTAGGTGCCGGTGGAGAACCCGGTCGCGATCAGCCGGCCTTCGATACGGAGTGACCAGAGTCGATCGATCTCCTGGAGGAAGCCCAGCCCGAAGCGCCCGCCCACGTTCGTCTGTTCGAGTTCCGATACCACCGCCGGCGCCAGCATGCTCAGCAGGAGCGACGCGTTTGCATAGGGATAGGACGGACGGCCGGTCAACCGCGCTTCCAGTCCCAGGCCCAGATTGAGCACGTCGAACCGGTCGAAGAGGTAGACGGCGCCGTTCTGCCCGGACAGGGCTTCGGCCCCGACATCCATCTGGGACCAGCCCAGATCCGCGCGTACGGACCAGGTGCGGTTCAAATCCCGACCGACAAAGAACCCCAGGCTGAAATTCCGGTCGAAGGTGGCGGTGAAGCGCGAAGCGTTGAAACCGCCGCCGCTCTCGGGATCCCACCCCACGCCGGTGCCGTCAACGGTCGCGACGCGGAACAGGTCACCGCCGCCCTGGATGCCGCCGCTGGCGCCGAAGTACCAGCGCGACCGCTCCGGATCCCACGACGTCACCGTCGCCTCCGCGGTCGGGTCTTCCTTCTTCTCCGGCGGCGGTTCGGGTTGGTGACGGCCGGTGTCGCTGCGGGTCTGGGCACCTACGCCGACCGGAAGGGCCACGAGCAGAACCAGCAGCCAAAGGTCGAATCGCCGGATGGATGGCAGCGTCATGTCGGTCCGATCAGGGTTGGGGGCGGGAGGTCGCAAAGGTGCTGGCGATGGCCTCCAGCCGACGGAAATAATTCATCTTGTCCATGTTCGGAGCATAGACCAGCAGGTCGAGGCAGAACATCCTGCCCGTGCCCGGATCAGGAATGAAATAGCACCAGAACGGTCCGCCCCCGGCAAACACGTTGCTGTTCCAGGATCCCTCCAGCTTCAGACATTCGACCCCGCCGATCACCGCATCTTCCCACACAAAGGTGGAGGGAAGCAGCTCCTCGTTGTGGAGCTTCTCCCCCATCGTCCGCCGCATCTCGAGCAGGGCCTGACGATCGTTCAGCATGGCCGCCGGGTCGTCCACCTTCTTCCAGACGATACTGATTCCGCGGGACGGACCGTTCTGCATGATTTCGAGGCCGGCGTAACCATCGGGCTCAAGCTGGTTCTGGGTGAAGACCGCCGGGATCTCCAGGAACAAGCCGTAGCGGTCCCAGTAGTAATCCATGAGAGCGTTGTTGAGGCCGTCGTAGCGGTTGCGGCGCAGGATCCGGTCGCGGTTGCTGTCGTCGATCAGGGTCCTGATCTTGTCGGCGTTCTTCTGCAGCAGGCTGCTGAGCATGTTGCGGTCGCGCGAAACCACCAGGATGACGAACTGATAGGTGGACCACGGGTCGTTCACCTTGACCACGCCCCCGCCGCCGGCGGCCAGCCGCTCCCAGGCTTCTTTCGACACCAGCTTGCGGGCCGCTTTTTCCGCACCGCCGCCGTCACCGATCCTCACCAGCAGGATGGCATTCTTGTAGCCCTTGGCCAGATCCCAGCGGTCGGGTCCGAAGATGTCCGGCTGATAGATGGTCTCGGGCTTGATGACGAAGGTCTTCGGGGTGTTCAGCGCCGTCAGGAACCGTTCGGCGGCCGGACGCAGGTTGTCGTCGGTGACCACCACCGCCACGTCGCCGTAGGATCCGGCGGCCATGAGGATGCCCTTTTCACTGTCGATGCCGCAGCCGGTCAGCGCCAAGGACGCTGTCAGCATGATTCCCAGCGAAACGCGTAGCACAGAAAACTCCCTGGTGACGGGCAACCCGGACCGCGTCCGGGCATTGCTATTTCTGTTCTAGATCTAGGGCACTGGAATCACTGCTGTCAAGCTTGGCTCTCAGGCGCAGAACCTCTTGCTGTAACAGACGCATCCGGTGGTTCAGCTGCTGGTTCTGCGCTTTCAGGCGCTGGATCGTCATCAGGTCGCTGGTGTTTCCGCCCGACCAGCCCCGATTGAGCGAGAAGCGTTCGCCGCCGGTAAACACTGCGTTCGCGCCCGTGGACACCGAACGCTGCAAACCGCCGCGGGGATTGTCGAGCCTGAAGGGGAGCCGGTCGGAACCAACCGCGCCGCTGCTGGCGCTGCGGACCAGGCTCGGGGTGTTCTGTGCCAGGTTGCCGGGCGCGACGAAACCGGGCGCCTGCGGTCCGCCAACGGGGCCGATGAACATTGCCAGAGCCAGAACCGCGGCCAGGCCGACGGCCGTCGCGGCCCCGAAGTTCCGGAACCAGTGCCAGCGGTCAGCCTCATCGCTCTCCCAGGGATAGGCGGATTCCCCGACGGCCTGCTGCATCGCCTGATTGAGCCGCAACTGCAGCTTCCACTCGAAATTTTCGGATATCTCGGGTTCCGTGGCCGTGATCAGTCGCCGCGCCACGAGCAGATCTTCCCGGTATGCCTGACAGGATTCGCATCCGTCCAGATGCCGGGTGAGTTCCACCGTCACATCGGGGGGGAGCTGTTCGTCCATCCCCTGACTCAGATACCCCGTTGCCTTGTTGCACCGCATTGCCATCATCCTCCAGAAATCATTGGTCGTTGTTCTTTTCCTCGGCCGCGCGGGCCTCGATGCGTTCCAGTTCCTCGAGCAGGGACTCGTTCTTGAGCATGGGTTTGATCAGCAGGCGAAAGCGTGTCCGGGCCCGGTTGATCCGCGAACGGACCGTCCCCAGCTTCAGCCCGGTCACCTGCTGGATCTCCTCGTAACTGAGCTGTTCCACTTCGCGCAGCAGGAACGGGATGCGATATTTCTCCGGAATCCTGCTGGTGGCCTCGTTGATCAGATCCGCCAGTTCCTCGCGGTGGATGCTCTCCGAGGGATCGGCCACCAGATCGGCCGGATCCACCGGCATCTCGTCCTCGTCCGGGGCCGGATTGAGGCTCACCATCCGCGGCCGGCGTGAACGCTGGCGCATCTTGTTGCGCACCAGATTGGTCGCGATCGTGAAGACCCAGGTCGAGAACTTCGCGATCTCGCGGTACTTGGCCGCGTGGATGTAGACGCGGATCAGAGTCTCCTGCGTCAACTCCTCCGCCAGGCCGGGATCCTTCACCATCCTCAGGATGAAACTGAACAGGCGACCCTTGTAGCGGGCCACCAGCTCGTCGAAGGCCTTCTTTTGTCCCTCCTGGACCATGACGATGAGGTCTTCATCGCGGTATTCGCCGAAATCGGCTCGCCGCGGAGGCGAGCTGCCGACAGGTTTTTCATCGCGCGAGAAATTCACCCAATGCTCCTTTGGTGGCCTGACGAACGGAACCGCTCTTCGATTCAACCGTCGGGCGCGGTTCAACGAGTTCCCGTAAATTCGCGAAGATCGGACAGGGGCCATCGGCCAGGGGCCAAAAAGCGGCGCGAACACTTCGGGGACCGCAGCGACGGGCCGGGCGACGGGGTCGCCCACCAGCAGGGCGCCGGGGCGCCGCGAGGAGCGGATCCGCAGGCAGGAATCAACGGTACCATCCGCGGCGCGGACCATGGTGACGATCTCGCCGGCGCCGCCGAGGCCGCGGCCGCGTTCGACCAGGAGTCCGCGCAAGGTCCGCTTGGCCGCCGGAGCGACGACTCCGTCACCGAGGCCGGATATTTCCACCACCCGCGTCGGGGAATTTCCGCCGCGCCCTTCCCGCGCGCCGCGGAATCGGGGGCGGTACGTATTCGACAAGGGACACGACGCCGTCCGTCCGGAAGCACCGGTCTGCAGCTCCGCCAGGGCCGCCAGGACCAGCTGGCCCAAACCCGCGGGCGCATGGCGCCATTCACGATCCCACTCGTTCAGCGTACCCTGCCCGTCCGGACCGAGGATCAGGGTCCAGCCCTCGCCGTCCTGCACCAGAACCGGCTGGAGGTCAGCGTCGCCAGTCCCGCCCCCCGGACAAGCACCGTCCGGGACCGGCCCCACCGGCAGTGTCAACAATTCCAGACGCAAACTGCCGTCGGCGCCTTCGATCCAGCAGAGGAGTCCGCCGGCGCTATGTCCGAACGCCGCGGCGGACCAGCGCGCCAGCTGCAGGCGTCCTTCCTCTTCGCCGGCCCCGACCGGTCCGGAAACGACGCTCAGCAGGAACAGTGCCATCAGGCAAGTCATGATTTTACCGGCCATCGTACCCTTCCGGGAAGTCGCGGTAGAACCCTATTCCGCCGTCCGCGGCGCAGCCTCGATCTCGGCGATCGCCGCGTTGATCCGTTCGGGTTCGCCGCCGCGCACCAGAGCCCGCTTCAAGACATCCAGGGCTTCGTCGGTCTGGCCCAGCCCCTTGAGCACCATGCCCAGGTGTTCGAGGATGACCGGATCGTCCGGCAGAACATTCACCGCCTTGATCATGTAATCGAGAGCCTCCTCGAGGCGCCCATTGCGAAACAGAACCCAGCCCATGGAATCAAGGAAGGCCCCGTTGCCCGGACTGGCAGCCAGAGCTTCCTCGATCAGATCCTCCGCGAGATCGAGATCCTGGTCCTTTTCGGCCAGGAAGTAGCCCAGCGAATTGGCGACCTCCGCGTTGTCGGGATATTCGTGGCGCAGAAGCTCGAGGTCGGCGCGGGCCTTGTTGTCCTGACCGATCTCATCGTGACAGATGCTCTTCTGGATCAGGGCGGTCAGCCGCAGATCGGGATTCTCGGCGGCCAGCTTGAAACGCCAGGCCGCCCGCTCGAAATCCTGGAGCGCCCGGAAGGCGTAGCCCAGCAGCAGCTGGCCCTCGGTGTCCTGCTCGGGCACCAGGGTCGAGGCGACCATGGTCTGGTCGGCGAACTCCTCCTGCGCACGGCCTGCTCGGCAGTCGGTGCGGCGGCGTCGCGCAGATCCTCATCCCAGGCCACGAGCATGGCCCGCACGATGGCCAGACGGATCTCCGGGTCGTGTGGCGCCAGGTCCACGCGCATGCGGTAGTGGTTCGATCGCCGCATCCCAGTCGCCCGAGCCTTCGTAGACCTTGCCCTTGAGGAACCAGCCTCGTCCCGCCTCCGGCCAGCGGGCGATGATCCTTTCGACCGCGACGGCCCCCTCCTCCTGCCGGCCGGTGCCCAGCATCAGCCGGGCCAGCCAGAGGCTCGGCGCCAGTTCGAGTTCGCCGCCTTCGGCCGCGAGGCGGTTCGCAGCATGGCCAGGGCCCGGTCGACCTGACGGTGCTGGGCGTAGAAATCGGCCAGTTCCACCGGAAGAATCGGGAGGTCGGGCACGCCGAGCGGTCCGGCGGCTTCGGCCACCAGGTCCGGGCTCCACAAGGCGGCCTCATCCCCGGTCGCGGCAGTCCGCGAAGTGGGCGTCGGCGCGCTGGGCGGTCTCCAGGGCCTCGTCGTGGCTGCCGTGGGACGCGAGTGCGCGGATCTTCACCAGCCACAGCGCCGGCTCGTCCGGATAGGCAGCCAGCGCCGCGGCCATGAGCGCGGGTATTTCCGCGGAGCGTTTGCCCTGCTGCAGAACGCGCGACATGTCGAGGTAGATATCCCTGCCGGCTGCGGGATACAGGGCCAGGCCCTCGTGCAAGACGTCCAGCGCCTGGTCGAAATCACCTTTGCCGGCCAGGATCGAAGCCTCGGCGCTCATGACCTCGAGGGAAGCCGTCACCGCCCCTGGCGCCGCAGCTCGCGCAGGTCCTCGAGCGCCTTGTCCTGGTTGCCGGCCTGACAGGTTCAGGGCCGAACGGCGCAGGCGGAAGACGTGCGAATCGGGCCATGGCGGCGACCAGCTGGTCCATCACTTCGAGGGCGTCCTTGAAGGTAACCCTCGGCGGCCAGGGCCGCCTGGAAATCCATGGCGATGGCCGTCGACATCCGGCTGGGCGCGGTAGGCCATGTGCAGGTAGGGCAGGGCTTCGTCGGTACGCCCTTCGTGCAGCAGGCTGGTGGCCGACGATCCAGCCGGCGGCCACGCCGTAGGGGACGTCCTCGTCGGTCGTCCGGAACCGCTGGGTCGAAGGCGGACGGCGGCTCACGGCCGAACAGGGCGCGACCAGGGCGGCCGCCACCAACGGTGACCAGGACGTCGAGCAGGAGCCCGCAGTGGATGTCTGATGATCGGGTGTCTCACCCGGGCTCCTCGGTATGGTTGATCGGATTTCAGGTTCATCGTCTTCCGTCGTCGAGATGTTCCGGATCCTCCTCCAGTTCTTCCAGGGCCTCCCGGGCCGCGCTCTGTTCGGCCGACTTCTTGTTGCGCCCCTCGCCGCTGCCAAGCACGCGGCCGGCGAAGGTCACCGCCACGCGGAACAGGCGGTCGTGATCCGGACCGTCGACTTCGACGACCCGGTAGCGGGGCGGGGTCTTGTGCAGGGCCTGGATGAGCTCCTGCAGCCGGCTCTTGTAGTTGCGCAGGGAGCGTCGGGAAAGCACGCGGTCGCTGCCGGCCAGGACCGTCCGCAGGATCACTTCCCGGGCTGAAGCCAGTCCCCCGTCGAGGTAGACCGCTCCGATGAGGGCCTCGGTCGTATCGGCGAGAATCGATGACCGCTGCCTGCCGCCGGTGGCCGCTTCGCTGCGGCTCATGCGGATATGAACGCCCAGTTCGAACTCCGCCGCCACCTCGGACAGCCGGGCCCCGCACACCAGCAGCGACTTCATCTTGGTCAGATCGCCCTCGGATTTCTCCGGATAGCGCGCGTAGAGGTAGTCGTTGACCACCAGCCCCAGCACGGCGTCGCCCAGGAACTCCAGCCGCTCGTTGGAGCTCTCCCGGTCCTGGCCCGTGACGTGGATGTGGGAACGGTGCAGCAGGGCGTTGGCCAGCAGGGTCCGGTCGTCGAAGGTGTAGCCCAGCTTGGCCTCCAGGGCCGGCAGATTCCGTGGCGATCCAGGGCGGCCGGATCTGCGATTCGTCCACCGGTGTCCCGTCGCGCCGGGTGCCGCCGCCTCCGCCTTGATCCGGGCCAGCACCTGCTGGATCGAATCCTTCAGTCCCATGGTTCCCAGCCTTCCCGGCGCCCAGGTTACCGCCGGGCTTTGAAGCAGAGCGTGACGTTGTGTCCGCCGAAGCCGAAAGAGTTGGACAGGGCGAATTCGACGTCCTGCCTAACCGCCTCATTGGGGCAGTAGTCCAGGTCGCAGTCCGGGTCGGGGTTGTCCAGGTTGATGGTCGGCGGCAGGACGCCGTCCTTGAGGGCCAGGGTCGTGATCACCGCCTCGACGCCGCCGGCGGCGCCCAGCAGGTGGCCGATCATGGACTTGGTGGAGCTGACATCGAGGCCTGGGCGGCGGCGTCCCCGAGGACGGCGCTCGATACCCTTCAGCTCACCCTTGTCGTTGAAGTAGGTCGAGGTGCCGTGGGCGTTGATGTAACCCACGTCCGCGGGCACCAGGCCCGCCGTGCGGATGGCCTGCTGCATGGAATTGACGGCACCGCGCCCTTCGGTATCCGGCTGGGTCATGTGGTAGGCGTCGCCGGTCATGCCGTAGCCGCAGATCTCGCCGAGGATCTCGGCGCCGCGAGCCTTGGCGTGCTCCTCGGATTCGAGCACCAGAATCCCCGCGCCTTCGCCCAGGACGAAGCCGTCACGCTCCTTGTCGAAGGGCCGGCTGGCCTTCTCCGGCGCGTCGTTGCGGGTGGACAGGGCCTTCATGTTGGCGAAGCCGGACAGGGCCATGTTGCAGACGGCGGCCTCGGCGCCGCCGGTGATCATCACGTCGGCGTGACCGAGCACGATCTGGTCATAGGAAGCGCCGATGGCGTGACCGCCGGAGGCGCAGGCGCTGACGGTGCAGTAGTTGGCACCCTTGAACCCGTAGCGGATCGAGACCAGACCGGCGGCCATGTCCCCGATCATCATGGGGATGAACAGGGGCGACACACCACGAGGGCCCCGGTTCACGAAGCGGGTGTGCTGGGCCTCGAAGGTCAACATGCCCCCGATTCCCGAACCGATGATCACGCCGGCCCGGTACGGATCGGCGACCTCGGTGATGCCCGACTGCTCCATGGCCTCCTTCGCGGCCACCATGGCGTACTGGACGAAGAGGTCGGCCTTGCGGCTCTCCTTGGGGTCCATCGCGACCGTGGGGTCGAAATCCGTTGACCTGGGCGCCGAAGGTCACCTTGAAATCCTCGTGGTCGAAGCCCTCCAGCGGGCCGACGCCGTTCTTGCCGGCGACGAGAGGCCTCCCAGCTGGTGTCGCGGTCCAGTCCGACGGCGGTGACCATGCCCATGCCGGTGATGACGACTTTGCGCGAGTCCACACTCGCACCTCCCTTGCCGCGATTCATGAACCATAATCAGACCCGGTCCCATCACAAGCGAGGATGGGACCGGTCCCACCTGTTCCGGACCGACGGCTCGCCGTCGCGTTCGGGATGTCCCGCCTGGAGCGGCTAGTCGAGGTGCGACTCGAGGTAATCGATCGCGTCCTGCACCGTACGCAGCTTCTCCTGATCCTCTTCCGGGATGGTGATATTGAACTGCTCTTCCAGATCCATCACCAGTTCGACGGTGTCGAGGGAATCGGCACCCAGATCCTCGGTGAACGAGGCTTCGGGCGTGATCTGCTCGGGGTTGACCGACAGCTTCCGCTGGATGATCTCGTACACCTGTTCCTGAATCGACGCCATGTCAGGTTACCCTCCTGGGGAACGTGAAAGTTAAGCTTACGCAATCATGCCGCCGTCCACCACCAGGGTCTGCCCGGTGATGTAGGCGGCCTCGGGAGACAACAGGAACTTGACCACGCCGGCCACATCCTTCCCCTCGCCGAAGCGTTTCAGGGGAATCTGCTCCAGCATGTCCGCCCGCACCTTCTCGGGCAGGTCGGCGGTCATGTCGGTGGCGATGAAGCCCGGCGCGACCGCATTACTGGTCACGCCGCGGCTGCCAAGTTCCTTGGCCACCGACTTGGTCAGGGCGATGATCCCCGCCTTCGATGCCGCATAATTAGCCTGTCCGGCGTTGCCGGTCAAGCCTATCACGGAAGAAATATTGATCAGGCGGCCTTCACGCGCTGCCGCATCATAAGAGGGGCCACGGCCCTTGTAAAGTAGAAGGTCCCGTTCAGGTTGATGTCCAGAGGCTCCTGCCAGTTCTCCGGACTCATGCGCATCAGGAGCCCGTCCCGGGTCACGCCGGCGTTGTTGACCAGGCCGTAGATGCCCCCGAATTCCTCGTTGGACCTCGCCCACGATCCGCTGGACCGCATCCCAGTCGGAGATGTCCCCGGGATAGGCCCAGACACGGCCGTCTCGCCGCCCAGGCCTTCGGCCAGGGCCTCCAGGAGGTCGGCGCTGCGGGCCACCAGGGCCAGGTCGTAGCCGGCGGCGGCCAGTTCGCGGGCGATGGCCTCGCCGATGCCCCGGCTGGCTCCGGTGACGATGACGGCTTCCTTGCTCATCGGACTCTCCTTCCGTTTCCGTCCACTAGGCGGCGGCGTCCGCGATCTCCTGATTCCAGCCACGTCCGGCCGTCAGATCGTCCACGGTGCCGACGGGCAGGAAATCTATCTCCGGGATAGGCCCGCCTTGGCAAGGTTCGGTCAGGACCTTGCCCGGCCCCACCTCCAGCACGACCTTCGGCCCGGCCTTCCCGGCGGCGATCACGTCCATGATGTCGTGCCACAGCACCGGCGAGGTCAAGCTGGCGGCGAAGCCCTGCTTGAGATCGCCGCCGCGGCCGTGACCGCTGGCGCCGTGACGTTGGCCACCAGGGGCACTTCGGCATCGCGCGACCTCGATGCCGTCGAGGAAACTCCGCGAACTCGCGGCCGCACCCTCGAGCAGCGGCGAATGGAAGGCCCCGCTGACGTTCAGGGGGATGACCCGCCGGGCGCCGGCCTCGTTCAGGGCCTCGCCGGCGGCTGGACCGGCGTCGACCTCGCCGGAGATGGCCACCTGGGCCTCGGAATTGTGGTTGGCCAGGACGACGACACCCGCGGTCGGGCGCTGACCTCGGCGCAGATCTCGGCCACCTGCTCGCCGGCCAGGCCCCATGACCGCGGCCATGGTGCCGGGCACCTCCTGCCCCGCCGCGAACATCAACTCGCCCCGGCGCCGGACGATCTTCACGGCGTCGGCGCCCTCCAGGGCCCCGGCGGCCACGGCGGCGCTGAACTCGCCCAGGGAGTGGCCCGCGACCAGCGCTGGGCCGGATGCCCATTTCGCGCAGGGCCAGGGCCACGGCCACCGAATGGGCCAGGATCGCCGGCTGGGCGTTGCGGGTCTCGGTCAGGGTCTCGGCAGGCCCGCCCGAACATGATCTCCATGAGATCATCGCCGAGGATGCCGTCCACGCTGCCGAGGAAAGCGGCAGCGGGCCCGGACCCGGCCGCCAGATCGCTGGCCATGCCGACGCCTGGCGAGGCCTGGCCGGGAAAGATCATGGGAACCGGTGCTTGATGCGGTCATGATCCCCTCCCGAAGGCGGCGGGAAACCGGGCGCCCTGGCGGCAGGCCAGCTTCGGCGATCTTGGCGGCAGATCGTGGTCGACCTGTCCCAGGCCACCTTCACGGCGTTGGTGATGGCCAGGGCGGAACTGCGGCCGTGGGCGATGATGCTGATGCCGTCGACGCCCAGCAGCATGGCGCCGCCGTAGACTTCGTAGGAGAAGTCGCTTCTGCAGGAAGCCGAGCACCGGGCCGAAGGCCTTCCGCGTGGCGTCGTCCAGGTCGGGCCGCTGCGACAGCGCGCCCATGAAGCGGGCGAACCCTTCCACCATCTTGAGGGTGTTGTTGCCGGTGAAGCCGTCGGTGACCACCACGTCGCAGGGCCCCAGCATGAACTGGTTGCCCTCGACGTTGCCCACGAAGATGATCCCGGATCCCTCGAGCAGGCCGTAGGCTTCGACGTTCAGGTCGGTGCCCTTCTTGGGCTCGCCGCCGATGTTCAGCTGGCCGACCGTGGGTTCTCGACACCGAGGATCTCCCGGGCGAAGACCTCGCCCATCCGGGCGAAGGTCACCAGGTGTTCGGCGGTGCACTGGACGTTGGCGCCGGCGTCCAGCAGCAGCAGCTCCCCCTTGACGGTGGGAATCAGCGTGCCGATGGCCGGTCGGTCCACGCCGTCAATCCGACCCAGGACGATGAGACTGGCGGCGACCATGGCCCCGGTCGATCCGGCCGAGACGACGGCCTGCACCCGGCCTTCCCGGTGGTCGGTCATGGCCCGGACGATGGGGCTGTCTTTCTTGCTGCGAATGGCGGTAGCGGGGGACTCCCCCATCTCGATGTCCTGGGTGCAGTGGACGACCGAGACCGGCATCGGCCGCCGTCGAGGCTTGGCGAGCTCGGCCTCGATGGCGTCCTCGTCGCCGTAGAGGGCCAGGATCGTAAAGGACGTCGGTCGGGCAGGGCCGCCACGGCGCCCGGGCACGACGACCGCGGGACCGTGGTCGCCGCCCATGGCGTCGACGGCGATGATGGGTCTGCTATCGCTCACTGGTGCCGACCTCCCTGCCGGGTGGGTGGGCCGGCGACCCGGAACGACGTGCGCGACCCGGCTTCAGGTCACGGAGCCGAACGGTTCCGCGTCGTCCGGACCTAGGACTCGACGACCAGGACTTCGCGCTCACCGTAGTAACCGCACTCGCGGCAGACGCGGTGGGGCAGACGCGCCGCACTGCAATGGGGGCACTTGTTCGGATCGGGCTTCGTCAGGTGCCAGTTGGCCCGGCGCTTGCCCTTGCGGGACTGGGACGTTTTTTTCTTGGGAACAGCCATGGTAGTTTTCCTCCAGCCCCCGCCGCCAGGGACCGTTCTCGAAGTTCATCGCCGGATGGCCGGCAGGGTCGAAGGTCGCTTCTAGGGAAGCCCCTCCCACCGGGGATCGAAATCATCATCAGCGCAACTGCAGGTCTCACGGTTCCGGTCGATGCCGCACTGCCGGGACAAAGCCCCCGGCAATCGGCCGAACAGACCGGAGCCTGCGGAAATCCCAGGACCGCACATTCACTCAGGGCCGGTGCGAGATCGACCTCGCCCTTGCGCTGCTGGATGAGCAGGGTCTCCCCCTGGTCCTCATCGGTATCGACGTTCCTGAGCACCATGATGTCCACGGGCACGGGCCAGACGACGTCGCAGGTCGCCAGGCAGCGGCCGCATTCGGCTTCGCCGGCGGCCTCCAGGCGGCCCGACAGCAGGAATCTGCTTTCCATATTCTGGACCACCAGCACACCCGTGATCCGGGCGCGCGCGGGCCGACCGTCCTTGAGTCCCAGTTCGAGGTCACCCTCGATCCCCAGCTCGGACCGACCGCCCTCCTGCCTGTCGAGATCCAGTTTCATGGTAATCCGCTTCAATGCGAGCGCCACACACTAATAGGCGCCCCTGCCCCTGTCAAGTTGCGGACAGGACTCCCAAAACGGTCCTGACCGGCCAATTAGCCGAAAATGAGACCGAGTTCGCGGGCGGCGTCCTCGGGATTGGCCGAGCCGTGGACCGCATTGTTCTGCAGCGAGGCCCCGAACAGGTCGCGAACCGTCCCGATGGCCGCCTCGGCCGGGTTGGTGGCGCCGATCAGTTCGCGCAGGGCGGCGACGGCGTTCTCGCGCTCCAGGCGGATGGCGACCACGGGACCGCTGGCGATGTAATCGCACAGCTCGCCGTAGAACGGCCGTTCCTGGTGCTCGCCGTAGAAATCCTCGACCAGGGCGCGGTCCAGCTGCCGCATGCTCCAGGCCGGTGATCCGGAATCCGGCGCCTGTTGACGATGGCCAGAATGGCGCCGATCTTCTGGTCGCCGGCCGCGACGATCTCGGGCTTGATCATGAAATAGGTCTGCTGCATTCGATTCAAATTCCTTTGTTTCGGGTTGGTGACGCGAGCCGCGCCCAGCCCGCCGGCCGGCCGGACAGGCCCGCCGGCAATCGTTCCCCTCGGCGAACGTCCCTACGTCTTCCAGATTTCCTGCAGCCGGGGCACGATGTCCATCGGCCGGTCGGCCACGGGAATGCCCGCCGCTTCGAGGGCCTTCTTCTTCTCGGCCGCGGTGCCCGTTCCGCCGCTCACGATGGCGCCGGCGTGGCCCATCCGCTTGCCCGGAGGCGCGGTCTGGCCGGCGATGAAGCTGACCACCGGTTTCTTGACGTGCGCCTTGATGTATTCGGCCGCCCTCTCCTCGGCGTCGCCGCCGATCTCGCCGATCATCACGAAGGCCTCGGTCTTGGGGTCCTCGTTGAAGGCCTTGATGGCGTCCATGAAGTTGGTCCCGATGACCGGGTCGCCGCCGATGCCCAGGCAGGTGGTCTGCCCGAGACCGGCGGCGGTCAACTGGTAGACCACCTCGTAGGTCAGGGTGCCGGACCGGGAAACGAGCCCCACCGGGCCCTCCTTGACGATGCTCGTGGGCAGGATGCCCAGCTTGGCGATGCCCCGGAGCCAGCAGGCCGGGGCAGTTGGGCCCGATGAGGCGCACGCCGCGCTCCTGCAGGTAGGGCATGACCTTGACCATGTCCACCGTGGGCACGCCCTCGGTGATGCAGACGACCAGCTTGCAGCCGGCGTCGGCGGCCTCCATGATCGCCCCGGCGGCGCCGAAGGGCGGCACGAAGATCACCGAGGTGTTGGCCCCCTTCTCCTGCACGGCCTCGCGAACGGTGTCGTAGACCGGGACCTTGTCCTCGAACTTCTGGCCGCCGCGGCCCGGGGTGACCCCGGCCACGATCTTGGTGCCGTAACCCAGCATCTGGCTGGCGTGGAAGCCGCCGTCTCGTCCGGTGATGCCCTGAACGACAACCTTGGTCGAGTCGTCGACGAAAATAGCCATGTCCGATCTCTCCTCGTCATCGCGCCGAAGGCGCGTTAAGTAACCGTCGTTCAGGGGGTTCAGCCGGCGAGTTCGATGGCCTTCTGAACGGCTTCATCCATGGTCTCGGCCGGGACGAGATCGGTGGCCGCCAGCAGGGCCCGGCCTTCCTCCTCGTTCGTGCCGGTCAGGCGCACCACGATGGGCACGTTGATGTCCATGGCCTTGGTGGCGGCGATGATCCCCTTGGCCACGTCGTCGCAACGGGTGATGCCGCCGAAGATGTTGAACAGGATCGCCTTCACCTCTTTGTCGGACAGGATGATGCTCAGGGCATTGACGACCTTCTCGGGATTCGAGCTGCCGCCGATGTCCAGGAAGTTGGCGGGCTGGCCGCCGTAGTACTTGACCAGATCCATGGTGGCCATGGCCAGGCCGGCGCCGTTGACCAGGCAGCCGACGTTGCCCTCGAGCTTGACGAAGCTCAGGCCGGCCTCGCGGGCCGCACGCTCGCTGGGGTCCTCGGCCTCGAGATCGCGCAGCGCCTCGTAGCCCGGATGCCGGAACAGGGCGTTGTCGTCGAGGTTGACCTTGGCGTCGATGGCGTGGCCCTTGCCCTCGGGGGTGAAGATGTAGGGGTTGATCTCGGCCAGGCTGGCGTCGGAGTGCACGAACGCCTGGTACAGCTTCTGCATGGCGTCGGCCAGCTGGCGGGCCTTCTTGATGTCGTCCGGAACCAGGCGCATGCCCATGTCCATGGCTTCGTGATCTAGCAGCCCGTACCGCGGATCGATGGTCATCTTGAAGATCAGTTCGGGCGTGTCCTTGGCGACCTGCTCGATCTCGACGCCGCCCTCGGCGCTGGCCATCAGCAGCACGCGCTTGCTGTTGCGGTCGATCAGCATGCCGATGTAGAACTCGCTGGCGATGTCCACCGCCGGGGTGATCAGGACCGTCCGCACGGTGTGGCCCTTGATGTCCATCCCCAGGATGTTTTCCGCATTCTCGCGGACATCCGCGATGGTCGGGCAGAACTTCACGCCGCCGGCCTTGCCGCGCCCCCCGGTCAAGACCTGGGCCTTGACCATGACCGGCAAACCGTACTCTTCCGCCTTGGCCACGGCCGCTGCAACCGTCTGCACCGCCGACCCGCCGGGAACCGGCAGCCCGAAACTGGTGAAGATCTCCTTGGCCTGATACTCGTGGATGTTCACGCAAATCCTCCCCGGAGGTTGGTTGGACCGGCCGGATATCCGGCCGGCCGCGGTTCAATCGGACTAGCCGATGAACTTGGCCAGCACTTGGTCCAGGTTCGGCGAACCGATCTCCTGGAGCTCGTATCCGACCCGCACGGTGGGCTTGTCGATCTTGACGATCCGGTTCAGGTCGATCGGCGTGCCGATGACCACGGCGTCGCACTCGACGGCGTTGATGGTCTTCTCCAGGTCGGCCACCTGCTCGTCGCCGTAGCCCATGGCCGGCAGCAGGGTGCCGATCTCGGGGTATTGTTCGAAGGTCTCGGCCAGCTTGCCGGTGGCCCACGGCCGCGGGTCGACCAGTTCCTCGGCACCCATCTTGAGGGCGGCCACCACGCCGGCGCCGTAGGTCATCTCGCCGTGGGTCAGGGTCGGGCCGTCCTCGACCACCAGCACCTTCTTGCCGGCGAGGTCGAAGTCGCCCTCGATGGTCAGCGGGCTGGCCGCGTCGATGATCACCGCGTCGGGGTTGATGGTCCGGATGTTGTCCCGCACCGTCTCGATGTTCTCGAACTCGGCCTCGACGACCTTGTTGATGATCACCACGTCGGCCAGGCGCACGTTGGTCTCGCTGGGGTAGTAGGTGTTCTCGTGGCCGGGGCGATGGGGATCGGCCACCACGATGTGCAGGTCGCTCTTGTAGAAGGGGGTGTCGTTGTTGCCGCCGTCCCACAGGATGATGTCGGCTTCCTTCTCGGCCTCGCGCAGGATGGCCTCGTAGTCGACGCCGGCGTAGATCACGCCGCCGGCCATGATGTGGGGCTCGTACTCCTCCATCTCCTCGATGGTGCACTTGTGCTTCTCCAGGTCGGCGACCTCGGCGAAGCGCTGCACCTTCTGGGCCACCAGGTCGCCGTAGGGCATCGGGTGGCGGATGGCCACGACCTTCTTGCCGGCCGCGCGCAGGATCTCGCAGATGCGGCGGCTGGTCTGGCTCTTGCCGCAGCCGGTGCGCACGGCGCCGACGCTGATGACGGGCTTGGTGCTCTTGATCTGGGTGTCGCGTTCGCCCAGCATGGTGAAGTCGGCGCCGGCGGCGTTGACGATGCGACGCCAGGCTCATGACCTGCTGGTAGGAACGGTCGCTGTAGGCCATGACGCACATGTCGGCGTTCGTACTTGGCGATCAGCTCGACGATCTCCGCCTCGTCCTCGATGGGGATACCGGCGGGATAGAGATCACCGGCCAGCTCGGCGGGATAGCGACGGCCGTCGATGTCGGGGATCTGGGTGGCGGTGAAGGCCACGACCTCGTAGGCCTCGTTGCCGCGGTACACGCAGTTGAAGTTGTGGAAGTCGCGGCCGGCGGCGCCGAGAATCATGACCTTGATCCTGCTCATGTCGTCTCCTTAGAGCCCGGAGGGCTAAATGATACTGGATGCAGCGACGTTACCGGGGAAGTTCCCTGATCGCGTCGATGATCTGGGAGGTCGACCAGCCGGGCACCATGGGAACGCGCACGACGCGGCCGCCCCAGGACTTGACCTCCCGGGCGCCCACGATGTCCGCTTCCTCGTACTCGGACCCCTTGACGAGCACGTCGGGCCGGATCAGGAGGATGACCTCCCGGGGTGTCGGCTCGGCAAAAATAGTGACCGCGGAAACCGGCCGCAAGGCGGCAATCAGGGCCGCCCGGTCGTCGGCCGGCAGCAGAGGCCGTCCGGGTCCCTTCAGCGCGGTGACCGAAGCGTCGCTGTTGAGGCCCACGATCAGGTCGTCGGCATGGGCTGCGGCCAGTTTCAGGCTTTCGAGATGCCCGCGGTGGATGAGATCGAAACAGCCGTTCGTGAAGGCAATCGTGCGACCGGCGGCATGCTGCTCCTGCGCCCAGGCCGCGAGCCGGTCCCTGCCCAGAACCGCTCCTGTGTCCGGCGCCTTCACGACGTCTCGCCGTTTTCGTCCAGGGCGGCGGTGAGCTGCGCGGCCGTGACCGCGGCGGTCCCCAGTTCGCGGACGGCGATGCCGGCGGCGTGGTTGGCCAGCGCCGCCGCGGTGGCAAAATCGGCGCCGGCGGCCAGCGCCGCCGTGTAGGTGGCGATCACCGTGTCCCCGGCCCCGGTCACGTCGTAGACCGTCCTGGCCTGGGTGTCGAGGTGGTGTTCCGCTCCGTCCCGCTGGAAAAGCGCCATGCCGTGTTCGCCCCGCGTGATCAGGACTGCCTCGGCCTCGGTGCGTTCGAGCAGCCGGTGGCCCGCCGAGCGCAGGCTCTTGGCACCGGTGATCACCATGGCGCAGGCCTGTTCGGCCTCCTTCTGGTTCGGCGTCAGGGAGGTGGCGCCGCGGTACTGGCTGTAGTCGCCACGCTTGGGATCCACCACGACCGGCAGCCCCCGTTCCTTGCCGGTGGCGATGAAGGCCGCCAGGGCCGCGTCGGTGAGCACGCCCTTGCCGTAGTCGCTGAGCACGACGCCGTCGAAAGGCCCCTGGGCTTCGAGCCGGTCGACCAGCTCCTCCACCAGCAGGGCGGCCAGCGGGCGGTCGTCTTCCCGGTCGGTCCGGACCACCTGCTGGCTGTGGGCCAGGATGCGGGTCTTGATCGTCGTCGGTCGCGTATCGGACTGGATCAATCCGGCCGCGTCGATGCCCCGCTCGGTCAGGAGTTCCAGCAGCTGGGTTGCGGCCTCGTCGACACCGCACAGCCCGAACAGGACGGCGTCGGCGCCCAGGGCCCGGATGTTGGCCGCCACGTTGGCCGCCCCCCCGAGCTTGACGGTCTCTTTTTCGAGGCGGACGACAGGCACCGGGGCTTCGGGACTGATGCGGTCCACCCTGCCCCACAGAAACCGGTCCAGCATGCTGTCCCCGATCACCGCCAGACGGCAGCCGGAAAGACCGGAGAGGATATCCTTGTATTTCGCGCTCATGGCCGCTTCTTTTGGTTGGGACAAGATTCATGGAGGGAAGACGAACGATCGTTGCCGCCGCAGCCCGCTGCCGGCGAAGCTATCATCCGGTGTCGGCGGTGTCAATTTCGGGGCGCGGTCCCCTCCCCGTGCGGCCCGTCAGCGAAACAGGAGCAATCATGGAAAACAAGACTCCCCAGCAGAGAATCACGTTGGATCTGAACGAGAAGGAAGCCGAGGGTATCTATTCCAACCTGACCCTCATTTCCCACAGCCACGCCGAGTTCATTCTCGATTTCGCGCGCATCGTGCCCGGGATGAACAAGAGCAAGGTGCACGCGCGCATCATCATGACCCCGCAGGCGGCCAAGGCCCTGCAGAAATCACTGCAGGCCAACGTGGAGCGGTTCGAAACCAGCCACGGCGAGATCAAGCTGATCGGCCAGCCGGATCCCGCCCAGAACATCGGGTTCCAGACCGAGTAGCTTCAGACCGCGATCAGGCGCCGCAGCCCGGCGATCGCCAGGATCATCAGCACCACGAACCACAGGGCCAGCCCGCCCAGCAGCGGCAGGATGTCCGCCAGGACGTGACCCCGGCCGATCATGTCGTGGAAAATGGTGATGGCCTGCCCGGTCGGCAGCACCCGCCCGATGACCTGCATGAACTCCGGGACGATCTCGAGCGGCCACCACAGACCACCCAGCGCGGCCAGCACCATGGTCAGGGCCGTGCCCAGACCGTCGGCCTGCGCCCCGCTGCGGGCCAGGCTGCCCAGCAGGATCGACGCCGCCGAGCTGATCGCTGCGAACAGGACGATGACCAGGATCAGCCCCACGGGCGAATCGCCGTAATCCAGGCCGAAGGCCAGGCTGTTCAGGACCAGAAGGATCGTCGACTGCACCAGGCCGATGGCCATGCCCCCGGCGAAAAAGCCCAGCACCAGGTCCAGGGACGAAGCGCGGCTGACCATCAACCGGGCCAGGGTCCGCTGTTCCCGTTCCTGCACGATGTCCTTGGCCGAGACCATCATGAACATCAGGACAAAAAACAGGATGTAGGCCGGGCCGACATGCTGGGACGAACTGGTGAGGTTCAGCCCACCCTCGGCGACCCGTCCCAGGGTGACCGCCTCCAGGGTCACCCGCGGTTCGTTCCACAGGCGGTCGAACCGGCTTTCGTCGAAGGCCAGGGCGCTGTCGACCGGGACCGCGGCGGCGGCGGCGCCGGTCGCCACCAGCGATCGGGCCGAGGCCATGGCGTTCACCTTCAGCGCCGATTTTTCGAGAAGGGTGCGGACGGTCTGGCTGCTCAGGCGGTCCGAATCGTAATAGAGCTTGAGCTCGGAGGAGCGGCCCGCCGCGGCGGCGGCGGAGAACCGCGCCGGGATGAACAGCGCCGCGGTTATCCGCCCGTCCTCGACCGCCAGCCGTGCGCTCTCCTGGTCGACGATCGAGTCGGCCCGGACCAGCCGGAACTTGTCGTTGCCGTCGAGGGCCGTCAGCAGCGCTTCCGCCGAAGGTCCGGCATCCCGAGCGTAGACCACCAGCCGCGGCAGGTTCGTGGTCTGGTCGCTCCAGTCCCCCAGGAGATTCCCCATGAGAAAAGAGAAGACCATCGGCATGACGATCAACCAAATCAGACCGCTGCGGTCACGCAGCAGGCGGGTGAACCGCAACCGGACCATGGACATGATCACCATCGGGTTCATCCCAGACCTCCCCGCCGCAGCCGGAAACGGAAGATGAAGATATTGGCCGCCATCAGGACCAATGTTGTCCAGCCCAGGACCACCACCGGCAGGGTGGCTTCGGCCAGCGGGATGTTCTTGGCGACGACATTGGTGAAGCCCAGATTGGCCCAGTAGTTCAGGGCCACCTGCCCGACACCCTGCATCCACGCCGGCATGGCGTCGATGGGGACAAAGGTGCCCCCCAGCAAGGCAAACACCAGGATGATCACGGTGCTGAGGTTGTCCATGGTCTTTTCGTTCGGGGTGACCAGGGCCAGCAGCAGAAATAGACCAGCCGTCGCGGTGTTGGTCAGGATGATGATCACCAGCAACGACCACGGGTCAGGACCGAGGTTCACCTGGAAAAGAGTCGCGCCCAGCAGAAAAAGCACCGTGAGCATGAACATGCCCTGGAGGGCCGCGCTGCCCCACTTGCCGAGCAGGATCTGGACGGGCTTGACCGGCCCCATGAGCTGCCGTTGCAGCGTCCCCCGCACTTTCTCGCGGTGCAGGTCGCGTGCCCCCGCGGCGACGCTGAACATGAGAAAGAAGACGGCAAAACCGGGCAGAAAGACGTTGTAGAGATTGAGGTCGTCGGCTTCGCCGGCGCCGGCGGCCTGCGCCTGGTCCTGCGCGTCGACCACCACGACCTGACTACTCAGGGCATCACTCAGAGCCACCTGACGGTCCATCACCCGCGTGATTCGGGCACGGGTTTCGGCGAGAACCGGATCGGTGTCGGCGCGGCGCCAGCGCCGCCAGACATCGGCGAAATCACCCGACAGGAATTCCTGGAAACTGAATTCTTCCGTCGACCCGGCAGCGCTCCAGTCGTCATCCGGCCACAGGGCCAGGTAGGCCGCTTCGCCGGCTTGATACCGCACCAGGCCGCGGGTCAGCACCTGTTCGACGATCCCGGCCTTGAGGGGGCTGGCCGGATCTTTCCAGACCGCCACGGAGATGTCCGCACCGTCCAGGAACCGCAGCCCCGCATCCGGTGGCAGGACGACGGCCGCCGCGGCCTCGCCCTGCCGCACCATCCGGTCGGCATCCAGGGAATCGGCCCAGGTGACATCGAAAAAACCGGACTCCTCCAGACCCTCGGCCAGACGGTCGCGCAGCATGGGTGGCAGATCCGCGGCGACCAGGGCCACCGGAATGGCACTGATGCCGCCTTTGCCGAAAAAGCCACCGCCGAAGGAGGCGCCCATGATGGCCGTCAACAGCAAGGGCAGCAGCAGATTGACGGCGAAGGCGCGACGGTCCCCCACCATGCGCTTCAAGTCCTTGCGCAGTATGGCGATGAACCTCATTCGCTCACCTTTTCTCTCAACCCGTGGCCGGTCAGGTTCAGGTAAAGCGCTTCCAGGTTGGGCCGATCGATCTCCAGCTGTTCGATCACCAGCCCCTGGCCCGCGAACCACCCCTGCAGCTCGGGCAGGATCGACGCACCGTCCGCGGCCCGGATCTCGACCTTGCCCTTGTGCCGCCCGATCTTGATGAACCCCTGCCAGCGGCTGCTGGCCGCCTCGAGCGCCGCTATCCTGTCCTCGGCCAGCTGGAATCGGATGCAGTCCTCATCGCCGATCTGACGGATCAGATCTTCCTTGTCGCCCAGCGCCACCAGGCGGCCCTGGTCGATGACTCCGATGCGGTCGCACAGCTGCTCGGCCTCCTCCAGGTAATGGGTCGTGTAGATCACCGTCAGGCCGCCGGCGGCCAGGTCGCCGATCAGGGTCAGGATCTTGCTGCGGGCGTGGGCGTCGATCCCGACGGTGGGCTCGTCGAGAAAGAGGACTTCAGGCGCGTGTACCAGCCCCACGGCGAGGTTGAGGCGTCGTTTCATGCCGCCGGAATAGCCGTCGACCTTCTGGCCCGCCTGGGCGGTCAGGTCGGCCATCTCCAGAAGTTCATCGACCCGGCTGACCAGGGCCGCGCCCTTCAAGCCGTACAGGCGGCCCCAGAAGTTCAGGTTGTCGCGGGCGTTGAGATCCGGGTACAGCGCGATTTCCTGGGGCACGATGCCGATCAGGCGGCGAACGTCGTCGGACTGGTCGGCAACATCGAACCCACCGATCGAGGCACTGCCGCCGTCACCCGGCAGCAGCGTCGCCAGCACGCTGATGGTCGTGGTCTTGCCGGCGCCGTTGGGCCCGAGCAAGCCGAACAGCTCGCCCTTGCCGACAGCGAAGGAAAGGTCGTCCACGGCACGATGCGAGCCGTACTTCTTCACGAGATTATGGACCTGGATCAAGTCGTTTCCTCCGGGGGACGGGTTTTCCAACGCCGGTGCAGCCAGAAGTACTGGTCCGGTGCCTTACGTACCGCGGCTTCCAATCGTTGCACATGGGTTTCGGTCAGGCGTCTCACCGCCGTGTCCTCGTCCCAGGCGGGATCAGCCTCGAAGGCCGGGTCCACCTCCATCCGATGGGTGCCGTCGGGCTGGCGATAGATGAAACCGGTGATGATCGGCACCTTCAGTTTCCAGGCCATCAGGGCGGTGCCCCGGTAGACCGAGGCCTGACGTCCCAGGAACGCGGTGAAGCAGCCGTCCGGCCCCGCATCCTGGTCCCCCACCAGGCCGATGAATTCCTTGCGGCGCAACGCCAGGATCATCTCCTTGATCGAAGCGCCCATGCGGATGGTACCGATGCCGGCCTTGTGCCGGATGTCGTTCTGCACCCGGTCGACCCTGCTGTTGGTCTGCGTCTTGACGATGAAACTGACGGGCTGGCCTTCGGCCGCGATACGGGCGCCCATCAACTCCCAGTTCCCGAAATGCCCCGAGACCAGGAGGGCGCCGCGGCCCTGCGCGACCACTTCGTTGAATCGTTCCAGGCCCTCGATGGCCACCAGTTTGACGAAGTCTTCGCGTCCCAGCCGCGGAAAGGCCAGAAACTCCATCATGGTCATACCCAGGTTGCGGTAGAACGACCGGGCCGTGGCGCGTACCTCGCTCTCGTCCATCCGACCGGCAAAGGCCTGGCGGATGTTGTCCAGAACGATCTCGCGGCGGTAACCGACGACCGCCCAGACGAAGGAACCCAGCTGACGCCCCATTGCCAGCAGCCATCCCCGGGGCAGCGGTCTGGCCAACAGGAACAGCAGGTACAGCATGCCGAAGTCGAACCACTGCCGGGGTCGGGAGGTCATCAGGAAACTCCATTGGGAGGCTGGATCCTCTGGGGAACGTCGGGAAGCCGATCAATCGGTCCAGATTCTACGGGCAAGGCGGCCGCCAGGCAACCTCCGGATGAGCCCGGCCAGTTCGAGGGCCAGCAGCCCCTCCTGCCAGACCGCCTCGGTTCCCGGCCACCGGAAGCGCAGGTCATCGCGCCGCACGCCTTCGAGATCCAGACGATCCATGATCCAGCGGGCGGCGGTGCCGGGTGCCGGGACCGGCAGGGGTCCGGGTCCGCCGCCGCCGGCAACCGGGACCGCGTGGTCTGCGCCCGGGGACCCCAGAACGCGGGTGACGTCCCGGACCGACTCCAGCAGATGGGCTCCTTCCCGCAGCAGCCGGTGGCAGCCCCGGCTGGTGACCAGATCCACCGGACCCGGGACGGCGAATACCTCCCGGCCGTAGTCCAGGCCGTGCATGGCCGTCACCATGGCCCCGCTCCGCACCGGCGCCTCGACGACCACCACCGCCCGGGCCAGACCCGCGATCAGACGGTTGCGACGGGGAAAATGGTGTTTCAGCGGCGGCGTGCCCGCGGGGAACTCCGTTACGACGCAGCCGGTGCGGGCCAGATCATCCTTCAAGGAGCCGTGGACGGCGGGGTAGATCCGATCGATACCGGTGGCCATGACACCCACCGATGTGCCGCCGACCGCCAGTGCGCCCCGATGGGCGGCCGCATCGATCCCCAGGGCCAGCCCGCTGACGATGACCCACCCCGTCGCCGCCAGCTCGCCCGCCAGACGGCGGGCGATCGCCTCGGCCCGCGGACTGCAGCGGCGGGTGCCGACAACCGCCAGACACGGACCGCCGAGGAGCGCCGGGTCGCCCAGGTAATCCACCCGGTCCGGTGCATCGCCCACCGAACGCCACAGAGCGGGCCACCGGGCATCGGTCGCTTCCAGAATCCCCGGGACGCGGTCAGCCGACCCGGCCGGCGTGTCCTGGGGTCGTGATGAATCGTTCATGATCAGAATCCCAACCGGGAGGTCGGAACGGGTGTGGTGAGGGCCGGCTTCCAGGGGCACCGGTCAGCTCATTGCTGGTAAAGCTCGCGCAGGAGGTGCTTCAGTGCGGGGAGACCCACGCCCGACACCGAGGAGATCATCATCACCTTGAGGGCGCCGTGGCGCTGTCCCCAGGCCGCGGCCGCCTCCAGGGCAATGGCGGCATCGTCCGCGGTGAGAGTATCCCGCTTGGTGACCGCCACGGCGAACGGCAGCTCGGTCAGACGCCCCCCGTGTCCGGCCAGTTCCTGCCGCAGCACGTCGAGGGCTTCATCAGGCGCCTCGAAGGTCGGATCGACCAGGAACAGCAGCGCCCGCGTTCTTTCGATGTGTCGCAGGAACTCATGGCCGAGGCCCTTGCCGTCGCTGGCGCCCTCGATGAGACCGGGAATATCGGCCAGCGTGCAGCTGGCGTATTCACCGAGATCGACGATACCGAGGTTCGGCACCAGGGTCGTGAACGGATAGTCGGCGATCTTGGGCCGGGCCGCCGTGATCACCGAAAGCAGCGTGCTCTTGCCGGCGTTCGGCAGGCCAACCAGACCGATATCGGCGATCAGCTTCAATTCGAGACGGACCGCGAGCGTTTGACCGGGCCGTCCCGCCTGGGCCGTCAGCGGGGTCTGATTGCGGGGATTGCGGAATTCCCAGTTTCCCTTGCCGCCGCGGCCGCCCTTGGCCACCAGCAGCCGCTGACCGTCCTCCAGGAGGTCGCCCAGCAGCTCGTTGGAAGCGACGTCGTAGACCATCGTCCCCCGCGGGACGCGGATCACGATGTCCTGGCCGTCGGGGCCCGACCGCCGGTTACCGCCTCCGGCCTGCCCGTTGCCGGCCTTGTAGGTCCGTTTGTAGCGGTAGTCGAGCAGGGTCGACATCACCGATGTGGCTTCGATCCACACCGAGCCGCCGCGGCCGCCGTTGCCGCCGTCGGGTCCGCCGCGCGGCACATACTTCTCCTTGCGTGTCGAAACGCAGCCGTCGCCACCCTTGCCGGATTCGAGCTGGAGGGTCGTGATATCCAGGAACAAGAAGGCACTCCTTCAGGAGGTGGCGTCAACCGGAGCTGACGGTCGACGGACGGTCGTCAAAAGGTCCGCCCTGCGAGCGCCCGGGCGACCGGAGCGGGGACGAGTTCGTCCAGGGCTCCCCCGTGCCGGATCACATCGCGCACGAGCGTGCTGCTGACCGCCGCGAGCGCGGGCCGCGCCAGAAGGTAGACATATTCGACGTCCGGCGAAAGAAGAGCGTTGACGCCGGCCAGGCTCCACTCGTGTTCGTAGTCCCCGGCGGTGCGAATTCCCCGCACGACCGCGTCGGCGCCGCGCCTGCGGACCTCGTCGACCAGCAAACCGCCGAACGGGTGCACCTCGACCCGGGAGCGCCCGGCGACCGCCTGCCGGAAAAGATCGACGCGCTCCTCGAGCCCCAGCAGGCCGGCCTTGCCCGACTCGGCCACCACGACCGTCAGGCGGTCGAACAGGTTCAGCGCCCGGTCGATGATATCGATATGGCCCAGGGTGACCGGATCGAATGATCCCGGGTAGAGCACATGGCGTTCCATTCATTCACTCCTTGCCTGGATTCGTTGCCGGACCGGACCGCAGGATGGCCAGGATGCTTTCCCCGTACCGTCGGTGCTCCCAGGGCCCGCCGTCCTGCCGGTCACGGACCGCCGGTGTGGCCCGGCCGTGTTCGACGATACCGGCGATGAAACCGGGCCGGTGGGCGAGGGATTCAAGTTGCGCCATGATACCCTGCGCCAGCTCTCCGGCATAGGGCGGATCCGCCACGGCGATCCAGGCGGCGCCGGCGGCCGGCGGTTCCCACCGGCCCAGCCAGGCCAGCGCGTCGGCACGAACGAATTCCGCCGGCGCAGCTGCCGCGTCGCAGGCGGCCAGATTCTTCCTGACGGCGCTCAGGGCGCCCTGGTGGGCATCGACAAAAACAACGCGGGCCGCACCCCTGCTGAGCGCTTCGATCCCCAGCCCGCCGGCGCCGCAGCAGAGATCGACGAACACCGTCCCGGCAAGCGCCGGACCAAGGATATTGAAGAGGGCTTCCTTCACCCGGTCGGTGGTCGGCCGGATCACCTGGCCGGGCGGGGCGGTCAGCCGGCGGCCCTTCCAGATACCGCCGATGACCCTCATCGCTGCTCCTCTTCGCGTCGGCGCTGCCAGAGCAGGCCGCGGAGCATGGCCGCGCGGGCTACCTGGCTTGGATCCAGGGAGCCCCCATCAAGGCGAAAATCAGCCGCCGCCGCGTACAGGGGCCGTCGGCGGCGATATAGGTTTTCGAGACCCGGGAGACCCAAACCGCCCACCAGGGGCCGGCTCGCCTGATCGGCTGCCAGTAGCCGCGACCGGATCGTTTCCCAGGGTGCGTCCAGCCACATCACGACCCCGCGCCGGCGCAGCAGATCCACCGCGGCGGGCGTCGTGACGATCCCCCCCCCGCAATCGACCACCAGGTGCCTGTCCGCCGCCAGGCTCGCCAGCGCGTCCAGTTCGTGGCGCCGGAACTCCGGTTCGCCCTGCTGTGCGAATATCTCGGGAATGGATAGACCCGTCCGTGCGGCGATGAGATCGTCGAGACAGACGTGGGGCCGGCTGGTGCCGGTCTGCAGCAGGCGGGTCACGGTGGATTTGCCGCTGGCCATGAAGCCGATGAATGAGGTCCACATGAACCTATCCTAATACAACGCCCCCCGGGGAACAATCCCCGGGGGGCGCGGTCTGCAGATTGCCGGTTCGCCCTAGAAGCGGGAGATCGTTGTCCGGCGTGTAGATGACCTCGCCCTCTTCGGTGAGGGTCCGGCGTTTCATGTACTCGTCTTCGACGATGGTCGGGGTCACGAAGACCACGAGCTCGCGGCTGACGCGGGTGTCGGTGGTGTGCCTGAACAACCCACCGAGCAGCGGGATCTTCATCAGAACGGGGATACCGCTCTCGAGCTTGCCGTCGATCTTGCGGATCAGACCCGCGATGATCGCCGTTTCACCGTTCTCGACCAGGACCCGCGTATCGGATTCACTGGTGTTGATGATGACGCCGCCCTGCACCGTGGCCTGGCTCGACAGATCCGAGACCTCGTTGTGGACGTCCAGCGTGATGCGGTTCTCGCTGTTGATGTGCGGCGTGACCTTCATCTGGATACCGATGGTCGTCAGCTGGGTGATGGCGTTGCCCGCCTCGTCCGAGACGATCAGGGGGATCTTCTGACCCACCAGGATGCTGGCCTCGCGGTTGTCGGTCGTGGTGATGACCGGGTTGCTGATCAGGGTCGCCCGGTTGTCGTTCTCCAGGGCCTCCACCTTCAGCATCAGGGTTCCCCAGTCCTGGACCGTACCGACCGTCAGGTCGCCGGCGGGATTCTGCAGGGGATTGCTGATGTTCAGCTCGCCGGCCAGGTTGTTGCCGGGGCTCTGGAAGTTGCTGACACCCCAGTTGATGCCCAGGTCGCGCACGGCCCGGGTGTCCAGATCGACCAGGCGGGCGTTGATCTCCACCTGCGGGGTCTTGGTGTCCAGCTGTCCGGCCATATCGACGATGATGGCGACACGGTCCTCGACATCATTGACGATCAGGCTGTTCGTCCGCACGTCGACGTCGATGTTGCCGCGTTCGGTCAGCATCTGTTCGAGAGCGTCCTTGACCTCGTTGGCGTTGGCGAAGCTCAGGGTCACCAGACCCAGCTTCAGCTGCTCGAGGTCCTCGACCTGCTTGCGGGCGCGCTCGATGGAGAGTTTCTCCTGGCGCAGATCCTCGGCCGTGTCGATGCGGAAGATACCCTGCTCCTCGACGTAGTCGAAGTTGTGGGCGCGCAGGATGATACCCAGAGCGTCCTTCCAGGGAACCTCTTCCAGCTTGACGGTAACCTTGCCCTCGACGCGAGGCGAAGCCACGATGTTCGTGCCGGAGAAACCGGCCAGGGACCGCAGGACGGTCGAGATTTCGGCTTCCTGGACGTCCAGGGAGATGGGGCGACCCCGGAAGCTGTCTTCGACGGGGGCCACGGCCTCCGCCGGAGCGGCGCTTTCCTGAGCCAGGGCGGGGATGGCACCGATGATGAACACCGAGACCAGAACCGCGAAATGGATGAAGCGGATCCTTCCGTACATTATCTAACCCTCCGTTTTTTCCAGCTTCAGGACCACTTTGTTGGTGATCCCGTACAGGGTGACCCGCGCAGTGAGAGAATTCTTGCGGATGCTGACGACGCGGCCGTGTCGGACCTGATCGCCGACACGCAGGATGTAACCGAAACCTTCCCCGTCTTCCACCAGGGCGAACTTGTCGTCCTCACCCCACATCACGCCGACGAGACTGGCGCTGTTCATATCCACCATGTCACTGGCGGTATCTTTCTCGAAGTCACCGGCGACCAGAACCGCGAAGGGATCGGCCTTGCCGTAAGACTGGTAGAAGAACTCGTTGGCCCGGATCGCATTGATCCTGTCCCGCGAGATCTGGGACGGCGACACCGAAGTGGCGGCGTCCTCCTTCTTGGCAGCCTCTTCCTCAGCCAAAGCCGGGGCCGTCACCAGGAGTCCCATGAGGACCACCAGGGTCAAGGCGAAAGGCAGCCGGAAAAATTTCCTAATCATGGTCATATCTCCTATTGGCTGGCGCTGGCTTGGGCCGTGACGGCGTTTTCGTTGTCAGCCTTGGCTTCGAGCTTATCCAGGATGCCGGGTTCGAGGGATTCGTCACCTTCGACCGGAATCGAAGGACCCTGCGTATAGGCCGTCAAGATCATCTCGGTCTCCACCGTGAACGGCGTCTCGTCCTGCTTGGGCAGTTCGGACATGTTCAGGTCGGAAACGTTGACGATACGGTTGAGATTGGCCAGGCGGCTGAGGAACACACCGGTCTGGTGGTACCCGCCCTGGACCGTCACCTCGATGGGATTGTCGGAATAGAAGCCCTGGCTCACGGGAGTCTGGGGCCTGAAGAGCTGGAACTCGATACCCGACTGCTGGCCGGCCGCGGTGACCTTGCGCAGGAGATCGGGCATTTCGTTCTGCTCAGGCAGCAGGGCCTGCGCCACTTGCCACTGGTCGTGGAGGATGGCGTACTCCTGCTCCACCCGCTCGAGATTGCGCACCAACAGACGGGCCCGTTCCAGGTCCCGGCTGAGCTGCTGGTGACGAGCGTCCAACTCCTTGATGGTCTCGGTCTTCGCCGCATAGGTGAAGGGGTAGGAGGCCGACAGGAAATACATCGGGACCACTACCAGCACCACCAGCACCGCGCCGGCCCACCGGAGAAGTTTCGGATCTTTGACGTCGATATCCATGGCGTCCTTCCTTACCCTTCAAAAGGAGCCGAGGCCGCCTTGCGGACTGCCTTGGCCTGAGCTTTGAACTTGATCACTTTCACGTCTTCGATTTCGCCCTTTTCGGCGACGAGCAGATCCACGCCGGAGAAATAGGGACTGCCGGAGACGTTCTGCAGGAAATCACTGACCAGGAAGTTGGAGAAGGTCACACCTTCAACCGCGTACCGGTCGCCGCCGATGTCCTCGAACCGGGTCAGCCAGATGTGCTCGGGCATGGCGCGGTTCAACTCGTCCATCAGGTGCACCCTGAAGTAGCGATCGCTGTCCAGACGCGTGATGACATCCAGACGATCGTTCAGGTCCTTGCGCTGCTGGTTCAGCCGCTTGATCTTGGCGATCTCGGGCGCCAGCCGGCGGGTTTCCGCCTCTTCCTTGGCGATGACGTCGTCGAACGCCTTGATCTGCTGGGCCTGGTGCACGTAGGCGGCGCCGATGGCGGCGGCGGCAACCAGGATCAGAGCCAGGGGCGCGAAGTTTCCGACGTTGGGCAGGGTGATCCTGCTCTTGGCCGGCATTTCATCGCGGGGCAGAAGATTGATGCGAATCATGACTCCCACCGCCTCTCTGAGGGCCAGCCCGACGCTCACGGTGAGCAGGGGACTCAGCTCCTCGGCCTCTCCCTCACCGAAGAGGTCAGGGTCGTAATCCAGCCCGGCCAAAGGATCGGCCACCTCGCTGGGAACGTTGTAACATTCGGCGAGATACTCCCGCAGGCCCGGCAGGTGGGCCCCGCCCCCGCTGAGGACGATCCGGTCGATGCCGTCGGCTTCGCCGGACGTCTTCAGGTAGGACAGACTGGGTTCGAGACCCTGGTAGATCTCCTGGCCGACCGAGCGGACGATGTCGGTGACCAGCTGGTCGTCCACCTCTTCGGTGTGTCCGCGGCCGACATCGTGGGCCGTCTCGTAGGTCAGGCCCAGCTGCTTCTGGAACTCCTCGATGAAGTGGGCCACCCCGATGGGCAGGTCCCGCGTGAAGTACGGCACGCCGTCCTTGACGATGTGCACGTTGGTCACGCCGCCGCCGACATCCAGCAGCGCCACGAACTCGCTCGCGCTCTGGTCGTCGGCGCCCATCTCCTGGCCCTCGCCCTCGTCGAAGGGATCCATATCCCCATCGACATCCTCCGCGCCGGCTTCGTCCGCAGCCGCGGTCACCGCCGCCAGGTCCCGGAACCCGCCGCGCGCGGCGGCATACTCCCAGGCGTTCTGGTTGGCGAAGGAAGCCACGTCGATCACCAGGGGCCGGAAGCCGGCGTCCCTGATCAGTTCGGCGTGCCCGAGGATCATGTCCTTCTTGGCCGCCACCAGCAACAGCTCCATCTGGTCGGCGCCGATGTCGTCCTGAAGGATCTGGAAGTCGAGCGTGATGTCGTCGATGTCGAAGGGCACGTGCTGTTCGGCCTCCCAGTAGATGGCCTCGCGCGCATCCTCCTCGCTCATCTTGTCCATGACGATCTTCTTGACGATGACCGCACGGCCCGCTACGGCGCTGGCCACGGGCTCGTCCGGGATACCGGCCTTCTCGGCGGCACTCTGGATGGCCTCGATCACCAGCTCGCGGTCCATGATCTCGCCGTCGACGATGGCCTCCGGCGGCAGGTCGGCCATGGCGAAGTGGGTCACCAGGGGCCGATCACCGCTCAGATCCAGGCGAAGGCACTTGACGACATTGGACCCGATGTCCATGCCGATAAGTGATTTCTTTTTCCCTTTAAGGAATCCGAACATGTCAAGCCACCTTGCTGTTCGAGCCTTCAAAATACAGACACCCACTTCGAATCGGGTATCCTGCGGGTCAACCGCAACATGCGTGCCACAAAGTTCATCGGCCGTCCTGAAGTCCGCTTGAGCCCAAATCGCAGGAATTACGGCCTGACAGTCAGGAGGCAAGGAAAGCGCCCGGAAGCACGGAAATCGGCCGCCGGGCGCTTTGGGAGACTATTGGCCAACAGGGGTCAGAATCGGGCCAGATACCAGGCGCCGATCTCGGCACCGAACAGCAGAACGATCGCCGCCGCCGCGGCCAGGAAGGTCCCGAAAGGCAGCTTCGCGTTCCCGTCCACCTTGCCGCGGCCGGCGGTCAGGGCGAACACGGTGCCCAGCAGGGCGCCTCCGAACAGGGTGCCCAGCACTCCCCAGGCGCCGGTGTAGACCCCCACCATGCCCATGAGCATGACGTCGCCGCCCCCCATGCCCACCACGCCGCGTACGATCTTGTAGCCGTAGGATACCGCCAGGATGGCTCCGGCACCCGCGGCGGCTCCCAGGAGTGCCGCAGGCAGGCCGATCCCGCCGAATAGCGACAGGACCAGCCCGATGAGGGCGCCGCCGACCGTCAAGGTGTGCGGAATGACCATATGTTGCCAATCGATCATTGCAATATCCAACAGTATCAGCAGGAACAGCGACGCAGAAAGCCCTTCGACCGACCAGCCGAACCTGGCGATGCCCGTCAGGGCGCACCCGGCGCCGGCCAGTTCCACCAGCAGGTAACGGACCGGTATCCCGGCCGTGCAGTGGCGGCAGCGCCCCCGCAGCAGCAGCCAGCTGAAGATCGGAATGTTGTCGTAGATGGCCACCGTCCGGCGGCAACTGGGGCAGAACGACCGGCCGCCGACGACGCCGAGGTTCCGCGGCAGGCGGTAGATGAGGACGTTGGAAAAACTGCCGAAACAGGCGCCGACCCAGGCGGCGAGAATCACGGGCAGAAAGCCGATGGCGTTCGCTGGCATGCTACAACTCCGGGATGGGACCGATGAAATCCTCACCGTACAGGCGCTGGATTTCAATCTTGCGGGTCGACTTTTCGATCATTTTTTCCGCCAACGCCTTCATCTGGGGACTGTCGGTGGACTTGTAGAGTTCTTTCCACAGTTCGAGTGACACCCGCTCGTCCCCGGCCTTGTGCCGGGCGAAGGCCGCAAAGCGCATTTCCTTTTCCGTGGCGTCGGGGCAGTCCGCAGCCATTTCGAACCAGCGGGCGGCCAGGGGGAAGTCCTTCTGGATCACATAGTACATGAACCCGATCTGGAACGGCAGTTTCGCCTTGTCGGGGTTGGCCAGGATACCGCGCCGGAGCATGTTGATCGCGTTCTCGTTGTCGTTGTAGCTGGACCAGTAGACCAGGGAGGCGAAGTAGTAGGCCTCCACGAACTTGGGGTCCAGTTTGACGACCGCGTCGATGAGCAGTTCGAAATACCGGAAGTCGTTGTAGCCCTGGGCGTAGGCGCCGTAGTACTGGATGAACCTGAACCACAGGTAGTCCGCCGCCGCCTCCCGGAAGCCGACTGTCGATTCCACCAGGAAGTTGCCCGAGGGGAAATAGAGCCGTTCCTGCCGTTCGGCCATCCCTTCGGCCCGATCGATGACCCGCAGGGAAAGAATGACGACCACCCCGAGAACCAGCAACGTCACGTAGCGTCCGACCGTGTGGCGCAGAGTGCTCATTCTCCCCGCAGCTCCTTCCGCGCGAAGATCGATCCGGCCACCAGCAGCAGGATCGCGGACCAGCCGACGGCGTAGATCGTGGCCATCAGCAGATGGCCGCCCGGGACCGCCTCGCCGTGCACCACCGCGCCGCGCAGATTGAAGACTTCCAGGTTGGGAATGAGATAGTAGACGACCTCCGAGACCATCTGCTGCGCCCGCCCGCCTTCGAGGACACCGAAGTCGCGGATCGACTGGCTGAGATGGCCCACCACGAACACGCCCAGCGTGAACATCGCGGCCAGGACCGGCGACACGCAGGTGGAAAAGAACACCACCACGGCATTGATCAGGGTCAGTTCGAGAAAAGTCAGATAGAAGGCGCCCACGAAGCGGAAGGAGAACGATCCCGGGGTCAGGAAGATCATGACCAGGAACATCAGGCCCATCACCGCCAGCATCGAAACCAGGGTCAGGTTCAGGCCAAGGAACTTGCCGAGCAGGTATTCGCGGCGTCCGACCGGTTTGGCCAGAATCGTCACGATGGTTCCCTTGTCCAGTTCCTTGCGGACCATGCTGCTGCCGACGAAGACCACCACCAGCAGGCCGAACAGCGCCATCGAAGCCAGGCCCACATCGGCCATGATCTTGCCCTGCGCCCCGATGGTCAACGGCGAAAGGATGGCCGTGCTCGCCAGCATGATGCCTCCGAAGATGCCCACCAGGTAGAAGATGCGGTCCCGCACGGTTTCCATGAATGTGCTCAGCGCCAGTGTCGCCAGATTGCCGTTCATCGGTTCGTCTTCCCCTCGTGATTGTCCGGGTCGTTGTTGACGGCGAGAAAGAGATCCTCCAGCCCCGACCGGCGGGTGTCCACCGCGAGGACGGACACCGCATGACGATGGCAATTATCCAGCAGCTCCCGCAGTTCGTCGACGTTGTCGACGACGACGCTGACGCGCCCGGCCTGTTGCCGGGTGTGTCGGGCCGGCAGCCACGAGGGCAGATCCTGGCCACCCCAGTCGCCCGGGTCGAAGGCCAGGTGGCCGGTGTAGGAAAAACCGTCGGTCATGCCGGCGAGGTCCTCCACCCGCACCAGCCTTCCCTCACGCATGATCCCCACCGTGTCGGCGATCATCTCGATGTCCGGCACGATATGGGAGGAGAGGATGATGGTCTTGCCCTGGTGCTTGAGGTCCAGGAGGAGATCGCGGACCTCCCGGCGGCCGATCGGGTCCAGACCCGACATCGGCTCGTCCAGGATCAGCAGGTCCGGATCGCCCAGGACGGCCTGCGCCAATCCGATGCGCTGCAGCATGCCCTTGGAGAACTTGCGCAGGCGCCGACCGGCGAAAGGCTCCATGCCCACCAGGGCGAGGACCTCGTCCACGCGGGCTCTCATGTTCTTGCCGGGCAGACTCAGGAGACGGTAGTAGAAGTTGAGAAGTTCCCGCCCCGTGAGGTGCTCGAAGAAGTACGGACGCTCCGGCAGGTAGCCCACCCGTGCCCGTGAACTGCAGTCCCGATGGTTGCAGCCGAGGATCGAGACCTCGCCCGCGTCGGGATGCACCAGATCCAGGATGCAGTTGATGGTGGTGGTCTTGCCGGCTCCGTTGTGGCCGAGGATCGCGAACACCGCACCCCGGTTCACCGTGAAGGAAACGCCTTCGATGCCCCGGATGGGCCGCTTGAGGAATCCCGAGCGGAACGACTTGGCCAGACCGGCCACACGCAGGACTTCGCCCCTGCCCGCGGTCTCGCCCGGCTCACGGTCGAGGGGCGCGGGGTGCAGGGCGGTCCCGGCGGACCCCGCGATGTCACTCGACGGCAACGGAGATTCTGCCTTGAAATTTACCGGTGCCTGAATAGTCAACTTTCACCTCCGGTCCCCGTGGACCCTGAAATGGCTCTTGCAGCGCTATTGCGTCTTTCAGAGGTGAATTTTTGCAAATCGGATGCCAGCACCGGCCCGGTGACAGGCTCAGAACTGGCTCATCAACGTGATGACGAACCCGGCGGCGGGGTCCTTGCCCATGCCCGTGATCCGGTACCCCTCGTTGGTGCCGGCGGCGTTCTGGAGGGCCACGACGCCGATCTGTCCGGTCGTGGCCGCATCGGCGGCAAACTGGGGCTCGGTCTGTAGCCGGGTGAACGCGTTCTCCACGTTCGCCTGGTCCGGTAGAAGCGGCAGCAGGTCCATGGCCGCATCGGAGTAGATCCCACCGTTGATCACCGCGAAATCCTCGGCTGCCAATTGAACGACATGGGCATTGTTCTTGACCTTGGCTTCCTTCGCCCGGTCCATCATGCTGACGAAATTGGGGATGGCGATGGCGGCCAGCAGGCCGATGATCACGACGACCACCATCAACTCGATCAGGGTAAAACCTTCGCTGTTTTTCAATGCGACCTCACTTCCATTCCCCGGACGATTTTGGATCACCGGACCTAGTTCCCGCTGCTGATGACCAGGACCTCGCTGTCGACGCCCCACCCGTTGATCAGGTAGCCGACGGCCGTCCCGGTCCCGTCGACCTGGGTGACGATACCGACCTGACCCGACTGCGCGGCGGCCGCGGCGAACTGCGGCTCCGTATACAGGCCGGTGAAGGCGTTTTCCAGGATCCGGCCGCCGCTGTCGTTGATCGGCAGCAGGGGGGTGATGTCCCCGGCCGCGTCCGAGTAGATGCCGTCGTTGCGGACGGCGAAATCCTCGGCGGCCAGCTGGACGGTATGGGCGGCGGCCTTGACCTTGGCCTCCTTGGCGCGTCCCTGCAGCTTGATGAAGTTCGGTATGGAAATGGTGGCCAGCAGCGCCAGTATGACGACCACGATCATCAATTCTATCAGTGTAAAACCTTCGCTGTTCTTCATGGTGGCCTCCCCTGCCGTTTCGCACGCGCCCCTGCTCTCGGGACACAAACCCCTGAACGTTATCGCCCGTTCAGCAGATCGCTTTAACGTCAAAGGGACGGTGCCGTCGCCGGCACCGTCCCTATCTCGACCGGAAGCTAATCTCTACTGGCCACTGCTCAGCACGAGAATCTCAGCGTCCTTGCCCCAACCGTTGATCGTGTAACCAACGTTGGTACCAGTCGCGTCCTGCACGGCGACAACGCCGACCTGACCGGGCGTGGCGGCGGCGCCAGCGTACTGGGGCTCGGTCCAGGCGCCGGTGAAGGCGTTCTGCAGGTTCAGGCCATTGACGGCGTCGTTCGGCAGCAGGGGCTGGATGTCGCCGCGGCGGCGTCCGAGTAGATGCCATCGTTACGGACGGCGAAATCCTCGGCGGCCAGCTGCAGCGTGTGCGCCGCACCCTTGACCTTGGCTTCCTTGGCCCGGTCCTGCATGCTGATGAAGTTGGGAATGGCGATGGCGGCCAGGATACCGATAATCACGACCACGATCATCAGCTCGATCAGAGTAAAGCCCTTACGATTAAACACATCGATCTCCTTCGATTCGGTCCGACGGACCTCTTGGTGCATCTTGCCGGCGAAGGCCGGCTTCCGATTCCTGCCAACGGCAGTCACAATGAAGCAATGGCCGTGCCATTTGCCTCTCGTGCATCCATTCAAATTTCAATAGTTGAAAATGAACGGGTTACACTTCCATGCTTTTCCTCGGTTCGCCAAAACTTTTCCGTGTCGCTCCTATGCAATCTGCCCGTTGCCGGCCGCGTTTCCCGTGCGAATCGATCATTTCGGACCGTCCCTAGACGCCGGTCCGGTTCCTCCCCGGTCCTCTGGGACCTGGTCCTGCGGCGGACTCGCGGATGTATGATTCCACGGCGTCGAGCAGGGCTTCGCCGGGGACCTCATCCTGGTCCCGCTCAACTCTGGACGTCCTCCTCGTCGACGCCGTCGCGGTCCTGTACCCCGTACTTCTTCAGCTTCCGGTACAGGGTCGAGGCGTTGATGCCCAGGATCTCGCTCGTCTGCTTGCGGGCGCCGCCGGTGGCCTCGAGAACGCCCAGGATGTGGGCCCTCTCCAGGTCGTCCAGCGTCACCAGCCGCCGACCAGGCGGCGCTCGAGGGCCCCGTCCTCGGTCCCGAGGCCGCGGTTGAGATCAGGCCGGCAGGTCCTTCAGGGTGATGCGTTCGCCCTCGCGGATGATGGTGGCGCGTTCGATGACGTTCTCCAGCTCCCGCACGTTGCCCGGCCACTCGTAGCTCTGGAGGGCGCTGATGGCCTTGTCGTCGATGAAAGAGCCCAGATTGCCCTGGTATTCGCCCGGACAGCAGCGTTTCAGGAAATGGTCCACCAGCAGGGGAATGTCCTCGCCGCGCTCACGCAGGGCCGGCAGATTCAACGGGATCACGTTGAGGCGGTAGTACAGGTCGGTCCGGAAGTTGCCGTTGGCGACTTCCGCTTCCAGGTCGCGGTTGGTCGCCGCGATCACCCGGATGTCGACCTTCGCCGGGCTGCTGCTGCCCACCGGGTAGATTTCCCGTTCCTGCAGCATCCTGAGCAGCTTGACCTGGATGGCGTGGGGCGTCTCGCCGATCTCGTCCAGGAAGATGGTCCCGCCCTCGGCCTGCCGGCAGAAGCCGTCGTGGTCGCGGTCGGCGCCGGTGAACGAGCCCCGCACGTGCCCGAAGAGCTGGCTCTCGAGCAGGGTCTCGGGGATGGCGCCGCAGTTGATGGCCACGAAGGGCCCCTCGGCGCGGTCGCTGCGCTGGTGGATCGACTGGGCGATCAGTTCCTTGCCCGTGCCGCTCTCGCCGTTGATCAGGACGGTGGCCGTGGTGACGGCGATCTTGTCCACCATCTTGTAGACCGAACGCATCCGCGTGCTCTGGCCGATGATGTTCTTGCGCCGCTTGTTCCGGGTCAGTTCCTGCTTGAGCTTGATGTTCTCGGTCTTGGCTCGGCGCAGCGCCAGGGCGTTGCGGACCACCATCTTGATCTCGTCGTTCTTGCAGTGCTTCTGCATGTACGAGAAGGCGCCGAGATTGACCGCGTCGATGGCCGACTGCTCGCTGGCGTAGGCGGTCATGATGATCACGGGCGTCGTGGGGTCGATGCCCTTGATGCCCTTCAGCAATTGGATGCCGTCCATCTTGGGCATCTGGATGTCCGTCATGACCACGTCGACGGTCGAGCTTTCCACGACCTTCAGGGCCTGGGCCCCGGAGTTGACCGTCGTCACCTCGTACCCCTCCTTCTGCAGGAGGATCGAGAGGTACTGGCACATGGAATCTTCGTCGTCAACGACCAGGATGCGACCCAGGGCCATTAAATTCTCCTTGTTGGTGGAGTCTGATAGCTGCTGTTGATCAGGTATCGTGAGTCCAGGCGCGGCCGGTAGGCCTTCGAATGCAAAACAACTTTTCCCCGTCATTACGGGAAAAATCGCGATTTGCCGGGCGACCGGTCGCGGTCGGGCAAAATGCAGGTGCCGGCGCGGCAATTCCGGGCCGCCGGTCCAGAGTCGAGCGCTGGAGGCGGTCGCCGTCGGCGGCGACCGGGTCGGCGTCGGGGCCGGCGGGATTTTCTTCGTCGAGCAGGACCCGGTCCAGCGGCCAACGGACCCGGAAGATCGCGCCGCCGCCGGGGGCGTCCTCGACGCGCACATCGCCGCCATGGGCGCTGGCGATGCGGGCAACGATGGACAGACCCAGTCCGGTGCCGCCTTCCTTCGTCGTCTTGAACGGCGAGAACAGGGCGTCGCGGATTTCCGGCTCGATACCCGGACCGTTGTCCGTGACCACGAGCTCACACCCTTCGCCGCCGCCCACCAGGTTCAGGGCGATGCGCAGACTGCCCTTGTAGTCCATGGCCTCGCAGGCATTGATCGCCAGATTGAGGGTCATCTGGGTCAACTGTCCCGGATCGGCGGTGAGCTTCAGGTCCGGGGGATGGACGTCGCAGCAGACACGGATCTTGCCGTCCTTGGCTGCCACGTGCTGCTGGATCTGCAGGAAGATCTGCTCACGCCATTCCTGCGCGCTGACCACGGCGGTCGCCGCGGCCGGCATCCGGGAGTAGGCCAGGAAGTCGTTGATGATCGTGTTGACCCGAGCGCTCTCCTTGAGCACCAGGTCCGAGCAGCTGTCCCTGGTAGCCTTCCAGTTCCAGATCGCCGGCCAGGATCTCCACGCTGCCGCGGATGCTGGCCAGGGGGTTGCGGATCTCGTGGGCGATGCTGGCTGCCAGTTCGCCGATGGCCGCCAGCCGGTCGGACTCGCGGATCCGCGCCGACATTTCCTTTTCACGCGTCAGGTCGGTGAAGATGGCGATCGCGCCGATGACCTTGCCGTCGCCACGGGTGACGTGGTTGACGTTCAGGCCCAGGGGCATCTCCCGCCCCCGCAGGCAGACCCACACCTCGCCGCGGTTGACCGCCGCCTCGCCGGCGGCCACGGGCATGATGATGTCCGCGAGTTCCTCCATCCCCTCGGCCAGGACCCGCGAAATACGGTGCCCGACCAGTTCGGCGGCATCCATCTTCAGGATGTCGCAGCAGGACGGATTGACCCGGGTGATGATGCCCTTGCGGTCGATGGTGATCAGACCGCTGCGGATGTTGTCCAGGATGTTGCGCACCTCGCACCGGGCCTTCTGGACCTGGACGTGGCTGCGGTGCTGTTCCTGGCGGCGCTCGGCCAGGCGCCGGGCCAGCCCGCCGCTGATCATGCCCGGTGACCAGGAAGATCGACATGTGCAGCGCCGTGACCAGCACCGGCCAGCCCTGCAGGTAGTCCAGCGGGACGTCCTGGCCGGTCGATCAGCCAGCCCAGGGCCAGGCCGAAATGGCCGCCGCCGGTGAAGATCGCCGCGAGCGCCCGCCAGGGCCACGGACCACCGCGCGTCGAGGTAGTTGGCGCCCAGCATGATGGGCAGGCAGAAGACCAGGGGGAAGGCCGAATAGGGCCCCCCGGTGAAGTGGACCAGCAGGCCGATGCAGAGCACGTCGCAAGCCAGCTGCGCGGCGAGCAGGGGGCGTGCGGGCAGTCCGGCCAGGGCGGCGGCCCAGGCGACGGCGATGCTGGTGAACAGAAGTCCCTCCGAACCCAGGACGCCGGGCAGGACGACCCCCGGGGAACCCAGGACGTAGGCGACGCTCCCGGAAACCGGTAAGCCGTCAGGGCGGCCAGGCACAGCCGCCACAGCAGCAGCTTCGAGGTTGGGATCGGAACGGCCGGACCGGGTGTTCCCGCCGGCGGTCCGGCCCGTTCGGTCGGTCGGGGTCAAGCTCCCTACCACCCACGACGCTCGACATCTTGAACATCGGCAGGTACATGGCCACGAGCATGCCGCCGACCATGGTGCCCATGAGCACGATCATGACCGGTTCGATGGCCGCGGTCAGGGCCTCGACCGCCGCGTCGACCTCGTCGTCGTAGAAGTCGGCGATCTTGGACAGCATCTCGTCCAGGGCACCGGTCTGTTCACCGATACCGATCATCTGCACGACCATCGGCGGGAAGACGCCGCTCTCCTTCAGGGGGGCGGCGATGGTGTCGCCCTGGCTGATGCTGACGGCCGTGGCCTCGATGGCTTCCTGGATCACCTTGTTGCCCGCCGTGCGGGCGGTGATCTCCAGGCCCTGCAGGATGGGGACACCCGATCCGATCAGGGTTCCCAGGGTCCGCGTGAAGCGGGCCACGGAGGACTTGAGTATCACGGTGCCGATGATGGGGATCTTCATGAACAGCTTGTCGGTCATCCGCTTGCCGCTGATGGTGGCGCGGTAGCGCTTGAAGGCGATGGTCGCGAGGGTCGCGCCGCCGGCCATGGCCCACCAGTAGCCGCGGATGAAGTCCGAGAGGTTCATGACGATGCGCGTGGGCGCCGGGAGGCTCGCCGCCGAAGTCCGAGAACATCTTGGCGAAAACCGGGATCACGAACATCAGCATGAAGATGCAGGCGCCGCCGGCGACCGTCAGCACGATGGCCGGGTAGGTCATGGCGCCCTTGACCTTGCGTTGCAGGGCGTCGGCCTTCTCCAGGAAGACGGCCAGGCGGCTGAGGATGACGTCCAGGATACCACCGGCCTCGCCGGCGGCGATCATGTTCACGTAGAGATCGGAGAAGACCCGCGGATGCTTTTCGAGGGCCTCGGCCAGGGTCGATCCGCCTTCGACGTCGGCGGTGACCTTGAGGACCACGTCCTTGAAGTGCGGCTTGTCGAGCTGCTTACCCAGCACGTCCAGGCACTGGACCAGCGGCAGGCCCGCGTTCACCATCGTGGCGAACTGGCGGGTGAAGACCGACAGGTCCTTGACGCCCACGCCCTTCTTCTGGAGGAAACCGAGGGTTATCTCCTTCGGCTTCTTCTTGATCGAAGTGATGACGATGCGGCGTTTCCGCAGGTATTCACCCACTTCGTTCTTGTCGACAGCCTCGTATTCGCCGGAAAGGGTCTCGCCCTTAGCGGTCTTCCCTTTCCAGAGATATTTCGTTGCGCTCACGGGTATCCTCCCCTTCCTCAGGAATTGACGCCGACCGGGGTCACCGAGCATCTGTGCGAGTTCGCCGGCGTCGGTGGTGCGGCCGAGGGCCTGCTCCGTGGTGATCCACTTGTTCATGACGGCCTGGTAGAGGGACTGGTTCATGGTCTGCATGCCGTGCTTCTGCCCGGCCTGCATCAGACCGTAGATCTGGTGTGCCTTGTCGTCGCGGATCATGGCCTTGATGCCGGGGGTGCAGACCATGATCTCCATGGCCAGGACCCGGCCGCCGCCCCGCGCCTTCGGAATGAGTTGCTGCGTCAATACACCCGCTCAGGCTGAAGGCCAGCTGCGCCCGCACCTGGTTCTGCTGGCTGGCCGGGAAGACGTCGACGATACGGTTGATCGTCTCGAAGGTGCTGTTGGTGTGCAGGGTGGCCATGGCGAGATGGCCGGTCTCGGCGATGGTCAGGGCCGCGCCGATGGTCTCGCGGTCGCGCATCTCGCCGATCAGGATCACGTCGGGATCCTGGCGCAGCACGTACTTCAGCGCGGCGGGGAAGCTGTGCGTGTCGCTGTGGACCTCGCGCTGGTTGACGATGCAGTTCTTGTGCTGGTGCACGAACTCGATCGGATCCTCGATCGTGATGATGTGGCCCTTGCGCTGGGTGTTGATGGTGTCAACCATCGTCGCCAGGGTGGTCGACTTGCCGCTGCCGGTGGGGCCGGTCACGAGGATGAGCCCCTGGTTCTTGGCGATCAGATCGCGGCAGATGGGCGGCAGGCCCAGCTGCTCGAAGGTGTGGATCTCGTAGGGAATCTGGCGAATGGCCATCGAGGTGACGCCCCGCTGCTGGTACACGTTGGCGCGGAAACGGCTGATGCCCTGGACCCCGAAGGACAGATCCAGCTCCTTGTCGTTCTCGAACCGCTTCTTCTGCTCCTCGTTCAGGATGCTGTAGGCCAGACGCCGGGTCTCGTCGCCGGTCAGGACCGGAAACTGGGTCGTCTGGATCGCTGCCGTCGATCCGGTACTGGGGCGGCAGGCCGGCCGTCAGGTGCAGATCGCTGGCGCCCTTGGCCACCATTTCCTCGAGCAAGTTCTCGCATTCCAACCACTTTAGTCTCCTCGGGCTGGCTGCATCCGTCCCCGTCGCCTCAGTCGGCCACCGCGGTCTCGCGCAGCACTTCCTCGACTGTCGTGACTCCCTTCTTGACCTTGATCAGTCCGTCTTCGCGCAGGGTCAGCATCCCCTGCTTGCGATCGCCAGCTGGCGGATTTCCGTCGTCGAGGCCCGGTCCAGGATCAGTTCCCGGAGTTCTCCGGGGTGATCGGCATGACCTCGTAGAGTCCCTGCCGACCGGAGTAGCCCGACCCGTTGCACTGGTCGCAGCCCTTGCCCTTGTAGATCTTCGTGCCCGCTTCCATCTTGAGGTCCCTCAGGGCCTCCTCGGAGATGCTGAGCTCCTCCTTGCAGTTCTTGCAGATCCGGCGCACCAGGCGCTGGGCCATGATCAGAACCGTGGAAGAGGCGACCAGAAACGGCTCAATGCCCATGTCGATCATCCGGTTGACCGTGCTGGGCGCGTCGTTCGTATGCAGGGTCGAGAGGACCAGATGCCCCGTCAGGGCCGCCTTGGTGGCGATGCCCCCGGTTTCGAGGTCGCGGATCTCGCCGACCATGACGATGTTCGGATCCTGGCGCAGGAACGCCTTCAGGGCCGAGGCGAAGGTCAGGCCCACCGATTCGCGGACCTGGACCTGGTTGATGCCGTCGATGTTGTACTCGACCGGATCCTCCGCCGTCATGATGTTGCGCTCGTGGTTGTTGAGCTTGGACAGACAGGAATACAGCGTGGTCGTCTTGCCCGAACCGGTAGGGCCGGTGACGAGCACCATGCCGAAAGGCGCAGCGATGGCGGTGGTGATGTCGCGAATCGCCTTCTCCTCCATCCCGAAATCCGCCAGATCGAGGTTCAGGTTGCCCTTGTCCAGGATACGCATCACGACTTTTTCGCCGAAGATGCAGGGCAGGGTCGAGACGCGCAGGTCGACCTTCTTGGCGCCGATCTTCAGCTTGATGCGGCCGTCCTGGGGAATGCGGCGCTCGGCGATGTCCAGCTCGGACATGATCTTCAGCCGGCTGATGATCGCGTTCTTCAGCTTGATGGGCGGCTCCATGACCTCGCTCAGGACGCCGTCGATGCGGTAGCGGACCCGCATGTTGCGCTCGTAGGGCTCGATGTGGATATCGCTGGCGCCGACCTTGACCGCTTCGGCCAGCAGGGTGTTGACCAGCTTGACCACCGGGGCGTTCTGCCCCTCCTGGCCCGTGATGTCGTCGTCGTCGGATTCCTCGACCAGTTCGATGTCGTCCTCGATGCCCTCCATGATCGAGGCGAGCGAGTCGGTCGTGGCGTAGAACTTGTCGATGAACTTCTTGATGGTCATCTCGCCGGCGACGACGGGCTGGACGTCCAGGCCGGTGATGAACTTGATGTCGTCGATGGCGAAGATGTTGCTCGGGTTGGCCATCGCGACGGTCAGGGTCCGGCCGCTGCGGTACAGCGGCAGCACCTGGAATTTGCGCGACACGTCGCCGGGGATCATGTCGATGCACTCGATCTCGATGTTCGCCTTGTCCAGGAGCATGACCGGGAGGTTGTAGATCTTGCCGAGCAGATCCGTATAGGTGGGCTCATCGACCGCACCCATCTTGATCAGAGCCTGACCGAGGGATCCGCCGTCCTTCTTCTGGGCTCCACGCGCCTTCGCCAGGGTGGCCTCGTCGACCAGACCCGACTCGAGCAGGTGCCCGGAAATCTTGTCCTTGGCTATCGTTGTGGATCCGTTGGTCATGCTGTGTTTTCCCCGCTGGTCTTTATCTACCCGTATCCCCGGAACTACGGTCCCGGCGGTCGGCGGCTATTGGCGGCAACCGTCCCGCGTCTGGGATCGGCATCATTCCTTCTCGCCAACCCCATTTTCGGATGAGAAACGTGCGACTTTACCTGGATTTGGGGGAATTTTCGGAATTCGAGTCCGGCGGAGCGGCGGCGGCGAAGACAATGTGGGGTTCGAGACGGGCGGAAAGGGCGGGACCGATCCCCTTGACCTGCTCCAGATCCTCCCTGTTGCGGAAGACGAGGCCGTCGCGGCGCTTGGCGTCGATCCGGCCCGCCAGCACCTTGCCGACGCCCGGCAGCAGCGTCAGACTGTCGAGGCTGCACGAGTTGATGGGCACCGGCGCGGTGAGTTGCGGCCGGCGGGTGCGCGCTTCCGCCTGGGCGTCCGGGACGCCCAGGACCAGATCATCCAGCCAGAGCTCCTCGCGCCAGTTGCCCGCGGGGTCCACCAGCAGGGTATGCCGGATGGCCCGCCCGCCCAGGAGCAGGCAAAACAGGCAGACCAGCCCCAGAGCCTGGCGCCGGGCCAGGACAGGTCGCTTGCGGACCCAGTACCGCAGCCGGCGGCGGGTCCGGGTCAGTAGCGGAAATTCCAGAGGAGGCGCATGTCGGTCTCGCGGCCGGTGCTGAGGGCGCCGGAAGTCAGGCGGGTCCGTTCGCCGGTCAGATTGCGGAAGGCCAGGGACAGGTGGGCTCCCACCAGACGGAAGCCGGCCACCAGGTCGTGGACCGTCCGGGAAGGCAGAACATAGGTCCGGGTCACGTCCCAGGGATCGGCCATCTCCCCCTGGTGGGTGCTGAACAGGGCCAGCTGCAGGATGCCGTCCTCCTGGAAGAAGTGGTTTTCCCACATCGCGTGCAGCCGGAGATATTTTTCCGGAGGCAGCAGGGACGCGTGCCCCTCCTTGACCTCGAAAGTCCGCCATGTCCCCTCCAGCATGAGGCGTCCCCAGCCCAGGAAACGTCCCTGTCGCCCGAGCCGGCCGGTGACGCCGGCCGAATCCAGGGCCAGGTTGTTTTCCCACCGCCCCACGTCGCCGCCGGCGTCCGTTTCATTCCACGTGATACCGCCGGTCAACCGGCGCACGCTGCCGTCGACTGCAAGATCGAGACCCAGGAGGCCGCCCTGCAGCAGAAGGCCGGCCCGCGCGGTTTTCTCGCGCCCGAGCTCTTCGTTCGGGAGCACCGTCAGGCTCCGGTCGGCGACAACCCGCAGCAGGGGTGTCAACAGTTCGTCGCTGCGCGGCGCACGTCCACCGTAGGTGACATCAAGACGGTACCACGGGCGGTCGCCCCCGGCATCCAGACCCAGCCCGAATTCGGGACCCCAGCCCCCGTGGCGGTCCCACTGGGCGCCCAGCACGAGGTCCAGCCGGGACGGTCCCAAGGCGACCACGGACCGTCCGGTCACCAAGGCCGAGGCGCCCTCGCCGTCGCCACCCCCGGGAAAAGCACCCACCCAGTTCGGATCGATGCCCTGGTCATACACCCGCCAGTGGAGAAACTGCGCCCGCAGACCCGTGGTCGGCGTGCCGGACGGGCTGCCGGCCGGAGCCCGGTTCAAGGCCAGGGTCACCCCTTCGCGGCCGGTCTCGACCTTGCGGCGGCGGCCCAGCGACGCGGTGGTATCCCGGTCACCCCACTCCACGTCACGGTTCTTCCAGAAGAAGGAAGTGTCGAGCTTCCAACCACCGAGACGTCCGTTCAAGGTGGCGGCGACGCCGTCGTCCCAGATTTCCTGGTGGTCGGCGCCCAGCGCCGGCAGGCTGTCCTTGGTCTTGCGCCCGCCCGTGTATTCGACGACAAAGCGGTTCTCCTGATCCAGTTGCCGAAACAGGCGCGTACGACTCTGCCTGACCTTGCCGTGGCCGGGGAATTCGCCCCCGGAAGCGGCGAAGTCGGCGTCCGTCAGCCCGCTAAAGTTGTAGCCTTCGTTGTCCACCGATTCCTCGAACTCGAACGCCGCCCGCCAGGCGGCTTGCGGCGTCAGCACGTGGATGGCGCGAAAATAGGTTTCATGATTGCCCTTGATGCCGCGGTAACCGCTCGTCGCCCGTCCGGGGTCGTCGTCATCGGTCTCGAGGGCGACCAGGCCGTCGGTCCCCCCCCAGCCGTCACTGCCGGACACGGTCCGGACATATTTCAGATTCTCCGTCGGCACGAGCGACGGATCATCCGCCAGGACGTGGCCGGTCCCCACCGGAATCCCGTCCCGGGTGAACGTGGGTACCGGGGAAGTACCCGCTTCACCGAGAATCGCCGCGGACGCACCCAGGCCCCCGTCCCGGACCGGAACGAGCGGCGAATACCAGCCCAACCAGTCCAGCGCAGTCGGCGCGAAGGGCTCCCACAGAGGTCGCTTCCAGCCGAAGGCCGCCGCCGCACCCACCAGCGGCGCCGGAACCGCCGCCGGCCGGTCAAGGCTGTCGCCGCCGGTCGTGGCGAACGAATCAGGGCGGGCCGGGACCGCTGCGCCGACGGCCGCGGTCGTCAGGGAATCGGCGCCAGCCTCCTGGGCCCGTGCCGCCGTTCCGCTACAAAGCAGACCGCACACGGCGACCGCCAGCAATCCGCCGCCGCTGCGGCCGATCAGCGGACCACGATTTAGACCGGTCAGGCGAGGCAGCAACAGGGGAACCAGTCCGGCGAAGAGCGCGGTGTTGACCCCGGCATGGATCAGGAAGAACGGCAGCGCGCCAGCCAGTACGAGGGCCGCCTGCATCTCGAAGCCGAGGATGATCGCCAGATTGGTCAGCAGATCGAACAGGAAGGTCGCGCCCAGACCCGTCAGACCGGCGCGCACCAGGGCGGCCGTCCGGCGACCGCCGGCCAGGTCGGCCGCGATGCGACCGGCCGTCCAGGATCCCAGGACGCCGGCGAACCCGAGCCCCGCCGTCTGGGCGGCCAGCAGGACCGGAAGCGGCACGCCGTAGGGAGAACCCAGGGAATAGATCAGCATGGCCACGGCGCCGACGACGAAGCCGGACCGCGCGCCGAGCGCGGCCCCCGCCAACGCCGTTATCAGTGTCATGAGCTCCACGTTGGGCACTCCTGCGAGCAGATAACCGGCGCCGATGGTGGTGCCAGTAAAAAGGCCCAGCAACACTGGCTGCCGGACCGGGGATCCCGTCGTTTTTCCATTTCCCGGTATGTCCATGGCCGCATCTTAGGTTAACAGGCGCGACCGGGCAAGAATTCCCGAAAATCAGTTTCTCATGGCGTGGGATGAGTGAAACGGTCAGGGAGGTCAGACACCCGAGAGCTGGGCCAACCTCTTGCCGACGTCCAGGAAACCGGGCGCCACCTGGTGGATCTTTTCGTAGATCGTCAGGGCCCGGTCCGCGCGTTCGGCCATTTCATGGGCACGGGCGACATGGTAGCGCAGACCCAGTTCCTCGCGCGAGTCCTGCTCGGCGTACTCCATCCCGGAAGTCAGGACGGTCACGGCCTCATCGGGACGGTTGGCGCGTTGCAGGGTGATGCCCCACATCTCGTAGGCCCGCACGCAGTATTCCTCGTCGGCGGCGGCGACTTCGAAACTCTCGCAGGCCTGGTCGAACATCCCCATCTCCAGGTAGACCATGCCCATCTCGTAGAGGCGGCCGGCGTCGTCGTCGCCATCGCCGCCGACGATCATGCCGATCTCGCTGGTGATCGTCGCCAGCTGCTCCGAATCGTTCGCCCGGCTCTCCCCACTGTCTTCGGCGAGGATCTGCGCCAGCAAGTCGACCTTTTCCTCCGGCGCCTCGGCAGTGGTCTGCGGGTCCGGCGTGCTGGCTTCCGGATCGCTGTAAACCTCTTCGTCGGGACCACCGTCATCCTGCAGGCCAGCCGCCTCGGCGATCAAATCATCCAGACCGGCGCCGTCGTCAGCATCGATACTGATGCACCCCTCGTCATCCTTCTGGACGGCGGCGAGATCGGGTACGCTGGCAACGGAGACACTGTCGTCGACATTTTCGGCTGTCGGTTCGACCGCGGGGATGGGCTGGGCCTCGGTGGGGCCGGCAGCGGCCACAGGGGCGGTTGCCGGCGCAACCGGTTCCACGGAGACGTCGAGGGCGACGGAATTGTAGTCGGCCGGCCCATCGCTCTTGCAGGAGGCGGGGTCGACCCGTTTCAGCCACTCGTTGTATTCGTGATAATTCGCGAGCTCTGGAGACTTGGCCAACGCTTCGCCGACGATGGTTTCGCCCTTGGGCTGGTCGCCGGCGTCGAACGCGTTGCAGGCCAGCAGACACATGGCCCGGCCCTCTTCCAGGGGCATCGTCCACATCCGAAAGATCTGGACGAGAGACTCGAGAATGGCCGTGCTTCCGGGATAGAGCTCGAACAGCTGGATGCACCGTTTGTGGTAGACCTCTCTCAGCTCGGAGCTCAGTTTTTGGCTGGCGGCGAGGAACCGGTGGGCGTGCTCTTCCCCTTCGACGGTCAGGCCCTGGCTGGCCCGCGTTTCGGCGAGGTACCAGTGGGCGTGCAGGTTCGCTTCGTCGTGGCGCAGGATCTTCTTGTAGATGGCTACCGAGTTGTTGAGCAGACCGGTCTTGCGATATTTGGACGCGGCGGACAGGAAATGCTTCACGGCACGGCCGGTGTTCCCGGCCTTGAGACAGAGGTCACCCACCTCGTTGATGACCGTGGGATTGGACTTCTCCAGTTCCAGGATCTTCTCATAGACCGCAATGGCCTCGTCCCAGTTCCGGTTCTTCCCGGCCTGATAGGCTTTCTGCTTCAGTTGGCTGAGCTTCGACAAGAGGCAGACCCCCGCTTGCAGCAGTCGGCAAAATGATTGGATACACGGGAAGTCCGCGGCTGGGCCGTCTCTTCCCCTGCCTAATCATCGTCCTGTCGGAGCCGGGGTTAAGGACTAATCTCATGCCCCTTGACGAAGGTGGACCGCACGGGATTGTGGCCAGCCCGGTAGGGAATCACGCGGTAGTCGTTATCGTCGAGAATCAGGAAATCCGCCCATTTGCCCGGAGACAGCGACCCAACTTCATCCTGCCGCCCCAGGGCCCAGGCAGCGTTCAGGGTCGCTGCGACCAGGCATTCCGCCGGCAACAGGCGCATCTGGGAGCAGGCGATCGACATGATCAGCGGGATGGACAGGATCGGGCTGCTGCCCGGGTTGAAGTCCGAGGCCAGAGCCAGAGCGCAGCCCTGTTCGATCATGCCGCGTCCGGGCGCGTAGTGATCCAGGCCGAGGGTGAAGACCGTGCCCGGCAGCATGACCGCCACCGTTTGCGAGCCGGCCAGGGCCCGGATTCCCTCGGCGTCGATCCGGATCAGGTGATCGGCCGAAGCGGCGCCCAGGCGAGCGGCCAGGACCGCCCCGCCGAAGGATTCCAGTTCGTCGGCATGGACGGTCAGCGCCAGGCCCAGATCCCGGGCCCGCGACAGGATGACCAGGCTTTCCTCCAGGCCGAAGACCGAGGGTTCGCAAAACACGTCGCAGCGCTCGGCCAATCCTCCCCTGGCCACCGCAACCAAAATCTCCTCGGTGATCAGGCGGACATAGTCCTGCCGTTTCTCGCGGTATTCCCGGGGAATCTCGTGCGCGGCCAGACAGGTCAGGACGGAGCCGATCCCCACCCGGTCGGCGGCGGTCCGGGCGGCACGCAGCATCTTGAGTTCATCGTCCAGCGACAAGCCGTACCCGCTCTTGATCTCCACGGTGGTCGTGCCGTGGGCCAGCATCTCCTGCAGCCGGGGCACGGTCAGCTCGACGAGCTCCTCCTCGGAGCGCTCGCGCAGATCGGCGACCGAAGCGTGGATGCCGCCCCCGGCGGCGGCGATCTGGAGATAGGTCTCACCGCGGATCCGGCGCTCGTATTCGTCCTGCCGCGTCCGTCCGAAGACCGCGTGGGTGTGGGGATCGACAAACCCCGGCACGACCGCCCGACCGCCCGCGTCGACCGTCGGTACGCCGGCGGGGATCCTGCCGTCCGCAAACAGGCGGCCCAGCACCTCGGACCGCGGGCCGTAGCCCTGGATCCGTCCGTCGCCGACGGCCAGGACCGCATCGGTGACCAGACCCGCGTCGGTCATCCCCTCGCGGCGACGGGGCCCCTTCGCATCCAGATCCGGATTGTCGACCGTGCAGAGCTGAGCGATGTCCGTCACGAGAAAGTCGATGGGCGCGCCGCCGGCCAGTGCTGCAGGGGTGAAGCGGGCGGATGCGGTCATGATGTCTCCTCCGGTTCAGGCAAGGGTTTGCAGACAGGCGGCAGCGGCGGCGGGCACCGGGCCGGACCGCACCCAGTCCGCCAGGCGCTGCACGTCGTCGGTCAACGACCGGTCCGCCGGATCGGGATCGGTGTGGGCTGTCAGTTCGGACATCAGGGCCGCCAGCGGCGGCGATAGCCGCGGCGCCGGACGCCCCGGGCGATGGGCGAGTTCGTCGCGCGTGATGAACTGCAGCGCGCGGGCGGCCGTCAGCAGTTCGATACCGACAACGGCCTCGGTCCGCGCCAGCACCCCGGCCAGCTTGAGGGCCGAGACGCTGCCCATGCTGACATGGTCCTCCTGGCCGTCGGACGTGGGCACCGAATCGACCGCCGCGGGAAAGGCCTTGGACTTGTTTTCGGTCACCAGGCCGGCGGCCAGATACTGGACGATCATCAACCCCGATTCCAGCCCCGGCGCAGCTGCCAGGAACCGGGGCAGCAGCCCGTTGTTGCCGCCCAGCAGCAGATTGATGCGGCGTTCGGCGATGTTGGCGACCTCGCTGACCGCCTGGTAGAGAAAATCGAGCTGATGCGCCAGCGGCTGACCGTGGAAGTGTCCGCCGGTCACCACCAGTTCCTCGTCCGGCAACAGGACGGGATTGTCGGTGACCGACCCGGCCTCGACCAGGAACACGCGTTCGGCTTCGCGAATGATCTCCAGCGTGGTCCCCAGGACCTGGGGACTGCAGCGGACCGAATAGGGATCCTGGACACGCACGCAGTCGTGATGACCCGAGAGGACCTCACTGCCTTCGAGCAGGTTCCGGAAACAGGCGGCCACGTCCCCGATGCCGCGGTGCGGACGCAGGCTGTGGTACTTCGCGTGGAACGGTTTGGCGCTGCCTTCGAGCGCTTCGAGGGACAGGCACGCCGCCAGGGTGGCGCGGCGCAGGAGATTGCCGGCGCGGTGGACCGACAGCAGACCCAGGCTGTTCATCAGCTGGGTGCCGTTGATCAGGGCCAGCCCCTCCTTCGCTGCCAGCTCGACCGGAGCGCGGCCGCGCGCGGCGAGGACCGGACCGGCGGCAACACGCACCTCGTCCTGGTCCAGGAAATTGCCCTCCCCCATCAGGACGAGCGCCAGGTGCGACAGTGGAGCCAGGTCACCCGAGGCGCCCACCGATCCCCGCGAGGGGATCCAGGGATGAAGATCCTCCGCCAGCAGCCACAGCAGCTGTTCGACCACGGCCACCCGGGCGCCCGAATAGCCGTGGGCCAGACTCATGGCCCGCAGCAGGATCATGCCCCGGGTCTCCTCCCGGCTCAACGGCTCTCCCCAACCCACCGCGTGGCTGCGCACCAGGTTCTTCTGCAACTGCGCCTGGTCCGCCAGCGGAATCACCGTGTCGGCGAGCTTGCCGAACCCGGTATTGACGCCGTAGATCCTGCGTTCTGCGCCCGCGAGCCTTCGCCGGAAGGCGTCGCACTTCTCGATCCGCCGGCGGGCCGTCTGGCCGAGCCGGACAGCGACCTCGCCGCGGCAGATACCGGCGTACACGGTTGAGGGACAGTTCATCGTCCCCGATGGTGAAGACAGGTGCGGGTTGTGTGGTCACGGCGGCCGTCCGTTTCGGATAAATCAGGTTCCCGGTCTGCGAAAGAACTCGTCGACCCGGGCCAGCAGGTCCGCGGTGTCCCCGAACGAGGCGGGCATCACCGGCAGCGCGCTCAGAAACGTAGTCCCGTAGTTTTTGGTATGCAACCGGTTATCAAGGATGATCACGACGCCCCGGTCGCTGGTCCGCCGGATGAGGCGGCCGAAACCCTGGCGCAACCGCAACACAGCGTCGCGGACCATGAAAGATGTGAAGGGGTTCTCGCCCGCAGCGGCGATCCGCTCGCACCGCGCCTCGACCCAGGGGTCGTTCGGCACGAGGAAGGGCAGCTTGGTCACCACCAGGATCTCGAGGTGTTCGCCCGGAAAATCGACCCCCTCCCAGAACGTGGAGGTCCCCAGCAGGACGGCCCGCGGGTGACGGCGGAACGTCTCGAGCAGCGCGCCGGTGCCCGATCGCGGGGTCTGTGTCAGCAGGGCCGGCAGGCCCGACGACGGCAGCGGATCGGGGCCCAGCCCGCCGGCGGTCATGACGCCGGCCGCCTCGTTGATGAGGCGGTAGGAGGTGAACAGGCCCATGATCTTGCGCGGCACGCCGTGAGCCAGGTCGCGCAGGACCTCGCCCACGGCCTGGCCGAAGTGGGACGCACCCGGATCGGGAAAATGGGAAGGTGTCAGGATCAGGCACTGCTCGTGGTAGTCGAAGGGCGATGGACAGGCAGCCGTCAGGGTCGACGGCCGCCGCCGGGTCAGCCCCAGTTCGTTGCAGCATGTGGGTGAAGTCCTCGCCCACGGCCAGGGTGGCGCTGGTCATCACGGGCTGGCGCTGCGAGTCCAGCCAGAAGTCGCGCAGGACACCGCCGGCCTCCAGCATGGTCGCACCCAGGCGTCGCAGCCCCTTGCGCGCGGCGGGATCCACCCAGGTGACCCAGGTCTCGTCCGGGTCGTTCATCAGGAAATCCACATCGGCGTGCAGCTGGCGCAGCAGCTGTCCCGCCTGGGCCAGCTGGGCGAGATCGTCCTCCAGGCCGCCGGCGAGATCGTCCAGCACCGCCGCGTGCCCCGCCAGGCGGGCGAAAGTACCCACCGCCTCGGAGAGCTCCTCGAGCAGGGTCATGGTGGCCGGCCGCAGCGACGCAAACGCCTCGTCCTTGTCCCGGACCCGGATCCGACCCGGTCCGCGGTTGGCCGGAGGCAGGGCCTCGTCGACCCGAACACCCAGCGCCGACCACCACTGCTGGAACGCCGTGAGCACCCGTTTCACCGAGCGCCCGAAATCCTCACAGGACCCGGCGGCCTTCTGGCCTTCGGAACCGTGGGTGGACAGGCGGGCGGCCGCCAGGGTCACTCTTTCCGGCAGACTCTGCGGGCCCTGGGCGCGGCCGACGAGATCCTCCACTTCGCCCAGCCGCCACAGGCCGCAGGCCACCGCCGTCGCTTCGAGGGTGACCGCCGGCAGGCGGTGGGCCTCGTCGATGACCAGGTGGTCGATGTCACCGATCAGGGTGTGCCCCTGCTGCTGGTCCGCCAGCAGCAGCGAGTGGTTGACCACCAGGAGGTGCGCGTCCCGCGCCCGGCGGCGTGCGGTCTGGACGAAGCACCGCCCCCCTTCGTAACACTGCCCCGGCAGACAGAGATCCGGGGCGTCGAACAAGGCCCCGGTCTCGTCGGCCAGTAAGGGATGGTCCGCGATCTCGTCCCGCATTCCCTCGGTCGTCGCTTCGAGCCACAGCCGGAAGGCCACGGTCTTCAGGACGTCCGGCAATCCCGTGAGCGGCCGGGACAGGAACGACAGTCGCTGGCGCAGGCACAGATAATTGCGGCGGCCCATCAGCAGCGCGAAGCTGCGGCCCGCCAGCAGGGAGCGCAGCCGCGGCAGATCCTGATCGAGGATCTGGGACTGCAGGGCCCGCGTGTGGGTCGACACCACCGCCCGGCCGTCCGCAGCGGTGACCAGGGCCAGCAAGGGGATCAGGTAGGCCAGGGTCTTGCCGACGCCCGTGCCGGCTTCCACCATCAGGGCCCGGCCGGAAGCGAGGGCTCCGGCCACCTCGCGCCCCATATCGGCCTGTTCCGTGCGCGGCTGGAAGTGGGGCCCGTAGAGGGCGCCCAAGCCCTGGGGATCGGTCAGCCAGCGAAATATCGCCTCCGGGTCCGGATCCAGGGGCAGGGCCGGTTCTCCGGCCGGTGTGGTCAGCGGGGACGGCGGCGCCGCCGCCGGTTCCAGTGGCGGAAATGGCACGTCGTCGAACAGGCCCAGCAGACCGCCCAGTTCCGGCTGCAACCCCTGGAGCGAGACGCGGCAGGAATGGCGCAGGTCAGCCGGCAACGCGCGCCACCAGCCCACGCGTTGGCGGAAGCGTCGCGCCGAGGCGCGCAGGGAAGCTTCCACTTCCAACCGCTCCTTCAGGTCGTGATCCGGCACCGGCGCCGCCTGCAGCGGATCCAGCAGCGACCAGAAAACACCCTCGGGAACAAAAAGACCGCCGCCCGCCAGCTCGCGGCAGCCCTCCTGGCTGTCGGCAACGAGGATGGCTCCGGGGCATGCCGGGGGTGCCTGGTCGGCGTCCTTCAGCTGGTGGATGCGGTCGCCGGAGAGCAGGTCGATCGCCAACCAGTAATGGCGCCCGGGCCGGAACCAGGGTCGCACCAGCAGGAGATCGCGTTCAGACGCCATCTTCGCCCGCCGCCTCTTCCGCAGCGGCCAGGCGGAGTTTGAAGACCTCTTCGTCGAGGACATCGACTCCCAGCTTTTCAGCCTTGTCCCGCTTGCTGCCGGCCTTCTCGCCGGCGATCAGGGCGTCCGTACGCGTGCTCACATTGCCGGTGACTTTGCCGCCCAGGACCTCGATGGCCTTCTTCGCCTGCGCGCGGGTCATGCCCGCCAGGGTGCCGGTCAGGACAAATGTCTTGCCGGCGAACCAGTTGTCGCCGGCGAAGACCGTCTCCGCCGGAGGCAGGCTCTCGGTTTCCAGAAAGAAGTCCACCCGGAGCAGGGACTGCACGAGCTCCTGGCCATCAGGGGAATGGAAAAAATCCTCCACCACCTGGCCCACCACCGGCCCGATGTCCGGCAGATCCGCCAATTCTTCGCTCCTCGCTGCCTGCAGCTGATCGACGTGGTGGTAGTGGCGGGCCAGCGTCGTCGCGGTGGTCACGCCCACCTGCGGAATTCCCAGGGCGAAGATCTTCGCCGCCCACGGCCGGACCTTCGCCTGCCCAAGCCCCGTGACCAGGCGTGCGGCGGATTTTGCGCCCCAGCCGGGCAGTTCGGCCAGGTCGGCCTCGCGCAGGGCGAACAGATCGGCCGGCCCACCGATGAGGCCCAGCTCGAGGAACAGGTCGATTGACCGCCCCCCCAGTCCTTCGATGTCGCACGCGTCCCGCGAGGCGAAATGTCGCAGACGGCCGGCCAGGATCGCTGGACACAGGGGATTGAGACAGCGCAAGGCCACCTCGTCTTCCTTCTGCCCGGTCGGGCCCCCGCAGACAGGGCACTCGGCGGGCTCGTCGAGGAAGACCTCCGCGCCGGATCTCAGCTCGGTCTTCACGGCAATCACCTTGGGAATGATGTCACCGCCCTTGACGACGACCACGGTGTCGCCGATCCGGATGTCCTTGCGCCGCATCTCGTCCCAGTTGTGCAGCGTGGCCCGGCTGACGGTGGTTCCGGCCAGCGCGACGGGCTCGAGTTCGGCAACCGGGGTGATGACTCCGGTGCGCCCCACCTGCAGCGTGATGTCTGTCAGCCGGGTGACGGCCTCCTCGGCGGCGAACTTGAACGCCAGCCCCCACCGGGGCGCCTTGGCCGTCCGCCCGAGCCGCCGTTGCATGTCCAGACTGTCGACCTTGATCACCGCGCCGTCGATCTGGTAGTCCAGCCGGGATCTCTGCTGCTCCAGGTCGTCCAGATATTCTTCTATTTCTGAGACTTGCGCAGCATACTTGAGAAACGGGTTGACTGGCAGGCCGAGCTGCGCCAGCGCCGCCATCTCGGCGCCGTGACTGCTGAAGGCGGGATCGTGCGCATCCTCCCCGTCCTGTCCGTCGTCCAGGATGAACAGCTGGTAGAAAAAAACCGCCAGGCCCCGCCTGGCCACTTCCGCGGTATCGAGCGTCTTGAGGGTCCCGGCGGTGGCGTTGCGGGGGTTCGCCAGCGGTTCCTGACCGGCGGCCTCCCGCTCCCGATTCAGCTCGGCGAAGCGGCTCAAGGTCAAATAGACCTCACCCCGGGCCTCGAACTCGACCACCCCCGGCCGCGCCAAAGCGTTCTCCCACCCGGCCGCCAGCACCGAGGGGATCGCCGCGATGGTCGCGGCGTTGGCCGTGATGTCGTCTCCCATGCGGCCGTCGCCACGCGTCAGCGCCAGCGCCAGCCGGCCCTGACGGTAGCGGACGGCGAGGGCCACCCCGTCCATCTTGGGTTCGATCGTGTAGGCCAGGCGCTCGAAATCCGGATGGTGGGCCAGGTCTTTGCGGACGCGCGTATCGAAGGCCGTCACGTCCTCCAGGTTGTAGCTGTTCTGCAGGCTGAGCATCGGCCGGCTGTGGGCAACGCTCGCGAAACGGTCGTCCCGGTCACTGCCGACAGCTTCGCTGGGGCTGCCGTGGTCAACCAGATCGGGGAACTGCGCTTCCAGCTCGCGGAGCCGGCTGTCCAGGGCGTCGTATTCGCGGTCGCTGATGACCGGCGCCGCTTCGCGGTAATAAAGGTCGTTGTGCCGCCGGATTTCCTGTCGGAGTCGCGCGATTTCGGCACGGGCTTGTTTCCGTTCCATGATGCTCCACCGGCGCAACGAGCGCCCGGCTCAGAATGATTCGAGAAGGGTGACGTGCAGTTTGGCCTGATCGAAATCGACCGTGCCCGGGAAGCCGATCGCCAGGGAGATGTCCCCGGCCGGAGTCCGGGCCAGGATGCCGAGACCGTAACCCCGGGGCCATCCCGAGATCAGAACGGTACGGTCGGGATCGTCGGGCAGCGGTTCGTTAGCCCAGAAATCAAAGTACCCCAGGTCGTAGAAGGTGTAAAGACGCGAGCCCTGGGGCCGGCCGATCCTCATTTCGACCCCGGACCAGGCCGCCCGTGAACCGTTGAATTCATCCTCCCGGTATCCGCGCAACGTGGCCGCCCCGCCGAACCGGAACTGCTCGGACAGCGGCGCCACCCGGTCGCCGCCGGTCAACTGCCTGAAGGATGCCCGGCCGGAAAAGCTCAGGGCATTGCCGAGCCAGAGCTCACCGGCGACATCGACCTCGAAGATCTGCTGGGTGACCGCCTCGGCGAGCTGGCGGGTCGAAACCGTTCCCAGGTCGTCCGCGGTGCGCTGGCTGGCCTTGCGCCAGGCGTTCTCGATGGCGAACAGCCCCTCCCAGCCGCTGCGTGTGCGGTCCCCGCGTTTGTGCTGCACCGCGCCGCGCACCCGGGTCCGGCTCGTGCGCTCGAGAGCCCCGACGGGGAATGTCGACCGGTCCCAGCCCACGCCCAGGTCCAGCCCCCACAACGCCACCACCGGCAGGCTCCAGACGTTGTCGAACCGGAAGCGGGTGTAGCTGTCCTGTTCGATCTCGTTGTCCAGGGCCAGCCCCATGTCCAGCGGTGTCCCGAACGCCAGCGGCTCGAGGTAGGAGAAGCCAAACCTGGATTTCCGGTTGCCGTCATCCCGCCAGCCGATCTGCAGCCGCCGACCCGACCCGGCCATGTTCGGCAGCCGCAGGTCCACCTCGCCGCTGAGCCTGCTGCCGGAATCGTCGTCGCGGCGGCTGAGCCCCAGGACGACCTGCAACCGGTTGACCTTCCGGCGCGGCACTACCGGGAAGTGGATGCCGACAGTGTCGGCCGCGGACGTCAGGTAAACCTCCGGACGGCCGACGGTGGCGTACAGGTCACGGGACAGCAGGCGGTTGACCGCCCGGTCCAGATCGGAATTGCGGAATCGGTCGCCGGCGCGTATCCCCGCGGTCCGGGCCAGGAAACGGGCTGCGCGTCCCTGCTCGAGATCGCTGGTCACCGGCCCGATGAACGCCTGGGTGCCCGGCAGCAGGCGGGCCTCGATCACCACGGTGTTGTCTGCGGATTCCAGCCTGACCTGCCGGGTCACCCAGCGCGCGAAGGGGTAACCTGCCTCGCCGGCTCCCGCCAGGACCATGCCGATGCCCTCGACGAATTCGATTTGACGGAACCGGTCGCCCACGCGCGGCAGCCAGGTGGCCAGCAGGTGCTTCCTGCCGGGAAAATCATCCCCGCCGATGTCGAACCGTCCCACGGTCCAGACCGGGCCAGGGTCCACTGTGAGGGTGTCGCCTGCGGCAACGACGCTTGCCGCCAGGAAGCCGCGCGCAAACCAGCGGTCCCGCAGGAGGGCCGCCGTCGGCCTGAAGCCCGCGAGGGTGTCGCCTCCGGCCGGGGCCATCCGGTCCAACGAGCGTTTGACCCGGTCCAGGATCTGCGGGTCGACCGCAAGGCCGGCCTCCAGCGAATCGGCAAAGGCCGCTCCGGGACCGGCGTTGGCGGCCGGCAAACTCTTCAACCAGGTGCGGTCCGCCTTCAGCCAGTCGGCCTGCTGCCGGTTCGGGATCACCCCGGAATCGAAGACGAGGCTGCGGACATCCGCGGTGGCGGCACCGGTCTGGACACACGCCAGCCACAGCAGTGCCAGGAAGAGCACCGCCGGGCGGCTGCCGGGACCGGCCGCTCTAGAAACGGGCCGTCGTCTCGAGACGGACATCATGCTGCCACCTCCCTTCGCCCTTCTTGCGGGTGAACCAGCTGGCCGAGACCGCAAGGAATTCCGTGGGGTCCCACGCCAGACGCACGGAGGATTCAACGTTGCGGCCGGGAAACGCAAAGAACCAGGGGCGAATGGAGCCAGCCGGCTCGTCGCTCTGCACGTCCGACAGTCGCAGTTCGGTCTGCAGCGTCCAGGTGCGCCGGAAACGGGCCCGAAGCGTCGGCTTCACGGCCGTCTCCTTCTGGTCGACCCCCGACACCTCGTCCCCGCGCGTGATGTATTCGCCCAGGAGCCCCAGCCGCAGATCCGTGTTCGGGGTGAAGTTGTAGCCCAGTTCGTAACGGCGGGTCAGCACCGAGTAGCTGCGGCGGGCACTGAGGGCAGCCTCCGCGGTGGTACGCCGATCGTCCTGTCGCTGCCAGCGCAGCTTGACCGCCGAACGGCGCGACAGGTTCAGGTTGCCGTTGGCCTGGAAGCCGCGGCTGAGCCGGTCTTCGGGATTGTCGACGAACTGCCGGTCGAAGGTCTGCCGAAAATCGAATTTGCCCCTCAGGTCGACCGTGCGCAGGTGCTGGAGGAACGTCAGTTCATGGGAATACCGCAGATCCCCCAGGACGACCGTCGCACGGTCGAACAGGACGGCCGGATCGAGAGTCAACAGTCCGCCGATATCCTCGGTGGTGCTGCGGCTCTCAACGTTGACCAGAGCCAGGCTGGTCCAGGCGCCGTACCACCGGTCGGCACCCAGGAACTTGAATCCCTGGCGCCAGTTCAGGTCGGCTTCGACCGCCGTGGTCGCCACCAGGCTGTCGGTGGCGGCCAGAGCGAGGGTGTGGTCCCCCTGGCCCGGCCCCAGATAGTCCCCGTCCTCGTTGTAGTCCCCCAGGCCTTCACCCACGAAGATGATCTGGCGGTCCAGGACCGGCGCCCGGCTGTTGTCCACCAGGTAGCCGACCGACCAGTCGCTGGCGGACCTGTCCCAGACGCCACCCAGGTTGAGGCGGGCCAGACGCGTCACCTCCTCCGCTCCGTTCGGTGCGAAAGTCTGGCGGTGGGTGCCTTCGCCCACCAGCCGCATCCCGCCGAAGCGGCCGGTCGTCACATTGGCTTTTGTCGTGCGGCTGTCCCGCTCCAGGACCCACTGCGCGGACCGCAGCGAATCGGCCAGTCCGCGCTCGAATTCGACCTGCCAGGCCAGCGCGCGCCCCGGCGCCGAGCCCAGTCCCCAACCCCATTCCTCGAGACGGAATCCTCCGGCACTACCACCGGTGATCGCCCGATCGGTCCACTGACGCTCGTGGTAGTGGACCGAGGGCACCACCGGCCCCAGCCGCCAGTTGACCCCGTGGCGCCCGAGGCGCCGCTCGACATCCAGGGGATCGGCCGTATCCCGGGACTTGGCGGACTGCAGGATGTGCTTGCCGGAACCTCCGGCGAGCTTCCAGTCGGCCGCGGCAGCGATCTGATCCGCTTCGATCGAACCGCCGTGCCTGAGCTGCCCGTAGTTGCCCTTGACCAGCAGCGACCGGCCGGGCCCGCCGAGCGCCCAAGCCGCCTGCGCCCCGGCCTCGCTGTCCCGCTGCTCGAGAAATCCCGGACGGCGCGCTCGGTCCGCCAGGCCCCAGGCGTCGTAACTGAACACGGTCTTGCGCACCTGGAAGGGGCGGAAATTCGCATCCTTGTTCTCCCAGAACCCCGTCAGGTCCAGCCGTCCGACTGCCAGCCCACCCAGACTGAGTTCGCGGTTCACGAGCCCCGCGCTCAAGCGGGCGGCCTGCCCCTGGTTGTCTTCGTTGTCGAGGCTCGAGAGCTGGTTGGCGTCGAAATCGCCGGCGTTCCACTCGCCGCTCACGTAGAGAGCGGTCGTATCACCGAGTCCGGCGGTCATCGTCACGATGCTCTGCGATGCCGGACGGGGCAGCGGCCGACCGATCAGGTAGCTCCCCTGGCCGTCACCCACATGGACAAACACCCGCTGTCCGGTCGTGGTCAAGCGTTCCAGCCTGTAGTCCCCCAGCTCGACGCCGGCGTAGAAGAAGACCAGGTTGAAGTCGCCCCCGGACTCGTTGAAGACGTAGATGACCTTGGTCCCGGCCAGTTGCTCGTCGTATTCGCCTTCGCCGGGAACCGCCGCGGTCACACCGCCGGCGATAGCCTGCAGCGGATCGTCGCCGGCAGCGGCCAGGATCGCTTCGTCCTCTGCGGCCAGCTCCCCGGTACGCAGGCGTGAGGGATCGTCACGCTCGCGGATCGCCCGGACATTCACGTAGCCGTCGACGCCGCCGGGCGCCTTGAAGGCGGATCCGGCGCCGCCGCCGAGCACGGTCCGGCCGTAGGGCCCCTCGCCCTGCTCGAATTCGACGACGATCGTCGATTCGGGGGTGATCAGTCGCCGGTAGGTGAAGGTGACCGTTCCGGCCACGTAGTCGACGACGTAGTCGCGGTCCGAGCCGCGGGTCAGGAGCTGGCCGTTGAGCGTTACCCGCTCGGAGCCGGCAATGATGAACAGGTTCTGAGCCTCGTTGCTGCCGCCGAGATAGTAGGGCCCCTGGTTGGATTCCTGTCCGCGGATCTGCAGCGTCCGGTAGATACCCCGGGGCGATCCGGCCAGCAGTTCGAAGCGCGTGCGTCCGGGGTCGGCCTCCAGGGAAAAGCCCTGCAGCTTACGCCGGTAGTTACCGAAGGTCGAGCCCCGGCGGCCGGCGACAAAATCGCCCAGCACGGCCTTCCAGTTCGGAGCCGTCAACTCCACCAGAACTTTGTCGATGTCCTTGAGCTCTTCGGTGTTGCCTTCGGGGACCACCGGCAGGTTGTCGTCGGACAGGAACGCCCGGACCGATATCTCATCGGTGAGCTGACCGGAGATGCTCAGGCGCAGATTCTGGTCCACGGTCATTTCCCGTCGCGATCCAGACGACACCTGGACCGTCTTGCTCCCGCTGACCTGAAGGTTACCGGCGCGCCAGGCCTCGGCCTGGGCTGGCGGCTGGAAGAGGGCGCCTGCGGCGGTACGGGCCCGGGCCGACGGGGCCGGCGCCACCACGCGCAGATCCTGCCGCGGCGTCACCGGTACGGGCAGAAAGCGGTAGCGCACCATGACGAGGGCCTTGGCCGCCGGATCGGCGCCGCCGGGACCGTCGGGCGCGGCGCCGGTCCAGTCGCGCAGCGGAATGATGAGACCCGAACGGGACCGGACCCGGTAGTCGGTATCCCGGGCCCACAGGACACCGTCGACGAAGACCTTGACCGAGGTGGGATCAATAAAGCTGTGGGCGAGATGGACGGGTCGGTTTCCCGGGGGCAGGAGATGGAATTCACGCTCGGTCCGGTGGAGATCCGCGGCGGCGGTTTCCTGTCCCGCCGACGGTGACGACACCACGGTCGCGATAACCAGCAGAAGCGGAAGGAGGGCCTGCCGCCAGGGATATCCGCCCCGGGTCGCCCCGTGCATTACTCGTAGACGAGCCGGTAGACCAGGATGGCGGAGCGGGCCCGGTCGAGGACCGCCAGCTGCCCGTTCGGTCCTACCGCCACATCCACCGGCCCCAGGGGCGTGCCCCGGATCCCGAATTCCCGCCCGGCGGAAAAGAGCAGGCGCAGGCGGCGGTCGAAGACATGAATCAGCCCGTTGCCCTGGTCGGCGACGAACAGGTTCCCGAACCGGTCGCTGTCCAGACCCTGCGGCGCCAGGAAGGGGTTGGCCGGATCGAAGTCCCCGCCGATGGTCTGTTCGTAGAAGCCGAGCCGGCCGTAGCGGGCGAGCCGGCGGTTGGCCCGGTCGCTGACCACGATGCTGCCGTCCGGCAGGAAGGTCAGGCCGCCGGGATCGGTGAACTGGTCATCCAGGGATCCTGGACTGCCCAGTCGCATGTTGAGGTTCAGGAAAGCGTCCAGCAGCAGGACCTGCTGCTGGGCCGTATCGGAAATGACCATGCGGCCGTCCCGGTCCACGGCGAACCCCGAAGTCTGCGGCAGGACCGCCGGATCCAGGTCTCTCACGTCCACCAGCTTGTCCAGCCAGGAACCGCTGAGGTTGAACCGGAAGATGCTGTTGCCGCCGGCGTCCAGGATCAGAACCTTGAAGCCGTCCACCTGGATGTCCACCGGTCGGTAGGGACGGGTATTGGGGTTGTCGAATTCGTACCAGACGAGCGAGCCCGGATCCAGACCGAAGACCCGTCCCCGGTTGTCGTCACAGAAGATCAGGGTTCCGTCGGCGCTGTACTCGCAGGCCGCCAGTCCCTGGATGGGATAGTAGAAGGCGCCCGGCTCGTTCTCATAGGCGTTCAGGAATTCCATCGCGACGACGGTCGTTCCCGGGCGCGGCGCGGAGTCCTGCCTGACGGAACCTTCGCCGCCCCGTGATTCGTAGTCGGCGCTCGAAGCACAGCCGGACAGCACGAACGCCAGGGCCGCAACGACGAGCAGCGCCGGCACGGCCAGGCGCCGGCGGCCGGTAGGACGACCGAGCGCCGGCAACATCAGAAGCTCCGGGAAATGACGCAGCGGGCGCCGGGATCCCTGAAGGACGGCAGCATTTCAACATCCAGGTTCATACCCATGACCTCGGTGCCCAGCAGCCCCTGGTCCTTGCCGGCGCCAAGAACCGCGTCGACGACCGCGACGGCCCGGTTGACCACCGCGAACAGGATCATGAAGTCGCGCCGGTCGTAAGCGGCGTTGCCGTCCGCGCGCAGCTGCGCGTAGCCGTTCTGCCGTTCCGTATTGACCCACTGCCAGGCGTCGGAGCCGCCGACCAGACCGCTGACCGGTTCGCCGAGGGCCCGAGCTTCGCGCAGCCGGCTCTCGTTGAAGGCGTCGCTGTCGGTGTACTTGCCCACGTTCTGCCAGTAGTTGTCGGCGTGCTCACCGCTGGTTCCGGCGTAGATCGATGCCCATTCACGGGACGACTCCCGTCGACTGTCACCCTGGGCGTCGAACACGAAATAGGCCGTCCAGATGGCCACCTCGATGCCGCCCATGATGTACGCCTTCTGCCGCTGACCGTTGTAGTACTGTCCGGCGCCCGGCAAAATCGCCGAGAACAGCCCGGCCTTGACCTTGTCACCGGTGTTCGACGGTCCCGCGACCTTCTCTTCCGGTACGGGCACCGCGCCGCCGCCACCGATCTCGTCACCGGCGATCTGCTGGAAGGCCCGCGGCCCGGTGAGGGTTCCGCGCTGCCAGGTGCCCGCGGCGGACCCGCCGAGCACCCGGTACTCCGTACGCAGAAAGGTCTCCCCGTCCGTCCGGTCCTCTGCCCCGGCCCGCGCCGCCGCCGTCGACAGGGCCAGCAGGACCAGCAGGCCCAGCAGTAGCGCCTGCGCGCAGCTGTGATCGTCCAATTCCCTTGCGTGTACCTTCAAGATCGGCCTCCCAGATTGGCCAGGGATCGCCGGGCGCCGGGCCCGGCGGGTTCAAAAGGCGATGGTCGCGGCCACGGCGCCGCGGTTCCAGCCGGCGGGCTGGGCGATGATCTGGACGGGATGGCCGTAGAGGGCCATTTCCTTGTCCCCGCCGCCGATGACGCCGGACAGATAGGCGCTCTGCAAGACGCTGAAGATCCGCAGGCCGATGTTGACATACAGCCAGCGGTCCCGCGACTTGAACGACTTGTTCGATTCGTCCCGCATCTGGCGGTAGATCTCACGATGCTGCGAAACCCACGGCTGCTGCAGGTCCGCCCGGGTCAACGTCGGCGTGTAACCGATGTCGGGGTAGTCGATGCTGGCGCGCGTGTAATCGTCCCAGCCGAAGATGAACTGGTCCCACTTGCCGAGGTTCTCGTAGTACTCCCGGCGGTCCTCCGCCTTGGTCACGTACAGCGGCAGGTTGTGCAGGTCATCGGTGGAAAAGATGGGATCAACCCCCGGGAAATAGATCGCGCCTTCGCCGCTGCGTTCGATGTCGGTGCTGCCGGGCTGGTACCCTTCGACCAGGAGGTCATCCCGGTAGTGCGCGTCGGCATAGGCGTAATACTCGTCACGCTTGTCGCCGCCGTCGTTGTGATTCTTGATCACCTGCGTCCAGGCCAGGATATCGGCGGCCATCATGAAATAGCCGCGCTTGTAGCCCATGTAGGCTTCGCCCGATCCCGGCAGGACCAGCGAGAACAGGACCGGCAAGGCGCCCTTGCGCGATTTCTCACCCAGGGATTCATCCTGCAGGTCCGGCACGCCGCCGCCGCCGATCTCGTCCTGCGCGAAGCGCTCGCCGGTCAATGCCAGCGACTCCAGACCGGCACGATCCAACAGCCAGGCGGCCCGACCGCTATCGATCTGATCCGCCCGCGCCACCGCAGCCGACAACAGCACCACGACCGCAAGCACGGACAGGGTCCTCATGAATTTTGCATGCACGGGCATACCTTCCTCCCGATGAATAGCGGCGGTCATTTTTCCACCGCCAGGGTCAGGGTTCTGATCTCCATGCCGCCGGCGGCCTCGTATTGCACGCGCGCCAGATACAGGCCGCTGGCGATACCGGGCAGCGGCAGCTTGAACTCGTTGACGGCGTCCGCGGTCACAGGGATGTCGGCCTGCGCCACCAACTCACCGGTAAGATTGTAGATGCCCAGGCGGGCCGGGGTCGTGCCGTGACTGTAGAATCGCAGCGTCACTTCCGGTCCGGTCAAGGGGTTGGGGTACAGCACCACCTTGTTCGTTTCCGCGGCCACCGGAGCCGCGGACCCCAGAGTCTGCGGCAGGCCTGCCGGTCCCCGGCGGGTGATACCGCCGCCGGCTCCCAGCCATTCGCTCGTGCGCTCACCGCTGCTGACGGTGCCGGCCAGGTTGTAGCCGGCCACCATGCCGTTGGCAACCTGGGTCCCGTAGCCGTCGCCGACATAGCCCCCCCGTGAAACCAGCCACAGGACACGCTCGGCCTGCAGACCGCCGACCGCCAGGCCGGGCTCGAAACGGTCGCCCCACCGGAACGGCGTGTGCGGGAGCAGGCGCCCGGTCGCCCCCAGGCCGACCAGGTGGCCACCGTCGGTGTTGAAGTAGATATCGTTCACCCCGTCGCCGGTACCGTCGGCCACGATCAAGGGGCCGTCGATCCGGGTGGTGTCCGGCAACGGAAACAGGTCGTAGAAACGCACCGGGAAACCGCGGATGGCCACGCCGCCGCGGCCCTGAAGGCATGGATCCGCTCGCCCGGTGGCCATGACGAGGTCGTTGCCGCCGTCACCATCGAGGTCGGCGACCGCCGGCGGGCACACCAGGGGCTCGTCCAAGGTCAGGGTCGTTCCCAGATCGGTGATGTCGCCGTCCGGGCCCACCAGCCACGTGCCCACCTCCACGCCCGCGGTGAAGGCGTAGAGAAGGTGACCATCGGGATGGTCCACCACCGCCGTCCACGTCGGCGTGGACGGTGGCGTTAAAGCATAGGGAACATAGGCCGGATCGATTTCGAGGCCGGCAGCTCCCAGCTCGACCAGGAACCAGCCTGCCGCTGCAAAGACAGCGACCCGGTCGGACTCGCCCGTACCGCCAACCACCGCCGCAGCCGTCAGTCCGGCAGGCAGCGCCGCACCCGGCGCGACCAGCTTGAGCGGATCGCCCAGGACCGTGCCGTCACGGTCGGCCAGAATCAGGGTATCGGGAAAGACCGTCGCCAGCAGGCGGAAACCGCCGTCGGCGGTCTGCAGTGCCAGCGGCCCGCCGGTGATGCTGTCGCCGGCGGCCAGGGTCCAGTCGGGCTGGGCCTGGGGCTGGACCAGATCCGGCAGGAAGGTGCTGCCCAGGGTGCCTGCCGTCGTGGCCCAGACGAGGTCCACGCCGCCGCCGGGTGCTTCGAGTGCAACCGGAGAACCGGTCAGCGGCGCATCCAGCGTCTGAAAGGCGCCGGTCGGTTTCCCGGGCAGGGGGGCCCAGCGTTCCTGACCATCGGCCCACCGGCCGTAGAGCGTCGCGGGAAAATCGCCGCCGGCATGATCCTGTCCGGGAGCATCGGCGAAGACGAGTAACTGTTCGGTGCCCTGGGCCAGGATCACGGGCGTCAGGGTGCGGGTGTCGATGGCCCGCGGTCCGGCGGCCCCGCCGTATCCGGCGGCTTCGGCGGCGGTGACCGGTCCGATCTCCCAGGGATACCCGGCCGTCAGCGGCTCGATGGCCGCCTTGAATTTCATCACGCTCGCCGTGCGAGGTACGCGCTGCTTGACCTCGCTGAGCGACAAGCCGGTCCAGGACCGGTCGAAGGCCCGGCTGTTGGGGAAGCCCTCGACATAGAGGTTCTCGTAGCCCGTCGGCGGGTAGGGCGGAAATCCGGAGATGTCGAACCCGCCGAAAGGATCGGCGGCGGAGCCGAACCAGCCGCGGACGTAGGCGTTCAGCACCCCGATGTCCTGGATCCCGTCGGCCTCGACCAGCCGCAAGCCGTCACCGAAGGCGTTGATGGTGTTGCTTGCCAGTTCGCTGTCGATCCGGTCCATGTTCACGTGCCACACCAGCACGCCGCCGCCGGGCATGAAGTAGTCGTAGAGCCCGGAGTTGCTGCCAGGACGCCCATGCAACTTGCCGGCAAGGTACTTGATCACCCCGGTCTGGGAAACCTCGTCCCGTTCGAACCGGATATCGTCGTACGGGGTCTCGCTCGGGTCCAGCGGCCACCCAGCGGTTCTCGAGCAGGAAGTAGTCCCGGGTCGAGGAGCCGGCCCGGTACACCTGCGGATAGGACAGGTCGAAGTCCCCCACCTGGTCGTAGAGGAAGTACTGGTCCCGGCGCACGCCGACCGCGGGCAGGCGCCACTCGTCCTTGGACCCGTCGAGCTCGTGCGTCTCGAGCCAGCCGAGATACCACTTGTTCCAGGCCGACAGCGACGGCGGCAGCACCCCGGTGGCCGAAATGACGAAGGTGTCGTTCTCGGCGGTGATCGTGCCCAGCGTCACCGGCAGGTTGGTGCCCGAATCCATCAGGTCCCAGATGCCCACCGACGGCAGGCCCGTGCCCGTGCTGTAGACGTCGGGCAGGCCCAGGGCGTGGCCGAACTCGTGGTAGAAGGCCGCGGCGATGCTGCCGGGGAAGCCGTCCTGGTTGGTGGTCTCGGGGATGATCGAGCACTCGCTCAATGCACCCGGTGCGCCGGTCGTCGTGTCGGTCGAGGTCAGGTCCTGGGGCGTGCCGAGGGTGACGAAGAAGGTGGGGATGTCGTTGGGCGAATCGCCGTTGATGTCGCTCTGCCAGTCGCTGCCGGCATGCACGAAGATGATGTAGGTGTTGTCCGTGCCGTCGCCGTAGTCGGCCAGGTTGACGCTGCCGTCGGCCTGGGTGCCCCGTGTCGGCCACCCGCATCATGTCGCGGACCATGGTCTCGAGGGACTCGAGACTCCAGAAGTTGCCCGCGCCCGGCCCGTAGTCGGCGATGTCCGTCAGCTTGTAGCTGTCCTGGTCGCCTTCGGGCAGGACCCGGCCGTCGATGTGCAGCCGGCCGCCCGACATGAACTCGTAGTACTCCGACAGCCCGTCGAGGTGGGCCTCGAAGAAGGCCTTGTCGCGCGGCGGCGGATCGATGGGGATGACCGGCGGGTCGGGATCCGGCGTCAGGACGAAGTCTCCGTCGGGCTCGATGGTGTTCAGGTTGGGCTGACGGTTCTGTATCGAATGCCACCCTGACGATCAGGACCCGCAGGGTGTCGTCGTCAGCCTGGATCCCGTAGTCGACCGGTGGGGCCGACTTGTCGAACAGCGCGGGCCCCAGGCCGCTGGCGCCGCAACAGTTCGCGGGCTTGCGGCGAGACGTGCTGGTCGCCGACCATCTCGTGGACGATCTGCCAGCGGCGGTCGTACTCGCCCTGCCGGTAGAGTTCGCGCTCGATGCTTTCGCGGACCATCGGGCAGGTTGCGGACCTCGTCCAGGATCCCAGCGGCGGACCGGCAGATCTTCGTACGCGCCGCTCGGCCGGGGCCTGGCCGCGGCCGCCGAACAGCACCAGCAGCACCGACCAGGATCGCGACCAGCGCCGATCGGTGCCTGAGGGGACGGCCGGCCGGACCGGCCGCCGGTCGAAGCGTCGGGTTCCAGGCTGCAAAGGTGCTCCTCACTCAGGGGCGATTGAACGGTGCTCAAAACTAGAAGCGGTACGCGAGCGACAGGCGGTTGACCCGCGGCAGTCCCTCGGCCTGCGGCACGGCCGCGAAGTCGAAGGTGATCGCCTGGCCGACCCACTGGTCCATGTCCACGCCGAAACCGAAGGTCATGTCCGCGATGTCGCCGTACTGGGCGCTCTTGTAACCGAAGCGGACAAACAGTGACCGCAGATAGTTCCACTCGATGCCGCCGCCGTACTCTTCCTGGGAGGTTTCCAGACCGAACCCGTAATCGTTGCCGTTGTCCCACTTGTACAGGGGCACCAGGTAGTCGCCCACCAGCAACAGTCCCATGTACTCGCTGTGGTACAGGCTGAAGGCCGATCCCGAGGGTCACCTTGCGGGGCATCGGATCGCTCTGGTCCTGGTCGACGTGCTTGATGTCCGGGCCGAGGTTGGCGATGGCCAGGCCGATGTTCGACCGGATCGACGGGCACCTTCCACAGCAGGCCCAGGTCCACGCCGAAGCTGTCGCCGCTGCCGCCGCCGAACTGGTCCTGGATGATCGCGTCGGCGGACAGCTTGTCGCGGAAGTACTTCACCCCGAGGCCCACGCCGACGTTGCGGCTGACCCGGACGCCGTAGGTGGCGCCGACGGCGAACATGTACGAGCGGAAGGTGCCCTTGGACACGCCGCCCTCGTCGGTGGCCTGCTGCTCACCCATGTCCAGGTAGTTGATGGCAAAACCCAGTGCGCCGTGCTCACCCATGGGCATGGCGTACCCGCCCCAGTACAGGCCGATGTCGTCGGCCAGGCCTTCGGCCAGGCTCGACTGCATGATGTGGACGTCATGGTTCTTCGGACGCTGCGGCAGGAAGGCCAGGCCGCCGGGGTTCCACCACATGGCGGTCACGTCCTGGGACAGGGCCGTCCCGGCCTCGCCGAGGGCGTTGTAGCGACCACCGATGGGGAAGCTCAGGTTGATGGCCCCGGCGCCGGACCCGGCAAGGGACTCGCCGGCCAACCCCATCACGAGGACCGCGCTCAGCACGGCCACAATCAGATTCCTCTTCATCTGTGAATACCTCCGGTTATGTTGACACCGCCGGCGCGAGGGACGCCGACGGCGGCGGCATTACCGCATGATGACGAGCTTCCCCGTGTTGGTAATGTCCCGTCCGTCGTCTGCCGCCCCAAAGCCGCGCAGAACGTAAAGATACGTTCCGTTGGCGATCTCGTCGCCCTGGTTGTCCAGACCGTCCCAGGGCAGGATCCGCGGACCCGCCTGGGTGAAGTTTTCACGGACCGTCTTCAGACGGCGGCCCGACAGGGTATAGATCTCCCACTGGACCTCCATCGGATCGCTCAGTTCGAATAACAATCGGCATGGTCCCGGCGTCGGGTTAGGGAAAAGCGTCACCTTGTCGATGCCCGCGACGCCCGCCGGAGCCACTTCGAAGCTGAGGGTGTCGCTGCCGACATTGCCCAGGGCGTCGCTGCCGTGCAGGGCGGCCTTGTGCGTGCCGAGGCTCAGATCGCCGGGCAGCGGCAGGGCCAGGCGGCCGCGTGTGTAACTGTTGGCGTCGTAGGCAAACGAACCGGTCAGGTCGGTCATGAAGCCGGACTCGTCGAATTCGAGCAGCAGACTGTTGCCGGGGCTGGTGCCCAGGATGGCGATCCCGCTGGTGTCGGTCAACGCGGCGGTCAGGGGCGTGCCCGGACGCACCGTGTAGCGGTCGTCCTCGAAGGCCATGGCGATGCGGGGGCCGTCGATATCGTTGTCCGGCCCGGTGGCCGACCGCACCGCGGAAATCGTCTCGGCGGCGGTGAAGTCGCCCGCCGGCGTGTCAAGGATCAGACGGACCCGAGCCCGGTCGCCGTACTTGAGCTGGACCGGAACCTTGAAGGGCACCGTCAGGTCGCCGGTGCCCATCGTACCGCTGCCCACGGAATACCGACCCGCCGCGCTGCGGGAAGGTGTCCCAGCACGAACGGTCCGGGTCGTCCCGACGATGCTGATCGAGTAGGCGAAGATGTAGCCCTGATCGAAAGGCGGACTTCCTCGACCCGCAGTTCGTAGGCGTCGCCCGGCTCCGGCAAGGTCTTGCCGGCGCCGGCATCCAGCACCGCCGTCATGCAGGGCGCCCGAGTTCAGGGTGTCGACGCTGGCGGCGGCGAAGCTCAGCTGATCCGGAGGATGCGGCAGGACCAGTGCCGGATCGCCCATCAGGTTGTAGCGTTGGGCGTTGATTTTGACCGAGGTGAACGGCAGCAGACCCTTCCCCACCCGCAGGGCTTCGGCCAGACTCACGGTCTGCGACACGCGACGTTCCGGATAGAGAGCGCCGAAGAACTCGTTCGAGATCTGGTTGTTGTCGCCGGAGAAGCTGACCTGGCTGGCGCAGACCGACCCGATGGCCCCGCCGTTCTCCGACAGCAGGAACTCCTCCGCCATGGAAAGCCGCCGCGGGCTGTCATAGACCCCGACGTCGCAGCTGAAGGCCACGAACACCGGCCGTTTCATGCCGTTGTCGAGGTTGGGGATGTCCTTGGTCTGGAAGATCTGCTCGTCCGACAGGTTGTCCTCGGCCCCGTGCCCGACGTAGTAGTAGATCGTCGTGCCGCGCGAGAGCGAGGCGTTGATGTCGGCCCGCATGGCGGGCTTGATCCGCGAGGAGGGCGGGAAGTCGTAGGCCACGCCGTAGATCTTGTTCACGTCGAGACTGACCGGCAGATAGAAGTTCGTCAGCGCTTCGGCCTGCGCGGTGTGAGCGTTCTCGCTCTGGATCGGGTTGGGATAGGAGGTGAACCGGACGCAATCGTCGGCGGCGAAGATCACCTGGTTGCGCCACGGGCCCGCATCCGGATCCCGCTGGTAGGCGATGGACTGCGACACGAGGTAATCGGCCTCGGCAGCGGAACGGGCCGCCAGGCGGCCGCAGGCCAGATCGGGATCGTCGACCCCGCCGGCCGGCGCCGTGTCGAAGGACACCAGACCGTCGTCCGACGCGTAGGCCAGCGTGCGCGACAGCGGCAGCGGCTGGATCGGAAACACCGTGCGGATATCCGTCGGCAGGAAGTCGTAGAGATCGACTCCCGGCTGGGCTCCCTTGTAGTTGCGGAAATCGCGCGTGGTCTTGCCGATGAAACAGGCGTACGCCAGCCGCATCCCGCTCTGCTCGTAGACGTACTTGAGGTAGTTCCGGATGGCGAAGGGGTCCTTCTGCCCGCCGGAGAAATTGTCGTAGATGTCAGTGACCGCAACGGCTCTGGCCGCCGGCGAGGCGATGCCGGGCAGTTGCTCGTTGTGGAAGGCGGCCAGATCGGCGGCGGCCTGGGCGAACTCGGGGGCATGGATCGCCAGATAATCCAGCGCCGTGTCCTGCTGCCGCAGGTCCACCGGGTCGACCCGGCGCCCGCCGGCGACGTTCAGCAGCGCTTCGGCGAAGAAGGCGACGAAGTGCCGGTCTGCGTCCGGATCGCGCACCACACCGTAGGTGACGCTCGTCGGGCCGGTGGCAGTGCCGGTCAAGCCGACGACGCCCTGCGGATCGGTGACGTCCCACAGCGTGGGCACCCGGCCCGCGGGCACGGCCACCGTCAGGTCCACCGGGGTCGCCGGTCCGGTAACCTGCTCACCCCAGTGCGCGAAATCCAGCTGCGCGGTCGGATCGGTCGCCAGATCCAGACCGCTCCAGTACAGGATGTCGAAACTGTCCAGATACAGCAGCGGCCGCGACGGCGGTGCATTGTTCTCGATCCAGATCGTGTTCTCGCCGGCCACCAGGGCCTGCGAATCGCCGTCGATGGTGATGCGCCGGGTCGAGTTCTGATCATTCTTGTTCCAGGACAAGGTCGCCCGGTTCGCCCCGTCGTCGTTGAGCCAGCCGGAGGCTTCGAAAAAATACGCCGAACTCTTGAGATAGAAATTGCCGCGGACATCGATCACGAAGCTGGTGACCGCACCCGGCACCGGCGCGCGGGTGGTGAACTGCAGCGGCCGGGAATTGTCGATGGCGTTGTCCCAGGCCCAGTTGTCCTCGAAGAGCCCGACTTCGTCCAGCACCTGGCGCTCCTGATGCAGGCGCAGGCGCGCGGCCGACACCGTTTCGCCGCCGGTGGGCGCGGCGCTGATATCCTGAATCCGCAGCGGCGCACCCGGTAGGGGCGTGGCCGTGCCCTCGCTCTCCCAGGTCAGCCAGTAGGTGGCCGCAGCCGCGTAGGGATGATCGTAGAAGGCCAGGGAATCCGCCCCGGCCTCGAAGCGGTCCAGCCAGGCGCTCGAACCGAAGCCGTAGAAGCGCACCTCGTCGTCCAGGTTCCATTCGCCGTCGCTGCCGTCGACCACCGCAATGGGAATCTCGTTCAGGCCGATCCGGTCGCTCTGCAGGGAATCGGGTAGTTCGGGATCGCGATCCAGGGCCATGCCCCCGCCGCGGAACATCCGCAACTTGCCGGGATCGACCGCGGTCGTCGGCACGCCGTAGCCCAGCATCTCCAGGCCCGTCAGACGGTGGACACCGGTGGCGGTGACTTCGAGTTTGATCCAGTTGTCCGTCAATTCGAACAGGCCCACGGCCTTGTTCTTCTCACCGGCGCGGGCCTGCAGGGCCGCCTTGCCGCCGCGCGCCAGGGCGACGTACAGATCAGGATTGAGGATGCCGGACGGGGCCCGGGGCGGCTCGCGTTCGAGGCGGCCGCTGACCGAAGCGCCGGACGCCAGTTCGAGCTGACGGCGGGGAGCGCCGCTGGCCGGATGAACAAATTCCACCGTCAGGCCGGCCAGGATGCCGCCCCGCAGACCCAGCGGCACCAGCGTACCAGCCGTGGGCACGGCACGTTGGATCGTCGGCACCGACATCTGCAGGAGTTCATCGCCGGTCACGGCGGTTTCTGGCTCGCGCCACCACCGGATATCGAGGGCCCGGGCCTGTACCGGCCGCAGGGTCGGGACCGCCAGCATCAGGCTCAACCGCGGCGGCAGAATACGGGGGGTTTCGGCATACTCGTCCTCGACGATCTCCGGCAGTGCCCAGACGACCGCGGCTGTATCCAGGGTCTCCCAGTCGCCGGGCTGGACGGCCGCGGGGAATTCGATGCGCACGACGGTGCGGTCCTGGCTCGCGTCGAGCACGCGGACGACCGGACGGTCCATGCGGGCGACGTTGCCCGGGTCACCGGCGCCGGCCGCCGTTGCCGGACCCACCAGCCCGAGCAGCATGAAGCAGACCACGAAGATCGCGAGCTGCCAGACGAGGGACCGCGGACCGAGTGCGCGCCCGTGGGGCAGCAGCCCGGTATGGGTCGGGAAGACGAATTGAGCGCGACGCATTTTCCCCAGTTTCTGGAAGAGGTTTTCAAGGTCAGGCAGCATCCCGCTCAAGCCGCCCACGACCGCGGGCCAGGTCCACATCGGCAGCAGGAAAAGGCCGACCAGGCTCAGGACCCCGCCCCCCAGTTCCACCCGCCAGTCCGGATGGTCGTAATGGGGGATGACGTCCAGCACCGCGTGCGAGACCAGACCCGCGGCCACGGCCGCATAGACGTTTCCGGTCAAGGCTCCGGCGAGGGCTCCGGCGGCAAAATGGGTGAAGAGGCACATGCCGTTCTACCTGTCATCCCCCGCCGCAGCGGCGGGGCCGTTACCGTCGGTCACCTTCTCGGATTCCTCCGGCAACATGATTGGGATGTCCCCGTCGACCCGGTATCGCACCGCGCAGGGCCGGCAGTAGAGCCAGTCGTGGTTCTCGTCCGGAGCCACCGGGCTGTGGCAGACCGGACAGGCCAGGATCTCCAGCAATTTCGGGTCGAGCATGAACCGCCTCCTGCGTGGTCGGAAATCGACGCCTGTGGCGCAGACGTCATCTTATAACTTCGGGGGGAGGATGCAAACAGGACTCTTTGCCGCCGTGGCAAACAGGCAAACCAGTCCGGACAACCACAAGGCTCATACCAAACGAGCCCGGTCGGCCGGATAGCAAGAAGCGGTTTTTCGAAAAGGTTGGCATGGGGATATTACAACAATCCTCCCCATCCGTCAACCCTTGCCGGCTTCTTCGTAGATTCCCATATCCAGGAATTTCTGCAGCCTCTGGTCGAGAAGGGTCTCGGCAGGGATGGTCTCGAGCTCGGCCAGGGTGTCCTGCATGACGCCCTTGATCTCCAGACTCATCGCTTCGTGGTCCCGGTGGGCGCCGCCGATCGGCTCGGTGATGATCATGTCGATGACCCCGAGGTCACGGGCGTCGACGGCCGTCAGCTTCATGGCCTTGGCCGCTTCCTTGCTCTTGGCGCCGTCGCGCCAGAGGATGGCCGCGCAGCCTTCGGGACTGATCACCGAGTAGATGGAATTCTCCAGCATGAAGATCCGGTCGCCGACGCCGAGGGCCAGGGCGCCGCCGCTGCCGCCTTCTCCGGTCACCACGATCACGATCGGCACCGGCAGGTCCGCCATCTCGCGCAGGTTGCGCGCGATGGCCTCGGCCTGGCCGCGCTCCTCGGCCCCCACGCCCGGATAGGCGCCCGGGGTGTCGATGAAGGTGACGATGGGCCGGTCGAAGCGGGCGGCCATCTCCATCAGCCGCAGCGCCTTGCGGTAGCCCTCGGGATGGGCCATGCCGAAGTTGCGCCGGATGTTGCTCTTGGTGTCGCGGCCCTTCTGGTGGCCGAGGATCATCACCTTGCGCTCGCCGAGGGTCGCCATGCCGGCCACGATGGCCTCGTCGTCGCGGAACATGCGGTCGCCGTGGAGTTCGATAAAATCGTCGAAGATGTAGTGGATGTAGTCGTTGGTCGTCGGCCGGCGGGGATGCCGGGCCAGCTGCACCCGCTGCCAGGGCTCGAGCTTGGCGAAGATCTCCTTGCCCAGCTTGCTGGCCTTGCCGCGCAGGCGATCGATTTCATCGGTCACATCCATGCCGCGGACCGAGGCGGAGTCCTGCAGGGTCTGGATCCGCTCCTCCAGCTCCACGATGGGCATCTCGAAATCGAGCCAGAGTCCCTTTTTTTTCCAGTCCATCCTGAGGCCTTTCAAGTGTCGCCGTACGTCGCGCCGCGCGGATCCTCCACAAGGGAGACCGCTTGCCAATCTGTGATTTAGTCATTTCGACCGGCACATGTCAAGGGTTGAGCCCGGGTGCCGGAACCTTCATGCCATACTTCAAGACCCGTGCCCGTAGACGTTGATTCCCTTGACGTTGACAAACTCCTTGAGGCCGTATTTCGACAGCTCGCGGCCCAGGCCGCTCTTCTTGACGCCCCCGAAGGGCATCCGCGGGTCCGACTTGGTGATGCTGTTGACGAACAGGGTGCCCGATTCGACCTGCCGCGCCACCCTGATCCCCCGCTCGAGATCCCGGGTCCAGACGCTGCCGCCGAGGCCGAATTCGCTGTCGTTGGCCAGAGCCACGGCCGCCGCTTCGTCCTTGACCACCAGGATCGGCGCGATGGGACCGAAGACCTCCTCCCTGGCCACGGCCATGTCGGCGGTGACCTCGGCCAGGACCGTCGGTTCGAGGAAGAAACCGTCCCCGGGCACGCGCCGGCCGCCGCACAGGATCCTCGCGCCGGCGTCCACCGATCGCTGCAGCTGGTCGAGGAGCTCCTCCAGTGCCGCCTCGTTGACGATCGCGCCGACCCGGGCGTCATCGTCCTGGGGATCGGCCACTTCGAGGGCGGCCATCTCCGCGGCTAACCGGGCGGTGAAGGCCTCAGCCACCGCCTCGACGACGATGAACCGCTTCGACGCGATGCAGCTCTGACCGGTGGCGACCATGCGCCCGGCGCCGCGCCGGCGGCGGTGAAATCGATATCGGCATCCTCCAGCACGATGAACGGATCGCTGCCCCCGAGCTCGAGTACGATCTTCTTGAGGTTGCTGCCGGCGGCGGCGGCGATCCGGGCGCCGACAGCCGTGCTGCCGGTCAAGGACACACCCTGGACGTGGTCCGAAGCGATCAGCCGCGCCACCGTGTCGTAGTCGGGCACCACGGTCCGGAAGACGTCGGCCGGGAAACCCGCCTCGCCGAAGGCCTCTTCGATGGCGAAGGCGCACCCGGTGACGTTGCTGGCGTGCTTGAGCAGACTGGTGTTGCCGGCGATCACCCCGGGCACGGCGAACCGCAGGGCCTGCCAGAAGGGATAGTTCCACGGCATGATGGAAAAGATGACGCCCAGGGGCTGGAACGTGACGATATGCTGCAGGCCGTCCGCCGCGACCGTTTCGTCCGCGAGCCAGCCCGGCGCGTGGCGGCAGTACTCCTCGATCATCCAGGCGCACTTTTCGACCTCGCCGCGCGACTCGGTGATGGTCTTGCCCATTTCGGTGGTGATCAGCCGGGCGTAGTGCTCCCGATTGCGACGGAGCACCGCAGCGAGCTCCAGGAAAAAGGGTACGCGTTCGGCCACGGTCAGGTTCCGCCACTGCAGGTAGGCCTGCCGGCTTTGTGCGGCCACGGCGATGACGTCTTCCGGAGCCATCGTCCGCCAGGTTCTGATGACCCGGCCCGTGGCCGGATTCGTGGTCACGAATTCCATGTCGCCTCCTTGTCGCCGGCAAGGCCGGACCGGGCGGCGCTGCGCTCGCGCCGCGGACGGAATTCTAGCCCTTGCCCAGGTAGCGTTTCTTGGCTTCGACCGGCGCCGGCAGCGAGGCCCGGAGCCGGAGATTGGACGCCCCCGGTACGGCCCGCAGCCGCCGCAGGCTGTCGAGGTTCAAGGCGATGCTGCGACCCTCGGACTTCAGCAACCAGGAGATTCCCTCCCGTTCAACCGCCACGACCAACGGCACCGGCCGGGCCAGGGTCACCGCTGACGGCCGGTCGGGGTCGCCGTCCGGATCGACATCAACCGGGACCGCAGCCGGCGCGGCCTCACCGTTGGCCGCCGTGCGCTCCGTACCGGCCGCGGCCGCGTCACCGGCGGCCGGCGTCTCACCAGGGAGGTCCTCCCCCACGCCGAGCGGTCTTATCTCCTGCGGCTCGCCGAACTCCTCGAACAGCTGGCCGAGGCCCTCGAGACCCGCGCGGCCGGCTTCCTCCAGGTTCACGTCCAGGTAGATGTCCTGCACCCAGGTGCCGAGCACCTCGTCGATGCGGTTGATGCGGTCGACCACGATCTCGCGGCTGCCGTCGCTGCGCACCTGCACCCGGCCGCCGACCACGAGGATCGAATCGCATTCCACCAGCTGCCGGCACTGTTCGTACTGCCGCGAATAGACCGTCAGGCCGATGACGCCGCTGGTGTCCTCGAAGTTGGCCCGCGCGTAGACCCGTTTGTGCCGGTCGCGGTGCTTGGTATGGGCGGTGATCACGCCGACCAGGTCGACCCAGGTGCCCTCGCCGCGGCGGTGGGCCGCGGCGGTCGTGCCGGTCGGCAGGCTGGCGATCAGTTCGCGGTATTCGTGGAAAGGATGGCCGGAGAGGAAAAAGCCGACGGCCTGGCGCTCCTTGCTCAACTGTACCAGGGCGTCGAAGGGCGGGAACTCCTGGAGCGCCGGCTTGAGGACCTCGGCCGCGGCCCCGCCCCCGAACAGGGACGCCTGGCCGCCGGCCCGGTCGCGGGCCGCGTTCTGGCCGAAGATCAGGGCCCGGTCCAGATTGCCGAGCAACTGCCGCCGGTGGCCGGGCAGCCGGTCCAGCGCCCCGGCGTTGATCAGACCCTCGATGACCTTGCGGTTCACCTTCTGCAGGTCGACGTGTTCGCACAGATCGAAAAGATCGAGGAAATCGCGACCCAGCTCCTCGCGACAGGCGGCGATCACGTCGATGGCCGCCGACCCGACGCCCTTGACCGCCCCCATGCCGAAGACGATCGCGCCGTCGCGCACGCCGAACTCCGACCGGGGATGGTTGATGTCGGGCGGACAGATGCCCAGACCCAGCGCCTTGACCTCGTCGATGAGCTGGGTGATGCGCTCGCTCTTGCGCATCTCGGTACTCATGGTCGCGGCCATGAACTCGGCCGGGTGGTGCGCCTTGAGCCAGGCCGTCTGGATGGACAGCAGCGCGTAGGCGGCGCTGTGGCTCTTGTTGAAGCCGTACTGGGCGAAGAACTCCATCTCCTCGTAGATCTCGCGGGCCGTGCGCGGGTCGAAGCCGCCGCTCCGCGCCCCCTCGAGGAACTGGACCTTCAGCTCGGCCATCATGTCGAGCTTCTTCTTGCCCATGGCCTTGCGCAGCGTGTCGGCCTGGCCCATGGTGAAGCCGCCCATCTTCGAGGCGATCTGCATCACCTGCTCCTGGTAGAGGATCACCCCGTAGGTGTCCTTCAGGATGGGCTCGAGCACCGGGTCCTTGTACTCGACCTTCTGGCGGCCGTGCTTGCGCTCGACGTAGACCTTGTCCATGTCCGCACCCAGGGGCCCGGGCCGGTAGAGCGCGCAGACGGCCGTGATGTCGTCGTACGAGGTGGGCGCCAGCTTCCTGACCAGCTCCTGCATGCCGCTGCTCTCGAGCTGGAAGATGCCCACCGTGCGCCCCTCCTGCAGCAGCTGGTAGGTCGCCGGGTCGTCAGTGGGGATCTCCTCGGCCGTGATGTGCGCACCGGTGGTCTCGGCCACCAGCTTGAGCGCCTTGTCGATCACCGTCAGCGTGCGCAGCCCCAGGAAATCCATCTTCAGCAGCCCGAGCGCCTCGCTCATGTTCATGTCGAACTGGACGGTGATGTCGCCCTTGGAACTCTTGTAGAGGGGCGCGTGTTCGATCAGGGGCGACGGCGTGATCAGCACGCCGGCGGCGTGGATGCCCGTGTTGCGGTTGACGCCTTCGAGCACGATCGCATTGCGCAGCAGCTTGGCGTGGTCGTCCGACTCGCCGGCGACCTCTTTGAACCCGGGGGCTTCGTCGAGGGCCTTCTGCAGGGTGATACCCAGCTCCTCGGGCACCAGCGCGGAGATGCGGTTGCTCTCGGCGAAGCTGAATTCGAGGACCCGGGCCACGTCCTTGATCACCGCGCGGGCCGCCATCGTGCCAAAGGTGATGATCTGCGAGACGTTTTCGCGGCCGTACTTCTGGGCCACGTACTCGATGATCTCGCCGCGCTTCTCGTAGCAGAAATCGACGTCGATATCCGGCATCGAGATGCGTTCGGGGTTGAGGAAGCGCTCGAACAGCAGCTGGTGGCGGATGGGATCGATGTCGGTGATGCGCATGCAGTAGCACACCAGGCGAGCCGGCGGCCGAGCCGCGGCCGGGCCCCACGGGGATGTTGCGCTGGCGGGCGGCGTCGATGAAGTCCCAGACGATCAGGAAGTAGCCCGCGTACCCCGTCTGCCGGATGATGCCCAGCTCGTAGGCCAGCCGCTCCTCCAGCTCCGGGGTGATGTCGCTCGTAGCGCTTGTGCATCCCTCGCGCGCCAGATGCTCCAGGTACTGTCGTCCGGCGTGTCGAAGCCGTCGGGCAGCGGAAACTCGGGCAGCAGCAGCTTGCCCAGTTCCATCTCGAAATCGATCATGTCCGCCACGCGCAGGGTGTTCTCGAGCGCTTCGGGCCAGTCCTGGAACAGGTGCAGCATCTCCTCGGTGGACTTGAAATAGACCTCGGGCGTGTTGCTGCGCCAGCGGTTGGGATCGTTCAGCGTCTTGCCGGTCTGCAGGGCCATCAGGATGTCGTGGGCCTCGAAATGATCGCGCTCGAGGAAGTGGCAGTCGTTGGTGGCGATGATGCTGCAGCCGGTGGCTTCGGCCACCTGCGGCATCAACTGCCGGATGCGCGCCTCCTCCTCGATGCCGTGGTTCTGGATCTCGAGAAAGTAGTTGTCGCGGCCGAGGATGTCGCGGTAGCTGGCCGCCGCCGCGATGGCCGCCTTCACGTTGCCGCTGCGCAGGTGGAAGTTGGGCTCGCCGCTCATGCAGGCCGTCAGGCCGATGATGCCCTCGGCGTGCTGCGACAGGAGGTCGCGGTCGATCCGGGGCCGGTAGTAGAAGCCTTCCAGGTAACCCAGGCTCGACAGCTTCACCAGGTTGCGGTACCCCGTCCGGTTCTTGGCCAGCAGCACCATGTGGTAGCTCTTGTTCGACTTGTCCGAGGTCCGGTTGTGGCGATCGGCGGTGACATAGGCCTCCATCCCGATGATGGGCTTGATGCTGTTCTTACGGCAGGCCTGGTAGAACTCCACGGCGCCGAACATGTTGCCGTGGTCGGTCAGCGCCAGGGCGGGCTGACCGAGTTCGGCCGCGCGCCGGGCCATCGCGCCGGTCTTCATCGCCCCGTCGAGCAGCGAGTAGTCCGAATGGTTGTGCAGATGGACGAAGTTGGTCGGTGGTGCGGCAGCTGGCATGGGTGGCATTCACGTTTCAGAAGTGGTTATGGACCAACGCCTGCCCCGGGAGGCTGCGGCCGGATATCAGGGACCGACAGGATAACTCGTATCGCCGGTCAGCTCAACCTTCAGGTCGATTAAAGCCGCTACGGGCGGCAATCGAGGTTCACGACCGCCTCGGCCCGGTGGCCCGCGTCGTCCCGGACGGCCAGGACCAGTCGGTGGGGGCCGGCCGGCAGGTCATCCGGCAGTTCCACGAGCACCCGGCGGCGGGGCAAGTCCGGCTCGACGATGAGGGGCGCGCCGTCGATGGTGGCGGTGATCGACTCCGGTGCGATTCCGGAGCCGTTGTCGACCATGCCGACGGCAAAGACCGCCCACCGCGACAGGGTGATTCCCGGAACGGTCGACGGCTCGGCGGCATAGACGGCCAGGGTCCTCCCCGGTACGTTGATCACCGGACCGGCGGAGTCCCGCATCAGGGCGTAGAAACCGGGAGTCCCCAGCGGAAGCCGCACCGGCCCGTCCGGGCGCGCGGGTTCCATGACCCGGCCTGCGGATGCCCACTTGCCGGACCGCCAGCGATAGGCCCTGACCGCCGGATCGGAGTCTATCGCCAGCGAATCCGGTCCGCTGGGCGTATATCCCGGCAAGTCGACCACCACCGCCGAATCGATCGGCCAGTCCGCCGCCAGGAACTCCAGGCCCGGCCCGAGCGGCTGCAGACCCTGGCGTTTCGCCTGGGTGACCTGAGCTTCCTCCAGTTCGACCGACCGGCGCCCGAGGGTCGCCGCCGCGTGGACCGGATCGTCGTCGCCGGGGTCCAGATAAAGCAATTCCAGATCCTGGCCGCCTTCACCCAGAGTATGATAAAAGGGAGCCAAGTAGCTGCCCGGTGGTTCTTTCTGATCATCAAGCGCGACCGAAACGGGCTCACGTGCCCAACCGCCGCTACCGGTCGTATCCGCTTCAGCGCCCGTGCCGACGATCACCGGGAATGCTGCCACCACCCGATTGTCGGCCTGGTCCGCCGCCAGGATCTCCAGGTGGTGCACACCCGGACTGAGTCCGCTTCCGTCCGTGCCCAAAAACCACAGCCCGCCTTCGCGCCCGGTGAGCGTGTTGGCCGCGCGACGATGGAGCCAGCGGTCGCGGATGCCGGGCAGCTCGAGCCACTCCAGGCGCTGCAGGCTGTTCTCGGCGAAGTCGTAGACGTTGTTGGTGCAGCGGTAGACCAGCTCTCCGTCCAGACGGACCTCGATCAGCCAGGGTTCGAGCTTGTGTCCCTTGATATCGGCGACGTCCTCGATCCGGGCGCTGAAGGCGGCCGGGCCGTCGAGATGCAGCGGGGGTTGCTCACCCGCCAGAGAGGCACCGGCCGCCGGCCGGAGCACCACGGCGCCGCCTGTGCCCGCGAGGCGGCTGACGGCGGTCACGGGGATCGCCCGTATGGCGAGGATCACCGGGGCCAAGGTGTCCGGGACGGCGAAGCCCGCCATGAAGGGGTTGATCGGACGGTTCTTCTGGTCCCGCACCTCGAAGTGCAGATGCGGTCCGTTGGTCCCGCTCTCGCCCGTCAGCCCCAGGACCTCGCCGCGCCGCACGGGGATTTCACCGGGCTGGAAAGAAAGCCGGACACGATAGCGGCCGCTCTCCCGGCGCGCAGCCAGCACCCGCGTGCGGATGACGTCGTTGAAACGGTCGAGGTGAGCGTAGACGTAGGTCCGGCCCGAGGCGCCCCGCAGGTAGACGGCGCGACCGTAGGCGAAGGGCGTGGCCCTGACCCGCAGGATCCAGCCGTCCTCGGCCGCCAGGGCGGGGAACCCTTTTTGCGAGCGGGTCTTCAGGTCGATCCCGGCGTGGAACCGCCCCGAGCGGTATTCCATGAAGTTGCTGGTCAGATAGCGGCTGTCCAGGTCCAGCGGCCACAGGGGACCGGGCCCGTCGCCGGCAAGAACGCGCGCCGGACCGAAGCTTCCGGACAGGAACAGCAGCAGAAATAGCGGGTAATAATGCGGGCGAAACATGGGACCCAACCTCCGTGTTGTCCCGAAGTACGTCGATCTCGCTTCCCACGATAACGCCACATCTGGGGGGCGACAAGGCCGGCTTTTGAGTGTAGACTTGCGGCAAGGAAGGAACCTTTACCCCTTCTTTCTGTAACGCCCCGTGAGGACATCACGATCCACACCCCGCGGGCCAGCGTTTGGAGGGACCCATGGCAACGAGCCCCACCCACTGGATGGACGACGACAGCGGCATCCCCACTCCTGCAGGTCGCAGCTTTCTTCTCGACACCAACGTCCTGATCCACGACGCCGAAAGCCTTGCCGCCTTCGAGGACAACAACCTCGTCCTGACGGTCGATGTCCTCGAGGAGCTCGACCGGTTCAAGCGGGGCAACGACGAGAAGGGCCGCAACGCCCGGCGGGTCATCCGCACGATCGACTCGCTGCGCGACGGCCGCCCATTGAGCCAGGGGGTGCCGCTGCCCGGCGGCGGCAAACTCTTCGTGCTGGTAAAAAGTTTCACCGACTACCTGCCCCGCGGCATGGACCCGAACATCGCCGACAACCGGATCCTGGCGGCGGCCTGCGCCATGAACAAGGCCGGGGCCGAAGTGGTCTTCGTCACCAAGGACATCAACGCCCGCGTGAAGGCCGACGCCCTGGGCATCAAGGCAGAGGATTATCTCAACCGGATCGTGAATTTCGATGAACTCTACACCGGCTGGAGCGAGCACGCGGTCCCCGACGAGATGATCGACAGCTTCTACCGGGGCGAGGCCGTCCGGCTCGACGGCGAGTTCTGCCCCAACGAGGGTATCCTGCTCAAGGCGACGTCCAATCCGAAGCACACCGCTCGGGGCATCTTCCGACAGGAATCCCAGCTGATCGAACCCCTGCAGCACGGCGACAGCCATCCCTGGGGCCTGTCGGCCCGCAATCTCCAGCAGCACTTCGCCTTCGAACTGCTGTTGCGCGAAGACATCCAGCTGGTGACCATGCTGGGGCAGGCCGGGCACCGGCAAGACCCTGCTGGCGCTGGCGGTGGGCCTGCAGCTGGTGGCCGAGGAAAAGCGCTACCGCCGCATCATGGTCTCGCGTCCGATCATGCCGCTGGGCAAGGACATCGGCTATCTGCCCGGAACGAAGGACGAAAAACTGACGAGCTGGATGCAGCCCGTGTCGGACAACCTGCAGTTCCTGGTGGACCCCAAGCTCGAGTACACCGGGGACAAAGTGCAGTACCTGTACGACACCGGGGTGATCGAGGCCGAGGCCGTAACCTACATTCGCGGCCGCAGCCTGCCGAAGCTCTTCATCATCATCGACGAAGCGCAAAACCTCACGCCCCATGAAGTCAAGACGGTGGTCAGCCGGGCCGGCGAGGACGCCAAGGTGATCCTGACCGGTGACGCCTATCAGATCGACAACCCGTACCTGGACGCCTCGTCGAACGGTTTGACCTACGTGGTGGAGAGGTTCAAGGATCAGCCGATCCACGGGCACATCACCCTGGCCAAGAGTGAACGCAGCGAGCTGGCCAGTCTGGCGGCGGACCTCCTCTGACGGCCCGCCGACGCGCGGGTCAGCGGTTGTTATCGGCGGCGGCCGCGGCCTGCAGGAACTCCTGGCGCAGCTGGCCGAGCAGGCACGCATTGGCCCGCTTGACGGCCTTCGTCAGGTGTTCGTTGACCAGCTGCTGATCCTGGCGAGCGGTCGGAGTCAGGTATTTCTTGGCGTCGTATTCCCCCAGACAAGCCTTCTGCCACACCACGTTGCCGGTCGTGTCCTTGAGCGTCATGCGCACCTCGGCCTCGGCCTTGTTGGTCGTCGGCACCGGTATGGCGAGGATCGCCGCGGCGCCGAGAACCGCCGCGAGCTTGGCGCGGTGCGAACCGTCATCGCCGAGGACCATGCCCAGCCCCGCGCCGACGGCGCCGGTCAGCAGGAACGATGCCGGTGAACGCTCGAGACGGCACCCCATGGACAGCAGATCCACCGACAGCACGTAATCCGCCTGGGACTGCAAAGGAACCAGTTCGACCAGGTGGGTCTGCTCGAGATCCTGCGCGAGGGCCTCGGCGTAGATCTGGGTGGCCGGAACCTCCCAGGACTCGTCGTCAGGGTAGGTGATGGTGAAGAACTTGCCCTGCCCCTGCCGCTGTTCGAGAGGCCGCATATCGGTCACGGTATCGATGTAGATCGCCGGCATCTTGAGATTGCGCTGACTGAAATCCACGGCTTCGTCCGGATAGACGAACATGATCTTGTCGCTGCCGCAGCCGGCGGACAGCAGCAGGGCCGTCGTCAGGATCAGCAGGCGCACCGGCGAAGCGGAAAAAATGGCGGGGCGGGTCATGAATTCTCCCAAGGGATGGACGTTTCGATCTGCTCCCGATCAATCTACGGTCACGCGCCGGGACGATCCAGTCCCGATTGTCCTCCGGCTGCACCGGCGGTGCCCGGGACCGCCGCGTCGGCCCGGCGTCCGAAGCGCAGGACCACCACCGAGATCACGGCCACGCCCACCGCCAGCGAGATCCACGGCGACAGGCCGTACCCCGCCGGCAGGTAGCCGAACACCGCGGCGACACCCCCGATGATCAGCGCGTAGGGCAACTGGGTCTTGACGTGGTCCACGTGATCACAGCCGGTCGCCAGCGAGGACAGGATCGTCGTGTCGCTGATGGGCGAACAGTGGTCGCCGAAGACAGCGCCGGCCAGGACCGCGCTGATGGCCGCCAGGTGGATCTGCTGCGCCGTGCCCGCGGCCAGCCCGGCCTCCAGGGGCAACTGGTGTCCCAGCGGATAGACCAGCGGCATCAGGATGGCCATCGTGCCCCAGCTGGTGCCGGTGGCGAAACTCACCGCCCCGGCCAGGACAAACACCACCAGCGGCAGGAAGCGGGCCGACAACCCCTGGCTACAGACCTCGACCAGATGGGGCGCGGTGCCCAGCGAGTCGCAGACGGCACTCAGGGACCACGCCAGCAGCAGGATGGTCACCGCGATGACCATCGCCCGCACCCCGTCGAGAAATCCCTCCAACGCACCCCGCAGATCCAGGCGCCGCGTGCCGACGGCCAGCCCCACCGCCAGCAACGCCCCGGTCAGCGCGGCCCACGTCAACACCGCGAAACTGTCGGCGTTGTTGAGGATCTCGCGCAGGGTGGGGTTCGCCACGCCGGCGGCCTCCGCCGCGGTCAGACCACCGAAATACAGACCCAGGGCCGTGGTCAGGATGACCGCGAAGATCGGAACGGCCGCCTGCAGCGGATGGGCCGGCGGCAATCCGGAGCCTTTGTCGGCGGCCGGAGCGTCGCTGGCCGGCTGGGCCCCCGGCCGCAGGAGCTGGCCCTGGTGGTGCGCGCGGCGTTCCGCCTGGAGCATGGGCCCGAAGTCACGGCCGGTGGACGCCACCAGGTACACCATGAACAGAGCCAGCAAGGGATAGAAACTGTAGGGGATGGACTGCAGGAAAAACGTGTAGGCCTGCGCCTCGTGACCCAGGCGCGCCATGGCCTCCTGGATCAGCCCGACCTCGAAGCCCACCCAGGTGGAAACCACGGCCACGGTCGTGACCGGAGCGGCCGTGCTGTCCACCAGCCAGGCCAGCTTCTCGCGCGAGATCCGCAACCGGTCGGTCAAGGGGCGCATGGTGGTGCCCACCAGCAAGGCGTTGGCGTAGTCATCGAAGAAGATCGCCGTACCCATGACCGCCGTGGTCACCTGGCCGCCGCGGCGGCCGCGCACGCGGCCGCTGAGCCAGTGAACGATACCCTCGCTGGCACCGCTCTTGGCCAGGACTCCGACCATTCCCCCGAGGATACTCGAAAAGATGAGAATCGAGGCGTGCGAACGGTCCGCCAGGGCCCCGGCCAGGTAGGTGTCCCCCAACCGCAGGAAGGCGGTAAAGGCGTTGCCGTCGACGATGACCGCCCCGGTGAAGACACCCAGGAACAAGGCCACGAGCACCTGCCGGGTCACGAGTGCCAACCCGATCGCCAGCACCGGCGGAATGACCGACAGCCAGCCGAAGTCCGGCGCCGCGGCAGCCGCCGCGGCGGTTCCGGTCGCCGGAACGGTCATCATCACCAGGATGACCGATGTCACGAGCAGGCACCGCAGCCAGCGTTTCATTTGGCCTTGCCCCTCGCCCATTCCAGGTAGGGTTTCGCCACGAATCCCGCCGGCCAGGCGATGATCTGGGGCACCTCGTACGGATGCTGCAGCTGCAGCTCCCCCACGAACAGGTCGAACCGCTCGTTGAGCACCTTGAAGGTGACCCCCACCTCCGGTTCGCGGCGGACCTGACCGTCCCAGCGGTAGAACGACACCAGGTCCGCGCCCACCTGGGCGCAGGCGGCCAGGCCGGCATCCACCATCAACGAGGCGATCTTCTCGGCCGCCTCGCGGTCGGGCATGGTCGTAGTCACGATTTTCAGTTCGCCGCTCACAACGCCTCTTTTCCGGCCGGTTCCCGGCGGGGAAGCCGACCACCCAGCAGGGCGACCATCCGGGCGTGCAGGCCCGGCGCCGCCGCCAGGATGTTCTCGTAGTGCATGGCCGCCCCGCGACCGGTCACGTCCGTGACCACGGCCCCGGCCTCGCGCGCGATCAAGGTGCCGGCGGCCGAATCCCACGGGCGCAGGTGGAATTCCCAAAATCCGTCCAGCGTGCCGGCGGCGACGTGCGCCAGGTCCAGGGCCGCGCTGCCGCCGCGGCGGATCCCGTGGCACGGCGCCTTGAGGAAGTCGCGGACGAGTCCGGTGTTGAGGTCGACGGTCTCGTCGCGCAGGTAGGGAAATCCCGTGGCCAACAGGGCCCGTTCCAGGGGGACGGCGGACAGGGGGCCAAGCCGCCGACCCGCGCCGCCGGCCGCCGGTCTTTCCAGGACGGCGCCGCGACCGCGTTCGGCCAGATAGAGCTCATCGATGTAGGGAGCATAGACGGCGCCTACCCGGAGACCGTCGATGTCGGCGCAGGCGATCGAAACGGCGAAGAAAGGGTGCCCGTGCGCGTAATTGGTGGTGCCGTCCAGCGGGTCGACGTACCAGGTGCGGCCGGTCGCCGCGCCGGCACTCTCGCGGGCACCCGACTCTTCGGCCAGAACCCGGTCGTCGGGATAAAGGCGAGCGAGCCGTTCCAGCAGCATGTCCTCGGCCATCCGGTCCACGTCGGTCACGAACTCGGTCGCGGCTTTCTGTTCGATCCGGCCGACGTCCCCCAGATTTTCCATCAGGATGCCACCGGCGGCCCGGGCCAGTTCGCGCACCGCGACCAGTTCTGCTGAGTGTCCCGGGCCCATCGTAATCGTCTCCGTAACGCGTTGGAGTCTGCCGCCGTCGCCTACCGTGCCGACGCGGGCATCATAGGCCAGCGGACGACCCGGTACAACGCCAAACCCGGGGTTGACATCCGCTTGGCGTACCTTAGCTTGTCACAGATGACCCTGCGTCGCCCCGTTCACCGGAAGGAACGTTCATGAACGCGAAAATCGAGGAAGTCCTGGATGAGATCCGCCCGGCCCTGCAGGCCGACGGCGGAGACGTCGAGCTCATCGACTACCATGAGGGCATCGTGACGGTGCGCATGACCGGCGCCTGCGGCAACTGCCCCATGAGCATGATGACGCTCAAGCAGGGGATCGAGGCCCGGATCAAGGCCAAGATTCCCGAAGTCCAGTCCGTCGAACAGATCTGACGTGGGTAACTTCCAGGGCGTGGATTTCTACCGCATGGACGGCGCCCTCTCGGCCGAGGAGCGCGGGGTGCGCGGCACCGTTCGCCGGTTCGTCGACACCCGCTTTCTCCCCGACATCCGTGAACATTTCCGCCAGGGCACCTTCCCGCTCGACCTGGTGCCCGAACTGGGCGCCATGGGGCTCTTCGGTCCCGCTGTGCACGGTCCCGGCTGCCCCGGGCTCAGCTACACCATCTACGGCCTGATCTGTGAGGAACTCGAACGCGGGGACAGCGGCCTCCGCAGCTTCGCGTCGGTGCAGGGCAGCCTGGTGATGTGGCCCATCGCGACCTTCGGCAGTGATGAGCAGAAGAACCGATGGCTGCCCGCGCTGGCCGCCGGCACCAAGATCGGCTGTTTCGGCCTGACGGAAGCCGACCACGGGTCCGACCCCGGGGCCATGGCGACCACAGCGGTTCGTGACGGGGACGACTGGATCCTGCAGGGCAGCAAGATGTGGATCACGAACGCCAACCTCGCCGACGTGGCGGTGGTCTGGGCGCGCGGCCCCAAGAGCGTGCTGGGATTTCTCGTGGAAAAGGGCACGCCCGGGTTCAGCGCCCAACCGATCCACGGCAAGTTCAGCCTGCGCGCCAGCGACACCGGCGAGCTGGCGCTGGACCAGGTGCGCGTGCCCGACAGCAGCCGCCTGCCGCTGGCCAAGGGGCTGAAGGCTCCCCTATCCTGTCTCAACGAGGCCCGTTACGGTATCGCCTGGGGCGCCGTCGGCGCCGCGGCCGACTGCTACCGGACCGCCCTGGATTACGCCCTGACCCGGGTGCAGTTCGACAAGCCCATCGCGTCGTTCCAGCTCGTCCAGCAGAAACTGGTGACCATGCTCACCGAGATCACCAAGGCCCAGGGCCTGTGCCACCAGCTGGGCCGCCTGAAGGACCGGGGCGTCAACGAGGTGCCGCTGACCTCGCTGGCCAAGCGCAACAACGTGGCCATGGCGCTCGATTGCGCCAGAATGGCCCGCGACATTCTGGGAGCCGCCGGCGTGACCGACGAGTTCTCGCCCGGCCGCCACATGGCCAACCTGGAATCGGTCATCACCTACGAGGGCACGCACGATATCCACACCCTCATCGTCGGCGCCGAGATCACGGGTCTGCCCGCTTTCCGCTGAGCCGCCCGTCCACATCCTACAAACCGCCACCGTCACCGACGATCTGGATCCGCACCCGGGTCAGGCCCGCCGCGATGAAGTCCAGATCCCGGGCCGCGCGGAAGGACACGTCGATAACGCGGCCTGCGACGAATGGTCCGCGGTCGTTGATCCGCAGCAGCACCTGCCGTCCGTTGGCCAGATTCGTCACCCGCACCCGCGTACCGAAGGGCAGGTCGCGGTGGGCGGCCGTCAGGGCGTTCTCGTCGTAGACCTCCCCGCTGGCTGTCGTGCGGCCATGAAAGCGGTGGGCGTAGTAGGAAGCCACGCCTTCGAACGCCTCGCCGGGCTCGCCGCTCAGACCGCCGCCGGATCCGGCGCAGCCGGCGGCCGCCAGGGCCACCAGCACCGCCGTCAGCACCAGCGGCACAACTCTTCCGACTGACATCGACGAGTCCTTTCCGTGTCTTGCCCCTGCGACCATCACGCGGGTCCCGCGTCAGTCCCGGACCGGCCGCGTGAACAGCCAGGGGCCGGCCGCAGGCGGTTCGCAGGAAGCTTCCCAATCCAGTTCACCGAAAGCCAGCAGGTCCGCCGGCTGCTTTGCCCGTGACGTGAATACGAAGCGGGCCAGGGCGCCCCGCGCCATCTTGGCGTGGACCGGGGCGTTCTTGTGGGTTCCGTCCGGCCGCGCCTCCTTGAACACCGGTGAGATGACCGGCCCGTTCAAGGCGGCCACGTCGACGGCCTTGAGATATTCCTGGGACGCGAGATTGAGCACCGCCTCCCCCGGCTTGAGGTCAGCGTTCAGCGCGCCGGTCACCGCCTCCTTCCAGAAGGTCGCCAGGTTGGCCGCGCGCCGCGGCTGGAAACGGCTGCCCATCTCCAGCCGGTAGGCCTCCACCAGGTCCAGGGGACGGAGCACCCCGTAGAGCCCCGAGAGAATACGCATCCTCCGGTGGGCGTCGCGCCATTGCGGCACCGTCAAGGTGGGCGCGTCCAGATACTTGTAGACCAGGCCGGTGAACGACGCCAGAGCGGGCGCCGCGGGCCGACCGGCCTGTCCCCAGGCGGCCAGATCCGCCTGCGTGGCGCGCGCCAGGTCCGGGCCCAGATCCATGGCGGCAGCCAGCTTGGCGCGACTGAGACGGCGCAGCGGCCGCAGCAGTTCGGCCGCCGTGGCCGCAAAACACGGTGCGGTCGGCGTCAGCCTGGCCGGAGAGGACCCGGACAGGTCCATCGTCTTGGTGGTGTTCATCAGAATGAGCATCGACACCTCCTGGCCGGGCATGAAAAGGCGGCCCCGCCCGGGGGCGGAGCCGAGGTCTCACGACCGGTTCACGAGCCGCCCGCGGCGACTCAGAACTGGATTTGACGGAAGATCACCAGAGCCGCCCGGTGGAATGCATCGGGCATCACACCCAGATAGATCACCAGCAGGGCCAGCACCCCGGACGTGACCACCGAGACCAGCTCGGTGCCCTGGTAACCGGATTCCTCCGGTTCCTTCATGTACATGACCACGATGACCCGCAGGTAGTAGTAGACCGAGACGAGGGAGTTGATCACTCCGATCACGGCCAGGGAGATCAGGCCCGCGCGCACCACGGCCGAGAACAGGTAGAACTTGGCCATGAAGCCCACCATGGGCGGGATGCCGGCCAGCGAGAGCAGGGCGACGGCCATGGTCGCGGCGGCCGCCGGGTGCCGCTGGCACAGACCGGCGTAGCGGTTGATGTCGTCGGCCGTCCTCGCCCTTGCTTGTGGCCCAGGACGTTGATGATGCCGAACGCGGCGAGGTTCATCAGGCTGTACCCGACCAGGTAGAACAGGATCGCCGACCCCGCGCGCTCACCGATTTCCCGGGACAGCATCATCATGCCCGAACCCCCGTGGGCCGGCGAGATCAGCGTCACCACGCCCAGCAGCAGGTAGCCCGCATGGGCGATCGCTGGACCAGGCCAGCATCCGCTTGATGTTGCTCTGGGCCAGGGCGACCAGGTTGCCGACGGACATCGTCAAAACCGCCAGCACGCTCAGGACACTGAACCAGGCGAACGCCAGCTGCGGCTGCATCAGCAGGGCGAAGCGGATCAGGATGGCGATCCCCGCCGCCTTGACGGCCGTGGCCATGAAGCCGGTGACGTAGGCGGGCGCCCCGTCGTAGACGTCGGGGGTCCACATGTGGAACGGCACCATCGCGACCTTGAAGCCGAAGCCGACGAGCATCAGCCCGGAGCCGAGGCCCACGATGAGCACGTCCGGGTCATTGTTCCGCATGGCGGCGGCGATGTCGGCGAACCCGGTGCCGCCGGCGAAACCGTAGAGCAGGGCCATGCCCATCAGCAGGAAAGCCGAAGAGAAGCCGCCCAGCACCAGGTACTTGAAACCGGCCTCGCTGCTGCGCACGTTGCCGCGCACGCCGCCGACCAGCATGTAGACCGCCAGGCTCATCGTCTCCAGGCCGAGGAACAGGGTGAGCAGATCGGTCGCCGCCACGAGGACCATCATGCCCAGGATCGAGAACAGCACCAGCGGATAGAACTCGGGGCGGTACAGGCCGTCCCGGTCAAAGCCGCCGGTGGCGAAGATCGTCGTCATCACGCCGATGCCCAGGAACAGGAAGTTGAAGAACAGCGCGATAGCCGCCGATCAGCAGCATGCCGCCCAGCAGGCGTGCCGTCCTGCGGGCCCCGACGATCTGCACCACGATCGCGCCGATCAGGACGAACAGCGTCAGGTAGGACAGGTGGTCCTTCTTCAGGGTCTTGACGAAGGCAGTCCACCAGCATGACCAGCAGTCCGCCGCCGGCCACGATCAGGTACGGCAGCAGGGCGCCGCACTGGGCCGACGGTACGAAAAATTCGTTCATCACTGGCTCTCCACGTCTCGGATAATGACGACAAAGGTCGGGCTGCTCGTCACCCGGCGAGCCTGGCCGGAATGCGGGTCCGGCGGCGGTCGGCATCGCCAGGACTCGACGGCCAAGGGGGCCATGAACAGCTCGATGCTGGCCTCGACCCGGTCCAGGATCGGCCCGGGACGGACGCCCAGCCAGAAGATGAAGACCATGATCGGCAGCAGCACCACGATCTCGCGCAGGCTCAGGTCGGGCAGCCCTGGTTCTTCTCGTTGGCCAGCTTGCCCAGGAACACGCGCTGGTACATCCAGAGCATGTAGATGGCTCCCAGCACCACGCCGGTGGCCGCCAGCGGCCAGGCATCGCGAAGGCAGCCGGCGCGTGGGCCAGCGTGGTCGCTGCGGAAGGTGCCGAAGAGGATCATGAACTCGCCGACAAAGCCGGCCAGGCCCGGCAGCCCGACACTCGCCAGGGTGGCGATCATGAAGAAGGTCGCGTAGACCGGCATGCCGTGGGCCAGCCCGCCGAACTCCGAGATCTCCCGGGTGTGGCGGCGCTCGTAGATCACGCCCACCAGGAGGAACAGGGCGCCGGTGGACAGGCCGTGGGCCAGCATCTGGAAGATGCCGCCCGCCACGCCGCTGGGCGTGAGGCTGAACAGGCCCAGCACCACGAAACCCAGGTGGCTCACCGAGGAGTAGGCCACCAGCTTCTTGACGTCCGGCTGCACCATGGCCACCAGGGCGCCGTAGATGATGCCGATCACCGCCAGGATGCGCGATCCATGGCGCGAACTCCGCCGCCGCCGTCCGGAACAGCGGCATGGCGAAGCGCAGCAGGCCGTAGGTGCCCATCTTCAGCAGCACGCCGGCCAGGATGACCGAGCCGGCGGTGGGCGCCTCGACGTGGGCGTCGGGCAGCCAGGTGTGCAGCGGGAACAGCGGCACCTTGATGGCGAAGGCCAGGACGAAGGCCGCGAACAGCCACCTGCTGGGTCTCGTGGCGTCCGATCGCCAGGACCGTGATCAGGAAGTCGCCAGGTTCATGCTGCCGGCCTGGAAGAACAGGTAGAGGATGCCGACCAGCATGAAGACCGAACCGACCATGGTGAAGATGAAGAACTTCACCGCGGCGTAGATGCGCCGCTGGCCGCCCCAGATCCCGATGATGAAGTACATCGGAATGAGCATCGCTTCCCAGAAGACGTAGAACAGCAGCATGTCCCGGGCGAAGAAGGTGCCCAGCATGGCCGTCTGCAGGAAGAGCATGAAGCCCATGGAACTCGGGACGCGCTTCGGTGACGGCCGTCCAGGTCGAAAGCACCACCAGCGGTCCCAGGAAGGTCGTCAGCACCGCCAGCACGAGGCTGATGCCGTCCATGCCCAGGTGGTAGCTGATCTGCCCGTCCAGCAGCCAGCCGACCTTCTCGACGAACTGGTCGTCGCCCGCGGCCCGGATCGAACCGGAACCACAGGTGCAGCGACAGGACGAAGTCGACCACCGCGACGGCCAGGGCGAAGTCGCGCGCGCCTGGACCGCGTCACGCCGGATCGACCGTCCACAGGCCAGCGATGCGCCGATCAGCGGCAGGAACGTGACCAGCGTCAGGATATGGTCGTTGATGAACGACAAACCAGCGTCCTCCTAGCCCGAGAAACTGAGGTAAAGGACAAAAACCGTGACTCCGATGGTGAAGGACCAGGCGTAGAAACGCACCAGGCCGTTCTGGAACAGGCGCAGGAAGGATCCCGTCGCGCTGACGGCGAACGCCGAACCGGTGACCAGCAGGCCGTCGATCACGCCCGCATCCACGAACTTCCACAGGAAGGACTTCGAGAGCCGGTAGCCGGGCCGGAGGATCGCCTTCTCGTACCCCTCGTCGACGTAGTACTTGTTCAGCAGGACCTTGTGCGGGAAGCCGCCGCCGAGATTGCGGAAGGTATCGGCGACGGATGTCTTCTTCATGTAGACCACCCAGCCCATGACCAGGCCGAAAAGCCCCCAGGCCAGCGACGCGCCGGCCAGGATCCACTCCATGGTCGTGTCGTGGATGGCCTCGCCCGCCGCCATGGCTCGTATCGCGCTGGACCAGCCGATCGGCGACCGCCGCGCGATGCCGGTGGCGGACCCGCCGGCGCGCCGTGGCCGCCCGCGAACACCGGCTCGAGCCGCCAGCCAGGTTCGAAGCCATGGTCGCGCCGCCGCCCAGGAAGTGCGGCAAGCCGATCCAGCCGCCGACGACCGACGAGCACCGCCAGCACGATCAGCGGCATCGGTCATCGACGGCCGGGCGATTCGTGGATGTGGCTTCTTCACCTCGTCGCTGGCCCGGTTCTCGCCGAAGAAGGTCATCACCATCAGGCGCATCATGTAGAAGGCGGTCAGGCCGGCGGCCAGGAATCCGACGCCCCACAGCCACATGTTGCCGTCCTTCCAGGCGTTCCAGAGGATCTCGTCCTTGGAGAAGAAGCCGGCCAGCGGAAAGACGCCGGCGATGGCCAGGGTGCCGACCAGGAAGGTCCAGTAGGTGATCGGCAGCTTGTTCTTCAGGCCGCCCATCTTGCGCATGTCCTGCTCGTCGCTCATGGCGTGGATCACCGAGCCGGAGCCGAGGAAGAGCAGCGCCTTGAAGAAGGCGTGGGTCATCAGGTGGAAGATGCCGACGGCGAAGGCGCCCACGCCGCAGGCCAGCATCATGTAGCCCAGCTGGCTGACGGTGGAATAGGCCAGCACCTTCTTGATGTCGTTCTGGACCAGCGCGATGGTGGCGGCGAAGATCGCCGTCACCACGCCGACGACCGCCACCACCAGCAGGGCGGTCGGGGAGAGCACGTAGAGGAAGTTCATGCGGGCGATCATGTAGACGCCGGCCGTGACCATGGTCGCGGCGTGGATCAGGGCGCTGACCGGCGTCGGGCCCGCCATGGCGTCGGGCAGCCAGACGTAGAGCGGGATCTGGGCCGACTTGCCGGTGGCGCCCACGAACAGCAGCAGGCAGATCGCCGTCGCGGCCGGGGCCAGGACGCCGGCGTGGTGCTGCAGGACGCGGAAGCTGAACAGCCCTTCCCCGTCGCCCTGGTGCGGCAGCAGGGTCACGCCGATCAGGAACATGCCGAGCAGGAAGCCGAAGTCGCCGATCCGGTTGACGATGAAGGCCTTCTTGCCCGGCGGCGGCGTTGGCCTCGTCGTTGAACCAGAAGCTGATCAGCAGGTAGGAGCACAGGCCCACGCCTTCCCAGCCCACGAAGAGCATCAGCAGGTTCTCGCCCAGCACCAGGGTCATCATCGCGAAGATGAACAGGTTCAGGTAGGCGAAGAAGCGCGCGAAACCGCGGTCGTGGGCCATGTAGCCCAGCGAGTAGATGTGGATCAGGAAACCGACGCCGGTGACGACCAGGGCCATCACCGCGCTCAGCGGATCCATGGCGAAGCCCAGGTCGACCTGGAAGTTGCCCGAAGCCGATCCAGGTGGCCACGGTGTCGGTCACCAGGCGCGTTCGGCCGCCGGCAGGCCCAGCAGGCGCAGGAACACCGACGACCGACAGGGCGAAGCTGACGCCGACCGCGGCGCAGGCCAGCAGGCCGGCCACCTGGCGGGGCAGGCGCCGGTTCAGCAGATGCCGTTGACGCGCCGCGCCCAGCAGGGGCACCAGCACGATCCATCTGAGCAGGATTTCGGTCGAGTGGCTCTCCACAGCGTCTACTCCATCAGGGCTTTGAGGTCATCGACGTTCACGGTCCGGCGGCGGCGGAAGATCTCCACCAGGATGGCCAGACCGATGGCCGCCTCGGCGGCCGCGACGGCGAAATTCATCAGCACGAACACGTGACCGCCGCCGTCGCCGGTCACCCGGCTGAAGGCCACGAAGACGATGTTAACCGCACTGAGCATCAGCTCGACGCACATCAGCATGACGATGGCGTTGCGCCGGACGATAAAACCCACCATGCCCGTCAGGAACAGGGCCATGGCCAGGACCAGGTAGTGGGTCAGCGTTATTTCCACGGCAGCGTCCTTTCATCCTTGCCGATGGCCAGGGCGCCGATGATGGCCACCAGGAGCACGATGGAAATCAGCTCGAAGGCCAGCAGGTACCGGCCCAGCAGCAGCTTGGCCACGCGCCTCGGCGGTGCCGAAGCCCGGTGCGGCCGCCTCGCCCATGGGCCGGCAGGCCCGTCGCCCTTGCACCCAGCCGACGACCATGACGATCACGGCCGCGGCGGCATGGCCACAGCGGCCACAGGGGCAGCCTTGTCCGCAGCTTGGCGCTCACCCTCGAGCACGCGGTCCCTGCAGCATCATGATCACGAACAGGAACAGCACCATGATGGCGCCGGCGTAGACCAGCACCTGCATGACGGCCACGAACGGCGCCGACAGCAGGGCGAAGATGCCCGCGGCGCAGACGAAGGCGAAGACCAGCCAGACGGCCGAGACCACGGCGCTGCGCTGGGCGATTGTCATCACGCCTCCCAGCACCATCAGGATGCCGCAGAACCAGAACAGAAAACCTTCCATGCCGTCCAGCCTTTCCCGCCGGCGTCAGGATCGAGTACCGGGACCACTTGTAGGTGCCGTCGTTCTCGTTGTTGAGCAGGAAGTCCTTGTCGACGATGAACTTCTCGCGGCTGTCGGCGGCGATCTCGTAGATGCCCGTATCCATGCGGATGGCGTCGCAGGGGCAGGCCTCCTCGCACAGTCCGCAGTAGACGCAGCGCAAGAGGTCGATGGTGAAGGTCTCCGGATACTTCTCGATGGCCGGATTGGGATGCTCGGCCGCCTCGATCTCGATGCAGTCGGCCGGACAGACGGTCGAGCACATCTGGCAGGCCACGCACCGGGGCGTCCCGTCTTCGCGCTGCATCAGCCGGTGCCGGCCCCGGAAACGGTCGCCGTAGACCCGCTTCTCCTCCGGGTACTGCATGGTGGGCATGTCGTCGGTGTGGAAGATGTTGCGGACCAGGTGCGGGCGGTCACGCCCAGACCCCGCAGGATCTCCCACAGGTAGATCGACTCGCGGAACGACCGTTTCTTGTCGCCGGAGCCCTTGGGCAATCCTTCGAAACTCATGACACTCCTCGTGTCCTCGAAACAGAATCGCCAGCACCAGTGCGGTGACCACGAGATTGGCCAGGCCCAGCGGCAACATGACCTTCCAGCCCAGATGCATGAGCTGGTCGTAACGGAAACGAGGCAGGGTCCAGCGGACCCAGATGAACAGCCAGGCGAAGAAGACCACCTTGGCCACGAAGGCCGACCTGCGTCAGGCTGGCGAACAGCTCGGCCCCACCGGCCCGATGGTCCAGGGCTTGAGCGCCAGCCCGCCAGCGGCGCCAGGGCCACCAGCAGCCACAGGCCCATGCCCAGGCCCGGCTCGCGGTCGCGAGCATCGCCGAACTTGCCCTTCTCCGCTGGACGCGGCGGAAGAAGAGCACGGCGAAGAGCAGGGAGACCAGCGCCACCGCCGATCAGCTTGATCGTCAGGACAGGACCCGGCGTTGGCCTCGAGCACCGGCCGCGGCAGCCAGGGAATCTGGTACCCGCCGAAGTAGAAGGTCGCGATCAGGGCCGCGCCGATGACCATGTGGGCGTACTCGGCCATGAAGAACAGGGCGAACTTCATCGAGCTGTACTCCAGGTGGTAGCCGGCCACGATCTCCGATTCGCCCTCGGGCAGATCGAAGGGATTACGGTTGGTCTCGGCGTAGACCGCCGTGATGAACAGGATGAAGCCCAGTGGTTGGACGACCACGCCCCACTTCGGTAGGAAACCCCATAGCAGTTCACCCTGGCCGGCCGACGATGTCGGTGATGCGCAGGGAGGAGAACACGAGGATCAGCCCCATCACGGCCAGGCCCATGCTGATCTCGTAGCTGATCATCTGGGCCGTGGCCCGGATCCCGCCCAGGAAGGTGAACTTGTTGTTGGCCGCCCAGCCGGCCATGACCACGCCGTAGGTGCCGAGACTGGCGATCGCCAGCACGTAGAGCAGCCCGACGCTCAGGTCGGCCGCCACCAGGGACACCTGGCGTCCGGCGACGGTGATGAAGTCGCCGAAGGGGATGACGGCGTAGGTGCTCAGAGCGACGGTCATCACCAGCCAGGGCGCCAGGTTGTAGAAGGCCTTGTGGCGGTTGACCGGCGTGACATCCTCCTTGAACAGGAGCTTGAAGACGTCGGCCACCGGATGGACCAGTCCGGCGAGGCGCACGCCCGCCGATCGAGGCGCGGTTGGGACCGGTCCGGTCCTGGATGAACGCCGCACCCTTGCGTTCCATCCAGATGAGCACGACGACCATGCCCATGATCAGGGCGAACATGAATCCGATTTTGGCCAGTGTGTCGTAGACGATGGTCATGCGTTAACACCCCCGGGCACGAACCCGCTGCCGGGCATCCGGTTCAGGTCGACTTCCAGCTCCAGGGACGCGGTCATTTCCTCGCGCAACCCTTTCAGGCTGCCGGGAACGTCCTGTCCGCGCAGCTCCAGGATCTCGGCGAGCAACCGCCAGTCCTCGCGGGCGTTGCCCTGGCGGGCCACGGCCTGCTTGAATTCCTGCAGGCGGCCGTCCTTGTTGACGAATATGCCCGCCTTTTCCGCCCACATGGCCACCGGGCAGCACCACCGCGGCCGGCGGCGGCGGTCTCGTTGTCGTGGGTGCCGAGGTAGACGACATCGCCGGCGGCGGCCAGGGCCGCTCGGCCACGGCCGGGTCGGCCGCCGGGTTGCCCCCGTGGATCAAGCACCGTGCCGGCCGCCTGACCGATCATGGCGGCCAGCCCAGCGCCGTCGGTTTCAGCGGCGTCGAGAATACGCAGGCCGCCCCGGTTCGGCGACCGGTCCGCGTCGAGCAGCAGATCGTCGCCGTCGCCCCGGTCGGCGGCAGCCAGGCCACCGCAGAGGCGACCTTCGCCCAGCTTCTTGAGCAGATAGAGTTCCTCGAGGGTCTGGTGCGGACTGCCCACGACCAGCTTGAGCGCCGCGGCGGTCGTCAGACCGGCCAGCCGTTCCTTGAGATCGGTCCAGCGCACCGTCTGGCCGGAAATCCGTGGTTCGGTCAGGCGCCCGGCCTGGTGGACGGCCTTGTAGGTCATGCGGCCCTTGTCGCACATCCAGCTGCCGTTGACGTCGGGATTGTAGCGGGGCTTCAAGCGGTAGATCCGCCCGGCCTCGTGGTCCACGCGGACATTGCAGCCGGTGGCGCAGCCGGGGCACACGCTTTCGGCGGCCTTCAGCATCCAGACCCGCTTCTGGAAGCGGAAGTCACGGCTGGTCAGGGCGCCCACCGGGCAGATGTCCACCGTGTTCAGGCTGTAGTTGTTGTCCAGCTCCACCCCGGGCGCGGTGCCGATCTCGGCCCGGTCCCCGCGGTTGTAGATGCCCAGCTCGCCCGTCTTGCTCACCTCGTCGCAGAACCGCACGCAGCGGCTGCACAGCACGCAGCGCTCCTGGTCCAGGATGACGTGCGGTCCGATCACCTGGGCCTTGGCCTTGTTGACCTTGGACGCCATCTCGACCTGCGAATCGTAGAGGCCGTAGGCCATGTACTGGTCCTGCAGGCCGCACTCGCCGGCCTGGTCGCAGATGGGACAATCGACCGGATGGTTGATCAGGTGCATCTCCAGGATCTGGTTGGCCGCCTTCGTCACCTTTTCGCTGCGCGTGTGCACGACCATGTCCGGGCGGATGGTGGTGTTGCAGGCGATGGTCAGCTTGGGCATGCCCTCGACTTCGACCTGGCACAGGCGGCACACGCCGGCGACCGAGAGGTCCGGATGGTAGCAGAAGTGAGGCAGCGCCTCGCCCCGGGCTTTCTCGCAGGCATCGAAGAGGCTGGTCCCCTCGGGGAACTCCATCTCCTTGCCGTCGATGGTCAGTTTGGCCATTCGGTCTACTCCTGCTCGCCCCGCGGCCAGCGGCGTGGCCGGCACCGCCGGCGCGGTCTCCTGGATGAGGGCCTCGAATTCGGGGCGGAACTTTGTCGATGAAGCTGCGCATGGGCATGACCGCGGCGTCGGCCAGGGGGCAGATGGTCAGCCCGGCCATGCCGTTGCACACGTGCTCCAGCAGGTCGATGTCGCCGGTGGTGCCTTCGCCTCGGCGCATCTTCTTGACCATGCGGTGCAGCCAGCCGGTGCCTTCGCGGCAGGGCGTGCACTGGCCGCAGGACTCGTCGAAGTAGAAGTGCATCAGGACCTGGATCAGCTCGACCATGTCGCAGCTCGCCGGGATGATGATCATCCCGCCGGACCCGAGCATGGTGCCCGCGCTGCTCAGCGATTCGTAGTCCAGGTTGCAGCTCATCATCTCGTCGGCCGGCAGGACGGGCACCGAGCTGCCGCCCACGATGACGGCCTTGAGATCTTCGCCGTCGACCATGCCGCCGAGATAATCATTGAAGAATTCCCGGAACGGCATGCCCAGGGGCACCTCGTAGACGCCGGGGTTCTTCACGGGACCGCTGACGGACCACAACTTGGTCCCGCAGGATTTCTCCGTGCCGAACTTCTTGTAGGCCTCGGCGCCGTTGTTGATGATCCAGGGTACCGACGCCACCGACTCGACGTTGTTGACGATGGTCGGGCTTATCCAGGAAGCCGGCCACGGCGGGGAACGGCGGCTTGATGCTGGGCTGGCCCTTGCGGCCCTCCACCGAGTTGATCAGCCCGGTCTCCTCGCCGCAGATGTAGGCGCCGGCGCCCTTGTGCACGATCATGTCCACGTCGAAGCCGCTGCCCAGGATGTTCTTGCCCAGGTAGCCGGCGGCGTAGGCCTCGTCGACGGCCTTCTGCACCCGGTCGATCAGCCAGCCGAACTCGCCGCGGATGTAGATGAAGGCCAGCTTGGCCTGCACGGCGAAGCAGCTGATGATCGTGCCCTCGAGGGTCATGTGGGGATCGTAATCGAGGCAGTACCGGTCCTTGAAGGTGCCCGGTTCGCTCTCGTCGGCGTTGACGAAGAAATACACATCCTCGGCGTCCTTGGGCACGAAGCCCCACTTGACGCCGGTGGGGAAACCGGCGCCGCCGCGGCCGCGCAGCCCGGATTCCTTGACCACCTCGGTGACCTCGTCCGGCTTCATGCCGCCCAGGACCTTGCGCAGCGCCTTGTAGCCGCCCTCGGTCTCGTAGACGCGAGAGCTGGTGCCCGTCCTTGCGGCCGAAGCGGGCCGAGAGGATGCGGTATTCGCCTGTGCTCACCTTAGTCCTCCAGTTCCCGGTCGGTGTCCGCCGGGGGCACGTCGCCCTTGCGCAGGATTCTCCAGCAGGTCGTCGATCTTGTCGGGGGTCAGGTTCTCGTACAGATGTTTGCCCAGCTGCAGGCAGGGCCCATGTGCCGCAGGCGCCCAGGCATTCGACGCCCTCCAGGGCGAACTTGCCGTCGGGCGTGGTCTCCCCCAGCCGGATGCCCAGCCTCTTCTCCAGGTGGGCGATCACCGGGCGGGCGCCCATGATGTGGCAGCTGATGTTGTGGCAGACCTGCAGCACGTATTCCGCCTGCGGTTCGGTCCGGTACATGGTGTAGAATGTCAACACTTCGTGCACCCGGGCCCGGGTGACGTCCAGCTTGTCGACCAGCAGCTCCACCCCGCCGGGGACACGTAGACCCCTCGTCCATGATCACCCAGATGCAGGGCATGATGGCGCTGGCCTTGGTCGGATACCGTTCGATCAGGCCGTCGATCTTCGCCAGACCGGCCGGCGAGAGGGCGAATTCGGTCTTCCTTCCACGGGCTTGCTCATCTGCTTCAACCTTCCAGGGCGCAGGACCGCTCAACGATCCAGCTCGCCGGCGATGATGTTCAGACTGCCCAGCGTGGCAATGGCGTCGGGAATCATGCCGACCCTCGATCAGGAACGTGTACGAGGAGAAGATCGGAAAACACGGCGGCCGCACCTTGATCCGGTAGGGAACGCCGCTGCCGTCGGAGATGCAGAAGAAGCCCAGCTCGCCGTTGGCCCCCTCACCGAAACCGTAGCCTTCGCCCTTGGGCACCTGGATGCCCTCGTAGACGAGCTTGAACTGGTTCATCACGCCTTCGATGCTGCCGTACACCGTGCGCTTGGGAGGCAGGACAACGGTGTGGTCGTCCACGTTCAAGGGACCGTCGGGCAGCTTCTCCAGGGCCTGCAGCACGATGGACCGGCTCTGGACCATCTCGGCCATGCGCACCATGATGCGGTCGTGGGTGTCGCCGTTGGTCCCGGTCGGGATGGCGAAGTCGTACTTCTCGTAGCCGCTGTAGGGGGCGTGCTTGCGCAGGTCGTACGCGAGCCCGGTGGCCCGCAGGCACGGACCGGTGTAGCCGAAGCTCAGGGCATCGGCCTGGCTGATGACCCCCACGTCCACCGTCCGGTCCAGAAAGATCCGGTTGCGGGCGACCAGGTCCATCACGTCGCCGATGGCCGTCTCGAGTTCACCGAGCTTGTGCCGGATCTCGGTATCGAAACCGTCGTACAGGTCGTGGCTCATGCCGCCGATGCGGGCGTAGTTGGTCGTCAGGCGCGACCCGCACAGCTTTTCCAGCGACTCGTAGATGCTCTCGCGGACGTTGTAGAGGTACCAGTAGTTGGTCAGCGCGCCGATGTCGACCAGGTTGGCGCAAACGCACACCAGATGGTCGATGATGCGGGACAATTCGCTGACGATGACCCGCACAGCCTGGGCGCGGGGCGTGGCCTCCACCCCCAGCATCTTCTCCACGGCCATGGCGTAGATGGAGTTGTTGAGCATGGCCGAGCAGTAGTTCAGCCGGTCGGTGTAGGGCATGACCTGGGCCCAGGTGTGGTCCTCGGATTCCTTCTCGAAACAGCGATGGATGTAACCGATCTCCGTCCGGGCCTCGAGGATGGTCTCGCCGTCCAGCAGGCACTCGGCCCGCAGCGCCCCGTGCGTGGCCGGGTGGCTGGGTCCGAGGTTCACGGTCAGCAGATCACTGGGGTGCACCTCGTCGGCCACGCCGCCAGGCTTCGCTGACCAGATTGGTCGCGCGGCGGGCGGCGCGGCGATGTCCTCGTCGGTGAAGAGCTGTTCCGGGCACGATGCACTCCTGTCCCTGCTCGATGGGGTAGTCCTTGCGCAGGGCGTGCCCCTCGAATTCATGGTGGCACAGGATCCGGCGCAGATCCGGATGGCCCGCGAACGGGATCCCGTACAGGTCGAAGACCTCGCGCTCGTGCCAGTCGGCGCAGCGAAACAGCTTCGGTGACCGTGGGCACCGCCTCGTCTTCGTCGGACGCCGACCTTGACCGGATGGCCCGGTGGTTCCGGCTCCAGGAGCGCAGCAGGTAGTTGACCTCGAACGCGCTGTTCCTTTTCGGGGATAGTCCACGCCGCACCACGTCGGAAAGCTGCTCACAGCCCTCGGCTTGTCCGCAGATGGGCCAGCACGTCGAGCAGCCGCTCCTGGCCGACGGTGACCGACTCGTCACCGTGCTGGTTGCCCGCGGCCAGGATGTCCTGTCCGAATTCCTGCCTCAGTCTCTCGACCAGCTTCTCGCTCATGCTCATCCATCCCTGCGGCGGCTGCCGCACCGGGTGCGGCCCCGGGCGCGCCGCGCCGTTGGAGAATTGTCGGTGGCTCAGGTACCGGCGCGTTCGCCGTGACGCACCGTCGAGGGGATCAGCCCCTCCTTCTCGACCTTGTCCTGGATCTTTGTCAGCGCGAAAAGGAGGTTTTCCGGCGTCGGCGGACAGCCGGCAACGTACATGTCCACGGGAATGACCCGGTCGGCGCCCTGCAGCGTGCTGTAGTTGTTGTAGAAACCGCCGCTGCTGGCACAGGCGCCCATGGCGATGACCCACTTGGGCTCGGCCATCTGCTCGTAGATCGTCTTGAGGATCGGCGCCTGCTTGTAGCTGATGGTGCCGGCGATGATCATCAGGTCGCTCTGGCGCGGCGAGAAGCGCACCAGCTCGGCGCCGAAGCGGCTGATGTCGTTGTGCGACGACACCGTGCTCATGAACTCGATGGCGCAGCACGCAACCCCGAAAGGCAGCGGCCACAGGGAGTACTTGCGCCCCCAGTTGACCGCCTGCCGCACGCGGGTGGTGATGAAATTACTGGGGCTTTCGAGGTCTATTGCCATTCGAGCCCACCTTTCTTCCAGATATAAACGAAGCCGACCAGGAGCACGAGGACGAAGGCTCCCATCTCGGCCAGGGCGAAAAGAGCCAGACCGCTGTCGACCATCCCGTTGAAGAGCAGCACCCACGGATAGAGGAACACCGCCTCGAGGTCGAACAACAGAAAGAACAGGGCGACCAGGAAGAACCGGACGAAGAACCGGATCTGCGTGGAACCCCGGGCGGGAATCCCGCATTCGTAGGTCGAGTTCTTCAGGGGCGTGGCGCGCGACGGACCGAGCGTGAAACTCAGGGCGATGAACAGCCCCGCGAAGACCCCTGCCACCGCCAGTACCAACAGAACCGGAATGAACTGATCGAACATGGAAGACTCCCTGCAGGACAACATCACCACAGCACAAGAGTCAGGATCCCCCTGACTCTGCCGCATGGGCCAGCAACCGCATTAGATTTGTTGCAAAAATAACAAACCCTTGCAGGGTGTCAACAAACCGATGCGAAATAGTCGATTTTCGATCGTCGCGCATCACCGTTGCAGCCGGATCCCGGTTGTGGGACTCTGGCGGAACAGCGTCGGCAATGAAAGACCGCCTTCATCGCGGACCAATCCCAACTCCAGCGGCGAAGGTACATCGTGATCGTCTATCTCAACGGCCAGTACATCGAGGCGACGTCTGCCAGGGTTTCCATCTGGGACGGCGGCTACCTCTACGGGGATGGAATCTACACGACCCTTCGGCTCTATAGCGGTATCCCGCTTGACCTTGCCGCACATGTGGCACGGCTCGAAAAACACGCCGGAGTCCTGGCGCTGCCGATCCCGGTCGACGAGGACCGGTTGCGGACCATCGCCTGCGAGCTGGCCCGGGCCAACGGCCTGGCCGCCAGCGACAGCCGCCTGCGGATCACCGTCAGCCGCGGCGGGGACCCCGAGAACCCGCTGCCGCTGCAGAATCTGGAAAAACTGCCCTCCACGGTTCTGGTCACCGTCGCCCCCATCTCGCCGGAGCAGGAACGCTGGGCCGTCGACGGTATCCCGGTCATCACGCTGGACGACAACTTCGCCCGCGGAAATTTTCCCGAACTGAAGACCCTCAACAGCCTCGCCACCCTGCGGGCGCTGCGCCGGGCCGCTGTCGCCGGCTGTCCGGAGGCCCTGCTGACCGATCCCAACGGACGGCTGCTCGAAGGTGCGATCAGCAATCTGTTCATCGTGTCGGGCCCGCACCTGATGACGCCCCTGAGCGAAGGCGGCTTCCTGGCCGGGCGCACGCGCGAACGGATCATGAAGCTTGCCCGCCGGGAGGGTATCCCGGTCCGTGAGGAACATCTCGAACGCAGCGATCTGAAAGCTGCCGACGAGGTCTTCGTCGCCAGCAGTGTCCGCGAGATCCTGCCGGTGACCGCCGTCGACGGCGCGGTTGTCGGCGCCGGTGTCCCCGGACCGGTCACGCGGTTGATCCAGACCCGCTACCGCGAGTTGGTGCGCGCAGCCCTGACGGATCGGCAGGACTAGGCAAGAGCAGAAAAAACTCCCGGCCGTCGTGCGACCGGGAGCAAGGCGTGGCGGCGGATTTCCCCAGCGGTCAGAAATCGAAACTCGTGTCCTGCACCTTGAAGGAATTGAACTCCTCGCTATCGGCCGGCGGGAGTTCGTTCTTGATCTCGCGCGGAGGCGCCGGAGCACCCGCCAGGGCGATCTCGTCCTTGAGGCTGGCCAGATCGGTGTAGGCGTCGGCCGTGGCGATCAGGTCGGTGCTGGTCATCTCCCGCAGGGCGCAGACCTCGACGTGGATACCGCGGCGAGCCAGGGCCAGCACCAGCGGCCGGAAGTCGCCGTCGCCGGTGCACAGGATGACCGTATCGAGAGAAGAGGCCATCTCCAGGGCGTCGATGGCCATTTCCATGTCCAGGATGCCGCGGACATTGCGTCCCCCGTTATCGGACTCGTTGAAGGACTTGATCTCCTTGGTGACCACCGTGAAGCCGTTCAGCTTCAGGAAATTGATGAAGTCGATCTTGCCTTCGGACTGGTTGCTGACCGCAGTGTAGAAGTAGGAACGCACCAGGCGCCGCCCGCCGGTCAGTCTCCGGCACAGCTTCAGGTAGTCCAGGCGCATGTTCAGGTGTTTCGCACTGTAATGGATATTTTCACCGTCGATGAAAATCGCCACCCGATCACTTGAGTTGTGCGTATACATGGGGTATCCACCTTTGCAAATTCGGACTGACAGTCATCCGCTGTCCGGGCGAGTCAGTATGTTTAAAAAAGGGAGGATCGCCGGCGGCCGGCAATCGCAGCTTTCGTAGTCAAAAAATATACGAGAGCGAGCCCCCAGCCGCAATTTTTTCCGTTGGATCCCTATCACCTCGGTGGGGATTCCCCTGCGGCCACCGCTGCGGCCGCCGGCCGGGCCTCCCACGAGCGCAGGGCCGCGGCGATCCGCGCCGCCCACAGGGTTGCCAGCCGGTAGTAGGTCGGCATGACCAGCAGTGTCAGCAGCGTGCTGGAGGCCAGACCGCCGCTGATCGCCCGCGCCATGGGGTAGTACTCCGCGTCGCCGACATGCGCGCCGTGGAAGACCGCCAGCGGCAGCAGGCCGAGGATGGTCGTGCCGGCGGTCATGAGGATCGGTCGCAGACGATCGGCGCAGCCCTCGACAATCGCCGTATCGAGATCCAGACCCGAGCGCCGCTTGCCGTTGATGTGGTCCACCAGCACGATCCCGTTGTTGACCACGATCCCGATGAGGATAACCATGCCGATCATCGCCATGATGTTGAACGGCGTACCGGTGGCCATCATCAGCCAGAATACGCCCAGGGAAGCGAAGGGCACCGTCCCCATGACGACCAGGGGATACAACAGCGACTCGAACAGGCTGGCCATCACGAAGAAGACGCAGGCCAACGCCAGCAGCATGTTCGACCCCATCTCACCCTGCTGCTGCCGGGCCCGGATGATCTCGTTGCCGAAATTCCACTGGTAGCCGAAGGGCAGGTCCATGCCCTCCATGACCGCCTTCACTTTTTCCAGACCGTCGTCCAGCTTGTCGCCGTCCCACGTGCCGGTCACCGTGACACCGGTGCGCTGGTCATTGCGGAAGATCCTCTCGGGGCTGCGGCCGAACCGGAACTCGGCAAGCTGGCTCAGCTGCACCGGCCGGCCGTCGACCGAGCCGACCGTCAGCAGCGACAGGTTCTCGATCGACTCCCGATCCTCGGGCAGGAGCGAGACGATCAGGTCGATTTCCTTCTCGCCGGTCTGGAGGCGCGGCAAACGGACCCCGCGGTAGGTCAACCCCATGATCTGGGATACCGTACCCGGGGAGATGCCGAACCGGCCGGCCTGAACCGGATCGATCCTGACCTGGATTTCGGACTTGCCGTTGTCGTTGTCGCTCTTCAGATCCCCCACACCGGTGATGAGACCGAGGCGGCGCTTGGCCTCGTCCGCGAATTCCTGCAGAAATTCCGTTTCTTCCCCGGCAATGGTCACCGAGAAGGTCTTGGCGCCCGCATCCTGGCCGTCATCGCCCCCGAAGCGGTAGTTGAGCCCGGCCTGGACCGGCAGGTTCTCCCGCAGGTCCTCGCGAACCTCCTGGAAGAACTCGTCGGAGACCACGCCCTCGGCGAAAAAGAGAGAGATGCCGCCCCCGTCGGCGACGTAGTAGGAATAGATGTCCCGCAGGCCCAGGTCGTCCCGCCGGCTCTCCAGATATTCCGCCGTCCGGCCCACGTATTCCTCGGAGGTGTACTTGTCGACGGGTCCGGTGTAGTCGAAACCGATGCGCAGACTCTCGCGGCGGATACCCTGGTCGCCGCCGGAATCGGGCTTGAAATCCGTCAGCTTCATGCCGACGACCGTCACCGTCAGCACCAGGGGCACCAGCACCAGGGCGGTTGTCAGCGGATGACGGACGGCGGTCCACCTGAGAACCCGCAGGTAATGGCGTTTCAACCGGGTGAGCCAGCCGGACTCGCCCTGCGGTCGGCCGTCGCTGCGGGTCATCCGGATCGACAGCGTGGGAATGACCGTCAAGCTCACCACCAGGGACAGCAGCAGGGTCACGCTGATCGTCACCCCGACCTCGCCGAGCCAGACGGCCAGTTCGTCCGACTTGCTCACCACGATGGGGGCAAACACGATCACCGTTGTCAGCGTCGAAGCCACGATGGCCCGCCCGACCTCCTTCGTGCCCTTGACGGCCGCTTTGAGCGGTCCGTCCCCGGCTTTCTGCCGCCGGTGGATCGATTCCAGCACCACCACGGCGTTGTCGACGAGCATGCCCACGCCAAGCATCAGGCCCATCATGGTCAGGACGTTCAGGGTCCTGCCGCTCAGGAAGATGAAGATGCAGGTCCCGAGGATCGACAGCGGAATGGCGATCGAGACGACCAGGGTCATGCTCAGGCGGCGCAGGAAGGCGTACAGGATGATGATCGCCAGCACCGAACCGAACAGACCTCCCTGCAGGAGGCTGCGCAGGGAGTCGGTGATCTGGTCCGCCTGGTTGAAGAAGGTGAAGCTGTTGATCCCCTGCAGCGTGGGGTCCTGGTTGATGCGTTCGAGTTCCGCCTCGATGGCGCGGCACACCTCGACCGTGTTGTAGCCCGAGGCCTTCTGGATCCAGAAGGCGATGGCCGGCTCGCGGTTGAGCACCCGGCCGTAGTGGAGCGCCGGTGCGCCGTAGATCACTTCGGCGACGTCCCCCAGCCGCAGGCCGCGGCTGTCGATGGGCAGTTCGCGCAGGGCCTCGACGCCGTCGAGCCCGCTGACGGTCCGCAGGTCGTAACGCATCCCCCCGTCCGTGATCCGGCCGACGGTCAACTCGACGTTCGCCGCCTCCAGATCCTGGAACAGGCGGTTCACGTCGACGTTGTGTTCCATGATCTTGTCGAACCGCAGGTAGACCGAGGCCTGCGTCGGCAGCACGCCGTCGATGTTCACCTTGCCCACGCCGGGGATCCGCTGCAACGGGGCGATGATCTTCTGGTCGATCAGGTCCCAGCTCTCGGACAGATCGCGGCCCTTGGCCGAGATCCTGCCCTCGATGATGGGGATGTCGTTCGTGTTGAACGTCAGCAGGAAGATCTGCGGGATGTCCGCCGGCAGTTCGCCGCGGATCTGATCGATCTTCTCCTTGACCTCCATGCGCAGCAGGTTGACGTCCCGCCCCCAGGCGAAGGTCACGCCGACCTGCACGTCGTTGGCATCGGCGTAGCTGAAGATCTCCTGCACCCCGCCCAGGGTCGCCAGGACCTCCTCGATGGGACGCACGATCTCCCGTTCGTTCTCCGAGGGAATACCGCCCTGGTAGGGCACCCAGACCGCGATGAAGGGAAACTCGACCCGCGGCAAAAAATCGAGGGGGATCTTCGCGATCGAGACCGCACCGAGCATCACGACGGTCGCCAGGGCCATGGCCAGGGTCACCGGTCGGCGCAGTGACAGATAGGTCAGCCACATGGTCAGACCTTCCCCTCGACGGCCGGCGCCGTTTCCAGAGGAGGCGCAACCCGCGCGGCGCGCGGGCCGGTCGGCACAACCACGGTGAGCCGGCCGGAGAGAAGCGTGTAGATGACCGGTACCACGATCAGCGTCAGCAGGGTCGCCAGTAGCAGGCCGCTGATCACCGTGACCGCCAGGGGCGCCCGCAACTCCGCACCTTCACCGATCCCCAGGGCCATCGGCAGCAGTCCCAGGACCGTCGTGGCGGTCGTCATCAGGATCGGCCGCAGCCGCTCGGAGCCGGCGCGGACCACGGCCTCGCCGAGCTCCAGTCCCGCCCGGCGGAGCTGGTTGATGCGGTCGACCAGCACGATGCCGTTGTTGACCACGATACCCGCGAGCATGATCGCCCCGATGACCGCGATGACGCTGATGCTCATACCGCCGAGGTAAAGGCCGTAGACCGCCCCGGTCAGGGCCAGGGGCACGGTGAACATGATGATCAAGGGATAGACGAAGGACTCGAACTGGGCCGCCATCACCAGATAGACCAGGAAGACCGCCAGCAGGATGGCCATGCGCAGGGAGCGGAAAGAGCTGTCCATCTCGTCGTTCTGCCCACCCATCTCGACAGTCACGCCGGCCGGAAGGCTGAGCCCCGCCAACGCGGCGCGGATATCCCGGGTCACCGAACCGAGGTCGCGGCCGGAAAGGTTGGCCGACACGATGGCCACCCGTTTGCTCGCCAGGCGGTGGATCTCCGCCGGCCCGGTGACCACCTTCATCGTGGCGACGCTGCCCAGGGTGATGGGCACGCCGTCCAGTTCGGTGATGATCAGCCCCCGCACCGCCGTCAGCGTATTACGCTGGTTCCCGGTGTTCAGCACGCGGATGTCCACGTGCCGTTCCCGGTCGCGGAACCGGCTGGCGACCGTGCCCCGGACCTTCCCGCGCACGGTCTCGGCGACCTCGCCCAGGCGCAGGCCGTAGCGGTTCAGTTTGTCCCGGTCGAAGGTGACCTGGACCTCCGGCGAGCCCGGCATCATGCTCAGCCGCAGATCGCGCAGACCGTCCACCGCATCCAAGCGCTCACGCACGGCATCGGCCGTATGCTGCAGATCCTCCAGGCTGTATCCGTAGACATTGACCTCCACCGGCGCCCCGAAGGCCATCAGCGACTGCCGCCGCAGCTTCATGGTCAAATTCTCGTATCCGGCCAGGACGGTCCGTATCCGTTCGAGGGCCGCGCTCTCGGCTTCGGCGGTGGCTTCGGTCAGGCGCACCTGGACCTCGGCCCGGTTTTCCTTGCGGCGCTGGGCCGTGGTCTGCGCGTCCCGGGAGACGCCGACCGCCGCGGCCACCCGCGCGATCCCCGGCAGGTCCGACAGTTTCCGCTCCACGTCGGCGACGACCGCATCGGTCCGGTCCAGCGGGGTGCCTTCGGGCAGTTCGAGAGCCAGGGTGAATTCGCCACGGGCCAGCGGCGGCACCAGCTCCGAGCCCAGGCGCGGCCACAGGGCCGCTGCGCCCAGGCCGAGCGCGAGCACCAGGAGCAGGACCAGCGGCCGGTGACCGAGAGCGGCGGCCAGGATCCGGCCGTAGCCGTCCTGCAGGCGCGGGAACACCACCTCGAAAGTACGGGTCAGGGGCCACAGCAACCACTGCACCGCGTACTTGAGACCGGTGAGAACGAAATAGCCCGCGCGGATGACCAGCAGCGGCAGACCCAGGGTCAGGAACAGGCCGCCCAGGCGGAGCCAGCGTACGAACCGGCGGCCGGTCGCATAACGCGACCAGGACGCGTACCAACCGGTCCGCGGCGCCGGCGTTTCCTCCGCACGACCGCGCCGCTGGCCGAAGGCCACCGCCATGGGCGTGAAGGTCAGCGCCACGATCAGCGACACGGCCAGCGAGAAGGTCACCGTCAGGGCCTGGTCGCGAAAGATCTGGCCGGCCACGCCGACGACCACGAAGACGATGGGCACGAACACGGCCAGGGTGGTCAACGTCGAGGCCGTGACCGCGCCGGCCACTTCACCGGCCCCGCGCGCGGCGATGTCGACCGGGTCGGCATCCGGCGCCGCCTCTTCCCGCCGGCGGTGGATCGCCTCGAGCACCACGATGGAATTGTCCACCAGCATGCCCACGCCGAGGGCCAGACCGCCGAGCGACATGATGTTCAGGGAAACGCCGCGCGTCAGCATGAGGATGAAGGTCGCCACGATGGAAATCGGGATCGCGATACCGATGATCAGCGTGCTGCGGAAGTCCCGCAGGAAAACGAACAGGACCACGACGGCGAGCACGCCGCCGATCAGCGCGTTGTTCCTGACTTCCTTGACCGCCCGGGCGATGAACACCGACTGGTCGAACAGGATCTCCAGGGCCATGCCCTCGGGCAGCTGCTGTCGGAGGCGGTCGAGGTGACCACCCACCCGCTGCGCCATCTCCACGACATTGGCGTCGCCCTCCTTGTAGACCGCGATCTCGACGCTTTCACGCCCGTCGATGTGGGTGACGGTCGTCCGGTCGCGATGGGTGCGGACGATGTCCGCCACTTCGCCCAGGCGCACGGACTTGCCGTCGATGTTGCCGATGGTCACGTTAGCGATGTCCGTCAGGTCTTCGAAGCGGCTGAGGGTCCTGACGATATACTCCGCGTTACGGTCGCGCAGGTGGCCGCCCGAGGCGTTGATGTTCTCCATCTGCAAGGTGCTGTTGATGACGCCGATGGGGATACCCAGGCCGGCGAGCTTCGCCTCGTCGACCTCGACGCGGATCTCCTCTTCCAGGCCCCCGGAAACGCGCGCGGCCGCCACGCCGGTCAGCGCCTCGATCTCCTTCTTGAGCACGTTGTCGGCCACGTTGCGCAGCTGGACCAGGGGTGCGTCCCCGGACAGGCCGATACGCACGACCGGATCCTGGGAGGGGTCGTACTTCAGCAACAGGGGTACCGTCGCTTCACCCGGCAGCCGTACCAGATCGATCTTCTCCCGCACGTCCAGCGCCGCGTAATCCATGGGAGTACCCCAGTTGAATTCCAGCGTGATCTGGGACACGCCGGCCTGGCTGATGGAGTGGATCTTGCGCAGACCCGGGACCACGCCCACCGACTCTTCGAGGGGTCGCGTCACCAGATTCTCCACGTCCACCGGCGCGGTGCCGGGGAACTCCGTCTGGACCGTCAGACTCGGGTAGCGGATCTCCGGCAGCAGGCGCATGTCCAGGCGGCCCAGGGCAGTCAGTCCGAAGACAACAGCGGCGAGGGTCACCATCCATACGGTGACCGGATGGGAGACGGCGTAGCGGATGACCTTCATTGTTCTACTCCGATTTGGCCAGTTCGGTCGGGGAGGCCGGATCCTCCGCCGGGTCGCGCTGCGTGTCGGTGGCGGGCCGGAAGCCGACGGCTTCGGCGTTGAGAGCCTCGATCCGGGAACCCGTGCGCAGGCCGCCCTGCCCCATGGTGACCACGTAATCACCCGCGAAGACGCCCTCGAGGACCTCGACATGGCTCTCGTCGTACAGACCCGTTTCGATCTCCACCTTGCGCACCGTGTCGGCTTCGGCGACAAAGACACTGCGCAGGGCGCCCTCTTCCACCAGCGCCAGCTTGGGGATGGCCAGAGCATCATGGTGCTCGTCGGTGGTGATCCTGACCTTCACGAATCCGCCAACGCGGACCAGGCCGGCCTCCTCGGCCAGCAGGAGAGTCAACCGCACCGTGCTGGTGGCCGGATCGACCACGGGCGATACCCGTTCGACGACGGCCTCCAGATCGCTGTCCATGCCTTCGGGCGAAACGATGACCCGCTGTCCGTCGCTGACCTTGCGGGCGATCGCCTCGGGCAGGTACACCCGCACCCGCAAGGGCACGAAGTCTCCGATGGTAAACGCGGGCGTCAGGGCCCCCAGCTGCTGCCCGGGCACGATCTTGCGTTCGGTGATCCGGCCGGCAAAAGGAGCGCGGATCCGTTTTTCCTCCAGCGCGATGGCAGCCAGGTCCTTCTCCGCTTCGGCCAGCTTGTAGGCGGAATCCACATCATCGAATTCCTGCTGGCTGATGAGCTCCTCCTCGAGCATGAGCCGACTGCGGTCGCGCAGGCGTTGCTTGTCGCCCAGGGTCAGCTCGGCCTTGCGCAGCTGGATCCGCTCCCGGTCGTTCTCCAGTTCCACCAGGATCCGGCCCTGCTCGACCCAGTCGCCCTCCTCGACGTTGACCCGGGCCACGCGCCCCTGCGTCCGCGACACCAGTTCCACCAGCCGGTCGGCCTCGATGACCGACGCCGCCCGGTAGTAGGCGGCAATCCCCCGGCCTTCGACCAGGCAGAGCTCGACGGGGATCGGCTTGATCTCCACGGCATCCGGGTCGCCTTCCCCGGGCTCGGCGGCGGTGACAGCGTCACCGGCGGCGGTGGCGGAGGTATCGGCCTGCGCGACCCCGTCCCGCGCCGCGAACGGAAGCTTGTCCGTGGCATACAGAAAGGCGCCGGCGCCGATCAGGACGGCGATGATCAGGAGGATTCCCAGGGTTCTTCGATTCATGATCCGCTCTCCCGCAGGCTTGGGCCGGAAATATCAGGAAATCGTCGGCGGCGGCCTTCATGCGACGAGGGCGGGCCGGCTCCTAAGTAGACGCACCGGATTCGCCAAGGTTGCATGGATCCTTCCTTTTGGACTCGCAGGGGTAAAATCGTGCGCCGCCGGGCCTGCCGGGCTGGAATTTACGGTCCCGCGGGTTTACGTTTGGGGTCTCCCAGGTATTCGTGGTTCGAACAAAGGGCAGGACTATGAAGAAACTCGTCGAATGCGTTCCCAATATCAGTGAAGGTCGTGACCAGGGCGTCATCGACGCGGTCGTGGCGGTCATCGACGACGTCGAGGGTGTGCACCTGCTGGACGTCGATCCCGGGGCGGACACGAACCGCACCGTCATCACCTTCATCGGTTCTCCGGCGGGCGTGGCCGAGGCCGCCTTCCGGGTGGTCCGCCAGGCAGCCGCCCTCATCGACATGAGCAAGCACTCCGGCGCCCACCCGCGTCACGGCGCGACGGACGTCTGTCCTTTTGTTCCGGTCAGGGGCGTGACCATGGATGAGTGTGTCGCGATCGCCCGGCAGGTCGGCCAGCGGATCGGCGAGGAGCTGAAGATCCCGGTCTACCTCTACGAGGAAGCGGCCGCCACCGACGAGCGTCGCAACCTGGCTGTCGTCCGCAAGGGCGAATACGAAGCCCTGTCCGGCAAGCTGGGCACCGCCGCATGGAAACCGGATTTCGGTCCCAACGAGTGGAACCCCCAGACGGCCCGGACCGGGGCCACCAACGTATCGGCCCGCGGTTTCCTGGTGGCGTACAACGTCAATCTCAACACGCGGAGCAAGAAGACCGCTTCCCAGATCGCGCTCGACATCAAGGAGGCCGGCCGGGCGAAGCGCGACGCGAACGGGGTCATCGTGCGCGACGATCAGGGCCGCCCCATCCTCGAACCGGGACCCTACCGCCTGGAGGCCTGCAAGGCCGTCGGCTGGGTCATCGACGAATACGATCGTGCCCAGGTCTCGATGAACCTGGTGAACACGGCCGTCACCAAGCCGCACCAGGCGTTCGAGGCCTGCCGCCGGTCCGCCCGGGACCGTGACGTCAGGGTCACCGGCAGCGAATTGGTCGGCCTGATCCCCGAAAGCGACATGCTCGCCGCCGGCAAGTACTACCTCCGCCAGGCCGGCCAGTCGGCCGGTATCCCCCGCCGGATGATCATCGAGACCGCCATCCAGAGCATGGGCCTGCGGGAGATCGCCGCCTTCGACCCCGCCGACAAGATCATCGAGTACCAGGCCGGCTTGACCGACGGCCGCCTGGTCGGCCTGACCAACCGCGAATTCGTGGACGAGCTCTCCAGCGACTCCCCCGCTCCCGGCGGCGGTTCGGTGGCCGCCCTGTGCGCCGCCCAGGCCGCCGGCCTGGTGGCCATGGTGGCCAACCTCACGGTCGGGAAACCCGCTTACGACAGCGTGCAGGACCGGGTCAAGGCGATCGCCGAGAAAGGCCAGGAGCTGAAGGACGCCTTCCTGGCGGCCATCGACGACGACACCGATGCGTTCAACGCCGTGATGGACTGTTTCCGCTTGCCCAAGCAGGATCCGGCGCAGGTCAAGGCGAAGGGTCTGGCTGTCGCCGCGGCCACCCGCGAAGCGACCCGGGTGCCGCTGTCCGTCCTCGAGAGGATTCCCGCGACCCTCACCCTGGCCGCCGAAGTCGGTGACATCGGCAACACCAACAGTCTCAGCGATGCGGGCGTCGCCGTGCTCACGGCCATGGCCGCCGCTGAAGGGGCCTACTATAACGTCCTGATCAACCTGGATTCCCTGCGGGGACTCGACCAGGATGAAGATCCGGAGTTCTTTGCCCGTACCCGGGACCAGGCGCGCACGGTCCTGGCGGAATGCGAGCAACTGGCCGGCGCCGCCAGGCAGGGCATCCGCGATCGCCTCGAGAGCGTCCTGACGGCCTGAGCGCGGCCCCGGTATCAGAACCGACGGGCGGGGAAGGATTTTCTTTGTCCTACCCGCCCGTCATCCCTTACATTAGCGCGACGCGTCCCCCACCATCCGATTGAAAGGCAGCGACATGGCCCAGGTCGACCCTTCCGGAAAAAAACAGTCTCCGCTACGGGAAATCACCCAGCCCTTCATCGACCTGGTGCACGCGCCACGGGCGCTGTGGGGCATCAACCTGGCCTATTTCCTCGAGGGCTGGGTCTATTTCGGGATGCTGGGTTACCTGGCCATGCATTTCTCGGACTTCATATTCGCCGGCACCCCGAACCCCGATATCAACTCCCATCACATGGTGATGGTCCTGACGGCCGGCATCACGATCTCCATGTTCTTCCTGGGATCGGTCGCTGACCGGCAGGGCATCCGCAAGACCCTCCTGACGGCGTTCGGGTTCCTCCTGGTCGGGCGTATCATCTGGGCGGCCGCGCCGACGCTCTTTCCCGGCACGGGGATCTGGAGCAACATGCATCTGGCGACCATGGCCGGCATCCTGCTGGTGGTCGTCGGTTATGGGATGTACCAGCCGGCGGCCTACGCCGGGGTGCGCAAGTTCACCAGCCCCAAGACCGCGGCCATGGGGTACGCCATGCTCTACGCCCTGATGAACCTGGGCGGCTGGCTGCCCAGTTTCTTCAGCCCCGTCAGGGAAAGAGTCGGCATCACCGGCGCCTTCTGGGTCTACACCGGCATCACGGCGGTGGCCCTGGTGGCCACCTTCCTGATCCTTACGCGCAAGGTGGAGCAGGAAGCCGCCGCCACGGCCGAAAAAGAGCGGGACGAGGACAAGGCCGCCGCGAAGGCCGCCGCCGACGCCGCCGGGACCGTAACGGCCGTACCGACCGCGGCCGCCGACCGCCGCATCCCGACCCACCTGTGGATCACCCTGGCGGTGGTCGCCGCCGTGGTCTACCTGTTGCCGGCGCCGTGGCGCTACTACGTGTGGACCGCACTGGCGGCGGGCATCGTCGTGATGGCCCTCGTACCGCGCTGGGGCCGCCCGGTCTACCAATACCTGGCCAACCACCCGCTCGCGGACACCCGCTTCTTTTTCTTCATCTTCGCCCTGATTCCGGTCCAGACCCTGTTCACCTACAACTGGCTGATCCTGCCGCAATACCTGGAACGGGCATTCGAAGGCGTCGTCAGCGAGAAGTTCGAATTCTTCGCCAACATGAATCCGATCCTGATCTTCGTGGCCGTCCCCATCGTGACGGCCCTGACGATGAAGAAGAAGATCTACAACATGATGATCATCGGCACGTTCATCATGGCCGCCCCCGCCTTCCTGCTGGCCTTCGGCACGAACCTGTGGACGCTGCTGGGTTACCTGCTGGTCATGACCATCGGCGAGGCGATGTGGCAGCCGCGGTTCCTGCAGTATGCGGCGGAGATCGCCCCCGAAGGACGGACGGGTGCCTACATGGGCGTGGCCCAGTTCCCCTGGTTCCTGACCAAGATGCTGGTGCCGCTCTATTCGGGTTTCATGCTCCAGAAGTACGTCCCGGCCGAGGGCGGCAAGCAGCCGGAGATGATGTGGCTGATCTTCGCCTGCATCGCGATGACCTCGACCCTGCTGCTGATCATCTTTCGCGGCTGGGTCGGCGACATGAAAGCCAAGGCGGACTGAGATCCGGCTGCAGACCGGCCGGGTTCAAGAAAACCCCCGCCGTGCAGGCGCTGCCTGCCCGGCGGGGGTTTTTCGTCGGCAACTGCGGCCGCAGCCGCCTAACCGCGGCGTTTGCCCTTCGACTTCTCGTAACCGTAGTATTTCTGGTCGTAGTAGTAGGGCAGCACTTCCCCCAGGTTGTTCGCCACGACGCCGAGGATCTCGGCCCCGGCGCTCTTGAGGATGTCGACGCCGCGCACCACGAGTTCCTTGGGGGTCTGGCCGGCCATCACCATGAAGATGGTGCCATCGACGGCATCGAGAAAGTGCAGCGGATCGCTGACCGGGATCACCGGCGGCGCATCCATCAGGACGATGTCATAGTGGTTGTGCAGATCCCGGACCAGGTTGCGGACACGGTGCCCGCCGAAAAGCCGGCTGGGATGGCCTCCGGCCGCACCGGCCGCCAGGAAATCCAGGTTCTTCACCTTGGTCGGGCGGCAGGCTTCCTCGATCTTGTTCTTCCCCGAGAGCAGGTTGGCGAACCCGGGCGAGACCGGGTGCTGGAAAACCGTGTGCTGCACCGGCCGCCTGACGTCGGCATCGATCAGGAGAATCCGGCCCGACAGGTGGTAGGCCAGAACCAGCGCCAGATGCAGGGAAAAGAGGCTCTTGCCCTCCCCCCGCTCGGCGCTGGTGATCATCAGGGCCCGTTTGCGGTCCAGGTCCAGGCGCCGACCGATCTGGATCATGATCCGGCGCAGTTCGATCGCCATCGGGGATTCGATATCGAAGAGGCTGCCGCCGCGCGGGCCCGATTTGCCGTTTTTCGCCATGAACACCACAATCTTTCGTCCGCGATATCAGGAAAGGCGGGGATAGACCACCAGGAAACCGACCGCGCTGACGGCCAGGATTCCCAGGATGATGGTCGCCCAGCGCAGGAAACGGACCTTCTTCTTCCGTTCGAAATGGTCGTCCTGGATCATCGGGATCGTACCGATCACCGGCACACCCAGCGTACGTTCGATATCCTCGACCGTCTGGAATGAGCGGTCCAGGAAAATGGCCAGGACCACCAGCCCCAGGCCGATGCCCAGGGACAGCACCACGCCCATCATCATCAGCTTCATCTTGTTCGGCTCGACCGGTACCCCGTTCAGACGCGGGCTCCGGTGCACCTTGATCTGCATGCCGATTTCCGACTGGCTGGCCTCGAGATTCATCGTCTGCCGCGTGATTTCCTTTTCCAGGGACTGCACCAGTTCGCCGGCGCTGGCCACATCGTCCTGGAGTTCGGCCAGACGGGCGGACTGGCCCGGCTGCCTGGCCGTGAATTCGCGGAAGTCACGGATCTGCCGGTCCAGCTTGTCGATGACCCGTTTGGTCCCGGCGCGGAACATGGTGAAGTAGATGTACTGACTGACCACGTTGCGCTGGACATAGGGGACGTTGGGCATGTTCTGCGCGACCAGCTCGTCGATGCGGTTGCTGAGCCGGACCCGCAACTGTCCCAGGCGGGTATCCAGATCGGTCCGGGACGCGGTTCCTTCGGCGAAGAGCTGGAGCGACAGTCCCAGATCCTCCATTTCGGCGATCGTCGAGCGCAGGATCGTATCCTGGTTGTACGGTTCCGGATCGGGAACCGAGCCGATGGCCCGTCGCACCGACCGGGCGAACTCCGCCAGCTCATTCGCGTCCTGGCCGCTGTAACGGATCCGAACGGACTGCAGATTGTCCTGCGCCAGGGACAGATTCATGCCGTTGATGGGGTTGCCCAGCAGCGCTGCCGAAGCCATGGTGGACTGGTAGTCCGTCAGGGTGCGCTCGGCCTCCAGCAGGGATCGGCGGTAGACCTCCAGCTGATTCTCGAGGAAATCACGGGTGGAGGTGCTGGTGGCCGCCTGGCTGGCACGGTATTCGTCGACGAAGCGCGGCAACAGGAAAGCCGCGAGCTGGTAGGCCTGCTGGGGGCTCGGACCGCGCACCTCGATCCGGAACAGACGGATCCCGTCCTGTTTGATGCGCACCATGGCATTGAGCTTGCGCATGGCCCGCCGCACCGCCCGGTCCACATGGGCGTCGGTGATGGTCGAATCGGGGATTCCGGCGAGCTCGGCCTCCTGCAACCCCATTTCACGGACGACCTTCTCCATGAACTCCACGGAGGTCAGCATCATGTCCATTTCCAGGTAGGCCATCTTGTCGATGTCGCGCGGGCGGCCGTAGCGCCGGGACGGATCCTCCAGCAGGCGGCTGTTCATGCTGTTGAACTTGATCAGCACGACGCCGGAGGAGGCATAGATGGGCGTCATCGTCTTGATGGCCACGTAAGCCATCGACAGACACACGACAAACGGAATGAGGAACAGCCATTTGCGGCGCCAGAAGATCCGCAGCAGGGACTTGGGGTTGAAACCCGGACCCTGCGACTGTTCTTCGTCCTGGAATGGATCCATGAGGGCAATATCTCCCTGACGTGTTGGTTGGAGGTCGACTCAGGCTACTCCAACATGTGCACGCCCGCAAGCGTTCCCGATAAACGTTCCCTCACCGTTTCCGCGCAGGAAACGGCGGTTTCCCTATCTTGTTCGACCTGAAGTCCGGGGACCAAAGGTGCAAATCCGCCCCGCGAAAGTCAGCGAACCTTGACCGAGAACGGCATCAGGGCGACCGGCCGGCCGTCCAGCAGCCCGACGGCCGCCAGGGTTCCGTCGTCGCGGAGGCTGCCCAGCAGTCCGGCCGCAGGCGCCAGTTCCAGCGGCGGGGCGCCCGTGCCGGCCATTTCCGCCAGCCAGGAACCGATACGGCTGAAGCCGCCGCCCTCGCGGAAGGACCGCAGCAGCATGCGCTCCATGAAGGTCAAATCTCCGCCGAAGGTCACCACGGACACCTTCGTGGCGGGATCGAGGCCCAGCATCCACTTGGCCGAATCGAGCGAACGCCGCAGACCGCCCAGTCCGTCGACCAGCCCGCGCTCGGCGCCCTGGCGACCGGTCCACACCCGCCCCTGGGCCACGGCGTGGACCTCGTCCCGGGTCATGTCCCGGCCGGCGGCCACCTTCGCCAGGAACCGCTCGTAGAATGAATCCATCTGATCCTGGAAGAGTCGGCGCTGCTCGTCGGTGAAGCCGCCCTCGTCGCTGAACAGCAGGGCGTTTCGGCCCCTGGTGATGAACTCGCGGTTCACCCCCACCTTCTGGTACATGGCGCTGCGGTTCATCTTGCCCGCGTAGACCCCGATCGATCCGGTCAAGGTGCCGGGGTCGGCGAAGATGGAGTCGCCCAGGCAGGCCACGTAGTAGCCGCCGCTGGCGGCCAGGCCGCTCATGGAAACGATGACCGGCTTGGACTTCTGCACTTCCCGGATCTGGTTCCAGATCAGGTCGCTCGCCAGGGCGCTGCCGCCGGGGCTGTCGATCCTCAGGATGACGGCATCGACATCCTCGTCCTCGCCCACGGACGCCAGCTGGTCCACGACCGTCTGGCTGCCCGCCAGCTTGCCCTGGAAGTTGTCGAAGCGGCTTTCGCCGGGCACGATGACGCCGGTGATGTAGACCACGGCCACCGCCTGGTCGGACCGCGCTTTCGCCGGGTGATCCAGGGAGTAGTGCGTCAAGGGGGTCGTTTCCTCGTCACCGAAGCGTGCGTCTATCATCTGGTCGTAGTACATCACCGTGTCGGCCATACCGGCGGCCAGGGCGGAGGCGGCATCAAACATCCCCCGGTCGATCCAGCTCACCACGTCGTTGCGGCCGACGTCGCGCGATTCGGCCAGCATGTCCAGCAGGACCTCGTACCGATCGTCGACGATCGCGGTGATCATCCGCCGGTTGGCGTCCGAGGCGGAGGTCCGGGTCATGCGCTCGGGGGCGGACTTGTAGGCCCCCACGTGGACGAAGTCCGCCTCCATGCCCAGCTTGTCGAGGGTGTCCTTCATGAAGCTGAGTTCGGCGCTGATCCCCAGCACCATCAGGTTGGCTTCGGGGGAAATGACGATTTCATCGGCCACCGCGGCCAGGGCGTATTCGCGTGTGCCGCAGGCGTCGATGTAAGCCGTTACCGGCTTGCCGTGGCTCTTGAACTCGAGGACCGCCTGGCGGAATTCCTCGATCTTGGCCCAGTCCGTGCCCAGACCCCGCATGTCCAGCACCAGCCCCGTGATACGGTCGTCCTCACCGGCGCGGGCCAGGGAGAAGATGACCTCCTGGGCCGTCAGCCCTCCGCCGCTGCGCACCTGGCCCCAGAAGGAATCGTCGCGTTCCTCAGGGTAGCTGCCGGCCACTTCCCAGACCAGCACCCCGCCGTCGATGGCAATCGACTGTTCCATCTGCGACACGCCGTACCACAGCATGCCGAAGCCGCCCCCGACAATCAGGACAAACAGGGCGAACACGATCCAGAACTTCTTCATGATTCAGCTTCCTATCCGCGGCAGAAGGCCGCGAGGGCGCGGGCGGCGCGATCGATCTTCCTGAAAACCGGGATTCCCGCCCTGGCGATGACCTGACACATGGGGTCGTATATCTCCCCTGAATCGACCACGACAACTGCAGGTTTAGCGGAAGACCGGATTATGTCAATCATCAGGCTGGGCTGGGACTCCGCACCGAGCAGATCCTCCCGGTGAGCGCCGCCCGGATCGCCGGGAAGATTGTCCAACGCCGGCGTCACCGGCACCGAGGACAGGATGGCCGCGTCGACGTCGGCACAGTCGAGAACGGCCTGGCAACTCGCGGCAAACGCCTTCGTGCCGGTCATTGGCGTGCAGTCGATGGGATTCTCCCGGTGAGCGAAGTCCGGCAGGACCTCGTCGAGCACCGCACGGGTCGTCGCGTCGAAAGTCGCCAACCGGAGACCGTCGAGGCTGTCCATCACGGTGGAGCACTCGAAACCGGCGTTGCTGATGATCCCCGTCCCGGACCCCGTGACCGCCTTCCCGGAAAGCAGGGTGAAGGTCTTGATGAGATCCTCGAAATCATCCAGCGTCCCGGCCACCGTGACGCCCGCACTCTCCAGGCAGGCATGGGCCACCGCGTAGTCGCCCGCCAGGGAGGCGGTGTGGCTGGCGGCGGCCTTGGCCCCGAGGGCGGTCTTGCCCGCCTTCATGACGATGACCCGCTTGCCGGCCGCTCGGGCGGTGCGGGCCGCCGCCAGGAAGGCCGCCCCGTCGCCGGAGCGGAAGCCTTCGATGTAGCACGCGATCACATCGATCCGGGGATCCGCGGCGAAATGCGCCAGGAAGTCGCCGGCCGTCAGGTCCATCTGGTTGCCGAAGCTGATGCTGGCCGCGGGCTGGATGATCCCGTCGTAATTGCTCGCGAAGGTGACCAGGTAGGCGCCCGACTGGCTGACCAGCGCCAGGTTCTGCCCCAGGCCCGGCCGGAAGGGCAGCTTGTATTCGGGCAGGAAAAAAGTGTTGTACTGGTCGCGACTGACGATCCCCAGGCAGTTCCCGCCGACCAGCACCGGTCCGCCACCGGGACCGGCATGGCCCCGATTCAAGATATTCTCGATGGCGACGGCCAGATCGGTCCGACCGGCCTCGGCGAAGCCGCCGGGGATCAGGATGATCGCCTCGGCGCCATCGCCCTCGACCAGCGCGGTGATGGCCTCCAGGGCACCTTCGGCCGGTATCGCCACCACGGCGAGGTCGCATTTCTCGGGCAGACCGCCCACCGCGGGGAAACAGGGAATACCGTCGATCTCACTCTCCCGGGCGTGGACGGCATAAAGGCGCGCGGGATCGATGCCCGCGGATTTCCGGAGATTGTCCAGAATGATCCGACCGGGATTGGCGCCCCGTGCGCTGGCGCCCAGCACCACCGCGCTGCGCGGTGCCAGCAGCGGTCGGATCTTGGCCGTCGGCCGGCGCGACACGGGCCATTTCCGCCGCGACAGCAGCCCGACTCCGTCCAGGGCCACGAGGCGGCCCCCGCTGACCACGACGGGATTGAGTTCGACCTCTTCGATGGTCCAGGCGCCGCCCTGTGCCGGACCCGCCGACTGCCCCAGTTCGCCCAGGGCCAGGACCGCTCGCGCGAGAACATCAACGGCGACCGGCGCCTCGGGAAACAGGCGGGACCGCCGGCAGAGAATGCTCAGCACCGGGTGCGCCGCCAGGGCCGCCGCGACGACCTTCTGCTCGAGACCGGCGGCGGGGAAGATCAACGTACTGTTGCCGGACTGTCCATACCATTCGGTCAGGGTGCCCCCGATGCCGACGACGACACAGGGGCCGAAGGCGGGATCCTGCCGCAGACTCAGCAGCACTTCCTGCCCCGGTACGTTGGCCCGATGAGGGACGAAAGCCGCGGCCAGCACGCCTTCGACCTCGTCCCGCCCGACCGTTGCGGCCACCGCCGCGTGCAGCTCCGCCGCCGCGGCGATCAGGTTCGTACCGGCCTCGGGACCGTCAGCGACGGCGACCACCCGGACCCCGCCCGCCTCGGTCTTGTGCAGGATATCACGCCCCACGACCTTCAGCAGGAGCCGGTTCCCGTCCGCCGCCATACCGACGGCCGCCGTCGCCCAACCGGCCTGTTCGCCGGTTGTGTCGCCGGGTCTCCACAGGGCGCTCGCCGAGCGTTCGAGCCCGATGAGGTCACACAATCGGTAAACCTCGGGCTCGTTCAACCGCAGCTGGTCATCCGGGTAAGCGCCCTGAGGCCGGGCAGCGGCGATCTCGTCGAGGAGAAGTTCGAGGCGGGCCGAATCGATCACGGAAACCATCCTTGTTGACGACAACACGCCGACCGTAGCACGTACGCCAAAGATAGATTCCGGGGATCGCGGACCCAACCAAAAAAAGGAGGACATTCGGGCGTGGCCCGCACCTGGCGGGATAACAAAAGAAAGCCCCGACCTGACGGTCGGGGCTTTGGAGAATCCGGCGGTGTCCTACTCTCCCACAGAGGCAACCCTGCAGTACCATCGGCGCAACATAGTTTCACTTCTGTGTTCGGAATGGGAACAGGTGGTGCCTACGTGCTATCGCCGCCGAAAAACCGGTCCGACCGCTGGCGTACCAGGGCCGGACGTGTCCTTGGACAACTGAATATGGAGAGTAGTTTTTTGAGATGCATTCACATGCCATACCCTTTTTTCCGAAGAAAAAAGAGATGATTAAGCCGCACGGCTTATTAGTACCGCTCGGCTGAGCACATCACTGCGCTTACACCTGCGGCCTATCAACGAGGTAGTCTTCCTCGAGCCTTCAGGGGACTAACGTCCCGGGAGATCTTATCTCAGGAGGGGCTTCACGCTTATATGCTTTCAGCGTTTATCCCTGCCGTACATAGCTACCCTGCGGTGCCTCTGGCGAGACAACAGGTACACTAGAGGTACGTCCATCCCGGTCCTCTCGTACTAGGGACAGGTTCCTTCAAATCTCCTACGCCCACGACAGATAGGGACCGAACTGTCTCACGACGTTCTAAACCCAGCTCGCGTACCACTTTAATTGGCGAACAGCCAAACCCTTGGGACCTTCTTCAGCCCCAGGATGTGATGAGCCGACATCGAGGTGCCAAACCTCCCCGTCGATGTGGACTCTTGGGGGAGATAAGCCTGTTATCCCCGGCGTACCTTTTATCCGTTGAGCAACGGCCCTTCCATACGGGACCGCCGGATCACTATGACCAACTTTCGTTCCTGCTCGACTTGTAGGTCTCGCAGTCAAGCTACCTTATGCCATTGCACTCGACGCGTGATTGCCAAACACGCTGAGGTAACCTTTGCGCGCCTCCGTTACATTTTAGGAGGCGACCGCCCCAGTCAAACTACCCACCACACACTGTCCCCCGCCCGGATAACGGTACGGGGTTAGAATCCTAATATTACCAGGCTGGTATTTCAAGATTGGCTCCATGAACACTGGCGTGCCCATTTCACAGCCTCCCAGCTATCCTACACAAGCAATACCAAAACCCAATGTGAAGCTGCAGTAAAGGTGCACGGGGTCTTTCCGTCTAGTCGCGGGTAGGCGGCATTTTCACCGCCAATTCAATTTCGCCGAGTCCCTGGTGGAGACAGTACGCCGATCGTTACACCATTCGTGCAGGTCGGAACTTACCCGACAAGGAATTTCGCTACCTTAGGACCGTTATAGTTACGGCCGCCGTTTACCGAGGCTTCGATTCAGAGCTTCGACCGAAGTCTAACCCCTCCTCTTAACAGATCGGCACCGGGCAGGTGTCAGTCCCTATACGTCATCTTACGATTTCGCAGAGACCTGTGTTTTTAGTAAACAGTCGCCAGCGTCTTTTCACTGCGGCCACTTTCGGCTTCACGAGCAAGTCGCTTCACCTACCAGTGGCGCCCCTTCTCCCGAAGTTACGGGGCGATTTTGCCTAGTTCCTTCACCAGGGTTCTCTCGAGCACCTTAGGATACTCTCCTCACCTACCTGTGTTGGTTTGCGGTACGGTCTGGTCTGTCTCTCCTTAGAGGTTTTTCTTGGCAGCCTGATTAGGCAGAATTGGCTCCCCCGAAGGGTCGTTCCTCCATCACATCTCGGCGTATAAGAAGCCCGGATTTGCCAAAGCTTCACGCCTACCTGCTTGGACCACCAGCCATCAGGTGGCTCTGCTTTCACTTCTGCGTCACCCCATCGTACAAACGAAACAAACCAGGTTCCGGAATTTTAACCGGATTCCCATCGTCTACGCTCTTCAGCCTCGACTTAGGGGCCGACTTACCCTGAGCGGATTAGCCTTCCTCAGGAAACCTTAGGTTTTCGGTGAACAGGTTTCTCACCTGTTTTATCGCTACTCATGCCGGCATAAGCCCTTCCGATATGTCCACCATTTCTCACGAAACGGCTTCAACCACCTACGGAATGCTCCCCTACCAGATGCGCCGCAAGCGGCGCAAATCCAAAGCTTCGGTACAAGACTTGAGTCCCGATTATTTTCGGCGCTCGATCACTTAACTAGTGAGCTATTACGCTTTCTTTAAAGGATGGCTGCTTCTAAGCCAACCTCCTAGCTGTCTGAGCGATCAAACATCCTTCCACCACTTAGTCTCGATTTAGGGACCTTAGCTGTTGGTCTGGGCTCTTTCCCTCTCGGCCCTGGATCTTATCACCCAAAGCCTGACTCCCGTGATTCATATAAACGGCATTCGGAGTTTGATTGGGGTCGGTAAACCTTGTGGGGCCCCTAACCCATTCAGTGCTCTACCTCCGTCATACATTCACGAGGCTAGCCCTAAAGCTATTTCGGGGAGAACCAGCTATCACTGAGTTTGATTGGCCTTTCACCCCTTGCCACAACTCATCCAAGCCGTTTTCAACCGACCCTGGTTCGGACTTCCACGTCATGTTACTGACGCTTCCTCCTGGTCATGGCAAGATCACTCAGCTTCGGGTCTACCGCATGCAACTAAATCGCCCTATTCAGACTCGCTTTCGCTACGGCTCCGTGCCTACGACACTTAACCTTGCTGCATACGATAACTCACCGGCTCATTATGCAAAAGGCACGCCGTCAGTCGACCGAAGTCAACCTCCGACTGCTTGTAAGCGCATGGTTTCAGGTACTATTTCACTCCCCGCCAGGGGTGCTTTTCACCTTTCCCTCACGGTACTGGTTCACTATCGGTAGTCGTCGGATATTTAGCCTTAGCAGATGGTCCTGCTGGATTCCCGCAAGATTTCACGTGTCCCGCGGTACTTGGGAACACTCTCGGGAGTTCGATCCATTTCGCCTACGGGGCTGTCACCCTCTGTGGCCGGCCTTTCCAGACCGCTCGGCTATAAATCGATTTTGTAACTCCCTGGAAGATCAGCGGATCTTCCTGAAAGGTCCCGCAACCCCCCTGACGCAACGCCCGCTGGCTTTAACACGCCAAAGGTTTAGGCTGTTTCCCGTTCGCTCGCCGCTACTAGGGAAATCATTGTTATTTTCTGTTCCTGAGGGTACTAAGATGTTTCAATTCCCCTCGTACGCTTCACTGGCCCTATGTATTCAGACCAGGATAGTGCAGGTTTACCCGCACTGGGTTTCCCCATTCGGAAATCTCCGGATCAACGCTTGTTTGCAGCTCCCCGAAGCTTAACGCAGCTTACCACGTCCTTCATCGCTCGACGACTCCAAGGCATCCACCATGCGCCCTTAGTAGCTTAACCAAAGGCAGTGTGAGTGTATCTCAGTGTGCTACTCTCCATATTCGGTTGTCAAAGAACGAAAATTGCCAAATCAAACCTATGCTGGTGGAGATAGCCGGGATCGAACCGGCGACCTCCGGCTTGCAAAGCCGGCGCTCTCCCAACTGAGCTATATCCCCAGCGACGTCTGATGGTGGGCCTAGGAAGATTTGAACTTCCGACCTCACGCTTATCAGGCGTGCGCTCTAACCAACTGAGCTATAGGCCCAACAAACCAGCGGCTGGACACAAGGTCCAGCCTTTGGCAATAGAATAGCGTGCGAGGCCTAGAGCAGTTCCGTCTACCGTAGGCAATTCGGCAGGGCCGATTTGCCTTACTCCTTAGAAAGGAGGTGATCCAGCCGCACCTTCCGATACGGCTACCTTGTTACGACTTAGTCCCCCTCGCCAACCACACCTTGGGCACCTGCCTCCCCCGAAGGGGTTAGCTCAGCGACTTGGGGTGCAGCCAACTCGGTTGACTTGACGGGCGGTGTGTACAAGGCCCGGGAACGTATTCACCGCGTCGTTCTGATACGCGATTACTAGCGATTCCAACTTCACGTAGTCGAGTTGCAGACTACGATCCGAACTGAGGCCGGCTTTTTGGGATTCGCTCCACATCGCTGTATTGCTGCCCTTTGTACCGACCATTGTAGCACGTGTGTAGCCCTGGGCGTAAGGGCCATGATGACTTGACGTCGTCCCCACCTTCCTCCGGTTTGTCACCGGCAGTCTCTCTAGAGTCCCCAGCATTACCTGATGGCAACTAAAGACAAGGGTTGCGCTCGTTGCGGGACTTAACCCAACATTTCACGACACGAGCTGACGACAGCCATGCAGCACCTGTACAGGAGTCCGAAGAAGGATGTATTTCTACACCTGTCCCCTGCATGTCAAGCCCAGGTAAGGTTCTTCGCGTTGCATCGAATTAAACCACATGCTCCACCGCTTGTGCGGGCCCCCGTCAATTCCTTTGAGTTTCAACCTTGCGATCGTACTCCCCAGGTGGGGTACTTAATGCGTTAGCTGCGGCACTGAAGGGGTAGAATCCTCCAACACCTAGTACCCATCGTTTACGGCATGGACTACCGGGGTATCTAATCCCGTTCGCTCCCCATGCTTTCGTGCCTGAGCGTCAGTATCGAGCCAGTAGGCCGCCTTCGCCACCGGTGTTCCTCCAGATATTTACGCATTTCACCGCTACACCTGGAATTCCACCTACCTCTCTCGAACTCAAGCCTGACAGTTTCAGGGGCCGTTTGCCGGTTGAGCCGACATATTTCACCTCTGACTTATCAGGCCGCCTGCGCACCCTTTATACCCAGTGAATCCGAACAACGCTTGCACCCTCCGTATTACCGCGGCTGCTGGCACGGAGTTAGCCGGTGCTTCCTCTGATGGTACCGTCAAGTCCCACGGGTATTAACCGCAGGATTTTCTTCCCAATCTGACAGAGCTTTACAACCCATAGGGCCTTCTTCACTCACGCGGCATCGCTCGGTCAGGCTTTCGCCCATTGCCGAAGCTTCTCGACTGCTGCCTCCCGTAGGAGTCTGGGCCGTATCTCAGTCCCAGTGTGGCCGGACACCCTCTCAGGCCGGCTACCCATCGTCGCCTTGGTAGGCCATTACCCCACCAACAAGCTAATGGGAGGCGGAACCATCCTTCAACGGCAGCTTCAAAGAGAGGCCACCTTTCACCTTCGGAACATGCGATCCAAAGGTCTCATGCGGTATTAGCAGCTCGTTAGAACTGTTATCCCCCATTGAAGGGCAGGTTTTCCACCCGTTACTCACCCGTTCGCCACTGTACTCACTCCCCGAAGGGAGCTTTCTCGTTCGACTTGCATGCCTAATCCATGCCGCCAGTGTTCGTTCTGAGCCAGGATCAAACTCTCCGTTGTCAAAATTTAACAACAGGATCAATGTTCCTGCTTATTCGCAATAGTAAACAGTCATCAGCGAGACCGGAAATCCGTCCGAGGACGGCTCCATTCTCAGGATGACTCGGAATTGCATTCGGGCCATCGCACGCTATTCTGTTGTCAAAGAACTGAACCGAGCAGTCGTTGCCGCTGGTCCCCATCTTGTAGGGGCAAGCAAGATACTCAAGCGCCTGTTGTGTGTCAACCACTAAATTGACAATATTTCAGGCGCCGAGTCCGCTGCCGAAATCCCACTAAAAGGCTATTCCGGAAGCGAGTTGCCCATGATCCGGCTCGTGGCTTTCACTTGGGCAACGGGGGCGCAATTTATACGGCCCCGGGGTCCCTGTCAAAAAGAAAAACCGTTTTTTCATAATTAATTTCGGTACCCCCGCGTTCCAGGGCCGGGAACCTTCCTGGCGACCGGGAATCGACCCTGGGAAGCGGTTTCGTGTCCTGGGGTACACGCCGCCGCCGTGGGGGATCGGACACGCCTGGCGGTTCCGCGGTGCCCGCTACCCTCCGCGCAAGCCCGGCGCAAGGGTGTACGGCCCCTGAGCCGGGAACTTTCGTCCTGGCCCGGGCTTTGCCAGGTGATGCCGGGACGGGCACCGCCCACCTCCCGGTCCGCCGGCGGGCCAGTCGGCGCCGATTCCAGAGTTGGACAAGGCGAGACGCCTGTCCTAATGTTGGCAGCTACAGATACGGTCCCCCCTGCCGGCAGGGGGGCTGTTCCCGGCACGGAGGCGCCATGCTCAAGCTGTTGAACATCACCATACCCGGACGGCTGGTCCGGTCCCTGTTGCTGGGCCTGCTCGTACTGTTCGTGCTCACCCTCGGGGGCACGCTGCTGGGCCTCAACCACCTGGCCAAGGACCTGCCTTCCCTGGCCTCGCTGCAGACGATCGCCCCCTCGGTCAAGACGGTGATCTTCGCCGCCAACGGCGATACGCTGCGCGAGTTCTACACCGAGAACCGCACCATCGTGGAACTATCCAGGATACCGGTGAGCCTGCAGGAGGCGGTCATCGCCGTCGAAGACCGCCGCTTCCGCGACCACTACGGCATCGACCTGCGCCGGCTGGTGAGCGTGGTGTGGATCAACCTGGCGACCAGCAACAGCCCCGGCGCCAGCACCCTGACCCAGCAGCTCGCCCGCAACCTCTTCCTGGACCCCGAGAAGAGGATCACCCGCAAGCTCAAGGAGATGATCCTGGCGGTGCAGATCGAGCAGATCTACACCAAGGACGAGATCCTCGCGATGTATCTCAACCAGATCTATCTCGGCAAAGGAACGTACGGCGTCCAGGCCGCCGCCCACACCTTCTTCGGCAAGGACGTGGCGGAACTGACGCCGGCCGAGTGCACGATGATCGCCGGCATGATCCAGATCCCCGAACGCTACTCCCCCTTCAACCACCTCGACGCCGCGTACAAGCGCCGCGCCACCGTGCTCGAGACCATGATCAGCGCCGGCTTCCTGACGCGCGAGGAAGCCCGGATCATCGGGGACACCGAGGTGCACCCCATGAGCGCGGACGCCACGGGCGATGTATCGGCCGGCTTCGCGGCCTATTTCGTGGAGGAAGTCCGCAAACAGCTGGAGAACGACTACGGAGCCACCCAGCTCTACAAGGAGGGGCTGCGGGTCTGGACGACCCTCAACCCCCAGTACCAGCAGTGGATGGAAGAAGCGCTGGAGAAACACCTGGTGCTGCAGGAGAACGAACGGAAATTCCCGGTCACGCGGGCGGCCCACGACAGCCTCGCCCTGCTGGACCTCGCTCCCGAAAAGGTCGAGTACATCCAGGGTGCCGGGCTGCTGGAGGATGTCCGGACCGGCGCCATCCTGGGCCTGATCGGCGGCCGCTCCTTCGTCGACTACAAGTGGAACATGGCCACCCAGGCCACCCGCCAGCCGGGCTCGATCTTCAAGCCGTTCGTCTACCTGACCGCCCTGCAGCAGGGCTTCACGACCTGTTCCATCCTGATGGACACCCCCTTCGTCCTCGACACGGGCGTGAGCCTGTGGCGGCCCAAGAACTTCAGCGGCCGTTTCCAGGGCCCCATGACGCTGCGCTACGCGCTGAGCCGCTCGGTCAACACACCGACCGCGAAACTCTTCCTTGAATTCGGGCTCGCGCCGGTGATGGCGAACATCCAGAAACTGGGGTTCACCACCGCCCTGCCCCGCGTCCCGGCCCTCTTTCTGGGGTCAGGCGAGGTCACGCTGCGCGAGGTCGTGGCGGCCTACAGCGCCTTCGCCAACCACGGCGTCTACGTCAAGCAGCACATGATCACGCGCGTGGAAAGCGCCGAGGGCGAAGTGCTCTACCAGGTCCGCATCGAACAGCGTGAAGCTCTGGAACCGGCCGAAGCCTACATGATGACCGACCTGCTGGCGACCACGCTCAGGGAAGGCACGGGCGTCAGTGCCCGCTGGCGAGGCTTTACCAAGACCGGCGCGGGCAAGACCGGTACGACCAACGAGAGCACCAACGCCTGGTTCTGCGGTTTCACGCCCAGTTTCTGCGGTGGGGTGTGGGTCGGCTTCGACCAGGCGCTGCCCATGGGACGCGGAGCCACCGGGGCCAAGATGGCACTGCCGATCTGGGCCGACTTCATGGGCAAGATCGCCGACCAGAAAGGCGAAGAACCCTTCGTCAGACCGCCGGGCATCATCGAGGAGACCGTCTGCCTGACCTCGGGCATGATGGCCACCAGCGGGTGCGATTCGCTGGCGGCCGAGGTGTTCCTGCCGGACAATTTCCCCCAGGACTACTGCGACCAGCACGGCGGCCAGCTGCACGACTTCGATGGGATCGACAAGGATTTCCAGACACTCGACAGCGACGACGACGAATTCTGAGCCGGCGGTCTGCGCACCGCTGCCGATGATCCGGGCGGGCGGGTTCCTACTCCAGACGATCGATGATCAGATCGCGCGCGGGCACGGCCTCGGCGCCGATCTTCACGGCGTCGAGAATCCGACCGGCGCAGGCGGCTGCCCGCTGCCGGTCGTGGGAATAGACGCGCGCCAGGACATCGCCACGGTTGATCCGGTCGCCGATCGCGGGCAGGAAATCGATGCCGGCGGTCAGGTCGAGCGGATCCTCGACCTTCCGTCTGGCGCCGCCCAGGTCAGCCAGCGACAGTCCCACCTGCCGACAGTCCATGCTCTCGAGCCAGCCGTCGCCCGGCGCCTCCAGCTCCAGCGCCAGCGGGGCGACCTCCAGGCCGAAGTCCTCACGATCCGGGTCCAGCCGACCGTCCTGGGCCTTGATCCAGCCCAGCAGGACGTCGAACGCCCGTCCCGAATCCCAGGCCGCGCGCACCGCCGCCAGGGCAGTGGCGCGGTCCGCCGCCAGGCCCGCGACGCGCACCATCTCCGCCACCAGCTCCTCCGTCAGCGCCACCAGATCCGCCGGCCCCTGGCGGCGGCCGTCCGGCCGCAGAGCGGCAAAGGCTTCGATGGTCTCGTTGGCGTGGCCCACGGCGGTGCCCAGCGGCTGATCCATGTCGGAAAAGACCACGGCCATGCGCCGACCATAAAGGCGGCCGACGGTCACCAGGGCGCCGGCCAGCTCGCGCGCCCGCGCGAGGTCGGACATGAAGGCACCGGATCCCGTCTTCAGATCGATGATGATCGTCCCGGGACCGGCCGCCAGCTTCTTCGACATGATCGAGGCAGTGATCAATGGCACGCAATCGACGGTGCCGGTCACGTCGCGCAGGGCGTAGATGCGGCCGTCGGCCGGGGCGATGGAACCGCTCTGCCCGATGATGGCGCAGCCGGCCCGGGCCACGATACCCAGGAACTCGTCGTTGTCCATGTGGATGCGGTAACCCGGGATGGCTTCGAGCTTGTCGAGTGTGCCACCGGTGTGGCCCAGGCCACGGCCGGACAGCATGGGTACACGCAGGCCGCAGGCCGCCGCCAGCGGCGCCAGCAGCAGGCTGACCTTGTCACCTACCCCCCCCGTCGAATGCTTGTCCGCTGTCGGCTCGGCGAACCCGCTGGTGTCCAGCTCGTCGCCGGACCGCAGCATGGCGCCGGTCAGCGCGGCGGTCTCGGCCTCGTTCATGCCGCGGAACCACACCGCCATCAGGAACGCCGCCATCTGGTAGGAGGCGAACGCCTCGCCGGTGAAACCGTCGACCACGAACCCGATCTCCTGCTCGGTCAAGGCCCGTCCGACCTTCTTGGCTTCGATGATCTCCAGGATGTTCATGACCGACCGTCCTTGGTGTCGGCGGCCGCCGGACCGTCGTCCACGAAGGTCAGGAAAGCGTCGGGCATCAACTCGCGCAGTGTGCGCCGGCGAACGTCGCCGGCGGACCCGTTCTCCCCGGCGGTGATCACTGTCATGTCCGGATCGAACTCCAGAAGCACCTGGCGGCATGCGCCGCAGGGCGGCGTGGGTCGACCGCCATCGGCACAGACCGCGATAGCGGTGAATTCCCGTTCACCGGCGGCCACGGCCTTGAAGACGGCTGCCCGTTCGGCACAGATGGACAGGCCGAAACTGGCGTTCTCGACATTCGTGCCGGTATAGATCTCGCCGCTGGCCGCGAGCAGGGCCGCCCCCACCCGGAACTCCGAATAGGGCGAATAGCTGTTGAGGCGGGCCGTGCACGCGGCGGCGACCAGATTCGTGAAGGAGTCTTTCAAGCTGGGTTTCCTTTCCGGACGGCGGGCAGAAAGCTGACGCCCTTGCGTGGCGCCGGCGCGCCGAAAAATTCCGCGAAGGTGGCCGCGACGTCCATGAAGCCGATCCGCGTCCCCAGATCACATCCGGGGCCGTGACCGGCCAGATAGGCCAGCAGGGGCACCTGTTCGCGGGAGTGGTCGGTGCTCGGGGTCGTCGGATCGTTCCCGTGGTCGGCCGTCAGCAGCAGCAAGTCGTCCCGGCGCATCCCCGCCAGGAACGGCCCCAGCCACCGGTCGAACGCCTCGAGCCCGCCTTTCATGCCCTCCGGGTCGTTCCGGTGCCCCCACAGCATGTCGAAGTCCACCAGATTCAAGAGAATCAGGTTCGGCGCCTGTCCCTGGCTCGCATACAGCTCCTGCAACCGCGCCATGCCCTCGGCGTTGTTGCGGGACTTGAAGGTCTCGTCGATGCCCGTCCCCGCATAGAGGTCGTAGATCTTGCCGATGGACCGGACGGCCACCCCGTGATCCTGGAGCAACGGCAGGATGAGTCCGGAAGGCGGCACGACGGAGTAGTCATGACGGTCGGCGGTCCGGGCGAAGGCGCCGCTCGGGCCGGTGAAGGGCCGGGCGATGACCCGGCTGACCTGGTGGGGCGGCTGCAGCATTTCGCGGGCGACCGCGCACACCCGGTAGAGCTCCGGCAGGTCGCAGACCTGGTCGTGGGCAGCGATCTGAAAGACGCTGTCGGCGGACGTGTAGACGATGAGGCTGCCGGTCGCCAGGTGCTCGTCGCCCAGCTCGGCGATGATGGCGGTCCCGCTGGCCGCCTTGTTCCCCAGGACCCCGTAACCGGTTCGCCGACTGAATTCCGCGATCACCGCGGCGGGAAACCCGTCGGGATAGGTCGGAAAAGGCTGGCTGATCTCCAGACCCATCAGCTCCCAGTGGCCGGTGGTGGAGTCCTTGCCGGCCGATACCTCCTGCAGCCGGCCGTGGGCGGCCAGGGGCGCCGCCACCGGGTCCACGCCGACAATGGTGTGCAGATTGCCCAGACCGAGGGCCTGCAAGTGGGGAACGTGGACACCACCGACGCTGGCGGCCATGTTCGCCAGGGTGTCGCTGCCGGTGTCCCCGTAGGCGTCGGCGTCCGGAGCCCCGCCCACCCCCAGGCCGTCCAGAACAATCAAGATGGCTGTGGCCATATCCTACTCCTTGTCACTGCTTGATTGCTCAAGGGTAGACCCGCGGTCCCGGGTCGTCAACAGCTTCACCTTGCCAGGCTTGGGGTTCGGGTTAGAATGGTGTCATGAACAGCGACCTTTTTTCACCAGATGACGGTCGGGACGAAGCGCCCGATAGGTCCGGCGAGCCCTTCGCCGCCACCGCGCCGCTCGCCGACCGCATGCGGCCGACGACGATCGACGAAGTCGTCGGCCAGCAGGACCTGCTGGGACCGCGCGGCCCGTTGCGCCTGCTGCTGGACGGCGACGCTCTCCCTTCACTTCTCCTGTGGGGACCGCCCGGATGCGGCAAGACCACGGTCGCCCGCCTGGTTGCCCGGCACACCCGCGCGCGATTTCTCGAGTACAGCGCCGTGGCGGTCGGCTCGAAGGAGCTCAAGGCGGTCATGGCGGAGTCCGAGAAGCTCAAGAAGGTCACCGGCGCCAGGACCATCCTGTTTCTTGACGAGATCCACCGCTTCAACAAGGCCCAGCAGGACGCCCTGTTGCCCTGGGTCGAACGGGGCGACGTCACCCTCATCGGGGCGACGACCGAGAACCCCAGCTTCGAGGTCAACAGCGCCTTGATCTCCCGCACCCGGCTGTTCGTGCTGAAACCGCTGGCGCCGGCGGATATCGCCGTGCTGATCCGCCGGGCCCTGACCGCGGACCGGGGGCTCGGCGGCTCCCTGCAGCTCGGCGATGACGCCGTGGCCATGCTCGCGGAGATCAGCGAGGGGGATGCCCGAGCCGCCCTGGGGCTGCTGGAATCCCTGGCGGCGGCCGTCGCGGCCGATCCCCAGCACGCGGCTGCCGCAGCGCCGCTGGATGCGGCTGCCGCCGCCGCGGTGATCCAGACACGCGCCGCGCGCTACGACAAGACCGGCGAGGAGCACTACAACATCATCAGCGCTCTGCACAAGTCGCTGCGCAACAGTGACGTCCAGGCATCGATCTACTGGCTGACGCGGATGCTCGCAGGCGGCGAAGATCCGCTCTACGTGGCGCGGAGGCTGGTGCGGTTCGCCAGCGAGGACGTGGGCCTGGCCGATCCGGACGCCCTGGCCCGGACCCTCGCCGCCCGCGACGCCGTCCACTTCCTCGGGATGCCCGAGGGAGCCCTGGCGCTCGCCCAGGCAACCGTTTACCTTGCGCTGGCGCCCAAGAGCAACGCCTTGTACCGTGCCTGGAAAGCCGCCGCCAAGGAGGTCGCCACCGGGCACAACCCGCCGGTGCCGCTGCAGCTGCGCAACGCCCCCACGCGTCTCATGAAGGGTCTGGGGTTCGGTGAGGGCTACCAGTACGCCCACGACACCGCTGCGGGCATCACCGGGATGAACTGTCTGCCGGACAGCCTGCAGGAAGTCGCCTACTATCTTCCCCGGGGTCGGGGATTCGAGAAGGAGCTGGCCGCCCGGATGGATAAGATCCGGCAGTGGCACGAACGACGACGCCAGGAACGGGACTCCGCCGCAGCGGCCGAGGCTGCAGCCGCGGAGCAATCGCCCGGTCCGGATACAGGAGAAGGACGATGAAGAGAATCGGCGTGTTGACCGGTGGCGGCGACGCCGCCGGCATGAACCCCGCCCTGCGGGCGGTCGTCCGGCGGGCCAGAGGCCTCGGGGCCGAGGTCATCGGCATCCAGCGGGGCTGGGAGGGCCTGGCGGAGGGGGATTTCCGCAAGCTCACCTCCCGCGACGTGAGTGGAATCATCGACCGCGGCGGCACGATCCTCCGCACGTTCCGCTATCCGGAATTCGCCACCGACGAAGGTACCGCACCGGTGGGCAAAACCATCGAGAAGATGAAGCTGGACGGCCTGGTGATCATCGGCGGCGACGGCAGCTTCCGCGGCGGCAACAAGCTGACGCGCAGCTTCGGCCTGCCGGTCGTCGGCGTGCCCGCCACCATCGACAACGACATCCCCGGGACGGACATCTCGATCGGCTTCGATACGGCGCTGAACACCGCCATCGAAGCGGTCGACAAGGTGCGCGACACCGCGACGAGCCACGGGCGGATCTTCGTCATCGAGGTCATGGGCCGCTCATACGGCCTGCTGGCCGCCCAGACGGCCATCGCCACCGGGGCCGAGGAAGTGCTGCTGCCCGAGGTCCCTTACGATATCGATGATCTGTGCAAGCGCATCAGCAGCGGCTACCGCCGCGGCAAGCAGCATGCGATCATCATCGTGGCCGAAGGCGCCGGCAAGGCCCCCCACGTGGCTTTCGAGATCAAGGAGCGGCTCAAGCGGGGGGTGCGGATGGTTGTCCTGGGGCACACCCAGCGGGGCGGTTCGCCCTCGGGGTACGACCGGATCCTGGCGTCACGACTCGGCCACAGGGCCACCGACCTCCTGTTCGCCGGCGAACACGGGGTCATGGTGGGAATCGTCGGCAACAAGATCAAGACCAGCAGCCTCGACAAGAAGAGCAAGCTCTCGGGCAAGGCCGTGCTGTCGGACCTGCGCCTGATGGAGGACCTCATCTGATTCGAACGTGTACGAATTGAATAAAGGGCCGCCCGGAGGGCGGCCCTTTTGTGTCGGATCTCGGCGGCGGGAATCTACTCCCGCTCGGTGCCCTCGATGAAGGTGTTGCCGAACTTGAACCAGTTGATCTGCATCGTGCCGACCACGTGACCCAGGCCTTCGTGCTCGATCTTGCGGACGCTGTATTCGTCCTCGAGCGTCAGCAGCGAGAAGGAACCGATCAGGGGATAATCCATGTCCTTCATCATGTGCAGCATCCAGTCGGCGCCGGGCGTCAGTTTGGTGATCTCCACCGTCGATTCGGCGAACACCGCGTACCAGGCATAGTCCTCGGCCGCGGGGTTCATCTTCGCCGAGTCGGGCAGATCGTGCCGGGGTGCGTAGGTGAAGTTCTCGATCCCGGTCTGGATGGGCTTCAGGTCGTCGTCCTCCTCTTCGGGCAGGAAGGTCGCGCGGGCCTCCTTGATGGCCTTCGAACTCCAGGCGAGTTCGGGCAGGGGAGCGCCGGGAGTCTCGAGGTCCACGGCACCGGCGCGCAGCAGGCGCGGCAGCGTGTAGTCCGCCGGCGCGGCCAGGCTGTCGGCTTCGATGGCGCCGTTGCGCTTGATGCGCTGGATGACCAGGTGGGTCGGCGGCGGGGAGAAGGACTTCCGCACGCCGAGCAATGTTCCGGCCAGGTTGCGGTAGTTGTTCTCCAGATCCTCACCCACCACGAATTCCAGGAGATTCCCGTCGCGGACGATGGCGACGTTGCCGCGGACGTACTCGAATTCGGGAGCGTCGATCTCGAAGAGGAATTCCGTGCTCAGCGTGTCACCGCGGGTGACCCTGCGCAGGGAATCGTACACGTAGGGATCCACTTCTTCCTTCTTGCCGCAACCGGTCAAGCCGATCAGCGTCACGGCCAACAGGCCGATCAAAAGCATGGAAACCCAACGACGCTGGGATGAAACACCGAACATGAACCAACCTCCCAATAGGTATGCTCTGGGCCCTGCAGGTGGGTTGCAAGGCGGAATTCTGAGGAACAGGACCGACCAATCCGTCAATTGAGACCATCGTAATTGCCGGATATGGATACAGTCAACCATTGCCTTCAACCACATGAAATTGGGGCATCACCCGCCAAAAAGCAAATGCATTCCCGCCGGGCGGCGCCGGCGGCGCCGGACCCGTCCCCGGCCCCGGCTGGGTCACAGGCGCGGCAACTGGCGAACCACCGCCAGGACGTCGCGCTGCTCGGTCAGTGCGCCATCCCACAGGGACTCGAAAATCTGCCAGTGATCCGGCAGCAGGATGCCTGCCGGAGCAAACAGCGCGGAAAACAGACTCCGGCGCTCGGTCAGGGAGAATCCGGGCAGGCCCGCCCGTGCCAGCCGCCCGTCCGCGCCCGTCGCCCAGGAGGCCTCGAAAGCCTGGATCAGGTTCGCTGGAATGGTTTCGGGAATCACCGCGTTGCGCGCCAGATCCTGCACCACCAGCAGGTGATGGTGCAGCAGGCAGTCGGTGCCCTTCGCCGAAAAGGCCTCCGGACCCCGCGCCCGCTCCCCCGCAGGTGCGTCGAATTGCTCCCAGACGGCCGTCGGCGGGTGCCCTGCCTCCCGGCTCCGATCGGATTTCAGGAATTCCTGTGCACTGCAGTAGATCGTCACCTGCCGGCCGGTGACATCGCCGGCAGCCCTGCCCAGACCGTACCAGACGTTGTGTTCTCCCGGCAGTTCGTCGGCACAGACGACCACCGCCGCGAAATCGTTCGCGAGCGCCAGATTGTCGCACGCCGTGTCGAGACGGCCGTGGACGAAGACCGCCAGTTCGGGGTGGGTTTCCAGGCCCTGGATTTCCGTTCGCAGCGCCACGCGGGGTCAGCCTTCGACAACCATTTTGCCGCCGCCGACGGGCCGCATCGAGGCGGTGAAATGCCTCAGCGCCGGCGGCTGCCAGGTGATTTCCAGACCGCGCAGCCGCTTGCCCATCTCCATGACCCGCCCGCAGGAATCGGCGACGTAGTCGAGCTGGGTATGGGTGTACACCCGACGGGGAACCGCCAGCCGCACCAGTTCCATGTCCGGGCTGACCATGGCCCCGGTGTCGGGATCCTTGTGCTCGAACATCAGGCTGCCGATCTCGACGCCCCGCACGCCGCCCTCGAGGTAGAGCGCGGCCGTGAACACTTGCGCGGGAAACTGCGACTGCGGTATGTGCGGCAGGGCACGCTTGGCGTCAAGATAGACCGCGTGGCCGCCGGTGGGCCGGAGATAGGGCACCCCGAGATCGTCCAGTTTCTCGCCGAGCCGGGCCACCTGACCGATGCGGTAGGTCAGATAATCCTCGTCCAGGACCTCGCGCAGGCCCTGGGCCACCGCGGCGAGGTCCCGGCCAGCCAGGCCACCGTAGGTGGGAAACCCTTCGCGCAGGATCAACATGTTCGTGGCCCGCCGCACCCACTCCTCGTCCTCGAGACAAAGGAAGCCGCCGATGTTGACCAGCCCGTCCTTCTTGGCGCTCATGGTGCAGCCCTGCCCGAGGCTGAAGATCTCCGTGCAGATCTCCTGGATCGTCATGTCGCTGCAGCCTGCCTCGCGCTGCTGGATGAACCAGGCGTTCTCGGCGAAGCGGCAGGCATCGTAGATCAAAGGCACGTCGTGGTCGCGGCAGAAAGCCGAGACTGCGCGCATGTTCTGCAGGGACACCGGCTGGCCGCCGCCGCTGTTGTTGGTGATCGTCAGCATGACCAGGGGGATACGTTCGCGACCGTACTTCTCGAAGGCGCGGGCCAGCTTGTCCAGGCACATGTCTCCCTTGAACGGCGCTTCGAGGGCCGGATCGAGCCCCTCCCCGATGCAATCCAGCGCGATGGCCTGCTGGCTCTCGACGTTGGCCCGGGTCGTATCGAAGTGTGTGTTGTTGGGAACGACGTCGCCCTCCTTGAGGACGCAGTTGAACAGCAGGGCCTCGGCGGCCCGCCCCTGGTGGGTCGGCAGGACGTGCTTGTAACCGAAGATCTCGCGAATGGTCGCCTGGAACTCAGCGAATGACTTGCTGCAGGCGTAGGCTTCGTCGCCGCTCATCATCGCCGCCCACTGCAGGTCGCTCATGGCCGCGGTCCCGCTGTCGGTCAGCAGATCGACGTAGATGGCTTCGGAGGGAATCTTGAACAGATTGTACCCCGAGTTGCGGAGATGCGTGACCCGTTCCTCACGGCTGATCCGCTGGATCTTCTCCACCACCTTGATGCGGTAGGGCTCGAACGGAAAGTCCATGATCGTGTCTCCTTCTGGCAGTTTACCGAACGAAGAACCGAGCGGGGCGCCGCGGGCAGCGGCCGACACCCCGTCCCGCGAAAGCTAGCCCTTGGGTCGCGTCGGGACAAGGCGCTCACCGGCCGCCCCCGGGTCAATCGGGTGACTCGCCGGGCAAGGGTGATCTCTCCTGGTAGAGCACCAGGAGGCTCTCGTTCACGCGCCCGAGGGCTTCGTAGTGCTGACGATCCGGCTCGGTGCCCAGGCACAGGTAGGCGCCGCCCTTCATACGGCACCCCAGGGGGCGCGCCGCGGAGGTGAGCACAACCAGGGGACGACGTTGGCGCGCCGGAACCGACAGCTGCAGATCGTCGGTCATGAGGTCATACCAGGCCTCCAGCAGCGGCAGCCCGCGCAGCGCCGCCAGACGCTCACTCCCCCACTCATCGATCAGGCGCCGGACACGCTGGCGATTTTCCGGACGGGACAGGAAGGTGTTCGCCCACGGGGTCGAGGCGATCAAGCCGGCGAATTCCACCAGGGTGGTCTCCGGCGCCACGGGATTTTCCGCGGCCCAGGTTCTCCAGTCCGCAGCACCTTCGGTTCCCAGCAGATGGGGCAGCAGCTGAGAGTGGGCCGCGGTCTGCTCGGCTCCTGCGTCCGCCACTTCCGCGGCCGCGTCCGGATCCGGATCGCCCGCGGCGCCGAAGACGGGAACCGGTTCACCCCCCAGGGCCAGATGGTCGGCGACGGCCGCCAGGAACTCGCGCGGCCCCGGCAGCAGCAGACTCTCGACGCGGCTTTCCAGCACCGCCAGCCAGCCGCGGTTCCGGATCGAGGAGCCCAGGTACTCCAGATCGGCCGGCATCGGCGCGGTCAACCTCATCGGAGTCCTGATCTTCCCCTCCTGGAATTCGAGTCCGACGCGCGCCAGGCACTGGTCCAGATTCGCGGCGTAGTCGGAGACCAGGACACCCTTCTCGCCGCTGCGGGAGCCACCCTTTATCTGGTGTTCTGTCGGCGCCAGCAACCGGACCTCGGACCACAGACGACGGGCGATCAGGCGCTGGACGCCGAGTTCGACGATTTCGCTGGCCCGCGGCGTGGTCAGGAACAGGTGTTCCCAGCCCTCGGTCATCGCGGCCGGATCGATGGTCATCAGCAGCCGCCGGCCCCGGCCAGCCTGGGCGATGCGGTAACGGGTCTCCGCGTCGAACCGCTGGGCCTCGCACATGACCACCAGCGCGTTGGCCGGGTCGGCTTTCGCCACCGGGCCCGCCTGCCCCAGGGGCAGCGCCGCGGTGCCGAGCGGCACCCTGATATCCAGGGGGCCGGACAAGCCGTGGACCAGCAGTTCGCGCGACAGCATGGCGGCCACGGCTTCGTCAGGACAGTAGAACGTCACCTCGCCGGGATCGGCGGTCCGATGCCTGACCCGCAGGATACCCCGGGCCAACGCGGCGTGCCGCCCGGTTCCCAGCAGGCCCTTGAGCACCAGCAGCGTCGCGTCGTCCTCGCCGCCGGCCAGACCCGCCACGCGGGCCACCACCGGATCCAGATCATCGCTGCTCTCCATGCCCCGGTTCAGAAGCGAGCGCAGTCCACCCCGCGGCCGGGTGGAACCGGCGGCGGTACCCGCCCGGGGCCCGATCGCCTTGGCGGACGCGGATTCCTGGGGATACCGATCGGCGAGCTCGTCCTGCAGCAGCGACCAGCCGGCCGATGGGTTCTTGGCCGTTGGGCTGTCCGCCAGCGTCAGCAGATCGACCAGCTGCATGGTGCCTTCACCGGCGGGACCCAGCCAGCGCCAGTAGCCCAGAGCCACGCCGAGGCTGAGGAACGACTGCTCTTCGGGCCGCAGGTCGACCAGTCCGGTCACCACCTTGAATCCGTCCCCCGTCTCCTGTGCCGAGGCCATCACGTCGGCCAGACGGGCCTTGAAGATCCGCAGCTGGCGGTCAAGGGACATGAGCAGGTCTTCGACGGGCCCGGTGCTGCCGATGATCCTCTGGGTGGAGTGGATCAGACCGCGCGGGCAGGCATAGATCAGTCCGGTGGCCTCGTCTGCGGCCGCGCCGGCGAAGGCCAGGAAGCTGTCGACCAGAGCCAGCTCGCCGGAGTCCACCGCCGCCGGCGGTGTCTCGAGATCGATCCAGGTCTGACGACCCGGAAGTCCTTGACCGAGCCACAGCGGCAGCAGGATCCCGAGATTCTTCTCGAGCAGGGCGAGTTCGTTCTCCAGGTCCGCATAGCGCCGCGGAATCAGCAACGTGTGTCCGCCCTGGTGGTGCGCCACGGTGGTCGCGGCCGACCCCGCCCAGGACAGACTATCGCCGGCCAGCCGGGCGGCCCACCGCAGAATGCGGACGCCGTCGGCAACATCGGCGACACTCAGTCCGGCCAGCTGGCCCAACCAGAGGGTCGGCAGCAGCTGATTTTCCGCCGGGGCCGGGGCTTCGGTCGTCTCACTGGCGCCGCCGGTCGGGGGCAACGCCACGAGCGCGCGCAGACTCGTCAGCAGCCCAGCGAGGCGACGGGTGACCTCCGCGGGATGGCGGGCGTGGCCGGCATCCAGACAGGGCCGGGCCGGCGTCCCGACCGGCAGAAACAGCGCGGCCGGCGCCGCATCGGCGTCAGCCGGCTGACGGCTGCGGTGGATCTTCGCCCGGCAGGACTCGGCCAGGAAATCCGTCCAGGAAGCGGGCAGTCCCCGTCCCATCAGCACCACCGTGCCGGCAGTACAGTCGAGAAGCGTCCGCAGGGACAACGCGGTTTCCTGGGCGTCCCGTTCCGGTCCCGGCAGCCAATCCTGGATGTCCTGGGCCACCACGGTATCGGGTCGGTGCTCGAGCAGATACGCGCGCAGATCCGGATCGAGGAAATCCTCGGGTTCGACCCACACCACCGGCGCCGGCATGGAAGCTCCCGGATCGTCCCCCATCCACACCGATATGCCCGCAGTGCCGGAGGCGGCGATCACCGCCGCGGCCCCCGGGGGAGCCTGGTCGGCGACCACGAGGATCCAGGTGTTCAGCTGGCCTCGTTCCCAGGCCTCGGCGACGACCTGATTCAGTCGCGGCCAGAATTCGGGATCATCGCCCAGGACGAGATGAGCTCCGCCCCGGAAATCGGATCCGGCGAACCCCGCTTTGCCCTCCCGGCCGTCGGCCAGGCTCAAAGGCCGGTACTGGCGGTTGAGCCAGCCGTCGACCAGGGCGGCGATGCGGGTGTCGAGGCGATTGCCGTCGCCGCTCGCACGGCCGGGCAGGTCGAACGGACGCGCAGCGCCCCGCGTGGCAAGATGCGAGGCCAGTTCCCCGTTCCAGGGTGTCGCCGCGCTGTCGCCCGGCGGTTGCGTTTCGCCCGCGGCGGGCATCAGCAGGCGCCACCAGCGCGTGTCGAGAATACCGACGGTTGTCCAGGGACCGGCCATCAGGGCGCCGATCTCCAGGGCGCAAAGATGCCGGCGCCACGCGCTGAAGGCCTCGCGATCCCGGTCGGCCTGCGCCCAGTCCGCGCGCGCATCACCGCGGGCCAGCGGGGCGGCCTCCGGATCGAGGCTGGCCAGGGCCGGTACCGCCAGAAAGCCGCCGGCGTCCGGCTCGGGGGGCAAGTAGGTTTCCCCGCTCAGGAATCGCCATCCTTGCCCGGTCAACGGTATGTCACCGCTCTGGACTGCTTTCCAGAAGCCGGAACTCGGGCCCGTCTCGGGCACGACGATCGTGCCGCCGCCATTCTCCCCGAAGCTGCGGTCGACCCAGGTCGCCTGTCCGGCCAGGGCCTCGGCGATCAGGAACTCGGCGTGCGGGTGGACACCCCGGTCGGCCATCTTCAACAGCGGTGGCCGCTGGTCGGTCAGGGAAAGAGCGTAGGCCGTCCCGAAGACGCCCAGCCAGCGGGACAGCAGGTCTTCGAGCTGGGGCCGTAGCCACACCGCTCCGGTCAGCAGCGACAGGTGGCGCCGCCCGCGGCTGTGCAGCATGGCATGCAGCTCCTGGATACCGATCCGCCCCTCGTTCAGCACGGCCCAGTGCACGGCCGCGCTGTCCAGAAAGACCCACGAAGCGTCGCTGCCTTCGAAGACGCCCCACAGGCTGTCGAGGTCGGCGGGTACGATGACGAGCTGATCGACCGTCCCGGCGACGAGCCCCGCCTTGCGGACCCGCTGACTGAACTGACCGGCCCAGGATTCCCGGCGGTCGTCGACCGCAAGGCTGGGCGCTTCGCGGGGCAGCGTCCTGACGAGTTCGGCGTAGCGGTCATAGAGCGGTATGGCTTCCTCGCGCCGCGGCCTCACCTGGCGAAAATCCATCAGATCGCCGTTGTGGGTTTCCACCAGCCGCAGCCAGTGGAACAAGGGGATCATGGCGTCCTGGTCCGTGCGGTTGCCCTGGAGCAGGTCTTCCAGCAGATCCAGCGCTGCCGCCAGCGAGTGGACGGTGCCTTCGCGCGGTATCATGGTCACCGGCCCGACGGCCGCACCGGTCACGCCGGCGAGGGAATCGAGGCGGTCGGACCGGTCGAGGACGAGGCGCATTTTCGACTGGCCTTCGGCCCAGGCGGCCAGCACCGGCGCCGGGTCCCCGGTCGAAACGATCGCCAGGTCGTTGCGGACCAGGTCGGGGCGGATCCCCGGATCGGGAGCCAGCGGTCCGCCGGCGTGCGCCGCTCCGGACCAGCCGTAGGGATCGGGCCGGGTCCACAGCAGGGGCAGCATCCAGGGCTCGAAGGAGGCATCAAGAGCGAGGCTCGCGCTGCGGTCCAGGGTCAGAAAATCGTAGACGAACCGCGCGGCCGCATCGCCCCGGCGAGCCATCTCCCCGATGCCGGCCCGCAGGGTCGGATCACTCGCCACGACGCCGGTGCGCACCGCCAGCCAGGCCAAACCGCCGAGGAGGGCACTTGAACCGGGTCCCTGGCGCCAGGTTTCGGGCAGCGAGGAACTCCGGGGCGGCTCGAGGTCGGGATGCCCGACGCGCGCGTCCCAGCCCGCACGCCAGGGACCGGTCTCGGCCAGACCCAGGCCGAGCAGCGTGTCGGCGCTCAATCCCCTGGCCGGCAAGCTGCTTTCGAGAAGGGCGAGGATGAAGTCGTGAACGGCCCACGGACCGGGTGTCGCCGACCAGGTCGCCAGCATCCCCGAGTTGACCGTCGCATCGACGGCGACCAGCCGGCCTTCACAGGGGGCAAGGAACTCGTCGATCGGTCCGGTGTCGTCGCCGGAACGCCAGAAGGCCAGGTCACGGGGTTCGCCGTCCCACCAGAAGACCGCCGCCACCCGACCGTCCGGTTCGACGGCCAGCGAAGCCCAGGCCAGCGAACCGGCCATCACGGCGTCCGGCTCCGGGCGGCGGTAGGCGATGCACGCGGTGGCCGCCTGGTGGCGGGCGGACAACTGGCTGTCGGCCGACAGGCCCGTCGACTGCATGACGCCGAGGGCCTCGCGATAGCGGGGAACCGGAAAATGAATCGTGTCGGTGTTGCCCAGCAGCTCCAGCAGGCGGACCCGGGCTTCATCGGCCCTCGCGCCGACTTCAGGATTCACTTGAAGGTAGGTGCGGTAAAGGTCCACGCTTTCCGGGGCTTTACCCAGCAAACGGTCGGAACTGACCGCCTCCAGCCAGCACCGTTCCTCCTGCAGGCGGCTGCTCGAGCCGAAGTACTCCGGCTGCAGGAGCTGCAGGACCGCCCGTGCCCAATCCTGCGCCGCGGCCGACCCCATCTCCAGGCGGCCGTGTTCCAGAAAGATCTCGAGGACCTCGCTCCCACGCCGGGCCAACCACAGGCGATCCTCCTCGGTCAGCGGGATGTCGTGACGGACCAGCTGGACGTCGAAGGGTCGCGCGGTACGCCGGGCCGTACGAAACACGCCCTTGAGCAGGGGAACCGCCGAGGATGGTTCCTCCTGGAAAATCCGGCTGCCGGCGACGAGGAAGAGCGCCGTTTCCAGGATCGGCTGGTTGTGCTCGGCGTCGTCCTCAGGCCGCAATTCGGACAGGCGCAGACCCTCGCGGACGACGCTTTCCCCGGCGGCGAGGAACCGTTCCAGCAATTCATCCGAGCGCAGGGCCCAGCGGCCGGCAGGCGAAGCGGCGGCGACTTCCGCACGGCTCTTGCGACGGTTCAGCAGACCGCGCAGCCCGTCCCCCAGTTTTTCGGTGAAGAAGACCCGGCCGGGGGATTCCTCACGGCAGCGGGAAGCCAGGTGGTAATACCTCTCGGCAGCGGGAAAATCGCCCTGCGCCAGAGCCGCTTCGGAGGCGTCCAGGAGGTTCCAGTAGTTGTCGCGGGGATGCTTGTTGTTGCCCATGCCCGAAATTTATCACGGATATCCCCGGCAAGGGAGAGGGAAAGTCGTAAAATCCGTGGAATCAGCGGGTGAGCGCCACCCGGGTCACCCACTGCCGACCGCCGCTGCGGGCCACCGCCAGGTAGGTTCCCGCGGCCAGGGGCCGGCCGCCGCGACCGGTACCGTCCCAGGTGACCAGAGCCGCGCCCGTGCGGCCCGACAGCTCGGCCACCCGCCGCCCCCTGAGATCGAAAACCTCAAGGGTGACGTCGCCGGCATCCTCGAGACCCGCGATCCGGAAATTGAACCGACCGCTGCCGGGATTCGGGTAGACCTCAAGGCCGCCCGTGACAACGATGTCTGCGGGCGCCGCCGAAACCACCGGCCGTACCGGATAGGCGCCGGTGTTGCGTGTGTCGCCACGGGCCACGAGCCAGAAAGCGCTCGAACTCTTGCGCGCGGCCACCGGCAGGATACCCAGATTGCGGTCGAGAATTTCGACGCGGAGGAACGAACCGTCGTCGCCCGGCACCAGCATGCAGCCCGACGAAGTGAATCCGGGCTCGGTCTTGCCACCGCCCGAAAGGCCGTGGCGGCCGGTCAGCGGGCGGCCGTCGACGGTGACGCCGAACCAGGCGGTCAGCGATCCCGGCAGGGAGGTGACACCGTAGAGAATCTCGTTCCACTGCAGGCTCAGCAGGGTGCTGACTTCGGTCCCCCCGCCGTCGAGGAAGTTCCAGGCAACAGGATTGGGCAGCTGGATCACGTCCGGCACCAGGTTGCCCTGGGTGGTCGTGGCGCGGATGTCCAGACCGGCCAGGGTCAGACCCGAGACGCCGCCGGCGGCCTGAAGCGACCCGTGACCCAGGGACCAAGCGGCCATGTCGCCGGACAAGCCGTTGTCGCCGATTCCGGTCACGACCACCCGCAGGTCGTCGCTGGCATACCCGCCGGCGACGATGGCGCCCGCGTGGGCCAGCCACGATCCGCCCCCCGGGGCGGGCAGGATCTGATTGTCTCCCGGTCCCGGCTGTCCGTCGGCCCGGAAAACCCGCATGGCCAATCTTCCGAGAGCCTGGTCCAGCACCGGCACGATGATCTCATGGAAACCGTCGTCATCCAGATCACACAGCACCGGATCGTCGCCCACGGCCGCCCCGATCTCCCGGGGCCAGCCCGGCAAGGGTGCCAAGGCGCCGTCGAGCACCGTCAGATGGCCGTCGGCAAAGGCCACGACCAGGGACTCGTCGTCCCCGGGTCCGAAGCGACCGACGGCCGGCCGCCGGGGCAGGGAATGGCCCAGCTCCGTGCTCGTTTCCAGGACCGGTCCGTGGGACCAGGCGCGGACGCCGCCCAGCTTGTCCACCACCGCCGCCAGGTTCTTGCCTCCGGAGCGGATTCCCACCGGAGCGGTCAGGGCACGGTTGAGAACCAGATCGACCGTCGTGAAGGAACCGTCGCCGGCAAAGAAATACACGCTGCCGTAGTCGGACGCGACGACGATCTCATCGCCCGGCAACCCATCCATGTCCCAGACCAGGGGCTGGGTCAGGCCACCCTGACTGGAGGATTGCGGGAAGACGAAGACGGGCCACCCCGGCTGGAATTCGCCGGCAGCGGTCATCAGGTTGAGCGAACGCGCCACCAGGTCGACCGTCACCCGCGAGGGTATCACGAGGGTAGGGCCGGCAAATTCGGGAAAGCGGCCGAAGCTGGGCGCGCCGGTCACCAGGCCCGGCAGGACCGCCGCACCGCCCTGGGCGGTGAAGGTGTCGGCTTCGCGAATCCTGAGGTTGACCGTTCCCAGGCCGGTTCTCCGCTTGACCACCAGGAACATCCAGCTGTCGGCCTCAGCGGTGATATAGGTGAATTCGGAAACGCCGGGGCCGTTCGCGTCCCTGCGGATCACTCGCCCCCCACGAGGATCGTCGTCCAGCCAGCGGGGGTCGCAGATCTCCAGCGTCACATCCAGGCCGGCCGACGGCACCGCTTCGACCAGGTACCGCACGCCCGGTGTGATGATCAGACGCCGCGCGACGCCCGGGGCCTGCCACCCCGCCAGCAGCGTGTCCCGTTGGTCGCGGCCCGGCATCAGCGGGTGAACCAGGGCCTCGACGGCGGCGTCGATCCGCAACAGTCCCCACCCCCGCTCGGGATCGTGACCCGCCTGTTCCGGCAGCGCGACGTCGGCGGTGCCGGCGGGTGTTTCCGCCCGCTCGACCAGTGACGAGGTCAGCTTCAGCACGGCCTGTCGGGTGAGGACGGCCGTGCGGTCGTCCGGCAGGACGACGCCGTTCTCCTGCAGCGCTTCGTTCATGAGGTGCACGGCGCCGGCGACGTGGGCGGCCGCCAGACTGGTGCCGTATCGTTCACTGTAGGAATCATTGGGGTCGTTGTCCGCGGCAACGATCCGACCGCCGGCGGGAAGCAGCCCACCGCCGGGTCCCAGCAGGTCGGGTTTGCCCCAGGCCGGCCCGCCCCGACCGCTGTACGCCGCCACCGCGCCCGCGGCATTGACCGCGCCCACGGCGAGCACATCCGGCACGGAGGCCGGAAATCCGGGGCCGGCCAGTTCGGTGCCATGGTTGCCCACCGCCGTGATCGGGGTGATGCCGGCCGCGACGAACGCTTCCATCGCCGCACTGATGCCCGCGTCCAGAGGCCAGTTGACCGCCGACAGGACCGTCTTGATGCGATACTTCTCCCGGTTGTCCAGGGTCCAGGCGCACGCCGCCAGAAAATCGCCGGCCCAGGCGTGCCAGGTCTCGTCGAAATCGTAGTACTTCACCACCGTCAACCGGGCACCGGGAGCCACGCCGCGGTAGTCGGCGTCGACGGTGCCGCTGCCGGCGACCACCGAGGCCAGGGCCGTTCCGTGGTAGTGGTAGTCCCAGGGGCCGGCGGCAAGGGGGAAGTCGTCGGTCACGTCGTGCCAGCCGACCACCTTGTAGCCTTCGAACAGGGGCCAGCCCGCGTCGGCGGAATACCAGTCCCCGGAATCGCCCACGAACGGCGCGGGACCGTCCCGGTCGTCGTCGCTGAAATCACCCAGATCGCCGTGAGCGGTGTCGCACCCCGAATCGAGAATGGCCACGGTCGCGGACCAGTCGTCACCCAGGCCCCAGGGCCCGGCGACGGCCAGGTCGGCGCCCACCAGGGGCCGGCTGTCCTTCAGGGCCGGCACGCCGTCACGGTCGAGCATGATCCGGGCCCCGGGCCGCGTGGCCAGGAAAGCCCGCAGGCCCCCGGCATCGACGTCCAGAACGGTGACACCGCCGAATCTGTCGATCGAATGAACCACCCGGCAGCGGCCGCCGGCAGCGGCCGCAGCGCGCGCCGGCGCCAGTTGGCCCGCGTCGGCTCCCAGACATAGCAAACGCAGACGCCCCTGCTGCCAGACGGCGGCCTCGGGCCGGATGTCTCCGGGAAAAGCGGCTGCCTCAGAAGGGCCGGCGGCCTTGGCGGCATCCCGGACCGCCGGCGCCGCTACCGCGGCATCGCGCAGATCGGTCCAGGTCGCCGCGCCGGTCAGCCAGCGGTCGAGCAGATCCTCCACGCCGTTGCCGTCGCGATCCAGAAGGTGGTCGAAGCGTTCAACTGACGTGGCTTGCGGGGACAGGGCGCCAGGTGGCGCGGCGGAAACCTCGGCCGCCGGCAGGATCCCCACGAGCATCAGCAGGGTCAGGGCGAACCCGATGCTCCCGGGGATTCCCGACCGGCAGATAACGGCAGCGCGAGGGGCCTGGCGCTTCTCCCTACCGACCGGGAGGGCGACCGTGACCTTGTGTCGGGCTCTATCTGGGCGGCTTGCGCGCATGTCCATCCTAGGGAAGCGGGTTCATTTTCCTGGCAGCCCTGCCAGGCCGGAATGGTCAATCCTGGTTGACCGTCCCTACGCAATCCGCGCGGCCGAGGTTACGCCTCGTCGAACGCGGTGGTGCAGCCGAATGTGGGGTCCCCGGTGCGAAGCCAACCACAGGCATCGACGATGCTCCTGAATCTACGAAGGGGCCGATCCCGGGGCAACATTCGGACACCGGCTCGCCGACGCGGTCTCAGCCCACACCGGTCAGATGCCGTAGAACGGCCCCGGCGTCCCGTCCAGCGGTGCTGATGGCCACCACATCGAAGCGGATCTCACGCACGCCTGGCGGATGATGCTCCTGCAGCCAGAGCCGCGCCATGCGGCGCAGCAGCGCCAGTTTACGGGGCGTCACCCATGCTTCGGGCTCGGCGGGCGCCCCGGGGCCGCGGGTCTTGACCTCGACGAAGACCAGCACGCCGCCGCGCACCATTACCAGATCGAGTTCGCCTCCGGGACGGCGCCAGCCTGAAGCGAGACACCGGTAACCGCAGGTTTCCAGCCAGACCCTGGCGGCCTTTTCTCCCCAGCGTCCCAGACGGTGACCTCGGCCCACGGAATTCACACTTGCCGGAAGATAGCTTGGATACGGACGACGACCTGCGCCCCGACCACAGGCAAGGCCCATTCCGCCGGCACAGGATCAGAACATGCGTCGCTGATCCAGCTCGGCGATCGGCCGGTAGCTCTGACGGTGGAGAGGGCAGGGTCCGATGCGGTCGAGCACCGCGCGGTGGGCAGCGGCCCCGTAACCTTTGTGGGCAGCGAAACCGTAGGCCGGATAGCGGCGGTCCCAGGCCCGCATCACCCGGTCGCGGAGCACCTTCGCCACCACGCTGGCGGCGGCGATGGCGGCGCTGGTGGCGTCGCCTTTGACCAGGGGCTCGGCCGGGCAGGTCAACACCGGGACCTGGAGCCCGTCGACCAGGACCAGCTGCGGGCGGGTCTTCAGCTTGGCGACCGCAAAGGTCATCGCACGCAGCGTGGCCCGCAGGATGTCCGTCCGGTCGATCTCGGCAGCGGAAACAGCACAAGCGCCCCAACTGCGGGCGCTTGCACGTAATTCTTCAAACAGCTCTTCACGCCGGCGGGGCGACAGCTTCTTGCTGTCGTCCAGTCCGGCCGGGCAACAGCCATCGGTCAGGATGACCGCCGCGGCCACCACCGGTCCGGCCCAGCAACCGCGTCCGGCTTCGTCGACACCGGCAATCAAGCGGCCACCGCGGCCGGACTTCTCCCGGTCGAAGCGGACCAACCGGCTGTCGGCGGCCTTCACGGCCCCTACCGGCGGGCTTCGCGGATCCTGGCCTTGCGGCCGGTCCGGCCGCGCAGGTAGTAGAGCTTGGCGCGACGGATCCGGCCCCGTTTATTGACGGTGATCGAGTCCACGTTGGGCGACTCCACCGGGAAGATCCTCTCGACGGCCACGCCGCCGGAAATCTTGCGCACGGTGATCGTCGCCTCCAGTGCCCGTCCCCTGTCGGGCGATGACCGCACCGATGAAGTTCTGGATCCGGCTCTTGCCGCCTTCCTGGATCCTCACCGCGACGTTGATGGTGTCGCCGATGTTGAATTCAGGAAGATCGTCCCGCAGGCCCTCGGCCCGCATTTGCTCGACGATATTCATCTCTGCCTCCAGTTTGTGCCTGCGGCCCGGTTCGCCCGGGCCCGGCGGTGCCTGCGGTCTGCGGTCAGACCACTCTCATCAGATTTCGTCCTCGCCGGAGCGGGTCTCGCCCTCTGCCGGGTCGGTGACCGGAGCCAGGTCCGGCCGGCGTTCCGTCGTCCTCTGGTCGGCCTGCTCGCGCCGCCACCTGTCTATCCTGGCGTGGTTTCCGGACAAGAGCACGTCCGGTACCGCCAGACCCCGGTACGCCGGGGGTTTCGTATACCACTGACAATCCAGCCCCCCGCCGCGGTCGGTGGTGAAGCTGTCGTTGTTCGCCGAGTCCTCGTTGTGCAGCACGCCCTCAATGCGCCTTACGATCGCGTCGACGATCACCAGCGCCGGCAGTTCCCCGCCCGTAAGAACGTAGTCCCCGATCGAGACCTCGCGGGTGACGACCAGTTCGCGCGCCCTCTCGTCGACGCCCTTGTAATGGCCGCAGACGAGGATGAGCTCGCCCTTCAGCTGCAGGTCGTTCAGCAGGTCCAGGGTCATGACCTCGTCGAAGGTCTCGCCCTGCGGCGTGGTCAGAATGACCGTCGCCTCGGGATCCCGGCGAACCGACTCCACCGCCTCGACCATCGGCGGCGCCATCATGATCATGCCCGCCCCGCCCCCGTAGGCGGTGTCGTCGACGGTGCGGTGCTTGTCGACGGCGAAGTCGCGGATGTCCACGACCGCGAATTTCACCTGTCCCTGCCGGGCGGCCCGGCCGGGGATGCTCGTTTCCAGCACGGCCTGCACCATGTCCGGAAACAGCGTCAGGATCGTGATGGTCGGCGCTTCAACCGGACTGGACATCGAACAGTCCTTCCGGAGGGTCCACCACCAGGGGTCCGGTCATGCCGGGATCCGCCCTGAGGATCGGCTCCACCGCCGGGATCAAAATTTGCCCGCCGTCCGCCTGCGGCGGCGCGACGACCAGCAGGTAATTACTCCCGACGAAGCGGACCTCGGTGACGATCCCCACCCGGTCACCCGTCGCGGTGACGACCTCACGGTCCAGGTAGCGAAACGGCAACCCGCCGGCGGGCCGGGGGAAATCCGCCTCCAGATAACTGGCGGCCATGAACCCCAGCTCCCTGCCGACAATGCCGTCGGCGGCGCCGCGGTCGTCCACCGACCGGATCTTCACCGCTTCGCAGCTGCCGGCCTGGCGGTGGCCCTCGACCGGTGCCGGCCGGCCGTCGTCCCACACCAGGTACGGACTGTCCAGCAGCGCTTCGTGGTAGTCGAGCAACGGGTACAGCTTGACCTCACCCCGCAGCCCAACGGCCTTGACCACTTCACCGATGGCGACGAACCCCTTCATGGGTCCGTCACTCGACGATTTCAAGACCGATGCGCTGATCGGTATGGGCGCTGACGGCGTTCAGCAGGACCCGCAGGGCCTGGGCGGTCTGTCCGCCCTTGCCGATCACCTTGCCCAGATCCTCTTCGTTGACCCTGACCTGGTAGACGTCGCGGTCCTGCCGGCGGACGATATCCACCGACACATCCTCGGGATGGTCCACCAGGTTGACGGTCACGTAGGAGATCAGCTCCAGTACCCGTTCCTGACCGATGTTGAGCACATCGTCCATGTCGGCGGTCTGGTCGCCCTCGAGGTGAGCACCCTCTTCGGGAACCATCGTGTCATCGTGTGCTGAACTCACTTGTCGCCTTTCTCATCTGCGGCGGTTTCGGCGTCACCGTCAGCGGCGTCCTCGGCTGCGGGCGCTTCTGCGGCGGCAGCTTCCGCGGCGGGAGCTTCCGCGGCAGGAGCTTCCTCGGCGGGAGCTTCCTCGGCAGGAGCTTCCGCAGCGGCTTCGGCTTCTGCGGCGGCCTTCGCTTCGGCCTCGGCAGCGGCGGCAGCGGCGGCGGCAGCATCGGCTTCGGCCTTGGCGGCGGCCTTGGCCGCAGCTTCCTCGGCGGCCTTCGCTTCGGCCTCGGCGTCGGCCGCGGCCTTGGCCTCGGCTTCCTTGCTGGCGATGCGGGCCGCCTTGGCGTCGACGCGCTTCTGGCGGTTGGCTTCCGCCGCGGTGCGCCATTCGGTCATCTTGGCCTCGATCTCGCGGGCCTCCAGGCCCTGCTTGACCAGGGAGAACTGGTAGAGCATGCCTTCGCCCTTGAGCAGGCTGCGGGCGGTCTCGCTCACGGTGGCGCCCTTGCTCAGCCAGGCGATGATCTCGTCGGCCTGCAGGTTCACCTCGTGCGGGTCGGTAAAGGGGTTGTAATAGCCCAGGTTCGCCAGGTAGGCGCCGTCGCGGCGCTTGCGGCTGTCCAGTACGACCAGCCTGTAGAAAGGGCGCTTCTTGCGGCCCATGCGGGTCAGTCGGATCGTTGTTGGCACTATCATCCTCCACTCAGGTGGTTTCGCGCGGCGCCCCATGCGCCCCGCGTACGTTTGATTCAGGTCGTCAGCTCTTGTTGCCCAGCATGTTCTTGCCGAACGCTTCCAGGCCGCCGGCGGTGTTGATCTGTCGCATCATCCGCCGCATGTCCCGGTACTGCTTGAGCAGCTTGTTGACCTGCGAGACCGTGGTCCCGCTTCCGCGCGCAATCCGCTTGCGCCGCGAACCGTTGATGATGTCCGGCTTGCGCCGCTCGGCGAAGGTCATCGAATTGATGATCGCCTCGACCTTGGCGAACTGGTTGTCGTCCACCTTGGCCTTGTCCAGCATGTCGCTGTTCATGCCCGGGCATCATCTTGAGGATCCCCTTCAGCGGGCCCATCTTCTTCATCTGCTTGATCTGGGCCTGGAAGTCCTCGAGGTTGAACTCGCCCTCGGCGAACCGCGAGGCCAGGTTCTCGGCCTGGTCCAGGTCCATCTTCTCTTCGGCCTGTTCGATGAGCGTCAGCACGTCGCCCATGCCCAGGATCCGGCCGGCCATGCGGTCGGGATGGAAAACCTCGAGGTCCTCCATCTTTTCGCCGATACCCACCATCTTGACCGGACGGCCGGTGACTTCGAGCACACTCAGCGCCGCGCCGCCGCGGGCGTCGCCGTCCATCTTGGTCAGCACCGCGCCGTCGAAGTCCAGGCGCTCGGCGAAGGTGGTGGCGATGTTCACCGCTTCCTGGCCGGTCATCGCGTCCAGCACCAGCAGCTTCTCGTCCATGGGCACGGTCTTGTCGATGGACTCGAGCTCGCTCATCAGCGTGTCGTCGATGTGCAGGCGTCCGGCCGTATCGACGATCAGGCAGTCGCACTTGTTGTCCTTGGCCTTGCGCAGGCCCAGCTTGACGATCTGGGCCGCGTTCTTGCGCTCGCGGTCGCTGTGCACCGGCACGCCGACCTGCTCGGCGATCACCTGCAGCTGGTCGATGGCCGCCGGACGGTAGATGTCCGCCGCCACCAGCATGGGCTTGCGGCCCTCCTTGACCAGGCGCAGGGCCAGCTTGCCGCAGAAGGTCGTCTTGCCCGAGCCCTGCAGGCCCATGACCATGACCGTGGACATCCCCTTGGTCTGCGCCCGGTCCACGTCCAGGTTCAAATCCGACGCGTGGCCGCCGAGCAGATCCGTCAACTCCTCGTTGACGATCTTGACCACCTGCTGCGCCGGCGTGAGGCTCCCCAGGACATCCTGCCCCAGGGCCTTGGCACGAATGTCGGCGACCAGTTTCTTGGCCACCGTGTAATTCACATCCGCCTCCAGGAGCGCAAGACGGACTTCCCGCAGGGCTTCCTTGACGTTGTCTTCGGTCAGACGGTCCTGGCCGGCCAGCTTCTTCATGGTCCGGTCAAGGCGCTTTGTCAGTTCCTGAAACAAGTTCCGCTCCGGGCGCTTGGCCGTACAGACACACAAAGGCGCACAGCGACCCAGGGGTAAAAACGATTGTCCACCCCAGTCGCCCACAGGCGCAATTCATTAAAATACAACAGGTTGCGGATTCCATTACTCGTCAGACCACAACCTGAGCCATGGGCCGAGTCATTCCGCAGAAGAGGGAATCTAACATTATGACCGTAAATTTGCAAGGAATAGCGGGTTTCAGCCGGCCAGGACGCTGACGCGGGACTTGCGGTCGTCCGCCCCGAACAACCACGACCCCGACACCAGGATGTCGGCACCGGCTTCACGACAAGCGGGCGCAGTCGCGGCGTTGATCCCCCCGTCCACGGAGATCAGGAAATCGCGGCCGGTCGATCGCCGCAACGCGTCGAGGGCCGCGATCTTCTCGACAGCCACCGGATCGAATTTCTGGCCGCCGAATCCGGGCTGCACACTCATGACCAGGACCAGATCCACCCGGTCCAGAATGGGCAGGATCGTATTGAGCTGCGTGCCGGGATTGAGCGAGATCCCCCGCTTCAGGCCCAGGTCGCCGATGGCGTCCAGGGTCGTGGCCACGGGAATCTCGACTTCCACATGGATGGTGATGGCGTCGACGCCGGCGTCGGCGAACTGTTGCAGATACCGGTCCGGCCGCGAGATCATCAGGTGCGCGTCGAGGGGCAGGTCGCTCACGCGGCGAATCGCCTCGCAGACGAAGGGACCGAACGTCAGGTTGGGGACGAAGTGGCCGTCCATCACGTCCAGGTGCAGCAGATCGGCGCCCGCCGCGGTCATGTCCCGGATATCGGCACCGAGTGCGGAAAAATCAGCCGACAGGAGGGACGGGGCCACCCAGGCCCTGCCGTCAGCGGGACGAGGCAACCAGTTCAAGGCGCTCTCCTTTGCGGATTCGTTCTCCCGCCGGCGGCTGCTGTGACAACACCAGGTTCGGCAAGGACCGTGACGTCCGCTCGAAGGTGACCGGCGCCAGGACGCACCCGGCGTCGGCGATGACCTGCCGGGCCTTGTACAGGGGCACGCCCCGGAGGTCGGGCATGCGCAGCAGTTCCGCCGCCGCCGGTGCGGCCACGACCAGGTCGACCACGCCGCCCTTGTAGAGCTGGGTGCCGGCCACCGGGTTCTGAAAATCGACCACCGTCTGCGTGACACCGCGACGCCGCAGCTGCAGCACCCGCCCGAGCTTGAACCGCTCCCGCTGCAGGGTTATCTCGGCCTGCCTGAGGGACAGGCCCGTCAGGTTGGGCAGCGTTCCGGCCGGCGGCCCGCTGCTCGTGATCACCATGACGGTCCGGCCGCCGCGAATCCGGGATTCCGGCGAGGGATCCTGATCGAGGATCATCCCTTCGGGAATCGTCGGATGGGCCCGTTGCCGGGCGACCTCGACCTCGAGCTCAAGCCCCTTGAGCTGCGTGGCCGCGCCGGTTTCGCTCATGCCCCGGATATCGGGCATCGTGACCACCTTGTTGCTGTGCACGATGGAAGGCAGCACCAGGAAGTTGACCGCGACCAGGAGGGCACCCCCGGTCACGAACAGCAAACCCGTCAGCAGTAGCAGTTTCCAGAGCTTCACCGGTCTATTCCTTCTTCTGCAGTCGGGCCGCGAAAAATCCGTCCCCCACCGCTTCGTGGGGCAGCCAGGTCCGCTGCCAGATACCCTGAGCGTCGGGCGCCGGTTCCAGATCATCCCGCTGGTCCCGCAACGCGGCGACGACCTGTTCGTTCTCTTCCGGCTCCAGGGAACAGGTACCGTACATGAGTCTGCCCCCGGGCACCAGCAGATCCGCCGCGCGGTTGGCCAGCACACCCAGAAAGGCCGCCCGGCGGTCGATCACCTCGCGGGTCAGGCGCCAGCGCCCGTCCGGGTGGTGGCGCAGGACGCCCGTGCCGCTGCAGGGTCCGTCGAGCAGGACGGACCCGAAGGTGGCCGCGGCGAACGGCGGTCTGGCGCCGTCGGCCAGGACCAGATCGAACGACGGACCGCTGACCCTGTCCCGGGTCGTGCGCAACAGCGCCACCCGTTCGGGGCGATGATCCATCGCCACCAGACGCCGACCGTCGGCCAGGCGGGCGGCCAAGTGGGCCGATTTTCCTCCCGGGGCGGCACACATGTCCAGTACCGATTCGGCTCGCGGCGCCAAGCCGTCGGCCAGCCATGCGGTCGCCGCCTGGACCGTGGCATCCTGGACGATCAGGTGCGGCGATGCGGTGAGGATCTCGGTGAGCAGCGCCCGTCCCGGACGCTCGGCCGCCACCAGGGCGCCCGCCGCCGGACCGGCGGTCACGGGGCAGCCGGCCGCTGCCAGCAAAGACGCCGCTGCCGCGGGATCGAACGGCGCCAGCACGTGAAACACCAGCGGTACCGGGCGGTTGTTCCAGGCGCAGATCGCCTCGGCCTGCTCGGCCCCGTAGTTTTCGATCCAGCGCTCCACCAGCCACCGGGGATGGGAATGCCACGCGGCCAGCCAATCGGCGTGATCGCGTTTGAGCGTCTCGAACTCCCGGCTCAGGCGTGCGGTGCGCTCGGCGGCGTCCGGCGGCCGGGAGTCGGGATCGGCGGCGACCTTCCGCCGCACGGCCTGGAGCAGCCCGTTGACGAACGCCACCTGCCGAACACCCAGCCGGCGGCGGCACAGCTGCCCGGCCTGGTGCACGGCCGCGTAGGCGGGCACCCCGTCCATACCCAGGAGCTGGTGGAGGGAAAGGCGCAGCAGGGTCCGCAAAGGACCGGGGTCGGGCCGGCGCTTGCGGGAAAACTGATCGATCACGTGATCGTAGCGGGCCTGCCACTGGACCGTACCGCGCACCAGCTCGGCGAGAAAAGCCTTGTCCCGCGTGTCGCCCAGCCGATCCAGCCCCGCGGTCAGGCAGCGGTCGAGAGGTTGGCCGTCAGCCACGGCCGTCAGGATCGCCAGGGCTTCCAACCGTACCGGGTCGGCCCTCATGAGCGCAGCAGATCCCCGGCCTCGATCGCAAACCCGCGCAGGAACTCGGCGACCGGCAACGGCTTCTTGCCGGGACACTGCAGGCCGGTCACCAGCAGGGATCCTTCGCCGCAGGCCACGACCACGCCTTCGGCGTGGATCGCCAGCACCGTTCCGGGGGCCAGGCCGGACTGGTTGAAGGACATGGGCCGGGACTCGGTGACCTTCAGGGGTTTTTCGCCGAGGTAGACGGTCGTGCCCGGCCAGGGGTTCAGGGCCCGGATCTGGTTGTGCACCGTCACCACATCGCGGTCCCAGCGGACGGCCGACAGGGTGCGGGTCAGCTTGGGCGCGTAGACGGCGCCTTCGTCGTTCTGGGTGACCGGTTCGATCTGGCCGTTCTGCAGGCCGCGCAGGGTGTGGATCAGCAGGTCCGCTCCCTGGCCGGCCAGACGGTCCAGCAGTTCGCCGGCGGTGTCCTCGGGACTGATGCTCACGGCGCGCTGGCTCAGGATCGGGCCGGTGTCCACACCCTCGTCCATGCGCATGATCGTCACCCCGGACCAGGTGTCCCCGTGCAGGATGGAATACTGGACGGGCGAGACCCCGCGCCAGCGGGGCAGCAGGCTGGCGTGAACGTTGATGCAGCCGAGCGGCGGCGCCGAGAGCAGCGGTTCGCGCAGGATCTGGCCGAAAGCGACCACCACCACCGCGTCCGGTGCGACCGCCAGCACCTGCCGCGTGACTTCCTTGCCCTGTCCCTTGCCGAAATCGATCACCGGCAGGTTGTGCTCGGCCGCCGCGGTCTTCACGGCCGTCGGCAGCAGCTTGCGGCCCCGACCCGACGGCCGGTCCGGCTGGGTGACCACCAGCTGGACGTCGAAGCGGGCCTCGACCAGGGCCTCGAGACTGGGCACCGCGAAATCGGGCGAGCCCATGAATACGATCTTCATTTCCTCATCCTCATTCTGGGGAGAACACGATTCTTCAAGCCCACCAGCCCGATCCACGTCAGCTGTGGCCACAACGAAACGCGTCGGGCCGGAGTCAGATGGTCGATGAACAGCACCCCGTTCAGGTGGTCCACCTCATGCTGGATGATGCGGGCAACCAGCCCGTCGTCCTGCAGAGTGGCCCTGCCGCCGGACGTGTCGTGCTCGACGGTGACCCCCTGGCGCCGGACGATGTCGATGTACAGGTCCGGAAAGCTGAGACATCCCTCCGCGAACGGCACCCGGGGGCCGAACGTCGCGGTGATGACCGGGTTGACCAGATCCAGGCGCTGCTGGCCGCGAGGCCGGGACGGATCGCGCACGACGATCACCCGCTGATCCTGTCCGATCTGGGGGGCGGCCAGACCGACGCCGCCGTCGGCGGCCAGGGTGGTCCACAGATCCTCCCGCAACGCCAGGGTGGCCGGAGCGGCCGGATCAACGGCCTCGGCCCGGCGCCGCAGACACGCGGTCGCCGTACCGGCGGATCATCGCCGCGGCCCCCGTCCACGGAGCTACTCGCCTGCTCGGGACCACGCCGCTGATGGCTGTCTTGCTGATCTCGACCTTCACGTTGTCGGCGATCGTCGCCACGATCCGGTCCTGCTTCACGTCCTTCACGGTGGCGAACAGCCCGCCGCTGGTCACGACCTGGTCGCCGCGCTTCAGCGCCTCGATCATGGACTTGCGCTGATCCTGCTGCTTCTTCTGGGGCCGAATGATCATGAACCAGAAAACGAGAAAGATCAGGATGAGGGGCAGGAAGCTCAGCAGGCCGCCGGCGCCCCCGCCGCCCTCGGTGGGCGAGGCCATGGCCAGCACGGTCATGAATTCCATGGATTTCTCCTTAAGGTCTTTGCGTTGAAGAAGGCGAACCCGTTCCCCGCGGGTCCGGCCGGTACCGTAATTCCACAAGAATGGTTTCCCGAGGTCCGCGGGGCAAGTTCCGGGGCTACCGCCGCCGACCCCCCGGGGCCGTTCCTAGCGGCGCCGGTCGCGGACCTCCTCGAGCCGGGCCTCCTCTCCCCGTGTCCAGCGCTCGCTGACCAGCTGGGCGTGGGCGGGAAAATCCCCGGCGCGGATCGCCGCACGCAGACCGGCCATCAGCTCCTGGTAGAAATGGAGGTTGTGCAGGGTCGCCAGGGTGCTGGCCAGCATCTCCTTGGCCTGGAAGAGGTGCCGGATGTAGGCCCGGCTGTGACGGGCGCAGACCGGACAGCCGCACTCGGCATCGATGGGACGGTCATCCGCCTCATAGGCGGCGTTCTTGATGACCAGTCGGCCGTCGCGGGTCAGAACCGTTCCGGTCCGCGCCATCCGGGTCGGCAGCACGCAGTCGAACATGTCCACGCCCGGCCGTCACGCCCGCGACGATGTCGTCGGGAAACCCCACCCCCATCAGATAGCGCGGCCGATCGGTGGGCAGCAGCCCGGCCGCCAGTTCCGTCATTTCCCGCAGGGCCGACGTCGGTTCGCCCACCGACAGCCCGCCGATGGCATAGCCGGGCAGGTCCATGGCGACGACCTCCGCCGCCGAGCGCCGCCGCAGATTCTCGTCCACGCCGCCCTGCATGATGCCGAACAGCACCCGTTCCCAGCCACCGCGGAACTGGCGGCCGCCGAAAACGTCGCGGCAGCGCTTCAGCCAGCGGGTCGTGCGCTCGACCGCCGCGGCCGACCTCCGCCGGGTCGGCCCCGTAGGCAGCGCACTGGTCGAAGGCCATGACGATGTCCGAGCCCAGGGCGAGCTGGATCTCCATGCTCAGCTCGGGGCTGAAGAAATGCCGGCTGCCGTCCAGATGGGAGCGGAATTCGACGCCGTCGTCGGTGATCCGGTTCAGGTCGCCCAGCGAAGAAGACCTGGAAACCGGCGCTGTCGGTCAGCAGGGCGCCGTCCCAGCCCTGGAAGCGGTGCAGCCCGCCCAGCCTGCCGATCAGCTCGTGGCCCGGCCGCAGGTACAGGTGGTAGGTGTTGCCCAGGATGAGCCGGGCGCCGGTCGCCCAGACCTGCTCGAAGGTCACCGCCTTGACCGAACCCACGGTCCCGACGGGCATGAAAACCGGTGTCTCCACCGTGCCGTGGCCGGTGGTCAGCAGTCCCGTCCGGGCACGACCGTCCGGTACGGTCGTCTCGACCTCGAAACCGAACGGCGTGTCCAGCGGCTGGGATGATTGCGAAACGTCCACTCTAGCGGCTTTCGGCAGGCCCGCGCAGTCCGGGCAGGATGAGCATGCAGTCCCCGTAGCTGTAGAACCGCATCCGTTCGCCACGGCGTGATCATAGACGGGGCGCCAACCACTCTGGCCCGTCAACGTCGCCACGAGCATGAGCAGGGACGATCCGGGCAGGTGAAAATTGGTCAGCAGGCCGTCGACCGCGGTTACCCGTTCCGGCGGGCGCAGAAACAGCCTGGTTTCACCGCACACCTCCCAGCCGTCGGTTCCTTTGGCGGCGTAACCGCAAAAAACCGGCTCCGGATCGGCCGCCGTGGCCCCGAAGTCCCGGTGGTCGGGCCCGGGTGCATCCAATCCCAGCCGCGCGGCCGTCTCCAGCACCCGCAACGAGGTCGTACCCACGGCGATGACCCGGCCGCCGCGCTCGCGGGTCGCGGCCGCCGCAACGGTCACCGCCTCCGGGAGACGGAAATATTCCCGGTGGAGGCGGCCCCGGGCCAGCTGCTCCTCACTCGGGGGCCGGAAGGTGCCCGGCCCCACGTGCAGCGCTACCCGCGCCACGGCGATGCCCGCGTCCTCCAGCCCGGCCAGCGTCCGCTGGGAAAAATGCAGTCCGGCCGTCGGCGCGGCGACCGAACCGGCTCCGGTCCCGTCGCCAGCGGCGTACACGGTCTGGTAGCGTTCCCGGTCAGGGGCCGCGCCGGCCGGTTCGCCGATCCTCGCCGGCCGCCGGATGTAGGGCGGCAAGGGCATGTCGCCCCAGGCCTCGGCCAGCGCGGCCGGACCTTCGGGGGCGCTGACCTCGACATACCCCGCGTCCCGCTTCGCAACGATCTCGAGATAGGGCGGCGGCGCTCCCGGCGATTCCGCCGGCGACGTGACCACGTTCAGGCGCACGCCGGGCCGCAGGCGGCGCCGCGCCGGCCGAGCCAGGGCCAGCCAGGTGTCCTGCCGGCGGTGGGGCCGCACCAGGAGGATTTCCACCTGGCCGCCGGTATCGGCTCGCGCCGGGTCAGCAGGCGGCCGGCAGGACCCGGCTCTCGTTCAGCACCAGCAGATCGCCCGGCCCGCAGCAGGGCCGGCAGCTGGCGAAAGACGCACCTCACCGCCGACACCGCCGCCGGGCTCCACCAGCAGCAGCCGGGAATCGCCGCGCTCGGGCGGCGGATCCTGGGCGATCAGCTCCGGCGGCAGGTCGAATTCGTAGGCGGAACTGCCGTTGGCGGCGGTCATGGCCGACCGGCCGCAGGGCCTGCCCGCGCCTCGGTGCCGGGATTCGCGGCGGCGGCTCCAGGCCCAGATGGGTCCAGGCACCGGCGGTGGCCTCGCGCCCGCGGGGCGTGCGCTTCAGCAGGCCGGACTGGATCAGGAAGGGTTCGACCACATCCTCGAGCGTGTCGGTCTCCTCGCCCAGACTGACGGCCATGTTCTGGATGCCCACCGGCCCGCCGCCGAAATGTTCGATGATCAGCTGCAGGTAGCGCCGGTCCAGGGGCTCGAGACCCAGCTGGTCGACTCCCAGCCGCGTCAACCCGCTGTCGGCCGCGGCCCGGTCGATCAGCGTGTGCCCGTCGACCTGGGCGTAGTCGCGCACGCGGCGCAGCAGGCGGTTGGCGGCGCGCGGGGTGCCGCGGCTGCGGCGGGCGATCTCCAGGGCGCCGCCTCGTTCGATGCCGATGCCCAGGATGCCCGGCACTGCGGGTGACGATGATCGCCAGCTCCTCGGGCGGATAGAAATCCAGATGGCAGACGATGCCGAACCGGCTGCGCAGGGCCGGCGTGATCAGCCCGGCGCGCGTGGTGGCGCCGATCAGCGTGAAGGGCTCGAGCTGCAGGTTGAAGTGCCGGGCGTTGGGCCCCTTGTCGATGATCAGCTCGACCCGCCAGTCCTCCATGGCCGGGTAGAGGTGCTCCTCGATGACCCGGCCCAGCCGGTGGATCTCGTCGATGAAGATCGCGCGCCGGTCCGTCTGCTCGCTCAGCAGGGCGATCAGCTCGGCGCTGTTGGTGAAGGCCGGCCCGCTGGTGGTGCGGTGCTGCACCCCCATCTCGCGCGCCATCAGCATGGCAAGCGTGGTCTTGCCCAGCCCCGGCGGGCCGTGCAGCAGCACGTGATCCAGCACCTCGCCCCGCTGCCGGGCGGCCTGGATGAAGATCTGCAGGTTCTCCTTGATCTTCTCCTGCCCGACGAAGTCCTCCAGCCGCCTCGGCCTCAGACTGAGGTCCAGGTCGCCGTCGGCCTGCTGGGCGGCGGGATCGGTCCACCTCTGTTCGTTCCACGGGTCTTCCTTTCGTCGGACGGCCGGCCGTCTTCGGGCTAGATCGCGCGCAGGCCGCCCGCACCCAGGCTTCGAGATCCTCGGCCACGGCGGGATCGTCGCCGCCGGGCCCGCAGCCAGGGCCTGCTCGGCCTGGGCCGGCGCCAGGCCCATGGCGCCCAGCACGGCCAGCGCTGCGGCCAGCCGCCGGGACTCGACCGCCGGCGACGCCGGCCGTCGCTCCTCCGCCAGGTGGTCCGCCCTCGGGCACCCGCTGCCCCAGTTCCACCACCAGGCGGGCCGCGCTTTTCTTGCCGATGCCCGGCAGCCTGGTCAGGGCCTTTTCGTCCCCGGTGCGCAGGTAAGCGGCGATGTCGCCGGCCGGCGCGCGCGACAGCATGCCCAGGGCAACCTTGGGCCCGACCCCCGAGACGGAGATCAGCAGGCGGAACATTTCCCGTTCCTGCTCCAGCACAAAACCGTACAGGGCCCAGTTGTCCTCGCGCACGGCCAAGTGGGTCCACAGCCGGACCGTGTTGCCGGGCGCGGGCAGCTTCTCGGCCGACTGGGCCGACAGCTGGACATCCAGGCCGATGCCGCCGCCGACGGAGACCACGGCCTCGGTGCCGCCGGCTGATCAGGGTGCCTTCCAGAAACGCGATCATCGTCCTCTCCGACGGTCGGGGCAGGGACCATCCGCGACATTATCCGCACCAGCATCGACCGCCGGCGGCCGGTTTCAGCCCAGTGAGAACCGGCCGCGCGGCCGGCGTGGGCCAGGGCCACGGCCAGGGCGTCGCTCTGGTCCAGGGGCGGCTCTTCCTTCAGGCCCAGCAGGCGCATCACCATGAAGCGCACCTGCTCCTTGGCCGCCGCGCCGTTGCCGGTCAGGGCCTTCTTGACCTCGCGCGGCGCGTATTCGGCCACCGCCAGACCCGGCCTGCGGCCCCGGCCAGCAGGATCACGCCGCGGGCGTGCCCCAGGATCAGGGAACTGCGGGCGTTCTTGGCGTTGAACAGATCCTCGACCGCCATGGCTGTCGGATCGTATTTCGCGATGACCCGGGTCAGTTCGGTCGTGGATGACCAGCAGACGGTCCGCCAGGGGCGCCTGCCGCGACGCCCGGATCACGCCTCCGGCCAACATGCGAACGACCGGCACGGTTTCGATGACACCGTAGCCGGTCGCGTGCGAGCCTGGATCGACGCCCAGAATGATCACGGGCATCCTTTCCTGGTCCCGGGATACCCCGCGGACGGGATACGTCTAGAGTTTTTCCTCGATTTCAGCCATGAGGTCGTCGTCGATTTCGAAATTGGCCGATACCTGGGCCACGTCGTCCAGATCGTCCATGTGGTGATCAGCTTCATCAGCGTCAGGGCATCCTTTGCCCTCGACCTTGATGGTGGTGCTGGGCACCTGGACCAGTTCGGTCGAGGTCACCGGCAGACCGGCCTCGCGTCCAGGGCCGGCTCACCGCGTGCAGGTCCTCCATGGCGGTGGTCACGGAGATGATGCCGCCCTCTTCCTCCACGTCCTCGGCCCCGGCCTCGATGGCCGCATCCATGGCCGTCTCCAGGTCGCATCCGCTCGGCGTCCAGAACGATCACGCCCTTGCGGTCGAAGAGGTAGGACACGCAGCCGTTGGCGCCCAGGTTCCCGTTGAACTTGGTGAAGACGTGCCGCACCTCGGCGGTGGTGCGGTTCTTGTTGTCGGTCTGGCATTCGACCAGGATGGCCACGCCGCCGGGCCCGTAGCCCTCGTAGTTGACCTCTTCGATGACCATGCCGCCCAGCTCGCCGGTACCACGCTTGACGGCCTTCGTCGATGGTGTCGTTGGGCATGTTCGCGCCACGGGCGGTCAGGACCGCCGACCGCAGCCGCGGGTTCGATTCCATGTCGCCGCCGCCCTGACGGGCGGCGACGGTGATTTCACGGATCAGCCGGGTGAAGACCTTGGCCCGCTTGGCGTCCTGTGCGCCCTTGCGGTGCTTGATATTCGCCCATTTGGAATGTCCTGCCATGGCGACCTCTATTCCTCGGCGGTCTGGGTTTTCTTGTACTCGTCGACCAGACGCTTCTGCACGTCTCCCGGCACCTCGGCGTAGTGCGAGAACTCCATGGTGAAGATGCCCGTCCCCTGGGTGAACGACCGCAGGGACGTGGCGTACTGGTAGAGTTCGTCCTCGGGGATGTTCGCCGTGACGACCTGGTAGGGGCCATCGGCGTCGCTGCCCTGGATCGCGCCGCGGCGCGTCGAGACATCGCCCATCACGTCGCCCATGTAGGTCTGGGGCACGACGATCCTCACCTTCATGATCGGCTCGAGGATCACGGGCCGCAACTTGTCGGCTTCCTCCTCGATGGCGGCCTTGAGGGCCTTGCGCGCGGCCATCTTGAAGGCGGCCTCGCTCGAATCCACGTTGTGGTAGGAGCCGAAGAACAGGGCGCACTTGACGTCGACCATCTCGTAGCCGGCCACCAGGCCCTCGGCCAGCGTCTCGCGGCAGCCCTTCTCCACGGCGGGGATGAACTTGTTCGGCACCACGCCGCCGACGATCTCGTCGGCGAACTCGAAACCCTCGCCGCGGGGCAGCGGTTCGAGCCGCAGGTGCACGTCGCCGAACTGGCCGCGGCCGCCGCTCTGCTTCTTGTGGCGTCCCTGCTTCTCGGCCGTCCCGCGGACGGTCTCCTTGAAGTTGATCCGCGGACGCCGGCGCTGAACAACCACGCCGGTCTGCTTCTTGAGCTTGTCCAGGATGAAGGCGGTGTGCATCTCGCCCTGGGTGACCAGCAGGGTCTGCGACAGCTCGGCCTGATGGCGCAGATCGAAGGTCGGGTCCTCCTCGCGGATCTTGTTCAGGCCGGCGGCCATCTTGTCCTCGTCGCCGCTGGTCTCGGGGCTGATGGCGTCGGCGCTGGTGGGCACCGGGTAGGCGATCGGCGGGAAAGGCGAAATCGACACCCGCGGCCAGGGTGTCGCCGGTCTGGGTGTTCTTCAGCTTGGCCACCAGCACGATGTCTCCGGCCTGGGCGGCGTCGATCTTCTCCTTGGTCTTGCCCACCAGCACGCTCAGCTGGCCGATGCGTTCGCTGGTGCGGCCGTCGCTGCAGGTCAGGGTGTCGCCGGACTTGAGGCTGCCACCGCTGAAGACGCGCAGCCAGGTCACGTCGCCGCCCTGGGCCTCGTACTGGCGCTTGAAGGCGAAGGCCACCACCGGCGCCTCGGCACCGGGCGTGAACGAAGCCTCTTCCTCCGGTGCCCGGCACGCACACCGTTCATCTCGCGCGGGTGCGGGAAAGCTGCTCGGGAACAGGTTGTTCGCCGACCGCAGCAGGGAGCGCACGCCGACTTCCTTCTCGGCGTCGGTGAAGAAGACGGGATAGACGGTGCCCTCGAGGGTGCCCTTCTTCAGGCCCAGCGATGATGTCCTCCTCGCTGAGGGTCAATCTCCTCGAGGAACTTCTCGGTCAGGTCGTCGTCGGCGCTGGCGGCCGCGTCCATGAGCATCTCGCGGGCCTCTTCGACCGCGTCGTTCATGTCGGCGGGAATGTCGATCTCCACCGACTCCTCGCCGGTCGACTTGTAGGCCTTCATCGTGACCAGATCGATGACGCCCTCGAAGCTCTCGCCGTTGCCGATGGGCAACTGCAGGGGCGCCGTGCCGGGGACCCGATCCTTGAGGCCGTTCATCACGCTGCGCCAGTCGGCGTGTTCCTTGTGCATGCGGTTGACGACGATGAAGGTCGGCAGGTGCGTCGAGCGCACGAAGTTCCAGAGGTTCTCGGATGCGACCTCGAAACCGCCGTCGGCCTTGACGACGAACATGACGCCCTCGACGACCCGCAGTGACGCGTAGACGTCGCCCCGGAAATCATCCACACCCGGGCGTGTCGATGATGTTGATCTTGTTGCCCTCGAATTCCGTCCAGGCCATGCTGGCGGTGACGGTCTGCTTGCGCTCGATTTCCTCCTCGGAGAAATCGAAGTGGGAGCTACCGTCATCGACGCTGCCCTTGCGGCCGACCTGGCCGGTGACGTGAATCATCGAATCGGCCAGGCTGGTCTTGCCGACGCCGTGGGGGCCGACAAGGGCCACGTTGCGGATTTTTTCCATGGGGTAGGTCTTCAACGAACGTCCTCCTGCGTCGACGGGACAAAAGGGCTGGGAACCGGAGGTCCGGATACGGATTTTTTGACGAACGGCAATGGTAATAGCCTGACAAGTCGCTGTCAACAGACCCGGATTGGAATCGAAAACGGCGAAAGTTCTGGACACAAACAAGGCCGTACATTACCGTTATTCGGGTCGCGGAACCGAGTTGATCGGCCGCCCCTATCCGTTCATGCCCCACGAAAATGCCATTTGTCAGGCGGTAAACGCGCCCATCCCCGTTGCCAGCGCCTGGTTGAGGTGACTTGATGAAGCTCAGCACATTTCTGTTGTTGATTCTGTCCGTGAGCCTGTGGCTCAGTGGCAGCACCCTGTGGGCCCAGGAAGCGGACGAAGGGCAGGTTTCGCCGCCGCCGGCACCCGCGGAGGGGGAATCCCCCGAGCCCGTGATCGCGGAAGAACTTCTCGATTACGAGGACTATACCGTCAAGGCCTACTCCATCACGGTCTTCGGAGGGCAGTTTTCCGGGGCCCGGTACCTGGAAAACCAGGCCCTGGGCCCGCGCACGGTCATAACCGAAGGCGCCGACTTCATTCTGGGTTATGACGGCAACGTCCTGGCCAAGGATCCCGACTATTTCACGGGCGCCCACAAGGAAATCGAGGCCGGTCCCGCCTTCGGCGCCCGGATCGGCATCTACATCTCCGACAACTTCCACCTCGACCTACTGGGGACCTACGCCACCGGCGAAGCCGTCACCACGATGCTCTAGACCGAGGACCCCGCGACTTCACCGACGACCACCCAGCGGATCGAGGTCGACCGCGACGACGGCTTCAAGATCTATCAAGGGCGGCCTGGCCCTGATGTACGACGCCGAACCCGCCACCTTCTTTGGCATCGTCCCCCGCCTCGGTTTCGGGCTGGGCGGCCTCATCAACCGTTACAGCGAGCTGTCCGACGTCACCGGACTCTATCTCGAGGGCAATTTCGGCCTCAATTACGAGCTCTTCGACAACTTCCTGACGTCGGCGGCCAGGTGGACGTGACCACCTTCGCCTTCGATGTCGAGGAGCTGGGGTACTCGAACATGGTCAACTACGACGACCGTTCAGTCTGGGCCTCACCTGGTTCATCGACGTGATCCCCCGACGAGGTCCGGGCCGCCCACCTGGCCGCGCAGAACGACTGACCGGCGGACGACCAAGGCCGCCGGCATACGGCCGGAGAAACGAACAACAGAAAAAACCGCCGGGGCTGACGCCGGCGGTTTTCTTGGTGGCCTTCTTCTTGGTGGCCTTCTTCTTGGTGGCCTTCTTCTTGGTGGCCTTCTTCTTGGTGGCCTTCTTCTTGGTGGCCTTCTTCTTGGTGGCCTTCTTCTTGGTGGCCTTCTTCTTGGTGGCCTTCTTCTTGGTGGCCTTCTTCTTGGTGGCCTTCTTCTTGGTGGCCTTCTTCTTGGCGACCTTCTTCTTGGTGGCCTTCTTCTTCTTCTTCTTGGTGGCCTTCTTCTTGGCGACCTTCTTCTTGGCGGCCTTCTTCTTGTCGACTTCTTTCTTCTTGGTCACCTTCTTCTTGGCAGCCTTCTTCTTGGTCGCCTTCTTCTTGGTGGCCTTCTTCTTGGTCTTCGCGGCCGCCATCAAGGCTTCTCTCTCCTCCATACCGGACCTCGCTTGTTGAGAGTTCCTGCGTCCACCCGGACCCCGCACCCAGTGGTTTCCGGGCAAGACCTCCTGTCTCGGATGTTGCTAATACCTCCGACTGGCGTCAGGCTACCAGTTGAAGTTCCGACATTATTTCGACCACAATAAATTCATGTCAATAAAAAAAAAGGAAACTGTCGCCAGACAGTTTCCCTTTTTTGTGGTGCCCGGGGCGGGATTCGAACCCGCACGGCTTGTGGCCACTACCCCCTCAAGATAGCGTGTCTACCAATTCCACCACCCGGGCAACCGATACGGTCGTCACTTCTAGTTGCCGCCGCCGTCGTCGCTGGACTCTTCTACGGCCTGACCGGCGGGCTCTTCAACCTCACCCTGGGCGGGGATCTGCAGCGGATCCTCGGTTACCGGAATGTTCAGTTCGCCTTCGCGTGCAGCTTCACCGACCACGTTTCGCGCAGCCGGCTGGCCGCTGGTGTCGGTCATGAAAAGCAGGAAACTGGAGATGAAAAACGCTACAGCGAGATAGATCGTCAACTTGTGTAGCAGAGACGTCATGCCCCGCGAGCCGAGTAACTGCTGGGGCGCCCCACCGGCGCCGCCGAAGGCCCCGGCCAGGCCGCCGCCCTTGCTCGATTGGAGGAGGACCACCGTCGCCAGAACGATGCAGATCAAGACGTGAATAATTATCAGCAATGTGTGCAGCATGCCCATTCGCTCCCGCAGCGGTCTCGTTGAAAAACTTGGATCGGCGGTACGACGCAGGTCGGACCGGCAAGGGACGAGTAAATTAACACCCGTCTTTCATGATGTCAAACCGGCGGAGGCCCGTTCGCCATAATAGGCTCAAACATCGGTCAAAGCGGCGATTCCAGGCAATTCCCTGCCGGCCATGAATTCCAGGGAGGCCCCGCCTCCGGTGGAGATGTGGCTGATCCTGTCCGCCAGCCCGAACTGGTTGATCGCCGCCACGCTGTCACCGCCACCGACGACGCTGACTGCCCCGGTGTCCGTGGCCACGGCCACGGCCTCGGCCACCGCCCGGGTGCCGGCGGCGAAAGAAGGCAATCTCGAACACGCCCATGGGACCGTTCCAGAAAATCGACCGGGCACCGGCGAGGATCTCGCGGTACCGGGCGGCTGTCGCCGGACCGATGTCGAGCCCCATCCACCGGTCGGGGATATCGGTCACCAGACAGGTCCGCCGGTCGGCGGTGTCGCTGAATTCGTTGGCCACGATGCAGTCCTCGGGCAGGACCACCGGGCGCGCGGCTCGACTTGGCCTTCTCGGTGATCTCGCGGCGACCTCCAGGCTGTCCTCGTCCAGCAGGCTGGTTGCCGATGTTCAGGCCGTGCACCTTGAAGAAGGTGAAGATCATGCCGCCGCCCAGCAGCAGAGTATCGACCTTGTCCAGCAGGTTGAGGATGACCTCCACCTTGCCGGCCACCTTGGCCCCGCCCAGCACCGCGACGAAGGGACGCGGCGGATCCTCCAGGAGCCCGGCCAGCTCGTGCAGTTCCCGTTGCATGAGCAGACCCGCCCGGCATTCGCTGAAGTGGCTCGTGACCCCCACCGTCGAGGCGTGGGCACGGTGGGCGGTGCCGAAGGCGTCGTTGACGTAGACCTCGGCCAGGTCTGCCAGCTTCTCGGCGAAGACCGGATCGTTGGCCGTCTCGCCGGGGTTGAAGCGCAGGTTCTCCAGCAGCAGGATCTCGCCCGGGCTGCAGATCCGCGGCCTTGGCGACGGCGTCGGGGCCGACCGTATCGGGGGCGAACTTGACCGGCGCGTCCACCAGCTCGGCCAGGCGGTCGGCCACCGGACGCAGCGACAGGGCCGGATCGATCTTGCCCTTGGGCCGCCCCGAGGTGGCTCATCAGGATCACGCTGCCGCCGGCGACCGATGATGTGCCGGATCGACGGCAGGGCCGCCCGGATCCGGGTGTCGTCGGTGATCTTCCGGTCCTTGTCCAGCGGGACATTGAAATCCACCCGCATCAGCACCTTCTGGCCTGCCGGCGAATAATCCTTCAGGGTCATCTTCTGCGACATGTGGCACCACCTGGGCTGGGTCCCTGCGGACGGGATGGGGTTCGGTATTCGCTGCAGGGTCAATACTAGAAACCGCCCCTGCGGGTGTCAACCGGGCGGGTGGCTTTTGCCCGGGGGCGCGCCAGTCCGGCGGCCGTCGCCCCGGCCACCGACCAGCCCCGTGAGCGGAGGGCGGCGGCGGCGGCGGCGATGGTCGATCCGCTGGTGACCAGATCGTCCACCAGGACGACCTCAGCACCGGAATTCGTCACAGCGGCTACCCCGGGACAAAATGCGCCCGCCAGGTTGCGCTTGCGTTCGGCAGCCGAGCCCAGCTTGGCCTGCTGCCCCGTACGACGGACCCGTACCACCAGATCCGTCCGCACGGGCCAGCCCAACAGCCGGCGCACGAGAAATGCCAGAACCGCGGCTTGATTGAAGCCCCGGGACCGGCGGCGGCTGCCGTGCAGCGGAATCGGAACCAGCACGGGTGATTCGCCCCCGAACGAGTCCGAAACCGCGGCTGCGACCAGCGCCGCGGCCATGCCGCGCGCCAGGGGCCAGGCCAGGCCGCGCACCCCGTGGTACTTGAAGGCACCGACCAGGGAGACCAGGCCGGGCCCGATGACCGGGCGCGGCCCACACCGCGAGCGGCGGCCCGCCGGGTCGCCGACGCCCGCGCACCGGATCGGCGGCGTGCAGGCCCGCTCGCAGGCTGCGGCACAGGTGAGGGCCGGTCCCAGGGCCGCAAGCCCGCGACCAGCGGGCCCGTCGACGCCCAGGGGCACCGTCTCCGGACCGGCGCCGGCACACGACAGGCAGTCTTCGGGATAGACGAGATCGAGCAGCGCTCCACCCAGGGCCGCAATCGGGGGCATGGGAATCCAGCGATCCGGGAGAGGAACGTCCGCATACGGACCGGGTCTAGGTGAGCGCCCCGCTCATGGCCGACCAGGGCACCGGTGGTCCGAACCACCATGCGAAACTCAGCCCGCCCTGCATCAGCAGGACCGGCAGACCGTCACTGAACCGGAAGCCCAGCGGGGCCGGGTTTGCCGGCAGCTGATCGCCGTACCGCAGGTCGAGAAGGACGGCGGGCGCCTCCCCCGCGGCGGCAGGCAGCCAGCCGGAAGCGTCGACGCCGCCGGCCAGGCAGCAGATCCAGAGGGTCGACGACCCGGTCGGGGGCCGGCGGCGTCCCTCCCGCCAGGGGCCGCAGGTCGACCCGGTCGGCCAGGCCGCCGGCGATCCAACCAGCGCGGCAAGGCGCTCCCGACCTTCGGCCGAACGGTTGTGGACCTCGACCCGCGGCACGTCCCAGCGCACCAGGGCATCCACAGCGGCCCGGGCCGAGCCGCCGGCACCCAGGACGACGGCCTGCTCCGGGGGCGTTCCGGCGCCCCAGATCTGCGCAACCACCGTCAGCACCCCACCGCTGTCGGTGTTGTGTCCCAGCCAGCGTCCGTCCTCCACCTTCACGGTGTTGACCGCACCCATGTCCCGGGCCTGTTCGGTGCGGCCGTCACAGAGCGCGGCGACCGCTTCCTTGTGGGGCGCGGTCACGTTGAAGCCGGCCAGGCCTTCCCAGGCCGGACCCTTCTTCAGGCCGCGCAGCTGGCCCGCGTCGATCCGGACCGGCCAGGTACTCGGCCTCGATCTCCCGCTCGCGCAGGGCCGCGTTCTGCATGGCCGGCGACAGGGAATGGGCGATCGGGTCGCCCAGCACCGCGTAGAAAGGCTGCGTCGGCTCCCACGGTTCGCCTCCCCGCAGCCAGCCGTCGGCGCCCGGTTCGAGGACGTCGTACATCACGCCGCCTCCCGGTCCGGTGCCGCGCGAGCGCACGCCACCATGATCACCAGGCCCAGGGCAACCATCCCCAGGCTGATCCACTGGTTGTTGCTCCACCCCAGGGCCAGCAGCTGGTCGGGTTCATAGTAGCGGAAGAAGTCCTCGGCGAAACGCGCCAGACCATAGAGCAGCAGGAAGCGGCCGAAGGTGGCCCCCCGGTAGTTCGAGAATCGTTCCAGGGCCAGCAGCAGGACCAACACCGCAAAGCCGCCCGCCGAGGCATAGAGCTGGGTCGGGTGCACGGGGATCTGCCCGTAGGCCAATGAAGCGGGGGCATCGGCGGGAAAGGTGACGCCGCACCCGCAGTCGGTCGGTTTGCCGAAGCAGCACCCGGCCGCGAAGCAGCCCAGCCGGGTCAGCCCGATGCCCAGCATCACGCCGGGGGCGAAGATATCGGCGACGACCAGGAAGGGGATTCCGCGACGCCGGGTCAGGAACCACACCGTCAGGGTGGCCAGGATGATGCCCCCGTAGAGCGTCAGGCCGCCGTCCCAGATGAAAAAGGCGCGGTACCAGGGGCTGATCTCTCCCAGATGGGTCAGCACGTAGAACAGGCGCACGCCGACGATACTCGACACCAGGACGCCGAAGATCAGGTCCAGGATCGTATCGGGGGCCAGACCGTGGGGTCGTCCCCGGCGGACGCTCAGCCACATGCCCAGGGCGAAACTGATCGCCAGCATGAGCCCGTACGCTTTGATGACGCCGAAAATCTCAGGCAGCATCGGGATTACTCACTCTCGAGGTTGGAGGACGGACCCGGCGGGTCATTCCTCGAATGAGCGGGAGCTGACGTTCAGCAGCAGACCCAGGAGTATCGAACTGACCAGGAGGTTGGACCCCCCGTAACTGATCAGAGGCAGCGGCAGGCCGGTCACCGGGAGCAGCCCGGTCGTGATGGCCACATTGACGACCACGTGGAAAGTAAAGTACGTCACCACGCCCACGGCAACGAAACGGGCGAAGGGCCGCCGCGCCGCCGCGCTGTATTCGATGCCCCGCATGATGACCACGAGGAACAGTCCGAGCAGGATGACCGCTCCCAGAAAGCCCAGTTCCTCGCCGAGGACCGAGAAAATGAAATCCGTGTGGCGCTCCGGCAGAAAGGCCAGGCCCTTCTGCGTACCCTGCAGATAGTGGGTGCCGAAGAGCCCGCCGGATCCGATCGCGACCTTCGACTGGATCGCCTGGTAGCCGCTGCCGAACGCGTCGCGTGACGGGTCGAAGAAGGTGAGGATCCGTTCCTGCTGGTAACCCTTCAGCTTGTCCCAGAAGAAGGGGATACCGATGCCGAAACCGACGTTGACCGCCAGGAGAATCACCTTCGACAGGATGTTCATCCGCACGAAGTACAGCACGGCCAGGACCAGCAGCAGATAGACCGCCCAGGGCCACGCCTGGTTGGCCACCGACTCGGAATAGAACATGATCACCGAGCTGACGACGGCGCTGGCGGAGCCCAGCAGGAGGATGCCGGGGATGCCGAACCAGAAGACCATCCCGACCCAGACCGCCAGGAACACCAGGCTGGTCCCCAGATCCGGCTCGCGCAGCACCAGGATCATCGGCACGATCATGACCACGAACGAGAGCACGGTCGCGGTCAACAGGTCCGCGCCCCTCCTCGGCCGAGCGCGCCAGCAGCTTGGCGGTCACCAGGATGAAGGCCACCTTCGCCAGTTCCGACGGCTGCAGCCGCAACGGGCCCCAGGGCCAGCCAGCGCCGGGCCCCGCCGATCGTGGGGCCGACCAGCAGGATCAAGATCAGCAGCAGGACCGAGAACAGGAACAGGGGGATCGCGATGTTGTCCAGATACCGCAACTGGACCCGGGAGGCGATCAGCAGGGCGGCGTAGCCGATGACCATCCAGACCGCCTGCCGGTAGAACACGCTCTTGGATACGCCGGGGTCCAGCAGCTCGTACGGCCCGAGGATCGGTTCGGTCACCGACCACAGGACCGCCAGGCTGGCAATGCACAGCAGGACCCAGGCCAGGAAGATCCACTTGTCACCCGGAGGCAAGAGCGCCAGCAGCCACATCAGGCACTTCCTCCTGGCCGCCGGTTCGGCCGCCGTGGGGAATCGCCGACATCGAAATAGGTTTCAGCCAGCGGGCCGGCCACCGGGGCGGCTTCGCTGCTGCCGTGGCCGGCGTTCTCCACGATCACCGCCAGGGCCACCTCCGGATCCTCCGCCGGCGCGTAGCACATGAACCAGGCGTGATCCTCGCCGTGGGGATTCTGGGCCGTGCCCGTCTTGCCCGCCACCGCGATCCCCTCCAGAGCGGCCGCCTTGCCCGTGCCTGCGGCCACCGTCTCCTCCAGGGCGTAGCGGACCCAGGCCAGGTCCTGGCCTCGGTGAACGGCAGCGGCTCGGCGGGCTCCCGGACGGTCGGCGGGTCCGAGGACGAACACCGGATCAGGCACGCGGCCGGATGTCGCCAGACGGGCCGTCAGCATCCCCATCTGGAGCGGCGTCACCAGTAGCTCCCCCTGGCCGATGGCGTTGTTCAACAACACGCCGCGGGTCCATTTGCCCTCACCCATGCGCTTGTTGTACCAGTCGGCGTCGGGGACGTTACCGGAACTTTCCTCGGCGAAAACGCCATGCGTGCAGGTACGGCCCAGACCGAAGGCCCGCGCCGCGGCGGCCAGCTGGTCGATCTCCAGGCGCAGGCCCAGCTGGTAGTAGTAGGTGTCGCACGACTGCACGATGCTCTCGACGTGGTCCACCAGACCGTGCCCGGAGTGCTTCCAGCAGCGGAAGTAGCGGTTGCCGAAGGACCAGCCGCCGAGGCAGGGTTCGAGCACCGAAGTCGGTCCCGACCACCCGGTTGTACAGTCCGGCCAGCGAGGTCACGGGCTTGTACAGCGAGGCCGGCGGATAGGTCGCCTGCACCACCCGGTTGAAGAACGGCTTGTCCGGATCGTTGGCCAGGTCGCCCCAGGCTTCGGCGGTGATGGGAACGGTCATCAGGTTGGGATCGAACGAAGGATTGCTGTAGGCGGCCAGCACCTCGCCCGTCCGGCACGTCGATGGCCACCCCGCAGGCGGTGCGGTCGCCGATGGCCTCGGCCAGCGCGTGCTGCAGATCCAGGGAGATGGACAGGTGGACATCCCGGCCCGGGGTGACCTCGCGCAACCAGACCGGCTTGCGGCCGACGATCCGGCCCGAGGCGTTGACCTCCTCCAGCTTGATGCCGCTCTGCCCCGCGCAGGACGCGTCCTCGAGGGCGGCCTCCACCCCCTGCTTGCCGATCATGTCCCCGGTCGCGGTAGCCGACGTCACCGCCGGTGGTGTCCAGGTCCGCCTGCGCCGACCTCGCCCACGTAGCCGATGACGTGGGCGAACAGCTCCCCGAAGAGGTAGCGCCGGCGCGGGCGGGCCTCGACCCGCACTCCCGGCAACTGGCGCTCGCGCTCCTCGACCGCGGCGATCTGGGACATGTCGGCGTTGGAGACCAGCACCAGGGGCCCGCGGTTGCGCCGGGCCTTCCTGCTGCTGGCGCAGGCGCTCGAGGGTCGACCGCGGGGGCAGGTCGAACCAGCGGATCAGGCGGCTCAAGGCGTCGAGTCCGGCCCGTCGGCGGTCAAGCGACGCGCGCGGCACGGTGATGTCGGCGATGTACATGTTGTCGGCCAGGATCACGCCGTCGCGGTCGAGGATCAGGCCGCGGGGCGGCCGCACCCGGAAGCGGACCTGCCGGTTCTCCAGGGCCTGCTCCTTGTAGTAGGCGTGGCGCGGGACCATCATCAGGAAGAGGTTGCCCGACGAGCATCAGGAACAGGCCGATGACGACCGCCCGCAGCAGTCCCTGCCGCAGGCAGAGATCGCGATCCGGACACCTCAGTCCTCCTGCCGCAGGATGCCCAGCAGGTCGGCGAGCCGCAGCAGGGGGACGCCCACCAGTCCGGAATAGAGGGCCACCGGCAGGGTCTGGGTGAAGCAGGGGCCAGAGGAACGACTCGTCGGTCAGCCTGCTCTGGACCAGCAGGAAGACGAAGTCGTGGGCCAGGACCGAGAGGAAGACCACGCCCGCCTCGACCAAAGGGACGCCGTAGACCAGCCGGCTCCCGCAGCCGCCCCACCCCCACCCCGAGTCCCCTCTAGCTCAGCGCCAGCAGGCCGAGCAGGGTCGGAGTCGAGAGATCCACCACCAGACCCAGTATGAAACCGCCGGCGGTCGCCGGAGCCGGCCCGGCCGCCAGAGCCAGGATCACCAGGGCGATCACCGAGAAATCCGGGCCGACGCCGCCGATGGCGATCACCGGACCGATCATGGTCTCGCCCACGAAGGCCACCAGCAGCCACATCAGCGTGGTCCGGGCGAAGAACCTCATCCGCCGCCTCCCGGCGCCGGCCGGTACTGGCTGCCCAGCGGGGTCACCACGAACACCGTCTCGTTGTATTTGAAGGAGGCGGCCGGCTCGACCATGATTTCCTTGAAGATCTGTTCCGAGGGCGAGGCCACCGCGACGATCAACCCGACCGGAAACCCGCGCGGCGTCAGGCCCGTACCGCCGGGATCATCCACGCCTTCCCGGATCTCCGCGATGCCCGAGGTGATCACCCGGTCGCCGGCCTGGACGTCCTCGTCGCGGCCGACCATCTCGATGCACGGTGAAACGATCCGCCGCGCGGACGCATCACGCCCAGCAGGCCGGTGCGTTCCAGTTCGACGCCCAGGGCGAATTCGGGCGCGGTCAGCAGCTCGACCCAGGCTTCGCGTGTCGCTGATGACCGTGCGCACCCGGCCGAGATAACCCGACCCCGAGATCACCGGCTGCCAAGGCTGCCAGGCCACGGGTTCCAGGCTGCTGATCTTGATCATGTTGGCGAAGCGGCTGCGCTGCCGCATCACCACGCGGCACGGCACCAGCTCGCCGTCGAAGCCGGGGTCCATGGCCGGACCGGCCAGACGGTCGGCGTCGCGCTGCATGCGTTGCACGGAAGAGGCCATCAGCTCGAGCTCGGCCACCCGCTTCTTGAGCCAGGCGTTTTCTTTCTGGGTAGCGAAGACGTCCGCACCGAAATTCCGTACGGTCCAGTAGGGCGCGGTCAGCACCAGGCCCAGACGGTCGGCGACCACGGATCCGGGAATCCCCCGGCAGCAGCAGCAGGTCGAGCGACAGGACCACGCAGACCACCAGCGTCAGGATCTCGCCCCGCATGGAAAGGTTGAATGGTTTGGCCACCATGGTCCGTTGGGACCGCTCTTCCTCAGTTCCGCCCGCCTTGCATGATCACCGGACGGTAGCGTTCGAAATCGTCCAGGATCTTGCCCGTGCCCAGCACGACGCAGAACAGCGGGTCGTCCATGAGGTTGATGGGCAGGTCCGTCTGCTCACGCAACAGTTCGGGCAGCCCCTTCAGCAGGGCGCCGCCGCCGGTCAGCACGATCCCGCGGTCCTTGATGTCGGCCGCCAGTTCGGGAGGTGTCTGCTCCAGGGACTGCTTGACCGCGTTGACGATGATCTGCGACCGGCTCCTGCAGCGCCTCGCGGATCTCCATCGAGGAGATCTTCAAGGTCTTGGGCACACCCGAGACCTGGTAGAGGCCCTTGACCTCCATCTCGCGCTCGTCGTCGAACTTGTGGGCCGAGCCGATGGTCTTCTTGATGTTCTCGGCGGTCTGGTCGCCGATCAGCAGGTTGTGGTTCTTCTTGATGTAGTTGACGATGGCCTCGTCCAGCTCGTCGCCGCCGACGCGGATCGAGGTGTCGCAGACGATGCCGTTCAGGGCGATCACGGCGATCTCGGTGGTGCCGCCGCCGATGTCGATGATCATGTTGCCGCTGGGCTGGTCCACGGGCAGGCCCACGCCGATGGCCGCGGCCATGGGCTCGGCCACCAGGAAGACCTCGCGCGCGCCGGCGTGCTTGGCGCTGTCGCGGACGGCGCGCTTCTCGACCTCGGTGATGCCCGACGGGACGCAGACCACGATGCGCGGCGCGATGAAGTGGCGCTTCTTCTGGGCCATCTTGATGAACTCGCGCAGCATGTACTCGGTGACCTCGAAGTCGGCGATCACGCCGTCCTTCATGGGCCGGATGGCGGCGATGCGGTCGGGCGTCTTGCCGAGCATGGCCTTGGCCTCGGCGCCGACGGCGTAGACCTTGCCGGTGGTCTTGTCCAGCGCCACGACCGAAGGCTGGTTCAGGACGATGCCCTTGCCCTTGATGTAGACCAGGGTGTTGGCCGTGCCCAGATCGATGGCGATGTCGTTGGTGAACATCCCCTGCAGACGTTTGAGCATGTTTCCGAATCCTTCCGGACCAGCGGCCCTTCAGTCCCTGTGCGGCTCGGGCCAGCCGTATTCCCTGATGCTGATGATCTCTTCGCCGCCGGCCACGAGGTGGTCCAGCAGGGCGATGCCCAGCAGATCGCCGCAGCGGTCCAGCCGCGCGGTCAGTTCCAGATCGTCACCGCTGGGCCGGCATCGCCGGAGGGATGATTGTGGGCCACGATCACCGCGGCGGCGGACATGGCCACCGCCGGCTTGAACACCTCCCGCGGATGCACGAGCGAGGCGTTCAATGAACCGATCGAGACCGTCGCCAGATCCAGCAAGCGATGCCTCGTATCGAGATAAAGCGCCAGGAACCGCTCCCTGTCAAGGCCGCGGAATTCCTCGCGCAGCAGCGGATGCAGGTCCTCGGGCCGCCGCACGACCAGTCCGGCCGATGTCCGGCGGCGGGCGCGGCCCGGAACCGAGCTCGAAGGCCGCCAGCAGACGCAGGGCCCGGGCGGTCCCAGCCCCGGCCGTGGGCCAGGACGGCCGGCCGTTCGCCGCCAGTTCGCCCAGATCCCGGTAGGCCTCCAGCAATCCCCGCGCCGTCTCGCCGGCCGATTCGGGCGATTCCCGGCGGCCAAGGACCGCCGCCAGCAACTCCTGGACCTCCAGCCCGCGGATCCCCCGCGGCGGAACGCACCACCGTGTCCTGACGCGTCCGTCGCCGAGCGCGAATTCCCGGAACGGCAGTCCACCCCGGCTGGCTATGTCATATTGTTTTTTTCAATGCAATTACCTCGATCCGGGAGGATGTCGGGTGAGCACTCGGGGACGCCCTCTGGCCCGGCAACCGTCATGGGCTTGTTCCCCGGCGATCCCCTTGTTCGCCTATCCTGACACCGTTGCGGCCTGCGAACCGCAGACGACCGTCCGCCGGCCACCGATGATTATCGACCACGGAGCGACACTGTGACCCCAGACAGCCCCGGCCAGGACAACGGCATCCTCGTCCGCAAGTACGGCGGCTCCAGCCTGGCGTCGGTCGAGCCGGATCCGCACCGTGGCCGCCGACATCCGGCGCGCCCGCGAGGAGGGATTCCAGGTCGTGGTCGTGGTCAGCGCCATGGGCCGGACGACCGACGAACTGGCCGCCCTCGCCCACGAGGCCCACGCGAACCCGCCCCGGCGCGAGCTCGACATGCTGCTCTCGGTGGGCGAGCGCATCACCATGAGCCTGCTGTCCATGGCCCTGGACGCCGAGGGCTGCCCCGCCATCAGCTTCACCGGCAGCCAGTGCGGCATCATCACCGACACCAGCCACACCGACGCGCGCATCCTCGAGGTCCGGGGTGACCGCGTGCGCGACGCCCTGGCCCGGGGCTGCACGGTTGTCGTGGCCGGCTTCCAGGGCGTCAGCCGCGAACGCGAGATCACCACCCTCGGCCGCGGCGGCAGCGACACCACCGCCGTCGCCCTGGCGGCCGCCCTCGGAGCGGTGCGCTGCGAGATCCTCAAGGACGTGGACGGGGTCATGACCGCCGACCCGCGCCGCGTGGCGACCGCCCGTCGACACGAGGATCTCTCCTGGGACGAGATGGCCGGCGTCGCCGCCTCGGGCTGCGGCGTGGTCCACATCCGAGCCGTGGAGTACGCCGCCCGGCACGAGGTGCCCCTGGTGGTCCGTTCCAGTTTCCATGACGGCCCCGGTACGAGCATCGGCCCGACCGCCGCAACGGGCCCACAGGGTCCCGGACAGGCCGACGCCGCGCGCGCAGGAACGACACGCCGCGACCCGCGCGGGAATCGCTACCGTCCCCTGGTCCTGAACGTCGCCGAGCAGGTCACACGCCTGCACCTGGTGACGACCGACGACGCCGACGGCGGTCCGCTGGCGCGTGACCTGGTCCTGGACCATCTCGATCCGGCGGGCACGATCACCGAATGGCTGGACAGCGGCGACGGATTCCGCTGGGAGGTCCTGGCGCCCGGACCGGCCCTGGACGCGGTGCGACCGCTGCTGCCGGCTGCGGCTATGGACCGCGGCCGCGAAGTTGGCTGGGAGGATGATCTGACCTGCATCAGCCTGGCCGGAGGCAGACCCGACAGCTGGCTCGAGGTCCAGCGCCACGTGACCGGACTGATGGCCGAGGCGGGCAGCGGATCGTGGCGATTGCGGGCGGACGGATCGGCGCTCAGGATCCTGGTTCCGGGGAGGGTGAATCCGGACCTGCTGGAACACCTGCACACGGTCGTTCTGCCAGTTTGAACTCCCGTGCGAGGAAATCCCGCCAGCTGCCGTCCGGCAACCGGAGACTGGCCTCCTGCAGCCATTCGCGGGCCGCTGCCGGATCGGCCACCTTACCGTGGTGCAGGACGATGACCCGCACCAGCGCCCGCTGGCCCTGGGGATGGTCGGGGTAGGCCCGATAGAGGTCGCGGTAGGCCGCCAGAGCGCCCGCATAGTCCAGCTGCTTTTCCTTGTAGTAGGCCACGCGGGCCAGGTCGTCGGCCGGCAGCCAGACCGCAGTGTCGCCGCGGCGGGCCTCGTCGTGGACCGCCAGCGCCTCGGGACTTCCGCCCGTCGGCCAGGTGCGCGTCGAAGACCGGCCGGAAGTTCTGGCGGGCCGGACCTCCTGCCCGCTCACGTGCAGCGCCCGGGCCAGCTCGAGCCGGCCTTCGAGATCGTCCGGCTCCAGTTCCAGGTACTCGATCCAGGCCTCCGGCCGCGGCGTGGAAGTGTCCCGCCCGGAAATAGTCTTCGGCCCGGGACCGGGCCGCTTCGGCGCGCGCGGCCCCCATCTCGCCGAGCATCAGGGCCAAAAGCAGCCCGAGGCCGAAACCGCCGAAATGCGCCCCGAAGGAAACGTTGGCCCCGGTCTCGGACGCGACCAGGGCCTGCACCGTCTGCAGCAGCAGCCAGAAGAACACCGCACCGGCGAGGGGAATCCTGGATTTTCCGGCCTTGTTGTGCCCGCCCAGAGGCGCCAGGACCCACCAGGCGACCTCGACCCGGGCGTTGTAGAAACGGACCAGGGCGAACGAAAGCAGGCCCGCGATGGCCCCCGAGGCGCCCAGCACTCCCATACCCGGTTCACCGAGCAAGTCCCAGGCCGTCACGACGCCGTGGACGAGGTTGCCGCCGGCGGCGAGCAGCAGGAAGCAGAGCAGGAATTTCGGCCGCCCCAGGCGGTCCTCCAGCGGCGGACCGAAGACGTGGAAATAGAGCAGATTGCCCAGCAGGTGCAACCAGCCGGCATGCATGAAGGCGGCCGTGACCGCCGTCAGCGGACCGCTGTTGCCGGGATAGTAGACCAGATCATACGGTGACAGCGGGCCCCATCCGGGCCGGTAGCGCATCCACAGGAAGGCCACCACCATCACCGCCATCAGGGTCCATGACAACACCGGGCGACGGTGCAGCGTCCGGTTCAGTCCCAGCGGGTAGAAGTAGAAGAAATACATGCGTCGGGCTCCGGGCCGGTAGCGCATACCGCGGCACAAGGCCGGCGGCGGCCGCAGTCAGTCGATGGGCTTGGTTCTCCTGATTGTATTCGACTGGATACCGGAATACTTGACCGCGCGGGACCGGATTCAGGTCGCGGGGACCACCGGCTGGTCACTGATGATGCGGCCGTCGCTCAGCCGGATGACCCGCCGGCAGCGGGCGGCGATGTCCGGCTCGTGGGTGACGATCACGACCGTCTGGCCGACGCGGTTCAGGTCGCCGAAGAGCTCGAGGATCTCGTCGCCCGTCACCGAATCGAGGTTGCCGGTGGGCTCGTCGGCCAGCAGCAGCGCCGGCTTGTTGACCAGGGCCCGGGCGATGGCCACCCGCTGGCGCTGGCCGCCCGACAGCTCGTTGGGCTTGTGGGTGCGGCGATCCGCCAGCCCCACCGCCTCGATGGCGGCGGGCACCCGCGGCGACGCTCGGCGGCCTTGACGCCGGCGTAGATCAGGGGCAGCTCGACGTTCTGGGCCGCCGTGCTGCGCGGCAGCAGGTTGAAGGTCTGGAAGACGAAGCCGATCTCCCGGTTGCGGATCTCGGCCAGCTCGTCGTCGCTCAGGCTGCTGACCTCGGTCCCGTTCAGCCGGTAGATGCCGAGCGTCGGCGTGTCCAGGCAGCCGAGCATGTTCATGAGGGTCGACTTGCCCGAACCGCTGGAGCCCATCACCGCCACGTACTCGCCCCGCATGATCGTCAGGTCGACTTCCTGCACCGCCCGCACCTCCTGGGTGCCAACCTGATAGATCTTGTGCAGATCCCGGACCTCGATGAGTGGCGCTGCGGCCACTACTGGCCTCCGGCCCAGGAGTTGGTGCGTCCCAGCGCACGGTACATCCGGGTGCGGGCGGTCAGGAAATCGCACATGGCCTGCACCTCGGTGGCCTGCGAATTGGTCAGGTTCGCCTGGGCCACGATGATGTCCAGCGTGGTACCGGCCCCGACGCGGAATCGCTCGCGGGCCAGGCGCAGCTCCTCTTCGGACTGGACGATGGTTTCGCGGCTGACGTTGGCCCTTTCCTTGGCCTCGACCAGGGAGTTGTAGAGCTGGCGGATCTCGACCTGGACGTTCAGCTTGGCCTGCTGATGCTGGTACTCGGCGATCCGGGCGCTGGCCTTGGCCTGGGAGCGGCCGGTCCAGGTCTGGAGGCGGTCGAAGACGTTCCAGGAAGCGCTCCAGCCGAAGAACGTGTTGCCCGACTTCTGGGAACCGAAGCGGTAGGGCGTGTCCTGATCCGACCGGTCCATCGTGACAAAAAGATCCAGGCTCGGCCAGGCGGCAGCCGTGGCCGTGGTCACGTCCTTGCGGCGGGCTTCGACCGTGTATTCGGAACTGGCGAGGTCCAGCCGGTTGGCCAGGGCCTCCCCGTACAGCGCATTGACATCGGGGATCATGTAGTCGGTCTGGAGCTCGGATGTGTCGATGTTGAACTCGGAGGCCAGCGGCCGGTTCATGTTGTAGGCGAGTTCGACGAAGGCCTTCTTGACGTTGTTGTCGGCGATCACCACGTCGAGCCTGGTGTTCTCAAACTGGACCCGCTGCTGCAGCACGTCGCTCTTGGCGGCGCTGCCCAGGCGGAAGTAGGTCTCGGTGCGTTCGAGCTCGAGTGCGGTCCGGTCCCGCGCCTCGATCGCCACCTCGAGCAGCTTCTGGTAGCGCAGCAGATTGAAGTAGGCCGCCGTCACATCCTCGACCACCAGTTCCCGCGTGTAGTCCCGCGTGGCCTCGGCTGCCTTCAAGCTGCTCTTCGTGCTGCCCAGGCGGCTGAACTTCGAGAAGCCGCTGAAGACGTTGAAATTGGCCTGAGCCGTTGAGCCTCTTGTTCTTCGTGAAAACGGTCTGGTCGTCGAAGGTGCCGTCGGGCTGCTGGACGTCGAATTCGGTCAGCTCGCCCTTGTTCCAGTTGTAGCCGAGGCTGATCGTGGGCAGGAACTGACCCCGTAGGCGCCCGGTGACGTCCTGGGAGGCGATGTGCCGGCGTTCTTCGGTCGACCTGCAGGGTGGGGACTGTCCTCCAGGGCCAGGCGGATGCAGTCGTCGCAGCGACAGCACCGGCAGGTCCGTGCTGTCCGGCGAGGCCGACTCCTGGGCCCGAGGCACGCGCGGGCAGGCAACCCACCAGGACGGCCGTGACCACGAGGATCAGGAACGATCAAGGACTTTTCCGGACGCGAATGGGTCATCTTGCATTCTCCCTGATGAAATGCGGCCCGACCGCCCGCCACGCCGGGACCCTCGACTAAGGGGGTTCGATCGACGAATCGCCCCCCGGACCGAGGCCAACCACGTTAACCACGGGAACTACGCAAAAACCCCGGTCGCGGTTGCGGACCCGGCCGCCGCCGAAAACGGGCCGATTATTCACCCGCGCCCGGCGGCGCCGCACGCCAAGGAAAAGGCCGCGTCTACCAGGACGCGGCCCACGGGAAAAGGTTCGCCGCCCGCGGGCGGAGAGGCCGGATCAGTTCAGGCGGAAATTGAAGGGCAGGGCCATCCAGGCCTTCACCGGGATGTTCCGCTGCTTGCCCGGGATGAACTTGCACTCGCGTAGGCGGCTCGATGGCCGCGTTGTTCAGCAGCGGGTTGACGCCCTGCAGGACGAGGGCCTGCTTCACCGTGCCGTCGGGCCCGACCAGCACCTTGACGATCACCGTGCCCTCGATCTGGGCCCGGCGGGCCATCTCGGGGTACTCGGGCTTGGCCCAGTTGATGATCTTGGGGTTGGTCGACGAGGCCACGAAGCCCTCGTCGCCCACATCGAAGCTGAAGGCATGGTCGCTGGCTGATGGCCGTGTCCAGATCCATCAGGGTGTCGGCGATCTCCACGTCGTCGTCGACCTCGTCGTCCGGGGCGGCCTCGATCACCTTCGGCGGCGGCGGGGCTTCCATGGGCGGCGGTGGGATGTCGATGATCTCCTGATCCTCCAGGTCGACGACCTCGAACTCCTCCTGGCGCAGCTTGTAGGGGTTGGGGACGTAATTGGGCGAGATCAGGGCGCCCGATGAGGACCAGAATCACGGCGATCAGGGCCGACCAGCGCAGGTACTTGTTGTACTGCGCCTTGAACTGGTCGTTGGCCGACAGTTCCTGACACCTTCGTGGATCGGTACGCTGGACATGCCGCTCCTAGTACTTCTGTCCCGGAGAGCCATCGATGTCGTTGTTGAAGAAGACGCGCACGGCGTTGACTTCCTTCAACTCCTCCATGACGTCGCTGACCGTTCCGTAGTCGGCGTAGGTGTCTGTCTTGAACGCGACGATCAGCTGGGGGTTGTCGCTGATCTTGGTACCGATGATGTCCTTGACATGCTTGACCTGCAGCAGCCGGTCGTCGATCGAGATCTGCCCGACCCGGTTGATGTAGATGTTGGAGACCAGCTCCCGGTTGACCTCCTCACCCGCTTCGGCGCGGGGCAGCTCGACCGGCAGGACCGGATTCCTCGCGGAAGATGGTGGTCACCATGAAGAAGATCAGCAGCAGGAAGGCGATGTCGCCCATGGAGGAGGTGGGAATGAAGGTGCCCTTGTTCGTCGAACGTCCAAAATCCATGTGCCCCGCCTCCTTCCTAGAGTTTCCGCCGTCTTGAGCGAAACCTTGGTGGCGTTGGCCAGCCGCAGCTCGTCGAGGCAGGCGACCATCATGCCGTAATCCGCGTCGGGGTGGATCTTGAGCAGCACCACGAGCTTGGGGTTGGCCGAGGATCCGGTCCTCGATGGCGTGCTTGATGTGGTTGATCTCGATGGGCTTGCGGTCCAGCGTGACGGAATTGTCGTCCTCGACGAAAAGGGTGGCGATGTTGCTTTCCTTCACCTTGACCGTGTCGGTCTTTTCCTTCTGCTTGCCGGGCAGGACAAGGGTCAGGCCCTGCTCGGCCGCGAAGATCGTCGTCACGATGAAGAAGATCAGCAGAAGGAAGGCCACGTCGGCGGTCGAGTCCATGCGCAACTCGCCCATCGGCTCCTTCTTCTTTTTCTTCATGATACCCATCGCTCCATCCTTCCTCCCCGGCCGTCCACGGCCGGGCAGAGGGAACCCGTCCCGACTAGCCCTTCATCCGCTCCAGCTCTTCGATCAGCTCGGCGCTGGTCTCTTCCATCTCGATGACGAAACGGTCGATGGACGACACGAAGTAGTTGTAGCCGATGGTGGCCGGGATGGCGACGACCAGACCGGTGGCGGTGGTGATCAGGGCCTCGGAGATACCGCTGGCGACCAGCTTGGCGTTCACCTGCTCGCTGGCGGCGATGGCCTCGAAGGCGTTGATCATACCGGACACCGTCCCGAGGAAGCCCATCAGCGGCGCGATGGTCGTCACCGAGGACACCCAGATCAGCCCGCGCTCGAGGAACGACATCTCGATGGTGCCGGCCGTGGCGATGGCCTTCTCGACCGCTTCGCGGCCACGGTCGGCCTTCTGGAGGCCGGAGTACAGGATCGCCGCAATGGGACCGCGCACCTTCTGGCACTCCTCGGCGGCCGCCTGGACGCCGTCGTTGCGCAGGGTGGTGATCACCGTGCCGATGAGCTTGCGCGTGTTGACGCGGGCCCGGTTGAGGGTCCACAAACGCTCGATGATGAAGATGAAACCGACAAGCGCCACGGCCAGCAGCCACCACATGAAGGTTCCGCCCTTGACGAACAGTTCGCCGGCGCCGGTCTTGCCCAGCGGGGAACGGTCGACCACGCCCATCAGGCCGCCGACGGGCTCGATGATCACGGGAACTTCTTCTAGCGGAGTCGGCGGCGGTCGAGCCGAAGCCCAGCGAGTCGCTGGTGGCCTGGATCTTGGCGAACCTGTTGGTCCTCCGGTCTCCTCGGCGGCCTCGTCCGCGCGTCCTGAGCGAACACGGGAACGGCGAATCAGGAGGGCCAGCAGCCCGAAGACGATGAGCCGGAAAATGGCATATTCAACGTACCATGACGAGCCATTGTGCAAGTCTCCCTTTCCAAATAATGGGACCCTTAGAAAGACTGGTGCCGAGAACGGATCCAGCGCAGGTGGGGATCTGCGTGTCCGTACCAGACGGGTCCGTGGCGTTGGCACCGTGCGTGCCGAGGGACCCTTTCTCACCCGGTCATAGGAGTCTAGTCGCTTGATATAATTAGTGCAGATGGGGGTACCAAGTCAAACCCTTTTCAGAGGGCGCCGTCACTCTTCGCCCTGGAGCACGTTCGAGGACTCGAGCGAATAATCCCCCGCCCCCGTGCGGTCGACGAAGAGGAATCGCTGGCCGATGCCGCGGTCAGTGAACCTGTTGGGGAACAGCGAGTTGCCGCCGCTGTCGTATTTCCACAGCTCGAAGGGATAGTTGTGCGTGGCCGAGCTCTTGGCCGTCTGGCGCTGCACCTCGGCGCGCCGCGAAAACGGCATGGGGATGCCCCCGGAACCCTCGTAGGGATTGATGTCCTGGCTGCCGGCCGCCCCCTTGGCCTGGCTGCCCTCCCGGTCGGGGGCGAATCGCTCGAAAACCTTGATCCGGGCGTCGTCCTGGTCGCGGAAATTCATGGGCATGTGATGGATCTGCACCTCGTCGGGCTGACCCAGCATGAGGAAGACCTCGCCGCGCTCGTCGGTCGCTCCGTACTCGCCGAAGCCCCCCAGGAACCGGCGCACGTAGGCCAGGCGGTACTGGAACTCGAGGTAGGCCGCGTTGACCGGATTCTCGGGATCGGGATTGTGCGCATCCCAGAATTCGTCGAGCATCTTCTCCTGCTCGGCGGGGCTCGACGCCAGGAAGCTCGGCGTCCTGGCCGGTGAAGACGGTCCGGCCCTCTCCCAGCACCTGCGAATCCGGTGCCGGGCCCAGGGCCTCCAGGCGCCAGACCACGTCGAACTCCTTGAGCCAGGCCCGCCCCTGCCCGTCGAGGGGCGCCAGGCTCATCCGGTAGGAGCCCTCGGGCAGCAGGTTCACGTCGAGTTCGTAGAACAGGCCCGCCGAACGGCCCGCCCTGAGGGCCTCGACGCCCCGCCGGTCGAAGTTGACCGTGTCGGTGATGACGTAGTCCATGTCCAGGCTGACGACCTGGACCATCAATCCCCTGCAGCAGATCTTCCTCGGACGGCCACGCCGCCGGCCGCGGGCCACACTGGCTGGAAGATCTGCAGACGGTCCTGTTCCAGACCGTAGCGGCGCGAGGGATGCATGTAGTCATGAAGCCAGCCGTCGGTGCCGGCCGCCTCGGCGGGATTGTCGGGGTTCCAGGTGGCCAGAGGCGCATGCGCCAGAAAGAGGGGATCCTCGAGCGCGACCCCGGCAGCGGCCCGCGGGCTGTCCTCGGCGAACCACAGGCCGGAACTCTCGCTGCGGGAGTTCCGCCTGCCGGCCTGGTTCAACAGACCCGGACGGCGCCGGTTGACGTCGTAGACGGTACAGTTGATCCGTCCGGCGCGGAACGGGACATCCTCGAAAACCACGCCGAAAACCTGGAACAAGGTCGAGGAGTTGGCGTCGTCGGACGTGAGATCGGCGGTGCGGACGGGGCGCTTGATCCGCAGCGGCTCCCCTGCCAGAGGCACCAGTTCCACCTCCAGGCGCATGCGGCCGACCTTGTAGCCGTCCTCGTCACGGTAGTTGAGATCGCGGTTGGCGACCTCGATCAGGACCAGCACGTCCAGACGGTCCTCGGCCACCCAGCGGTTGACCACATCGACATAGCTGTGGAAGTTCCCGCCTCCGTCCAGCGGCTGCAGCGAAGCCGACGCGGCGTTCGGCAGCAGAAGAACCAGCAGTAGAATATAGGGAAGCGAGCAGACAGACCGTCCGAAGCGGCACCCATTGACTGCCATGACCAGGCCTTTGCTTGTGGTGACCAACCGATCCCCCTCGACCGGAGCCGATTGATACCGGCTGCCATGATATTAGGGAAAATACCGGGGAATTGCCAGCTAATGATGCAAAAAGAAAGCCGCCCCGCGGTTGCGGGGCGGCAGGATCGTACCAGGGGCCTGATTTGTGTCAAGAAGGCCTGCTAGTAGGTCACCGACAGCGTGAAGCGGTGCACGTAGCCGAGGGCGGACATGTCCACGGCGCTGTAATCCGCCTGCAGCTTCGATTTCTCTCCGGTGTGCAGCGCGGCGCCGAAACCGAAGGCCAGACGCCGTCGGTGTCGTAGTTGATGTGGTAGCCGCCACGCGCGAAGAACATGTTCGTTCAGGGCGTATTCCAGCCCGACATTGGCCCGTTCCAGGTTGTCGGAGGGGTGCTGGAACTCGACCGCCACGGTCATCCGCTGCCGTTCTCGTTGCGGAAGGCGTTGAAGCTGGCGCCGACCTTGAAGGCCACCGGCAGCTTCGACTCGCGCTCGTCGAAGGTGAACTTGCCGCCCAGGTGCTGGATGGTCATGCCCAGCTTCAGGTCCTTGATCCCGATCCGGTACATGATGCCGAAATCCAGGGAGCCGGTGTTCACAGCCGTCTCGGCCAGGCCCATGTGCAGGTAGTTCAGCGTCACCCCGGCCGAGAACTTGTCGGTGAAGAACCGCGCATAGGTCAACCCGAACGTCGTGGTACCGGCGTCGAACGTCTCGCCGGTGCCCTCGGGGTTGTAGGCGGTCCGCACAAGCTGGGGATCCATCCAGTAGGATCGTACCGAGAACGCGAACGTTCCGGGAATCGACCTGGGGTTGAAGGCCAGGATGGCGGTGCTGAGTTTCGTGTCCGCCGCCCACGTGACGTGGTTGACCGAAACCTCGTTGCCCTTCACGTTGACGAGTCCGCCGGGATTCCAGAACACGGAGGTGGCGTCGTCAGCCACGCCCGTGAACGCCGATCCCATGGCAGTCGCCCTGGCACTGACCCCGATCTTGAGTTCCTGACCGCCGAAGGTGCCGACTTTTGCGAACCCGGCGGCCAGAGCCAGCGAGGGCAAAACCAGCAGCAAGGTGGTCAGAATCGCGATGCGTTTCATGGAAACCTCCAGATCCGTCCGCAGACGGAGTTGACACAAATCTGCCCCCTCTTATCGGCGAGCTACCTGACCACGACGAACTTGCCGACGAAGTCTCGAAACGGTCGTCGTCGGATTCGACGGCGTACAGGTAGATGCCACTGACGATTTCCTGCCCATTGCGGCTCATCAGGTTCCAGCTCACGTGGCCGGTGCCGGTCGTGCCGTCATGGGATATCGTCTGCACAAGGTCACCACTGACCGTGTAGATCTTGATCGTGTTGGCGGCCGCCGGAAGGTTGGTGAAGGTCACCCTCACCCCCGTCGGATCGTCGCCGTTGGCGAAGAGCTGCTGATACTCCGCCAGGGCGTCCCGGGTCGCCGGGTTGGGGAACACGTAGATGTTCACCCCGAATTTTTCCCTCTCTTCGGCAGTCTGGGACTTGGCCCCGGGCTGCGTGTTGCTGAAGGAGGAGCCGGGATCCCCGACCAGTCCGGCGCCGACAGGGAGTGTGATCCCCAGGTCGTTTCCCGGGGACTCGAGCACATGGTCGGTCGAGGTCACCGAGTAGAAGTAGATGAAACCGTTGTGGATGTCGTAATCCACGTACTCGTAGAAGTTGACCGCTCTCTTGGGAACGATGGAGTTGGCCGGTTCCACCGGATCGATGAAACCCTCCCTGGGCGTCACGGCCCAGAAGGTGTCCAGAACGTCCGGATAGGTCTCCCAGCGCACGACGGGACGGGACGTCGGGATGATGTTGCCGTTTCGGAATCCCGCACCGAACATCGGGGCGCTCGTATAGAGGCCCTTGGGATCGCTGTCGACGACGACCTGCATCGAGTCGGCCAGGCCGTCGAAGCGGGGATCGTCCAGGCACGGCGGCGGTATGAGATGACCTCCAGGCCCGGTGTTGGCGCCCAGGGGGATCGGTGTCCACCGTAGGTGACGCCGTCCACGTTCACGGTAGGTGACGAAGGAGTTGACCAGGTCGTACTCGGCCACCATCTGCCACAGGGAGCTTTCGGGTCCGTTGACCAGAGACGAGCCGAAGGGGCGGTCCCAGTTGTCGGCCCGCCAGATGCGGTACGACTCGAAGTCGACCTGCTGGAGCCGGATATCCGGAGTGAACTCGGGCTCGTCGTCCCAGAAGACGTGGACCCGGCTGTCGGTCGACCACAGGCGCAGACCCGGGCGGCGGCGGCGCCATGCCGACCAGCCAGTTGATCTGAGATTCGGCGCCCCTGACGCCCGTACAGCCGACCTTTTCGGTATCGGCAATGTCGGGGTCGTTGCAGTTCCAGGTCGTGGAATCTCGAGCGAACCGCAGTCGAAGTCCTGGGTCGCAGATGCGCCCGTTCTGGCGGGCGCACTCGAAGCAGTTGTCCAGGTTGAACATCGCGCATTCCCGCAAGGCGCCGTTGACCTCGTATTCGAAGATGTCGCAGTCCGAGACGGTCGGCTGGTTGATGACCCAGTTGGGATCCAGGCAGGAGGTGTCCCCGTAGTCGGGCAGGAAAGTGTTGAACACGGTCGCCGGGAACAGCCCGGACCGTCGCCCCGGCAGAGCATGGTCTCGCGGCCCAGCGAACCGGTGACGATGGTCTCGTTGCAGTCCTTGGCGTCCTGGTTGGGAATGTTGTCGACATAGATGCCGTCCCAGGTCAGGAATGCCTCGGCGCAGTTGGCCAGCAGCCCATCGAGGCCGGGCCCGACGACCATGCCCACCTGGAAGGTGAGGCTTTCGCCGGGCGGCAGCACGGAGAAGGGACCCGCCGAGACCAGGAAGCGGAAGTCGGCCTGCCTGCCGGGAATGGTGTTGTTGTCCCATTCCTCGATGGGAGCGCTGAGCAGCTGGTACTGTTCGTCGTCGTTCGTGGGGTCGCCGCCCTGCTCGAAGCTGGCGTTGCCGGAGAACGACTGGAAGGTGCGCATCCCGACGCTGGTCGGCGCCAGCACCCCGGTCGGATCGACGTCGTGACCGAGGAAGACGATGCCGAAGTAACCGTCCAAACGCCCGGCCTCGGCGGCATCGTACATGTAGCCCACCTGCAGGGGCACGAAACTGCCGTCCGAGGCGCGAACGAAGCCCGGAGAGCCCCTTTGCGTGGGCCAGGAACCGGCCATGTCGTCGTCGGCGGTGCCGCCCTGACCGCGCGGTCCGATGTCACTGTCGGCGAAGAAACCGATGTAGACCCTTTCCACGTCGGTGACGCCGATGTTGTTGATCGTGAAATCGAAGCCGACAAAATCGTCCGACTGGTCGTTCTCCCACTGGTACGATTCCTGGATGATTTCCAGGTTCATCGGCGTGTGGTCGGGAAAGTTCTCGATCGCCAGGCGCGTGTTGTCGTAGTTGGTCAACACGAACATCTGGTTGCCGATCTGGGCGAAATCCTCGTCGAACGAGACCGTCGCCGTCGTCGTCCTTGCCGTTGAGGATCTCCTCGTCGATCCTGGGGTTGCCGGCATCGTCGGTATCGTTGTCGTCGTTCGGGTTGGGCTGGGGAGCCCGCCGCCCGCTGCCTTCGGCATTGCCGGCCGGACGCAGGATCTTCGTGCCGATCGCCTCGTAGATCGTCGCCTCCAGTTCGTCCAGCGGGTAGATCTCGCTGCCGAAGCCGCCGCTCGAGCACAGCCTTTCGCCGAGAACGACACCGCCGACCCACAGACCCGCCGACCACAGGTACTCGTTACCGGAACCCGAGGGCCACTGGCAGGAAGGAGCGTCGGACCAGGGCCGCGCGATGGAGTACGTGGATCCGATCAACCCCCAGTTGGTGATGTTGATCTGGACCTCCCCCACGTTCATGACGTACGAACCGTCCAGGATGAAGATGCCGTTGGGGTTGTACCCCATCTCCATGACAGGATTTTCGGTATCCATCCATGCCTGGGCAGGCATCGCGGTCAAAACCGCCAGCAGGAGAGCGCAGGCGAGCCCGGCCCGCCAGGCGGTCCGTCCCACTTCCCCTACGAGTTTTTCGATGGAACCAATCATTGCCGTCCTTTCCAAACTGACGCCGCCAGCTGCGGCCCAGAACAATTGCCCCTGTTAGAAGTAGTAGCCGATCCCGATCCGGAACAGCCGGTGGGGCCCGAAGGTCCGCGGGTCCACGATGGGGATGAACTCGTCCTCGCCGTCGCCGTCGGCGTCCTGCAGGAAGGCCGCCCCGTACTTGCCGGTTTCGGTCAGGTGCGAGCGGCCGGCGTACCGGGCGCCGTTGATCATGCCCGGATTGATGCCGCCCGCCGCCGGGCGCCACGACCACGTCCTGGTTCAGGAGGTTGAAGGCCTGCAGCTGCAGGGAGAGACGTTTGCCGTAGAAATTGATGTTGCGTTCCAGCTGGATGTCCAGCGAATAGGTCGACGGCAGGCGCTCGCTGTTCTCCAGCAGGGGGTCCTGCCGCTTGGCAAACCGGTCCCGCGGGGTCCAGGGGAAGCCGCTGCCGTAGGAGAAGGTGAACGAGGAGGACCACACGCCCGGCTCGGCCAGCAGCATGAGCAGGTTCAGCGTATGGCGCTGGTCCCAGTTCAGGGGCAGCTCCTGGTTGGGCAGGAACTCCAGGCCCTCGGGGTTGGCGCCGAACTGCGAATCGGACGCCACACCGTCGGCGAAGGAGTAGGTGTAGCTGAAGTTGAACTGGTAATTGTCACTGTACCGCTTCTCGAGCGTGACCTCGATGCCGCGCGCGGACGCGTAGGCCTGGTTGATGTACCGCGCCAGGGTCTGGCCGGTCGCGTCGTCGGTCACCTGGGTCGAGGCGATCAGGTCATAGATGTCCTTGCTGTAGAGCGAGAACTGACCGGCGATGAAGTCGGTGAACTGGTGCTTGATACCCGCCGAGTACTGCACGGTCGTTTCCGGCTGCAGGTTCGGGTTGCCGAGGATACCCGCGTTGCCGACCGGGTCCTGGCTGGCGAACAGGTACTCGCGGTTGGGGAACTGGACGAACCGGCCGTAGTGGAAGTGGAACCCGTCGCGCTCGGTGATCGGGAAGGCGAATCCCAGCCGGGGCTGGAAGGCGGTCTTGTACTTGACCACGTTGCCGTCGACATCCTCGTTGTTCAGGTCGATGACCGCGGCCGATCCGGGCGAGAACATGTCCCAGCGCAGCCCGTAGTTGACCACCATGCCCTCGTATTCCCAGCGGTCCTGCAGGTACCAGTAGCCCTCCGGGTTGTAGGTATGGAACTCGTTCCGGTTGCCGCCCTGGGACCACTCGCCGGTGAAACGGCTCTGCCTCATGATGGCCGGCGCCACGATGGCGTAACGTTCGAGATCGTTGTAGCGGACACCGATGCCCGTCTCCACGAGGTGGCCTTCCCAGCGGTTGCTGACCAGTTCGAAACCGAGGCTGTAGGTACGGCTGTACTCTTCGGCGTAGGTGAAGTTGTCACTGGTGGTCACGAAGTAGGGACTCAGGGGGTCGGAATAGTAGTCGGTCCCGAGCAGGTAGATGTTCCGCTGGCCGAAGAACAGTCCCGGCGAGCGGATGCCGCCGTGGTTGTATTCCCAGGGGTCCTTGCCCTGGACGTCGCTGCGGGTGTCGAAGGCCACCAGACCCAGGCGGACGGTGTAGAAGGTCGACTCGGTCAGGTTCTGCCGCCAGACGATCTTCGCCACCTGGCCGATGTTCCGCGACTGGTTCAGGCGGTTGGCCGAGTTGAACTCGGTGTAGGAGCTGTCCTCGGCCACGGTCGAGAAGGCGCCGTACGGATAACGCTGCCCGTCGAATTCCGCGTGGGCCACGACGTCGTAGATCTGATTGTCGTTCGCGCCGCGGACCTTGAGGATGGGCTGGGCGGTGGCGCGATCGCTGGAGTTGCGACTGTCCACGACCATGACCGTCCGCGCATTCTGCAGCATGGTCTCGTACCAGGGACCGTAGTAGACGGGAATCGAGCGGCCGGTCGCAAACCAGTCGTTGAAGCGATCCCGGAAGATCACCTGGGGCATATAGATGATCCGCTTGGCGTAACCCTTCACGCTCCAGTTGGGTGCGTAGCGCTCGGAGAGCGTCGACGAGTAGGAGTACTCCGCGGTGACCTTCTTGTTTTCGCTGACGGTGTACGCCAGCTTGATGGACCCCTTGGCCTGGTTGAACTGACGGCGCCGGAACTTGAAGAGGGTCGTGTCTCCCAGCTTGACCTTGTACTCCGGACGGTCGGCGACCGACGTGTTCTCGGTGTCGGTGAAGATGAAGTCGCCCGCGAAGTAGTAGGTCAGGCCCTTGACGGGCGACGGCCCGCCGAAGCCGTATTCGAAGCGGTCGTAGTTGGTGAAGGTCTTGTCCTGGCGCCCGAAATCGTCGGTCAGGTAGCGGAACCCGCCGCCGAACTTCTCGCCGCCCTCCTTGGTGGTGATGTTCACCACGCCGGACAGGGCGTTGCCGTACTTGGCGTCCAGACCACCGGTGACCATGCTCATGTTGTCCACGGCCAGCGACGACACCTCGAGCGAGCCCGTGCCCATGGGGTTGTCCACCACGACGCCGTCGATCTGCATCGAGACCTCGCCCGAACGGCCGCCGCGCACGAACAGTTCGCCCGCGCGCATGACCACACCGGCCTGCTTCGACAGGGCGTCGTCGACCGAGTCGATGGCGTATTTCTCGAAGGTTTCCGAGCTGATCTTCTGCTCGGTGACCGCGCTCTTGACCTCGACCATGTACTCGGCGCCTTCAACGTCGAAGGCCTGGAGGGTTTCCACGATGACCGTTTCCAGCGCGAATTCCAGATCGACGATTTCACCCGCACTCAGGGTGATCGTCTTTTCCATGGGCGCGTAGCCGAGGTAGAGCACCTTGATGCTGTAGGTACCCGGCGCCATGCCGTTGAAGTAGAAGACACCCCCGCCGAGGGACATGGTGCCCCGGGTGGTGCCTGCCAGCAGGACGTTGGCGTAGTCCAGCAGCTCCCCGGACTCCTTGTCCTTGACCGTACCCTTGATGGTGGCCGGAGCCCCTTGGGCGAACCCTTCATCAGGGGCGGCGACCGCAATCAGAAGCATGAACAGAACAAGGGGCAGAATCCATGGGATCCGGTTACGCCGGAGCATACTGGAGCTCCTTTCCGAGGGAACTAATCCGGCTGAATCGGGGTTCCGCGGGGAACCTTGGGATTGGGCTTTGTAAGTATGCACTGAACCTAGCCGGGCAGTGTGGGGTGCCTGCTGAAAAGGGCGTTTCCGCCGGTCCTGGAAGGCACTTTGGGGACCTTGATCTCTTCGAAAGGTAACCCGTGCCGCAACTGGTGTTTGAATATAGAGATTGGCCTATTACGTGTCAATAAAATGTGCGGGACCCGCCAGATCGGCCTCCGGGCAACGCAACAGATGGCCCTCCCCGATGGAAATCAGCCCGGGCAAACCCTTGCCGCAATGAGGTTTCTGCAGAGGGCAAACACCGAACCGCGGACAGCCGGCAACGCCTGATTCAAGGGATGCTCCGGTGGGTGTGCCCTGCTCCAACCATGAAGCGACAGCGCCGGGTCCTGACGGTGGCGTCGCCGAAAGCAGCTGCCCGCTGTAGGGGTGGCAAAATCCCCCGCCGGCGCCTGTCGTCTGGACCTCGACGATCAGGCCGCCGTACATCACGGCGATCCGGCCGCAGATCCGGCGCAGAATCCCCAGGTCATGAGAGATCAACAGCAGCGCCAGCCGCCGCCGCCGCATCGCGTCGACCAGCAGGGCGAGGATGCGGTCGCGGGCCTCCGGATCGAGCGCGCTGGTCGGCTCGTCGGCGATCAGGACGGCGGGGTCGGCGGCCAGGCAGCGGGCCAGCGCCACGCGCTGACGCTGCCCGCCCGAAAGCTCGTGCGGATAGCGCGCCGCAACGTCCGCCGCCAGGCCCACCTCCGAAAGCAGGGCGGCCACCGGCGCGGTATCGGGCGCGCGCGACGCTTCAGTCAGGCAGCGCCCGATCGTCTGCCGCGGATTGAGCGAGCCGCCGGGATCCTGGAACAGGAGCTGCACCTTGCGTCTGGCGTCACGCCGGGCCCGACCCTGCAGCGTGAGCAGATCCCGGCCGTGCAGCGAGACGGCGCCCGCCTGCAGCGACCGGTGGCCGGTCAGCGCGCGGGCCAGGGTCGACTTGCCGCACCCGGACTCTCCCGCCAGACCGAGAGCCTGACCGGCGAACAGCTCCAGGTCCACCCCGGCGACGGCCTCGCGCGCGGGCTCCTTGCCGTAACGCACCCGGACACCGGCCGCCAGCAGCACCGGCGGCTCGCCGTCCGCCGGCGACTGCTCCGCCGGACCCCGCCCCTTCGCCGACGCAGGCAAGCCTGGTACCGGGTCATCGGCGACGATCAGACCGTCCGCCATCCGGAGACGGCGTTCGGCCAGCACGGGAACGAGTGCCTCGTCGTGCGTGATGAACAGCAACGCCATGCCGCGGTCGCGGCAGACGCTCCTGATCAGAGCCAGGATATCCCGCTGGACGGTGACGTCGAGGGAACTGGTCGGCTCGTCGGCGATCAGCAGGTCCGGATCGCAGGCCAGCGCGGCCGCCAGCAGCACGCGCTGACGCATCCCGCCGCTCAACTGGTGGGGATAGGCACGGGCGTTGCGGTCGGGCGCAGGTACCTTGAGCTCCTCCAGCAGACCGACGACCGCGCGGTCGGCGGCAGCCCGGTCGAGCCCCCGGTGGAGGCGAAGTGATTCGGCGATCTGGGCGCCGATGGTCAGCACGGGATTCAGGCTCGTCAGCGGTTCCTGCTGGACCAGCGTCATACCCGGACCTCGCACCTTCCGCCAGGATGGACCGCGGGGATCCGTCAGTGTCTGACCGCGCCAGCTGATACGACCGCTCCAGCCCAGGCCGGCGGGCAGCAGACCGAGCGCCGCCCTGGCGGTGAGGCTCTTGCCGCAGCCCGAGGGCCCCACCAGGCCCACGCGCTCCCCCGGCGCCAGGACCAGGTCGATGCCGGCCAGGAGCGTCCGCTCGCCGGTCCGGGATGTGGGCGCCGCGACGACCTGCAGCTTCTGCACTGACAGGAGATCAGCCATCGGCGCCTCCGGTGCGTCGTGGATCGAGGCGTGCCCGCAGCCCATCCCCGAGCAGGTTGTACCCGAGAACCGTCACGGCGATGGCCAATCCCGGAAAGGTCGTCAGCCACCACGCCTCCAGCAGATGGTCCCGCCCCTGCTGGATCATCGCCCCCCACGTGACGACGGGCTCCTGGGCACCCAGACCGAGGAAGCTGAGAAACGATTCGGCCAGGATCGCCCCGCCCACCCTGAGGCTGGCCGCGACGATCACCGTCGGCAGCAGGTTCGGCAGGATATGGCTGCGGGCCACCGCGAAACTGCTCAGACCCAACCCCCGGGCGGCGGCCACGAAATCCCGCTCCTTGAGACTCAGGGCTTCGGCGCGCACGAGACGGGCGACACCCATCCAGCCGGTCAGCCCCAGCACGATCATCGTCAACATGAGCGACGGTGCCGTGACGGAGATGAGCAGCAGGATCAGGAAGATCCGCGGGAAAGCCAGAAAGGCGTCGGCCAGTCGCATGAGGACGAGGTCGAGCCACCGTGGCCCCAGAGCCGCCAGAAGACCCACGATCATACCCAGCACGACGGCCACCAGCACCGAGACGCCGCCGACGAGCAACGAAACCCGGCTGCCGTGGACAAGCCTGACCAGGACGTCGCGGCCGAGCAGATCCGTGCCCAACAGGTGTCCCGCCGACGGCGGCGCCAGGCGGTCGGCCTGGGTGCCGAGAGCCGCCGGATCACCGGGCGCCAGCCACGGGGCCAGCGCCGCGATCAGCAGCAGACTGCCGCAGATGATCAGTCCCGGCCGCAGGTCGCGGTCGCGCCACCAGGGCGTGCCGTCCGGCAGAGTGACCGGCGGCGCGGCGTGCAGGGATTTCACGCGACGTCCCCCTTCCCGGCTTCCTTGACGCGGGGATCGGCCCACGCGTAAAGCAGGTCCGCCAACAGCGAGCCGACGACCACCGTCACGGCCGACACCAGGGTCGTGGCCATCACCACGGGATAGTCGCGGGCCCAGATGGCCTCGATGGCCACGCGCCCCATGCCGGGCCAGCCGAACACGACCTCCACGACCACCGCGCCGCCGAGCAGAAACGGTAGGCTCAAGCCGATCAGGGTGATGACCGGCAGCAGGGCGTTGCGCAATCCGTGGTTCATCACGACGGCACGCTCGGGCACGCCACGCGACCGCGCCGCCAGGATGTAATCCTGCTCCAGGACCTCCTCGAGGGAAGCGCGGAGGTAGCGGGCCGTCCCCATGAACGACCCCAGGGCCAGGGTCAGGACCGGCAGCGCGAGGTGGTGCAGCAGGTCCAGCCAGGCCGCGCCGGCCAGGGCATGAACGCGGCGTCGGGCGACTGCATGCCGCCGGCCGGCAGCCAGCCCAGCAGACGGCTGAACAGTAGGATCAGCATCAGGCCCAACCAGAAACCCGGCAGCGAATAGAGGGCCAGCCCGACGGCCTGCACCGCGTGGGCGAGCCGGCTGCCGCGCCGGACGGCCAGAAACACGCCGGCGATCACCGCCAGGATCAGGTGCAGCCCGTAGGCGGTGGTCGTCAGCAGGAGCGTGGCGGGCAGGGCTTCGGCAATGATCTCGCCGACGGGCCGCTGCTGCCGGAAACTGGCGCCGAAATCACCGCGCAGTCCGGCGGCCAGCCAGGCGAGGTACTGTCGACCAGCGGATCGTCGAGACCCGAGACGCTGGCGCATGAGCTCGCGGTCGTCGCGGCCGTCGAACTCCTCCTGCACCACCTGGTCCAGAGGATCGCCCGGAGCCAGGCGGACGACGAAGAAGACCGCCGTCATCAGGACAAAAACCAGCAGCAGCGCGGAGGCGATCCTGCGCACCAGCCAGGGGTCATGCGATCCCTTTCCGGGTTCCGTACGGAGTTGATAGTCCGAACGGGCTTGATAGTAGGGAGCACGGGAGGCGAGCAACGGTCAAGCAAGACCCGGGTCCAGGTGTCACCGATTTCCAGATCCAGGACCCGGGCGAAGGCGGCCGCCAGGGCCGGGGCCAGCGCGTCGAGATCGGCGCCGGACGGGACGGTCCCCAGCAGCTGGCCCCAGATCGGTGGTGGCCCGGGCCAGGTTCGCCGGTCGGGGTGGTCGGTCCCCGGAGCGGCGCAGGAAACCCGGCAGTTCCAGGTGGCGCGGACCCGCGAGGATGGAGCCGTGCTGCAGAAAGACCCCGGCGGTGCGCCGCTGGGCCGAACCGATGAGCTTGCGCCCGCCCACGCTCACCTCGTGCCGGCCGGCGCTCTTGAAGCAGACCAGGCCGCGGGCGTCTCGTCGCGCGACTCGCCCTCGGAGATGTCGGCGTCGATGCCCAGGTCGGCCAGGAAGGCCAGCAGGGCCTCGTTGATCTTCATGTAGGTCTCGTGCAGCGAGCCGCCGAACAGCGGTCCGGGCGAGCTCCCGACGACCGCGTAGGTGAGTTCGTCGGCGTGCAGGATGGCGCGGCCGCCGGTGGGCCGGCGCACCAGCCCGAAGCCCGCGGCGGCAACCGCCCCGGCGTCGAAATCGCCCAGGTCCTGGTTGTAGCCGATGGTCACCGCCGGCGGCTCCCAGCGGTAGAGGCGCAGGATCGGATCGTCGCCCGGGCCGGTGGTCGGCCAGCAGCGCGGCGTCCCGCTCCATGTTCACTTCGCCCGGGCGGGCGCCGTCGAGGAGGACCCGCAGCGTACCGGTCGCGGCCCTACCCGCAGTTGCAGGGCCCGAGCCAGCGCAGGTCGGGCTGCCGCGCCGCCTGGGCCTCGTCCATGCGGCCGACCGGCGTGGTGCGGGGCGCCGGTCTTGAGCAGCTCGGGGTCCTGGCCGCCTCACGATGGATCGCCCGCACGACGGCAATGAAATTGTCCAGACTCTCGAGCGACTCGGTCTCGGTCGGTTCGACCATCAGCGCCTCCTCAACGATGAGGGGGAAATAAATGGTCGGCGCGTGGATCCCGTAGTCGAGCATCCTCTTGGCGATGTCCAGCGTGCGCACCCCGAATTCCTTCTTCCAGTGCGTGCCGCTGGCGACGAACTCGTGCATGCAGCCCTCCAGTTCGTTCACCGGCAGGATGTCCTGCAGCCGGGCCAGCAGGTAGTTGGCGTTCAGCACCGCACACTCTGTAGCTCTAGTCAGGCCGTTGCCGCCGTTGCGCAGCACGTAGGCCAGCGCCCGCAGGCAGACGCCGACGTTGCCGAAGTAGGAGTGGATGGCTGTCGTCCCGGGCCCGGGGAACGCTGTCCAGGTCGTAGCCGCCGTCCGTCGTCTCGCACGATCCGGGGCCCGGGCAGGTGCGGCGCCAGTTCGGCCGTCACGCAGATGGGACCGGCGCCCGGCCCGCCGCCGCCGTGGGGCGTGCTGAAGGTCTTGTGCAGGTTCAGGTGCACGACGTCGAAGCCCATGTCGCCCGGCCGCGCCTTGCCCATCATGGCGTTCATGTTGGCGCCGTCCATGTAGAGCCGGCCGCCGGCGGCGTGGACGATCTCGGCCACCTCGCGGATGTCGTCCTCGAACAGGCCCGAGGGTGTTGGGGTTGGTGATCATGATGCCCGGCGGTCTGCGGCCCGACCGCCGCGCGCAGGGCCTCCAGATCGATGCGGCCGTCGGCGCGCGAAGGGATGGTGCGGGGCTTCATGCCGGCGATCACCACCGAGGCCGGGTTGGTGCCGTGGGCCGAGTCGGGGATGAGGATCTCCGTGCGGTCGGCCTCGCCGTTGGCCAGGTGCAGGGCGCGGATGACCAGCATGCCCAGGTACTCGCCGTGGGCGCCGGCGGCCGGGATCAGGCTGCAGGCGTCGAAGCCGGTGACCTCGCAGAGCGACTCCTCCAGCAGGGCCAGCGCTTCCAGCAGGCCCTGGATATCCTCCGGCCCCTGCTCCGGATGCAGGTCGGCCAGCCCGCTCATCGCGGCGATCTGCTCGTTCAGCCGCGGGTTGTACTTCATGGTGCAGCTGCCCAGCGGGTACATGCCGCGCTCGATGTGGTGGTTCAGATTCGACAGGCGCCGTGAAGTGGCGCATCACCTCGGGCTCGCTCAGCGCGGGCAGGTCGGCCGGCTCGGCGCGCCGCATCGCCGCCGGCAGATCGACCGTCGGCACCGCCTCGCCGTCCCAGCGGGGGAAGGTCAGGGCACGGCGGCCGGCCCGCCCCTTGTCGAAGACCGAAGCGGGCAGGCTGGCGTTCCAGCGACCCGGCGTGCGGGCGGCGTCAGTCATGGCCCACCTCCTCACCTTCCAGGAACCGGGCGAGCAGGTCGCCGTAACGGTCGATCTCGGCGGCGGTGCGTTTCTCGGTGACGGCCACCAGCAGGTCGTCGGCGCCGCAGCCGGCGAAGCCGTCCAGCGGGATGCCCGCCAGCACGCCGCGCTCGCGGGCGAAGGCGCGGAAACTCGGCGGCCGGCCGCGGCAGGCGCAGGACCATCTCGTTGAAGACCGGGCCGGCGAAGGGCAGCTCGACGCCCGTCGATCTCCGCGACGCGGTCGGCGCAGGGCGGCGATGCGCGTCAGGTTGGCCTCGCCCAGTTCGGCCAGGCCGCCGGCGCCGAGCATGGAGAGGTAGACCGTGGCGCGCAGGGCGTTCAGGCCCTGGTTGCTGCAGATGTTGCTGGTGGCCTTCTCGCGGCGGATGTGCTGTTCGCGGGTCTGCAGCGTCAGGACGTAACCCTCGTTCCCGCGGTTGTCCACGGTGCGGCCGACCAGCCGGCCGGGGATGCGGCGCTTGTGCTTGTCGGTGCAGGCCAGGAAGCCCAGCAGCGGCCCGCCCCAGGCGGGGTCGATGCCGAAGGGCTGGGCCTCGCCCACGGCCAGCTCGGCGCCGTACTCGGCCGGGCGTCTTGAGCACCGACAGCGAGACGGGGTTGACCGCCGCGACCACGATCGCCCCGGCGTCGCGGCCGACGGCCGACAGCTCGTCCACCGGTTCGACGAGACCGAGGTAGTTGGGATTAGCGATCACCGCGGCGGCGACGTCGTCGTTCATCAGGGCCCGCAGGGCGGTCGTATCGGTGGTCCCGTCCGGACCGACGGGCGCCTCGAGGATCGTGATCCCCTCGCCGCCCAGAACCGTGCGTACCACGCGGGCGAACCGCGGGCTCAGGGTGGCCGGCAGCACCACCGTGTTCCGCTTGCGGACGCCGGCGATGGCGACCGAGAGGGCTTCGGCCAGGGCCGTGGCGCCGTCGTACATGCTGGCGTTGGAAACATCCATGCCGGTCAGCCGGCAGATGTAGGACTGCCACTCGTAGATGGCCTGCAGGGTGCCCTGGGAGACCTCGGGCTGGTACGGCGTGTAGGCGGTCAGGAACTCCGAACGCGAGACCAGCGCGTCGATCGCCGCCGGGACGATCGCGTCGTAGACGCCGCCGCCCAGGAACGAGACCAGCTCGTCCTGGCCGTGGTTGCGGCCGCGGCCATCGCCGCGGAAATAGCGCCGGACCTCCTCCTCGGTCAGTCCGTCGGGCAGATCCAGCGGCCGGTCCAGGCGGACGTTCGGCCGGCAGGTGGGCGAACAGGTCGTCGACGCTGTCCTTGCCGATGACCTCGAGCATCGCCCGGATGTCGGCGGGCGAATGCGGAACGTAGGGCATGGATTCGGTCAGCCTCCAGCAGGTCGTCGTAGGCCGGCGGCGTCCATCAGGTCGTCCAGCTCGCCGGTCGCTCAGCTTGACCTTGATCAGCCAGCCGTCGTCCATGGGGTTGCTGTTGACCATTTCGGGACCGTCGACGACCGCTTCGTTGATCTCGACGATCTCGCCGGACACGGGGATGAACAGGTCGGCCACGGCCTTGACCGATTCGATGGTGCCGACGGTATCGCCCTGGCTGAACTCGTCGCCGACTTCGGGCAGCTCGACGAAGACGATGTCGCCCAGCTCGCCGGCGGCGAAGTCGGTCACGCCGATCGTGCCGATCTCGCCGTCCTCGACCAGGACCCACTCGTGCTCCTGCGTGTACTTGCGATCGTCAGGTACCATGTCGAGCCTCCTGCGGGCTGTTGGCTGCCGGTTCCTCAGGACAGCGTCCGCTCGGCCCGCGGATCACCCTTGGTCCGGGCCGCCAGGAACGGGAACGCCACGTCGTGTGGCATTCGATCCGGCGGCCGCGGATGTCCACCGGCCAGCTCGCCGTCGGGACATCGGCTTTCGACCAGGGCCAGGGCCAGCGCCTTCTTGAGGGTCGGGCTGAAGGTGCCGCTGGTCACGTAGCCGACGTCACGGCCGTCAAGCAGCACCCGCGAGCCCTGGCGCGCGATCCCGCGTCCGGTGATCTCGAGACACACCAGCTTGCGCGGCACGCCGGCGGCCTTCTGGGCCTGCAGCGCCTGGCGGCCCACGAAGGCGTCCTTCTTCAGCTTGACGGCCCAGCCGATGCCCGGCCTCCAGGGGCGTGATGTCCTCACTCAGCTCGTGGCCGTACAGGCAGTAGCAGACCTCGAAGCGCAGGGTGTCGCGGGCGGCCAGGCCGATGGGCGCCACGCCGAGGTCGGCGCCCTTTTCCAGCAGCTCTTCCCACACGGCCAGCGCGTCGCCGTTGGGCAGGTACAGCTCGTAGCCGTGTTCGCCGGTGTAGCCGGTCCGCGAAACGATCCAGCGGCCGCCGGGTCCGTCCAGCGTGAAGCCGGTGTAGAATTCCAGGCCGGCGATGTCCTCGCCGCGTGCCGGCCAGGGCCGTCAGACGGCAGACCAGCTCGCGGCTGTCCGGACCCTGCACCGCGATCAGGGCGGTCTCGAACTCGCGCGTCGTCCAGGGTCGACGCCCGCGGTCGGCAGCCGTTGCTCTGCAGCCAGGCCGGCGATCTTGGCGTGGTTGGCCGCGTTGCAGACGACCATCCAGTCCTCGTCGGCCAGACGGTAGATCAGCATGTCGTCGAGCACGCCGCCGTCGGGACGGCACATGGCCGTGTAGACCACCTTGCCGATCCTGGTCCCCGCGACCCGGTTCGTGGCCAGGCCGTCCAGCCAGGCCTCGGCGTCCGGTCCGGTGACCGCGATCTCGCCCATGTGGGTGATGTCGAACAGGCCGACCCGGTCGCGGACAGCGGCGTGCTCGGCCAGGACGCCCTCGTACTGGACGGGCATCTCGAAACCGGCGAACGGCACCATCTTGGCGCCATGTGTCCGGTGCCAGGCGGTCAGGGGCGTGGTTTTGAGTTCAGGATTGGTCGCTCAAGGAAGGGTCTCCAGCGATTGCGGGCGGTTCGGGTCGTCAGTTGCGGGCCGGACAGATGTCCGTCGGGCCGACCGGTTGGGAAAATCTAAACCCCAAGCTCGGCGATCGCCAAGCGAATTACCGCGGACGGCGGTTCAATCCAGGAAACAGTTCCCGCAGCATCGCCCCGGTGTAGGATTCCGGCGACCGCCATGACGTCCTCCAGGCTGCCGCTGGCCACGACCTGGCCGCCGCCGGCCCCGCCCTCGGGCCCCAGGTCGATGACGTGGTCGGCCCGGCGGATGACCTCGGCGTGGTGCTCGATGACCAGGACGGTGTTGTCCTGGCCGATCAGGCGGCCCAGGACGTCCATCAGGCGGTCCACGTCGCAGAAGTGCAGGCCGGTCGTCGGCTCGTCCAGGATGTAGAGGGTCGGCCGCTGGCCCCCCTTGGAGAGCTCCTTGACCAGCTTGATCCGCTGGGCCTCGCCGCCGGACAGCGTCCCCCCCGACTGGCCCAGGCGCAGGTAGCCGAGTCCCACCCCGTGCATCACGTCGAGGATCTTGCGGCAGGCCGGGATGTTCTCCAGCAGCTCGCGCGCCTCGTCGACGCTCATGTCGAGGATGCGCGCGATGTCGCAGCCCTTGAAGTGCACCTCGAGGGTCTCGCGGTCGAAGCGCCGGCCGCCGCATTCCTCGCACAGCACCTCGACGTCGGGCAGGAAGTCCATGGTCAGGCGCCGCAGGCCGGCGCCCTCGCACACGGGGCACCGGCCGCCGGCGGTGTTGAAACTGAAACGCCCGGCCTCGTAGCCGCGCATGCGGGCCAGGCTGGTCTGGGCGAAGATCCGCCGGATGTGGTTGTACAGGCCGGTGTAGGTGGCCGGCGTCGAGCGGGGCGATCGGCCGATCGGGGTCTGGTCGACCAGCACCACGCTGTGCAGTTCTTCATGACCGCTGATCTCGCGATAGGGCTCCGGACGGCGGCGGGCCCGGTGCTTCATGCCCGCCAGGACACGGTAAAGGGTGTCGTGGATCGCGGTGCTCTTGCCGGATCCCGAGACCCCGGTGATGACCGACAGGCGTCCGAGGGGAATCTCCAGGTCGGCGTTCTTGAGGTTCCGGCCGGTCAGCCCACGGATGGCCAGGATCTTGTCCGCCGCGTCCGGGCCCGGTCAGCGGATCGGGGCCCGAGAGCCCCACGCGGCCGGCCAGGTAGTCGCCCGTGGCCGATGCCGACGTCCGCGCGTCACCTCGGCCACGGTGCCCTGGGCCACGATCTCGCCGCCGTGCTCGCCCGCGCCGGGCCCCAGGTCGACGATGTGGTCGGCCGCCAGCATGACGTCGCGGTCGTGCTCGACGACGACGACCGAATTGCCGCGGTCGCGCAGCGCCTTGAGGGTCGTGATCAGCTTGCCGATGTCGCGGTGGTGCAGCCCCACGCTGGGTTCGTCCAGGATGTAGAGCACGCCCGTGAGCTGCGATCCCACCTGCGTGGCCAGCCGCACGCGCTGCCCCTCGCCGCCGGACAGGGTCGCCGGTGCCGCGCGACAGCGACAGGTAGCTCACCCCCACCTGCAGCAGGAACTGCAGCCGGTGCCGGATCTGGTCCAGGATGGGCCGGAGACGATCTTCTCGCGTTCGCCGGTGAACGCGAGGCCGTCGACCCACGCGGCGAACTCCTCGAGCGTCAGGGCGGCCGCCTCGCCGATGTTCAGGCCGGCGATCCTCACGTTGAGGGACGCGCGGCGCAGCCGGTGCCCCCCGCACTCGTCACAGACCTGCTCCATCATCATGCGTTCGAGAGACGTCCGGATCTTTTCGGACTTGGTCTCGCGGTGACGCCGCACCAGTTCGGGCACCATGCCTTCCCAGTCGCGCAGGAAGGCGTTGTAGTGCTTGTGCGCCTTGAGCTGCGCCGTGAGCTTCGTATCGAGTCCGTGGAAGATGGCGTCCTGGGCCGCGGCGGCCATTTCCGGCGAAGGGCTCGTCCAGGCCGAAGCCCATGGCGTCGGCCAGGGCCTCGATCTGGACGTAGAGCCAGCTGGTTTCCTTGCCCTTGAGAAACTCCACGGCGCCGTCGGCGAGACTGAGTGAAGCGTCCGGGACCAGCGCCTCGGGGATGATGGTCCTGAGCGTGCCCAGACCGTTGCAGCTGTCGCAGGAACCGGCCGGCGAATTGAAGGAGAACTGGCGCGGCTCGCAGGCGGGAAAGCCCCGGCCGCAGCCGGGGCAGGAGGACTGCCGGCTGTACCAGCGTCTCCTTCCCGTCGCTCCAGACGATGACCGTGCCGTCGCCCAGTTCGGCGGCCCGGTCCAGGCCGGCCTTGAGGCGGTCGCGGATACCCGGCCGGCTGACCATGCCGTCGACCACCACGGCGATGTCGTGGCGCTGGCCCCGGGCCAGCTCGATGGATCGTCCTCCAGTTCCATGCAGCTCGCCGTCGACCAGCACGCGCAGGAAGCCCTGCTGCCGCAGGTCGTCCAGCAGCTTGCGGTGCTCGCCCTTGCGGCCGCGCACCACCGGCGCCAGCAGGAAGAAGCGCGTGCCCTCGGGCAGGGCGGCGATCTCGTCCTCGATGGCCGCCAGCGAGCGGCCCGCGGCGGGCACCAGGCAGTCGGGGCAGTGGATGGTTCCGCAGCGGGCGTAGAGCAGGCGCAGGAAGTTGTAGATCTCCGTCACCGTGCCCACGGTCGAGCGCGGGCTGCGGCCCAGCCCCTTCTGGTCGATGGCCAGGGCCGGCGAGAGACCCTCGATGCGGTCGACATCGGGCTTGGGCAGCTGGTCGAGGAACTGGTGGGCGTAGCTGGACAGGCTCTCGATGTAGCGGCGCTGGCCTTCGGCGTAGAGGGTGTCGAAGGCCAGGGAGGATTTTCCCGACCCGCTGGGACCGGTGACGACAACCAGCCTGCGCCGGGGCAGGCGCAGGCTGATGTTCTTGAGGTTATGGACCCGGACTCCCTTGAGGGTGATGTCCCCATGGGCCGGATCAACTGCGCGCTTGGTCGCTTTTTTCACCGGCCGGACCGCTACTCGACCGACTTGAGCTGAACGGGAGATCATCCCAGGCAGCCTTCTCGGCGTCGGTCAGACCGCTGGTGCCCTCGATGACGTCGACCTTCTCGATCTTGGCACCGGATTGCGGGGGCATCCCGGCCGGCGGCGGGGTTCTTCTCGGCGTTGACGATGGCGTCGGCGACCTCCATGCCCGTGACCACGTGGCCGAAGATCGTGTACTGGCCGTCCAGCTGGGGCGTGTCGGCCACGCAGATGAAGAACTGGCTGCCGGCGGAATCGACATCCCGGCTGCGGGCCATGCTCAGGGTGCCACGCCATGCTTGGCCGTCTGACTGAATTCGGCCTTGAGGTTGGCCGGACCGTCCAGGCCCTTGCGTAGCCCTTGCTCTCGAGCTTGATCGTTGACCTGCTCGACCAGGTCCAGTTCTCCTCGTCGTCGAGCACGTCGGTCATGGTCGGACCGCCCATGCCGTCGTTGCGGGGATCGGCATCCTTGCTGTTGGGATCGCCGCCCTGGATCACGAAGCCCGGCACGATCCGGTGGAACTTCGACCCGTCGTAGAATCCGGTGCGGGCCAGATGGGTGAAATTGCCCACGTGGTGCGGCGCCAGTTCGGGATAGAACACGAGCAGGATGTCGCCCGCGCCGGTCTCGAGGCGGACGAACTGGGGCTCGTCGGCCCGCGCAGCCGCCGGCGCCAGCGAGCCGGCGAGCAGGGTCAAGGCCAACATCAAGGCAATCGGGGCGAATGCCCGACGGACGTCGTGGTTCATAGCAGTCACAGTTCGCATCATTTCCTCCAGGATCCGCGCCACCCGGACCGAACGGTCAGTCGGTGCGCCGGACCAGATAGGCGATTCCGAGTTCAGCACGAATCCGTTCTCGCCGAGGGCGCGACGCCGCGTTCATGTCGGCAAAACCCTTGCAGCATGACCCGGTGGTAGGTCTGGCCGCCGAGGTCCGAGGCTTCGATCACCGGGTCGTAGCCCAGGGCGCGGATGCGTTCGGCCTGCTGGCGGGCGTTGTCCAGGTTGGTGAACGAGCCGAGCTGCAGACCTGAAGGTCCCGGCCGCACCGGGCTCGTCTTCTTGACCGCGGTCTTGGCGACAGGACGGGCACCGGCGGACTCAACTTCCTTGAGCACCGGTTCGGGCGGCGCGACGTCCGCATTGAGACCGTCGGCACCGGCGGAAGTTCCCGCCAGGGTTCCGGACACTGCCGCCGCCGGGTCGGTCGAGTCGGCGGCCGTCGAGTCGAACACCGCCGCCGGCACCAGGGAGCGCGGTTTTTCGGCCGCGGTCGTCTCGTCCTCGCCGCCGCCGCAACCGGCGAGATTGGCCAGGGCCGCCAGGAAGACCAACAGCGATATCGACAAAACGGCGCGCTGGAAACAGACCGGATGACCGGACCTCATGACAACCTCCCTGTCTGGGCTGGATATTCGGGAACGATCCACATAGTATCCCTCTTGAAGGGGTCATGGCAAGCCCGGACCCCGCAACCGGGCGGGAAACGGCAGAAAGACGGCAGGCATGACGCGCAGTTCTTCTCTCATCTACTTCGACAACAGCGCCACCAGCTTCCCCAAGCCGCGGCGAGTGGCGCGGGCCATCACGGATTTCCTGCAGGATGCGGCCGTCAATCCGGGCCGCTCCGGTTTCGATCTGTCCCTGGAAGCCGGCAACAGAATCACAGCGGTGCGGCGCGCCCTGGGTGTCCTGTTCGCCAACCCCGCCGCCGACCCGAACCGGACCATCTTCTGCGCCAACGCCACCGAAGCGCTCAATCTCGCCCTGCGGGGCCTGTGCCGCCCGGGCGACCATGTCGTGGCCACGGTCATGGACCACAACTCGGTCCTGCGCCCGCTGACCATGATGCAGCGCAAGCCGGGACGGCATCACCTTCGACCTGGCACCGTGCGACGGGGCCGGCGTCGTCAGGATCCCGACGAGCTGGCGAAGCTGATCCGCCCCGAGACCCGGCTGGTGGTGATGACCCATGCCAGCAACGTCTGCGGCACCCTGCAGCCGGTGGCCGAGGTCGGTCGCATCTGCCGCGAAAAGGGCGTGGCCTTCCTGATCGACGCCGCCCAGACCGCCGGCCTGGTGCCGGTGGACATGGAGGCGATGGCGATCGACGCGGTGGCCTTCACCGGACACAAGTCCCTGCTGGGCCCCACCGGTACCGGCGGGCTGGTGGTCGGCCCCGACGTCGACATCGCCAGCACCCGCTGGGGCGGCACGGGCGTCCGCTCGGCCGAGGCGAGCCCACCCGCAGGACTACCCCTACCGGCTGGAAGCCGGGACGCTGAACACCGTCGGGCTGGCCGGGTCTGGGGCCGCCCTGACCTGGCTGGACCGCCCACGACCCCGGCAGCGTCCTGGCGGCCGAGATGGCCCTGGCTGACCGGTTCCTTGCCGGTTGCGCCGCCATCGACCGGATCCGCATCCACGGCCTGGGCCGCGAGCTTCCCACCGAACTGGGCGCCGACCGGTTGCCGGTCCTGGGCCTGACGGTCGCCGGCATGGACACCGAAAAGATCGGGCTGTTTCTGGACGCCGACTGGGGCATTGCCGTCAGAACGGGCCTGCAGTGTGCACCGCTGGCCCACCGGGCGTTCGGGACGTTTCCCGACGGGACCGCGCGGTTCAGTTTCGGTCCCTACAACACGGCGGCGGATATCGACCGGGCCCTCGAGGCCCTCGCGGCGATCACCCGCTGACTGCCTGCGCAAAAGAACGGCCCCGGAATCGCAGGGATTCCGGGGCCTGACTGCATTGGCCTCGAGTCGAGGCGGCAGCTACATCTGGGGCTTGTGCAGCACGAACCGGACACGCCGGTTCTTCGCACGGCCGTCGACGCTGTCGTTGTCGGCAACGGGCCGGAACGGACCGTAGCTGACGGCAGCGAAGCGCTCGGCAGGCAGATCCAGGTTGTTGGTCATGTACCGGACCACCGCGGCGGAACGGAAGGCACCCAACTCCCAGTTGGAGGGATACTGCTCCTGGTACTCCTCGAGGATCCTCTTGCTGTCGGTGTAGCCCTCGACAAAGACGTCCCAGTCGGGATAGTCGCGCAGGGTCTTGGCGATGGCCTCGAGCGTGGGCACCATCGTGTCGAGGATGATGACCTGGCTGGCCGCGAAGCCGAGCTGGTCCGAAACCGTGATCATGACCACTTCCTCGGACTGTTCGACGAGAATGGCGTTCTCGCCCTGGCAATCCTTCAGATTACCGCGCAGATCCTCGGCGACCTGCTCACGCTCGGCGATCACGGCGTCCTTGTCGGACAGATCCTTCTGCATCTCCGCGATCTGGGCGTCCAGCTGCATGATCTGCTCTTCGTATTCCTTGCAGGAACAACCGGCCATGGCGAAGACACCCACCAGCAACGCCAGCAGGGCAAGATTCCTGGCAATTTTCGTGAACTCGCGCTTGGTCATCGTATCACTCCTTTGATTGGTTGAAGACGTCCGAGCCTGCTGAAACCACGAACGGCCAGGCAGACGGAATCGATTTCCTGAGCGGCCGCTTCCCGGTGAGACCCGACACAATGACGCAGAGAGTAGCCACAAACCCCGTAAAGCTCAAGTTTTTTTCGACAATCCATTCCCCAGCTTCGTCCAATTCGTCGTCCGGGACCGATGACGTCGACCTGGTCACCCGGCCTGCAGGACCTCGCTGCCGTTCGGCAGCGGGAATGCTGGACGGTTCCCCGCCGTTCGTCGGCCGTGCCCCGGTCCGGCAGGACCTGGACCAGATTCAGCCGTCGCCGTCCCAGGAGATCCAGATCCGCCAGGCTCTGGCCGGCCCAGTCGTCGGGGATCGCGACGCGGCGCAGGCTGATCCCCTCGGGCAGTTCGACAAAATCGACCACCGAATCGTGGATCAGGTGATCGGCCAGCCGCTGGCCCATGTCCTCCTCCGGCTTGACCACGTGGTCGGCCCCCACCCGCCGCAGTACCGCTTCCTGCATCTCGTTCAGGGCCTTGGCGTACACGGTCGGCACGCCCAGCGCCTTGAGGTGCATGGTCACCAGGACCGAGGATTCGAAATTGCTGCCGATGGCCACCACCGCCGCGTCCATCGAGCCGACGTCGTAGGCCTCCAGGTTGGCCGATCGGTGGCGTCGAAGCCCACGGCCACCGCCACGTCGTCGGCCACCGCCTCGACCAGGCGGGACTGCGGTCCACCGCCAGGACCTCGGCTCCGCCGCGGGCCAGTTCGCCAGCGCCACGGTGCTGCCGAATCTGCCCAGTCCGACCACGACGACCTTCAACATGTCTCAACTCCTTGCTTGCTGATCCGGGTCAGCCGATCAGGATCCGGCCCCGGGGCAGCCGGACCCGGGGTTCCCGGGCGTCGCCGGTCAGGCTGCTGGCCAGGGTCAAGGGACCCAGGCGGCCGACGAACATGAGCACGATGATGACGATCCTGCCCACCGGCGTCAAATCCGGCGTCAGGCCCAGCGACAACCCGACCGTGCCCAGGGCCGAAAATACCTCGAAGATCGTCGGGAGCAAAGGCTGGTCCTCGGTGACCAGCAGGACGAACAGACCCACCGCGGCGGCCACCAGCCCGGTGGAGACCACCAGCATGGCCCGCTGGACGTGCACCTGGTCGAGTTCGCGCCCGCCCAGGCGGACCCGCAGCCGCTGCTGACCGATGGCCCGCAGGTTGGCCCAGACGATGGCCACGGTGGTCACCTTCACGCCGCCGGCGGTCGAACCCGGGGCGCCGCCGATGAACATCAGCACGATCATCAGGAACAGGGATGCCGTGCCGAACATGTTCAGGTCCAGGCTGTTGAAACCGGCGGTCCGGCAGGTGGCGGACTGGAAGAAGGCGTGCATCAGCTTCCGACCCCAGCCGTCCGCGGCCAGGGCCCCGTTCCATTCGAGTCCGGCCAAAAGGACGGTCCCACCCACGAGCAGCCCCGCCGAGAGGACCAGCACCACCCGGGCGTGCAATCCCAGGCGGACGTCGGCCGTCGCGGCGATTGAGGGCCCGGCCGCGGAACCAGGCCAGCACCTGGGCCACGACCCCGAAACCGAGCCCCCCGATGATCAGCAGCCCGGTAACCGTCCCCATCACCAGCGGATCGTCCGCCAGCGACCGACCAGCGAATCGTCGAAGGTGCTGAAGCCGGCGTTGCAGAAGGCGCTGACGGCGTGGAAGGCGGCAACGAACAGGCGCTCGCGGCCGTCGGCGATCACCGGTCCCAGCCCCTGGAAGATCAGGATGCCACCGGCCACCTCGAACGCCAGGGTCATCAGGATGATCTGGCGCACGGTGCGGCCGGCCGCCGACAGGGTCGGCACGTGGAAGACCTCGCGCAGCAGGTGGCTCTCGCGCACGCCGATGCCGCGGCCCAGGAGCAGGCTGATCGCCGCGGTCAGGGACATGATCCCCAGCCCGCCCAGCTGGATCAGGACCAGGATCACCGTCTGGCCGAACACGGTGAATCCGGCCCCGGTGTCCCGCACGATCAGGCCGGTCACGCAGACGGCGCTGGTCGAGGTGAACAGGGCGTCCAGCAAGCCGAGAGGCTGGCCGTCGGGCGTGGCCCGGGGCAGGCAGCATCAGCAGACCGGCGCCCGACGATGATCAGCCCCACGAAGACCAGCACGAAGGCCACGGCCGGCCGCACGCGCAGCTGGCGAAGCGGCGGTGCAGGTGGGGCAACTCCACCGCGAAGACGGCCACGATGTAGATCTGGATGATGATCAGGTAGGCCCGCGTCACCGAACCGACCGACAGCCGGCCGAGCAGTTCGGCCAGCCAGCCGGTGGTCTCGCGCCCGCCAGCAGGGCCAGACGGCCTCCAGCAGGAGCAGCACCGACAGGGCGAAGGTCGGCCAGCGCCGCTTGAGGTAGCGCCGGAACGGACCGTGAACTCGCGCCAGGACAGCACCTGCTCCAGCAGAAACAGGACCCACCGCCACCCCGCTCAGGACCCGGGCCAGCCGTCAGAGGACCCAGGGCGTCAGGATAGGTCCCGTACTCGATGATCAGGCCGGCCATGCCGCAGAACCCGGCCACGGCCAGCATGACCCGGCGGGCATTCGGGGCAGGCTGGCGACGGTCGAGGAACAGGATCTCCTTATCCGCTGAGGGGGGAAATTCCCGAAAATTCCGGTAAATGCCCGCGGATTATGTTCGATACCTGTAGAAGAAACCCCCGAGCCGGGAATCACCGGATCCCAGGTCGGAGTGCTGTCGGTCCCCGCGCGAGGGGGATCATCCAACGATCAGGCGGAAGATTCAACAAGCGAATGATGTACCCTAACCGGACAGGTTGTCGAAAATGAAGGATTCCAGGTTCATCGTCATCACCCTCGCGGCCGCCCTGCTGGCGATCGTGCCGGGCGTCCTGGCCAATCCCGCCCCCCTGGATACCCTGGTGAACGCTTCGGCGGAGGACGTCGGCGATCCGGATTTCGAGGCGCCGGAGTTGAACATCAGCCGCAAGCTCCTGCCCGAAGCCCAGGCGACCTCGGTGGAGACAGCCAAGGCCGCCGGACCGTCCGCCGCGCCTCGACGATCCCGATGGCCGGCGCCTGGCACTACCATCAGGCCCGCCAGGCGGCCATGCCGGCAACGCCGCGGGCGTCAGCGAGAACCTGGCGGCGGCCGTCGAGGCCTCCCGGGCAGCCCCGGTACCTGTGGTGGCGCTCGGTCCAGGCCCTGAAGGGCCTCGACACCGCCACCCTGGCCAAGATCCTGCCGACGTCGTTCCGCGCCCTCATGACTTCGCCCGTGGGACGCGGCCACTTCGTCATCGCCGGCCACCAGCTGGCCGTCCTGCTCAACGCTTTCTTCTGGACCGTGCTCGTCACCGCCGCCCTCTACCTGGCCCTGTGGCGCACCTCGCCCACGACCTGGCCGGGCTGATCCTCAAGGATCCGCGGCATCGCTCCGCTGGCTGCTGCCGCTGCTGCTGCCCCTGGTCCTGCTGCTCTTCAAGCCGGGCTGTTCGGCTTCCTGGCCGTGGTTTCCATGCCCCTGCTGATCCTGGCCAGCGGCCGGATCGCGCGCCCTGCTGCTGTCCGACCTGGGTGGCGGCCCTGATCCTGGTCTTCCCATCGTGGCCGCTGCTGCGTTCGGCCGTGCCCACGGTCGACCCCGACAGTGAAGTGACCCTTCTGGACCGCGCCTGCAACCTGCCGCCCTCCGGTTCGATCTCCGACGCCCTGCGCACCCGACTGGCCAACGCCCAGAACCAGGACCGCATCAACCGGCTGACGGTGGCCCTGGGCATCCAGGAAGCCCGCCGCGGCAAGTACGGCAGCAGCACCCGTCTCTTCAAGCCAGGTGCTCAAGTCCGAGCCGACCAATTTCCCGGCCCTGGTGGGGCATGGCCAACAACACCTACTACCAGGGCAAGCTCGAGGACGCCGCCCGGGCCTACAAGCAGACCACGGGGACCCATCCCGACCGCGGCGAGGTCCACTACAACCTGGCGCAGGTCTACTTCAAGAAGCTGTTCGTGCCCGAGGCAACCGAGGCCATGGCGGCCGCCCGGAGCCTGGGCTTCGCCCCGCCGACGCCCGATCGCGAGGAGAACCGCCGGCGCGGATACACCCCGGTGGTCTATCCGCCCCTGACCGCCAGAGGCCATGCAGCGAGGCCTGCCGCTTCGAGGCGGGACGCTACCCGCCCCTGGTCGCCCTCGCGTCCTGGCGCTTCGTCCTCGGCGCCCCGCCGCTGCCCCTCTACGCCCTGGTCGGCGCGCCCCTGTTGCTGGCCCTGTTCATGATCATGTGGTGGAACCGGCAGAACGACGCCACCGAATGCGAGAACTGCGGCACACCGCTGTGCCGCGCGTGCGCCAAGATCCAGGACACCGCCTGGCTGTGCTCCGGCTGCGGCGAAACGGCCGAACGGTCCCGCAGCGAGATGGTGCTGGCAACCCTGCTGAAGAACCGCAGCCGTGCCGAGGGCATGGCCCATATCCACCGCATCAACCGTCTCGGACGGCTCATGCCGGGCTCGGCGCATCTGGCCATCGGCCTCCTGCCGGCGGGCTGGTTCCGGATTTCCCTGCTGACGTTGGGCATCTTTCTGGTCTTCGCCGGCTGGGGATTCGACCTCGGTGACCAGTGGGCAACGCCGGGGCTCCTGCTCCCGGACGAGACCATCCATCCGAACTGGCTGCCCATGCCCGCGGCCCTGTGGCCCGGCTGGTCCGGCCTGTCGGTCCTGGCCGGCGTGGCATTGATCATTCTTTCCTGGACGATAGCATTTCTGGACGGCCCCGGACTGCGGAAGGGCATCCCCGACCGCTACTCCCTGGCCCAGACACCCGGCCCCCGTGAGCCCGCTCCCGGTGTTGGCATTGGCATGAAATCATAAGGAGGTTCGCCATGGCCCTGGAAGGGCAACTGAGCGATTTTAATCTGGCGGAGATCCTGCAGCTTCTCGCCAGCCAGCAGAAATCCGGGTTCCTGAACCTGGAGACCAACCGGAACATGGTGTTCATCTTCGACAAGGGTGTGCTCATCTCCACCCGTGACCGTCGGAGCCGATCGCGTGATCCGCTCGAATCGTTCCTGCGCGCCTACGGCTTCCTCAACGAGCAGCAGTGGAAGCACATCGAATACGTCGGCAAGAACAGTTCGCTGGACCTGACGGAGATCCTGATCTCGGAGGGTATCATGAACCCGTGCCGAAATGGACCGGACCCTGAAGAGCCTGGCCCAGGAGATGACCCATGCGGGCATGAAGCTGCGGCGGGGCCGATACCACTTCAGCCCCACCAAGGACACGCCTCCGGGTGTCAAATGGCGCTACAGCCTGGACGTGCAGGGGCTGCTCATGGAGGCCGCCCGGCGGCTGGACGAGGAACCCTTTCTGAAGGAGTTCTTCACCTCCCAGGCGATCACCTTCACCCAGGGCAAGAAGTCGACCACCGTCGAGGAGCTCGGCGCAACCGGGCAGCGGGTCATGGAGATGGCGCTGGCCGGTCTGCCCCTCGGACGGATCATCCGTCAGGGCAAGACCGAAAGCTTCGTCGTCCGGGACCTGCTCAAGACCTGGTGCGAGGAGGGATACCTGATCAAAAACAACTCCGGCGCCGACGACGACGACGACGACAGGCAAGGGCGGCGGCTTTCGCCTGAAACTGAGTTCGGGCCTGCGCTCGGCTCCCATGACCCTCCTGGTGCTCATGCTGGTCGGTACCCTGGGCTGGCTGCGCTGGACAGCCACCCCCGACCCCGGGCCGAACCCCGGGCTGGACCTGCGGCACTCACAGGTGCGGTCCAAGGTCATCGATGCGGCCCGGCTCTTCCGCTACCAGAAGGGCACCTGGCCCAGCAGCCTCGGCGAAATGGTCCGCAGCGGGCAGCTCACCCCTTCGATCCTGGTGACCGTGGACGAACTGGGCTGGGAATACGAACTGAACGAAGTCCAGGATACCTTCACCTTCGGCACCTGACCGATACCACCGCGAAAACCCGCCTTTGCGCAACGGCGCAAATCCTGCTTACATTCCCACGAGTCAGCTGGCGCCCCGCACGCGGCCGGGCCAGCGCCGTCCTTGGACAACCACCACCGTACCCGGAAGCGAGTCGTGATGAACCCGTCCCCTTTCATTATCCCCTGCGCCGACAGGGTGGCCAAGCTGCCGCCCTATGTCTTCGCCACCATCTTCAAAATGAAGGAGGAGGCCCTGGCGGCAGACAAGCGGGTGATCGACCTCGGCGTCGGCAATCCCGACGGCCGCGCCTCGGCCAACGTCATCGCGGCCCTGAACCAGGCCATGAACGACGCGGACTGGAATTGCCACGGCTATTCCACCTTCAAGGGCCTGCCTCGGTTTCGCGAGGCCATCGCGGCCTGGTACTACAACCGCTTCGTGGTCAACCTCGACCCCGAAACCGAGACCCTGCCCCTGATCGGATCGAAGGAGGGGCTCGCCAACCTCATGCGGGCCTACCTCAACGCCGGCGACACGGTGATCATTCCCAGCCCGTGCTACCCGGCCTATTTCGGGGCCGCGCGCCTGTGCGAAGCGGAGATCTTCGAACCGCCCCTCGCGGAGGAGAACGGATTCGTGCTCGACTTCGGCTCGATCCCCGCCGCGGTGGCGGCGCGGGCGCGGATGCTGATCCTCAACTATCCGCACAATCCGACCGGCGGCGTCTGCGATCTCGAGTTCATGGCCGCAGCTGTCGCGTGGTGCCGCCGGCACGGCGTGATGCTCGTCAGCGACATCGCCTACAGCGAACTGGGCTTCGAACCGGACAACGATCCTCCCAGCGTCCTGCAGGTGCCCGGCGCCAAGGACGTCGCCGTCGAGTTCCAGAGCCTCAGCAAGAGCCACAACATGGCCGGCTGGCGGACCGGCTTCGCCGTCGGCGGCGCCGAGGTCATCGGCAACCTAGCCCGGGTCAAGAGCAACGTGGACTTCTCCCTCTTCGGCGCCATCCAGATGGCCGCCGTCGAAGCCCTGACCGGGTCGCAGAGCGTGTGCCGGGACAACCGCGCCCTCTACCAGCGGCGACGCAACCTGATGGTCGCCGGGTACCGCAAACTGGGATGGCAGGTCCCCAGCCCGCCGGCCACCATGTACATCTGGGCCCGTATCCCGTCCGCCTACGGGGACGACGACTTCCGCTTCGTCTCGGAGGTCTTTGCCGCCAGCGGCGTCCTTCTGTCACCCGGAAGCGGCTTCGGTGTCCACGGCGCCGGCTATGCCCGCACCTCCCTGGTGGTCGACCAGGAGGGGATCGCCAAGGTCATGGCACGGCTCGAGAAGACCCAGATACCCTGGAGTTGACCAGCGCAACGCAGACGCAAGAAGGGGCCGGCGCTGCCGGCCCCTTCTTCATGTATCGTATCAAGCGATCAACTCAAATCATAGATCGACAGTAACTTCTGCCGTCGGCGGGCCGTGTATAGCCACGAGCAGGGAATCGGGGTTGAAATAGCTCTCGGAGCACCGGACGATATCCGCCACCGTGACATGCTCCACCAGATCCACCAGTTCGGCCACCGGCAGGAACCGGCCGTAGAGGATCTCGTTCCGCGCGGCCCGGAACATCTGGTTCACCATGCCCTCGAGGGAGAAGATCAGCTGCGACTTGATCTGGGCCCGGTTGTTGTCCAGTTCCTCGGGGCTGATGGTCTCCGAAGACAGCCGGTAGTATTCCATGCGGATGACGTCCTCCAGACGCTCCAGCTTGTCCGGTGAACAGCTGCCCGTGCAGCTGACCAGACCGATGTCCCGTCCCATGTCGGAGTAGTTGTAGACCGTGTAGGCCAGGCCTTCGCGCTCGCGCACGGCCTGGAAGATGCGGCTGCTCATGCCGCCACCCAGCATGTTGGTCAGCATGTAGACCGGCACCCGGTCCGGATGGCGCGAAAGGCGATCCCCAGGTTGCCGATCTCGAAGTAGGTCTGGATGATGGGGCTGATCAGATCCAGGCGGAAGGGATCGATGTCGTCGAGATCCAGGTCCACCATCGCGGCGGCCGGCTGGTCGCCGACACCGCCGGTCGCAGCGGCGGGGAACACCTTCCAGTCGGACTGGTCGAAGGCCTCGGCCACGACCTCCCAGAAACCCTCCATGATGTTGCCGGCCATCGACAGGACCAGATTTCCCGGCGCAAAGAGCCGCTCGTGCTCGGCGCGCAGCAGGTCCGCGTCGAAGCTGCGCACGGTCACCGGCGAACCCAGGATCGGACGGCCGCGGGCGTGGCCGCCGTAGAGCCGGGCCGCGAAGGCGTCGTGCAAGCGGTCCTCGGGCGTGTCGAGCGCCTCCTGGATCTCCTCGAAGACCACGTCCTGTTCCAGCTTCGGACCAGCCGGGGATCGAAGGCGGGTTCGAGCAGCATCTCGGCCAGCAGCTCGACCGCGGGCTCGAAGTACTCGGGCAGCACCTTGACCGTGAAGGCCACCATGTCCTTGGTGGTGAAGGCATCGACCGCGGCGCCGATGCTGTCGAAGGTCGAGGCGACCTCGAAGGCGGACTTGCTGCGGGTGCCCTTGAAGACGATGTGTTCCAGGAAATGGGAGACGCCGCCCAGACCGGCGGGTTCGTCCTGGCTGCCGGTGCGCAGCCAGACGCCGAAGGTCACCGCGTGCGCGGTCCGCATGGGGGTCGAGAGCAGGACCGCCCCGCCGGGAAGAACCTCCCGGCGGGGCGGAATCTCGTTCCTGTAGGGATCGAGGTTCATGGACCCCGGACCTACCGGCGTCCGCCGCGACCGCCGCCGCCGCCGCCGCCACCGCCGCCGCTGCCGCCGCGCCGGTCGTCACGGTGGGAATCTTCCATCCCCTCGGGAACCGGCAGCAGGGCCTTGCGGCTCAGGCGGACCTTGCCGGTGCGGCTGTCGATCTCGACCAGCTTGACCTCGAGCTCGTCACCGACCTGCAGCACGTCCTCCACGTTGCCCACGCGGAAGTGCTCCAGCTCGGAGATGTGCAGCAGGCCGTCCTTGCCGGGCAGGTACTCCACGAAGGCGCCGAAATCGACGACCGTCTTGACAACACCCTTGTAGACCTTGTCCACCTCGGGCTCGGCCATCAGGCCGACCACGAAGTCCATCGCCGCCTGGCCGCCGGCCTGGTCGGTGCTGGAGATGAAGACCATGCCTTCGTCGTCCACCTCGATGGTCGCGCCGGTGTCCTCCTGGATCTTCTTGATGACCTTGCCGCCGGGGCCGATCAGCGTGCCGATCTTCTTCACCGGGATCTGCACGGTCTCGATCTTGGGCGCGTAGGCGCTCATCTCCTCGCGCGGCTCGGGCATGGCCTCGTCCATCACGTCCAGGATGTGCATCCGCGCGTTCTTGGCGTCGGTCAGGGCCTTGGTCATGATCTCGCGGCTGATGCCGGCGATCTTGGTGTCCAGCTGGAAGGCGGTGATGCCGTCGCGGGTGCCGGTGACCTTGAAGTCCATGTCGCCGAGGTGATCCTCGACGCCCAGGATGTCGGTCAGCACGGCGACGCGGTCGCCCTCCTTGATCAGGCCCATGGCCACGCCGGCCACCTTGGCCCGGATCGGGGGCGCCGGCGTCCATCAGAGCCAGGCAGCAGGAGCAGACCGTGGCCATGGAGCTGGAGCCGTTGCTCTCGAGGATGTCGCTCACCAGGCGGATGGTGTAGGGGAAGTCCTCCAGGTCCGGCAGGATGGGCCGGATGGCGCGCTCGGCCAGCTTGCCGTGGCCGATCTCGCGGCGACCGGTACCGGAATAGCGGCCCACCTCGCCCACGCTGAACGGGGGGAAGTTGTAGTGCAGGTAGTACTTGCTCCAGTACTGCTCGCCGTTCAGGGGCTCGACCCGCTGCTCGGCCTGCTTGCTGCCCAGGGTGACGGTGCCCAGGGACTGGGTCTCGCCGCGGGTGAACAGGCAGGAGCCGTGGGCGCGGGGCAGCACGCCGCACTCGATGGTGATCGGCCGCACGGTCGTCAGGTCGCGGCCGTCGGTGCGCCGCCCTTCGGTGAGGATCATCTCGCGCATGAGCTTCTTCTCGACCTTGCCGAAGGCCTCCTTGGCCTCGGGGATCGGGGCTGCCGTCCTCGGTGGTGAACTCGGCCTTGACCTTGTCCTTCAGGGCGCTCAGGGCCTCGGCGCGCTCGAACTTGCCCTTGACCACGATGGCTTCCTTCAGCTCGGCGCCGATGAAGCTCTCCACCTTCTCGATGATGTCCGTGTTCTCCACGGGCTCGACGTAGTCCCACTTCTTCTTGCCGCCGGCGGCCGCCAGCAGCTCGCGCTGCAGGGCGTTCAGCTTGCGGATCCAGTCGTGGGCGAACTCGATGGCGTCCAGCAGGCGCTCTTCCGGGACCTCGAGGCACTCGCCCTCGATCATGCAGACGATGTCGTCGGTGCCGGCGACGATCAGGTCCATGGTCGACTCCTCCAGCTGCTCGAAGCTGGGGTTGGCGACGAACTCGCCGTCGATGTCGGCGACGCGCACGCCGGAGACGATCTCGTGGAACGGCACGTCCGAGAGCGCCAGCGCCATGGAAGCACCGGTGATGCTCAGGGTGTCGGCGTGATAGTCGGTGTCGGCGCTGATGATGAAGGCGACGACCTGGGTCTCGTGACGGTATCCGTCGGGGAACAGGGGGCGCAGGGGCCGGTCGATCAGCCGGCAGGTGAGCGTCTCGCGCTCGGTGGGCCGGGCTTCGCGCTTGAAGAAGCCGCCGGGGATCTTGCCGGCGGCGTAGGTCTTGTTGCGGTACTCGACGAACAGGGGCAGAAAATCCCTGTCGCTCGGCCGCTTGTCGGCCGTGACCGTCATCAGGGTCATCGTGTCGCCCATGCGGACGATGCAGGACCCGTTGGCCTGCTTGGCCATCCGGCCGGTTTCGATCGAGATCGTCGTGCCGTTCATTTCCATACTGACTTCATGCTTGCTCATTTTTAACTCTCTTCTTTCCTACCGCTTGCTTCGGCACCGTCCGGCTTATTCCGGATGCGGCGCCAACCGCGCGGGCGCATGCGCGCCCTTCAACAACTGCTTCCATCCTGCCTCTGCGGCCAGGGGAACAGCCCCCTGCCGCCCGGGACAAACCATTCGTATTAGGTGAACGGCCGCAGCTGAGCCGCGACCGATCCTCTATCGGATTGGTTTTCCCGAAGCTGCCATCAACCCCGGATACCGAGTTCCTTGATGAGACTGCGATAGCCTTCAAGATCCTTCTTCTTCAAGTAGGCCAGCAGGCGCTTGCGCTGGCCGACCATCTTCAGCAGGCCGCGGCGGGAATGGTGATCCGCCTTGTGGGATTTGAAGTGGTCGCTGAGGGTGTTGATCCGTTCGGTCAGCAGAGCGATCTGGACCTCGGGCGAACCCGAGTCGGCGTCGTGCTTCCTGAACTTCCCGATGACCTGTTCTTTCTGTTCCTTGCTAAGTGCCATCGTCGAGAACCTCCTCATTACGTCACGCATACGCGTCACGATGGCCGCAGGCCGGCCGCCCTTCCGATGTCTGCAGTCAGGTTCATCACGGAAGGAACGGAAACAGAGCCCGCATCCGACCACGAAAACGGTCGCGATCCGGGCCTTGGCGCCAACCCGCCAACAAAATTGCAGGCAAACGACCGGAGCGGGGACCCTGTCCCCTTTCCGGTCTTGCCGTGCGGAATATAGACGCCCCGGGGCCCTGACGCAAGCGCAAACGGCCGCGGCGGGGCTGCGGCGAGGCCTCCGCCCCTGCGGGCGGGGCCGTGTCCCGGCTAGCCGAGATTATTGACCTGGAGCACCTCGTGCTCGATCAGGTAGTCGATGACCTGCCGGACGCAGGCCTGGACGTCGTTCTTGTCCGTTTCAACCACGATTTCAGCGGTTTCCGGCTCTTCGTAGGGGGCGCTGATACCGGTGAATTCGGGAATCTCCCCGGCCCGGGCCTTCTTGTACAGACCCTTGGGGTCCCGCCGTTCGCACTCCTCGAGGGAGCACTTGGTGTACACCTCGATGAACTTGCCGGCAGGGGCGATCTCCCGGGCGCCCTGGCGGTCGACGCGGTAGGGCGAGATGAAGGCCGTCAGGCAGATCGTCCCGGCGTCCATCATCAGGTTGGCGACTTCGCCGATACGGCGGATGTTCTCGGTCCGGTCCTCCGGGCTGAAGCCCAGGTCGCGATTGAGCCCGAAACGGACGTTGTCCCCGTCCAGCATGTAGGTGTGGCAGCGGCGGATGAACAGCTCCTTTTCCACCGCCTGGGCCAGCGTGGACTTGCCGGCCCCCGACAGGCCGGTGAACCAGAGGATGGCCGCCTTGTGGCCGTTGCGCTGGGTGCGCGCCTCGTGGTTGACGTCGCCGTCGGACCAGGTGATGTTCTGGCTCTTGATTTCCTTCGCCATGTTCGCTGCCTTTCTCGTACCGCTGGATGCGTTGCATCGTTGCTGTTTCCTGCTGATCAAACGATCCTGATCGCCGGGAAAACTAGTGTCCGGAGACCGCTGAGGCAAATTTCGGCTGATCTGTCGCAGAATGAACGGTTTATTTAACCCACTTCACGTTGGAAATAAAGCTGCCGGTTGCTATCATCCGGCCCGAGACCGCCCTGCCCGCCCGAACCGACGGAGTCTGCCGCATGGCCCGCATTCTGGTCATTGCCAGCTACACGCCCTCCCTGGTCCTGTTCCGGGGGGACCTGCTGCGCACCCTGGTCGACCTGGGTCACGAGGTGACGTGCTGCTCACCCGACCCGGACGACGGCACCCTCGGCCGGCTGGACGCCTGGGGCGTCGCCCACCGCGCCTTCCGGCTGCAGCGCGCCGGCATGAACCCCGTCGCCGACATGGCGACGATCCGCGACCTGCGCGGCATCATGGCCTCGGTCCGGCCCGACCACGTGCTGGCCTACACCATCAAACCGGTCATCTACGGTTGTCTGGCCGCCGGCCGGCAGAAAGTACCGGCAATCCACGCGATGATCACCGGCCTGGGCACGACCTTCATGGGCCAGGGGGTCCGGGCGGCGCTGGTGCAGGCCTACGTACGTTTCATGTACCGCGCCGCTCTGAAGGAATGCCGCACGGTCTTCTTCCAGAATACCGACGACCGGGCGGTGTTCGCGGAATACGGTCTGGTGACGCCGGGCCAGGCGATCATGATCAACGGTTCGGGCATCAACCTCGAGCGATTCCCCTGCTGCCCCGTCCCGGACGGCGAACCGGTGTTCCTGCTGGTGGCGCGGCTGGTCCACGAAAAGGGGGTTGCCGATTTCGCCCGGGCCGCCCGGCTGGTCAAGGCCAGGTACCCCGGCGCGCGGTTCCAGGTGGCGGGTTTCTTCGACGACCACCCCCGGGCGATCGGCCGCGACGAGATGGCCGCCTGGACCGCCGACGGCGTCATCGAGTACCTCGGCCCGACCGACGATGTCCGGCCCCTGATGCGTCAGTGCGCGGCCTACTGCCTGCCTTCGTACCGTGAAGGCACCCCGCGCACGGTCCTCGAAGCCATGGCGACCGGCAGGGCCATCATCACCACCGACACGCCCGGCTGCCGGGAAACCGTCGACGACGGGATCAACGGCCTGCTGGTCCCGGTCCGGGATCCGGCGGCGCTGGCCGCGGCCATGCTGCGGCTCTGTGAAGACCGGAATTTGCTGCTCGAGATGGGACGACGGTCGCGGGAACTGGCCGCGAAGAAGTTCGATGTCGTTCAGGTCAACGCCGTGATCACGCACGCCATGGGGCTGACCGCTTCCGATCAGACCGCGGACGCCCCGGCGGTGCCCGACTGATAGAGCGCGGCGAATCGCCGCGCCACCGCCGCCAGCGAATACCGTTCGCTGATCCGCCGCCGGCCCTGCTCCCCGAGGGCGGCACGGGCGGCCGCATCCAGCTGCAGCAGTTCCAGAAGCCCGCTCGCCAGGGCGGCAGGGTCGTCCGCCGGTACGGTGCGGCCGGTCGGACCGATGATCGCCGCGGCCTCGCCCACCTCCGTCGACACGCAGGGTACGCCGCAGGACATCGCCTCCCCCAGCACGTTGGGAAAAGCCTCGGTCACCGACGAGACGCACAGCAGATCCAGCCCGGGCATGAGCCGGGCCACATCGTTGCGCGGCCCCAGCAGATGCACACGGTCACGCAGGCTCTTGCCCAGCAGGAAGCCACCGAGTTCCGGGTCCATTTCCGTGACGCCGCTGCCGACCATGACGAAGTGGACATCCGGTCGGTGTCCGTGCACGCGCTCGGCCGCGGCGAGGAAGTTCAAGTGCCCCTTGTGGGGATGCAGCCGCGCCACCATCCCCACCACCGGTGTCTGCGGCGCCAGGTGCAACTGCCGGCGAAGAGCCGGTCCGGCGGCCGGGTCGGGCTTGAAGACCGCGGTATCGAAACCGTTGGGGATGACCAGACAGCCGTCCCGGTGGTAACCCAGCGCCGCGTGCTGCTGCAGGCTGACTGCCGAGTTGAAGATGATCCCCGCCGGTCGCCGCGAAGCCATGGCCCCCAGGCGGATCAGTGCCCGCGTCGTGCGCTTCTCGTGACCGAGGTCGTGCACCGCGTGCCGGATGTTCCAGTACAGACGCGGCTCGCCGACGACGAACTTCGCCAGCAGGGTCGCGGCGGTGTTCCCGTGGTACATCCAGCCCTGGATGACGTCCGGCGTGAGCATCTTGCCCAGGCGGCGCAAGGCCAGCACGCCGCCGGGTGTCACCTGCCCCGGCTTCAGCCCCAGGTCGTGGACGGGAATGCCCAACGCCTCGATCGCGGTGCGGCACTCCCCGCCGGGCACCAGGGAGATGACCGTCGGCGCGAACTGCTGCCGGTCCATGGCGCCCAGCAGCTTCAGCAGCATCATCTCGGCGCCGCCGACATGAAGCCCCGTGGTGACGTGGATCACTTTCACGGCTGATTCTCCGCTCCGCCCTGCCGTTCCAGCCAGGCCTGGAACATGAGGACCGTCCACAGGCCCGTCTGCCATTCCCGGCGACCGCTCTGGAATTCGCGCCACCGGCGACCGATGACCCGCGGCCGGAAGATCCCCTCGTCCCGCAAACGGTCGGGCGCCAGCAGTTCCTCGGCCCATTCCCGCAGCGGCCCGCGCAGCCAGCCGGCCAGCGGCACCCCGAAGCCGCGCTTGGGCCGGTCGATCAGCTGCCGCGGGACATGACGGTCCAGGACCTCACGCAGCACCCATTTCGAGCGGCCGTCGCGCACCTTGTACTCGTGCGGCAGGCTCCAGGCGTACTCTACCACCCGGTGGTCCAGCAGGGGAACCCGCGCCTCGAGGCTGACGGCCATGCTGGCCCGGTCGACCTTGGTCAGGATGTCGTCCGGCAGGTAGGTCATCATGTCCCAGTACATCATGCTGGCCACCGGATCGGCCGACGGGGGATCCGGATCGAGCCCCCGCAGCAGGCTCGGGGGTTCGTGGCCGCCGATCACCATACCGGCCGGATTTCTCCAGCCCGAGACCAGGGCCTGGTACATGGACCGGAAGTCCTTGCGGTCGATGACGTCGGCGAGCTTGTGCAGGCGGTCCCCGGTGACCGCGAACTCCCGCCCACCCGAATCGAACGGACGCGCCAGCTTGAAGACCTGGTCCCAGAAACCCGTGGGCAGAGCCTTGACCAGCAGGGCACCAGGGCTGCGCAGCCACGACGGGACCGCCCCGGCGCGCCGCCAGAGCGCGCTGCCGAAGGCGTAGTTGTGGTAGCCGGCGAACAGCTCGTCCCCGCCGTCGCCCGACAGGGAAACCGTCACCTGGCCGCGCGCCATCTTCGAGACGAGGTACGTCGGGATCTGCGAGGAGTCGGCGAAGGGTTCGCTGAACATGGACGGCAGCAGGGGAATGACATCCCGGCAGTCCGCCGGCGAGACGATCAGGGAGGTGTGGTCGGTCCCGAGGTGCCGCGCGACCTCGCCGGCGTACCCCGCCTCGTTGAAGGCGGTGTCCTCGAACCCGATGCTGAAAGTCTTGACGGGTGCGGAACGGCCGGCCTGCATCAGCGCGACCACGGTGGACGAGTCGATACCGCCGGACAGGAAGGCGCCCAGCGGAACGTCGGCGACCATGCGGCTGGTGACGGCGTCGGCCAGGACGGCCTCCAGGCCGTCGACCGCTGCGGCCGCCGAGCCGGTGAAGGGTTTGTCCTGCCCCCGGTTCACCGCCTCCCGCACCGACCACCACGGCCGGCTCGCCGGCAACTCGCTCGCGCCGGGATCGTCGATCGTCAGCACGTGGCCGGGCAGGAGCTTGCGGATCCCCGCGTGGATGCTGTACGGAGCCGGTACGTAGTTGTGGCGCAGGTAAAGACACAGGGCGCCCCGATCGATCGCTCCGGTGAAACCCGGAAACCGTGCGAACGCGGCCGGGTCGGAGCCGAACACGATGGACGCGCCGACCTGCCCGTAGTAGAGGGGCTTGATGCCCAGCCGGTCCCGGACCAGACTCAAACTCCGGTTCCGGCGGTCCCACAGCGCGAAGGCGAACATGCCGTTGAAACGCTCGAGGGCGCCGGCCAGGCCCCAGGCTTCCACCGCGGCCAGGATCACCTCGGTGTCGGATTGGCCGCGGAAACCGGCGCCGCTGGTCTCGAGTTCTGTCCGCAACCGGCGGAAATTGTAGACCTCGCCGTTGTACGCCAGGACAAAACGGCCCGAGGCCGAGGTCATCGGCTGGTGGCCGTCGGCCGAGAGGTCGAGGATGGACAGCCGGCGGTGGCCCAACCCGAACCCGGAGTCCGGGTCGAAGAAGATCCCCTGGTCGTCGGGCCCCCGGTGGGCGATCACGCCGGCCATCCGCCGCAAGCAGTCCTCCGGATCGCCAAGGTTCCCGGCGGGATTCCAGAATCCGGCTAATCCGCACACGTCAACGCTCCTCCTCGGCCACGGGAACCGGCTTGTCGCCGGCTGCCACGAGGATGCCCCCACGCATGACCACGAACCCCAGCACGTAGGTGTAGAGCACCAGCACGTAGACGTTGAAAGTGTAGATGAAGGAGAAGAACGAGATGAACAGGCCGTGGACGGCGATCGCATAGATCACCACATGACCCCAGAAGACCTGGCGCCGGGCCCGCAGGTACAGGCGCGTGGTGACAAAACCCAGCAACAGGCAGACGCCCAGCACCCCGGGCCATTTCAGATCCCAGTAGACCTCGCCCACCAGCGCGTAGACGTTGAAGGTGAACTTGCCGATGCTCACGAACGGCTGCTGCAGGGGCGCATACTCGGCGACGCCCACGGCGCCCAGAAGCTTCCACATGGGCTGCAGGACGAAGGTGCCCAGGTGCGGCAGATCCGCCACGGTACCGTCGACGATGAAGTCCAGGGCCGGCCAGCTGCCCACGAAATACAGGTAGGGCATGTGCAGGGCGGGCAGGCGTTTCATCAGGCCGGTGCCGACGTACTGCTCGGTGGCGAAGATGTCGACCTTGGCCGCGTAGAAGATGAAAAAGCCCAGGATGAGCGCCATGCCCGCTGCCAGATGCACCAGCCGGAAACGATCGGGCCGGACCACGCTCCAGACGTACGCGCCGCCCAGGACGGAATAGATCATGTAGCCCTTGATGCCCGCCAGCAGCAGCCCGAACAGGGAGGCGAGCACCAGCAGGTAGTCGACCTTGCGCACCTGCCCTACCGCCAGCCGCAGCACGAACAGCGGCAGCACGAGGATGCCGATCATGTTGAGGTAGCCGACGAACTGGACCTGGAATTCGCCCTGCAGGACCCAGATGTTCCGGATCAGGCTGCCCAGGCCCATCCGCATGACCAGCATGGCTCCCTGAATCAGCCAGCCGCAGGTCGCCAGCGCCACCGTGGTGTAGAAGAATCCACTGAGTCCCTTGGCGTCCCGCACCCCGACCGCCACTGCCGGCGCGCCCGAGCCCCCACCCACCGCCAGCAGAACCCCGAGGACAAAGACCGCAAACCCCGCCAGCAACAGGGCATGGACCGTCACCGAAGCATCCGGCATTTCCAGCAGCCGCAGGTGGTAGCCCACCATGGACAGGCTGTTGATGCCGAGGAAGATGCTCACCGGACTGAACCAGTGCCCGCACAGCCGGCGGGACAGGCTCACCGCGAAGAATATCAACGGTACGAACAGGGCCAGCCACAGGACATCGACGACCGTCATGTCGGCTGACCTCCGACCGGCGGCGGACCGGCCGCGTCGCCGGCGCCCATCCGGCGGATCCCCCGCCAGACAATGAACCCGTAGGCGATCACGATCCAGACGGAACAGCCCACCATGACCAGCGCCGCCCCCAACGACCCGTGGCGGGGAATCAACAGCCAGGACAGGCCCACCAGCAGAACCACGTTCACCAGGTAGACCCACAGCTGGACCCGGAACTCCCGCATGGCGCTGACCGGCGCTCCCAGGAGGCTGCCCAGGTAGAGCAGGGCGCCGCCGATCATGATGACCACGAACAGATCGGTGTGTGCGGCATAGGCCGGCGAGTAGAGCAGTTCGAGGATGAAACCCCCGGCCACGGCGGCGAGCAGGACACCGCCGGCACCGATCAGCACCCCCAGGCCCAGCAGCTTGGTGATCGTCGCCTGGAACCGTTCACGACGGCCCTCGGCAAAATAGCGCGACAGCCGCGCGATACTCGACTGGGACAGCGCCATGATCACGGTGGAGCCGGCAATGACGAGGTACGACAGGGCCGAGAAGATCCCCAGTTCCTCCTCGCCGTAGGTCGACTCGAGGAAGGTCCGCGGGATGGTGTTGCGCAGGGTGATCAGCAGCATCACCAGACCCAGCGGGGCGGCCAGCGTCACGATTTCCCTGACGGCCCGGCGGTCCCACCGCGGCCGGAGGGAACCGCCGGCGGTTTCCCGCAGGAGCCGGTGCAGCTGGGGACCGTCGATGAGCAGCACCGCCAGCAGCAACGCCGCGACGTAGGCGACCAGGCTGAGGGCCAGGCTGCGGGTCAGCCAGAAGGTGGCGCCGAACAGGATCAGGATCGCCGGACCGCGCACCAGCAGCGACCGCGCCACCAGGTCCATGCGTTCGTGCTTCTGGGCGAATCCGTAGAACAGGTCGCTGAGGGACTCGACCAGCCGGACCAGCCCGAACATGCCGATGACCAGGGCCTGTTCCCGGCTGTAGCCGAAAAGGCGATCGCCAGCACCACCAGCAGGGCCGCCCGGCAGCATGAGCAGGCGCACGCCGAGATAATCCCGGAAGCGGTGGGCGCCTTCGGCGTCGGTGGCCAGCACCACCCGCAGCTGAAGATTGGCGAACATGAAGACGGGCGTGGCGATGGCCGATCCCAGGGCGAACCGCCCGACCACGTCGGGCGAACCGAGCTTGGTCAGGACCGCCAGCAGGCCCCACAGGCAGGCCGCCAGCACGGCGTTGCCGAGAAAGGTCCAGGAGAAGTTCCGGCGCAGGGAGGGCTGGTTGACGGTCATGATTCACCGACGCCCGAGGCCCGGGGATGCTCCGGCGGCCGTTCGGCCTCCGTCCCGGTCAGGCCCTGGAAATCGGGAACCAGCTCGAGCAGCGAAGCCCACAGCGCCGTGCGGTCGCCCACAGAAGCGGCGGCCACCAGCCGTTCCACGCCGCTCGCGACGGCCGCCGGATCGATCGCCTGGCGGCGGGCGACCAGGATATCCGCATTGTCCGTCCGGTGGGGCTCTTCACCGCTCGGCCCAGAGTTCCTCCTTGAGCTTCTCCCCCGGCCGCAGCCCGATGAAATCGATCTTCACGTCGACATCGGGCGTCAGCCCGGACAGGCGGATCATCTGCCGCGCCAGGTCGTCGATCTTCACCTGGGCGCCCATGTCGAGGATGAACACCTCGCCGCCGGTGCCCATCGCCGCGGCGAACAGGACCAGCTGGACCGCCTCGGCGATGGTCATGAAGAAGCGTTCCATGTCCGGATGGGTGACCGTGACCGGCCCGCCGCGGGCGATCTGCCGGTGGAACATCTCCACCACGCTGCCGGCGCTGCCCAGGACGTTGCCGAAGCGGATGATCGAGAACTGCGGGCCCTCGCCGCTCGCTGATCGCCTCGGACAGGACGACCTTCTCGGCCACCTGCTTGCTCGCCCCCATCACGTTGGTGGGGTTGACCGCCTTGTCGGTGCTGATCATGACGAACCGCTGCACCCGGTAGGCGACGGCCATCTCGACGAGCCGCCGCGTGCCCAGCACGTTGTTGCCCACGGCCTCCTCGGGGTGGAACTGCAGGATGGGCACGTGCTTGTAGGCGGCGGCGTGGAAGACGACGTCCGGGCGGGCCCGCTTGAAGAACGCGTCCAGCCGGCTCTCGTTCTTGATGTCGCCGAGCAGGAAGTCGAAGTCGGTGTCATGCCCGGCGTCGCGCAGCTCGCGTTCCAAACGGAACAGGCCGTTCTCGTCCTTGTCCAGGCAGGCCAGGTGGGCCGCTCCGCACTCGGTGATCTGGCGGCACAGCTCCGAGCCGATGCTGCCGGCGGCCCCGGTGACCAGCACCCGTTTGCCGGCCAGAAGGCCGGCGAGCACCGACTGGTCCCCGGCCACCGGACGGCGGCTCAGCAGGCTGTCGGTGCTGAAGTCCTCGACGCGCCGGATGCTAGGCTTGTCGCTCTCCATGATTTCCCAGAAGCTGGGCACCGACTTGAGGGGCAGATCCGACTCCTGGCAGCGGCTGACGATACGGTACAGCTGGGAGGTCGAAGCCGAAGGGATGGCCAGGACGACCACTTCGGCGGCCTTGCGGCGCGCCACCGCGGCGATGTCGTCGATCCCGCCGAGCACCTCCACGCCGCGGATCCGCATGCCTTTGACCAGGGGATTGTCATCGACGATGGCCACCGGCTTGAACCCGCCCAGGCGGGGCGACTGCATGGCCTCGATGGTCAGGTTGCCGGCGTTGCCGGCGCCGACGATGATGGCGCGGCGGCGGGGCGCGCGGTTGCCGAGATGGTCGACCGGTCCGCCGACCAGCCGGTAGGCGAAGCGGCCGAGGGTGACCAGCGCCAGACACAGCACCATGTCCATGGCGAGCGTCGACAGAGGGAAGCCGCCGGGGCTGGTCCAGAAGATCCACAGGGCGACGATGATCAGGGACGAACTGGCGAGCACGCTCATCACCAGCGGCGGCAGATCCTCGACCGAGGCGAACCGCCAGGACTGCCGGTGCAGGCCGATCGCCCAGAAGAAAACCAGACGCACCGGCACGGTCACGCACAGCATGGCCAGCCACCACAGGTGCCAGTTGTGCAGCGAGGTGCTCAGGACGTTCTCGAGGACCACGAACCGCAGCAGGAACGAGGCGGTGACCGAGACGGCCGACAGCAGGCCGAAGAACAGCAGAGTGAACAGGAGCCGTTGGCCGCGGACCAGCCGCGTCAACTTGCCCTCTTCACGCAGGACCTTGGTCCCCATCTTGCGCAGACGACCGCGCCAGTTGGGTGATTCTGAGGGCTCGCTGTGACTCATCGGACTCTGGTTCCCCGGTCGACAAGGGTTTTTGTTTGCTGAAGGCGAGCCAAGTCTATCCTCTGGATCGGGTTTGATCAACGACCGTTCGGCTCCAGGCCCAGAACCGCCAGATAGCGCGCCACGATCTTGTCCAGCGAGAATTCGGCCGCGCGGGCCTGCAGTACCTCCGGGGCGACCGGCTGTTCCAGGGCCGCGGCGATACCCGCGGCCAAAGCTTCGGGATCGTCGACCGGCACCAGCGGGCCGTACCGGCCGTCGTCCAGGATGTCCGCGGGGCCGCCCGGACATGCGGACGCCACCACCGGCACGCCCCCGGCCATCGCTTCGACCAGAGCGTTGCCGAACCCTTCGATGCGCGAGGGCATCACCACGACTGTCGCCGCGCCGATGAACGCGGGCACCGCCGCGACGAAGCCCGGCAGATCGACCGCGTCCTCGAGTCCCAGTTCGTTCACCATGGTCTCGAGCCGGGCCCGTTCTTCCCCTTCGCCGAGGATCAGCAGCCGGGCTTCCACCGACCGCCTGAGGACGGCAAATGCACGGATGAGAACGTCGAACCCCTTCTCGATCGAGAGGCGCCCGATGCCCAGGATGACCGGCGGGGTTCCCGGCCGAAAGAAGGGGTGGTCGGCCGCGGTGCCGAGAGCTGCGATCAGTTCGGGCGTGACCACCGGATTGGGAATGACGGTGATCCGATCGGCGGCGATCCGCGAGCCGGCGACGAGATCGGCCGCGACCCCCCGGGAGACCGCCACGATCGCGTCGGCCCGCGGATAGAACCACCGGCTCAGACCCGGCACCGTGCGCGAGAGCGGGGTGCCGGCGACCTTGGCGATGACCGAAGGCAACGTGTGTTCGCTGACCACGAGGCGGCAGCGCGATCGGGACAGCCGGCGGGCCATGATCGCGATGATGTTGGCGTGCCCCATGGCGCTGAGCAGAGCGGCGGGACGATGGCGATTCAGGTAGCGGATCAGACCGGGTACCGCGGCGACCACCCGGGAGGACCGGAGGTCGACGACCCGGACCCGCGGGTCCAGCCGTTCCAGGAAAGGGCCCTCGGCCTTGACGAGCACCAGATCCACGGCGTAGCCGGCGTCCACCATCCCACGCGAGAGGTTCAGCATGTTGCGTTCGACGCCGCCGCCGCGCAGGGAAGGAATGAAGATGGCGATATCTGAACGGGGCAGAGTCATCGGGTGGCCGCCGCAAACACCTTCCGGGCAGCGTCGATCGTCTGGTTCATCTCCAGGTCCCCCAGCGTCGGGTGGACCAGGAACATCAGGCTGGTTTCCCCCAGCTCGCGGGCGACCGGCAGGCGGGACGGCGGCGCCATGTCCGAACCGGCGAAGGCCTTCTCCAGGTAGATCTCGGGACAGGATCCGGAATAGCAGGGAATCCCCTCGGCGCTGATGGACTCCTTGATCCGGTAGCGGTCCCAGCCCGCCTTGAGGGCGTCCGGTTCGACGAAGGCGTAGAACTTGTACCAGCCGTGCTCGGCGTGGTCCGGCACCGCCGGCACCCGCAGGGCGGGCAGGTCCGCCAGGCCCTGGAGCAGACGCCCGGCGTTGGCGATCCGTTGCTGGTGCCAGGCGGGCAGACGCTGGAGCTGCCGGCGCCCGAGCACGGCCTGCATCTCGGTCATGCGCCAGTTGCTGCCGATGGATTCGTGGAGGTAGCGGAAGCCGGGTTTGTGCTCCACCTCGTAAACGGTCCGGTGGCTCTTGCCGTGGTCCTTGATCGCCCAGGCCCGACGCCAGGTCGACTCGTCGTCGGTGACCAGCATGCCGCCCTCGCCGCCGGTGGTCATGATCTTGTCCTGGCAGAACGAAAAAGCCGCAGCATGACCCAGGCCGCCCACCGGTCGCCCCTTGTAGGTGGCCCCGTGGGCCTGGGCGCAGTCCTCGATCACATAGAGCCCGTGGCGACCGGCAATCTCCAGGAGCGGGTCCATGTCGCAGGGCAGACCGGCCAGATGCACGGCCAGGATGGCCTTGGTGCGGTCGGTGATCAGGGGCGTGACCGTTGCGGCGGTGATGTTCTGCGTGTCGCGGTCGACATCGGCGAAGACGGCGCGCGCGCCGCGCAGGACGACCGCGCCGGCCGAGGCGACAAACGAACGGGCGGTCACGATGACCTCGTCCCCGGGGCCGATGCCCAGGGCCGCAAACGCCAGCTCGATGGCGACGGTGCCGTTGGCCAGGGCCACGCCGTGATGCACGCGGCAGTGGGACGCGAATTCCTCTTCGAAGCGGCGGCCCTCGTCGCCGGTCCAGTAGTTGACCTTGCCCGAGCGCAGGACGTCCGCCACCGCGGCGATGTCGTGCTCGGGAAAATGCGGCCAACCGGGCAGCGCCGTCTCCCTGACGGGAGCGCCGCCGTCGATCGCCAACTTGTCCGGGTGCAGGGCCTTCACTTCCATATCCGTCTTGCTGCCTTCGGTGGTTGATCGCCTTGATTCCGTCAAATCATAACCCCAACGCGAGCCGATGTCTCCCCCATACCGTCAGCGGCCGGACCCGCGGAAGCGATCCATGGTGGCTCGGCCCTCCTGACTGACGCCCTCGCCACTGAACACCTTGCCGACGGTCAGCAGCATGATGCGCAGATCCAGCGCCAGACTGCGGTGGTCGACATACCAGACATCCAGCGCCAGGCGGTCGTCCCAGTCCAGCGTGTTGCGGCCGTTGACCTGACTCCAGCCGGTGATGCCGGGCCGCACTTCGTGCCGGCGGGCCTGCTCCGGACTGTACAGGGGCAGGTACTCGACCAGCAACGGGCGCGGGCCGACAAGACTCATGTCGCCCATGAGCACGTTGACCAGCTCGGGCAGCTCGTCCAGGCTCCTGCGCCTCAGCCACGCGCCGAAACCGGTCAACCGACGGTCGTCGGCCAGCAGTTGCCCGTCGGTATCGCGGCCGTCGGTCATGCTGCGGAACTTGACCATCCGGAACGGCCGGCCGCCCAGGCCCGGCCGTTCCTGGACAAAAAAGACCGGGGCGCCAAGCTTCCAGCGCACCAGCAGGGCCAGGCCCAGCAAAGGGACGCTCAGCAGGACCAACCCGACCGCGGCGCCGAAAAAATCCAGCATCCGCTTCAACATGGCTGATCCATGGGCTCGAATCCGTTCGTAAAGTTGCTTGCCCCGCCTGATTCCATCCGTGATAATCTGCTCCTGCCAGCAGGGAAATTCAAGGGAAACCCTATCCGCGAGGCGGCCGCCAGGCGTCGTTTCGTCCAGGAGACCGCGTGCCCAGGAAACGGTTGGTCATCATCGGCGCCGGCGGATTCGCCCGGGAAGCCCGGCTGCTCGCGGCCGACATCACCCGTGATCCGGGCAACGACCGGGAGTACGAGTTCGCGGGGTACGTGATCAGCGACACGTCGCAGATCGGTCCGACCGACAGCGACAACGAGATCCTGGGCGATTTCGACTGGCTGCGCGACAACCGCCAGAAGTTCGACTGCCTGGCCCTGGGCATCGGGTACGCCGCCCCGCGCCTGCGGGTCTCCCGCCAGCTCGAAGCGGAATACGGCCCCGACCTGTGGCCGTCGTTCGTCCACCCGACGGCCAATTTCGACCGCGACAGCTGCCTGGTGGGGCACGGCGTGCAGATCTGCTCGGGTGTGCAGGGCACGGTCAACCTGGAGTTCCAGCCCTTCGCCGTGGTCCACTACGGCTGCACCGTGGGTCACGAAACCGTGATCGGCCGGGCCTGCGCGGTCAACCCCGGGGCGAACATCTCCGGCGGCGTGCGGCTCGGGGACGGCGTCCTGATCGGCACCGGCGCCCAGGTCCTGCAGTATCTCGAGATCGGGGACAACACGATCGTCGGCGCCGGGGCGGTGGTCACCAGACCGCTGCCGGCAGACGTGACGGCCGTCGGCGTTCCGGCCAGGATCAGGTAGGAGTCGGAGCGGGCCGGGTCAGGCCAGCTCTTCCAGGGCACGTTCCTCGGCCACGGCCCGGGTCTGCAGCTGCTGATAGGAACGGATGTCGGACACGCCCGGGGATTCCAGCCGACCGGTGCGATAGGCGAACACACCCCGTCCGCGCGGGAAAAGCGTGGCGAGGATGGTCACGATGTCCTGGCGGACATTCTGGCGCAGCCGCGACCGGTAGGCAGACAGTTTCAGGGGCATGACCTCGTTGAGGTACAGGGCCACCGGATCGGGCGCGCCGGCGAGGATCTCCTCCTCGTTGCGGAACATCAGGGTCGCGCGGTGGGTGATGCCGGGTTTGACGGTCAGGATCTCGTCGTACTCGCGCGGGAACGCGTCGGCGAATTCCTTCACCTCGGGACGCGGTCCGACCAGGGACATCTCCCCCTTCAGGACATTGATCAGCTGCGGCAGTTCGTCGACCTTGTGGCGGCGCATGAAGGCGCCCAGTCGCGTGATCCGGCCGTCGTCGCCGGCGGTCACGAGGCAGCCGAGCTTTTCCCGGCCGGCGGCCATGGAGCGGAACTTGTAGATGCGGAAGGTGGAGCGGTTCAGGCCCAGGCGATCCTGGCGGAAGAACACCGGACCGGGGCTGGTCGCCTTGATGGCGACGGCAATGACGGCGAAGAAGGGGGCGAACAGGGCGAGCCCGAACGCCGCTCCGAGGATGTCCAAGATCCTTTTGGCCATGTCATCTCCGTATTGAACAGGCCTGCCTGAAATCCTTATCAGGTATGTCGTGGCTATTTATCAATTGGATGGCCCGCCCCAACTCCCAGAGCGATTTCTGCCACAACGGGTATGTGACATGCGGGCCTACCGGAGCGATCATAGATTTTTTCATGACCTATGTACAGCCTTTTCCCCGCCGCTTCCCAAGGAAGATTTCCCTTGTGAATCGGTATTAACTAATCTTCAATGAACAAGTTAAAGTTCCCGCACATATGGCTTTTCAAGGATCATTCATTGGCCAAATGAAACCACGAATCACGATCATCACGAATGGAAATTTTTCCGAATTTGGCATTGAGCCATGTCATCCGCGAAACCATTGACAAGTTCGAGTTTCAGTTCATCATTACCTCCGGGCTACGGAAACAACGTGGCAATAGTCTGATCGAGGCGGGTAAATTGTATTTCAGGTGGGGGCTGGGTACTTTTTCTACAAGACCTTAACTTATATCGTCCCCTTGTGGTTGAGACACTCACTAATCGACCACGTATGGTCGAAAGTACCTGCCGGAATCAAGGCCTGCCCACCATTCTAACACGGAACGTCAATCACAAGAATTCGGTGGATGCGATCGAAATTTCGCCCCGGACATTCTAGTGTCGTACTCATGCCCATACAAGATTGGACGTGAGATTCTAAGTATACCCCTCATTGGTTCCCTCAATGCTCATTCCTCGCTCCTTCCGGCCTATGCCGGAATTTGCACCTACATCCACGTATTGGCTAACAATGAGCAAACCACTGGAATCACCATCCACGAAATGCTTGAGGAGTTTGATTCCGGACAGATCATCGCACAGCGACATTTTGCCATCGAGAAGGGAATATCTGTTTTCGAACTGTTTTTTCGATTATCACAGATGGCCGGACCAATGTTAGTCTCTTCCTTGAAAGGTATTCTCCATTCCGGTCGGATTGAGGGAGCCAATCAGGATCCCGATCAGCGAACCTATTTTGGAGAGCCAACCCGCAAGGATTTTCTCGATCTAAAAAGACATGGATTCAGGTTGATAAAGTTCAAGGAATTAGGTTGGTTTTGGATATCCGACCGGGAGAATTTTTTTATAACCTCTGCATACAACTCCCAATAGCGCTTTTGCATCAAATCTGACGTATATTTTTTGAGATATGTCTCCCGGGCCTTGTCACCGAATTCATTGTTTAGTTGACCGTCGGAAAAGAACTTCTCAATGGCGATTGCCAATGCCCTCGGATCCCCGCAGGGAACAATCTGTGCGGCATAGCCACCGGAAGACGCTTCTAAGTTGCTGCTTATATCGGTTGCGACAATCGGCTTCCCCGCAGACATGGCCTCCAGAAGGGCGATGGATAGCCCCTCTCGCAAGCTAGCGAGAGCGACACAATCGGCGGCAACAAGCAACTCCGATATATCGGAGCGGAAGCCCATCAAAAGAACATTTTGCTCAAGTCCTAGTTCGGAGATTTTCCTTGAGAACGCCTTCTAGGGGCCCGGCACCTGCTAGGACAACCTGGACCGAGGTGCCCCATTTCTCCTTGAGAAGCGCGGCGGCGGCAATAAGATCCTCCAACCCTTTTTGGGGGGCCAAGCGACCCGCTGAAAAAACAATGAACGACTCCTGCGAAAAACCCAATTCACGGCGAATCTTAGAGCGATCCACCTCAGAACTGGGGGCCAGATCCCTCACCCCCATTAGGAATTGCAACAACCTTTTCCGGGCTGCCTATTCCCAGATCTATGGCCCAGCGTCTGTGGAATTCACTGACTGTAACAATCCGATCACACCACAACGCAGCCAACCTTTCGAGATTCCCATAGGCAAAAACCGGCAGCCAATTGGATTTTTCGTGAAAAGAAAAACCGTGCACAGTATGAACGATGGCCCGAGCTCCCGCCAAATACGCCGCCCTCCTTCCCACGAAACCAGCCTTCGATGTATGGGTATGGATAAGGTCAAAATAGTTCTCCTTAAAAACCCGGGTCAACCACCTTAGCCCACAGAAATCCTGACAACGTCAATTTTCCCTCCAATTTCAGTCAAGGTCGGATCACGGCGATACCTTCCGAGTACAATAACTCGGAAAAAGCTTTATTCGTGGTCAACACGCTGACATCCCAACCCCTGATCCCGGGTATGGCATGCGGCCTCCCTTGACAACCTTTGAGCCACCCCCGAACTGCGAATCACCTATCACATGGCAGACCTTCATTGTGCGGCTCCACGAGAGGGGTTCACAAGTTCGGAATACGCGTCCTGTAGACGGTTGACCAATTCTCCACTGAATAGAATTCCTTACCAATGCTCTTCCATTCCTACCGCATGGACGGCGGACTTTTCAGGGTTGTCACGGAGCCAGATCAACTTGCTGGCAATGGAAGCAGGGGACCGTGGGGGAACAAAGCTAGTTTCTCCATCGACTACCAAGTCCTTAAACCAGCAATCGGAGTAACAACACTGGGGAGCCCTGCGGCCATTCCCTCCAGAACGGATGCCGGGAACCCTTCCTTTTCGGAAGGAAGAACGATGACATTGAATCCCGGCAGGAGTGAAGCAACATCATCACAATAACCCAGTATGGAAATATCATCTTCCAGCCCAAGATCTAGAATCGTTGCTGAAGACGCTTGGAATACTCCCCCCTACGTCGAAGAGCACCGCATGGGCTTCTATCCCGCGATCCTTCATGATTCGAACCGCGGATATCAAATCTTCCTGGCGCTTGGCAGGCAAATGATTTGCAACGCAGCCAACAACAAAACCCGCCGTAGACAGCCCCATGGCCTTGCGGGCTCTATTCATGCTACTCGAACTAACCGCCGAACCATAGGGAACTTCCACGCCATTGGGGATTACCAGCACCCTATCTGCGGGAAGACCGTCTCTCAACACAAATAAGTCCTTTGTTTGATGACTATTTGATATCCAAATGTCTACAAAAATACCGGTCATTCGATTTAGGAGTTGGGGAACCAACCCCCGATGACTCTCCATCCCCCGGATTGCGGAAACCACTTTCGTTCTTCCCACAATTTTAGCTAGTGGGCGGGATACAAGTTCCTGCCGTAGACCGTACAAGTGGACAAAATCATATCGTCCTTCACGAAGAACTCTTCCCAATTTCCATATAATATGCGGGTTCATCGGGCTCATATTGCGTTCGGCGAGACAAACCAAGTTCAGATTTTCTACCTTTTCCCCCTCCTGAATAAAGGACCGGTTCAAACCGAGGAGGACAAGATCCACGAGAAACTTTTCCCTGTCATAATTTCGAAAAAAAGCCAATGCCTGGGATTCAGATCCACTTACACCGTCAACACCACCGGGGAAGACAGTATACCCCTCTAACAGCTTCTTTTTAACATTGTTGAGGGGCCCGCTGTTGGATATCGGAAAATTCACCGACACCTGTCTCCCAATACTTTGCCAGGCGCTCAGCTACAGCCGGACGTACTGAAATCTCTCTCAACAATCCCGCGGCCCATCCAAGCCCATCATGACCGTTCGTGAGGATCGTCAATAAGCGCCAAAAGTGCTTCAATCCAGTCCCTTGGTGTATCGGCTCCGTACCCAATTTTGCCCATTGCAAGAAGAGATAAATTCATACCTATTGGAGATACGATGACTGGAATTCCGCGAGCCCATCTCCAACAACATTTTGAAGCTACATTTCCCCCTAGACCAATCGTTGTCATCCAAGGGCATGAGACCAATGTCAAATCCCTGGATGGTGTTCACTTCATTATCAGGCGACCAATAAACGAACTCCCACACCCCTCGGAGAGGCCCGGTGGGATTTGCGGAAGTTTATCAGAAACAAGCCTAAATTTAAGGTTTGGCCTTTCCTTTATGATGGTCCCTGAGCAGTTCCCATTTACTGTAGCGCAGGAAAATTAGAAAACGTACCACTCCATCCAATAACAATCCGGTCATCAATAGGTCGAGGCCTCAGGTAAAATCGCTGGGTGTCAACGGCGGTTGGAATGATGGAGACATTCGGACAATATTGGGAGAACCAATCGGCAACGAAGTCGTTTCCCGCGGTTACAAAATCAACCAATCCCGCGATCCTGGTAATGGAATTGAATCGTTGTGTTAGCCATATCGAGTCGTCCACGTCAAGCTTACCCGCGGACTTCTTCGTCAATGGTTCAAGCGTTTGGAGAGTCGACACCAATTCCCTGTCCGAATATTGTGACATCACCGGCCCACGTAGCCATCACCCCGGGCACCCTGCCCAACACGGAACCCAGGGCCCAAAAAGGACGGATTAATTTCGACTCCGGAGGATATTTGGATATTGGGGCGGGCAACCATTCTGGATTGATACCATGAGATGCAGGTAATCCTCATATTGAGCGATCTTGAAATCTTGCACTTGGTACATGCCCGCCGTCAATGCCTTCACAGTTATGATTTGCTCAACAGTCACAGCAACCTCACAATTATCGGGCTGGAAACTACGCCTAAACTGCCTGATCAAAGAATTGGATCAATTTTCAGTGGGACTTGGGCTCCCTAGTACAAATAATCCTGTAGTCAAAACCATCGGACCGATCATCAGCAGAGCATAGAGTGCCAAGAACATCATGTTAAATCGGAAATAGTACAAAAAGAATGAGATCACCACGCCGTATCCAAATATGGCATATGCCAACTTGTACCACCAGAACGGGGAATTTCTTGCAAGGACATATAGGTGGGAAGAAAAATATCCAAGAACGCCAGACAAGACCAGAACCCCGACCGGGCCCCATTCCCAATACACCTCTCCCGCAAAAGAATAGACATTAAAATCATAAGGACCAATGGCCACGAAAGGCAATGCTCGTGGAATGGGATCGGTCAATCTCTCTAGAAGATCTGAGCAACTTTCCGGAAAGGTTGAAATACAACAAACCCAGGGACAGGATTATTGGGCTCGACATAAGTAACTATTTGGTCTACAGCAGGCCAAACTCCAGAAAAATAGAAATAGGGTCTTTCAAAATTTAATAGAGTGAGGAATGCGGGAACCCTGGAAACCCTGGAATCCTAGGGTGTCAATTACCTGATCATACAATACAAAAAATCCGATAACGACAAAGCCCACGGTAGCCAAGTGCCTTATTTTAATGGCCTTAGGCTTTACAACTGAAAACGCCAACAATCCGCCGACCAATGAGTAGATCAGAAACGACTTAATCCCAGCAAAAAACAGCCCCGTAAAAGCCAATGCCACAAGCAAATAGTCGAACCATTTCGTGCCTGCAGTAAATTTCTTCAGAATAAAGACAGGAAACACTAGAATACTCAGAACATTCAAATAACCAATAAATTGCATTTGAAATTCATACTCGAAAAGATATGGGTTGGCGAGGAGGTGCGGAATGCTGAATTTCGAGATTAAAATTTTCAGAGGCAGAACCCATCCGACAGTGGAAATGAGACAGACGTGACATAGAAGAATGATCCGATTCCATTCCCAATTGCCACCCCATGATCACTGATCTTCCTCGACCCAGTGCACAGGGAACCAAAGGTAAAACTAGGCAGCGAAATATACAGTACAAGATAGGAGATTAATCAAACTTCAGGGTAGTCCAGTAGTCTGCGATGGTAGAAGAAAATTGAAAACAATTACCGGCAACATAAAGAAAACTGGAGTAACAGGAGTTCCGTAAAGGCGAACCGAAAAAGAGAGCCCCACCAATCGCGGGTGCTCAGAAAAGAAAAACCGAAATACATCGGTCCATTCCATCAATGGTCATATTGGGAATGGGTAATGCAAAAATCAAAAGCCAATGCCTCTAAACCTGGCATGCCCGAATAAAGACGATCGCCATGGCTTGCTGATCCAAGGCAAAAGCCGATCAATACATTTAGAACCAAATTCGGCCAAACTGGATTAACAGGAGGAACGGCCTGATCAAATACGTCAATGGAGCAACTCACCATCGCCAGGCTGGCGATGATCGCGGTGATGTCCCTGACGGTTTCCATGGTCGACTTGCCTTCCGGCGGCGGCTTCACCGGCACGATGATCGTCGAGCCGGCGACCACCTTGTGGCCGCCCTTGTTGGGCAGCGACTTGCCGTTGGGCCAGACCACCCGCGCCCGCTTCTTGTCCGATTTCTTCAGATAGCCGCCGGCGTGGTTGACGTAGTAGTTGATGTCCTTGCCGTCCTCGAAGACCAGGCTGGTGGGGAAGCCCACCTCGCCGACCACCTTCACGGTGAACATGCGGTCCGGGATAACGATCTCGTCGCCGGCCTGCAGCACGATGTCGTACTGGGAGCCGGGGTCGGTCAGGGCTTCCATCAGATCCAGGGCGATGTTGCCCACGCCGTCCTGGTTGCCGGACGACGCGGGCGCCGGTCAGGTAGGCGTCGGGCGTCAGGCCGCCCGCGCGGGCGACCACCGAGGAGATGGTCTCGTCCTTGCGCTCGAGGCTGAACACTCCCGGATAGAACACCTCGCCGCGGATGACGACCGTCCGCTGCATCTCCCACCAGGGCAGGCGGCGGATGGCCACCCGGTCGTAGGGCTCGAGGACAAAACCGTCCGCGCGGGTCAGGAAATCCTCCCCCAGGGGCACCACCATGACATCGACCGTTCGGGCGGGCCGTGCTTCCGTGTCGGCGCTGGTCAAGGCGGCCACGTTCAACCGCGACACCTCGGCCTGCAGCAGGTTGGCGCTTTCGCGGAATCCGCCGGCCTTCAGCACCAGGTCCCTGAGACTCATGCCTGCGCGGTAATCCAGGGAAACGGGGTTGTTGACCTCGCCGGTGATGTGGACCTCGGGCCGGATCTGGGTGTCCCAGCGCGAGAAGATCTGCAACACGTCCTGGGCCTGCAGCGGCACCGGCTGGGCCCGGCCGGCCAGCACGTCGTCCAGGGCGAAGGCCACGGACGACAACCGGCGCTCGGGGCTGGTGCGGTCGATGACCGCGCGTTCGGTCAGGGCGTCGGGCCACAGGCCCTCGGCGGCGGTGATCAGGTCCAGGGCCGTCATGCCCGGCCTGAATTCGTAGTCGCCGGGCCGCTTGACGCTGCCGGTGATGCGCACCCAGTTGTCCATCCGGTCCTCGATGGTCTCGACCCGCACCAGGTCGCCGTCCAGCAGCGGCACCGGCCGGCCGTCGGCGCCGGTCATGGCTACCGGATCGAAGGGCACGTCCAGCTGGATGTGGTCCGGCTGCCCCGACTGCCGCGCGGCCAGCGGCAGGATGCGGCGGATGTGGATGATCTCCGGCGCGGCCGTCGGCAGAAAGCCCCCGGCGTAGCCGATGAGATCGGTCAGACCCTCGCCGGCCAGCATCTCGAAGCGGATGGGCCGCCGCACGCCGCCGCGCATGGTCACGCTCCGGCCGCGGTCGGGGATGAAGACGGTGTCGCCCTCCTGCAGCAGCGTGTCGCCGGAGCGCCCGCCGCCGAGCAGGTACTGGTAGATGTCGAGCTTGGCGACCGTCCGGTCGCCGCGCATCAGGCGAACGTCGCGGAACGAGCCCAGGTCGGACGGCCCCCCGGCGGCGTAGAGCGCCGTCAGCATGGTCGATACCGAACTCAGCTCGTAGGAACCGGGGCGCGTGGCCTCGCCGACCACGAAGACCCGGATGGCCCGCAGGTGGCCCATGGTCACCTCGACGAAGGTGTCGCCCTCGTCCTCGCCGTCATAGCCGTCGACGTCGATGCTGGCGTGTGTCGTGGCCAGCCGCTTGCGGATCGATTCATCGACCTGGCGCAGGGTGCGCCCCGCGCAGGCGATCTTGCCGACCGTCGGCAGGATGACCGACCCGTCCCGGTCGACCACGCGCGTGATCTGCAGGTCTACCCCGCCCCACACGTTGATGATGATCTCGTCCCCCACGCCCAGACGGTAGTCTTCCGGCACCGGCCCGAAGGAAGGCGGTTCGAAGACGCCGGCGTCGAGCTGGAAGAAGCCGCTGCCGAAAAAGGCGTCGGGATCCAAGCCCTCGTCGTCCGCTTCGAGTTCCGCGGCGGCGACCTCATCCGCCCGCGGCTCGGAGAAAGGCAGAACGACCTCGACGTCGGTGTCACGCCAGGGACTGCTGTCGTCGATGCCTTCCAGATCGGTGCGGCCCGGCTCGGGGCTCTGCGCCACCGTGTCGACGGGAGCCTGCTGCTGGTACTGCCGCAGCAGCTCCTCCTTGCTCATCCCCGAGCGCCTGGCGGCCTCCTCCAGCATCTGGGGCGAGATCTCCTGGGCCTGTGCCGCCAAGGCCCCCAGGACCAGCAGCAGGGCGGCACCAAGCAATGGGAAACGGGATGGGAAACGGGACATGGACGGGGCCCTCTCTGGCCCGCCGCCCCTGGGGGCGTCGCGGACGCGGCCGTACGGCTGATGATGGAAATCTCGGGGAATTATTGATCAATCGGCAGAGGGGGTCAAGCGTGGGACCGGGGTTATCCCCGGAAATTCCTTTGGCCGCGGAGCCGGGTGGGTTAGATTCGCCGGATGAATGAAATCAAAGGCAGAAAAATCAGGGCCGCCGTCATCGGCGCCGGCTACCTGGGCCGCTTCCACGCCCAGAAATACGCCGCGATGGACGATGTCGAGCTGGTGGCGGTCGTGGACACCGATGGGGCCGTCGCGGCCGCCGTGGCCGCAGAAACCGGAACCGAAGCCTTCACCGATCTGGCCGCCGTCCTGGACCGGATCGACGTCGCCAGCGTCGTCGTGCCCAACGTCCACCATTTCGACGTGGCCAAGCCCCTGCTCACAGCGGGCATCCACACCCTGCTGGAGAAACCCCTGACCAACACCGTGGCCCAGGCCGACGAACTGATCGCCATCGCCGCCGACCGCGGCGTCGTGCTGCAGAGCGGACACCTGGAGCGCTTCAACCCGGCCGTGCGGGTCCTGCGCGAGCGGGCCACCGCCCCGCTGTTCGTCGAAGCCCACCGTCTGAGCGGCTTCAAGAACCGGGCGACCGACGTGGACGTCGTGCTCGACCTGATGATCCACGACATCGACATCGTGCTGTCGCTGGTGAAAAGGCCCCTGGCGGAGATCCGGGCCTCGGGCCATGCGGTGCTGACGCCCAACGTGGACATCGCCAACGCGCGGCTGACCTTCGCGGGCGGCTGCACGGTGAATCTGACGGCCAGCCGCGTTTCGCTGAAGGACATGCGCAAGATCCGCGTCTTCCAGAACGGCGCCTACATCTCGGCCGACTGCGCGGCGCGCGAGAACCTGGTTGTGCTGGGGGAAACCCGGCCCGACGCGCCGCCGCGCATCCTGCCCGAACCCATCAAGCACGGACCGGGCGACAATCTGCTGGCGGAGCTGGTGTCGTTCATCAAGGCGGTCCGGGGCGAACACGCCGTCGAGGTCACCGGGCAGGAGGGTCGCGACGCCCTGGCCGTGGCGATCCAGGTCAACGAGACCATCGCCGGTCAGCAGGATGCCGGTAATCAATGACCGGATGGTTGGCCAGGATCATCGCGATCGGAGTCGTGGTGGGTGCCCTCTTGACCAGCGCGCTCCTGTTCTACAGCAGCAACCTCGCACCCGACGACGCCTACATCTCGCTCCGCTACTCCCGCAACCTGGCCGAAGGCGAAGGCCTGCGCTACAACCCGGGCGGTGAAAGGGTCGAGGGCTTTTCGAGTCCGTTGCACGTCCTGCTGATGGGATCATTCATCGCCCTGGGCGCCGACCCCCTCCACGTCAGCCAGCTCTCTTCACTTTTCGGGGCGGTCGTCTGCGTGGCGGCGGCGGCCTGGTGGGGACAAAGGCGTCTGGGATTCTGGTGGGGCAACCTGGCCGCTCTGGCGCTGGCCCTGAACCCGAGCGTGGGCAACTGGTCGCGCGGCGGCCTCGAAACCACGATCTTCATGGCCCTGGTCCTGCTGGCCATGATCGCCGCGGCGGAGGCCCGCTGGAAGACCATGGCGGTTCTCGCCGGGCTGCTGGCGTGGTCCCGGCCCGAGGCCCCCCTGTACGGGCTGGGTCTCTTCCTCCACGCCCTGATCGTCTGCCGGCACCTGCGCCGCCCGGTGCGCTCCCTGCTGCGGCCGGCCTTGCTGGCGCTGGCGGTTCCCTTGCCCTGGCTCGTATTCCGGGTCCTGTATTTCCAGGACATCCTGCCCAACACCTACTACGCCAAGATGGATGGCGTGCGGACCGCTCAGACCGAGCGCGGCCTGGCCTACCTCGGGGATTTCGTCACCAGGGCCGAGATCCTGGTGCCGCTGCTGCTCATCGCCCTGGCCCTGCTGGTCGGCGGTTTCCGCCGACGTTCCTGGCCGCTGCTGTTGACGGCCTGGCCCGCAATCGCGGCCCTGCTCGTCGGCGCGGCGGTGGTTTTTGTCGTTCTGGCCGGCGGCGACCACATGAACCATTTCCGGTTCCTGCTGCCGACCATCCCGCTGCTCATGCTGGCGGGGGCCAAGGCGGCGAGCAGCCTGGCCCGTACGCCGGGTCGTCGTCCCCTGCAGCTTGCGGCCGCCGTGGTGCTGGGTGTGGTCTTCATATCCCAGCCTGTCCGGATCGCCAGTCACGACCTGCGGCACCCCACCCGTGACCGCGACCGGCCCCTGGGCATCGTGGAGCCGTTCGACGATCTCCCCGTACCCCGCTTCTATCGTCTCGGGGCCGCCCTGAAGGAGCTCGTCGCCGATGACACCGTCGTGGCCATCGTTCCGGCCGGGGCCCTGCCCTATGCCAGCGGCCTGACGACCATCGATATGCTCGGGCTGAACGACCGGCTGATCGCCAAACAGCCCGGTACCGCGATGGGCACCGGCCGCATGGGACACGAAAAAGGGGACGGCTCCCTCGTGCTGGAGCGCCGTCCCGACCTCATTCTCATGCGCCATCACGTCAATCCCGATCCGGATCTGGCCGCCCTGCCCGACAGCAGCGACCTCTTCTACACACCCATCAGGGAGATCTGGGAGATGGATTCTTTCCGGAGGGACTACGAACCGTACGTGGTCAAGATCAGCGCTGACGTGGGCTACACCTTTTATCGGCGCAAAGCCGGCGACTCCTGATCAGGACAGACCCAGCGTCCGGCGCGCCTGCTCCTGATCCAGCCTGAGCTGGGTGATCAGTTCGTCCGCTCCGGCGAACTTCCGCTCGGTCCGCAGCTTGCGGATCCACTCCACCTTGACGTTGCGACCGCGCAGATCCCCGCTGAAACCGAAGATGTTGGCCTCGATGCGCGGCTCCGCCAGACCGCCGCCGTGGAAGGTCGGCACACGGCCGAAGTTCAGCATCCCCCCGAACACGGCCCACTTGCCGGGCATGGCGTTCAGGATCTCTCCCTGCAGGTCGACCTCCGGCAGCGATTCGTCCACGGTTTCGAGCACCCCGCCGTTGCCGGAGGCCACGACGTCGCCGGGCACCTGGACCCGCACTGCATAGACACCCGCTTCGGGCAGCAGCTTCATGCCGTCCAGGGGCCGGATGTTGGCCGTGGGAAAACCGATCTGGCGCCCGCGGCTGTCGCCCGGCGTGACCTCGCCCCAGACCGCGAAGGGTCGGCCCAGCATCGCCGTCGCCAGGGGCATGTCGCCGGCGGCAACCGCGCGGCGGATCGCCGAACTGCTGATGACGTGCTGGCCGGCGTGGACGGGCTGGAAGACCTCCATCGAGTAGCCCAGTTCCTGGCCCAGCTTCTCGAGCGTGGCGGCGGTGCCCAGCCGCGAGGCGCCCAGGTGGACGTCGTAGCCGGCCACCAGATGTTTCATCCCCAGGTAGCCTACCAGGAACTTGGCCACGAATTCGCGATAATCCAGACGGGACAGTGCGGGGCAGAAGTCGGCGGCCACGATCACCCCCACCCCCAGGTCCTGCAGGACCGACAGCTTCTCGCGCCAGGTGGTCAGCAGGAAGGGCTCGGCCCGGGTTGTCCAGGATCTGCCGGGGATGCTGCATGAAGGTGAAGATGGCGCCGTCGGCCAGGCCCAGGCGGTCGCGGCTGTCGTTCACCGCCGCCGATCAACGCCTGGTGGCCCCGGTGCAGCCCGTCGAACGACCCCAGGGCCAGGGCGCAGGACTCCAGCTGGGGACCGCGGTGCCCGATCTTGCCGGCGATGAGCTCGTCGATGTAGTCGGCTGTCAGTCGGATCATCGACACTCACCTCCCTAGCCGGGCTGCCGTTGGAAATCACCGCGGCGATCCGCGGCTCGCCCGTGGTTTCGTCCAGGCGGCCGACGGCCACCAGGTCGCCGCCGCCGTCGAGCATGCGGAACAGGCGGCCCGCCCTTGCCGCAGGCCACCGGCGTCGCCGTCCAGCCGGTCCAGGCCCAGTCGGGCTGCGGCTGGCCGCGCTGCACGACGAGCGCCGCCTCGCCGCGTCAGTTCGAGCCGGGGCACGTGGGGCAGCGCCTCGGTCAGCGGGGCCGCATGGCGGCGGCCAGCTCCTCGCCGGACATTTCCATCACCCCGGCCACGGCGTCGCCACCGCGAAAGGCCCCACCTCCAGCCGCCGCAGGGCCGTGATGTGACCCGCGCTGCCGGCGGCCACGGCCAGGTCCCGGGCCAGGGAGCGGATGTAGGTGCCGCTGGAGCAGCCGACCACCAGATCGACCTCGTCCGGATCATCCTCGGCCGTCCCCAGCGGGAATCGCGGCAGTTCCAGCCGGCCGATGGTCACCGGCCGGGCCTCCGGTTCGGTATAGTCCTGCCCCGAGCGGACCTTCCGGTGCAGCGACTGCCCGCCCTGCTTGAGCGCCGAAAACACCGGCGGCACCTGCATGATCTCGCCGCGGAAGCCCTCCAGGCAGGCCTCGACCGCCGCCGCATCGGGCGGCGGCGGACCGGTGGCGGTGATCTCGCCTTCGCTGTCCAGGGTGTCGGTCAGGGCGCCGAAGCGGACCGTCGCCAGGTAGGATTTGTCCAGCCCCATCAGGAACGGGGAGAGCCGCGAACCCTTGCCGATCAGGACCACTAGCAGCCCGGTGGCCAGGGGATCCAGAGTGCCGGCGTGGCCGCACTTGAAGCGGGGCGGGCGGGGCCCGCCGCGGCCGGTGCGTTTCGGGGACAGTGCGGGGAAGGCGGACACCAGACGCTGGCGCACCCGGTTGACCACGCCGAACGACGTCACCCCGGCCGGCTTGTCGACCAGGAGGATGCCGCTGTCGGGATTCATCCGGCCAGGGCGGACGTCAGGTCCGCCACGAGCATCTTCCGGACATCCTCGAGGGTGCCTTCGATCGTGCAGCCGGCGGCCATCTTGTGCCCGCCGCCGCCGTACCTGGCGGCGACGACCTGCACGTCGCCCTCGCCGCTGCACGCGCAGCGACACGCGCCAGGTGTCGTCGTCGATCTCCTTGAGGAAGGCCACCATTTCGCACGCCGTCCACCGCCGTGGCGATGTTCACGAAGCCCTCGGTGTCGGCCCATCTGCCGCCGGTCTCGGCCAGCATCTCCTGCGGTGGCGTGCAGCGTCAGGATCCTGCCCTTCGGCGTGGTATTCGAAGGTCGCCAGCACGCGCTGCATCAGGGCCACGCCCTCGCGCCGGTAGCGGTGCAGGGTCGTGCGGGCGACCTGGGCGGTGTCCACGCCCAGGGCGGACAGGCGGCCGGCGAACTCGAAGGTGAACGGCACGGTGTTGTCGAAGCGGAAGCCGCCGGTGTCGGTGACCAGGCCGGCGTAGAGGTTGGTCGCCATGTCCAGGGTCAGCTCGAAGGGATCGTCGTCGTACTCGTCGTCGCCTTCGGCCCAGCACGTCGATCACCTGGTGGACCAGGGTGCAGGACGAACAGGCCCGGGCCTCGACCCAGCCGGGCTTCGGGCGCCTTGCGGCCGCTGACCAGGTGGTGGTCGATGCACAGCGCTTGTCGAAGCGGTCCAGGGTCTCCTCCAGGGGCCCGGTCCGGTCGATGCGGTGGCAGTCGACCAGGACCAGGTATCGGGCTTTTCGTCGGCGAAGATCTCCTCGGCCTCCGTCGGCAGCGTCACCTGGTCGAAGCCGGGCAGATCGCGTCAGGCCCACCGGCGGATCGGGGTAGCCCAGGACCCGCACCTCGCGGCCCATGGCGCGCAGGGCCTCGGCCAGGGCCAGGGCGCTGCCGATGGCGTCGGGATCGGGATTGTGGTGGGGCACGACCCAGATCGACTTGGCCTCGCGCAGGCCGCGTGATCAGTTCGGCCGGCGGCTGCAGATCGTCCAGGGTCATCTGCCGCTTCTTCTCGTCCTCGGTCAGGAACTCGCCCTGTGCGGCGAGGTCGTTGAGCAGGTTGTCCATCTCGAGTCCCTTCTCCACCGAATCGTCGTAGAAGAAGCGCAGGTCCGGCGCCTGGCGCAGCCCCAGCGTGCGCACCAGCTTGCTCTGCATGAATCCCTTGGCCTTCTTCAGGCCCTGGAAACTCTTCTTGCGGTCTTCGTCGTCGCCCATGACCGAATAGAAGACCTCGGCCACCGAGTGGTCCCGGTTCAGCTTCACGCCGTTGAGCGTCACGAAACCGACACGAGGGTCCTTGACCGACACCTGCAGCAGCTGGCTGAGCACCTCGAGGATCGACTGGTTCAGTTTGTTCGTGCGATAGGGATCCATGTCTTCCTTCTTGTCGTTGGGTCTCCCCAAGTCTTCGACCCAAGGCGCGCCCATCGCAATCGAGGATGCCGCACGCCGGGCTGTTGGTTCGCGGGACAGGGAATTGGCGCCTGTGAGCCGGGGTGTCGGGAGGGTCCGCAGCCACGGAGGGCGAAGGGTCCCGGCAAGCCGGCCCGGGACAGGATGTTCCAGGCCGGCGTCCGCGAACAGGTGGCCAATGTCGGTCCCGCCAGGACCTACAGCTCGGTGCGCTCGATCTCCTCGATCTCGTAGCACTCGAGCGTATCGCTCTCCTGGATGTCGTAGAAGTTCTCCAGACCGATACCGCATTCGTAGCCGGTCTGCACTTCCTTGACATCGTCCTTGAAGCGTTTCAGCGAATTCACCTTGCCCTCGAAGACCACGACCTCGTCGCGGACCAGGCGGGCGCGGGAGTTCCGCTTGATGATGCCGTCGATGACCATCGAACCGGCGACCGACCCGACCTTCGGGATCGTGAAGACCTGCCGGACCTGCGCCCGACCGGTGGAGACCTCGCGCTGGATGCTGCCCAGCAGGCCGGCCATGGCCTTCTTCAGGGTGTCGACGGCCTCGTAGATGATGTCGAAGACCTCGATGGTCACGTTGTTGCCCTTGGCCAGGTCGCGGATCGGCGCTCCCGGGCGCATGTGGAACCCGATGATCATGGCGCCGGTGTTGGCGGCCAACAGGACGTCGGACTCGCTGACGGCGCCCACGGCCTTGTGCACGATCTTGACCTGCACCTCTTCGGTGTTCAGTTCCATGAGCTGGTCGGCCAGGGCCTCCACCGAACCGGCCACGTCACCCTTGATGATGATCGGCAGTTCCTTGAGGTCGCCGGTCGTCATCAGCTCGGCCAGGTTGTCCAGGTCGATGACCTGCTTCGGGCTTGACCAGCTGCTGCTGCCGCTGCAGGCTGCGCCGCTTGGCGGCCATCTCGCGCGCCTCGCGCTCGCTCTCCAGCACGTAGAACCGGTCGCCGGCCTCGGGCACCTCGGTGGCGCCGAGGATCTCGCAGGGCTCGCCCGGATGGACGTTTTCGAGCGGGCTGCCCGCGCTCGTCCAGCAGGGCGCGGATCTTGCCGTCGGTCATGCCGACCAGGAAGTTGTCCCCCACCCTGAGCGTACCCTTGTCCACCAGGACGGTGAACACGACGCCGCGGCCCGGCTCCTTCTTGGCCTCGACGACGACGCCGCGGGCGGCGCCCTGGTCGCTGGCCCTCAGTTCGAGCACCTCGGCCTGCAGGTGCACCATCTCGAGCAGCTTCTCGATGCCGATCGCCTGCTTGGCCGAAATCTCGGCGCACAGCACGTCGCCGCCGAAGTCCTCGACCATGATCTCGTGCTGCAGCAGTTCCTGCTTGACCAGGTCGGGCTGGGCGGCCGGCAGGTCGATCTTGTTGATCGCCACGATCAGCGGCACCCCGGCAGCCTTGGCGTGGCTGATGGCCTCGATGGTCTGGGGCATGATCCGGTCGTCGGCGGCCACGATCAGGATGACGATGTCCGTGACCTGGGCGCCGCGGGCGCGCATGGCCGTGAAGGCCGCGTGACCGGGCGTGTCCAGGAAGGTGATGGGGCCGCCGTCGGTCTCGACCGTGTAGGCGCCGATGTGCTGCGTGATGCCGCCGGCCTCGCCGGCGATGACGTTCGTCTTGCGAATGCTGTCCAGCAGCGAGGTCTTGCCGTGATCGACGTGGCCCATGACCGTCACCACGGGCGGGCGGTCGACCTTCTGGTCATCGGCGACCTCGGCGATCTCGAGGATCTCCTCGCCGTATTCGGAAAGGAACTCGACTTCGCGCTCGAATTCGACCGCCAGCATCTCGATGTTGTCCTTCTCCAGACGCTGGTTGATGGTGGCCATGATGCCCATGGAGAACAGGTTGGCGATCAACTCCTGGGACTTGACCCCCAGCTTGTCGGCCAGCTCCTGCACCGTGATGAACTCGGTCAGCTTCAGGACGGCCTGTTCGACGACGACCTCGTCGGACTCGTCCTCGCCGCCCTTGCGCCGCTTCTTCTTTCCGCTTGTACCGCCCATCTGGGCCATGGTCTGCTTCAACGCGCGTTCCACCTCGGCCTCGTCGACCTTCTTCTTCTTCTTGCGGGTCCGCTTGCGGCGCGAGGAAAGCTCGCGGTCGGCGGCCTCGTCCTGGCGCCGCTGGATGGCGGCCTTGATCGAATCCCTGACCGAGGCGCTACTGACCTCTTTCTGGGGCTTGTCCTTCGCCGCTGACGGCCTCACCTTCGGCGCGGGCTTGATGATGTCGCCCACCTTGAAGCCGTCGTTCTTCTTGCTGCCCACGTCGGCCAGCGGATCGTCGGCCGGCTTCGTCGCCTCGGCGCGGCCGGCTTCCTCTTCGGCCGGCCTCTTCGGTCGCTTCGGCCTTCGGCCTTGGTCTTCGGCGTCGGCGGCCTCGGCGGCCTCCGGCGCCTCGGCGGCGTCCGGAGCGTCTCTCTTCGACGGTCTCGGCGGCGGCTTCGGCGACGGCTCGGTCTCGGCCTTCGTCGACCGCCTCGGCGGCGACCTCGGCGGCCTTCGACCGGCGCCTCCTCGGCGTCCGTGGGCTTGGCGATGTCCGCCTTCTTGACCAGCTTGGCGGCGGTGCTCTTGACGATGCGGGCCTTGGCGTGCTCCTCGCGCTTGGCGGCCAGCTCGGCCTCGCGGCCTTCTGTTTCTCCTCCGCGCGCGGGCCTCTTCTTCGGCCTTGGCCTTCTCTTCGGCCTCCTTCGCCGGCCTGGGCCTTCTTGGCCACCTTGGTCATGGTGCCGGCCTTCTTGATCACGACGACCTTGGGCTTGGCCGGCGCCTTCTTCTTCTTGGCGGCCTTCTTCTTGGCCGCCTTCTTCTTCGGCTCCGGCTCGTCCGGCGGCCACCGGGCTTCTCCAGCGGCTTGAGCGCCGCCACGTTCTTCAGCTGGTCCGGATTCAGGTTGTGGGCCTTGGCGTAGTTCTCCCGCGCCAGCTGGCGCTTGCGCTGGAAGACGGCGTGGATGCGGTCGACATCGTCGTCCTCGACCACGCTCATGTGGCTCTTGACCTGCACCTTCATCTTCTGCAGGAGACCCATGATCTGCTTGCTGTCGACACCGTAGTGCCGACCGAGTTCGTAAACCCTCAGCTTCCTCGCCAAGATCCAATACCTCCACCGGCCGCGAGCCGGGTTCAGGGCGCGGCACCATGCCGCCGCATCAACTATCTGCCGGCCGATTTTCCAGGATGCCCTTGACGAATCCGGCATCGCTCACACCCACCACCGCGAGCTTGTCCCGGCCCAGGGCCCGGGCCAGTTCTTCGGCTCGTCAGGACGTCCGTCGATCAGGCCCCGCACGGGCTCCCAGCGGCTCGACCTTGCCCTTCTGGCTGGGACCCATGTCCGTGGCCACGATCACCAGGGGATTCTCGCCCCGCGCCGGACCATTTTCTCGACCGCGGTGAATCCCATGGCCAGCTTGCCGGCCCGTCGCGCCAGTCCCAGCAGGCCCAGCAGTTTTGTCCACGTTCGCACGTCCTGCATCATGGCGTCAGTCGTCCAGTTCGGTGTTGGCGAACGGATCGACCTTCTTCGTCCTCGGCGTCGTCCTCGGCTTCGCTCGTCGTATCCTCGTCGCCGGCCCTCCGTCGGGAAAGTCCTCGAACGGATCGGCCACCTCGGGCGTCCTCGTCCTCGCCTCGATCCTCGGCGCCTTCGTCCGTCGCCAGGGTCTCGTCACCCAGGGCGTCCTCGTCGAAGAGCGGCTTCTCATCGGCCGCTTCCTTCTCCATCTCCTCGACAATGCTCTTCTCGATCATCTTGCGCAGCTCGTCACGGGTGACCTGGGCCGTGGCCAGCAGGTTCTCCGCCGCTTCCTCGTCGAGACCGGGCACCTGCTGCAGGCGTTCCAGGCTCTCGTCGGCCAGCTGCTCGATGGTCTGGATCCCGAATTCCTCGAGGGTCACCAGCAGGGCGTCGCTGACACCCTCCATCTCGCCGAGCTTCATGGTCATCTCTTCGGTGACCCGCTGGCGGATGGCGTATTCGCGCGCCGAGACCAGGTCGATCTTCCACTCGGTGAGCTTGGCGGCCAGGCGGACATTCTTGCCTTCCTTGCCGATGGCCTTGCTCAGCTGGTCCTCGTTGACCACCACGGTGGCCTCGTTGCGGTCGCGGTGCAGGATGATGTTGCTGACGATGGCCGGGCTCAGGGCGCGGCTGATCAGCAGGCTGGGCTCGGCGCTCCAGGGCACGATGTCCACGCGCTCACCGGCCAGTTCGCGGGTGACGGCCTGGACGCGGCTGCCCTTCATGCCCACGCAAGACCCGACCGGATCGACCCGGTCGTCGTTGCTGGTCACGGCGATCTTCGAGCGGGTGCCCGGTTCGCGGGCCACGGCCTTGATCTCGACGATGCCTTCCTGGATCTCGGGCACCTCCTGCTGGAAGAGGAGCTTCAGGAAGCCGGGATGGCTGCGCGACAGGATGACCTGGGGGCCCTTGGCGCTGTCGAGCACCTCGGTGATGAAGGCGCGCACGGTCTTGCCCTGGTGCAGCTTCTCGCCGCGGATCTGCTCGCGGTAGGGCATCAGGGCCTCGGTGCGGCCCAGGTTGACCAGGACGTTGCCCCGGTCGACCTGCTGCACGGTGCCGACGATGATCTCGTTGACCCGGTCCTTGTACTCCTCGAAGATCTGGGCGCGCTCCGCCTCGCGGACCTTCTGCACCAGGATCTGCTTGGCCACCAGGATGGCGTTGCGGCCGAAATCCTGCAGCGGCAGCTCCCAGCGCACCTCGTCGCCGACCTCGACCTCGTCGCCGAACTCGATCTGCGCCTCCTCGAGGGCGATATCCGTATCGGGGTCGTCGATCTCCACGACCACCGTCTTGACCTGTTCGACCACCATGGCGCCGGTATCGGGATCGACCCGGGCGTCGATGTTGGCCTCGGCGCCCAGCTTCTTGCGGGCGGCCGACTGGAGACCCGCTTCGAGGGACTCGATGATGATGGCCTTGTCGATGCTCTTTTCCCTGGTGATCTCACTCAGGGCATTCAGGACATTGTGGTCCATGTCGAATCCTTCTCCTGCCTACGGGCTGTCTTCACTGCTTCCGGCGTCCGCCGGGGTATCTTCGTTCTTGGACCTTTTCTTCGCCTTCGGTCGGCCCTTCTTCGGGCCGCCCTTCTTGCGGCGTCGACTGCGCCGCTCCTCTTTCCGCTGCCGGCGGTCGGCGTTGATCAGGGCCTGGACATCGAACACGGGATCCAGGTTGCCCTCGAGCACCCGCGCCAGTTCCACCCTGACTGCTACGGGTTCGTCGTCCTCGGCTCCGGCCGGTGCCGGCGGCACGACGACCAGCGTGGTGCCGTCGATCTCGGTCAGCAGGCCGCGCACCCGGGAAGCACCCTTCCCCGCGACCTTGAGATCCACCTTCTGCCCCAACGCCTTGTGGAAATGTGCCGACGTGCGCAGGGGCCTGCGAATACCCGGTGAGGAGACTTCGATGACGTACTGACCGGCGAACAGATCGGCTTCCTCCAGAAGCATGCCCACCGTCCGCGAGGCCGGTTGTCCACCTGATCGAGGTCGATCCCGCCCTCGACCAGGTCGACGTAGATCCGGAGCTGAACGCCCTCCACCCTGAAAGATCCGCACATCCAGCAGATCGAAGCCGTCTGAGGCCAGTTCGGGTTCCAGCAGGTCAATCACGCGGCCAGCCAGTTCTTTGGGGTCAGCCTGGTTGCCCTCGGCCAAAACCTCAATCCTCCCGGTACAAAAAGAGATGGACTTGCGCCCACCTCAAGCGGTCCACCCAGAGGGGGGACATCGAGACTGCGAAAATATACCCGGTTAGCCGTTTTATTGCAAGTCCAAAATCGACTGTACGGGCGACGCCACCAAGGGGTTTGGACCCACTGCGGGAAACGGTTCAACCGGCCTGGAGCGGCAGGTACTTGCCGAAGGCCGCCGCCAGCCCGCGGCGGACCGCCGACCGTCCGGGACCGTCCAGGGTCGGGATCCCGCTCCAGGGCGCGGGCATCCTCGCGGCACAGCGCGACCAGTTCGCCGTCCCTCAGGGGATTGGCCAGGCGGAAGCCCGGGCGCCCATGCTGGCGCACCCCCCAGGCGTCGCCCGGGCCGCGCAGCCGCAGATCCTCCTCGGCCAGGGCGAAGCCGTCGGAGTTTTCGGCAAAGAACCGGATCCTGGCAAACGACTCCTCGGCCAGATAACGGTCGCACAGCAACCAGCACCGGGAGGCGTGGGCGCCGCGGCCGATCCGTCCGCGCAGCTGGTGCAGCTGCGCCAGACCGAACCGTTCGGGATTGTGGATGACCATCGCCGTGGCGTTGGGGACGTCGACGCCGACTTCCACCACCGTCGTGGCGACCAGCACCTGGATCGCGCCGCTCGAGAACTCCGTCATGACGGCGTCCTTCTCGCGGCCCTTCATCCGGCCGTGCAGCAGCTCGACCCGGACACCCGGGAAGACGTCCTGTCGCAGCCGCTCGAACTCGACCGTGGCCGCCTTGAGATCCTGGCCTTCGGTCTCCTCGATGACCGGATAGATGACGTACACCTGGCGACCGGCGCCGACCTCCCGCCGGCAAGCGTCCCAGACGGCCGCCTCGTCCTTTTCCCGGACGATGGCCGTCTCGATCGGCAGCCGCCCGGCCGGCATCTCGTCGATGAGCGAAAGGTCGAGATCGCCGTACAGGGTCAGCGACAGGCTCCGCGGGATCGGCGTGGCGCTCATGACCATCACGTGAACCGGCGCGTCCTTGTCGGCCGCGAGTGCCGATCGGGAACGCTGGCGCACGCCGAAACGGTGCTGCTCGTCGATCACCGCCAGCGCCAGCCGCGGGATGTGAACGTCGTCCTGGATCACCGCGTGGGTCCCGACCAGCAGGTCGATCTCACCGGCGGCGACCCCGGCCAGGATGGCGCGCCGCTCGGCCGAGGGCGTCGAACCGGTCAACGTTTCCACGCTGACTCCCAGCGGCCCGCACAGACGCGTCAGGGACACACCGTGCTGCCGGGCCAGGACCTCGGTCGGCGCCATGATCACCGCCTGGTGACCCTGTTCGATCACGAACAGCGCCGCCACCAGGGCCACGAGGGTCTTGCCCGAGCCCACGTCGCCCTGCAGCAGACGGTGCATCGCCCGCCCCGAGCGCATGTCGGCCAGGATCTCGGCCAGGACCCGCCGCTGGGCGCCCGTCAGCGCGAAAGGCAGCCCGTCGACCAGCCGGCGCGTCAGGTCGCCCGGCTTGGCCAGCCGCAGTCCGGCCTGGGCCCGCCGGTTTTCCCGGCGCAGGGCCATCAGCAGCTGGATGGTGAACAGTTCCTCGTAGACCAGCCGCCGCCTGGCCGCTCGCGGCTCTGCGCGTCGGCGGGAAAATGGATGCCGGCCAGGGCTTCGGCCCGGCCAGGGAACTGGTGGCGGCGCCGGATGCCGGCCGGCAGCGGTTCGACGTGCAGCCCCTCCATGCGCGTGAGGGCCTGGTGCACCAGGTTGCGCAGCCAGTGCTGTCCGACGCCCGCGGTCAGGCCGTAGACCGGAACCATCCGGCCGGTGTGAAGGCCCGGAGAAGCCTCCTGGTCGTCACCGGCGGTATCGAGGATCTCGAAGTCGGGATGGGCCAGCTGGGGCCGGCCGCCGTGGAACTGGACGACGCCGCTGGCCATGACCTTGCGTCCGGGACGGAACTGCTTCAGCAGGAACTTCTGGTTGAACCAGACGCAGAACAACACACCGGTGTCGTCGCCGAGCGTGACGGTCAATAGGCTGCCGCCCCGGCGGGTGCGCCGGTCGCTGCACGTGAGAACCTCCCCCAGAACCGTCGCTTCGGCGCCGGGCCCGAGCCGGCCGATCGGCACGGTGGAGCTGCGGTCGAAGTAGCGGCGCGGGTAGTGGGCCAGGAGATCACCCACGGTCTCGATCCCCAGCCGCGTCAGGGCCCGCGCCCGGGCCGGACCGACCGATTTGAGGAACTGGACGGGGGTGTCGAGCCCGAAGGGCGGCGCCTGCCCGGGTCTTGCGGTGAATTTCCGGGCTGGGTTCATCGCCTCCGCCGTCGGTTCGGGCCAAATCCGGATTTCTCGGATAATTCCTTGCTGCGCTGCAGATGGGATGTTAAATTGCCCAGCCTGTGAATTCAACTGTTTGGGAAGCTACCAGGAGGAGACCCATGAGCAGGAAGTGCTCAGTGTGTGCCAAAGGCCCCCAGTACGGGAACCGCGTCAGCCACGCTCATAACCAGACCCGCCATCGCTGGCTGCCCAATCTGCAGAAGATCCGCTTCGAGCAGAACGGCAAGGTTCAGCGCGGCTATGTCTGCACCCGCTGCATCCGCACCGGCAGCGTCAAGAAGGTCGTCTGACCTTCCGGACCGCGGCGCTCAAGGAATCCTCTTGAAGATATGATACAGCCCTCCGGCTTCGATCGGAGGGCTTATCTCGTTCATCTCCAGTTTCAGGATCGCCGATTTCATCGGTTCGACCATCTCGGTCGGATTGATCCAGCCGATGTCCCCGCCGCGCGCGGCCGCGCTGCCGCGCGAGTACTGGACCGTCAAGGCGCCGAAATCCACACCTGAAGCCAGCTCCGCCACCACGACATCCTTGACCGCGGCTGTTCCCAGGATCATGTGCTGCAGATGGATCTTGCCCTCGCCCTCGGCGACGATAGCCAGCCCCTTCTGCCTCATGATCCGGTCCTGCCAGGCGGACAGTTCGTCCTGATTGGCCTGGTCGACCTGCTTGAGGCTGCTGACCTCGGCGATCGCTTCGTCCCACCGGCCCAGGGTCTCGAGGACCTGGGCGCGGACCACCCGCGCGGTCAGCATGCCGGGATTCAGTTCGATGGCCAGCGAGACCTCGGCGAGGGCCTGTTCGGTGCGGCCCAGCTTGTCCAGGTGGACGCCGTAGTTGAAGTGGCCCAGCGGATCATCCGGCACCAGGTCGATGAACGCCCGGAAATAGGCGCCGGCTTCCTCCTGCTGGCCGGTCACCTCCAGCGCGTTGGCCAGGTTGAAGATGTAACGGGGGCTGTCCGGCTCCTGCTCCACGGCCAGCCGCAGGTAGACCAGGGCCGAATCGACCGCTTCGGCGGCGAAGAAGGCCTCGCCCAGGCCGCCGTAGGTTGCGGGTCCCGGTTCCATGGCCACCGCCCGGCGGCAGTAGCCGATGGCGGCATCGATGCGTCCGACGAGCAGACTCAGCTCCGAGGCCGTGATCAGATCACGCGTCGACGGGTCCTCCTGCGCCAACGCGTCTTCGAGGTGCACCAGCGACTGGGACCACAACCCCTTGTCGGCCGCGATGTCGGCCAGCAGCCGGTTCAGCCAGGGTTCGTCCATTCCCTGGCGCTGCATCTGGATCAGCAGCTGGTAGGCCTTGGCCGGCTCGTCCTCGGCCAGCGCCAGCCGGGCCAACCCTTCCAGGATGCCCATGTGGTTCACGGAATACTGCAGTCCCTGTTCCCATTCCGCCCTGGCTTCTTCCACGTCGTCATTGCGCAGCAGGGCCCGTCCGTACCAGTAATGCGCCTCGGGATCCGCGGGCGCCGCCTCCACGGCCCGCTTGCCGTACCCGACACCCTCCTCCAGCCGGCCCTCCCTGACGGCCATGACCGTCAGCGGCAGCAGAATCTGGAGATCCTCGCCGCTCAGGGCCAGACATTCCTGCAGGGCGGTACGCGCCTCGACGAACTGGCCGCCGCGATACAGCTCGGGGCCGCTCACGCAGGGATCGGCCGCGACCTGGGCGGCGGCCGGCGGAGCCACCGCGGCGGTCAGGACCCATACCAGCAGCAGCAAGCCCGCAGAGGGCGCAAATCGGTGTAGCGGCGCGACTTTTCACAGGGGGCCTGACCATCAGCAGCAGTCTCCGATCCGACGGATATTGAATTCAAGTTGCAGAGCGATTTGCCGAAACCAAGAACAGAACAAGCATATCCGCCCTGAGTTCCGGGAATCACCCGGCAAGGCAAGCAACAGGGTCGGCCGCCAGCGGCCTCCTGCCATCGCGGAACAGCTTTTCAGGAAGGGCAAAGATACAGTCATGAATGACGCTGCGAAACCTCGAATCCTGATCGTGGAAGACGATCCCGATCTGCGACGGATTCTCAAGCTGCAGATCACCGGCCTCGGTTACGAGGTTCGTGTGGCCGTCAACGGCGCCGAGGGCTTTGAGGCGATCCAGGCCGATACCCCCGACTGTGTGATTCTCGATCTGATGATGCCCGTCATGGACGGTTTCGGATTGTTGAAGCGATTGCGCAGCCTGAGCGGGTTCCAGGACGTGCCGATCATCATCCTGACCGCCAGCGAAGACGAACGCAACAAGGTGAAGGGATTCCAGTACCAGGCCGACGCCTATCTGAGCAAACCCTACGACGTCGACGCCTTGCAGACCGAGATCCAGGGCTTGCTGAACCGGCAACCCGCTCCCCAGACCACCTGATTCGCACCGGCTAGGCGATCCAGTTTCTGACCGGCTCCAACCAGAACGCCGGCGAGAGCCACAGGCCCGTCAGGAATTCCGGATGGACCTTCGCGTGCCGCTCGACCAGCGGCTCGCCGGCCGCCATTTCCCCTCGATCGACCAGATACTGCAGCGTCGCCGCCAGGCACGATTCCGGCAGCACGTCCGGAGGAATCCATTCCCGCGGGACCGATGCGCCCGCGCCGCGGGCGGCCAGGATCTGCAGCCGGACCACCTGTTCGGTCACGCAGCCGCCGGCCACCAGCTCCTGACACAATGTCCAGGCCTCGGCATCCTTCTCCTGGATAAAAAGCGAGCGCGCCTCCAGAAAACGCCAGGCTTCCGGGCTGGGATCGGCCTGCTCGTCCTGCGGCTGCTGCGGCAACCGGGGCACGATGCCCTGGTGCACGCCGTTGCAGCCTTCGAGGTACAGCGGGCGCAGGTCGGGCTCCGCGGTGCCGCGCGAGGGCCAGCGCCCCAGCACATCGGCCACGTCGCGAAAGCGGCGGTGACGCAGATGGTGGCAGGCCAACAGGTGGAAATAGATCGGTTCGGCCGACCACTCCTCGGCCAGCGCGGCCAGCCTGGTACCGCACGCCGCATCCCGCTCCAGCAGATCGTCCGCGGCGGCCAGCAGCAGTTCGGCCCGGGCGAAGTCGCGACCAGGTCGCTCCAGCCCCCAGCATTCCGGCTCGACCTCCTCGGGCCGCCCGGTCAGCAGGGCCAGCACGCCGCGCAGGTAGGCCCCGAACATCTCCTCGTGGCGCTGCCGGCGGCTGCGGCCAGGCGCTCGTCGGCGGTCGCCAGGAAGGCGCGGGCCTCGCGCAGCCGACCGCGGTCGGCCAGGATCAGACCCTTCAGATCGATGGCCGTGCGGTAGCTCTCGTTCAGGGCCAGGGCGGCCTCGACCTCGGCCAGGGCCTCCTCGTTGCGGCCCAGGTGGAACAGCGCCGCCGCATGCCGGGTCCGGTAGTCGGGGTAGCGCGGACGTTTGGCGACCAGGGAGGCGAACCGCGCCAACCCCTCTTCCCAGTGGCCGGCCCGGCACTGCGCCACCGCCGCGGCGACCTCCTCCTTCTCCGACTGGCCGCTCAGCGAACTGATCAGCAGATCGAGCAGTCGTCCGGCAGGATGTCCTGCGCCGTAACTCTCCCGGCGCTCGAGTCCGTCGATCAGCCAGTGCTCGACCCGGCGTCCCGACTCCACCAGGGCGTTCAGGCTGTCGGCGGCCTCCCGTTCGCGGTCCAGCCGCTGCCAGGGCCACCGCCTCGAGCAGGCGGGCTTCGGCGTAGTCGGGATTCGGCGCAGGGCGGCCCGGGCCCGGCCAGGCCGGCATCCCAGTCGCCGGCCAGGCCGGGGCCGCGCCCAGCAGGCAATGCAGATCCGGATACTGGTCCCAGAGGCTCGACCGCCTCGGCGAAAAGGGTCGCATGGCCGGTCCGGCTGGTTGCCGGCGCGCAGCAGACGGCGGCCCTGGGCGACCAGGGCCTGGCGGAAATGGAAAGAGGCCAGGGAGCCGTGGGCTGCGTCGGAGCGGCCCGAGGGCAGCCTCGCGCAAGCGGTCCGCCGCCTCGGCGAACCGCTCCTTTTCCAGCAGGGCCACTCCCTCGGCGCAGGCCGTTGCGGCCGGTGCCGCCCAGGAATCGCCCCAGGAAGCGACATGTCAGTCCATGTATTTCCTGGTGTAGGCCGGGGCGTTCAGATCGTCGCCCGGGATTCTCCGGCCCGATCCCGGCCGCCGTCGACCGGGTCAGCGGGCGTCGGTGCCGGGCCATCGGGCACCTCGACTTCTCCGATGTGACGCGTGCCCACCGGCCGCAGGAACGATTGGGTCTGGGATTCGGTGTCGACTGCGGCCGACGGTGCCGGAGCAACGGCATCGCGCGGAGCCTCCACGTTTACGTCCACATCCTGGCCGCCGCCGGCGGCGGCGCGCGTCAGGAAACCGGCGGCCGGCCGCAGTTCGACCGCGGGCTCCACCGGGCCTGCGGGCGGTTGCCGGCGGGGCGGCAGCTCGGTCGGCCAGGGTCTCGGGAACCGGTTCGGGTTCCGGCTCCACCCGCTTCCTCGACGACTGTTCGATCCGTACCGCCGCCATGGCGGCGTCGAGATCCCCGGTCAGATCGGCAATGCGTTCCTCATTCACCGCGGCCGCCTCCGGGACGACCGCTGCGGGTTCCACCGGTTCCGGCGCCGCGAACACCTCGGGCTCGGGATCGACCGGCAGGGTGGCCTGCACCACGGACTCGACCCGCGCGGCCGGCCGGTCCGACACTGCGGCGTTGAAGCCGGTGGCGATCACCGTCACCTGCAGGGTGTCGCCCATGGTCTCGTCGTTGCCGTAGCCGAAGATGACGTGGGCCTCGGCCCCCGCCGCGTCCTGGATGTACTGCATGGCCGCGGCGGTGTCCTGCAGGCCGACCTCACGGCCCAGCACGTTGACCAGCACGGCCTGGCTGCCGGCGATGTCCACGTTCTCGAGCAGCGGCGAACTGATGGCGGCCTTGGCCGCCTCGACGGCGCGGTTCTCGCCCTCGGCCCGGCCGGTGCCCATCATGGCCTCGCCCATCCCCTTCATCACCGAACGCACGTCGGCGAAGTCGAGGTTCACGTGGTCGTGGCGGGAGATGATCTCGTAGATGCCGCGGGTCGCCTCGTACAGCACGTTGTCGGCGATGCGGAAGGCTTCCTGCATCGAGGTGTTGGGCGGAACGACTTCCAGCAGACGCTGGTTGGGGATGATGATCAGGGTGTCGACCGCTTCGCGCAGCACCTCGATGCCCTCCAGGGCCTGCTGCATGCGCACCACACCTTCGAAGGCGAAAGGTTTGGTGACGATCCCGACGGTCAGGGCGCCCTGGTTGCGGGCGATGTCGGCGATGACCGGCGCGGCGCCCGTGCCCGTGCCGCCGCCCATGCCGGCGGTCACGAAAACCATGTCGGCCCCCTGGAGGGCCGACGCGATCGATTCCCGGTCTTCCTCGGCGGCTGCCTGCCCGACGGCAGGCTTGCCGCCGGAGCCGAGCCCCTTGGTCAGCTGGGCACCGATCTGCATCGAGTTGTGGGCAGGGGAATCCTTGAGGGCCTGAAGGTCGGTGTTGACCGCGAGGAATTCAACCCCCGTCAACCCCGCTTCGATCATGCGGCCGACCGCGTTTCCGCCGGCTCCGCCGACTCCCGCGACCTTGATGTCCGCCAAACGTTCGATCTCCTCGGCGTATTCGAACATCATGATACCCGCCTCCTCCTTGAGTTGGGTCATGCCATTCGGGGAAATCCGCACAAAAATCCTGTGTCCGTTTCTTGTTAACACATCAAATCTTCGGGCCCTACGTAGCACATATTTTGCGTGAATTTCTTTTCGGCATTTTTTTCGAAAACGCACTCCGGGTCAGGCCTCGGCGGCCATGGCCTCGTCGTCCTCCGCCCCTTACGGCGGAAGATGCCCCGCAAACGGTGCAGCAGGCCGCCGCCGCCGGGTCATTTCGGCTCCTCCTCGGAGGAAGGCGGCATCCCGGGCCGCCCACATGCTCAGGCCCAGCACCGTCGCCCACTGCCGTCGTCCGGCAGCCGGTTCGGCGCCGATCAGGCCCGGCGGGCAGGTGCCGGCGCTGCACCGGCAGGTCGAACACCTCTTCGCACAGCTCGGCGGGTCCCGCGCAGCGGCTGCCGCCGCCGGTCAGGACCACGCCCGCCCCCAGCCGGCCAGGTCCCGCAGGTCGCCGAAGTCGTTCTTGACGAAGGTGAAGATCTCCTCCATCCGCGGCTCGAGGATGGCCGCGATCAGGCCCGGCGTCTCCTCGGGACGGTCCTCCTCGAACAGCACCTCGATGGACACTTCCTCGACCAGACTGCGCAGCACCACGCCGCGCTCATGCTTCACCCGCTCGGCCGTTTCCAGGGGGATCCGCAGCCCATGCGCGAGGTCATTGGTCAGGTTCTCCCCGCCGAGGGGCACCATGCCGTTGGCCACGATGGTTCCCTTGCGGTAGACCGCCCAGTTGGTGGCCAGGCCGCCGACGTCGACCAGCATGACGCCCTTGCCCTTTTCCTGGCGGGTCAACAGGGCCGCCGCCGGCCGCGAGCACATCGATTTCGTCGCCGAGCGGCTTGTACTTGCGCCGTCTCGATGGCGTTCTCCAGGTTGTGCAGCACGCTGCGCGAGCCGGTGATCAGGTGGGCCTGCATCTCCAGCTGGCTGCCCATGCGGCCGATCGGATCGACGATGCCGCGGACGCGGTCCACGGCAAACTGGACGGGCGTGACCGTCAGGATCTTGTGGTCGAAGGGGATGGCCATGGAGCGGGCGCGGTTGCTTGGCCTCGTCCAGGTCGGCTCTCGCGGATGGGCCGCGGCCCCGGGCCGATGGGCACCTGGGCGGTGGCCCGCACGCTGCGCAGGTGGGAACCGGAGATGTTGTAGGTGAAGCCGGAGACGTAGATGTCGGGAGTCGGCTTCTCGAGCGCGCGCATGGTCCGGGCGATGCAGCGGCTGGCCGGTGCCCAGGTCGACGAAGTCCCCGTCCTGGAAACCCTCGGCGTTCTCCTGGGCGAAGCCGAGCACTCTCGAGCTCCCCGTCTGCGTCGATCTCGGTGACCAGGGCGCGGAAGGTGGTGGTGCCGAAATCGCAGGCGACGATCAGTCTTCCCTGACCCATGCCGGCTCCTTCGGGTGTTCGTCGGCTATTCCGCCCGTCCTTCCCGTCCGGCCGGTCACGGGTGCACCGTCCTCCCGGCGGTCGATCATCCGGCGGGGCGACCGTGATCCGGTCCTCGAAACGCAGATCGATTTCCAGCCCGGGCTCGAGATGGTCGCGGGCCGCCATGTAGCGGTTCAGGCGGTCGGCGAAATCCTCCCGGCCGACCAGCAGGGTGCCCCCGCCGTCCTGCAGGACGATAGCGAATCCCTCGTCGCGGGCAACAACAAAATCGACGGGGCTGACCGTTTCGAGCCCCGCATCCTCCATGGCCGAAACCAGTTCCAGGACGCTCGGCGTCCCGTCCGGCTCCAGGCCCAGCCGCCCGGCTGCCCTCGCGGACGGGAGTCGATCCCACCAGCACCGGCAGACCGGCCAGCACCAGGTGCGCCGGGGAACGTGCAGGACCCGCCCGTCCTCGACCAGCACCAGGGGCTGGCATCGCGGCCCGGCGGCCCGACCGTCCGACGGCCACCTCCAGCAGCGGCCGCCACTCGCGGAAATCCACCGCGAGGGTCGCGCGGCAAGCGCCGCCGCACCTCGCAGGTCGCGCACCCAGGGCAGGCCCGCCAGCCGCGTCGATCACGTCGTCCTGGTCGACAGGGTCCAGATGTTGCGTCCCAGGAGATCCTGCCAGGACCTCCTCGAGATCCGCCTGCGTCGGTGAAGCGGTAGGCCCCGGACTCCACCCGGGCGACGGCGAAGGTCGGACGAGGTCCGCAGCCAGTAGGAGCCCCGACGGCCGCCAGCACCGCCACGACGAAGGCCACCCCACGATCCGCTCGGCGTCGCGAGCGGCGCGGCCGGGCGCCGCTCGGCGGCGCACGGCGTAGCTCCGGAACGCCGCCGGCGCCGTCCGGGCGTTCGCTGGGTCTGGTGGCCGGTCCCCCATCGTTCATTTCGTCCAGATGGTCGCAGATCGCCGCGACCTGGCGGCCGATGTCGCCGGCGCCCGAGGGTCAGCAGCAGGCCGCCGGCGCGCACGTTGGCATCCAGCCAGTCGGGGATCGCGTCATGCCCGGCCAGCAGGCCGACCCCACCGGTCCCTTGTCGGCCAGGTGCCGCGGCGATCAGCTCGCTGTCGACGCCCGGCATGGGCTCCTCGCTGGCGGCGTAGACCGGCAGCAGCCCCACGATGTCGGCGGCGGCCAGGGCGTCGGCGAACTCGGCGGCGAAGTGCTCGTCCGCGAATAGCGGTGGGGCTGGAACAGGACCGCCACGCGGCCGGTCGAAACTGCGGGCCACCTCCAGGATGGCCAGGATCTCGGTGGGGTGATGGCCGTAGTCGTCGATCACCAGCACGCCGCCCGTGCTCGCCGTGCTCCTCGCAGCGGCGGCCCACGCCCTGGCTGGCGGCCAGTCCCGCGGCGATCTGCGGCGAAGGGCACGCCCAGTTCCAGACCCACGGCCACGGCGGCCAGGGCGTTCTGCAGATTGTGGCGTCCGCGCAGGGCAGCTTCAGCGGCCCAGCTCCTGGCCGAAGGCCCAGACCACGGCCTCCTGCCGAAGTCGCCGCGACGATCGTGCCGGGATCGGCCCGGACGTCGGCCTCGGCGCTCAGGCCGTAGGTGATCACCTTGCGGTCCAGGTGCGGCAGCAGGGCGCGCACCTCGGGATCGTCGACGCACAGGACGCAGGCGCCGTAGAAGGGCACCCCCTGCCAGGAACTCGGCGAAGGCGGCGCGCAGGGCGTCCATGTCGGGATAGAAGTCCACGTGTTCGTGGTCGATGTTGGTCACCACGGCGATGGTCGGCGTCAGGTGCAGGAAGGTGCCGTCGCTCTCGTCGGCCTCGGCCACCAGGTACTCGCCCGGCGCCGAGGACGGCATTGGAGCCCACGGTACGAATCTGGCCGCCGACGATCACCGTGGGATCGAGGTCGCCGGCCGCCAGCACCGCCGCCACCAGGGTGGTGGTGGTGGTCTTGCCGTGGGAGCCGGCCACGGCGATGCCGTACTTCAGGCGCATCAGTTCGGCCAGCATCTCGGCCCGGCGGATCACCGGAATCCGCTGGCGCCGCGCGGCGGCGACCTCGGTGTTGGCCTCGGTCACCGCCGAGGAGCGGACCACCACGTCGGCGCCCTCGATGTTGGCCGGCGTCGTGCCCGATCGAAGATCGTCGCGCCGAGATCCGGCCAGCCGGTCGGTGATCGGGCGTGTCGTGCAGGTCGCTGCCGCTGACGGTGAAGTCGAGGTTCAGCAGGACCTCGGCGATGCCGCTCATGCCGACGCCGCCGATGGCCACCAGGTGGATGTGCCGGGTGTTACGGAACAAGTTCAGTCGGTCCTCGCCGCCGGATTCATCCGCCGGCCGTCGGGTCTCGGCCGGGTGTCCGGCCAGGTCCAGCAGATCGGTGGCGATGTCATCGGCCGCGGCCTCGGGCCGGGCCAGCGCCGGGCGGCCTGCCGCCATCTTCGCCAGCCGGACGGATCGGCCAGCAGTTCGTCCACGACCGCGACCAGGTCGGCCCGTCGCAGGCCGGTCGTCGGGCAGCACCACGGGCCGCGCCGGCCTGCGCGCAGTCCTCGGCGTTGCGCAGCTGGTGGTCGTCCGTGGCGTGCGGAAACGGCACCAGCACCGCCGGCCGGCCGGTGGCCTGAAGTTCCGCCAGGGTCATGGCGCCCGCCCGGCAGACCACCAGGTCGGCAGCGCGCAGGGCGCCGGCCATGTCGTCGATGTAGGGCACGACCTCGACCCGATCGGCCGGTACGCCGGCGAAGGCCGCGGCCACCTCGGCCGTGTCCGCGGCCCGGTCTGGATCCACAGATCCAGCGTCGGTCCTGGCACCCATGACGCCGGCCGCTTCGATGACCGCCGCGTTCAGGGTGCGCGCCCCGCGGCTGCCGCCGAAGATCAGGACCTGCGGCCGCGGCATCCCGGCGGCCGGGGTCGGCGGTCTCGCCCCGGCCTCGTCGCTCGGCCAGAGAACGCCGCGCGGACGGGATTGCCCGTCGTGCAGGCAGCGGCCGGATCGAAATAGCGGGCCGCGCCCCGGCGAAGCCCAGGTAGATCCGCCGGGCCCAGCGCCCGACCAGCCGGTTGGTCGAACCGGGGATGGCGTTCTGTTCCTGCAGCGCGCAGGGAATGCCCAGCATCCGGCCGCCGCCATCACCGGGGCGCTGACGTAGCCGCCGGTGCCCAGCACCACGGGGACGCCAGGCCAGCAGCATCGCCAGGCTGCGCACGAACCCCCGCGAAGAAATTCATCAGGAACAGCAGGCGGGCCCGCGCCGCCCAGGCCGCGGAAGCCCGAGGCCGGCATGGTGGTGAGCCGGTAGCCGGCCCGCGGCACCAGCACCGACTCGATGCCGCCGCCGGGTGCCGGCGAAACGGATCTCCGCCCGCGGTGCCAGGTCGCCAGCGCCTCGGCCACGGCCAGTCCCGGATAGACGTGCCCCCCGGTGCCGCCGCCGGTCACAAGGACGCGGACCGGAGGTAGAGCCTCCGGTCCGCTGCCGCCGTCGGTTCCCAGCAGCGGTCCCGGGTTCGTCACAGGGTGCCGCCCCGGTCCCAGCGACGCTTCCACACCTGGTAGGTCTGGCTGCCCCGGTCGATGTTCAGGAGGATCCCCACCGACGCCAGGGCGCTGACCATGGCCGTGCCACCGAAACTGACAAAGGGCAGCGGGACGCCGACGACCGGAAAGATCCCCAGCACCATGGCGATGTTGGCGACGCCGTAGATCACGATCCCGGTGGTCAGGCCCGTCGCCACGAACCGGCCGAACGGATCGGCGGCCCGCGCGGCGATGCCGTAGCCCCGCCAGGCGAACAGGACCAGCATCGACACGACCAGCACGGTGCCGAACAGGCCCCACTCCTCGCCCAGCACCGAAAAGGCGAAATCCGTGTGGGACTCGGGCAGGAAGGAGAACTTGTTGTGGCTCTGGCCCGATGCCCAGGCCGCTCCAGCCGCCGGCGCCCAGGCCGATCAGCGACTGGTCCACCTGGTAGCCGAAGTCATCGCCGTTCAGGCCGGCAATCCATCCAGTCGACGCAGGCGGTTCATCTTGCCGACGAAGAAATAGGCGCCAGCACGGCGACCACCGGCAGCGCCAGCAGCCGCCCGCAGCATCCAGCGGTCCGACACGCCGGCGACGAACAGGATGATCAAGGTCACGCCGACGGTCACCATCGCATTGCCGAAATTGGGCTGGTTGACCAGCAGGATCAGCAGGGGCAACGGGCCGCACAGGAGCGCCAGCACGAGCTGGCGCGGCGTCAGGCCGCGCCCGGGCCGAGGCTGGTCAGCCGTTCGGCCAGGAAGAAGATCATGGCGATCTTGGCCAGCTCCACCGGCTGGAAGGAGAAGCCGCCGATGCGTGATCCAGCGGTTGATGATCTCGCGCGCCGTGCCGCGACGGTGCGCGGACGGTCAGCAGGGTCAGCGCACCAGGCCGTAGCAGACCGACCAGGCCGCCCCAGTTCAGCCAGCGCGCGCGGAACCAGTGGTAATCGAGGTTCATGAGGCTGAACATGGCCACGAACCCGACACCGATCATGAACAGGTGCTTGGCCACGATGTAGTGCTGGCCGAGCGGCGAGTGCAGGGCCTGCCGGTTGTAGCTGCCGGCCCCGTAGACCACGATGACGCCCAGCAGCAGGAGCACCCCGACCGAGACCAGCAGGCCCAGGTCGGAGCGTTCGAGACTGCCGGCGAATCCCCGCAGTTTCCGATTCATCGGCGGATCCTTTCCTGGATGAGCGGGTTGATCCCGGGTCGGCGGCCGACCGATCCGTCAACCGCCCTTCGGCGCCCGCGCAGGGCCGCGGCGGCGAAGGCCTCGCCCCGCTGCGTGGTAGTTGCGAACATGTCGAAACTGGCGCAGGCCGGGCTCAGCAGCACGACCGCGTCCGGTTCGGCCAGATCGGCCGCCAGCGCGACCGCTTCGTCCATGGTCGCCGCGGCCGTCGTGGGCACCGCGCCGGCCAGCGCCCGACCGATGGCGCCCCCTTCGGCGCCGATCAGCACCACATGCCGCACCCCGGCGAGCACGTCCCGCAGCGGCGCGTAGTCCTCGCCCTTGCCGCTGCCGCCGGCAATCAATACGACCGGAGCCGGAAAACCCTTCAAGCCGGCGCAGACGGCGTGGACGTTGGTCGCCTTGGTGTCGTTGATGAAGACCACGCCGCCGCGCGCGGCCACCAGTTCGTGCCGGTGGGGCAAGCCCGGGAAGTCGCCGCAGCCCTGGGCCAGGGCCTCGCGGATCCAGGTCCAGGGCCAGGCCCAGCGCCGCGGCGGCCAGGGCGTTCAGCAGGTTGGGCGGCGACTGCAGGGCCAGGTCCGCCGCCGCGATCACGGCGCGCGCGCCCGTCCGTCGGCCGACCACAGCTCGCCGTCCGCGAAGAACACGTCCGCGCCCGTCCTCTCGTCGCCGAACAGGATGCGGGCGCCGGGCGTGGGCCAGGCCAGCGCCTCGGGGCAGCCGGTCCAGGTGACGAAGGTGCCGCCGGCGGGCCGAAGCGCGGTCGGCCAGGTTGCGCTTGGCGGCGTAGTAGGCGGCCAGGATCCGGGTAGCGGTCCAGGTGGTCGGGCGCCAGGTTCAGCACCGCGCCCACGCGCGGGCGCGAAGGTCTCGGACGGTTTCGAGCTGGAAACTGGAGACCTCCAGCACGGCCAGGTCGTTCGGCTCCAGGTCGTCGGCCAGGTCGCACAGCGGCGCCCGACGTTGCCCAGGGCATGGGCCCGGCGGCCGGCCGCGGCGCCCCAGGTGGGCCACCAGCTCGGTGGTGGTCGTCTTGCCGTTGGTGCCGGTGACGGCGGCCAGGTCGGCGCGGCAGAAGCGCGGCCCAGTTCGAGTTCGCCGATGACCGGCACGCCCGGCGCCAGCGCGCCAGGACGCGGATGATCCGGGGGCACGCCGGGGCTGATCACCACCAGGTCGGGGCAGCCGCGGCGGGCCGCCGCCGCCGGTGAGGATCTCGTCGAAGGCCGCCGCGGCCAGCTTGGCAGGCCCTCGCGTCGCCAGCGGGCGGCGAGGGTCGTCCTCGTCGGCGTCGTCCACGCCGATCACCCGCGCGCCGTGCCGCGCAGCAGGCCGCCGGCGGCGCAGCCGCTGCGCGCCAGGCCCACCACCCAGCACCTTGTCGCGGACGTCGAATCGCCATCGGCGACCTTCCTACTGCAGCTTGATCGAAGACATCCCCAGCAGCAGCAGCAGGATGCCCACGATCCAGAAACGGACCACGACCTGGGTCTCGGACCAGCCCAGGAGCTCGAAGTGATGATGCAGGGGCGCCATGCGGAACAGGCGCTTGCCGCCGCTGCGCCGGAACCAGGTCACCTGCAGCATCACCGAAAGGGCCTCGGCCACGAACATGCCGCCGATGACCACCAGCAGGAATTCCTTCTTGACCAGGATGGCCACCGTGCCCAGGGCCCCGCCCAGGGCGAGACTGCCGGTGTCGCCCATGAAGATGCGGGCCGGATGCGCGTTGAACCACAGGAAGCCCAGGCCGGCGCCGACCACCGCCGCGCAGTAGACGGTGAGTTCGCCGGCGGGCGGGATGTGCAGCAGGTTCAGGTAGTCGGCGAAGACCACGTGTCCGGTGAGGTAGGCCACCACGGCGAAGCCGCCGAAGGCCAGGGCGCTCAGGCCGATGGCCAGGCCGTCCAGGCCGTCGGTCAGGTTCACGGCGTTGCTGCCGCCGGTCACGACCAGCACCACCAGCGGGATGTAGAACCAGCCCCAGTTGATGAAGCTGTCCTTGAGGAAAGGGACGCTGGTGCTGGTGACCAGCGAACCGCCGTCGCTGCCGAAGACGAGGATCGCCCCGAGGATCAGTCCGTAGCTGACCTGCCCGACCAGCTTGAAGCGGCCGATCATGCCCTTGGGCCGCTTCTTGACCACCTTCAGGTAGTCGTCGATGAAACCGATGACGCCCATCCACACGGTGCCCAGCAGCGCCAGCTGGATGAAGCGGTTGGTCAGGTCGGCCCACAGCAGGGTCGGGATCACGATGGAGGCCAGCACGAGCACGCCGCCCATGGTCGGCGTCCCGGCCTTCTTCTGGTGGTGCTCCGGTCCGTCGCTGTCGATGGTCTCGCCGATCTGGAGCTTCTCGAGCTTGCTGATGACCCAGCCACCGAAGATGAAACTGATCAGCAGCGCCGTGACCGTCGCGTAGGCCGACCGGAAGGTGATGTACTTGAAGACGTTGAAGACCGACCAGTATTCGTGCAACGGATACAGCAGATGATAGAACATGGCTTCCCTGCCTCAGTTCGGTTCCGAGTCGGTCCGGAGGCGCCGCGGCCAGCAGCGGGAGAATATCCTCCATGCCCGCGCTGCGCGATCCCTTGATCAGCAGGCGGTCTCCCGGCGCCGGTGATGTCGGCCAGCCAGCCGCGGCGGCCTCCTCGAGGTCGGCGCAATAATGCCTTCTGCCGCCGGCGGCGTCAAAGCCTTCCTCAACGGTTCGGCGCCGCATTTCGCCCACGGCCAGCAGGACGTCCAGTCCGGCCGGCGGCCAGGTCGGCCCCGGTGTCGCGGTGGATGGCGTCGCTGTCGGCGCCCAGCTCGGCCATGTGCCCAGCACGGCCACGGCGCGCCCGTCGCCCGGCCCGCGGCCAGGGCCACCACGGCGCGGCGGCCAGCATGCTGCCCGGGTTGGCGTTGTAGCTGTCGTCCAGGATCGTCCGGCCGGCGACCTCGCAGCATCGACGCCCGCGGTGGGGCGAGCCGGCGAAACCGCCAGGCCCGCGCCGGATCCCTCGTCGGCCACGACCCCAGCGCCCGGGCGGCCAGCACCGCGGCGGCCAGATTGGCCCCGTTGTGGTCGCCCGGGCAGGGGCACGGCCCAACGTCGTCGCCGTCCAGCAGTGGCCGCCGGGCGCGGTCGCATCCCGCGCCAGGACCAGCGGTGATCGCCCCGCTCGCGGCCGAAGGTGACCACCGGACACCGGGCCCGCGCGCGCCAGGCGTCGAACCCCGGGCTGTCGGCGTTCAGCACCGCGCAGCCGTCGCGCGGCAGGCTGTCCAGCAGCTCGCCCTTGCCGCGGATGATCTCGGCGAGCGAATTGAACTCGGCCAGATGGGCCGGCGCGGCGTTGGTGATGATCCCGGTGCGCGGTGCGGCCAGGGGCGCCAGCCGGGCGATGTCCCCCACGGCCGAGGCCCCCATCTCGATCACCGCGTAGTCGTGTCCGGCCTCCAGGCCCAGCAGGGTCAGCGGGACGCCCGAGATCGTTGTTGAAGTTGCCGGCGGTCGCGTGCACGCGGCCCGCGCCGCGCAGCAGGGCCGCCAGCAGGTCCTTGGTCGTGGTCTTGCCGTTGGTGCCGGTGACGCCGACAACCTGGACGTCCCGGCGCGAGCGCCAGTCCGCCGCCAGACAGGCCAGGGCGGCCGCCGGATCCGCGGTGACCAGGACGCCCGTACCGGCCGGGGCGGCGGCGGCGGCGTAGGACTCCGTACCGTCGGGGCCGGCTTCGGCCAGCACCCAGTGCCCGCGTTCCAGGGCCGCCGGCGGCGAAGATCGGCGTCCGTCGGCACGTTCTCGCCCTGCATGGCCGACGAAGAGCTGGCCCGGGCCGAGCTGGCGCGAATCCAGCTGGGCGCCGGCGAAGGAGCCGCGCCCGGGATCGCCGCGGCCGGCCGGCGGCCAGGTCCCGTCCGCCGTCCGGCCGGCGCATTCCGCGCAGCAGACCGGCCGCGTCCAGGCCGGCCGCCGCGGCTCGTTGATGTCGAAAACCGTGTCAGTCGTCACGGTCTGTTTCCGCCGATCCAGTCGGTGGATGACCTGGCGGTCGTCCAGATCCAGCACCTGGTCGCCCACCAGCTGGTAGTCCTCGTGGCCCTTGCCGGCGATCACGACCACGTCGCCGGGGCCGGCGGCGTCCAGGGCCTGACCGATGGCCGTGCGGCGATCGGGTTCCACGTGCCGGGACGACGAGCGCCGGTCCGTCTCGGCGCTGTAGCCGGCCAGGATGTCGGCGCAGATCGCCGCCGGGTCCTCGCTGCGGGGGTTGTCCGAGGTGATCCAGGACCCGGTCGCCGCCTGGGCGGCCACCGCGCCCATCAGCGGGCGCTTGCCCCGGTCCCGGTCGCCGCCGCACCCGAAGACCACCAGCAGCCGGCCGGCGGTCAGTTCGCCGGCAGGCGTCCAGCACCGCCGCCAGGGCGTCGTGCGTGTGGGCGTAGTCCACCACGGCCAGGGCCGCCGGCGGCAGGATCGAATGCGTTCCAGCCGGCCGGGCACCTGCGGCCCCCGGCCAGGGCCTCGCAGCAGGCCGGCGGGTCCAGTCCCAGGGCCAGGCCGGCCGCCAGGGCGGCGGTCAGGTTCTCCGACGTTGAAGCGGCCCACCAGGGGACTGTCCAGTTCGAGGACGTCGCCCGCGCCAGTCCAATTCCAGACGGGTGCCGGTCCAGGGCCAGGTCGGCCGTCGCACCTGCAGGTCGAACAGGTCGGCCACCGGCCCCGGTTCGGCCGCGCCGAAAACCGCACCACCGGGCGGCGCCGGTTTCCAGCCCGGCGCAGGTGGGGATCGTCGGCGTTGATCACCGCGGTTCCCGGCCGGCCGGTGCCCCCGGGTTCCGGGCCGCGGCGCAGCAGGTCCAGGATGCGGGCCTTGGCCCGCAGATAGGCGGCTGTGTCCCGGTGGTAGTCCAGGTGGTCGCGGCCCAGATTGGTCATCACGGCTACATCGAGACCGAGACCGGCGGTCCGGTCCTGATCGAGTCCATGAGAAGAGAGCTCCATCGCCACCGACGCGCAGCCGTTGTCCCGCATCCGGCCCAGCCACTCGTAGAACACCGGGCCGCCCGGCGTGGTCAGCGGCGCCGGTTCGCTCGTGCGGCCGTCGTCGTAGCGGATGGTTCCCAGCAGACCGCAGGGACCGTGCAGCCGGTCCAGCATCTCCTGCAGGAGGTAGGAGACGGTGGTCTTGCCGTTGGTGCCGGTGACCGCAGCCGTCCACAGGGCCCGGTCGGGCTCACCGTGGAGACGCCGTGACAGAACCGCCGGCAGCGGCCGCGTCGCCGGCGCCAGGATCACCGCGCCGGAGTACCCGATCCCCAATGGCGCCATTTCCTGGAGACGGTCCGCCTCGAGCGCGACGGCCGACGCAACCCCCTGCGAGCGCCGCATCGAGAAACCGGTGGCCGTCGCTGCCGGTGCCTCTGACAGCCACGAACAGAACGCCGGGGCCGGCCTGGCGGGAGTCGGCGGTCACCGCGCTCGATGATGACGGTGGCAGGATCGCCCGCGCAGGTCGACATCCGGCAGGCCGGCAGGCGAGCTGCCCGACGGTCAGCGCCACGCGGTGCTGCCATCCGCACGGTGATCGGGTTTGCCGGCGGTGTTCTGCGCCGGTTTCAGATCCTGCTGGACGGCATAGCCGACGCCCTTGATGACCACCGGGATGCCCAGCCTGGCGGCCAGGCTCTGGACCTGCCGGTTGCTCAGACCGGTAACGTCGGGACAGAGGGACCCCGCCGCCGCGGCGGCGGCGGCCGTGTTGGCCGCCACGAGCTCGACGGTGGTGCCCGGCAGACAGCGTGTCCCCGGGGCGGGGACCTGTTGGATGACCAGCCCCTCCTTTTCGCCCCCGACCGGCTGCAGGTCGGCGTTGGCCAGGATCCGTGACGCCTTGGAAACGCCGACGTGCAGGACGACCGGCACGGTGACCAGGTCCTGTTTGCCCGGGGTGACGATGGGACCGACCAGCGGGCCGGGGGCATCTGTCAACCAATCGGTCGTGCGCCGCACCGCGGTGACCACCGCGGAAAACAGCGGCACCGCGCTCTGGGCGGCGTAATGGCGGGAGGCCTTGGGCCGGTCGAGCACCGCCACGATGACCAGCCGCGGCTTCTGGCTGGGAACCATGCCGGCGAAACTGGCGATGTAGGCGCCCGGGTGTAGCCGCGGCCGTCGACCGACTTCTGGGCGGTTCCGGTCTTGCCGCCGACGGTGATCCAGTCCTGGGCGGCGCTTGCCGGTCCCCTCGCGAAACGACGCGAGCCATGGCTTCCCGCAGCAGGTAGGCTGCCAGGGGCGGGGCCATGACCCGGCGCAATGGCACCGGTTGGACCTCTTCGATGACCCGGCCCCTGTCGTCGATCATGGCGCGGATGAGCCGCGGAGCGTAAAGCGTGCCGCCGTTGGCCACGCTGGCGACCGCCATTCCCAGCTGCAACGGCGTGACGGCCAGTTCCTGACCGATGGCGAGAGTCTGCATGGAGCGGCCCGACCACTCCGACGGCGGGTGCAGCATACCGGCGCTCTGCCCCGCGGTAGGGCAAGCGAGGTCTCCTGGCCGAAGCCGAAGTCGGTCAGGTCCCGGTAGAGCTCGCGGATGCGCAGGTTGCCCATGGCCTTGGCGAAGTAGACGTTGCTCGACTGGGCGAAGGCGTCGCATCAGCGTCAGGTTGCCGTAGTCGTGCTCCATGTCGTTGCGCACGTACAGGTCCGGCGCCGAGTTGTTGTCGCAGTTGTAGACCGTGGCGGTGTCGATCGCGCTGTTGCGCAGCAACGAGGCGGCCGAGAAGATCTTGAACACCGAGCCGGGCTCGAACTGCTGCGTGAAGATGTTGTTGACCCAGACCGCATCATCGGGCTGCGGACCGCGCCTGGAATCCACCAGGGGCCAGCTGGCGGCCGCCAGCACGTCGCCGGTCCAGGGGTCGAGAATCAGGAGGGAGCCGCCCCTGGCCCCGTTGTCGGCCACCGCGTGCCGGAGTTCGTTCTCGGCGATGGTCTGCAGATCCGCATCCAGAGAAAGCTCCAGGCTGTTACCGTGGGCCGCCTCCTGGAGAACGACCCTGCCGAGGTCCTCGTAGGGATTCGGGGAGCAGATCTCCCGCGCCTGCCCTTCCGTTCCGGCGAGGTACTTGCCCAGGCTGAGTTCCAGCCCCGTGGCGATCGCTTCCTGCGGACCGCGGCGGTGGAATCCGATCAGCGCCGCACCGACACCGTCCAGGGGATAGACCCGGGAATGCTCCATGTCCATGGTGACGGCGCGCTCGGCCTCCAGCCGGATCTTCTGGGGTCCGGTGAGGACAACTTTGCGGGCCAGGACCACGTGAGGTCCCTTGGCCCGCGCGACCTTGCGCCGGATCTGCTTCGCGTCCTGCTCCAGGACCTCGCCCAGGATGCCCGACACACGGTCGAGATCCTTGACCAGCTTCTTGGAAACACCGATCCGGTAGGTGAAAACGGAAAGGGCCAGGGGGTTGCCGTTGCGGTCGTAGAGATTCCCCCGCTCCGCGTGGATGGGAATCGCACGGCCCCATTGGGCATCCGCCCTGGCCCCGTATTCGTCGTGCATGATGATCTGGACGTGGACCAACCGGGCCGCCAGCACCAGACCCAGCCCGAGGATCAGGACCCGCAGGAACTGGAAGCGCTGCATCTCCTGCCGGTTCTCGCTCATCGCGCGGCCACCGTCCCGGTCACGGGCTGCCGGACCTGGCGCGGAACCAGGGAGACCAGACCCGTCGGTGCGTCCGACGCGGGCTGGACGGCGGCCTGGGCCTCACCGCCACCGAACCGCGACAGGATCCGCTGCAGCATGCCGGCGCCATCGCCCCGGCTGTCGGCGGTGTGGCGCACCAGCACGAGGCCGGGCGCATCACGCAGTTCCAGCCCGAGTTCCCGGCACGCCCGCGGCACTACGGTCTCGGCCGCCGCGGCATGATTCCAGACCGTCAGCAGCTCTGCCCGCCGGCCCTCCTCGAATTTCCGGCTCGACTCCAGCGCCGCCATCTGCGCGCGCATGACGCTGGTCTGATTCGAAACGTGGACCGAACCGGCCAGCAGCAGGGTCAGCAGGACCGTCGCCAAGACCAGACCGGTCAGCTTGCCGCGCACCAGCACCCGACGGTGGGCCATGGCGCAGCTGGGGCGTGAAGCGTGGCGACCCTGCGGGCACTGGAGGTTGAGATCGGGTTTCCACATGGCATTCTCTTTTCTTATGCCGGCCGTGCCGGCGTGGTCCTGCCGGCGGCTCGCTAGATGATCTCCGCCGCCCTCAGGCGGGCGCTGCGGGAACGAACGTTGGCTTTCTCCTCGGCAGCGCCGGCCTTGACCGCCTTGCGGGTCAGGGGCCGCAGCTGCTTGCGATGCTTGCAGACACAGTGGGGAATGTCCGGCGGGCAGAGACAGTCCCTCTTTTCGCGATCGATGAAACGCTTGACCAGACGGTCCTCGAGCGAGTGGTAGGCAATCACCACGAACCGCCCGCCGGGACGCAAAAGTCCCGGCAGCATGGCCAGGACCTCCTCGAGGGCGGCAAGTTCTTCGTTGACGGCGATTCTCAGGGCCTGGAACACCCGGCTGAGCACGGGCTGGGGTTTCGCGCCCCGCGGCAGGACTCCTGTGACGATGTCCCGTAGCCGTCCCGTCGTGGCCACCGGCTCCTCCTCCCTGACCCGGACGATCGCCCGGGCGATGCGGCGGCTGCCTCTCTCTTCGCCCCATTTCCAGATCAGGTCGGCGATTTCCGCTTCACTCATGGTCGCCAGCAGGTCGGCCGCCGTGGTGCCTTCCTCCTGGTTGAAGCGCAGATCAAGCGGCCCGTCCATGCGGTAGCTGAACCCCTTGGCCGCATCGTCCAGCTGGAAGGAGCTGACCCCCAGATCGAGCAGCACGCCGTCGATCCTGTCCCAGCCCGCCCGGGCCATGGCCCGGTCCAGGTGCCGGAAGGAAATCTGTTGGCAGGTCAGGGTGTGGCGGTCGCCCGAGATCCTTCTGCAGGTTTCGACCGCCACCCTGTCCAGGTCCAGCCCCAGGACTTCCGCCCCGGTCTCAAGCATGGCCAGACTGTGTCCCCCGAATCCGAACGTGCCGTCGATGATCCGCTTCCCGGGTCCCGGCTCTAGCAGGCCGAGAGTCTCATCCTTGAGCACCGGGACGTGCGGAGCGCCGGTCATGGCATGCGATCGGTGGGCGCCGTCGCCAAAAGACGCCAGTTCGAGGGTCCTGCGGGCATCGCGCCCAGTTCACGATCCCAGTCTTCCATGACCAGGATCGCCTTGAGGTAATCGCTCCACCGGTGCAGCAGCAATTGGTGACGGAAGTCGCGCAGCTTGCGGTTCCAACCCAAGAGACCGTGAGTCGCGCGGTAGTCCAGATGGGTCAGCCGACTCCCATCCAGAATGATCCGGCAGCCCCTTGTCGCAAGCCGGGGCGCGACCCGGCTGATCAGCTTTTCCACACCCTGCCGGTCCATGATCCCCGAGAGAGAGACCCAGACAGCCCGTTCGCTGTGTCTGATCTCGATCTCCATATGGCTGCCCGCGGCCTCCTGCCTGACGAACTGCCGGGTCAACTCTCTCGGCATGCGGGTTCCTTCCCTGTTGTCGCCCCTCCGTGGGCACGGCGCTGGTGTCGATCCTGTCGGTAAAACATCGTCGGGCGGGCGCCGATCCGTCGGCGCCCCGTTGCCCGACCTATTCCGGCTGGCATCCGTGCCGCCGGCTAGCTCCGCTGAATGCAGGTCAGCGGTAGAACTCGTCCATGAAGCCGGCATCGACGTCGTCGCCGCCGGCGTCCTGCTGCGCCAGGGTATCGGGATCCCAAAGCTCCATGTAGGACCCCATGCCCACCACGGTCACCTTCTTGGCGATCCCGCAGTCGGACAGGAACTCGGGCGACACGGCCACCCGGCCCTGGCTGTCCGGTTCGAGAACCAGGCTCTTCTGGGACATGCGCCTCAGGTTGGCCCGCAAATCGGCTCCCGGCTTCCCCTGCCGCATGCGATTGAAATTGGCGATCCAGACCGTGTAGGGCAGCAGGCTCAGCGAGCCGTCGGCGCCGCGGGCGACCACGTACTTCTCCTCGGCCGGTCCGCTGCCGCCCTGGCGGAAGCGGAAAGGCAGCGCAAAACGACCCTTGGTATCCACCGCACGGGTGTAAGCCCCGTGAAAGGTGAAACCGAAGTCGTCAGGTGCCGGTGCCGGTTTGTCGTAATCCATGGTTTTCCCGGGTAAAAGGCCCGCACTGCCGGAAAGGTGCTGTCGGGGAGACTGATGGCGGGTTTGTAGCGCATCCTTGCGATTTTGGGCCGGTCCGTCGGCCCCCGCCATCAATCCATTTTTCCCCACTTTTCACCAATTTTCCCCACTCGTCACCACCGCAGAATAACGTCCGGCCCCAGGGGTGTCAACCATCTTTGTCGTTAAAATCGCGTTTTTTTGGGGTGCCGCGGCCCGAGCTTCGCGGAGCTTAAATTGTTACAATTTAATCGCTTAAGATTTAGACCGGCCCGTAGGCCGCGCGAGGGAAGGGATTTTTTTTGAAAAAGACGGGATGCGGCCCGACGGCCGGGTGCTGTCAGCGGTGTCCGAGAATCAGGGTCCGCAGCGACATCCGGGTGACGCTGCCGGAAACGGACCAGCATCACCGGGGAACCGCAGGCGTAGGCGATGGTGCTCGACCAGGCGGCGCCGACGGGGCCGTGGCGCGGAATGAGCAGGACCCCCGCGATCACGTTGACCACGACCGTCAGCACACTGGCCTGGGTATTCCAGTGGGCTTTGCCCCGTCCGATGAAGTCCCCGGCCAGCACCGCCCCCGGAGCAAAAGCGATGATCCCCGGCAGCAAAGCCTGCAGGGCGGGCCCGGAACCCTCGAATTCACCGCCGGCCAGCAGCTCCAGCAGCGGCTCGGCCAGAAAGAACAGCGGCAGACCGGCCGCCAGGGTGACCAGGACCCCGAGCCGGACGGCACGGGCCGCGGTCCGGTCACGGTCCGGATCCGACGCGTGGGCCGCCGAACTGTGCACCAGCAGGGGCGTCAGGGCGCCGGGCAAGAGCCAGAGCATCTCCCCCACGTAGACCGCGATCGAGTAGATACCCACCTCGGCCGCGCCGCGGTAGTACTCGAGCAGACCCTGATCCAGCCGCAACAGCAGGAAATAGGCGACCGCGGAAATCTGGCCCAGCCAACCGCGACGCATGTTGTAGATGATCAGACCGAACAGGGAACGCGCGTGCAGGTCGGCGGGCACGTCGTCGCCGGTGATCAGTTCGACCGGCACCGCCGGCGACGGGTGGGCCGGACGCCGGACCTCGTTCAGCAGGATCGCGAGCATCATCGCCGCGCCGAGAATCTGCGCCACGGCGAACGCACCGACCGACCAGGCCAGCGTCAGGGTTCCGGTGACCCCGAGCAGGAGCACCAGCAGGAAATGGCCCAGGGCCCGCGTGCCGTTGACCGCCGCGCCGACCACCAGACGCCCTCTGGCGAGCAGATCGTAGGAGAATATTTCGAATCCCAGCATGGCCGCGGCCGCCAGGCCCGCCAGGTAGGGCACCCCCTGGTGCCAGCCCAGCCGCCGGGCCAGCACCGCCGCCGCCTCCGGTCGGGTGCTCGACCAGGCCAGCAGAACGAGGACCCCCAGCATGAGCGAGATCCACAGCAACTGGGCGCTGAGCATGCGGGTCGCCGGCAGCTTGTCCTGTCGCAGGGGCGGCACCGCCGCCAGCCCCATGCCGCCACCCAGCAGCGATCCCACCAGCATGGCGATGGCTACGGTCAGGCTGTAGTGTCCCTGCCCCACCGGTCCAAGGGTCTTGGCCACGACCATGACGACCGCGGCGTTGGCCGCCACCTGGGCCAGGCGACTGAAGAGGATCTTGGAACCGGCGGCAACGAGCTTCATGCGGTCCCCCGACGCACGGGACGCGCCTCGGATCGATCGTGCCAGCGTTGTGCCGGGCCTCCGCCCGGAAACCGGCCGAAGAACGAACGGAGTGTGCGCAGGCCGGCCATGCTCCGGGACTCGTGCGTGTAGAAACCGCGTTCCTCGATCTCGGCGCCCAGATATTTCTTGAAGCCGGTGAGCGACTGCACGCCGCCGCTGCCGCCCAGATCGAACCAGCGGGCTCCGCGCCGACAGGCCTCGACCATGTCGCCCCAGAACACCAGCGTGGCCGGATAGTGGGTCCGGGCATAGAGCGGATCGGTCACGCCGTTCCAGGCAAAGACCCGGTCGCCGTAGTGGAGATTGAGGTGTCCGCCGATGACCTTGCCCGCCAGGCGGACACAGACGAAGAAACAACGCTCGTGGGGATCCTCGAGCAGGCGGCAGAGGAATTCCAGCGGCACCGGCGTGGTCCCCCAGTGGCCGGTGGCCGCCAGATAGAGCGGGTAGTAGCTCCGGACCAGGTCCTGGTTCGTCGTGGCGAACACCTCGGCGCCCTGCCGCAGGCCCCGGTTGCGTTCGTTCCGCTTGGTGCGGTTCAGCCGTTTGGCGGCCACGTTCTCGATACCGCCGCCGAGGTCGACCACCGCCGTCGGCGCGTCGTGCCGCTGCCAGCGGCCGCTCTGTGCGAGCAGGCTGCCGAACCGGACGTCCAGCGTCCGGGTCAAGGCCAGGGTGCAGTCTGCCGGGCCGGAGTGCCGGCGTTCGAGAAACGCCGTCGTCAGGTCCAGGAAGATCCGGTCCTGCAATGCGGGTGCGAGGTCGCTCCTGATCAGGGGTCCGCCGGTGGTTCCGTCGAGGCTGCTCTCCAGCCGTTCGATCTTCAGCAGCCCTTTCAGGTACGATGAGCCCACCGGTCGGGACAACGCGGCCACGCCCCCGACGAGCTTTTCCCGCCAGACGGGCGGTCAGCCAGACAGGCCGGCAGCCGGGCCATGCTTCAACCGCAGCAAGGGTCCAGTGGCGGGAATGGGTATATTCGGCCCCGAAGCCGGCAGCCAGCAATGCGGGCCAATCGTCGGGCGGAGCGCCGGAGACCGCCACCGTTACCCCGGAAGCGCGGGCGTCGGTGCCGGCCGGATCGGTCACCGGGTCCTCCGCCGCACGCTTTCGGACACCACGGCGATGACGTCGTCGACATCCGCATCGGACATGGCCGGAAAAAGGGGCAGGCTGACGGCCTGATCGTAGTAACGGTCCGTTTCCGCAAGGTCGGCGGCAAACTCCGCGCCCAGTTCGCGGAAGGCCGGGTGGTGATGCAGCGGGATGAAGTGCACCGAACTGCCGATCTTGTTGGCAGCCAGGTCCTCGATCAACCCGTCACGGCCGCCGCAGAAGATGTCGCGGTCCACCCGCAGCACGTACAGATGCCAGGCGTGGGTGGCCCAGGAAGCCATCTGGGGCGTGGTGATCCCGGACAAGCCGGCGAAGGCGGCGTTGAACCGGCCGACGATCGCGGTCCGCCGCCGCTGGAATTCGTCCGCGCGTCCCAGCTGGACCATGCCCAGCGCCGCCGCCGGATCGCCGAGATGGAACTTGTAACCGACCTCCACCACCTCGTAGTACCACCGGCCCTTGTCGCCGTACCTTTGCCAGGCGTTGCCATCCATCCCGTGGAAACTGAGCAGGTTCATGCGGTCGGCCAGCGCGGCGTCCCGGGTCGTCACCAGCCCGCCGTCCCCGGTCGTGATGCACTTGGTCGCGTAGAACGAGAACACGGTGGCATCGCCGAACCCGCCGATCTTCGCGCCTTCGACCTCGGCCCCGAAACTGTGGGCCGCGTCCTCGATGACCTTGATCCCGTGCGCTTGCGCGACGGTGATGATTTCCTTGATGCGGCAGGGGTGGCCGGCGATATGCACCGGGATGACGGCCTTCGTGCGGTCGGTCACCGCGCGGGCGAAGGCTGCGGGGTCGAGGCCGAGATTGGCGGGATCCATATCGACCAGAACGGGCCTGGCCCCGCAGTGCATCACGCTCGACAGGGTGGAGACGAAGGTCATCGCCGGCAGCACGACCTCGTCCCCCGGTCCGACGCCCATGGCCTTCAGGGCCAGAAAGAGCCCCGACGAGCAGCTGGCCACCGGCACCGCATGGGGCACCCCGAGATAGTCCGCGCATGCCTGGCCGAACTCCCGGACCTGCGGTCCGTAGGTCACCCAGCCCGAACGCAGAACCCGCGTCACCGCCTCGATTTCGGCGTCGCCGATGTCGGGCCTGAAGAAGGGCAGGAATGCGTCCCGCGTGATGATGTCCGCGTTGGCGTGTGTATCAGCCATGGGTATCTCCGTATCCATCCTTGTTGCTTCGCCGGAACCGCGGTGGGCGTCCTTGCCTACCGCACCACGGCCAGGGTCTTGACAGCCGTGTACTGGCCCCGCCGAGGAAACCTTGAGAAGGTATAACCCGGTGGCAACCGGCGAACCACCAAAATTATCGCCGAACCAGAACGGCGTGTCCGCCGGGACCGGGCTGTTGTTCAGCTCGAGCACGGGCTGACCGTCGAGGTTGTAGATGGCCACCGTGACCCCCCCATCGGCTGCGGCCGCCGCGGGCACGCCACCGAGCTTCAGACCCGAGGCGCCGCTATCGGGGGTCCAGGGATTGGGATAGGCGTAGACTCCAGCCAGCGGATCTCCCCCGGCAACGCTCTGCCCGCCGCCGGACCCGACGGTGATCAACGTCGTTCCCTGGTCGGCGCTCAGCAGGAGCCGCCTGCCTTCGCCGTCGGCCACGATCTTGCGGTAGGTCAACCCGGGCAGCGGGGCGATCACGTTCGGGGAATAAAGGACGCCGAAGTTGGGATTGCCCAGATAGTTGACCAGGTCGATCCAGGCGGTGACCGTCACTTCGTCCCCGGACACACGGATCCGGTTGAGGCCCGAGACGGTGGCCGCCCAGACATCCCCGTTGGCGTCGACGGCCACGTCGGCCACGTCGCCGTTGACCAGGCCGTCCGACACCGAACTGGTCTTCTCGTTGACGATCGTGAGGGTTTCCAGCACCAGGCCCGCGCCGACCTCATAGGTGAACTGGACGAGCCCGTTGCCGGCCGCCCACAGGGACCCGTCGCGGCCGCGCGCCAGGCCGACACACTTGCCGGGGTCGAGATTCGTCCTGGGGAAGGAGTCCACCGGATCGTCCCAGCGGTCGTCCGACGGGTCGTCCCAGGTCAGCGGATCATTCGGACCGGCGCCGTCGCCGTTGGTATCCCAGCGCACCAGCCCGACCTCAGCGACCGCGAACCAGATCACGTCGCGACGCTCGACCACGGCGTCCCACACGATCAGGCCGCCGCCGAAAACCACATCGGTCGGCGGAATCACCCAGCTGGCGGACGACTGCCAGTTGTCGGGGTCGACCAGCACTTCGACCTTGTCCGCGTCGGCCCAGTCGTGCATGACCACCAGCGGCCCGTCCGGGTGCGTGATCATGTTGACGATGCCCCGCCCGCCGAGTGCGCTGTTGGACGGGTCGATCAGGTCGGTGGTGTTGGTCGCCGGGTCATACTTGATGATGCCGCCGGAAGCGTACTGCCCGGCCCAGATCTCCCCGTCCGGCCCGGAGGCCATCGACAGGACGTTCCCCTGAAAGGGAAACAGCACCATGGTGTCGTTGGCCGCACTCGGCAGCTCGAAGATGTGCAGCCAGGCGTCGCCGTCACGCGACGACAATGCCTGCCCGCCCCACGCGCCCATCCAGACCTGGCCCTGGTCCCCGAAAGTCACGCCCTCGGAGTTGCCCACCTGGGTCTGGCTCTGTTCCCACGTGGTGAAGGTACCGCCGGCCTCCTGGCGAGCGAGATAGACATTCGAGATGAAGCGGTCGTTGCGGGTCTCGACCGCGCGGCCGCCGACCCACAGATCCTGGCCGGCGAACACGGAGCTGCAGCGAAGCTGCGGCAGCGGGATATCGGTCCAGACATCGGCCGTGTTGACGTGCAGACGGCCGGTGCCGCCGCTGTCCAGATCCAGGGCATACAGCCGGTCCCCGCTGCTGGACAGAGCCACGACCCAGGCACCGAAGGACCCGATCTTGGTCCAGGCTTCGCTTCCCGGATCCCAACGGAAGACGCCGCTGTTACCGGCGGCGATCAGGTTGCCCTGTCCATCGAGAGTCAGATCATTGATGAACAGATCGTCCAGCCCCGCGTTCTGGTCGGTGAATTCGTTGTTCACGAAACGCGACACGCCCACCGGCGTGGCCACGAAAAGTTCCGTACCGAAATACTGCAGGGCGTTGATGTCGTTGGCGATCAGACCGTCCTGCTCGGCGGTGTAGAGGTTTCCGGAGAGTCCGTTGGTGATCTGTCCCAAGCCCTTGCCGGCCATGCCGTAGAACACCCGTTCGGTGCCCGCGAGCACCGTACCGGTCACCGCCGTCACGTTGAGGTCACCCAGGTTGCTGGTGTACTGCCGGAATTCCGGAGACGTGTCCAGATTGACGACACGGGTCATGCCCCCGCCCAGGGTGGCGATCCACACGTAGCTGCCGGTCCAGGCAATGTCCGTGACGTTGTTGCCGGACAGTTGCTGCCCCGCGGTCAACCGTTCGACCGCCGCCGGATTCCCGCGGTCGTGGATCAGGACACCGCCGCCGTCCAGGCCCACCAGCACGCGGTTGCCGATTTCGAGCAGCGCCGTCGCCTGGCGTGCCGGCAACACCTGCTCGAAGGTCGCTTCGGCGGCAACGGCAGGTCCACCGACAAGCCCGCCGCCGAGTCCGGCGATGATGATCAGGGCCCACAGGGTGGTCGCGTGCAGATTCTTCATGCTGGTATCACCTTCTTGGCGGGCCATGAGCCCGTCAGGATTCATCGACTTTGAGAACGCGACGCCTTGGCGTCGGCCTCCTGAGAACGGCGGACACCCAAGCTGCCGAAGCCGGCGGGGTCGCACCACAATTGCCATAGCGAACGGGCGGCTGTTTCCCACGGCGGCGCCTCGGCGCGGGCGGCCCAGCGCCCGGTCAGGCCCGGCACCCGGGGCTCGTTTTTCCAGAAGGCCATGGCCCCGGCGGGGTCCCGGGGAGCATCGACCCTGCCGGCGGTCAAGGGCTGCGGGCCGAAAAGGGCCACCGTGCCCCGCAGCAGCGATCCGGCCAGCGGCCACTGCCAGGGCAGAGCCAGCACGCGGCCTGCCGCCGTCACGGCCATGGTCATCTCCGGATCGTGCCCCCACAGGTCGGACGTCTGCACCTGCTCCAGTCTGCTGCCGCCACGGGGTATCCGGACGGTCTTCAGCCAGAGATAGGGCGCAGCGCCCACCACACCCAACAAAAGGCCAGCGGCCATCGAGAGCAACCGACCCGCCACGGCGCGGACGGCCGCCCCGCCGCCGGCACCCCGGATGGCGCTCAAGTCACCGCCGAAGAACTCGGGGCGTGCGCCGGTGGTCAGCAGCCAGACATCCGTGAGATGCCAGCGGATACGGACGCGCAACCGCCGCAGGGCCGCCAGCAGTCGCCAGCCCGTCATCGCCGCGGATCCGGCCGCTCCCAGAATACCACCTGGGATGATCCGGTACCGCTTGACCACGTCGAGAATGTCGCCGGGCTGCCCCAGCCAGGGCACATCGTCCTTCGCCCAGCGGCGGCAGGCCGCCGGCCGTCGCGTCACCCAGGTAGCCGGCCACGTCGATCCCCTGACCGGTCAGGTCGCCGGCGCCCGCCAGCCACGCCCGGATCTGTTCCGGGGGGCCCGCCAGGAGGGTTCTTTCCAGCGAAAAATGGCCGCGCTCGAGGCGGCGGCGCAACGCCCGGAAGAGCAGATCCCCCACGCCGGTCAACAGGGCGAACAGGGGAATGAAAAGCAGGAGGACCGCGCGGCTGATCACCTCGTGATGACCGAGATACGTGCTGGCCAGCAGCAGGTTCGAAACGATGCCGACCTGCTGCAAGTGGTCCCGGCGCGACCGTCCCGGCCGGTGGTTTCCCGGTGCGTACCGGCCGGTCAGCAGGAACGTCATCGTCGCCAGCAGCAGCGCGAACAGCAGCAGCGAATTGTACTCCGCCCAGGGATACAGGGGCTCGGCGAAATATCCGCCCAGGACACTGCGCAGGCCGTAGGCCATGGCGAAAGCCGCCGTCAGTCCGGCCATGTCCAGTGTCCACAGCAGAAAGACCAGCAGGGGCTCGCGCCATTTCTTGAGCAGCCAGACCAGCATGCCCCACTTCTCGTAGAACGAGATCAGGCTGCCCAGGTGGAGCCAGAAGGATTTCGTGAAGGTCCCCCCCGCGCTCGAGCGCCGGTGCCGGTGCATGAACCGGGCCTCGCTGGTGTACTGGACCTCGAAGCCGGCCTGCCACATGCGGTAGCACCAGTCCACATCCTCGAAGTAGAGGAAGAAGCGTTCGTCCATGGGGCCGGTGCGGTCCATGGCCTGGCCCTCGCCAGCAGGCAACCGCCCAGCACCCAGTCGACCGGCCGGCTGGACTGGTGGTCGAAATCCTGCATCAGGTGCCGGCCGACGGTGTGGCTGTCGGGGAAGATCTTGCCCAGGATGGTCCGCCGCATCAGCAGCGTCCCCAGGGTGTAGAACCGGCGGCACGAATCCTGGATGGAGCCGTCCTCGTTCAGCAGCTGCGGTCCCACGATGCCGGCCCGCGGGTGACGGTCGGCGAAGTCGAGCAACCGGTCGAGCCCCCCCGGCTGGACCACGATGTCGGGATTGAGGATCAGATAGTAGTCCGCGGTGACCTGCGCCATCCCGCGGTTGCTGCCCTTGGCATAGCCCACGTTCTCGGTGTTGAAGATCCACAGGCATTCCGGATGGCGGCGATGGACGTCGTCCAGGCCCGCGTCCTGCGAGGCATTGTCCACCACGATGACCTGATGGTCGCAGGCCGGCCGGTAGGCGGCCAGCGACTCCAGGCAACGACCGAGGTCGTCGCTGGTGTTGTAGTGGATGATGACGATGGCCAGCTTCAAACGTACTCCAGGCTCCGCAGAGCCCCGGGTCAGGGTATCCGTCGCAGGCGCAGGGCCCAGACCATCCACATGGCTTCGATGATGATCCGCTTGGACATCTTCGAGACACCCACCTGGCGGTCCACGAACATGATCGGGATCTCCTTGATGCGCATCCGCCTTCTCCAGCAGTGGTAGTTCATTTCGATCTGAAAGGAATAACCGTCGCTCTTGATCCGGTCCAGGGGCAGCCGTTCGAGGGTCGAGCGGCGGAAACACTTGAACCCGCCCGTGGAATCCTTCAGCGGCATACCCGTCACCAGACCCGCGTACCGGTTGGCGCCCACGCTCAGGACCAGCCGCCGCAGCGGCCAGTTGACGACGGTGATGCCGTGCAGATACCGGCTGCCCAGCACCACGTCGTGGGTCTCGATCTGGACCAGAAACTCGTCCAGGGCCACCGGGTCGTGACTGAAATCGGCGTCCATCTCGAAGATCGCCTGGAAATCCGTGTTGGCCAGGATCCACTGGAAGGCCGCGATGTAGGCGGCCCCCAGCCCCTGCTTGAGCGGCCGCTCCAGGATCAGCACCCGGTCGCCGAATTCCGGCATCGCCTTGACGATGGCCGCCGTCCCGTCGGGCGAACTGTCATCCACGACCAGAACCGACAGACGTTCGTCCCGCTCGAGAATACGCGGCACCAGGCGGCCGATGTTGTCGGCCTCGTTGTAGGTCGGCACCACGACAATCGCGCGGGACAGATTCAGCGGCGGGACCGCGGCATCGGCTTTCTGGTTCAGATCACGCATCGTCTGTCTGGTCTCCGGGTTGCGTCCGCTGTGGACGGCGAAAACAGGAAAGAGCCAGCAGGGCTGCCGCCAGGGCCGCACCCGCCAGGGTGAGGGTCAAGCCCGCGCGCACCGCCGGATCCCGGTAGTGGAAGCGAACCGTATGGGCGCCGGCCTCCAGGGCCACGGCGCGCAGGACCAGATCGGCCGTCAGCAGATCCCGGTCCTGGCCGTCGACCTGGACGCTCCACCCCGGGGCCATCATATCCGCTAGCAATAGCAGGGCCGCCGCGGGGAGATCCACCTGGAGCACCGTTTCGTTCATCCCGTCGCGCACGAAGATCGGCGCCGGCAGCGGCCCCGAGGGGGATTCGGGCGCCGGCTCGGGCGTCCGGTCCAGGTAGACGACGTCGCCCACGGGGATGTCACCGGCCTGAATGCCGTCCAGAAAGGGCTCCAGGGCGTCCTTTTCCGGCAACGAGGCCACCGGTTGCCAGGCCGTCACGAGGCGGGCCCGCGGCAACGCGGACCCGTTGCGGTAGAGGAAAGGCGCGGACCTGGTCAGGGGTTGCCGTTCCAGCCGACAGCCCAGGCTCTCCAGCAGTTCGAAATCCCCCTCCTGGAACGGCGCGTTGAAGGCCACCACCGTACCGGCCAGCCACGACGCCAGACGCCCGGCCGGCTGTTCGCCGAACAGGCGTTTTCTGATCTGTTCGAATCGCGCCAGCTTGGCGGGATGGTAACCGCCGAGCGAGCGGATCCCGTCGGCCATCCAGAGGTTCCTGCCGCCGAGCTCCCCCAGCGGCCAGACCCGGTCGTGGCCCACCGCGGCGGCCAGCGCCTCGGTCCGGGGCCCGGCGGCGTGTCCTGGCCGGCCGGCACGTAAGGCCGGCCCAGGCGGCGGCGGCCAGCAGCCGGCCGCGGCCGGGCGTCGACGCCCCACCTGCTGCAACTACCGTTCGGGATGGATGATCATCCGGTCCACCGCCATCAGGTCCGACGGCCACCAGGATGACCAGCGCCCAGACCAGCCCCCGGCGACGGAAATTCTCGTTGCGCAGGGAGAACCAGAAGGCGCCCGCACCGGTCAGCAGGACCAGACCGATGCGGATGAGGCTGGCCCGGTGCAGCAGCCACGCCTGCTCCAGCAGAACCGGAGCCGTCTGGCGGCCGGCTTTGGCCGCCATGGCCTGCAGGCTCGATTCCAGCGGCCCGCGCGCCAGGGACAGCGCCTCCCCCCAGCAGGAAGATCAGACCCGAGCGGCCGAGGACAGCCGGCAGGGCGATCCGGGGTCGGTCACGGCCGGGCGGCCCTCCCGCCAGCGCGGCGGCGCCACGGGCCGCCAGTACCGCCAGGGCAAAGGCCACCAGGATCAGGATCATCGAAGGGATCCGGAACTTGTTGAAGAACGGCAACTGGGCGTACAGCAACTCGTAGAGGCCGAAACCGAATCCGCCCCAGGCCACCATGACCGCCAGCAGGGACATGACCGCCAGGGCGGCAAACAGGCCGCGCCCGCCCCGGATCCAGCCGGCCGCCGCGATCACCAGCAGCAGGACGCCGAAGTAGTTGGGGTAGTCGGTGAACGGCATCCGGCCCATGTAGGTGGCCTTGCCGAAGCCCGCAGCCGCCGGCATGATGAAGGTTCCCATCTCGTCCGGCGCCAGGGACCAGCCGGTGGCGTAGTCGAGGCCCACGCCGCCGCCGCCGGCGGTGTCCTGGCCGCGGATGGACAGCGAAGCGTAGTCGTGGGCAGGCACCAGCATGATGCCGCCGATCGCGAACCCCAGAGCCAGCGCGCCGAGCACCAGGCCGAAGCGTCGCCAGCGCACCGCGGCTTGCAGACGGCGCGCCGCCTCCTCGAAAGGAGCGACGGTGTTCCACAACACCAGCCAGCCGGCAGCCAACAGGGTGTAGTAGGTGATCTGCACGTGACCGATCAGCAGCTGCAGTCCCAGTAGCAGACCGGTCATGCCGACGGCGCGAATTCCGGCGCCGTCACAGATCCGCAGGGTCCAGCCCACGATCCACGGCAGATACATCGCGGCGATGAGCTTGGACCCGTGGCCGTGCACCCCCCAGGCCACGACCTTGGGAAACAGCAGCCAGATCAGGCCGCCGAGGACCATCGCTCCGACAGGCAGCTTCCAGCGTGACAGCAGCCAGGCCATGCCCATGCCGCCGAACAGCAGGTGGGCCAGCATCCAGGTCAACGGCACGAAGCCCAGGTCGTTCTGCAGGAAATTGAACACGGTCGTCGGCGGATACAGATACCGGGTGTAGGCCAGGGAACCGAAAGTGGGCATGCCCGCGAAGAGGTAGGGATTCCACAGGGGATAGCTGCCGTCAGCCAGGGCGGCGTCACCCGCGGTGGCAAAGGCCTCGGCGTTGGCCGCATCGCTGCTGCGGAACACGAGCCCTTCGAACATCTGGCCGGGATACAGAACCGCCAGCAGCACCCAGAACGCCAGCAGGACAACCAGCCAGCGCCCGGCACCGCGGCCGGCCAACAGGTCGGCGGCCCAGGCGGGCAGACCGGACCCGACAGGCTGCGGACCGGACCGGGCTCCACCGCGGTTCCTGGTTTGTTTCTTGGCCAAGCTGTGCTCCCGCCGCAAGTTCAGAAGGAATGGCTTCGGTCACGGCGCCGCTGGCGCGGCCCCTGATCCCGACGGTTCCCGATCCGGATTCCCGCCGTTGATGATATCATCGGCGCGGTGGGCGTGTCCACCCCGCGGCCGCCCCGCCGTGTGCCGAAACCTAGTAATCCCGGCCCCAGAGTTCATCCAGCGCGCCCTGAACGACCGCCAGCGCGGTGGCCAACCGACCGTGGAAGACATGCCACGCCGCGTGTCCGCCCAGAAAGGCCAGCTGCGTCACGAACAGGACAGGCCACCACCGGCGCGGCCAGTGGCGTCGCAGCAACCGGACATGGCTGCGCGTACGCAACAGCATCTTGCGCGGGCTCTCACTGCCGAGGGTGGCGCTCACCTTGTGCAGGACCAGGGCCTTGGGCACATGCAGGATCCTGCCGCCGGCAGCGGTTATCCGCAAGCTGTAGTCCGCGTCCTCGCCGTAGAAATAGAACTGTTCATCGAGGACGCCGACCTTGTCCAGGACCCCCGGCGCCAGCAGCAGCGCGCACCCGGTCCCGTAGCCGACGTACCGCGCTTCGGGCGGCAGTCCGCCGGTGACCTGCCGGATGCCCGCATGCCGCACCCAACCGCTCCAGCGCCCGACCACGCCACCGTCATACCAGGCCCGGGACGGGTCGGAGGCGTAGCAGATCCTCGGCGTCGCTGCCCAGGCGCTGGGGTCGGCCATCAGGGCAGCGACCAACCGCCGCAGGCTGCCGGCGGGAACGAAGGTGTCGTTGTTGAGCAGCAGGACACAGCCGGCGAACCCCTCGGCCAGCAGCAGGCGCAGCGCCACGTTGTTGCCGCCGGCCCACCGCAGGTTCTCTCCCGTCTCGATGATTTCGACCTGCCGATGGTGCTCCCGGGTCCAGGACACCGAGTCGTCGACGGAGCCGTTGTCCACCATGATGATGCGTAGGCTGGGATACCCGCAGTCGGTAAGCGACCGGAAGCAGTCGTCAAGATCCGCGCGGCCGTTCCAGTTGACCACCACCACCGTCAAGGCGATCTGGCCGTCCGCAGCCGCGGCGCCGGTTTCTGCCGGCTGGCCCTCAGACACGACGCGCAATCCGGTATTCCTCTTCGGGGCGGCGGCCGGCCACGACCAGTTCCGCGATGAGGCCGAGGCTGATGAACTGCAGGGAGACGAGGATGAAGACCAGGCCCAGCAGCAGGATGGGGCGCAGGCGCAGCCCGTGGCCGAGCAGCCACCACGTCAGAAAGTAGAGACAGATCCCGCCGCCGACGGTCATGAACCCCAGCCCGACGCGGCCGAAGAAATGCAGAGGCGACGTGCGCCGGGCATGCAGGAAATAGACCGTCAGCAGATCCAGGAAGCCGTTGATGAAACGCGCCATGCCGTATTTGGTCTGGCCGTACTTGCGGGCGAAGTGGCGCACCGGCATCTCGGTCACCCGGAACCCGTCGAGGTGGGCCAGCGCCGGCACGTACCGGTGCATGTCGCCGTAGAGCCTGACCTTGCGGGTGACTTCGCGGCGGTAGGCCTTCAGACCGCAGTTGAAGTCGTGCAACCGCAACCCGCACATGCGCGACGTGAACCAGTTGAAGATCCGACTGGTCTTGTTCTTGATGAAGCTGTCCTTGCGGTCCTGCTTCCAGCCCGACACGAGGTCCCAGCCCTCGTCGATCAGGGCCACCAGGGCCGGAATCTCCGCCGGATCGTCCTGCAGGTCGGCGTCCATGGTGATGACGATGTCCGCCGCGGCGGCCTTGAAGCCCGCGGCCAACGCCGCCGCCTTGCCGAAATTCCGGCCGAAGGACAGGCCGTGGATCTCGGGGCGTGCGGCTGCCAGCTTCTCGACCACGTCGAAGGTGCCGTCGCTGCTGCCGTCGTCGACGACCCAGACTTCCCAGGTCCGTCCGATGCCGTCGATCGCCGCGGCGATGCGCTCGGTCAGTTCGGGCAGGGATTCGGATTCGTTGTAGGCCGGAACCACCACGGCGATGTCGCAGCGCGCGGGATCACCGCCGGCCGCACCGGGACGCACGTCCATCAGGACTTCCTCCTGGCGAGAGCCCAATCCACCTCGCGAGCCAGCCCCGCGGCGAAAGTGATGGTCGGCCGGTAGCCGATCGTGTCCTCCACATGGGTGCGGTCGGCGAAGGTGTCCTTCACGTCCCCTTTGGCCGATTCCCGGTAGGTGACGGCCGCGGCGATGCCGGGCACGCGGTCGGCCAGGATTTCCTGCAGCATGGTCAGGGTCTCGCTGAACACCATGCGACTGCCGCCGCCGGTGTTGAAGACCTCCCAGTCCCGGTCGCAGGCGACCGCCAGCAGGTTGGAGCGGACCGCATCGGCCACGTAGGTGAAGTCGCGGGTCTGGGAGCCGTCGCCATAGACCTCGAAGCTGCGGCCGTCCAGGGCGGCCTCGATGAACTTGCGGAAAGCCATGTCCGGTCGCTGGCGCGGACCGAACACCGTGAAGTAGCGCAGACTGCTGGTGGGCACCTGGAAATTCATGGCGTAGAGCACGCACAGGTGCTCGGCCGCCATCTTGGTCACGCCGTAGGGCGAGCGGGGCTGCGGCAGGGCGGTTTCGGTCACCGGCAGGACCGGCTGGTCGCCGTAGACGGAACTGCTGCTGGAATACACGAAACGGACCAGCGTGTCGCGCACCCGTTCATGGCGGCAGGCTTCGAGCAGGCGCTGGGTGCCCATGACGTTGCTGCCCAGGTACTCGTGGAAGTACTCGCCCCAGCTGGCCCTGACCCCGGCCTGGGCCGCCAGGTGGAAACAGGCTTTCTTGCCCGCCAGCAGCGCCACGGCATCCAGCGTCTGCAGATCCTCCCGCACCCAGGTGAAATGCTCGTGGTCGACGAATCCGGCCATGTTCTCGTGCTTGAGCGCGACGTCGTAGTAGTCGGTCAGGCAGTCGACGCCGGTCACGCGACAGCCCATCTCCAGGAGAGCCTCGGTCACCGTGCTGCCGATGAAGCCGGCGCAACCGGTCACCACGACCGCGCTGCCCGGTTCCAGGATTCCCAGCACGCGCTCCGGCAGGCCGGTGACGATTTCCTGCAGATCCTTACCGTCCATCGTCGTCACCTCCGACGGCGTCCTCGATCCGCTGCTGCTCGCGTTCGAGGGCCCGCTGTTTCATTTCCTGCAGGGCGCGCACCATCTCGGGCGGCCGTTCCCCGGTGCGGGCCTCGTATGCCTCGAGCACGGTCTCGCCTTCGCGCCACTGGCCGAGCGCCTGGTGGATGCGGAACTTGATCTCGTAGTAGAACACGCGGTCCGGATGGGCAGCGAGCCGTTCGCTGATCCAACCCAAAGCCAGATCGACCTCGCCGCCCTGCACGAGCGCCTTCATCGTATTGAAGAGAATCCGTTCCTCGGTCTCGGGTGCGACGTTACCGACCATCGTGTCCAGGAAGGCCTTGGCCTCTTCGTCCCGGTAGGCCTGGATGAGCAGCAGGGGGTAGTACTCCAGCGCCAGGTCGTTGAAGGGGGCCACCTGCAGGCTGGTGCGGAAGGCCAGCATCGCCGCGTCGAGATTCTCACGATACGCGGCCGTGTCCGCCACGCCGACTCTAGAGGCCCGCACGAAATATTCGTAGCCGGCCCGGTTCAGCGCCGCCGGGTAGTTGCCAAGCAGGTGCCGGGCGTTGGTGTTGCGGTAGACGTCCTCCCGCGGTCGGCCGTACATGACCGACAGGGTTTCCAGTTCGTCGATACCCAGGCGGCGGCCCGGGCGCCCGAGCACCATTTCACCGCTGTCGCTGGCGAGTCCCGCCATCTCCTGGTAGCGGCGCTGGCGTTCCGGCGTGTCGCCGTCCATCAGGGCACCGATCCGGTAGACGCCGAGCATGTTCTCCATGACCTTCTGCGGATCGGTCACCGGCAGGTCCTCGGGACCGGTGGTTTCGACGAGGCGGTAGGCCATCCCCTCCATCTGCAGATTGGGGATGTAGCGCTTCATGTTCTCCGTGGGAATCGTCACGGCGAAGAACACCGGCCGCCGGGCATTGGCGTGATTCGTCGTGATGATGTCGTGGACGACGTAGTCCTTGATCATCAGGACCGTGCGCTCGCCGGTCTGGGGATCCTCGTAGACACGGTGCCGGAGCGCGTCGATCTCGCCGTCGTCGCGCGTCAGGTCCAGGGGTTTGACCGGATCGTACTTCAACTGCTTGATGTACCACGCCAGGTTGACCAGGGACAGGTTGACGACCGTGACGTCCCGTCGGAATTTCTCCACTTCCTGCAGATACCAGATCGGGAAGGTGTCGTTGTCACCGTTGGTGAAGATGATGGCGTTCTCGTCGAGCCCTGCCAGGATGTTCCAGGCGTATTCGTAGGCGATCCGGTTCTCGCTGTTGTCGTGTTCGAAATACTTGGTGTGCCCGGGCGTGAGCGGCCACAGGGACATCACCAGCAGCACCACCGCCGCGACCATGGCCAGGGGCTTCATCTTCACGCGCGGGATGCTGGTCCGCCAGTCCTTGCCTGCGGCGTCGGCCTGCTCTGCCGACTCCCCCTCGCCGCCGGCCGCGTAGCGCAGCAGGGCCGAGGCCCCCATCCCGATGAAGACGGCGAAGAACATGAAGGCCGCGAAATAGAAGTAGTCGCGGTCGCGCACCTCGTGATCGGTGAAGTTCAGGTACAGGGTCAGGATCTCGCCGTTGATCAGGTAGTTGACCAGAGGCAGCAGGACCAGCGGGAATAGCCGCCGCAGGCCCTGGAACAGTCCGACGAGGGCCAGGAAGATGGGACCGAGCACGGTGGTGACCGCCGTCAGCGTGCCGTACCCGGGGCCCAGGAAATAGAACTGCTTGAACAGGAAGCGGTAGTAGTAGCCGAACTGCCAGCCGAGATCCGCGCGCCGTTCGAAGGGGTTCATCGGCGGGTACTGTTCGCGACGGATCACCTCCATCAGGGTGGTGAAGTTGTCGGGCTGGGTCTGGTTGATGAACGGCGGCGGATTGGCTCCCGCGCGGATCATCATCATGATGTGCACGGTCAAGCCCACGAAAAACAGGGCGCTGCCCAGCAGGGCGAAGTGCCGGCCCTGGAAGGACCGGACCATGACCACCAAGAGATAGGCGGCGAGGATGGTCAGGACGGCCGTGTTGTTCTGGGTCGTCGTGGAATAGAGGAAGATCGCCAGCCCCACGCTCATCAGGAACAGGTCGAAAACCGGCAAACGGTGGCGGGAGGCCAGCAGCACGAGCAGGAAGATCCCCGGGTACACCAGGAGGGAGCCCAGATGGAAGCCCACCCCCAGCCCCAGCAGGTAGATCATCAGCAGCAGCAGGTTGGTGCTGCCGGCGTTCTCGCGGTTGTCGTACCAGCGGATCGCCAGCCAGGACAGGATCGCCAGCATGAAGGCCGACAGGCCGTAGACCTCCGCCTCGATGGCGCTGTTCCAGAAAGTCTCGGAGAACGCCAGGAAGAACGCGCCGACAACGCCGCCGATATGCGCCAGCCAGCCCGCATCCGGATCCGCACGCCGTGACAGCTCCCAGACCAGCAGGTAGATGAACATCACGGCCAGGGCGCTGAAGAAGGCGGACATGAAATTGACGGCCCAGGCTGTGCGCAGGGACGCCTCGGCCAGGTCCGCGTTGCCGAAGAAAATGTCGAAGACCCGGCCCACCAGGACGTACAGCGGCGTCCCCGGCTGATGCGGCACCCCGACGATGTGGCTGGTGGTGATGAACTCCCCGCTGTCCCAGAAGGGCGTCGTGGGATTGAGGGTGGCGATATAGACCCCGAGGGTCACGGCGAAAACACCGGCGGCGATCAGCCACTGTGGCCGGCGGCTCCATTTCTCGATCAAGACGTCACCTTCACAGGGGTTGGACGGCACACAAAAGAACCCGGAACCGAGCCCGGGCATCGCATGGGCGGATTCCAAACTAACACAACCAAAAGACAGCAACAACCCATGGTTAAACTAGTTCCCTGACTTGTCCTGACGCCTGCTCCAGCCTCCCAACCAGAGCAGGATCCCGCCCTGCAGACTGAACACCACCTGGACGGCATAGGCGGCCACCTCCATGGCCACGGCCTGCCCGGCGGCAAGGCCCGCCCAGGTCAACAGGTTGGCGGACACGGATTCGCGCAGCCCGATGCCGTTGATCGTGATCGGCAGGGTCAGGCTGACCGCGAGCATGGGGATCAGCACCAGCAGCTGGACTGCCTGCTCCGCCGTGAGCGCGAAACCCAGGCCGAGAGCGACCAGCAGGTGGGTGGCCATGCGCAGGAACTGGATGCCCAGGCTGAAGAGGAAGATGGCGCCCAGCCAGCCGGCCCGCGCCCGGTACAGGGCGAATTCGCCGGTGATCTTTTCCAGCCTGAGGCCCAGGCGCTCCCAGCCCAGGCGCCGGGCCAGTCCCGGCAGACGCCGGCCCAACCGGCCGGACAGGAGCAGACACAGCACCCCGAACAGCACGCCGACGATCGGCACCATGAGCAAAGCCGTCGTCGGCAGCGGGATGCCCAGCACCGAGGCCACCGCCAGGGTCACCGTCGCCAGGGCCGCCAGGGCGCCCAGACCGATCAACCGGTCCAGAAGCGTGGCGCAGAAAACGCCCAGGGGGCGGTGTTCACGTCGTCCGAGGTCGACGATCTTGTAGGCGTCGCCGCCGATGTTCGCCGGCAGGAAGTTGTTGAAGAACAGGCCGATGAAATAGAGCCGTTGGATCTCACGGACCGGCGTGGTGATGCCGGCGGCGCGCAGGATCCAGGCCCACTGGAACGCGCCGCCGAACGCCGAGAGAGCATAGACGGCCAGGGACGCGCCCAGCCACCCCCAGTGCGGCGCCGCCATCGCCGCGCGGATCTCGCCGAAGGACATGCGGGTCAGCAGGAACCAGATCAGGGCCGAACTGACGGTCACCTTCGCCACGAAAACCAGCAGCCCGCGGGCGGCGGCCCCTTCGCGTCCCTGCCGGTTGCCGCGCGTCACGCGTCGCTCCGGGAGCGGCCGCCGGCGGCGACCGCGTCGAACAGCGCGAGGGATTCGGCGACGCATCGTTGCCAGCTGAAGGTGCCGGCCCACCGGCGGGCGGCCTCGCTGCGCCTGGCCAGCAGCGCCGGGTCTTCGAGCAGGACCATCGCCTCGCGCGCGAAGGCCGCGGCATCGCCGTAGGGCACCAGGGCACCCGTCTCACCGTGGCGGACCGAATCCTTGAGACCGGGCCGGTCGCTGGCCACGACCGGCAGGCCGCACTGGTTGGCTTCGATCACCGTCAACCCCCACCCCTCCTTGGGACTGGGGTTGAGAAAGACATGGCAGCGGTGCAGGGTGCCGACCAGTTCGTCCCACTCCATGAAACCCTTGAATTCGATCTTGTCCCCCAGCCCGAGCTTGACCGTCAGCTCCTGGAGCCGCTTCTCGTCGGGCCCGCGTCCCATGATCAGCATGCGGGCCGCGGGCAAGCGCTGCTGGATGAGGTCGAACGCGCGAATCGCCACGTCGATGCTCTTGTACCGGCGCAGCCGGCTCCAGGTGACCACCAGCGGCGTCGGGCTGCGGGGCGGCGGATCGTCCAGGGTGAAGCGTTCGTGCTCCAGTCCGCAGAAGATGGTCCGGATCCGGCTGCCGTCCATACCCCTGGCCACGAGGTCGTCCCTGGTCGACGGGCTGATCACCTCGAAGTCGATGTCGCGGTAGATCTTCGGGATCAGGCTTTCGGCGCCGTAGACGTAGGTCGCCGTCAGGGGGTTGGCTTCGCGGTAGACGGTGGTGCCGAACAGGTGGGGCACGATGGCCACCAGAGGGACGCCGGCCCGGTAGAGCGGGGTGAAAAAGGGAATCTTGTTGATGTCCTCGACCAGCAGGTCGTAGCGGTGGGTCTTCAGGAGCCGGCGGACGAGCGACGGCAGCACAAAATTGGCCACCGCCCAGTGGCCCTTGCGGTGCACGTTCACCCCGTCGATCACCTCGCGGTCGGGCGCACCGGCGTAGCCGGAACAGACCAGGTCCACGTGCCAACCGGCGGCCACGGCGCCCTTGAGGATGTGGTGCAGGTGCAGTTCGGCCCCGCCCCCCAGAGGGTCGTTGATGTCGCGCCAGTTGACCGCCAGGAGCCTCAGGGCGCAGCCTCCGGTTGCGGGGCAGGCTTGCGCGCGATCACCCCGATGGTCGGTGTCGTGTAGAGCGACAGACGCTTGCGGCCGAACCACCGCCGCCAGCTCTGGCCCAGTCGCGCCAGCGCCGGCACCGGTTCCGGATGCATGGGCAGCTTGCGGCCGGTACGCGTCAGGATCACCTTGCGCAGGGCGCGGTACCAGAGCCCGGGCACCATCCAGTCACCGTAGCTGCGGGTGACCTCCATGCCCTCGCGTCGGACCAGCGTCTCGAGCTGGGCGATGGTGAACTGGGTCTCCCAGCCGGCGAACCAGCGGTCCAGGGCGATGAGCACCTTCTTGCCCAGCGTGTAGTAATGGAAGGTCTGGGGCACGTCGACGATCAGGTGTCCCCCGGGCTTGAGAATCCGCACGTTGTCGGTCAGCAGCGGCGTCGTGTCGCGGAAGTGTTCGAGCAGCCCCTGGTGGAAGATGACGTCGAACGTGCCCTCGCCGAATGGCGAGCCCAGGGCGTCGCCGCACACCGGCGCCACGGTCACGCCCGCCTGACCGGAGGCCTTCTGCGTGAGGTACAGGGAGCCGGCGACGTAGTCGAGGGTCAGCACCTCGGCCCCGGCCTTGGCCAGGGTCACCGCGTCGCGGCCCGTGCCGGCGCCGACCTCCAGGATCCTCTTGCCCGCCGGATCACCCAGAAGCATGACCTCGCGCACCATGCGGCCGTCGGTGCCGTAGACGTCGTCCAGTTCGAGGGAGTCGGCCTCTTCCCAGAATTTCTGCCAATGTGCGGGTGTCGATGCTCTCACGCTTTTCCCTCGTCGTCGGTGGTCTCGCCCGTACCGGCGCGGTCGGGGTAGACCTGGCCGGCGGCACGGTCCAGGATTCCGTTCACGAATCCGACGGCGTTTTCATCCAGATAGCGGCGGGCCAGTTCGCAGGCTTCGTTGATGACGACCCGGTAGGGAACCTCCGGACTGTACTTCAGCTCGGCCAGGCCCATGGTCAGGATCACGGCTTCCAGCTTGCCCAGCCGCGAAGGATCCCACTTGCTGCTGAGGATGCTGTTCAACCAGTCGTCGAGTTCGCCGCTGTGGGCGGTGACCTTGCCGGCCAGGTCCCGGGCGAAGTCCGCCGTTTCGGGGGCCGATTCCCGCCGCGCCACCTGGTCCTCCAGGGCCGCGGTCAAAGACGAACCGCTGATCAGGGAGGCGTACATCGACTGCAGCAGGATGTCCCGGCCTTTTCTGCGCTTGCCCACGAGATATGCTCCTGTCAAAGATCGGCTGGAATAATGCCCTGTCCGCTGGATTGTTCCGCAAAACGGGTATCATTCAAGAAAAAAGAGGGGAAGGCGCCGCCTTCCCCGGACACAATTCTAACCGCCGGGGACAAAAATTGCAACCGGCCCGCGTCGGTGCAGGTCGCACTTGTCCCGGTCCGACCGTTCCCCTAAGCTGGGCCGGCATGTCGCTGCACCCCACCACCTCCTTGCGCGGAAGGCCGTGATCTTGGCAAGCGTTTCCCGGTCCCGACGCGACAAGACGATCCTGCTGGGTCTGGCGGCAGCCGCGGCCCTGCTGCTGGCGGTGCGCTGGACCGAATTCCCGGTCGGCGCGGCCACCGATGACGCCTATTACGTCGAGATGGCCCGTTCGCTCGCCGCGGGGCGGGGCCCGGTGCTGGACCTCAATCCCGCCGTCGCGCCCGCGGCGCCGGACCTCTTTCCGGTCGGATACCCCGCTCTGCTCAGTCCCCTGGCCGCGCTGCGGCCCCACTCGCTGGAGATCCTCAAGATTCCCGGGCTGCTGGCCCTGCTCCTCCTGGGACCGTTGAGCCTGGCCCTGTTCCGCCGCGGCTGCGCGCGGCACACATCCTGGCTGCTGACCGGCCTGCTGGTCCTGAATCCCTGGATCATCGCCTTCAGCTGCCGCGTGCTGGCCGACGTGCCGTTCACGGCGATATCCCTCGGCGCCGTGCTCCTCTTTCTCGACTGGTCCGACCGGCCGCAGCCCGGCTGGCGCCGGGGTCTCGTCCTGGTCCTGGTGACCGCCCTGGCGGTCGAGGTCAGGACCATCGGTCTGGCCCTGCCTGCGGCCATGGTGCTGCATCTGCTCCTGCTGCGCCGGTGGCGCCCCGCCCTGTGGCTGTGCGTGGCCTGCACGGTGGTCATCACGGCCAGCGGGTGGCTCGATCCCGTCGGCAGCGGTCCGATCACCGGCGGATACCGCGAGCAGGTCTTCGGGCAGGCGACCGATCCTGGCAGCCGGCTGGCGCTCATGGGCGGCAATCTGGCCGGATACGTTAAGGAACTGCCTCCGTTGCTGCTGCCGGCGTTCGGTAGTCCGGTGCACCGCCTGGTCGCCGGCGCCGGCGCCGGTGCAGCCCTATGCCGCTCCTGATCGTGACCGGTATCCTGCTGGGCGTCGCGATCCTGGGCGGCCTCAGCGGCGGCAAGGCGCCAGGCCGCAGCTCCGGACGGTTCCTGCTGGTGTACCTGGTCCTGTACGGCGGTGTGCTGCTGAATTTTTCGGGCTACCCGACCGGCGTGCAGCTGCGTTTGCTGCTGCCGGTGCTGCCGATCCTGCTGTGGGGCGCCGGCAGGACGCTGGAATACGCGGCCGTCCGGCGGCCCGCCGCCGGGAAGCTGACGGTGCCGGTGCTGCTGCTGGTCGGGGCCATGGGTCTGTTCCACAATGGTTACCGGATTGCCCGTCCCCTGCGCTCCACCGGCGGCGCCGGCGGGCCGGCGCTCTACGATCCGGGCGTCGGTGCTCCGTGGATCAGGGCCAACACCGGTCCCGATGAGGTGATCATGGTGCGGGTGCCGCTCAAGCAGCACATCCATTTCCAGCGCCCGGTCGTCGCCTTCGGCGGACCGACCGACCCGGAGCGTGAGGCCGGGATCGCACGGTCACGAGCCGCCTGGATCGTCGTGGGCCCCCACCCCCAGGTTGGGCCGCAGGAACTGGACATCGAGGCCGCCGGCATGCGCACCTTCCTGCAGCAGCGCCCCGAACGTTTCCGGCCGGCATACGACGACTCCACCGGCTCGCTGACGATCTACGAAGTCGTCGCCCCGAGCGACTAGACCTTCAAAAATCCAGACCGTAGCGGTCCCGCAGAACGTCCATGTGGTGGCGTTCATGGCCGGCGATGATCCAGGGGATGGCCCGCACGGACATGCGGTGACCGCTGCCGATTCCCGCCCTGTCCACGGCTGCGTCGTCGAAACTCTGGAAGAGGTAGACCTGGTCGGTGCGGACCACGTGCTGCTCGCGCCAGAGCGTGGCCAGCGGCCGCTGGTGGGCATTGGAGGCCGCGGCCCAGATGTCGGGATCCATACCCGGCTGTTCCTGGGCGTCCCGGCGGGCGAACCACAGGGCCCGGAAACCGAACAGTCGTTCGGTGTCGATCATGTGCCCGATCACTTCCTTGATCGACCACTTGTCCGGCGCGTAGCGGTAGGCGGCGGCCGCGTCGTCCAATCCGCGCAGCAGATTGAGCACGACCAGGCCCTGCTTCTTCAGGTGCTGCAGGATGTCGTCCACGTCCCCGGGCACCTTGGCCAGGTAGGTGCCGTAATAGGGCGCGTATTCGGCGGACGTGGGCCTTCGGTATTCCGGCATGGGCGACCCTCCTGGCGGCGGCCGCAGCGACCGCCGCTCTTCGCGGTTGGGCAGCCGCCGCTGGGCGGCGACCGCAGTTCCAGGGCTGGCGAACGGGGGCCGAAGATCAGCCCGCGTCGATGTTGGCGCACAGATCGATCATCTCCAGGGCGGTCAGGGCCGCGTCGAAGCCCTTGTTGCCCGCCTTGGTGCCCGAGCGCTCGATGGCCTGGTCCAGGGTCTCGGCCGTCACGATGCCGTAGACCACCGGGATGTCCGAATCGAGTGACACCTGGGCGATCCCCTTGGTCACCTCGCTCGAGACATAATGGAAATGCGGCGTGTCCCCCTGGATGATGCAGCCGACGCAGATCACCGCCGCATAACGTCCGGTGGCGACAAAACGTTTGGCGGCGATGGGGATCTCGAAACCGCCGGGCACCCAGGCGGTGTCGATGTCGCCGTCGTCGACCCCGTGACGATGCAGGCAGTCCAGCGCGCCGTCCATCAGCTCGTTGGTGAAGAAGTCGTTGAAGCGGCTCCCGACGATGGCGATCTTCTTGCCTCGCGCGTCGAAATTTCCCTCGAATTTGCGGCCCATCGTGCTCTCCTCGTTTACAGGTGATCGAGAATATGACCCATGCGGGCCTTCTTCGTCTGCAGATATTTCGCGTTCTTCAGGTTGGGTTCCACCTGCAGCGGAACCCGGTCGGTGATCTCAAGACCGTAACTCTCCAGACCGACAATCTTGCGCGGATTGTTGGTCATCAGTTTCATGCGGCGCACGCCGAGATCGCGCAGGATCTGTGCGCCGATCCCGTAGTCCCTCAGGTCGGCGGGGAAACCGAGGCGTTCGTTGGCTTCGACGGTATCGGCGCCGAGGTCCTGCAGGTTGTACGCCTTCATTTTGTTGATCAGCCCGATGCCCCGTCCTTCCTGGCGCATGTACAGGAAGACGCCGGCACCCTCGTCATCGATGGTCTTCAGCGCCGCCTCCATCTGCTGGCCGCAGTCGCAGCGCAGGCTGTGGAACAGATCGCCGGTCATGCATTCGCTGTGGACGCGGACCAGGACCGGTTCGTCGGGCCGGATGTCGCCCTTGACCAGCGCCACGTGGCTGGAACCGTCGACGTTGGTCGCGTAGGCGACCATGCGGAATTCGCCGAACTGGGTCGGCAGCGGGATCTCCGCCTCCCGCGTGACGAGGTTCTCGTTGTTGCGGCGCCAGCGGATCAGATCGGCGATGGTCACGAGCTTGAGGTCATGCTCGGCGCCGATCTCGCGCAGCCGGGGCATGCGCGCCATGTCGCCGTCTTCGTCCATGATCTCGCAGAGCAGGCCCGCCGGATAGAGCCCGGCCGCCGCGCACAGATCGACCACGGCTTCGGTGTGGCCGGCCCGCTTGAGCACGCCGCCGGTCTGGGCCTCGAGCGGAAAGATGTGTCCCGGGCGCGCGAGATCGTCCGGGCCGGTCTCGGGGTCGATGAAGACAGCGACGGTCCGCGCACGGTCCGCCGCGCTGATGCCGGTCGTCACTCCGGTCCGGGCGTCGATGCTCACGGTGAACCTGGTCCCCAGCGAGGCGGTGTTGCGCTCCACCATGGGCTGGATGTCCAGCTCCGCGAGCCGGGCACCGGTCGCCGCCAGACAGATCAGGCCGCGGCCGTGCTTGGCGATGAAGTTGACCGCCTGCGGCGTCACCTTCTCGGCGGCGATGATGAAATCACCTTCGTTCTCCCGGTCCTCGTCGTCGACCACGATGATGATCTCGCCGGCGGCCAGGGCCGCCAGCGCCTCTGCGATGGTGTTGGGGGTCGCCTGGTCCTGGGCCGTCTTCTTCATCTTGAACCTCGGTTGCGGGTGCGGCCGAAACCCCGGGACAGCAATCGTTCCAGGGTCCAGCCGGTGGATGGTTCGTGGACAGGTGCGCCGGCATCACCGACGGCCGGCAGATTCGCCAGGCTGCCCGAACGGGCGGCCTTGACGAGGACGTCCATCTCGAGATTGACCCGGCGGCCGGACCGGATTCCCGCGAAGCACGTGTCCTTCAGGGTGTAGGGGATGAGGTTGACGGTGAAGCGCGAGGTGAAAGGGCCCTCGTCCACGGTCAGGGACACGCCGTCGACCGCGACCGATCCCTTGGGCGTCAGAAAGCGCGCCAGGTCCGCGGCCAGGGCGATCGTCACCAGCAGATCACCGCCGGTACGCCGCACCCCCACCACCTCGCCGACGCCGTCGACGTGGCCCTGAACGAGGTGCCCGTCCAGGGGATCGCCGACCCGCAGGGCCGGCTCCAGATGCAGGCGCCGGCCGCCGCGCCAGTCCTTGAGGGTGGTCAGCCGGCGGGTCTCGGTGGCTGCGTCGACGGTGAAGACACCCTGCTTGAGTCCGGTAACCGTCAGGCAGATGCCGTCGACGGCCACGCTGTCGCCCACCGCCAGCCGGGCGGCCAATTTCGGCGCGCCGATTTCCAGACGCACCACGCCGCTGCGCGTGGTCATCCCGCGCAGTGTGCCGACTTCCCTGACCAATCCCGTGAACATGGTGTTCACCTTCCTTGCTCTAGACCGTCACCTGCGCCAGCAGGTCCGTGAAACGTCGCCGGTCGTGCACCGTGACGATATCCTCACCCAGGCGCAGGCAGTGCGTCGGCGTGAAACGCCCGACCGCCGCGCCGGCGGACCCGGCGGGCCAGCCAACGCCGGCGCCGAGCACCAGCGGCGCCTGGTACCGTATCCACCGGTCCACCAGTTCAGCCTGCAGAAAAGCGTGCGCCGCCCGCGGCCCGCCCTCGAGCATCACCGTCGACAGACCGAGATCCCGCACCTTGTCCAGCACGGCGGCCGGATCCAGGTGCCCGTCCTTTTCCCGACAGAATTCGATTTGGGCGCCGTCGGCCTCGATCGCCGCGCGCCGGGAGCAGTCCCGGGCGCCGTGACCGGCGAACACCACATAGCTGTCGCGGTCGAAACCGCCCGTCCAGCTGAGGTCGGTATCCAGGTAGCCGGCCCGGGGTTCGGTCTGGGGTACGTCGCTGTCGCCGGCGGCCAGGCGCCCGTCGAGGCGCGGCCGGTCGGCGCTGACGGTGCCTTCGCCGACCAGGACCAGGTCCACTCGCCGGCGCCGGCGGTGCACATCCCGGCGGGCGGCCTCACCGGTCAGGTAGACCGGTGCGGCGGCCAGCCGGGAATCCGGCGGCGGGGCGAAACGTCCGTCGAGGCTCTCGGCTGTCTTGAGTTCCAGATAAGGGCGCTGGAAATTTCCCGTGGCAACGAAGGGCCAGATCAGCTCCAGCGCCTGCTCGCCCATGACACCCACGGTGACGTCGATCCCCCGGTCGCGCAGGTAGCTGCAGCCGCCACCGGTGACGGTGGGGTTGGGGTCACGCATCGCCACGACCACGCGGGTCACGCCGCTGCGGGCGACCGTCGGCGCGCACGGGTCCGTGCGTCCGCGATGGTTGCAGGGTTCGAGGGTCACGTAGAGGGTCGCGCCGGCGGCACCGGCGCCCGCCTGGACGAGGGCCCCGGGCTCGGCGTGGGCCGTGCCGGGACCGTGGTGAGCCCCGCGGCCGATGACCTGACCATCCCGCACGACCACGGCGCCCACCGGTGGGTTGGGCCAGGTCCTCTGCGGGACACTCCGCGCCAACGCCAGGGCTTCGGCCATGTAGCCTTCGTCCCTGGACCGGCGTTCATCAGGTATCGAATGACGGTTATCCACCGCGGCCATGCCTTCGCGGGGCCTGTGTCGGTGGTAAAAGGGGCGGGGACACGTGACCGGAGCGCACGCGCCAACCGGCGTGCGGGCACACGCAAAAGACCGCCAACTTCTACCATCCAGACTTTAACTGTCGGCCCCGGAATTTCACCGGGTCAGCAACCGTCGAGCACGACACACGTGGCGCCGACTCAGTGACGGGAGCTCGCGGGCTTTGACCGCCGGTGGGGAATTTCACCCCGCCCCGAAGTTGAGGTATCGTTCCGGAAGGATCCGGAACCTATGGGTTGTCCCCCAAAACTAGCTTCGAGAGGCACTTTCGTCAAGATTGATCGGGCGCTATCAGGCCGGCGGCTGCCACAGCTCGACCTTGTTGCCCGCCGGATCGATGAACCAGCCGAAATGGCCGAACTCGGACTCGTCGGTCTCGGTCATCACCTCGGCCCCGCCCGCGGCGACCCGGGCCAGGCAGCCGGGCAGATCGTCGACGATCAGGTTGACCATGAACGCAGCCGGCGAAGGAGCGAAATAGGTGGTGTCGGCTTTGAAGGGTGACCACACGCTGTAGGAACCCACTGGCAACGGCGCGTGGGGCAGGCTCGCCCCGTAGGGATGCTGGACCGGGAGGTCCAGCCACTTGGCGTACCAGGCACCCAGCCCCTCGGGGTCTTCAGTCTTGAAAAACACGCCACCGAGTCCGATCACTTTTGCCATCATCCATTCTCCTTTTCTACGGTCGCCCGGGGCAGGTAACGGAAAAGTTCAGGCAGGATCAGTCTTTTCCGCCCGGCTGTCCGCGGCGCTTCTTGCGCTCGTCGAAGAACCGTGGTTCGGGGATATCCAGCCCCGCGCTCTTCAGCCGCCGCCAGGCCACGTCGTAAAACTGCCGCGCCTGCACGCGACTGTAGCCCAACTTGATATCGTAGATCTGCTCCCCCTGCAGGAACCGCCAGTGGTTCATCAGGGTCGGCACCTTGGCCCCTTTTTCCACCTGGATGAGGCGGCGGTGCGAGCTGCTCAGATTGATGCCCGGGTCGTTCCGCTTGGCCGCAAAGTGGATGAGCGCCAGGATATCCCGATCGCAGACCAGCTGCGCGTCGTCACGGTCGCGGAAGTGTTTCTGGATCCTGCGGGCCAGGAATGTGTCGAACCCGCCCCAGGTCAGCTCCAGCAGGTACTTGTCGTAGGTGTCGATGGCGTCCATGACAAACGCCCCGAGCATGGCGTCGAATCCGTGGCGGGCCCCCACCAGGATCATCGCCAGGTCGTCGCAGACGCCATCGCCCATGCGGCGGCGAAAGTAGGCCTGGTCGTGTGCGGGATACCGGTAGACGGCGTCGCGATCCCGGCAGACGACGCCGATGTCACGCAGGGTCCGCAGCTGCTCGTTGTCGAAGAGGATGCTACCGGTGTCCCCCAGGCCGCACATCAGGAATTTCTCGCGGTCCACCAGGAGAATCTCGCCGCCGCCGATATGGAAGGGCAGGCCGGCGAAGGTCCGCTTGTGTTCGAGCATGGTCGTTTCGCGATAGGACCAGTCGTCCATGAAGCCGGCCAGCACCAGTCCGGTCAGGAAGGCCTGCGTATCCACCCGCCGTCCGGCCAGGAAATCGATGCCGAACAGGGCGTGCCCCTCGTGGTCGAGGTCCATTTCGGGGCGGTCGATGCCGGCCATGAGCCGGTCGCCGAAAGCGGCCAGCATGCGGCTGCGGCGCTGCCGGACCAGATGGCCCTGCAGATTGGGGTCCCCGGCTTCGAGGACCGTCAACACCCGGTCGAAGGAGGCGTCGGGGAACCGGAGAGACGTGCCGAATTCGTCGGTGAACCACCCGTGCCCGTTCTGGGCCCGGCCGAGAACCGACTGGGGCAGCAGATCACACAGGATGCTCGGCGAGGCGGCGAAGTTCTGGGCGAGCAGGTAGTCGAAGTCCAGCGTCACGAGGCGATCGAAGGTTTCCCGGTCCTGCTGGACGTCCAGGTTGCGGAAACCGAGGTAGCGGTTGCGTTCCCGCTTGTCGAAGCTGTCGTCCGGCCGACCCCGTACCTGATCGAGCAGGGCTTCCACCCTGCGCAAGGCCGCTCGTTTCTTACCCCTCCGGCCTCGCAAACATTCTCCTGTCAGGAACTTGCATTATTCTTCTGAGTATCTTCATCAAGTTCGCCGCCGGTCCAGTCGGCGAACAGCGCATCAACGAACTGTTCCGCGGAGAAGACCGCGATGTCCTCGACTGTTTCGCCCATACCGACATAGCGCACCGGCAGACCCAGGGTCTCGGCGATGGCCACGACGATACCGCCCTTGGCCGTGCCGTCGAGCTTCGTCAGGATGAGCCCCTCGACGGGGATGGTTTCGGCAAAGACCTTGGCCTGGGACAGACCGTTCTGCCCCGTGTTGCCGTCGACCACCAGCAGGGTCTCCGGATCCCGTCCCGTCTTCTTGCGGATGACCCGCGCCACCTTGCCCAGTTCGTCCATGAGATTGGTCTTCGTGTGCAGCCGACCGGCGGTGTCGACGATCACCACGTCCGCACCCCGGGCGGCGGCCGCATTCAGTGCGTCGAAAACAACGGCCGCCGGATCGGCTCCCGCTCCCTGCCGCACGCAATCGACGCCGATACGATCGGCCCAGATCTCCAGTTGCTCGACGGCGGCCGCACGAAAGGTGTCGCCGGCCGCAAGCAGGACCTCCTGCCCCTGGCTCTTGAGCAGGTGGGCCAGCTTGGCGATGCTCGTGGTCTTGCCGGTCCCGTTGACGCCGACGACAAAAATGACCCGGAGCCCCGCCGCCGCTTCAACCTCCGCAACCGGCGCGGTCGCGCCGTGATGCTTCTTCTTTTTCTTTTTCGTGGCCGGCGCGGCCTCCTCGTCCCAGGACAGCGGCTTGACGCGGGGCGTGGCGGTCTCGAGGATCCGCAGCGTGTCCGCGCGGATGACACCCAGGACCGAATCCAGGGTGGCCTCGCCGCCCTCTTCCTTGAGGCGCTTCTCGATGTTCCGCGTGATCGCCACCGCCGAGTTGACGCCCATGTCCACGCTGATCAGCAGCTCTTCGATCTGGTCGAGGGTGTCCTCGTCCAGCTTGACCTTGCCGCTGAACAGAGCCTGCATCCGGCCGACGAGGCCGTCGCGGGTCTTGCGCAGGCCGGAACGGAACCGGTTGATGGCGCCCCGGATCACTCGCTGGCCTCCATCGTCCTGGTTCCCCGAGCGGCCGGGGCCTTGTCTCCGTCGTCCTCGTCCGCCACAGCGGTTTCTTCGGCACCGGCGGCGATCCCCAGCGCTTCCTGACCGGCCGGGCCAGCGACCGTGCTGGTCCGGTCGATCCTCGCCCGCTTCTCCGCGATGGCGCCGGCCAGCTCGGAATCGCTCTGGGTTTCGGCGACGTCGTGGAAGCTGACCGAGACGATGCTGCTGCAGCCGGGCTCCATCATGGTCACGCCGTACAGGTGGTTCGCCGTCTCCATGGTCAGCTTGTTGTGGGTGATGACCAGGAACTGGGTGTTCCCGCTGAATTCCCGCAGCATGTTGACGAAACGGCCGATGTTCGCGTCATCCAATGGAGCGTCCGCCTCGTCGAGCATGCAGAAGGGCGACGGCTTGACCAGGTAGACCGCGAACAGCAGGGACAGCGCGGTCAGACAACGTTCACCGCCCGACAGCAGGGACACCGTGTTGACCACCTTGCCGGTCGGCTGGGCCAGGACATGGATGTGGCTCTCAAGGGGATCGTCGGTCTTGATCAGTTCGAGATCCGCCTTGCCGCCCTTGAACAGCGTCTGGAACACCGCGATGTAGTTCCGCCTGACCTCCTCGAAGGTCTGGACGAAACGTTTCTTGGCCGTGCGGTTGATCTCGGTGATGGCCTTCACCAGGTCGTCCCGCGCCCGTTCCACGTCGTCGCGCTGCTGCTCCAGGAAATCGAGGCGTTCCTTCTTGGTCTCGTATTCCTCGAGGGCGAGATGGTTGATCGGGCCCAGGGAGTTGATCTTGGTCCGCTTGAGTTCGAGCAGCTCCTGCGCCTGCTCCATCTGGAAGACGCCGTCTTCGATCTCCAGTTCCCTGGGCAGATCCTCGCTGTTCAACGAGGCGATCAGTTCCCGGAAGGAACCCTTGTAGTGCTCCTCGACCCGCTCCTCGAGGTTGTTGCGCTTGAGGTCCAGCGTGGCCAGCATGGTTTCGACCTCGTGCGCCTGGTCGCGGAAGCCGCCGCGCCGCTTCTCGATCGCCTGCACGCGCTCGTGCCACTGCGAGTTCTCCTCGTGCAGCGCCTGGATGCCTTCGGCGGCCGCCCGCACGACCTGGCGCCGGCGCTCACGCTCCTCCATGGCCTTGGACAGCAGCCCGCGTTTACCGCCGACTTCCTCGGTCAGGGCCTCCATCGAACCCTTGCTGACCTCAATGTCCTGCGCCAACCGGTCGCGGCGGGAAAACTGTTCGGCCACGTTCTCCCGCAGGTGCACCAGCGCCGTCTCGGTTTCCCGCTTCTGGCTCTCGCGCCGCTGATGGGTCAGCCGCAGTTCCTCGGCCAGGCCGCGGGCCTCGTCACGGCTCATCTCGGCTTCCTCGACCCGCTGGCGGAGATCATCACGATGGGTGGTGCTGTCCTCGCGCTGGCGGCCGCTGACGTTCAGCAGGTCGACCAGCTTCTCTTCCTCGGCGGCCAGTGCCTTGACTTCGCCCTCGAGCCGCACGGCCTCGTTTTCCATTTCCCGAGCCCTGGTCCCGGCGGTGTCCCGCCGGTGTTCGAGCTGGGCCATCTCGACCTTGAGGGTACCGAAGGAGTCCTCGAGTTCCGAAAGTCCGCCGCGGCCGGCGATCAATTCCTCGCGGAGTTCCTCACGCCGCCGACGCGAGGCGGCCACCTTGGCCTGGGCTTTTTCCAGCTGGCTGTCCAGGCGGGTGATCTCGCGGGCAACCTCAGCCAGTTTCTCCCGGCGGCCCAGGAGGCTGCTGTCGCTGCCTTCCTGACGCCCGCCTTTGACCCGGCCGTCGCTGCTGACCAGAAGGCCCGTGCGGCTGACACAGACCAGCACCCCGGGTCCCCGGTAGGATCTGGCCGCGTCGGCCGCCGCCTGGTCGTCGGTGAAGATCACCGTCTGCGCCAGGAGGTGCTTCAGCGCCGGTATCTCGGTGCCCGGACCGGTGATGACCTCGGCGGCCGGACGGCCGCCGGACACCGCGGCAACATCGTTCACCTCGCCGCTGTCGAAGCCCGTGCCGCAGAGGAAGCTGGCCTGGCCGATCTTCTCGGTCCGCAGTTCGTCAACCAGATCCGAGGCGGTTTTCCAGCCATCGACCACCACGGCGTCCAGAGTCTCGGCCAGCAGAATCTCGAGGGCAGCCGTATCGGCGGTCGGCACCTGCAGCAGGTCGGCCAGACCGCCGGTCACCCGCGACTCGCCCCCATGCCGCTTGAGGATTTCCCTGGGCCCCTGGCCATAACCTTCGTACTCCTCGTGCAGCTTCTGCAGGAGTTCGCTGGTCGATCGCGCCGCCTCGCGGCGGCCGCTCACGACCGAGACTTCCTCCTGCAGCTGCGACGCCTCGGATTCCAGATCCGCTTCCGCGCGTTCCTTGGCCGCCAGCTCCGCGAGCAGCCGGCCGCGGCGGCCGGTAATCTCGGCGAGTGCGGCAGCCATTGCGGTCAACCGGGCGTCGGCCTGGCGGCCCTCCTCCAGGGTGGCCTCGCGGTCGGTGCCGAGGATCGCCACCCGTTCGCGCCGGTTCTCCTGCTTGACCTGCAGTTCCCGCTGGTGGCTGCGGTGCCCCGCGTCGTTCTCGATGAATTCCAGGTTCCGGCTGGTCGCGTCGTCCAGGGCGGCCCGGTCGGCCGCCAACCGCTCTTCGAGAATGAGCAGGCTCTCGGTCCGTTCGGTCAGCAGCCGTCCGGAAGTCTCCAGCTCCGCTTCGATCTCCTGCAGATTCCCGGTCAGACGTTCGATCTGGCCTTCGATTTCCTTCTGGCGATTTTCCGCTTCCTGGATACCCAGGGTATTGTCCTCGTTGCGGCGCCGGTGTTCCTCGATCCGGTGTTCGAGAACCAGCACCTGGCGCTCGGTCTCCTGCAATTCCTCTTCGAACGCCTGCAGGGCCTCCTCCAGCTGACGCCTTTCGGCCTCCCGCTCGTCGATGGTCGGGCGGGCCGCCTCGATCCGGGCCTGCAGCTCGGCCAATTCCCCCACCCCGGATTCGGCCTGCGTGCGCAGCTCCTCCAGGCGATCCCGGGCTTCGGCTTCCTGATCGTCCAGCAGCTGCCGCCGGCGGCCGGCGACCGCCAGGTCCAGGCTGCGGATTTCCTTGAAGAGGGTCTGATGACGCCGGGCCTTGCCCACCTGCCGCTGCAGCGAACGGACCTCGCGCCCGATCTCCTCGATGATGTCGTACAGGCGCACCAGATCGCTCTGGGTCCGGTCCAGCTTGCGCTGTGTCTCCTTGCGCCGGGCCTTGTACTTCGTGATACCGGAACCCTCTTCGAGGAGATTACGCAGCTCCGTGTTGTTCTCGTTGAGGATCTGCTTGATCATCGATTCTTCGATGATCGAGTAGGAGGTGTTGTTCACGCCGCTGTCGTAGAAAAGGTCCCGCAGATCCTTGAGCCGGCAGGGCGATCCATTCAGGAAGTAGTCGCTGCCCCCGTCGCGGGTGACACGGCGCTTGATGGCCACCTCGTTGAAGTCGATGGGCAGACCGCGGTCCTCGTTCTCGAAGATCAGCGACACTTCGGCCATGCCGACCGGACGGCGCTTGGTCGTTCCCTTGAAGATCACGTCATCCATCTTGCCGCCGCGCAGCTGCTTGGCGGACTGTTCTCCCAGCACCCAGCGTACGGCGTCGACGACATTCGACTTGCCGCAGCCGTTGGGGCCCAGGATGGCCGTGATACCGATGTCGAAGTCGAGACGGGTCCGATCAACGAATGACTTGAAGCCCTGCAGTTCGATGGATTTCAGTCTCACAGATGTCCCTTCCGGTGCATGCGTGTCGATGTGTTGTTGTTATCGTTCTGCCGGGCCGATCCCGTAACCGCCCGGATCCAGATCAAAATTCGACGGGCTTCGCCCAGTCGGCGCGCAATTTCTCCAGCAACGGCGGCATCGCCCGACGCGCGGCACCGCGCGACGGAAAACTGCCGAGATAGATGCGCCACCAGCGTCCCTTTTCCGCCAGTTCCACGACTTCGACCGTCGTGGCGAAACCGCGGCGATCCAGTTCGGCGACCTGCTCGGCGGTCCCGGCGCTGTCGGGCAGGGAGTAGACGTGCAGCGCCCAGCCCCGGCTGCCGACGGCTTCGCGGTAGGGCGCCATGTCGAAGGTCGCCGCCGCCGGGTCTTCCGCCACCGGTGCGGCGACCTGGTCGGCCGCATCGGCCGCCGTCGCCGCCACCTCCACCTCTTCGGTCGGAATCTCCTCCCAGCGTCCGCCTCCGGGCGCCTCGTCGGCCGCGGTCACCGCAGCGCTGTCGGCAACGGCGCCGGCCAGGACTACAGCGGCGGTGGAATCATCAGGCGAGCCACTCGGCGCCTCGCCCGCCGCCGGATCGATCCCGGTCTCTGCCGCAGGCGCAGGCATCTGTACGACGGGCTGGTTCGGCAACGCCACTTCTGCGATATTGCCGCCGGACGGTACGCGTCCGTACTTGAGGTACCAGCCGCCGACCAGGGCGATCGCGACCACGCAAGCGCCGGCAAACCACCAGAACACCCGCGACGATCCCTGTCCGCCACCGTCGGCCGCGTTCGGCCGCAGCGCTGGCGACGGGTCCTGCCAGCGGTCGCCGCCGGCGGACTCGGCACCTGCCCCGAAGTCGACCACCGGATCGACGTCGGACTCGAGGCTGCCTTCGCTGAGGCGGTCCTCGACCACTTCGACCTCGTCACGGCCGACTCCGGCACCGGCGTAGACATCGGGCACTCCGAAGCCCACCGCGCCGGTCAGAGCGTGACCGGCTGAACTGTACATCTGGGAAATGGCGGCCAGGGACGGACTGTCGCCCTGACTGCGGTCCCAGCACACCAGCCTGATGTCCGCGGTCGCCGCCCACATCAGCCCCACCTCGTCGGCAGGGGCCACCAGAAAAATGTCGTCCGCCTGCCGCCGCAGGCGCGCCACCAGGTCGGCAATCTCCTGTGATGCCAGATCGGCCGGGACAAAGGACCCCGCCCCCAGAAGGTAACCGCGGCGCCCCTCGAACGGAAGCACTTCGCTCGACGCGAGGACGGAGGTTCCGAATCGCGCCAGATCGATCCAGCCCTCGGCCTCGTCGCGCCCCGCCCAGCGGCTCAGGGCGTGGGTTTCGTGGTCGCAATCCAGGACCAGCGAAGCCTGGCCGCGGGCAGCCAGCTCGGCGGCGAAAGCCAGCGCGGCCGCGGCGCTGAGCGCCTCGTTCCCGGATTCGTGCAGGATCAGCCAGATGCGCGGGGACGATCCCCCCATCATGGCCTTGTCCAGACTGTCGTTCAGGGAACTCTGCGACGTGAACTTCTCCACTGCCGGCCAGAATCGCTCGCCTTCCTCGAAACTGATCAGCCCCGCGCTCCAGCCCGAGGTGTAGACCGGCAGGATTCCGGGGAATATTCCTGAATTGTCCATCACGTCATCTCCCGTGTGCAAAGCCGGTCCCAGGCTGCCCGAAAGGCCGCCACAACCAGCGGAATCTCGTCCGGCGGCAGGGTGCGGACGTCCACCGCCAGTCCTTCCTGGTTCATGCGGCCGACGAGGGCCGGGTCCCCCAGGCGCAAGGCCTGATGGCATGCCTCCAGCTCCGCCTTGTCCGCCTGCCACAGCAACAGGCGCGACTCGATGCTGGTGGTCGAGAAGGTTCCCCCGCCGACGCTTGATTGGCCGGGGACCACCTGGCCCGTCCAGCCGTCGGGCGCGTGGTCGCCAAGAGCGTCCAGCAGTCCGTCGGCCCGTTTCTCCAGTGCGTCCAGCGGCTCGGCCAGCTGGTCCAGGGTCGGGATGGCCGGCCGACCGGGGGCGGCCAGGTAGGATGTCAGAATGCTGTCCAGTGCCGCCAGCGTGGTCTTGTCCACCCGCAGCGCCCGGCGCAAAGGATGCTTGCGGCAGCCGGCGATCAGGGAGGCCTTGCCCAGAATCATCCCGGCCTGACAGCCGCCGATCAGCTTATCCCCACTGCAGGTCACCAGGGCGGGCCCGGCGGCGATGTCCTCGGACAGCAGGGTTTCACCGGGTGGAAGCCCCAGTTCCGCGTAGGGGAAAAAAGCGCCGCTGCCCGCGTCGTAGACCAGGGGACAGTCATGATCGCGGCACAGCTCCGCCAGTTCGGCCAGACCCACGTCCTCGGTGAACCCCTCGACCACGAAGTTGCTCCGGTGCACCTTCATGACGGTCGTGCCGGGTTCCATGGCCTGGCGATAATCCTCGAGGCTGGTCCGGTTGGTCGTCCCGACCTCGATCAGGGTACAGCCGGTTTCCGCCAGGATCTCGTGCATCCGAAACGAGCCGCCGATCGCCACCACCTCACCGCGTGAAAGCACCACCCGACCGCCTCGGCTCAGATATCGCACCGCCAGCCAGACGGCCGCGGCGTTGTTGTTCACCACCAGGACGTCTTCGGCTCCCGCGAGCAAGGCGGCCTTTTCTTCGACGGCCCGTCCCCGGTGTCCGCGCGTCCCGGTCGGCAGGTCGAACTCGAGGTCCGAATTGTGCACCGCCACTTCATGGACGGCGGCGGCCGCGTCGGCCGGGAAGCAGGAACGGCCGAGGTTCGTGTGGACCACCACTCCGGTTCCGTTCAGGACGCGGGTCCATGACTTCCGGGTCAACCTCGCCTCCGCGGCAAGGATCCGCTCGACGGCCTGGTCCACCAGGACGGAGCGTGCCTGGACCGGCCCGCTGGCTTGCCGCAATTCGTCCCGCAGGTCCGCGACAACCTGCTGGATGACAGCCGTCATCCACAGGCGACGACGACCGGCCAGCCTGGGCACCACGCGGGCATCCTCGAGCAGGACGCTCATCTGCGGCAGTTCCTTGAGACGGGATTGGATATCCGACATAGAAGTTTGGACCTTCGGCCACTGGAATTAAGATAAAGGGCCGCCAGGGCGCGGCCCGGAAACTGTGGTCACGCCTGGTTTTCACGCGGAGGCAAAGGTATCAGAACCGCCCCCTCATGTCCAGACGCCATGCGGCTTGCCGGCCGTTTCCTGCCCCGGCTGCCGGTACGCTCGGACGCGGGGTTTCCAGCCGGGTCGACATGCGCTAGGATACGGGCCGCATGTGCCCCCTGACCACCGAGGAATGGATGCCGATGATCTTGGCCAAGACGCGCGGACGCCGCCGGCAAGCTTTCACGAAACCCCGGGCAGCCCTGCTGTGCCTGACTCTGGCCGCTCTGACCGGCTGCGCCGGTCCGCGGCCCGGACCCGCAGCCGTCGACGTACCGGGCTACCGGGCCCTCCAGGAGCAGTTCCAGGGTCTGGATCTCACCCCTCTGGAAGGTCGGCGGATCGTCCTGGATCCCGGCCACGGGGGCTTCTTCAGCGGGGCCGTCGGCGCCAACGGCCTGACGGAGGCGGAAGTCAACCTGGGCGTCGGTCTGTATCTACGGGGACTGCTCGAGTGGGCGGGCGCCGAAGTCCATCTGACTCGTACCGCGGACTACGATTTCCTGACACCCGCGGACAGCTCCCTGGTCGCGGACCTGGCCTTCAGGGTCAGCCTGACGGATTCACTGCAACCTGATGTTTTTTTGTCACTTCACCACAACAGTGTCGCCTCGCTGGACCGCACCGTCAACGAGACCCAGACCTACTACCCGCTGGGCGCCACGGGGGCTTCCCAGGACCTGGCGCGGGCGATCCACCGCCACCTGGTCCTGAACCTGGAGATCACGCCGGCCAAAATCCTCCCCGGGAACTTCCACGTGCTGCGCAACGCCACGGTACCGGCGGTGCTGGGGGAACCGGCCATGATCTCCCATCCGGTGATCGAGGGCCGCCTGAGCCTGGCCAGCAGCCAGCGCCTCGAAGCGGAAGCCTACTTCCTGGGCCTGCTCGACTATTTTTCCCAGGGTTCGCCCCGCTGGGCCGGGGCACCGGTCGACACGGTGGTGGTCGATTCGGACCCCGGACGCGGTCCGGGTGAGCTGGATCTATCTGCGGGGGGATTTTCGCCGGGCCGGTGAACGACAACGTCCTCCGGGCCGGACCCCGATTCTTTCCGCCTGACCCTGGACGGAGCCCCCGCCGCGTTCCACCGCGGACCCGGGGGGGAATTTGTCCACTGGCAACGGCCCCGCGACCAGCTCGATCTGCCGGCGGTCCTCGAACTCCAGGGCCGCAACCTGCTGGGGCGGGCGACCCCCGTCAAGCGGACCGTCCTGGTGCCGCGTCCGGCCCGCCATGTCGATCTGTCCATCCTTACCGAAGCGGCCGGCGGCGATGCGGTTGCCATGGGCGTCCGCTGGTCCGTTCCCGACCTTGCGCCCCTGCCGGCGGGCCATCTGGTCTTCGCCGCAGACATGACCGCACCGATCGCCGGCGGCACGTCCGGCGCCGTCGTGATGCCGGCGGTCGGCGGCGCGCTCGCGGGCATCACCTTCCGTCCCGACGATCCGGTTCTGCCCGAGCGCCCCTGCCGGACCGAGTTCGTCACGGTACCGCCGCCGTGGCAGCTGCGACTGCTCGCCGGACCCTCCTTCGCCGGCTCCTGGTCCACCAGGGAAATACCGGAAGCGGGCCTGCCGGGTGTGCTGTCGGACCAGAGCTCGCCGCTGGTCCCCTACCGGCCGGGAGATCCGGTCTGGCTGGATGTGCGGGGCTTTCTGCCGCTGGTCGATCCGGCCCCGGGCCAGCCCGACACCGCGCGCACCGTCGTGGCCGGCGACCGCGTCTGGTCGACCGAGCCCCTGGTGCCCGCCCTGCTGGGCAAGGTGATCGTGCTCGATCCCGCCGGCGGCGGCAGCGACCCCGACGGCACCGGCCCCCTGGGCGCCCGCGGCGCCACCTTGAACCTGGAGACCGCGGAACTGGCCCGCCGCCTGCTGGAAGGATGCGGTGCCGTGGTCCACCTGACCCGCACCGATGAAACCGACGTGCCGCCGCCGGCCAAGGTTCAGCTGGCCGGTGACGTCGGGGCCGATCTCTTCGTGACCATCGGCCGCAGCGGCGCGCCCGACCTGATGACCGCGCACCATCATCCCGGCAGCGCCGCCGGCCAACGTTGGGCCGAACTGTTTGTCCAGGGCGCCGCCGGGCTGGTCGCCCCGGGGGATTCCGTGGCCGTCACCGGTTCGTGGGACTACCTGCTGCGCCACACGGCGTGCCCGGCCCTCGAAGTCCGCCTCCCGTCCGCCTTGACGCCGCAGCAGGAGATCAGACTGACGGCGCGCGGCTGGTTGCGCGCCGAATCCCGGGCCCTGCTGAATGCGATCGCCGCGGTGCTGACCGACGGTGAGGACCGTTTCCGCACGCTCGACCCGGCGACGATCATGGCGGCTCTACCGGCGCCGCCGGCCTGGGACCAGGTCGCCTGGGCCCGGCTCGACGGCAACCTGGCGTGGTCGCCGTTCCCACCGTCGGCACCCGGCGGCCGGACCGAGGGCCTTTCCTCCGGGGAGAGCGAGCCCCTATTTTCATACGGTGACCCCGGTCTGCCCGACCTGACGGAAAGGCACACCCTCGAGATCCAATTCATCGGTTCCTGGCAGCTGTGGCTCCTGGAGAGATCCGGACAGGAGTGGGCCGGGCGCCTGCTCATGCAAAGCCGCTGAGGTGACCGTGCCGCGACCCCAGTCCGACCATGATGACCACGCTCACCAGGGCCGGTTCACCACCCGCGCCCAGGCCGATTTCCGTCGGGGCGGCGCCCGGCGGATGGGCGCCGCTGCCGCGGTCGTTCTCATCGGCCTGGCGTTGCTGGTGCTGCTGGGACCGGACGAGAACGTGATCAAGGAGAAGTTCGAATACTACGGCGCCCCGGACGAACTGCGCATCATGCCCGAGATCTCCATCGAGGACGGTCGGGATGCCGTGGACCGCGAGCTGAAGCTGCCCAACCTGCCCCCACCCCCGGCGGACATCGAGGTGGTCCGGGAAGATCCGGTGATCGACGGTACGGTCGAGGTGCCCAAGGCGGATCTGAACGAACAGGAGGAGTTTCAGGAACTGGTGCAGGACCCGGCCGACTTCACGTCCGAAGACGACCGGAGCCAGGCCGAACTGGCCCGGCCGATGCAGTCGAACCCCGATTTTTACATTCTGAAACTGGTGCGGCCGGACTACCCGTCCGGCGCCACCGAAGCCGAACGCCGCATACCGCGGGTCTACGTCCAGGTGGCGGTCTTCGTGGGCCCCGACGGTCTCGTCACCGACACCATGGTGATGAACAACACCGGGACGCGCATCTACGAGCTGGCCGCCATCGAAGCGGTCATGCAGTGGCAGTTCGGCTGGCGGGTGGATCCCGGTGTCGGCCGCTGGATCAGGATCCCCTGGAATTTCAAGAGCCCCTACTTCACTCCCGACCGGAACGGCCGCTGACCGGAATTGCCGGCAACTCCGACTCCGTCGTCAGGGAATCGGCCGCGACACCTTCGGTCAGCGCCCAGCTCTCGGTGTAGACCGCGGCCGGAAACTCCACGATCGTCTGGGAACGGAACATGCGGACCGCCCGTCCATATGACTCCGGGCCTTCGACCGCGACGTCACGGTTGGCCAGACGCTTCTGGAGCGCCACCGTGAGCTCGCGACGGCCCAGCGTCTGGCCGCGGTTCATCGTATCGAGCAGCATGCGCGTGGCCTGGTACGTCTTCAGGGCCAGGGCCGTGGCCTCCCGCGGATAACTCTCCGGATTCCAGCTGGCTTCGAAATCGGCGGTCCAGGCGGCCGGGAAAAGGATGAGGTCGTTGGGAAAGAGCGCGCGCTCCAGTACGGTTGCGGACCGCTCGGCCAGCTTGGGGCTGTTCCAGTTGCTCAGCCCCATGACCAGCGCACCCAGGCGGTAGAAGTCGAGCTGGGGGCCCAGCAGGATCATCTGGTCGACGCTGCCGGGTACGAACACCACCTCGGGCCGCCGCGCGCGGATCGTGAGGATCGGGTCCTTGAAATCCGTACCCTGCGCGGCGAACGCCTCCTCGGCCACGACCTCGCCGCCGAGGTTTTCGATCTCCGTGCGGAAGATCTCGGCGTACCGCCGGCCCTCTTCCCCATCCGGGTAGAGGATGGCGAAACGGGATTTCAGCAGGACGGTGGTCGCCAGCTGCGCCATCATCCGGATCTCATAGATCCCCGTGAGATTCGACTGGAAGACGCCGGGGCCCAGTTCCCAGATGTTGTCGTTGGTCGCCGTCGGCGAAACCAGGGGCACACCGTGGACATCGGCGACCACGGCGGCGGTCGCCGTCGGGCCGCTGGTCAAGGCGCCCACCATCGCCACGACACCGTGTTCATTGGCCAGGCGGCGGGTCGCCAGGGCGGCGCGGACCGCATCTCCGGCGCTGTCCTCGGCCACGAGCGTGAAGCGGCGTTCGGCGCCCTGATTGACCGCCTCGGCGGCCAGAAGAGCGGCATCGTAGAAGGCATTCCCGAGGACTGCGAACCGACCGGACAACGGACACAGGATGCCGACCAGCCCCGTGTCCACCTCGGCGCGTTGCCCCCGCCAGCCGGTTCCGCCGGCGACAAGATCGGACGCGGCCAGAGTCCAGACGTCGCCCGGATGGCGCAGGCTCAGGTCGGCGGCCACCGTCTCGGCGGCCGGCGCGTCCCCCTGTTCCAGGAGCGCCGCCACCTGCAGGTAGGACAGGTACGGACGCAGCGCGCTGTCGGGATGTCCGGTGATCAACGCCCCCAGACCGTCCGCATCCAGGGCCGCAAAGACCGCGTGCCGCCGGGGCCGACCGTCGCTCGTCAACGACGGGACCGGATTCCGATCGTGTTCGGCCACCAGATAGCCCGCCGCGCGCAGCGTGTCGCCCGCGGTCAGGGCCAGGTCGGCGCCCGTCTCGAGAACCGCACCGAGGCGGGGACTGCCCGGATGGCGGACCAGCATCGCGTCCGCAAAGCCCAAGGCCCGCTCGGTGTCGTTCACCCGCGCGGCCGCGGTGACCGCGAGCGCGAGGGCCTCGTCGTTGCGGGGGTAGTTCGGATAGTAGTCGAGCAGGCTCGCGGTCAGGTCCAGAACCTGGCGGTCCGCCTGCCGGGCTGCGGCGCCGGTCAGCTGGGAAAACAGCCGATTGGCCTGGTCGAGATCGGTGCCCGTGAGGCTTTCTTCGGCGGGCGCGGGCTTGCCGGCCGGGCCGCAGCCCACGGCCAGGGTCATCACCACCGCCAGCGCGGCCAAGGGCCAAGCCGCGCGGCCGGCTTTCCGGATCCATCTCATGAAAGCCTCCTACTTGATCGTGAATTCCCGGCTGGCAAGCACTTTCCCCGCTCCGTCGAGGACCTTCACTTCCCAGGCGCCGGTCCAGGTCGTCAGCAGACGCTTGGAGGAATAGGTGCGCCAGTCGCCCGAACCGACATTGAGTTCCACCCTGGCCATGTGTTTGCCTTCGTGGAACCAGGCGTGCGTCACCGCAAACGGCGGTTCGGCGTTGCGGATCCTGGTCAGGCAAAAGACCCGTTCGGTCCCGGCGGGAAACTCCTCGGCTTCACCTTCGAGGGTGCGCGTCTCGCGGTCGACCTCCGTCCCGAAAGCCATGTCCACCAGGATGGCGTTCGCCGGGTCGTCACCTTCCTCCTGGGCCCGGGCGGACGCGGGCGCCAGCACGACCAGGAGCACCAACAGCGCTGCGCCAGCGGCCAACGAACCGATCAAAGAGGCGCTGATTTTCCTCATGCTAGTTCCCTTCCTCATGCTGCTTGCGCAGGTCATCGATGCTCGTCGGATTCATCACCTTGGGATTGTAGAGATTCTCCTGCAGATAGCGGGCGTCGTCCGCCAGTTCGCTGTCCGGATAATCCTCCAGCAGGATCTTGAGATAGCGGGCGCCGATCCGCTGATCCGACCAGTTTTCCAGCGCCAGGGTCGCGGCCAGGAACAGCGCCTTGTCGGCCTGGGGACTGTCGGGGTAATCGGTGTGGATCATGTTCAGCAGTTCCAGGCTGCGTTCGGTATCGGAGATCGCCCGGGCCCGGGTCATCAACTGCTCGGCCGTCAGGCCCTGGCCGGGCGCGAAGCGGCCCTTCATTTCGATCTGATAAGTGTTGCGTGCCTCCCGGAGGTAATCCCGGATGACCGCGTCCTGGTAGGCCGGCATCATGTCCCGTTCGGCGGTGGCCTTGGCTTCACTGAAGGTCATGCCCCGCGCAGGCTCCTTCTTGACCACGTCGACCACATGCCAGCGGTTGGCGATCTTCAGTGGCGCGTGCAGGCCGACGGGCAGATCGTAGACCGTAGTGGAGAATTCCTCGGAACCGCGGATGTGCGCGACAAACCCGCCCCGGTTGAACCAACCGACCTCGCCGTCCTCCAGCTTCGTGTCCTTGTTGACGGACACATCCTTCAGCACCGAAGCCCAGTCGTTACCCGTGCCCCCGGCGACCAGGCGCCGGTGAGCCTTGTCGGCCTCGTCCTTGGTCAGGGTCTCGATATGGCGCGCCCGGACGACGCCGAGCTGGCGGTACTGGTCCTTGTTGTCCAGATAGTATTGGCGCACTTCCGCTTCGCTCGGCTTGACGTCCCGCAGCAGACCGTAGTTGCGCATGGCGGAATCGAGCACGGATCGGCGCTGCGCGATCAGGGTGCGCGCCACGTCCTGGTCGTTGAAGAGTTCCTTGTCCACGGCGCCCTGGACCATCATGGCGATCTCGATCATCTTCTTGAGCGCGAGGCGTTCGCCGTCAGGCCCATCGTACTTGGTGCGCTGGTGGCTGGGCAGTCCGTCCAGGAAAAGATCCAGGTTCCGGCTGGTGATGACCACCTGCCCGACCGTGGCGATCGGTTCCGAGTTGTCCTTCGTGCCGTCCCCGAACAGCGGTTGCCACTGGAAACCAGCGGCGGCGACATCCGCACCGGACTCGCCCTCGCAGGCGGCGAGCAGGGTCAGGGCAAAACAGAGCATGACCAGCGGCATCAGCGGGCGCAGGGCGGACATGGGCAATTCTCCTCGGTTGTGCGCCCGCGTGCGGGCGACGTGTCAGAGCAGGTCTTGACGCCCGGCATCCTCGAGCAGGGCGATGATTTCCTTGATGCGCTGGGCGTGATCCTTGCGGCAGACCAGCAGCGCGTCGGGCGTATCGACGACGACCAGGTCCGAGACGCCCAGCAGGGCAACGGTCTTGTCTCCGGTCATCAGGATGTTGTCCCGGCTGTCGACTGCCAGCAGGTTGCTGCGGCCCCGGTTGTCTCCCGGCAGGACCGCGGCCAGCTCGCCCCAGGCATCCCAGCTGCCCAGATCCGACCAGCGGAATTCGGCCGCCAGGACGTCGAACCCGGTCAGCTTTTCCATCACCGCGAAATCGATGGAATCGGCGGGACAGTCCCGTAGGCCATCTCCAACGCCGCGGCGAAGCCTTCGGTTCCCAAATGATGCCACGGCCGGAGCCATCAGATCAACCACACCCTGGAGATGGCGGGCGGTCACGGAGGCGAACCAGGCCGGATTCCAGACGAAGATACCGCTGTTCCAGAAATGCCGCCCGCCGGCCACGTACGCTTCAGCTACCGGCAGGGCGGGCTTCTCGGTGAATCCCGCACCCCGGCTCAGCCCCCCGGGGACCGGTTCCCCGGCGATCTCGATGTAGCCGTAGCCCGTTTCCGGCCGCGTGGGAACGATCCCCAGGGTGATGACGGTGGTCGCGGCCGCCGCCGCGGCGAACGCCTGGTCCAGCTGCCGGCGAAAGATCTCGTCGTCGGGGATGAGGTGGTCCGCCGGCAGCAGGGCCACCGGGGCGTCCGGATCGATCCGTCCGGCCAACCCCATCCCCAGGACCGCGCACGGGGCGGTGTTCCGCCCGACGGGTTCGACGATGACATGGTCAGAGGGGAGCTCGGGCAATTCGGCGCGGGTGGCAGCGGCCAGGTTGCCGCTGACGACCACCAGGATCCGGTCGGCACCGACGACCGGCACAACGCGGTCGAAGGTGTCGCGCAGCAGGCTGCTGCCGACCGCCAGCGACAGCAACTGCTTGGGCTGGTCGGTGCGGCTGAGGGGCCAGAAGCGTGTGCCCCGGCCCCCGGCCATGATGACGCAGATGCCCCGCCGGGGCAGTGAGGTGGATTCGGAGGTCATGGTCGCCATAGTAGCCTATCAGGCCCGGACGACCCAGACCTTTGCCGGTACTTCCACCTCGGCATGCAGTTTCACCGGCACCGTGTAGACACCCAGCTGCTTGATGGCCTCGGCCAGGACGATCTGCTTGTGATCGAACTCGGTCTTGTCGCTCTTGAGGGCCTCGGCGATGTCGCGCGCGGTTACCGACCCGAAAAGTTTCTCGTCCTCGGCGGCATGCACGGTGATGGTGCAGGAGAGCTCGCCCAGCTTGGCGGCCAGTTCCTCGGCGCCGGCGCGGCGCAGATCGTCGCGCTTGGCCTCGAGCTTCATGTGCTGCTCGACCAGCTTGCGGTGCCCGTCGGTGGCCAGCACCGCCAGCCCCTTGGGGATCAGGTAATTGCGCGCGTAGCCCCGGGCGACGGTGACGGTGTCACCCATCTCGCCGAGGGTGTCCACGCTCTGCATCAGGATCACTTCCATCTCAAAACCACCTTTATTCTTTTCGGCCTGCTTCAGGCCGGGAATCCCGACGGATTCCGTTGACCGGCCTCGCCGGTGCTGGCGGCGGGGCGGTCATCTTCGCCCCACCGGGTCAATCCCTGTCTTACTTGTCCCCGGCGTCGCCGGGACCGGTGTCGACGGCCGCGTTCAGCCGTCTCAGATCGGCCCACTGGTCGATGAGGCCCAGCAGGGCGCCGCTGGCCAAGACCAGAAGCACGAACAGAGTTCCCATCACCGTCCAGTAGACAACCCGCGCCGGGCGCGAAAAGATCCGTCCGGTGACGAAAAACTGGACCGCGATGCCCTGGATGCTCAGCAGCGACGCTGCCAGCAGGGCCAGGTTCAGGCCGCCGTCCGCGGCGTAGGGCATCCGGGTCAACATCAGGCCGAGACCAAAGATCAAGGCCCAGACCAGATAGAATGGCAACCGCCACCGGGAGAACGGCGGCAACTGCCAGCCGGCAACCGACAGCCCCAGCTTCCACGAGGCCAACCGGACCCCCACCAGGATGATCCCCGCTTGTCCGAGCAGGCCGACGGCCACCCAGAAGGGGTAGATCCGGCTCGCCAGATTGGTGATGCTTTCCAAGCGCCGCCGTTCCGCTTCCAGGGCACGGGCCCGGTCGGCTTCGTCGGCGTCCGCCGGCAGGTTCGTCTCGATCGCCGCGAGAATCTCGGCGTTCAAGGCCTCGATCTGGTCCGCCACCGGCACCTGCAGCACCGACCAGACCCACAGCGGCAACAGCGCGATCACGACGACCGCCAGCGCCGCGTCGAGCCGCCAGCGCCGACCGAGGGCCAGACCGCCCAACCAGCCAGCGGCGACGTGTCCAGCCAGCTGCCAGACCACGCTCTGCGGCAGAAGCACCAACCCGAGGATCACCCAACCGACAGCGCCCTGCACGGCATGACCTTGCGGCCTGGCCGCCAGTACCGCCCAGCCCCAGACCACCGACACCAGCAACGGCGCCGGCAGCAGCAGGACCAGGGTCATGCCCTGCAGTGGGTCGACCGGACCGGACCCGGCGGCCGCGCCTGCCATCAGCCAGCCCAGGAACAGGGTCACCCCCGCGGCTATCAGCGGAGGCAGGAATCCGGGTGCACGGCCGAACACGATTGCGTAAATACCACCGGCGGCGGACCGCTACCGGTAGTATTCCTTCACGAAGGGCAACAAGGCCAGGTGCCGGGCGCGCTTGATGGCGACGGCCAACGGACGCTGGAACTTGGGGGTCGTGCCCGTGTTGCGCCGCGGGGCGATCTTGCCGCGCTCGGTCACGAACCGCCGCAGGAGCTCATCGTCCTTGTAGTCGATGGCGACCATGCCGGTCTTGCTGAAAAAGCAGACCTTGGCTTTGCCATGCCTTCTTTTTTTCTTCTTCTTCTTGATCCGAAGGTTCTTACGTGCCATCGGATTCTCCTTTGCTGGTAACGGGTGCGGCCGGCCGCCGCGGCGGTCGACCCGACCCACCCGGGATCGGTTTGCCTAGAGAAAACCCTCGGTCAGTCGGAGGCTTCCGCGGTCTCTTCGGGACGGTTCTGGCGGCGCTTGGCCATCGCCGCACGATTCCGGTCTTCCCACTCGTCGTCGACGACGATCAGATGACGCAGAACCTGATCGTCCAGGCGCAGGAACCGATCGAGTTCCGCGACCGCGGTTCCCTGGCTCTTGAACTTGAGGAACATGTAGTTGCCGCGGCTCTCGTATTCGATCTCGTAGGCAAGACGACGCACCCCCCAGTGGTTTTGCTGGGTGATCTCGCCGCTGTGCTGGCCAAGGATCTCCTTGACCCGCTCGATGCGGGACTCCATCTCAGCCTCAGGCAGCTCGGCCTTGAGGATAAAGATAAGCTCGTACTTTTTCACTGGTAACACCTCCCCTCGGACAGAACGACCCGGGTCCCTGTTCGCGGGGCGAGGTTCGCGAGGAACCGTCACCGCGTCAGCCCGGGTAGGGATGCGACTACACAGCCAAACAGCTGGTATTCGTTTGTGTGGGCACCTGGGCCCTGGTACCGTCAGTGACGGCAGGTGGCAATATATCCACCACCGGCGCCGGTGGCAAGGAGGAATCGTCAGTCGTCCTCGGGTTCAACCGGCCGGATCCGGCGGTTGAACCGGGAAACAGCGGCTTCCAGCCCCGAATCCAGCCAGCACTCGACGGCCGCACGGCGGCGTGGTCCACCAGTTCCAGCGGCGGCCTCGGCTTCGGCCGCGGCGAAATCGGCCAGCACGTAGTCCGGCCATTGGGCCGGCGGATCCGGCGCCCACCGGGGCGCGATGCCCAGGCGCAGGCGCGGAAATTCCTCCCCGCCCAGACATTTTCGATCACCGAGACCAGGCCGTTCTGCCCGCCGCTGCTGCCGCGGGCCGCAGCCGGAGCGACCCCAACGGCAGGTTCAGGTCGTCGCAGACGACCAGCGGCCGGATACCGACCGGCGCCGCGGGCTCCACCGCGTCATCCGCGACCGGGGTGGTTTCGGCCCGGGGGCAGCCGGTCACCTCCCGGTCGTTGCGGCAGGCCCAGTCCAGCACGGCCTGCCCGCTGCGGTTCATGTAGGTCCGGGGTTTGAGCAGGACCAGGTCGGTCCGGGCGGCGGTATGCGCGGCCTGCCAGTAGGTCGGTGCGGCGGTGCCAAAGGAGATGTCCCACCGGGCGGCCAGCTGCTCGAGGACCATGAAGCCGATGTTGTGCCGGTTGCGCCGGTACTTCTCGCCGGGATTGCCCAGCCCCACGATCAACTGCATGACGTCATGTCCCACGGCTCATCCCCGGAAAAAAGAAGCAGCCGGCCACGTGATGGGACCGGCTGCAGAGGTCGCGAACGAAGCAGGGTGAAGCGGCAGGACTAGTCGTCCTTCTTCTCGTCGTCTCCTTCGCCCTTGGCTTCTCCGTCCTCGCCTTCGGCACCCTCGGCGCCCTCGGCACCCTCCTCGACTTCTTCCTCTTCCTCCACGAAGATCGTGGCGGGCTTGATGTTCAGCACGAGCATCTCGGGATCCGAGACGATTTCCCCCACCGGCGTGGTGAGGTCCTTGACGAAGATCTTGTCGTTGAGCTCGAGTTCGGAGGTATCGACTTCGATGAAGTCGGGCAACTCGCTCGGACGGCAGCTGATTTCGACCTGATCCAGCGACAAGGCCACGGAACCCTCGCCGGTCTTGACGGCCGCGCTGGTACCGGTGACCTGGATGGCCACCCCGACGGTCACGGGCACGCCGCGGGGAATCTCGAAGAGATCGACATGCAGCAGTTTGTCCGTCACCGGGTGCTTCTGGACCTCGCGCAGCAGGGCGATGGAGCCTTCTTTGGCGCCCTCCTGCTGGAGGGAGAAGATGGCGCCGCTGCCGGCCAGGTGGCCGAAGACGACGCCGAAATCATGGGCATCGAGTTCGATCATCTCGGACTCGCGGTCCTTGCCGTAGAGGACGGCGGGCAGGCGACCGGCGCTGCGGGTGCGCCGATTCTCGTTCTTGCCCTTGGTGGACCTGGGATAAACGGTCAGGTTGATGAGACCCATGATGTCTCCTCCGGTAATTCTGGCGGCCCGCACGGGACCGGCCGGGAAAAAGGGCTCGCGCGCGCCAAGCGGCAAGGAACCTTCTGGCACATTGGCCTGAGTGGGGTGGACCGTCCCGCCTGCCACAAGGGAAAGCTACTCCGGACGGGTTCCGGTCACCCCGGAAAACGACTGCCTAAAAAAACACGTGTTCGCCGGGATGTCAAGGCGGCCGCGGGCCCGGGGCCGGCATTTCAGACGAAGAGCGCGCTCACGGTCTTCTCGAGGTGAATCCGCTCGATCGCGTCCGCCAGCAGGGCCGACATGTCCAGAACCTTGATCTTGGGGCACTCGTCGAACCGATCGAAGGGAATCGTGTTGCTGACGACCACCTGCTTGATCGGCGACTCGTTGATCCGCTCGAGGGCGCGGCCCGAGAACAGCGGGTGCGTGCAGCAGGCGGTCACCGACAGGGCGCCCTGGTCCTCCATGATGACCCGCGCGGCGTCCGTCAGGGTGCCGGCGGTGTCGATCATGTCGTCGAAGATGATCACGTCCTTGCCCTCGACCTCACCGATGAAGTTCATGACCACCGCCTCGTTGGGCCGGGGCCGCCGCTTGTCGATGATCGCCAGGCTGGCATCCAGCCGCTTGGCGAAAGCGCGCGCCATCTTGATCGAACCCACGTCCGGCGCCACGACCGCCAGATTTTCGTTCGAGTGCCCCGACGAAATGGGACAGCAGGGCCGGAGCGCCGAATAGATGTGGTCCAGCGGGATGTTGAAGAACCCCTGGATCTGCGGGGCGTGCAGGTCGATGGTCAGCACCCGGTCCGCACCCGCGCGGGTGATCAGGTCGGCCATCAGCCGGGCCCCGATCGGCACGCGCGGCTGGTCCTTGCGGTCCTGGCGGGCGTAGCCGAAGTAGGGAATCACCGCGGTCACCCGGCGGCACGACGCCCGCCGGACGGCGTCGATCAGCAGCAGCAGCTCGAGCATGTTCTCGGCCGGCGGCATGGTGGGCTGGATGATGAACACATCGGTGCCCCGGATGTTCTCCTGGATCTTGATGTGGATCTCGCCGTCGGAAAAGCGGCCGACCTCGACGTCGCGCAGCTTGGTGTTCAGGCATTCTCGGCGATCTTCGCGCCCATGTCGGGATGGGCGGTTCCGGTGATCAGGACAAGTTCGTTGGCCATGGGTCCAATCCTCCGCCGGGGCGGTGGCCGCAGGGACGTGGATTCAAGAAAACCCGGTCGGCGGAATATTGCAAGAGCGGAAAGCTGCGTCGCGGCGGATCGTCCGGATCGGGGGTCACGGTACCGGATCGAGCGAGCGCTGGCGGAAGCATGAATGGCTGGGGCGGCAGGATTCGAACCTGCGAATGCAAGGACCAAAACCTTGTGTCTTACCACTTGACGACGCCCCAGTCATGGCAGATATGGCCAGATGAGGCAAGACGACCAAAGATCAGAAGCTTCCTCCATCACGGATCCCGTGGTCGTCGTCATCGAAGGATCCCGTGACGGTCGGAGGGGGGATCTCCCCGTTTTCCACCCGCTGGATTTCCTGCGGTAGGCTGCGATGACCTGGTTCTCCATCCATTCCCTCGTGCCATGTTGATGGGATGGGCGATATCCTGGAACGTCCCATCCTTGCGCTTGCGACTGGGCATGGCGATAAAAAGTCCCGAGGCCCCCTCGATGATCTTCAACCCCCGAATCACGAAGGCATTGTCCAGGGTGATGCTGGCAAAACCCTTGAGTTTGTTGTCATCGCGCAAAGTGATTCTGATTTCGGAAATATCCAAGATTCTCCCTCTCCGTAGCGAGCCCCCACAGCAGGCTGCGAGACTCGGCAGGGTCCTCAATCCTCCGTAATCTCAACACCTGCCGCGTGCGGCCCGACAACTTCGACAAACAAACCGGCTTCGGCGAACTCCCCGATCAGATTCGGTGAGATCCCGATCCTCTGCGAATACGCCGAACACAGCGGACCCGCTGCCCGACAGCATGGCCACCGGCGCCTCCTCCCTCATCTGCAGCACCAGCCGCTGCAAGCACCGGTGGCCGGGCAGGACGACATCCTCGAGCCGATTGAACCCCGGCCAGGCTTTTTGGGGAAAACGCGCCAGCAGGGGCCTGATGACTCGGATGTTAGCTTTGGTGCTGTTCACTGTCAATCCCATTTTGAGCTTACCGTAGATATCAGAAGTCTTTAACTCGATGGCGGGTTTGACAATAAGAAACTGGCCGGACCGGACGGTCGGCAGCGGGGTCAACACCGTTCCGATGCCTCTGCCGAGGGCCGTTCCGCCCTTCACGAAAAACGGTACATCGGCGCCCAGAACCGCCCCCATGCTTTCCAATTCGGTGGTATCCAGCGCCGTGGCGAACAGGCGGTCACAGGCTACCAGCACCGCCGCGGCGTCGCTGCTGCCGCCGCCGAGACCGGCGGCGGCGGGGATCTTCTTCTCGAGGTGGATCTCGATCCTGCCCGAGCGACCGGTGGCGCGGCAGAAGGCGCGCGCCGCCTGCCAGCAAAGGTTGTCGTGATCGTCCGGCACCGACCCGCCGCCAGGTTCGACCTCGAGACTGATCTCCGGCTCGCCGCCCTGGTATTCCTCGTGCAGCGTGACCCGGACCCGGTCGTACAGGGCCACCGCCTGCAGCACCGTTTCGATTTCGTGATAGCCGTCGTGCCGCTGACGCAGCACCTCCAGGTGCAGATTGACCTTCGCCGGTGCGCGGAGAGCCACCGACCGATTGACCGCCCGGCGGCCCTGGTTGAATCGCGTTTCGGTCATGAGACATCTCCCTGGACCGCAGCAGTCCGGTACGCGATAAAAAGCCTGCCCCACGGGGTCTGGCGATGTTTCTTCAGAATCGACGGTTTTTTCAAGACCTCCCGGCCCGTTCGGCCACAGGATTGGGCCGGCCAGGATCGACCCGCCGCCAAAGGTGCGGTCGCCGGCACCGAAGTCAAGGTCCAGCAGATCGGTCTGTCCGACGACGTCGGATATCCTGGCGCGGGAACGGACCCAGGCCCCGCTCACCGGACAGAGCCGCAGCCACGCCACCGTTCGGGATCGCCCGGCCGGCCAGGCGTGGACGGCCACCGCGTCGACCGCCACCGGGTCCGTGCCCGCCAGCAGCACGTTGCGAATAACCGGCCGCCGCGACAGACCGCCCGCGCGGACGTCCCAGACCACCGCGTCGGTCACGACGCCCAGCCCCTCGCTGGCCTGATGGGCCAGCCCGACCACCTCGGCGATGATCTCGGCGACCGGAACGCGACCGGGCCTGCCCAGGCGAGGCGCGAGCAGCCCGCGCAGCAGGGCCACGGCGCCGGCCACGGGCCAGGCCGAGTCCAGCGCGGGGACCGGCAGCAGCAGAACCGACCGTCCCGCCAGGCCCGCCGGAACCCTCAGTCCCTCCGGGGATACGGCCGTCAACGACGGCAGCGGCGGGTCCGGCCGCAAGGGCGTGGTCTCCCAAAAATCCGGTCCCGCCAACGCCGCTCCGTGGCGCGCCAGGACCTTCTGCCAGCCCCAGCCCCGGGCGGTGACCGTCTCACCGCGCGGCGCAACCGGCGCGATCACGAGATCGGAACCCGGGGCTGCTGCGGAGGCCGACAGGCCCGCCGGACGGTGTCCGGCCAGCCAGGACAAGGTGCCGTCCAGCTGCCAGGGAGGGCTGCCGGCGCCGGGAAACCAGCCTCCCCTGTCCATCTGGGGCACCAGGGCAAGGGGCCCCTGCCGGCAGACGTCGGCCAGCCCGGCGAGCGTGAGCACCCGACGATAGTCCTCGATGACGGTTTCAGGGGTGGCTTCGACGAGCGCCACGACTGGTCGCATGATTGTCTCCGTCGCTGAAGGTCCGAGCGTTCGGGTTCACACGCCGATGATCCTGACGGCGGCGACGACCCAACTGAGCATGACGATCTGGAGGAAGATGTCGTTGAGCAGGATCTCATGGGGTTTGCCCCCCTTGTCCTCCAGGAAGACCAGATAAAGGTAACGGGCCATACCCAGCAGCACGAATGGCAGGGTGTAGACCAGGTTCCTGGTGCCGAACTGCTCGACGGTCTCCGGCCAGACCGTGTACAGGGCGTAGGCCATCGTCGTCAGGCCGAAGCTGACACCGATCAGGGCGTTGATCATCGGCTCGCTGTACTGTGCCAGCACCGGCCGCGTCTCGTTGCCGGTGGGGGCCATGCGGATGAACTCGTCCCTGCGCTTGCTGAAACCCAGAAACAGGGACAGGAAAAACGTGCACAGCAGCAGCCAGGGCGATATCGCCACCCCCGGCGCCACCGGCTGCAACACCAGGACACCGGCCGTGGCGCGGATCACGAAACTCATGCCGATGCCCGAGACGTCCAGGACCGGGACCCGCTTCAACCACCGGGTGTAGAGCCAGTTCCACAGGAAAAACAAGCAAACCACCGCGAGAAAAGCTTGGCCCAGCAGGGCGGCGGCGATCAGGCACAAGGCCAGCAGGATCAGGCCCGCCCGCGCCGCGTAGGCGATGGGCAGGCGGCCCGAGGCGATCGGCCGCAGCCGCTTGTAAGGGTGCAGGCGGTCCAGCTCGCGGTCGGAGATATCGTTGTAGACGTAGACCACGCCGGATGCGAAGCAGAAGACGACCGCACCGAGAATGACGCGGGCCAGGCAGCCGTCGTCCCCGAGTTTGCGGGCGAAGATCACGCCGGCGAACAAGAGCAGGTTCTTGGTCCATTGGCGGGGGCGCAGATTCTCCAGGAAAGCCAGCAAGGTGCTCATGGGCGGGCTGCTACTCCCCGTTGTTGGTCATGAGTTCCTCGAGGATCATGCACAGCAGGTGGCCCATGGTGATGTGGATCTCCTGGATCTTCGGCGTGGACGAACTCGGCGCCACCAGCGCGGCATCCACCAGGGGCAGGAGCCTGCCGCCGTCGCCGCCGAGGAACGCGTGGCATTTCAAACCCTGCCGCCGGGCCTCCTCCACCGCCCGGATGCAGTTGGCGGAATTGCCCGAAGTCGACAGGACCAGGAGCACGTCGCCCGGTCTGCCGAGGGCCTGGACCTGGCGGGCGAAGATGTCGTCGAAGCCGTAGTCGTTGCCGACGGCCGTCAGGGTGGACGTGTTGACCGTCAGGGCGATCGCGGGGTAGCCGGGCCGTTCGGCCAGGAAACGTCCGACCAGCTCGGCCACGATGTGCTGGCTGTCGGCGGCACTGCCGCCGTTGCCGCACACCAGCAGTTTCCCGCCGCCGGTCCAGGCGGCGTGCACGTCGCCGGCCATCGTCTCGACGGCCAGCCGGTGCGAATCGTCGAGCCGCCCCAGGGCGGCCACCAGATCGTCGACCGCCCTGCGGAACAGGGCGGCGGCCGACGGCGAAGAACCGGGTTCACGACGGGAAGCCATGTCTGCCTGCTGCCTTTCGGTGACGGTCAGGGAAATGCCACCCCGCCGGAATCGAGTCTCGCCACGTAGCGCCCCACGGCATCGCGCCAGTGGGGTCGATCTGCGCAGCCGATTCGCTCGAGGTTGCTGCTCAGCAGGACCGAGCAGACCGGACGAACGGCGGCCGTCGGGTACTCGCTGCTGGCACAAGGCTGAATCCGCTCCGGATCGGCGCCGGACAGCACAGCCACCTCGCGCGCCAGTTCGAACCAGGTGCAGTCGCCGCGGTTGGTGCCGTGGAAGATACCACCCTGGCGCTGGGAAACAAGGTACCCCAGGATTGCGGCCAGGTCGACCGTGTAGGTGGGGCAGCCCCGCTGGTCGTCCACCACCTTGAGGGTCTCCCGATCAGCGAGGAGCCGGCGAATGGTCTTCACGAAATTGGCCGGCCCGTCCCCGAACAGCCAACTGGTGCGGACGATCTGCCAGGGGCCGGACAGGCGAGCCACCGCCTCCTCGCCGCGGGCCTTGGTCAGACCGTAGTGGTTGACCGGCCGCCGGGCGGCATCTTCGGCGTGACCGCGGCCGCGGCCGTCGAAAACGTAGTCGGTGCTGAGGTAGGTCATGCCCAGGCCCCGGGACTCGCACGCGGCGCACAGGTTCGCCGTGGCCCCCGCGTTGACGGCCAGGGCCTGGTCCGGCGACGATTCGGCGCCGTCGACGTCGGTCCAGGCCGCGCAGTGGATGATCCACTCCGGGGTTCCGGCCGCGAGGATGGCCGCCACCTCCTCCGGACGCGTCAAGTCACCTTGGGGCAGGTCCACGCCCCGGACCCGGTGCCGCGGGGCCAGATGCTCCATCACCGCACGGCCGAGCATGCCTTCGCTGCCAGTCACGAGGATATCCACGAGCGCTCTCCAGGCATGTTGGTGGTCAAAACCGATGGCAACAGTCAGCGGCCCCGGCGGTCGTCCCGCAGGGGCGGGCCTTCAGCGCGCGCAGCCCGGTTGGCCAGGCCGGCGTGAAACCCCCGACCCAGGAGATACCGGACCACTTTGGCCAGGGCCTTCGTATCGCTGGCCCCGCGCATCCGCTGCCAGCGCGCCCGGGCGGCGCGCACGGCAAGTGCCGCTTCGGTCTCCTCATCCAGGATCTCCGCGGCCACCGCCGCGGCGAGATCGCCGGGAACCTGCTTCTGGCGCAGCTTCCCTTCAAGATACCGTCTCCCCACCGCCCGGCTCAACAGGCAGTCGCGGCAAAACGCCTCGGCGTAGCGGCGGTCCGAATAGACACCCTGGTCCTGCATCTGCCCGAGGACCGCGTCGACGGCTTCGGTGCTGTACCCGGCCTCACACAGTTTGTTCCGGATCCGGGCGACCGGCTGCAACCGGCGGTCGAGCATGGCGAACACGCGGCGGGCGACGATCTTCCGCTCGGCCGCCAGGACGATAGCGGCGATCAGTTCCTCTTTCAAGGGCACCCCGGGAGCGGGCAGCCCCGCCGGCACCGACCCCGGCGCCAGTTCGTAGGTATGGCCGGAATCCAGGACGACCGTCACCACGCCCGCCTCTTCGCGAACGTCCAGCAGCCGGGCTTCCCCTGGGGGGAAACCCGGCTGCCCGTCGGATGGGTTCGGTCGGCGCGGCGGGCGGGAGCCCCTCACCTCAGGCGCCTCAGCCGTCGGCCGCCGGTTTGGCCGCCGGTTTGGCCGCCGGTTTGGCCGCCAAGTCACCGGCCGCCGCGGCGGCCTCCTTACGGCCCGCGAGTTTCGCTGCGGCCGGTTTGTCCGCGGTCGTGTCAGCGGCGCCGGTTTCGTCCGCCGCTCCCTGTTCGCCGATACCGAAATGCTTGAAGACCAGATCCTTGATCGTCTGGTAGAGGTCCTTGTTCTCCTTCAGGAGGATCCGCACGTTCTCGCGGCCCTGCCCCAGCCGCTCCTCGCCGAAGCTGTACCAGGCGCCGGATTTCTGGATCACCCCGGCGTCGACGCCCAGGTCGATCAGGTCGCCTTCCTTGCTGATGCCCTCGCCGTAGAGGATGTCGAACTCGGCCTTCTTGAAGGGCGGCGCCACCTTGTTCTTGACCACCTTGACGCGCACCTGGTTGCCGACGACCTCCTCGCCCTGGGTGATGGCGCCGATGCGCCGGATGTCCAGCCGAACCGAGCTGTAGAACTTCAGGGCGTTGCCGCCGGTGGTCGTTTCGGGGTTGCCGAACATGACACCGATCTTCATGCGGATCTGGTTGGTGAACAGCACCATGGTGTTGGTCTTGGAGATGGTGCCGGTCAGCTTGCGCAGCGCCTGCGACATGAGCCGCGCCTGCAGGCCGACATGATGGTCGCCCATCTCGCCCTCGATCTCGGCGCGCGGCACCAGGGCCGCCACCGAATCGATGACAACGATGTCGACGGCTCCCGATCGCACGAGCATCTCGGTGATCTCCAGGGCCTGCTCACCGGTATCGGGCTGGCTGACGAGCATGTTGTCGATATCCACGCCCAGCTTGCGGGCATAGATGGGGTCCAGGGCGTGCTCGGCGTCGATGAAGGCCGCCACGCCGCCCACCTTCTGGCAGTTGGCGATGACCGACAGCGCCACGGTGGTCTTGCCGCTGCCTTCGGGGCCGTAGATCTCCACGACCCGGCCCTTGGGCAGGCCGCCGATCCCCAGGGCGATGTCCAGCGCCAGGCTGCCGGTGCTGACGGCGTCGAAGTTGTCGTAGATCTTGTTGTCGCCCAGCAGCATGATCGAGCCGCGGCCGAACTGCTTTTCGATCTGGGCCCGTGTCAGTTCCAGGGACTTGGCCTTGTCGTCCACCATGCCCTGGGTCTTCTTGGTCTGTGTCTTGTTCTGAGCCATGCTGTCATCTCCCGGAAGGCCCGCCCGCAACCACTTCCGGTTCCGTCCGGCCATTGTTTTGATCATGATCCCCGGATTCTCCGGAGCGATCCGTTTTCATGCGGTCTTCCGTCGGGTCCAGTCCGTGATGGTGCCCCGAAACGGCTCTGGATCCAAGCTTGATTCGGGTCAAGATAGCACGGGCCACGAACCCGGCGCAACAGGTTTATTCGCCTTTTTTCGCAGGGGGAAAAACGCCAGTTCCGCGTGGCTGGCGCCTTTCGGGCCGAGGGTGCTGGCCATCAGGCTGAAACCGTCCACCGCCATGGCCGGCAACGCCTCCAACGTGATTGCAGACAACACCTTGAGTTCATCCGGCCCCAGGGGCCGCCTGATCCTGGCCAGGGTCAGGTGGCTCCGGAAAGGCCGGTTGTCCTGGGGACCGTCGGGCCAGCAGCCGGCCACCGCCGCCCGGATCCCCGCCGCCAGCTGGGCCGCCTGCCCGGCACCCTCCATCTGCAGGAACAGGACCCGCGGGTCGCCCCGCCTGCCGAAGGTGGCCGTAGCGCCCGGTTCGATCAGGAACCGCTCCACGTCGGCCGCCGGTGTCAGCGCCGTCACGAGGCCCGGGAGCCGGTTTTCAGGCCATTCCGCCAGAAATTGCAGGGTCAGATGCCAGGCGTCGGGTGCGGTCCAGGACAACGGCAGCCGCGGGCGCCAGTCGTCCAGGGCGGTGGTCAACGCCGCGGTGAACCGCTCACCGGGGTTGACGGCCACGAACAGCCTCACGCCGGACGCGCCCACGTATCACCGTCAGCCCAGGGAGAGCGTTCCTCCCGGAAGGTCAGCACCCGGCGCAGGGTGTCGACGGCGGCGCCGACGGTCAGCAGGCGGTTGCGGTTCCTGTCCGCCGGGAACCGGTAGTGTCCGGCAAAGACGTTCTGCGGTGTCGCGAGGGCCACCCAGGTCGTCCCCACGGGTTTGTCCTCCGTTCCTCCCCCCGGTCCGGATATCCCGCTGACGGCCAGGGCGTAGTCCGTCCCGAAGCGTTCGCGGCAACCGGCGGCCATCGCCCGCACCGTTGCTTCACTGACGGCGCCGTGCCGTGTCAAGGTCGCGGCCGGCACTCCCAGCCGGGCGATCTTTACCTCGTCCGCATAGGCCAGCACGCCGCCCCGAAAGAACGCCGAGGAGCCCGGTTCATCGGTCAGCCTGGCCCCGATCATGCCCCCGGTGCAGGACTCGGCGACCGCCAGGGTCTGTCCGCGTTCGGTCAGCAGACGCTGGACGACCTGCGGCAACGTGTCCATCCGGCGGCTGTAGACCAGGGGCCCGAGAATGGCTTCCATCTCCTCGCCGACGACCGCCAGTTCCTGTTCCTGGAGATCTGCCGCCGGGGCCGCCACCCGGATGTCCACGCCCCAGTCGGTCAGCCACCAGGACCAGAGCAAGGCGTCATGCCGTTCACGCAGGGCCGCGCTGCTGCGGACCAGGGAGAGCTCCGACGCCTGGGCCGTCCGCCACAGCAGCGAAGGGCGGCCTGCCGGCAGAACCGCCTGTGCCAGTAACCACGCGACCACGCCCGGCAGCAGTCCTTCCAGCTCCGCGGGCACGCCTGGCAGCATGACCACCGTGCGGCCGGACAGAGCGCCCGCCAGACCCGGCGCCGAACCCACCGGATTGCGGAGCGGCACCATTCCCGCTGGCACCTGGCACTGCTCGAGCACACCGGCGACGGCGGTGATGCCCCGCCGGCGCCAACGTTCCTCCATGGACGTCCGCAAGGCGGCGTCCTCGATCAAGGCCGCGCCGGCCCAGTCGGCGACGACCCGCCGGGTGGTATCGTCGGGCGTGGACCCCAGACCGCCGCTGATGAAGACCAGGTCGCCCGCCTCGGTTCTGTCGAGGGCCTGCCGGATGTCGATTTCCGTGTCCGGCACGACCTGGATCAAGCCGACCTGCACCGCATGGCCGCCTAGGGCCCGCTGGATGCGCTGGCTGTTCGTGTCGGCCGTCCGTCCCTCGAGCAGTTCGTCGCCGATGGCGATGATCTTCACCCGCGTCAGGTTGCCCGTCACGCTCACAGCCCCGCTCCGCTGACCAGACGGACGGTGGCATGCGTCGCCAGGCAGGCCAGCACCCCGGCCCCGATGTCGTCGGCCATGATGCCCAGGCCGCCACCGCCGCCCAGGCGTTCGAGCCTGCGCACGCCCAGCGGTTTGAGGATGTCGAAGAACCGGAACCAGAAGAAGCCCGCGATCCAGCCCACCGGACCGGCGGCCACGCCCAGATAGGTCACCAGCATGCCGGCGACCTCGTCGATCACCACCAGCGAAGGGTCTTCACCGTGGATCTTTTCCAGGCGGCCGGCGACGGGAATGCCGACGACCGTCACCACCACCAGCGCCACGAGGTTTGCCGCCAGGGAGATGGGAGCCACGGCGATCCAGACCAGCCACCACAGCACCATGAACAGGAAACTCGCCACGGTCGCCGGCGCGAACGGCGCGAAGCCGGTGCCGAAAAAGGTGCCGACGGCGTAGAGGAGGAAACGGGGCATGGGATTCCTTTCGGGAGGGCGCGAGGGCCATGCGGGCTGCCCTGCAACCTAATTCCCGGGTCGGGCTTCGGCAACCCGAATCCATGGCACAAAAAAGGGCGCGACCTCATGGTCGCGCCCCAGCCTGTCGCCGGCGGCCGCAGCCGCTGGACTCGTCGCTGTCAAGCGGTCTGCAGCTGCCTCAACACCTTCTTGGCCACGCACTTGAGGGTGTCGAACACGCCGACCCCGTTGACGGCCACCGCTTCGAAGTTGTCGTAGCCCTCGGGGTTCAGTTCCTCGTTCAACTCGGCCACCGGAATGGCGTCCGGCATATCCCGCTTGTTCCACTGGATCACGAACGGGATATTATCGAGACTCAGATCGTATTCCTTGAGGTTGTCGTGCAGGTTGTACAGCGCTTCGATGTTGGAATCGAAGCGGGACTCGCTGCTGTCGGCCACGAAGACGATCCCGTCGAGCCCCGCAGAATGAGTTTGCGGCTCGCGTTGTAATAGACCTGGCCGGGAACCGTGTAGAGGTGGAAGCGGGTCTTGAAACCCTTCACCTCGCCCAGTTCGAGCGGCAGAAAGTCGAAGAACAGGGTCCGGTCCATCTCGGTCGCCAACGTCACCAGCTTGCCCTTGGTTTCGGGAGCCAGTTTCTCGTAGACGTACTGGATGTTGGTGGTCTTTCCACCGAGACCAGGGCCGTAGTACACGACCTTGCAGTTGATCTCACGAGACGAATAGTTGATCAGCGACACGGCTTTACCCCTTTGAGCTGCCGATGGTAGGGGACTGGGTCCCCAGGGTCATTCTGCGAACAGGCTGTCTATTTCCGCTTCCACTTCCACAGTGAACGATTCATCGATGGCATCATATTCCTCGTTCCGGTACTCCAGCTTCTCGTAGAGGGTCTCGATGATGCCGTCGAGTTCCTCCATAGCCCTCTTGACCCGCAAGCGGACCAGGCCCAGCGTGGTGCTCTTGTTGAACAGCACGACCAGGACCACGCCCTTGGCGATCTTCCCGAGGTACATGCTGTCCCGCGCACCCTGGTGGAACAAGGTGCTGAAATCCTTCTCCCCGATCAATTTGGCCAGCTGGTAGTTGGCCTCGAAGTCGGCCGCGCAGAGGCTGGCAAAGCTGGTCAGATCGAAATCGACGTCAGGGCCACACTGGCTAATCAACTGGCCCGTGCGATCGATCAGCATGACAAAGCCCGAACGACTGCTCTTCAGCAGGTCCTCCAGGACATTGTTGATGGCCCAATAGTCTTCTTCGAAGATGGCCCATTCGGCTCTGACCATGAATCGATCTCCTGCCGGCCCTGCCGGCGTTTGACGCGGATTTCGCGTAGGGACGAAGTTCTTGCTCTCAAAGGGTATCGACCCGGCGAGGGACCACTTAACCAGGAAATTAAGGCCGGGCGGCCAAACCCGCCCCTAGAAGGAGCGGCGGAACTGGAAGGCGCGCTGGAGGGTGACTTCGTCGGTGTAGGCCAGGGCGCCGCCGACGGGAATGCCGATCGCCAGCCGCGTCATGGTCACTTCCCGGGATTCGAACAGCCGCTGGAGGTACAGGGCGGTCGTTTCGCCCTCGACGCTGGCGTCCAGGGCAATGATGACCTCGGAGACCCCGTCGTCCTCGATACGCTCGGCCAGCCGGTCGAACGGCAGGTCCGCGGCACGCACGCCGTCCAGGGGGGAAAGGAGCCCGCCCAGGACGAAATAGCGCCCCCGATAGAAGCCCGCCTTTTCGAAGGGGAGAATATCCACCGGGGTGGCCACGATGCAGATCTGCGAGGCGTCGCGGCGCTCCGACCGGCAGATCCGGCAGGGATCCGCTTCGGTGATGGCCCCACAGCGAGAGCAGTTGGTCACCTGCTCCCGGGCCGCATCCAGGGCCGCGACGAGTTCCTCGGACGGGTGGCCCGTACCGTCCTGACGGGCCACCAGGTGCAGTGCCAGACGGGTCGCGGACTTCCGCCCCAGCCCCGGCAACCGTCCCAGACAGCGGACCAGTCGCTCGAGCGCCGGAGACTGGAACTCGCCCCCGTCGTTGCGGTCGTGTTCCCGGTTCATGCCTAGCCCATGCCGGGTAGATTCATGCCCGGCAGATTCATGCCGCCGGTGACCGAGCCCATCTCCTTCTCCACCAGGTCGTCGACGCTGCGGGCACCTTCGTTCACCGCGGCGACGATCAGGTCCTGCAGGAACTCGATGTCGTCAGGATCGAGGGACTCCGGCGCGATCTCGATACTCTTGAGGCGGTGCTTGCCGTTCATCACGACCTTGACCTGCCCGCCGCCGACCTCGGCCGCCACTTCCTTGCTTTCGAGCTCGGCCTGGGCCTTGGCCATCTTGGCCTGCATCTGCTGGGCCTGCTTCATGAGAGCCTTGATATCCATGTTTCCTCGTTTCCGCCGCAGGCGGCCGTGCCCAAGGCCGCGGCCGTTCGCGCTTACAGGTGTCGTGATGATCTACTGCTTGTCCTTGTCCCAGCGTTCGCGAGCACTTTCGGGCAGGGGACGGCCGCCCATCAGGTCGACGAGATCGCCCAGGGTAGCATCCTCCGCGCAGGCCTTGTCCAGCTCCTCCCGGTGGGTGGGAGCGACCTCCTGCCGGATTTCCTCGGTCACCTCGGCGGCCTGCCCGCGCCGGCCGAGAACCAGTTCGACCTTGACCGGGCGGTTCCACAGCTGGCCCGCGACCTCCGCAATGGTCTCGCATTCGGCGACGATGCTGTCGACCTGGAACTTCTTGTCTTCGGCAAAGCAAACCGTCAGCCGGCCGCTGTCGGCCGGCATGTTCGGCAACCCGTTCATCAGGCAGGCCCCCAACCGGGGATTCTGTTTCATGAGCTGATCGATCAGACGGGTCCAGCCCGGTACGGCCTCGTTGGCCGCGGCCAGATCCGGGCCCGGTGACGGCGTCGGCGCCGCGGCCGCCGACCGTGGGGCCGACTGCGGGGCCGAGCTGGCGACGGGCGCCCCCACGTAGCGTCCGGCCGCCGCCGAAGCGGCCGCCGGACGGGCCGAGGCGCCGCCGGGCTTGGACCGGCGTGAGCCCCTCCCGGGCCGCCGGCCGGGGCGCCGCCGGCCGCGCCGGCCGCGCCACGGGGAGTCTGTCCGTCCAGGGCGTCCAGACGACGGACCAGATCCGACAGCAGCACCCTCGATTCGAAGCGGCAGTACTCCACGACCGAGGCTTCCAGAAGGATGCGGGGCTGGGTACTGCGGTGGATGCGCTCGAAATGACGGCCCGCGCGGTCGATCAGCGCCAGCAGGTCCTGCTCGGAGAAGTGGGCCGCCTGCTCCCGCAGCTTCTCCACCTGGTCATCGGGCAGATCCACCATGGGCGCCAGCGCGGCATCGATCTTGAGCAGCATCAGATTGCGGAAATTGGTCACCACGCCGCGCGCGAAGGCGTCGAGACTCTCCCCCCCGCTGGCCAGGTCCTCGACCAGCCGCAGCGCACGGGCGGGATCGGTGGCGATCACGGCGTCGTTCAGCTCCAGGAAGAGTTCCGACCGCACCAGCCCGAAGGCCGCGGTGACCGCCGCCTCGTCGATGACCTCGCCGGCCCCGGCGATGACCTGATCGAGCAGGCTCAGGCCGTCGCGCACACTCCCTTCGGCCAGGGAGACCAGCAGCCGTCGGCCCGATTCCTCCAGCTTCACGCCCTCGGATTCGGCCACGAACGTCAGGTGCCCGGCCAGTTCCGTCCGGTTCATCAGGCGAAAATCGAAGCGCTGGCAGCGGCTGAGGATGGTGCGTGGGATCTTGTTGGGTTCGGTCGTGGCGAAGAAAAAGAACACGCGGGCCGGGGGTTCCTCGAGAATCTTCAACAGGGCGTTGAAGGCTCCCTTGGACAGCATGTGGACCTCGTCGATGATGAAAACCCGGCTGCTGCCTTCGCTCGGGGAATACTGGGCCATGTCGCGCAGTTCGCGGATGTTGTCCACCCCCGTGTTGCTGGCCGCATCGATTTCCAGCACGTCCAGGTAGCTGCCCTTGGCGATGGCCACGCAGGTCTCGCAGGTGCCGCAGGGGTCGCCCTGGCGGTCGGTCAGGCAGTTGATCGCCTTGGCCAGGAGACGCGCCACGGTGGTCTTGCCGCAACCGCGGGGACCGGAGAACAGGTAGGCGTGACTGAGCTTGTCCTTGCGCAGCGCGGCCCTCAGCGTCCCGGTGACATGGGCCTGCCCGACCACCTGGTCGAAGGTCTCGGGGCGGTATTTCCTGGCGATGGCTTGATAGGACATGCTGCTCCGCTCGGGGTGAGGGGATCGACCGTTCCGGCCGCGATACTCCGGCCTTCCGGTAATCTACCACATGAACCGGATCGGCCCGACCAGCAATTTCGAGTTTGGGTGGGAGCCGAATCTGACAAAAAGTGGGCCAGGCTGGCGGCGCACACGTCGAAGGTAACGTACCGCTGCTACTTTCCAGTCCTGACGGGATTAGTGCTCCGGCGTCACACCGGGCCTGGCCCATCATATCCCGGCGGCCCGTCAGGCCGCCGGTGCGTGGTGGAGATGAGCGGGCTCGAACCGCCGACCTCCTCGTTGCGAACGAGGCGCTCTCCCAGCTGAGCTACATCCCCAAATCGATCATCCCTGACGGTGCTACCGTCATGATAGGACCAGTCGGCCCATCCGGCAGGGGGTCGCCACCCCCGGTTGCCGCGGTTTCTGCCGACGGTCGTCCAAACTGGCGGAGAGGCAGGGATTCGAACCCTGGGAACTCCGAAGAGCTCAACGGTTTTCGAGACCGCCCCGTTCAACCACTCCGGCACCTCTCCCCTGAAGGTCGTGAATTCAAGATGTTGCTGGCGGAGAGGGAGGGATTCGAACCCTCGGTACCTTGCGGCACACACGATTTCCAGTCGTGCCGATTAAGCCACTCTCGCACCTCTCCACCCGAACAGGGGAGGCAATATAGCACCGGGTTTGGCGAAAATCAACACGGCAGGACCGGCCGGCAAACGGCCTCCGTCAGGTCCTTTTCCCCCGGAAAAACTCCTTCAGGAGGGCACCGCAGTCGGCAGCCTGGATCCCGCCGACCACCTCGACCCGCAGCTGATAGGGATTGCCCTCGAGCAGGCGAGCGGTCGAGACGACCCCGCCGGCCCGGGGATCGGCGGCTCCGAACACGACCTGGCCGACCCGTGACAGCATCACCGCGCCGCAACACATCGTACAGGGCTCGAGGGTCACGTACAGGGTGGCGTCGTCCAGGCGCCAGCCTTCACCTTCCTGCCCGGCGGCGCCGACGGCCAGGATCTCGGCATGCGCCGTCGGATCCTGCAGGCTTTCGACCTGATTGTGCCCGCGACCGATGATCCGCCCGTCGCGCACGACGACCGCCCCGACCGGCACCTCCCCCTTGTCCCGGGCCCGTCGGGCCTCTTTCAGCGCTTCGGTCATCCAGCGCTCGTGGGACCGGAACGAGGCGAACAGGTCGTCGGTCATGGCACCGCACCCTCGGCCACGGTGATGTTGCCGCCCAGGTCCCGGACCTCGACCCTCACCCGCCACGGCTGCGCTGTTGCGGCGCGCCCGGCGCGGGGCCAGTTCACCACGGCGGCGAAATCCTCGGTCGCGCTGTCGCAGACCCGATCGACGGGATCGAGCCGTTCGCTCTTGCCGTCAGGCAACAGGATCCGGGCCCCGGCCAAGGGGCCGCCGCCGTCTCGCCCACGGAACTTCACCTTGAAGCCGGTGGCAACCGCCGTGACCTCGAAGTCCTGGATCTCCGGCGGCGTGTTGTCCACCGTCAGGGGGCCCAGCAGGCGGCTGCCGTGACCGGCAAGGGCCCCGGGATTGTCCATGACATCGTGAACCGACAGCCGGACCTCGTATTGCCCGTCGGGCGCTTCGGTGGTGTCCCAGCTGCCGAGCGTCTCGGGGGTCCCCTTGACGATGGCACGCCAGGCGGTCTCACCGCTGGGGCGGTATTCGAGGTCGTACACCAGCCGGTCGCCGTTGGGGTCGGATCCCTGCCAGGTGAAGACCCGTACCGCACGGCCGACGACGGTGCGTTCGGGGCCGGGGAAACGGTCCGCGGAAGCTCCCTGGCTGAACTCGGCCTGGAGCCCGCTGCGGTAGGTCTGGGTCACGCTCTCCCCGTGGTTGCCCATCATGCCCAGCTTAAGGCCCTGCAGGTACTCGAGGGCGAAATGAGTGATCACCGGCGGCAGGTTCTCCTGCCAGGCGCTGACCGACACGCCCGTCACGCCGGCGGCGGTACCCTTGGCACCGGCGGGAAATTCGACCCGCCACTGGAGGAAGCGGCAGGGATCCAGATCGAGGGCCTGCTCGGCCGAAGTCCAGCTGGCCGACCAGGGCGACCAGGAGTCGTCCGGCACCGAACGGTTGCCGCCGCGCACGGACCACTTCAATTTCCCCGTCGTCGCGGTCGTTTCGCTGCGCAGACGTGCCCAGTGGACCGGCTGACCGCCGTCCAGGGGCGGACTGATGGCATAACGGGGCTGCCCGCCCTTGACGCCCAGCACGGCGACGCTGCCGGGGTGGGCCTGACCGACGACCACCTTCTCACCGGCGGCGCCCTGGATCAGAATGTCGAGAATGTCGCCACCGTCCCAGCCCGCCACCGGCCGGCTTCCCGCCGGCAGCGTCAGTCCGTGCAGAACGGACCGGTTGGAATCCTCGGGCAGGGGGCCACCGCCCAGCCAGCCCCAGCGGGAACTCCAGGCGGCGATCATCAGATCCGCGTCTCCGGTCCAGTACGGAATGACGCGGCCGTCGTCGGCGACGCGATAGAGCGCCGCCCGCGGAATCTTATCGCCGCCATTCTCGGCCAGCAGCGCCAGGAACGCCGGCGGCGGCACGGGGGCATTGCCGTTGCCGCCGGGGCCGCCGAGACCGCCGGATTGATCCTGATCCAGGGTGTTGAGCGACAGGACGAACAGCTCGCCGTCGGGCCCCCGGATGAACTGGCGGGCCTCCTCCTGGGCGGTCTCGTACAGCAGGTGCGGCCGGTCGGGCTGTCGCCGATCGAGGCGGTAGATCAGGCCGGGGCCCTGCGTGGCCACGAGCAGGCGGCCGGCGCCGTCGAAGGTCAGATCAAGGGCGTTCTGAGCCGGCAGGACCACCATCTCCTTGAGCTCGGCGTCGGCCGGATCGTAGCGGTAGACCGCCGCAGGACTGCCGGTCGCCAGCCAGACCGCATCGCCGTCAGGATCGGCGGCCATGGCCCAGATGTAGCCGCCGGGCACGCTGCCCAGGAGCGTGATGTCGTCCTTGCGGCCGACGCGGAACAGCTGACCTTCCGGACCGCCGCCCGCCAACAGGGCGCCGTCGTCTTCGCGGTGAAGACTGAAGATCTCGGTCGCCTCCAGCCGCGCCACCAGACGGTTGTCGCCGTCGGCGGAGGTGTGATGGATCTCACCGCTGTGACCGGTGCCGGTGTAGTAGCCCCCCTTGCCGTCGGCCACGATGCGCCAGAAGACCTCCGGTCCCTCCGGGCCGCTGCGGGTGGCGGCGAGACCGGCGGTCAGATTGCCGTCCGCGTCCAGGGCCGCACCGTCGAGTTCGAGTTCGCTGAACGGACGTTCGGCCGGCCAGTCCCAGTAGATGGGCCCGGCGGCCGGCGCGGCCGTTGCGCCGACCAGCGCCGCCAGCAGGATGCCTGTCCCGGTCGGTCGCCGGTCCAACACCCGTTGCAGCAAAGCGCCTGCTGTCATCCTGATCCTGTTCATGGTCGCCTTTCTTCCTTGGCCGGCTCCGGGGCCGCCTCGAGGGTCAACGCGCGGACGGCATGCCCCTGCAGAACCCAGGGCGTCGCGGTGTCGGTGCGCAGGACATAATCGGCCAGGGCCCGCCCCGCCTGCATGTTGCCCGCCTTGAGCGTCTGCGCAACGCTCGCCGGCAGATTCTTCATTTCCCGTCCCTTGAGGATCATGGCCTCACCTGGCGCCAGCAGAGCCACCGCCAGGGTGGCGGCCGATCTTGCCGTCGCCAGGATATCGACCGCGGCCCCGAGGCTCGCGGTCCGGAAACGGTCGGGGGCCCGCTGGGCCTCCAGCGCAAACAGCTCGGCGGCACTGGCGGCCACCACCCGGAAGGGTCCCGGTTCGAGATTGTCCGGCAGGATGACCGGCACGCTGATGAATTCCTTCACGCCCCGCCGCGGTTCGAGTTCCACCTGGAACACGACCTCGGCCCCCGGACCCGGCAGGTGGCGGGGACCGGAGATACCGGTGATGGTCGCGGTGGCCATCGGCCGGGTCACCGTGAAGCTGGCGGTGACTTTCTTGAGATGCACCTCCGCATAGGGATTGTTCAACAGGATCTGCAGCGGGGCCATCAGTTGGCTCGCCAGCCCCGTCGCCCCGCCGGGGCCCGCCACGACACCTTCAAACACGAGGGGCTGTTCCGCGACGGCCGCCGCGCCCTCCCACCGGGTCTCCATGCGGTAGTTCAGCGTCTGCAGGCTGGCGTCGTCACCCTCGACCAGCAGCGCGTTGTAGAGGGTCCAGAAGACCAGCGTCGGGGTCAGCGTCGGATCGTCCACGACCTGGAAGGCGAATTCACGGACGGCAGCCCCCTCGTCGGCCGGAAGCGCGAGGGTGATCCCTACGTCGACCATCGCCGGGGCGGGCCCCAGGCGACCGGAAAGTCCGGCCCGCTGGTCGTGGTGCACCGCGCCCACGATGTCGCCGATGGTGCCCATCTTGAAGCTCATCTGCCGGCTCGGGAACAGCGTCAGGATGCGGGCCGTGGCCAGCGGAAGATCGACCGGCCCCCGCTGCAGGAACGGGTGTCCCATCATGTAGACCTGGCGGCCGTCAACCCAGGTCACGGTACCGATCACTCCGAGGTGGGCGTCGCCGATGACCAAGGGAACGGCGCACGCGGACCCGGGCACCAGCGCGGTCGGCGCGGCGGCAGCCGTCGCTCCCTGCGCGCCGGCCGCGCCGGCCCCGATGCCCAGCGGCTGGTAGATCCAGGAGCGCGGATCGGGCGGCGAACCGTTGCCGGCGGCGGTCATCAGCTCCACCAGCAGATCATGCGGATCGGGCCAGGCGCCCGGGGCGACGTCCGCCGGTACGCCGACGGCAACCGGCAGCAAGGGCGCGGCCCAGCCGCCGTCCCCCGCCAGCAGCGACGCCGCCAGCAGGTCGGTGCGACAGCCCGGCGGCACGAGCGATTCGAACTGCGGCCGGGAAGTCTGCCGGACGGCGGGTCCGGCCGCCGGGAGGCGCGTCGGCAAGGCCAGGATCTCGGCCGCCGGCGTCACGCCGGCGATGGGACGCAGAGCCCCGCCCCACCCGAAAGCCAGCGCCCCGGCGAAGCGGCCTTCGAGAAAGATCGGGCTGCCGCTCATCCCCTGGGCGATGCTGGACTTCTCCAGGCCGTGTCCGCTGACCTCGATCAGCAGGAGACTGCCGGCCGCCCGCACGTTTTCCTGGATCCCGATGACCGTCACGGCAAAGGTGTCGACCCTGGTCCCGGCAAAAACCGTCAGGCCGTAGCCGGTCATCCCCGGTGCGATCTCGTCGAGAGGTATGAAATCGGCCGCCGGTGCGGCCGCCCCCGCCGGACCGGCCAGGCCGCACACGACCGCCAGGAAGCAGGCGGCCAGGCGGCGGCGCCAAGCGTTGGTGAAAGACCGTTGCTGTCGGATCACGGATGTCCCTTCTGCGGCCGGCTGGAGCCGGGTTGATCGATCGGGCCGAACGGACGGACGGCCGCGGCGGCCTCCGGTTGCGAAGCTTACTCACACCGAGGAGGATCCGGCAAGAAGCTGACCGCAGTGACAGGGCACGTCTGACCGTCAGATGTTCAGTTTGAGCCCCACGCGGAGAAAAAATCCATTGTAGTCCAGGGTGAACTTATCCGAGGCGCCTTCTCCCACGAAGACGACCTGGTCGTTGACTTCGAGCTCGCTGATGTTGGCATAACGAAAGCCGGCTTGGCCGAACAGCTTCAGCTTCGAGCTGAGATCGGCATCCATGACGAAGTACCCGGCGAACATGAACCCCGATCCCTTGAACTTCATCTTCTCGGACGGCAGACCGGTTTCGGCCACCACGGTGGAGGCCGAACTACGCACCAGACCGCTGGAGGCTCCGGCCCCGAACCTGACCTTGCGGCCGTTGGCCGGAACGAAGTGGATGAAGGCCTCGTAGGTGCTGGCCGGCAGGTTGAATTCGAAGGTGCCCCCAGGGTCGGTGAAGCTGCTGCTGCCGTTCAGCCGGCCGTAACCCAACCCGAGGGAGACCTCTTCATTGACGGCATAGCTGCCCTCGAAGCCGTAGTTGAAACCCGATTTGACATTGTCCAGGAGGCTGGCGCCGACATCCTCGTTCAGGGAATCGATGATCTCGTTGGCGTCCTTCAGGGTGTAGGTCGAGAACCCACCGTAGGCCCCCAGGGAAAAACGGCCGGCGCTGGCCGGCGTGGCCTGGGACAGCAGGAGAATCATGACGGGGAGGCATACTGCCGCGGTACGTTTCATACTGATCACTCCGTGACGGTTCCGTAACGACGCTGCCTGCGGTGGCGCGTCCGTGCCTTCGAGGAACTCCCTAATTACTAGGGAAAGATCCACCGGATGACCATACAATTTCCTGGGCCAGTTCCAAGCATAAAAAAGCCCCGCGCAGATCCGCGGGGCAAAAGTGGTACGCCCAGGAGGATTCGAACCCCCAGCCTCCTGGTCCGTAGCCAGACGCTCTATCCAGTTGAGCTATGGGCGCACCTTGTGCTTTTGATCAGTGGCGGAGAGGGAGGGATTCGAACCCTCGGTGAGTTTCCCCACACACGCTTAGCAGGCGTGCGCCTTCAGCCACTCGGCCACCTCTCCGAAACCTGGCGGAGGGCGGGGGACTCGAACCCCCATGGGCTTTCACCCGGCGGTTTTCAAGACCGCTGCCTTACCAATTAGGACTAGCCCTCCACGATTCGGGCCGCGGCGGGTCGTACCCGCGTCAATTTATGGATCCTATTGGTATCGTGCCAGTTCCCGCCGGAACCGCACCCCGGCTTCCCGGAGGGAAACGGCTGTTCCGTCAGCGGAAAGGCACGGTACTATCTGGTCTTCCATTTGTCAAGGAGGTCACCTAATCCTTTTCTGGTGGCCGCCGCGGCTTCTTTTTGGGTCTGCCGGGGGACCGCCCGGGCCATCCCGCCCAGATCGATGCCGACGGTCGGCCGGACCGATTGACCGGTCAGCCGGAAGGCCAGATTCATCCGGCCCTGGGCATCGCGCAGGCCGGCGGCCACGAACGACCACTGACCCAGTTCGGGCGTGAATCCCGGCGGCAATTTCACCCTGATGCCCAGGTCGATGTCGCCGGCGAATCCGACCCAGCCGCTCCCGTACCAGGTGGTCTCCCGGCCGTCGATATGCAGGTTGTCGACGTAATAGCGGCCGTTCTTCACCTTGAACGCCTGGCTCAGGCCATCGAAGGCGATGTTCTTCAGATCCTGACGCGCCCCCAGGTACGGCGATGCTTCCGCCAGCCAGGGACCGGCGCGCAGGACGCCGGCGTGCCCTTCCAGGAAGCCGGCGACCAGCAGGGACCGCAAGGCCGTGTCCCGGTCACGCAGACTGCAGGTCCCCCCCACCTCGGCGTCCAGCTCACTGTCCAGCTGGGCCGCGAGTTCCGGCACCCAGGGTTCGAGGAGGGCGACGGCGGGCACGGCGGCAACCGCGGCGAAGAACCGCAGCTGGCCCCAGGGGTCCTCGGCATAGTCGACGGTGAAGTTCCCGGTCAATGTCCCGGTGGAACGCCGCGCACTGACGGCCGGCACCGCGAACACCTTGTCCTCCAGACGCCCGGTGAGCGCCACCTCGTCGTAGGCAACACCCTGCAGGATCAACCAGCCAACCGAAGCCTCGACATCGGCGGTCAGATCGGCGGGGATCAGCTCGCCCAGGGGCGCCGGACCCGGCTGGGTGCGGCGTGCCTCCGGGGCCGCCGCCGGCTCCAGCGACATTCCGGAGAGCCGCAGGCGGAAATCCCGGGCTGCGACCTCTCCCTGGTCCCAGCGCGCCTCCAAGAGGGAACCGTCAAGACGGATATTCTTGACCGTCAGACGCTTGCGCAGCAAGGGCAGGAGAGCCACACGCACATCCACCCGGTCGAGATCAAGGACATACGATTCGATGGCGGTTCGTGTTCCCGAAGCCCTGGCCAGGGCCTCGCCCGTGCCCTGCAGGCGACCGCCGTCCAGAGTCACGCCCAGTCCCAGGCCCCACTGCAAGGAGACCGCGCCGAGCTCCACCTGACCGCCGGTCAGCGCCGCCAGACGCGCGGTGGCCAGATCCCGGAGCTCGTCCCTGGGCAGCAGCACGGCAACGGCCACCACCAGCAGGGCGACCAGCACCGCCAGCGCGATGACGACCCGGACGAATCGGCGCCAGGTTGTCCGCATCAGCGCACCATCCCGTCGGTGGCGCCGGCGCCGGTGCGGCGCGAACCCTCGAGGCGACCGCCGCCGAGCACCATATCGCCGGCGTAGAGAACCAGGCCCTGTCCCGGCGCCGCACCGTCGACAGGCTCGGACAGGGTGACCTCGATACCGCCGTCGACGCACGCCCAGGCCGCGACCGCCGCCCCCGGATGACGGTGCCGGATGCGGGCGACGATGGGACCGGCGCCAGCCTCCGGCGGCCGCGCGGGTTCGGGGTCGCCGGTGGTCCAGCGGTCGGGGAAATCGGGTACGGCGGGCCGAAAATCCGAAGCAACGACGGCAAACGTCTCCAGTTCCCGGCGCGGACCGACGACCAGGCGCTGCCGGTCGATGTCCAGCTCCAGGACATACAACGGCTCGGGCGCCGCCACGCCCAGACCCTTGCGCTGGCCCACCGTGTAATGGATGAGCCCCCGGTGCTCGCCCACGACAACGCCGGCGCGGTCCACGATCGGGCCGGCGGCGAGCGCCCGGCGGTCCGCGATGTCGTCTGCGGCGAACAGGAAGCTGCGGTCACCATCGGGCACGAAGCAGATCTCCTGGCTGTCCCGTTTCTCGGCGACGTCCAGCCCCAGGGCGCGCGCCGCCGCCCTGACGTCCGGTTTGACGTAGTCGCCCAGCGGAAAAACCATGCGCTCGAAGAACTCCGGCGCGATGCGGTGCAGGAAATAGGACTGGTCCTTGCCGGGGTCGAGCCCCCGCAGCAGGCGGGCCCCGGTTGCGTCCCCGGCAACGCGCGCGTAATGGCCCGTGGCTGCGAACCGGCAACCCTGACGATCGGCCAGTCGCATGAGTTCGGGAAAGCGCACGCTGCCGTTGCAGTCGAGGCAGGGGTTGGGGGTCCGGGCCCGCGTGTACTCGGCGATGAACGGGTCGATCACCGCCTGCCGGAAAGGCGCTTCAACGTCGCCCACCCAGTGGGGCGCATCGAACCGACGCGCCAGCCGGCGCGCGTCCTCGATCGCTTCGAGTGAGCAGCAGGACTTGTCGGTCAGGTCGACCTGATCCGCGGAGTAGCAGAAATTCTTGAAGGTGACGCACTGCACGTCGCAGCCCAACTCGCGCAGGAGAGCCAGGGCCACGGCGCTGTCCACGCCCCCGCTGATGCCCAGCAGCACGCCGGTGCCCGGCGGCAGTCTCCGGCGCAGGGAATCGTCGATGGGCAGCGGAAACGTCAATGGTCCAGCGCAGGGGGCTTCGCATTGATCAGGTCGCGAACGATCGTGATGTTTTCACGCGACCGTTCGCCGATGTCCCCGTCGGGATCTTTCTTGACGGCCATTTCCCACTCGTTGATCGCTTCGCGGTAAATCTTCGCCTCGGCGAACATGATGGCGATGTTGTAGTGGGCCAGCGCGCTATCGGGGTTGTGTGCGAGGGCCGCCTGGAACTCAGCCAACGCCTCCTGGGGACGTCGTTCCCGCAGATGCAACGAACCCAGATTGCAGCGGGCCTTCTCGTCGGCGGGATCCAGCTCCAGGGCGCGCCGGTAGAACGCCTGGGCCTTGGCGATTCGTTCATCGCGAATCTGCCGGCCGGTCTGCTGTTCGGAGCGGTCGTCCCACAGGGCCCCCAGGTTCACCACCGGTTCGATGAAGGTGCTGTCCTGGGCCACCGCCAGGGTGAAGTAGGTCTCGGCGCTGTCCAGACGGGAGACCACGAAGGGATCCCCCCAGCCGGCGATCATGGCGCTGTCACCGGCGGCCTGGTAGAAGCGGTTGCCGATCAGGTAGTTGGCATAGTGGGCCTGCAGCGGCTCCCGTGCCGCGATGCTGCGCAGGGTATCGTCCAGCGCCTCGCCTTCCCACAGGGAGGTCCGGGCGATGAACCGGTCCAGTTCGGTCTCGGGCTCCTTGGACCCGCACGCGGCCAGCGCCGTCAACAGGACCAGCAGCAGCGGCATCGTCACCCACACATGAAGACGCATCGACAATCTCCTTTGAATCACCTTGCACGCCATCCGGCTTCTGAGGCACGGAGAGCTGCTAGTACCAGCGTTCCAGTCCGGTCACCGACACGGTCAACCGCCAGAGCTTGCTTTCGGTGCCGTTGGTCGCCAGATCCCCGATCACGCTGTAGGACAAGCCCACATCGAGCTGACCCATGTTGGCCCGGAACGGGAAGCCCGTCCCCAGGCTGACGGTCTTCTCCTCGACCGGTGCACCGCCCACACGATACGCCCAATGCCGCACCGAAGCACCCAGACGCAGCGGCAGGTTGTTCAGACCGCCCCGGCGCTCCCGGGCCTGCGATCGTTCGATACCCACGGACCAGGTGTACTCGTCCTCCATCTGGTCCGCCCAGGTGTCGACACCCGCGAACTTGCTGAATTCCTGGAACTGATAGTCCCCGCCGATCCGCCAGCGTCCGAGCAACTGCCACTGGAGTCCGGCCATGTACTCGGCGGGCATCTCCATATCGAAAGAACCGTTCGCCCGCTGCGCTACACCGAACTGTTCGACCCTGCGGTCGACGTTGATCTTGTGGGCCGGCGTCCAGGACGCGCCCAGCCCCAGGCCGCGCAGAGGCCGCAGCAGCAGCCCGAAGGTCTGCGAGGTGCCGTTGTATTCGTCCTTGGTCTCCTTGGCGTTGGTCAGGTAGATGGGCTGCGACTGGATTCCGGTGCTGGGTTCGGGAAAGAAATTGCTCACCGCCTCGCGCAGGGAGCCGCTCTCCAGGTTGACCGCGGCGCTCAGCGACAGCCCGGGGAAAACCCGGTAGGCCAGCCCCAGAGGCACCTTGAACTTGTTCCCCTCGCGCACATAGAGGTCGTTGCCGACGGTGGTGTCTTCCCAGACGATCCGCGACGTGTCGGTGCTGGTCGTGTATTGCGTCGAACGGTCGACCACGAAACCGGCGGTGAAGGCCAGCCGTTCCTTGATGATCGGCGCCGCCATGCGGATGTTCGGCGAAAAGGCCCGCGTCGTTTCCCGCGAACCGAGCGCGTCCTGCGAGTCGACGATCTCGCCGAAGCCGGTGAACTTGATCGCCACGTGCCGCAGCGACGACAGCGAAGCGATGTTCTTGAATCCCGGATGCAGCGAATCGGTCACCGCCATGCCCCAGCCCCCGCGCCCGATCATCCGGGCGTCGTCGGGGTTGATGCGCTGGCCGATGTTCTGCAGCGCGAACGGCGTCTGGGCGGCGGCCGTACCCGGACTACCGCCGAGGACCAGCAGCACCGCCGCGGTCGCCAGCAGGCTGCCGGCGTAAGTCCGTCTGCACGGAAGGGGCATCATGGGCCACCTCCGTCCAGTTCGTCGATCCTGCTGTAGGTGATCCTCAGCACCGGCACCTGGTCGGGGGCCGCCCCGGTGCCGAAGAAGTTGAACCGCCGGTAGTAGAAGTCCGCCGGCACCGAGGACGTGGCGATGTTGTTCGCGAAACCCTCGGGCGCCATCAGGACAAACCCGCGCGTCCCGGTGTAGACGTTGTTGATGACCCGCTGTACGGCCTGCGTCACGTCGAACTCGATGATGGTCTCGAGCGTGGGATCCAGGCCCGTGCGGGCCGAGATGTTGTACTCACCGTCGAGGCGGCTGACGTCCACGGTCCGGACCGGTCCCTGGAACTCCAGCGTGTCCAGCTCGGCGACGATCATCGTCTGCAGCGGGCCGAAGGCCGTCGCGGGGTCATTGGTCAACCGCAGCACCGCCCGGTTGATGTAGGCATTGACCGGCAGATCGGCGTAATCGAAATGCAGGGCCGGATAGGACCGCAGCCCGGTGCGGAACAGGATGCCGTCGACGGGGTTCGCCGGCGGATCAGGCACCTGGTGGAAGGTCGCGGTGTCCGCGTAGGGCGCGATCAGGAAGTTCAGAACCGTGTTGTCCTGGAATTCGACGATGAAGTTCGGCGCCGGGACCGTCCCGACCGCCACCGCCGGTATCTCGTTGAACCTGCTCAGTTCCCGCGAGGCGAACCCGACCAGGCCGGAATCCGACTGGGAGGTGAACTGGACGATCAGGCCGATCGGCTGTCCGGCGGCGATCCAGGCCAGGAAGTCGCTCTTGAACATACGCAGGCGCGGCTCGTCCGAGGAATTGGGTTCGAGGTAGTCCGAGTTCAGCTGGAGCGGGTCGAACGACGGCACCGGATTGGGGTAGTCGCCGTACGCGGTCGAGTCGAACGGAGCCGTCAGCTGATTGATCACGTAGTAGAGATCGACGGGCTGGCCCGTGGGCACCTGGATGGTGTCCCCCTGGTCGTCGACGGTCGGGATGAAGGCGCCGTAGAAATTCAGCTTGGTCAGACTGAAGAACACGTTCTTGATGTTCTCCTCGGTGAACAGCTCGGCGGGGTAGTCATCGGTGAAGATGTTCCCGAAATCGAAGTTGGCCAGCATGGCCGACTGGGTGCCCTGCTTCTGTCCGACGTAGAGCACCTGTTGGCGGTGCAGCGGGACCTTGGCGTCGACCACCTTGACGGCCGAGGCGGCGTCGATGTTCTGCACCGTCAGCGGCACCAGGACGGTATCGATCTGCGCGTCCACCAGTCCGGTGCCCACCAGGCCCGGGTCTTCACTGGTGCAGCCGGCGGCCAGCAGGCCGAGGACGCACAGCAGGCCCGCTCCCGCACAGGCGAACCGTCGCCGGTCGCCCCTGAACCTGTTCTGCCTTGGGAATCTAAGCACGTGGCTCCTTCGGTCAGCGGCCGGTCGGCGCCCGGGCCGACAGACTGACGCGGGTGAATCCGCTTTGTTTGATGGTGTCGATCAGCTGGACGACCTCGCCGTGGGCCGCATTCTCGTCGGCGCGCAGGACCATCCGGTCCTCCCCCGAGGACGCATGGATCTGAGCCAGCATACCGGCCAGCCGCTCCTGGTCCACCAGGGTGTCGTTGTAGTAGACGTCGCCGTCAGCGGTCAGGTAGAGGATCGCCGGCGTGTCCACGGTTTCGGAGGCCGTCGCCGACCGCGGCAGCACCAGATTGATGGCCGGCTGGTTCTTGAAGGTGGAGGTGACCATGAAGAAGATCAGCAGGATGAACATCACGTCGATCAGCGAGGTGATGTTGATGATGAGCCCGCGGCCCTTCTTCTGGGGGCGAAAATTCATCACCCGTCCGCCTTGTCGCCGACCGCGGGCCTAATTGCGCCGGGCACCTGACGCCGGCGCAGGGTGTCGAGCACCTTCGACGAATAGAGTTCGAGATCGAAGATGATGCGGTCGGCCCGTCCGTTGAGCCAGTTGTAGGCCACCAGGGCGGGGATGCCGATGATCAGTCCGGCGGCGGTCGTGACCATGGCTTCGCTGATGCCGCTCGACAGGGTTTCGGGGTTGCCCAGGCCGGCCGAACTGATGGTGGCGAAGACACGTATCATTCCCAGGACGGTACCCAGCAGTCCCAGCAGGGGCGCCACCGCGGCCACGGTCTCCAGGACACCCAGCCGACGGGTCAGGCGGGTGGCTTCCTGGCGACCGGTTTCCTCGAGCACCGATCGGATGATCGTCCAGTCGTTCTCGGCGTGGTCCAGCCCCGCCTTGACCACGTTGGCGAAGGGCCCCGGCCGACGATTGCAGATGGCGTAGGCCACCGACAGATCCTGGCTCGCCGACAGGGTCTCCACCGCCTCGGCGATTTCGGGCACGATGATCCTGCCCTGACGCAGCACGTAGAGCCGCTCGATGATGACCGCCAGCCCCACCAGGGAGGCGAAGCCGATCGGATACATCATCGACCTGCCGGCTTGAATCATTTCCCACATGTATCTGCAAACCTCCGCAAGGCACGGTAGAAACAGGGTCGTTCGCCCCCGGCGTGTCAGTGGATCAACGCCGCAGGGGAGGATAGCCAAGTCTCAGGGTGATAACAAGAACGTCTTCCGGAAAATGGGGCGGCAGCGGCGTGTAGGGCGCAAAAGCGCGCAGCGCGGCCACCGAAGCGTCATGGAGGGATTCGTGCCCCTCGGTATCCTGGACCTCCATCCGCTGCACCCGCCCGTCCTTGCCGACGACGAGGAGCACCTCGGTCCAGCCGTGGATCACCCCGAGCCGGTAGGCGTAGGGCGGGATCCAGTGTCGGTACAGTTCGTTGGCGAAATACCGCAGCCACGGCGCGTAGTCCCACTGGTAAGTGTTCAGACTGAATTCGCCGTCCAGGGCCACGCCGGCCTTGGTCTGGCCGATGGCCTCCTGGTCGAACTTGAAGCCCCGGTCTCCGGCCGAACCCTGTTTGCCTTCCTTGAGGATCGATGGCGCCTCGCCGCCCCACCAGTCCTCCAGATTGGGGTTCTCCTGGTTCTGTTCGTCCGCCTGTTCGCCTTCGCTGCGGCCGCCGGCTTCCGCCTTCTCGGTGGGCAAGGCCCACTGACCGGTCGGATCCTGCCGGTCCCCTTCGGTCTTCTGCTGTTCCTGGCCTTCGGCGCCCGTGGCGGTCGCGGCGGTGGCCGCCTCCGGCTGCGGCAGCGGCTGCTGCGAGAACTCCACCCCGTCGGCGCCGTCGAGTTCCTCTTCCTGGATCCGCACCTGGTTGAAATCGCTCTCGATGTCGGCCTGGGGCGTGTTCGAATCTCCGCCCAGCTTGTTGTCCGCGGCCAGCGAGTGGTGCTCGGCCAGATAGTCCGGGTCCTCCGGGGGATTTTCCCGGGCCAGCCGCTCTGGCACCGCCGTGAAGGCGTTGGGCATTTCGCCGTCCTGCTCCGGCAGCGGGTCGTCGTCCACCAGCACCAGTTCGACCTCGCGGGCCAGCTCGTCGGCCAGCGCCGGATCGACCGTCGGCGCCAGAGGAATCTTCCAGGTCACCAGCGCCAGGATGACGTGCAGCAGCACCGACATCCCGAAAGCCATTTGAATGATGCGCCGGTCCTGCACGGAGTTCCTTCATCCCTTGGCTGCCGCGCTCCGGGCCGGGAGCCGTCTGCAAGCCGTGGAAATAGCATTGGGTGGACCCCAAATGTACCCTGCCCGGCCGCGAATTGCCAACCCGGGTTGACGAATGGCCCGACCTTGCCCATGCTTGAACCGCCGGACCAGATCCGGTGAAAGGACACCGTCTTGACCCGACCCGGAAAAATCGTGACCCGCCTGCCGGAGGCCTGCGCACCCTGGTTCTGGTCGATGCGCCCCTGAGACGAACTGACCACCCTGCGGGTGGGCGGCCCGGCCGCACTCGTCTGCCCGGTTCGCCAACCCCTGAGCAGGCCCATCGGTTCCAGGCTTTTGCCCGCGAAACCGCCTGCCCCCAGTTCATCCTCGGCGGCGGCAGCAACGTCCTGGCCGACGACCGGGGTTTCGGCGGCCTGGTTTTCCAGGTGGCCACCGCGAATCTCGAATTCAAGGGCGATACCGTCCGGGCCGGCGCCGGTCTGTCGTTCGACGGCCTGATCGCCACCTGCCTGCAGCAGGGCCTGACGGGGCTGGAGTTCGCCTCGGGTATACCGGGCACCCTGGGCGGCGCCCTGGTCGGCAATGCGGGCTGCTACGGCCACGAGATCGGTGAGTTCCTGCTCGAAGCGGTCATCCTGCGGCCCGACGGCCGTCTCGAGACCGTCGGCCCCGAAGCCTTCGGCTTCCGCTACCGCGAAACCGATCTCCGGGAGACCGGGACCATCGTCCTGGAGGCGCTGATCAAACTCCACAAGGGAAACGTTCTGGAAGCGGGAAACCAGCGGGACGAGAAGATCAGGGACCGCCGCGCCAAGCATCCGGTCGACCTGCCGAGCGCCGGCAGCTGGTTCCGCAACCTGCCGCCGGAAGCACCCGGGGGCCGCCGCCGCGCCGCCGGCGCCCTGCTCGAGCAGGCCGGCGCCAAGCTGATGAGCGAGGGTGACGCCAGGGTCTTCGCCAAGCACGCCAACATGATCGTCAACACCGGGGCCGCCCGCAGCGAGGAAGTGTTGCGGCTGGCCGCCCGCATGAAACAGGCGGTACTCGAGCAGTTCAACGTCCCCCTGATCGAGGAAGTCCGCTACCTGGCCCCCTGAATTCCGGTGCCGTCGCCGGTCATTTCAACAGCATGATCTTGCGGGTGAGAGATACGTCCGGCGTCCGCACGCGCAGCAGGTACACGCCTGCGGCGGCGGCGCGCCCCTGCCGGCTGCCGTCCCAGCGCACCTGATGATCCCCGGCCGGCAGGACGCCGGTACTCAAGACCGCCACCTTGCGGCCGGCCAGATCGAAAACACCGACTTCCACCGCCGCCGGGCGCGGCAGGCTGAAGCGGGCGTGGACCAGCGGGTTGAAAGGATTCGGCCACGGTTCGCGGGTCCAGACCGCAACCCCCGCCGGCACACCGCCGTCCTTGGGACAGAGATCGCCCAGCGGCAGCAGCTGCGTCACGGTGCCCGTGCCGGCAGCTGCGGTCAACCGCAGGGACCAGGCAGCGGTCGGTTCGCCGGATATGGCCGTCAGCTTGCCCGGATCGAGGCTCAGGAACCAGCGTCCCCGCTCGTAGTCCAGCGACCCGATCAGTGCCCGGCCCGAATCGGCCAACGGCCACCAGCCATCACCCTGGCCGGCCTCGAGAAGCCAGCCGCCGGCGCCCTGCGGCACCACGGTGATCTCCAGCAGACCCGCGGCGCAGCGGGCGGTCAGGGGCTCATCGGCGACGGCCACCATGACCTGTTCGACGTTCAGCAGGGTCAGGCCCAACTGCAGCGACTGGTCGAGCGTCAGGATATCGGGCACGGTATCGAGGTTCAAATCCTCGACGCTCATCCCCACCACGTTGGGCCCTGCCGTGATCAAAAACGGCGCGCCATAGGACCAGGCGCTCAGGCGATAGGAGACCCCGAGCTTCCCGTCAGCCTGAAGGTTCATCACCAGCTCCGGGGTCCCGTTCTGATCGATGTCCTGGATAAAAATGTCCTCCGGCAGGGCCGGCAGGACCAGGGCCCCCACCTTGCGCACCAGCGCGCCGGACCCGTCGTTCTCGAAAAACGTCAGGCTTTCGTCGGACCGGTTGACGACGATCAGGTCCGCATCGAGATCGCCATCGAGATCCCCGGAGACCATGCCGGTCGCACCGGCACCGGCATTCAGCCACACGGATCCGCCGAAGGACCGACCGTCCAGATTGAGGGTGGTCCAGACGCGGCTGAGCCCGTCGGTGACGGCCAACTCGAGCCAGCCGTCGTTGTTCAGGTCCAGGGGCTCGACCCGGTCGGCGCCGCTGGTGAAGCCCAGGGTGGTCAAACCGGTGAACGTCCCGTCGCCGTTGCCGAACACGACACTCAGTTCCTGCGCTTCGCGCGTGATGACCAGCAGGTCGGCGCGGGTGTCGTTGTCGATGTCACCGGTATTCAGGAAAAACGGGCCCGTGCCGACAGTCGTGCGCGAGCCGACGACAAACCCTGCGGCGGGGCTGTGGTCGAGCAGGCAGACCTGTCCGCTGAAGACGTCGAGAACGGCCAGCTCGGCGGCCGCATCGGCGTCGGCATCCAGGGCCACGATCATCCCCGGCAGGAAATCGAGGGTGATCTCCTCGGGAAGGGTGACAAAGCCGCCCGCGGGCAGGCCGGCAAAAAAGCTGAAACCGAGCCGATCGGTCGCCGCGACCACGAGATCCGTGGCGCCGTCGCCATCGAAGTCACCGGTGGCGGACGATCCCGGATTCCCGTCGAGGGCCAGCGCGGGATATCCCCAGAATCCCGGTTCGCCGTTGGCGAACAGCACCGTCACCGACTCCGACAGCCCGCCCACGCTGATCAGGTCCCGGCCCGAATCCCCGTTGAGATCGCTGGTGACCAGGGCCTGGGGATTGCAGCCCGGATAGTAGGAATCCCGGCGCGACCACGTCGTCCCGTCGTGTGTGAAGAACTCCACCAGCCCCCGGACCCGGTTGCCGGTGAACAGCGCCGGCTTCCCGTCGAAGAGCGGCGCCAGGTGGAGGTGATCCGCGGGTAGGTTCAACGGCACGCTGTCGATCAGCTGGATCTGGCCGGCGACCTCGCCCAGCACCGCCACCTCCGGTGCGCCGGCGACCACCGCCACCAGTTCGACGCGACCATCGCCCTCCAGGTCAAACGCCGCGATTTCACGCGGGGTCCCCGGCACGAAGGCCTGGGTTGAAAAGGTATAGGATTCATCGACCCCGCGGCGGAAGACCCCCAGGGTCCCGGAAAGCGGCCCGCGCTGGGCCAGCACCAGTTCCCGTACCTGATCACCGTCGAGGTCGGCCCCCGCGATGGAATGAGGCTCGTCGCCGACGTCGACGACTTCGCTCAGGGACCAGTTGCCGTCGAGCTGGTCGAGGAAAGCCACCTTGTCGATACCCGGCAGGGAAACGGCCAACCGCATACCGTCGCCGACGCGGTCACCCAGAAAGGCCAGGGTACCGGGATCCTCTTCGAGGGGGATCTCGCCCGTGATGATGAAGTAGGGAGCCGCGGCGGACACACGCAGAAATACCAGCCGGTCCGGATTGGCCACGGCCGCCACGATACCCTGATCGGCCAGCGGTCGATCCTCCCAGCGGATCAGGTGCACGATCTCGCCACCGATGAACTGTCGGACCAGAATCTGGAACTGTTTGCTGGGGTTCAGGTAGCGGTTCAACTGCAGCACACCGTCGGCCGTACCGCCGATCAGGTAGTCCTGATTGGCCGTTCCCAAGGGCAGCGATACCGCGCTGAGAGCCTCACCGGAAAGGTCGATCGCCTCGGGACCGGGGAAATCCCCCGCGGCGTCGGCTGCGGCCGCCGCCAGAGTGATCGCTGCTGCGGCCACTGCCAGGGCCACGGCCCGTTCCGGCCGATTCCGGCCCGCGAAATGACGGAAAAAGTTCAAGATGCCGCTGGTCAAGACCCATCCCTTTATCTGGAGTTGGAGGCTCCTTCATTATAGGGATATCACGCCGTACTGACAAAAGGGTTGCCATTAATTATTGACACTCAAGGCGCCGCGCCTGAAATTAATCCGACGAGTCAACTTAAGCATCCCCGCGAGCCCCGGACCAAGTCCTGGACAGGAGTCCATTCATGTCCCTCAAAAGCGTGTCCGCTTTGGTCAGCGCGATCTTGATCATGCTCGGCGCCCCCCTGTATGCCCAGGACGGCCCGCAGGAACCGGCTGCAGCCGAGGAGAAAACCGAGAACAAGGCCTTCAAGCTGCTGCGTGATTCCTCCACCGCGGCCGACGAACTGGCACTGGAAGCCGAGGCGCAGGCAGCGTGGGTGCCGGCCATCAAGGCCGGAACGGTCGAGGTCGGCTTTGCCTTCGGATTCCTGGACCTGAACACCGTTCTGTGGGAACACAAGCAGATCATCTACAAGTACAATACCGACTCGACCTTCTGGGGCGATGTGAAGATCAAGGGTGAAAGTGCGTTCAACCCCGTCCTGCGGCTGGGCTACAATCTGACCAAGTGGCTCAGCCTCGAGGGCATCGGCGGCCTCTCCATTTCGGAATACACCTCCACGATCGAGAACCGTTTCAGCCGTGAGAACAAACCCGACGCCGGCGTGTCGCCCAACCCGCCCCTGGGTGAATTCGATGCCGAACGCCGCTCCCTGCTGACCATCCAGGCCTCGGCCAACGCCGTCATCTACCCGCTGAACATCAGCGGCGACGGCGAGGGCAGGATGCACCCCTACATCACCGGCGGTGTCGGCAACATGTGGTACGACATGAACTCCAACTACACCGACCAGGCCGCATCGACGATGGACTACAACTTCGGCGGCGGGTTGCGCATCCTGGCCGACCGCAACATCAGTGTCCGGTTCGAGGTGCTGTTGCACGTGAACACGGTGGAATTCACGCCCGGCGAATGGTTCACCTCGCTCAACGAAGGCACCACTCTGGTTCCCATCAACGAGTATCCCGTCACCACGGTCGAGGGGGCGTTCGAGGAGCGGCAGGTCACCAAGTACTCGTCCCAGAGCCTGAGCCTCCTGAACTGGAGCATCGGGGTCCAGGGATCCTTCTGACATTCCGGAAGTATCCGGTCTCGACACTTCTGGGGACGGCCTGTGGCCGTCCCTTTTCTCTGCGGTTTCAATCGTGACCAACCAGAACGGGCAGCTCGCGCCGGAACTCCAGGGCTTCGCGAACCTGGGCAACGCCGATGGCGGCCGCTTCGTCCAGGGCGGCGATCGTGCCCGCCACCCGCAGGCAGCGGCTGATTCCCCGCAGGGACAGTCCCAGCGGCTCGCGCGAGGCGTCGAGCACCGCCGCCGCCTCCGGGACCAGGTGCGCGGACATCCCGGCGGCGCGCCAGCGCTGGAGCACCGCCCGGGCCCGGGCCAGCTGCTGCCAGGATGGCGCCTGGCGCCAGCTGTCCGGAGCGTGCACCTGCGATTGCGGCTCCGGTGCCGTCAGGAACCGTCCTTCCCAGGGGCCGACCTCGACAAACAGATCGAACCGGTCCAGTAGGGGCCCCGAAAGGCGACCGAGGTAGCGCGCCCGGTCGCCCGGACGGCAGCGGCACGCCCGGATCCGGCTGCCCAGGTAGCCGCAGCGGCACGGATTCATGGCCGCGACCAGCTGGAAACACGAGGGCAGAACCTGGGAACCGGCCCCCCGGACCAGGGTGACCCGTCCTTCCTCCAGAGGCTGGCGCAGGGCGTCCAGGACCGCCGGCGTGAATTCAGGCAGTTCGTCGAGAAAGAGCACGCCGCGGTGGGCCAGGGTGATCTCCCCCGGGCGCAGCCGGGGGCCGCCGCCGACCAGCCCGACGCGCGTGACGGTGTGGTGGGGCGCCCGAAAGGGGCGCCGGGTCATGAGGGCCGCTTCCGAGAGTACCCCGGCGGCGCTGTGGATCCGGGTGACCTCCAGCGCGGCCTCACCCTCGAGATCCGGCAGGAGCCGGCCCAGAATCCGGGCCAGGCGGGTCTTGCCCGTCCCCGGCGGTCCGATCATCAGCAGATGGTGATCGCCGGCCACCGCCAGGACCGCGGCCTTGCGGACCAGTGCCTGTCCCTGGAGGCTGGCCAGGTGGGCGGCCGGCGGCCGGCGCTCCACCCCCTCCCCTGTGTGGGCAGCGGCCGTCCTGCTCCCTGGGCGGTTTTCCGGGCGCCGTCCGGTCCGCCACCAGCGGACGGCTTCGACCAGACTGCTGACGCCCACGACGTTGACCTGCGGCACCAGCTGCGCCTCCCAGGCCTGCTCGGCCGGCACCACGATGAGATCGTCGCCGCGGGCGACCGCCGACAGCACGATGGCCAGCAGCCCCCGCACGGGACGCACCTCGCCGAACAGGGAGAGCTCCCCCACGAAGAGCGCCCGCCGGCGGTTGCTGTCGGCCCGCGGACCGTCGCGGCTGCTGCCGGCGGCCACGATGCCCATGGCGATGGCCAGGTCGAACGAGGCCCCCACTTTCCGGATGCCGGCGGGGGCCAGGTTGACGGTGATGCGGCCCGGTGGAACGCGCGCGCCGCTGTTGCGCAGCGCCGACAGGACACGTTCGCGGCTCTCGCGGACTTCGGCGTTCGGCAAGCCGACCAGATGGAATCCGGGCAGGCCCCGACTGACATCGACTTCGGCGGTGACAGCCACCCCGTCGATGCCGGACAGCGCTCCGGTCTTGATGCGGGTGGTCATGGATCCTCCCGCGGCCTGCGGCCGCCGGAGGTACTTGCAAGGAGACCGCCAAACCCGGGCGCGGCCCGGAAGGCCGCTGCCGAGGCCTGGCGCCGCCGGCCGCCCGGCCGGGTGTCACCCGCAGAAGACGCTCCGGCAGGCCGTGACGCCCGTCCGGAACCCGGCACGCAAAAAAGCGGGAACCCCTGAAGGGCTCCCGCTGATACCAATACCGAAATCCTGGGCACGAGGCCCCTGCGGTTTTCTCTGCTAGAGGTCGCAGGGACGGACGGTCTTGCGGCCGTTCTCCTTGGCGCGTTTCTCGGCGGTGGCGATCAGTTCGCGGACCTTGCCGTCCAAAGCGGTGTAGAACTCGCCGGACACGTTGCATTCCTTGACGGATTCCTTGGTCTTGCTCTTGCTGATAATCATGTCAGCCATGGGTTCCTCCCTAGAGTGTTATGTCCGATTCCCTTATCCGGTCCGACACGAGAACAGTGCCTCGACGGGAATTCCGGACTACCTTGTTTCCAGCTCCGGAATGAAATCAAACTTCCGGCAAGCTGCGCCACAATCGCCTCGACAGGCGTTACTGTCAAGAGTAGTTTTACTCGAGGGCGCAACAATGAAAATCCCAAATAACGGCCCCCAAGCCCCGAGAAACTACCAGAAGGAGTTCCGCATGGCCAGCGAAAAGATCCTCGCCTACCTCGACAACAATCGCCAGCGTCACGTTGACCAGCTGTGCGAATTTCTCAGGATACCCAGCATCAGTTCCCAGAGCGACCACGACGAGGACACGCGGCGCGCCGCCGCCTTCGTGGTCGATGAGCTCAAGGAGCTCGGGCTCGAGGTCGAGACCCACGACCTGGGCGGGCACCCGCTGATCTACGCCCAGACCGAGATCCGCCCCGACCGCAAGACCCTGCTGTTCTACGGCCACTACGACGTGCAGCCGGTGGATCCGCTCGAGCTGTGGGACACGCCGCCGTTCGAACCACGCATCGAAAACGACATCGTGTACGCCCGTGGCGCCTGCGACGACAAGGGCCAGGTCTACTGCCACATCAAGGCCCTCGAAGCCTACATCCGCGAAGGGGTCGACCTGCCGGTGAACGTGAAGTTCATCATCGAAGGCGAGGAGGAATCCGGCGGCCAGAGCATCTACAAGTTCACGGAACAGAATCCGGAAAAGCTGGCCTGCGACGCGATCATCGTCTCGGACACGGCGCTCTACAACGAGACGACGCCGGGCATCTGCTACAGCCTCAAGGGTCTAGCCTACATGGAGATACGGGTCTTCGGCCCCGCCAAGGACCTGCATTCGGGCAGCTATGGCGGCACCGTCCAGAACCCGGCGAACGCGCTGGCGGAAATCGTCGCGGCCCTGAAGGACAAGGACGGCCGCTGCCTCGTGCCCGGCTTCTATGACGATGTCCTGGAACTGGACCAGGAGGAGCGCGACGGCTTCGCCGAACTCGGCTACACCGATGCGATCCTCTGCGACGAGACCGGCTCCCCGGCGGCCTTCGGCGAAAAGGGTTTCACCACGCTCGAACGCATGTGGGCCCGTCCGACCTGCGACGTCAACGGATTGCTGAGCGGCTACGGCGGCGAAGGCGCCAAGACCATCATTCCCGCCGAAGCGATGGCCAAGGTCTCCATGAGACTGGTGCCCAACCAGGATCCCCGGAAGATCGCCGCCCGTTTCACCGAGTACGTGGAGTCGATCGCCCCGCAGGGTGTGCGGGTCGAGGTCATTGACCACCACGGCGCCAACCCGGTGCTGGTGCCGCGCAAATCAGAGATGATGCAGGCGGGCATGGCGGCCCTCGAGCAGGGGTTCGGGGCCAAACCGGTCTTCATCCGCGAGGGCGGCAGCATTCCGATCGTCGGCACCTTCCAGGAGTACCTGAAGTCACCGGTGCTGCTGCTGGGCTACGGTCTGTCGACGGACAACATCCACTCCCCCAACGAGAAATTCCATCTGGAGAACTTCTGGCGGGGCGCCCGGACGTCGGCCATCCTCATGGAGGAGGCCGCCAAGCGGAACACCTGATTCCTGAATGTGGAATATCAGATCGATCGAATACTGGATATTTGACAACACCCGGGGCAGGAAGTAGTTTTCTGGCCCAAACCTTGAGCGATCAGGCGTCCCCGTCGTCTAGTGGTTAGGACACCGCCCTTTCACGGCGGCAACACGGGTTCGATCCCCGTCGGGGATGCCAAATTGCAGGAACGGCCGCTACCCACCGGGTTGCGGCCGTTTTGCGTGCGTGCCCCTCGCTGCGTCAGATGATCACCCCAAAAACTCCGGCCCGACACCCCTACGGACCGAGTTCCACCGACCAGAGGTTGGGTTCGGGATCACCGTAGACACCGAAGACGATCAGGCGTCCGTCAGGCGACCAGCGGGGCCAGAAGCCGCCCGCGACGGTCACCTGGCTGGACGGACCGCCCACCGCCGGGACCAGGTGGATCTCCATGGCGCCGGTCACGGTGGATTCGTAGGCGATGGTGTCGCCGTCGGGCGACCAGGCCGGATGGCCTTCGTAGCCGAATTCGGGCGTGATGCGGTTCAAGTCTCCGGTTGCGACTTCCAGGGTGAACAGCGCCGGCGCCAGGCCCGAACGGTTGGATTCGAAGACGAGATGCCCGGCAGCGGGCGACCAGTCCGCGGTGCGATGGTAGATCTCCGGTCCGGTGGTCGTCAGCCTGACGGCCTCGCCGCCGGCGACCGGCGACAGCCACAGGTCCGACCCCCCGCTCTTGTCTCGATTCGATTCGTAGGCGATCCAGGACCAGTCCGGGGACCAGGCCGGGCTGCCGTCAGCCCACGCCCCGGCCGTCACCGGGACCGGTTCGGCGCCGGGCGTCACGAGGTCCAGGATCCAGATGTTGCTGAAACCGCTGCGGTCGGATTCGAACACCATGCTCAGGCCGTCGGGCGACCAGAACGGGGAACTGTCGAAGGCTTCGGCAACGGTCAGCTGTTCGGCCGGGCCGCCGCCGATCGGCATGCGCCAGATGTCCCTGTTTCCGGACGCCTCGGACTCGAAAAGGAGCCACTGGCCGTCCGGGGAGATGATGGGATTGGCCTCGAAGACGGTGTCGTTGGCGGTCAGCTGGGTCACCGCCGGCGCCTTGTCCGTCGAGCCGGGCGCGCTCGAATCGACGCCACTGCACCCTCCGAGCAGCATCAGGGCGACACCGACGGTAATAATAAGTCCCGTGGGGGTTCGCAGTATCATGACCTTCATTCCGACTGGGAGTGAGTTGACAGACCCGGTTTTTGCATGATCCATGCCGCGCTGGCCGCAGCCGCCGCGGGTCCGTCCACGGGGAGCGCCAATATGGTGATCCGGATCGGTAAAGATCAAGGCCGACCCTCGCTGCCTCTCTGCAGCTAACGTACCAGCGTCACCGAGCCGCGTCCGACCGAGGCCCCGACCCGCATGACATAGAGATACCGACCGGAAGCCGCTGCGTTGCCCGCACCGTCGGTTCCATTCCAGCTCAGTGCCACCCGGTCGTTCGCAACGCGTCCGCCGGTCAGCACGGTGATCCGGCGTCCCCGGACGTCGTAGATATCCAGAACCGCTTCGACCAGACCCGCCGTCGTCGCGTCCGGCAGGACCATTTCGATGGTGGTCATGGGATTGCAGGGATTGGGGAAGGCCGTGGCGACGACCGCGCGGGCAGCCGGCCCCGCGGCGGCGAAGTAACCGGCCAGCAGGGCTTCGAGACCGGCGACGCGGTCCGGCAGGACCAGATCGTGGTTCTCAATACTCCCGGACGCCGTGGCCAAGGCGCCCCCGAAGAGATGGCGGATGTCCTCGGCCAGGATCTCACGGGCCCGGTCGGCATGCTGAGCCGCCTGATCCAGGGAGGACGCGTCGAGCCCCCGCAGTTGCAGGTAGGCGGCCCAGCGTGAGGGATGGTCATCGATGCGGGCCCAGGTCAGGACGTGTCCCATCTCGTGGGTCACGATGTAGGCGATCGTCGAAGGCGCCACCGGGCCGGTGCCCGGAGCCAGGTAGATCGCCCCGCGCCGGGCGAAACTCTTGCCGGCGACCAGCGGACTGGCGGGCAGGATGAAAACGTCGACGTCGATCCGCGTCGTGAAACCGTGCATGGCTTCGAGGGCGGCGGTGACCTGCTCGGCCGGGAACGGGACCATCCGCGCGTTATTGGTGGCCAGCTCCACGTTGGCGCCGGCCGGATGGTCCAGAACCGCGACACCCCCGTCCCAGGAAGTCCAGTCGCGGGCGATTTCTGCGGCGGTGTAGATGGTGGCGCGGATCCCGTTCGCCAGGGACACGACCTCCCCGGCCGGAGCGAAGGACGGGGCCAGCAGCAACAGGACGGCGCCGAGCGTCGCTGCTGTCATCTGCCGGTAGGCCCTTGAGGTCATGATGCGTCCTTTTGCTCCCTGATGCGCCGTGATCGGTCCTTTGCGGCCACCGCAGGCCATGAGGACCGTTCCTACTCCTGAACAGCGCACGGATCGTACCGGATGGGGAATTTTTCCCGGACAGGGAACAGAAGAAGAGCGAGGCTGGCTCGCGAGGCCGCAAATCGTACAGAATCAATGAATTGGGATTAACAAGATTTTATCGCGCCAGCCGCCGCGACGCGCGAAGGTGGCGTCACCGTCGTCCGGGCGGCCGCCGACGGGGAAAAGTCCCCCATGAGTGGGGAAAAATCCACAATGCCGACGGTGAACAGGAATTGCAGGGATGACGGCGCCCTAGTCGGACGCGGCCAAGGTCCGCGCCCCGAAACGGGACAGCAGGAGGGCGCCCAGGCCCAGCAGGTAGGCCAGGGACTTGGCGACCAGGCCCAGCACGCCCAGCACCGATGCCACGGCCTCCGAAGCGGTCGGCAGCAACCCGAGCACCGAACCCAGGAAAGAGAACACGTGAAGAGCGGCAAGCCCGACGACCACGGTCATCCAGGGCGACCGGCAGCTACTGCCCAGACGCCGACAGACCCACTGGCCCAGGACCGCTCCGCTGACGGCGATCGCCAGGATGGCTGCAACCACCAGCGCCAAGAACACCAGCAGGGCCAGGGGCACCCCGATCACCGTCAACACCAGTACCGCCATCAGCACCACGGCCATCAGGTGCCCGACCATCGCCGCCGCCAGCCCCACACCGAAAGAAGGGCCGACGGAACCGGACAAGGTACCGGTGATCGCTTCGAAGCGGGCCCGGGGGGCCGCGACGATGACTACGACCGCCAGCAGCACCGTCAGCAGGAAGCCGCCCTGCGAAACCAGGAAAGCCACCAGGCCGCCGCCCATCAGACCGAACAGACCCCCGCCGTCGAAGCCGCGCAGGGGATCGATGGCCACGACGCCCCCCACTTCCGCATCGGAATCCTGATCCAGCCGGCCGCCGACGGCCACGGCCTTGCCCGTGATTTCACAGGTCTCGTCGACCAGCAGATTGCCGAACACGACCACCACGTTGCCGTCCACGCGCCCGGACACCTCGGCATCGCCGAAGATGACCACGACGTGCCCGCGGACATCGTCCTTGGCCGTGACATGAAGGTCGTCCCCGACCTTGATCAGGTTGCCGCGCATCACCTTGCGCGGAGGGGCGGGCGCCTCGGGAATGAACTCCGACCAGTCCCAGCTCTGGGTCCGGTCGAAATCGATGGAATCGGGCAGCTCGCTGAGGATGACCTGCGACAGGATCTGGAAGCCCTCGCTGAGCTCATCGTCCAGATTTTCGGGGATCGTGATCACCACGCCCTCGCCGAGCTCGTTGACCAGTGAGATGGTGTTGTTGGAGACCTCGAATTCGAGCCTGCTCAGCTGTTTGCCGACGGCTTCGATCATCTGTGTGACCTCGTCGATATTCTCTTCGATGATTTCACGCTGGCGCTCGTTGAGCCGGATCCCCTTGCCCTCGGCCTCGAGGGAATCGCGCAGGTTCTTGGCCATCTCCGAATAGCGGAGGATTTCGACGCGCAGGGAATCGCGCTGGGTCTTGACCTCGTCCTGTTCGAAGAAGTTGATGTCTTCGCTTTCCGTCTCGCCGACGGTCGAATCCTGAGCCAGGGAGGGAGTCGTCAGCACACCCTGGGCGGCCAGACCCACCGCCAGCAGGACGACCACCAGGCCCGGGACGGCACGCGACGAACCAGGCAGGTTTCCTGGAAACCACCCTGTCGGGTTGGCGAGTGCCCCACGGATTGCGGTCATGGTGTCAGCCTTCAGCCCTTCCGGCGCCGGTAACGGCTCTGCGGCCCAGGCCCTGCAACCGGACCAGGATTTCGGGAACCAGCCCGGTCACCACGACGGCCGGCAGGAAGTTTCCGCCCAGACCCTGCGAGATCATCACCAGGGAAACCGCCGCGGCGCCGACACCGGTGCCGCGTACCGCGGGCGACCGGATCAGTCGGGGCAGGAAGGCCTCTTCGAGGAAGACCGGGACGCGCTCCCGGCGCAGAGGTTCCATGGCCCGGTAAGCCGCATAGGGAACGGCAGCCAGGATGGCCTCATCGAAATCCGCCGGGACCTCGTGGTCCGGCAGCGAATCGAGCATGCCGAACATGACCTGCAGGCGGTCGTGCTCCTGCTGACAGGAAGCACAGTCGCGCATGTGCAGGAAAAACCGGAGGGAACGCTGTTTGTCCAGCGTCCCGTCCAGATAGTCCTGAAGCCCCTGGCGGCACTCCGGGCAGGCCAGCGGCTGATTGGTTTTGTTGTTGCTGTTCATCAGCGGCTCCTTCCCCGTCGTCCCTCTCCCGGTAGGGTTTGATTTAACCCGGCGGGCAACGGAATTCAATCTTTGTTTGGGGGGAAACGGACTGGTTTCCCGATCCGTCTCCACCCCATGACCGGCAGGTGTCGTATCCCCCGACAGTGATTTGATCACCCGCCTGGGGGGGTTACGGCCCCTAGCGGACCTTTGTTGCAAAAAAGGTGCAATTTCACGAAAAAAATCACGCCGATTTCAGATGTCGTAGGATCGCGCGCTTCAGCATCTGCTGGATCAGGTTCCGGGCCCGGTGGATCCGTGCCTTGACCGTGCCCAGGGGCATCTGCAGGGTCTCGGCGATCTCGTCGTAGGAAAGCTGCTGGTCGTGGCGCAGCAGGGTGATGGCCTTGTAGTGCGGCGGCAGGTCGGCGATGACCTCCTCCAGCCGCTGGAGGGCCTCCTTGCGCTGCAGCACGGTATCGGGTCCGGGCTCGTGCCCCGGGAATTCGAGTTCGTACTCCTCGCCGTCCTTGCCCACGCCCCCGTCCAGGGACAGCAATCGCAGGCGGTTGCGCCGCAGATGATCGATGCAGTGGTTGGTGGCGATGCGGAAGAGCCAGCTGCTGAAGGCGTAGTTCTCGTCGAAGCGGTCCAGCAGCGAGAAGACCTTGATGAAGACCTCCTGGCCCAGGTCGCGCGCATCCTCGGAGTTGCGTGTCATCCGGTAGCACAGGTTGTAGATGGCGCCGCGGTAGCGCGTCAGGATCTCCGCAAATGCGTCCTCCTCGCCCCTTTTGCAGCGTCGTATGGTTTTCAGATCCTGGTGCCGGTCGAACATTCAGCCTCCGGGTGGGAATGGTGACCGCGAAAATAGGCTCCTCGTGCGGCGTGGGTCAACATTTTAACCCGCCGCCGCCGGTCCGGGTCGGCCGCCGCCGGAACATTGACACCGCCGGAGGGCGAACCTAAACTAGCGGAGAAATCCTTCAGCCAATGCGCCGCGCCGGCACCCGGCCGCGGCGCCCGACAACCCACCGGAAAGAGAATTCCATGAGCTACATCGAAATGATCCAGGCCCGCGAGATCCTGGATTCCCGCGGCAACCCCACCGTCGAGGTGGACGTCTTCCTGGAGGACGGCAGCGTCGGCCGCGCCGCCGTGCCCAGCGGCGCCTCCACCGGCGAGCACGAGGCCATCGAATTGCGCGACGGCGACAAGGACCGCTACCTGGGCAAGGGCGTCCGCCAGGCCGTGGCCAACGTGGCCGATCTCGAAGACGAACTGGTGGGGATCGACGCCACCGACCAGGCCCTCATCGACCGGATCATGATCGAGAAGGACGGCACGAACAACAAGAGCAAGCTGGGCGCCAACGCCATGCTCGGCGTATCGCTGGCCGTCGCCCGGGCCGCCAGCGAGTCGGTCGGCCTGCCCTTCTACCAGTACCTCGGCGGCGTCGCAGGACGCACGTCCTGCCGGTGCCGATGATGAACGTCCTCAACGGCGGCTCCCACGCCGACAACAACGTCGACATCCAGGAGTTCATGATCATGCCGGTGGGCGCCCCCACCTTCGGTGAAGCTCTGCGCTACGGCGCCGAGACGTTCCACACGCTCAAGAAGATCCTCGCCGAGAAGGGCCTGGCCACTTCCGTCGGCGACGAGGGCGGCTTCGCCCCCAACCTGGGCAGCAACCGGGAAGCGCTGGAACTGCTGGTCACCGCCATCGAGAAGGCCGGCTACAAGCCCGGCGAGGACATCGTGCTGGCGTTGGACGCCGCCGCCAGCGAGTTCTACAAGCGACGGCGACTACCACCTCGACGCCGAGGGCGGCGGACCCTGGGAAGCCGGCGCGAGCTGGTCGTCGTACTACGGCGAGATCTGGTGCAGAACTACCCCATCATGTCCATCGAGGACGGCCTGGACGAGAACGACTGGGACGGCTGGGGCAAGATGACCGACAATCTCGGCAACCGGATCCAGATCGTCGGCGACGACCTCTTCGTCACCAACCCCGAGCGCCTGCGCCGCGGCATCGCCGAGGGTTGCGCCAACAGCATCCTGATCAAGCTCAACCAGATCGGCACGCTGAGCGAGACTCTCGACACCATCGAAATGGCCAAGAAGGCCCGGTTCACCAACGTGATCAGCCACCGCAGCGGCGAGACCGAGGACACCACCATCGCCGACCTGGCGGTGGCCACCAACGCCGGGCAGATCAAGACCGGCTCGCTGTGCCGCAGCGAACGCATCGCCAAGTACAACGAGCTGCTGCGCATCGAGGAGGAGCTCGACGATCTGGCCATCTATCCCGGACTGGATTGTTTCTACAACCTGCGCTAGGATGAACCGGCGGGCCGGGAGACTCTTCTCCCGGCCGCCCCGAAGACGGACCTTCGGCCGCCCGCACGACCAGGAGATGACGGAGCATGTCCACCAGCCCGAACCCCCATCCGCGTGACCGCTACATCCGCGGCCTGCCGGCCGGCGGCGTCCTCAACCGCCGCTCCCTGCCCATCATCGTCGGCATCGGGCTCTGCCTGCTGCTGCTCCTGTCGCAGCTGGGAGAGAACGGCGTCCTGTCCTGGCTTCATCTGCGTTCCGCCGAGGAGGAACTGCGCGCCGAAGTCGCCGCCCTCGCGGCGGAGAACCAGCGTCTGCAGGAGCGGCTCCACGCCCTGGAAAACGATCCCTGGGCGCTGGAAAAACTGGCGCGGGAAAAATACAACATGCTCGGCGAGGGCGAAGAGGTGCTGATGGTCGTCTCACCGTCCCCGGACCCGGAATAGGCCCGACCGGCAGGGCGGTTAATCGGGTCCGATTTCTTGACAGCCCCGGGGGGGCCGCCTATATTGCCCGTCCCACGATCGGTGGGCACAAGATCAGATATGGATGCGGGGTGGAGCAGTCTGGTAGCTCGTTGGGCTCATAACCCAAAGGTCACAGGTTCAAATCCTGTCCCCGCTACCAAATACGTGAAAGGGATCCGGACTCCGGATCCCTTTTTCGCGTCCGTGCACTGGGCGATCCCTCTGGTCAAGCGACAGACGATGTTCTATGATGCCCCCGGGCGTTCCACCGGGGACGCCCGTTTGACGGATCAGGCAGGAAAGGACAAAAAGATGACAGAAACCCGCGGGCAGTGGAGCGGCCGGCTCGGATTCATCCTGGCCGCCAGCGGCAGCGCCATCGGCCTGGGAAATCTCTGGAAATTTCCCTACATCACCCACGAGAACAACGGCGGCGCCTTCGTCCTGGTCTACATCGCGGCCATCGCCGTCGTCGGCGTCCCGATCATGATCGCCGAGGTTCTTGTCGGCCGCCACACCCAGCTGAGTCCCGTCGGCGCCCTGAAGGCGCTCGGCAAGGACCGGCCCGGCGGCACCGTCTGGCAGAGTCTCGGATTTCTCGGCGTCCTGGCCGGCTTCACCATCCTGTCGTACTACAGCGTCGTGGCCGGCTGGACCATCCACTACACCTGGATGGCGCTGAGCGGCGATCTGGCCGAACTGGCGGTGAATCCCGACGCCCTGGGCGCCTACTTCGGCGGGGAATTCCTGGCCAACGGCGCCCAGCAGACCATGTACCACGTCCTGTTCATGGGCCTGACCACCGGCGCGGTCTATTTTGGGGTCAAGGGCGGGATCGAACGCGTGGCCAAGATCCTGATGCCGCTGCTGGGCATGATCCTGGTGGTCCTGGTCATCTACAGCACGACCACCAGCGGCTTCGGCGAGGCGATGCGGTTCATCTTCAATCCCGATTTCAGCACCCTGACGACCGGCTCGGTCCTCGAAGCCCTCGGACACGCGTTCTTCACCCTGAGCCTGGGCATGGGCGCCATGCTCACCTACGGCAGCTACATGGGCAAGGAGATCTCCATCCCCCGCGCCGCCCTGCAGATCTCGTTCCTGGACACCCTGATCGCCCTGATGGCCTGCGTGATCATGTTCTCCATCATCAACACCTCCGGCGTCGAGGTGTCCAAGAGCAGCACGATCCTGTTCACCACCATCCCCACCGTCCTGGTCAAACTGCCGGGCGCCGGACTGCTGATCGCCCTGTTCTACGTGCTGATCGGCTTCGCGGCCCTGACCAGCACCATCAGCCTGCTGGAAGTGGTCAGCAGCTACGCCATCGATGAACTGGGCTGGTCGCGCCACCGGGCCACGTTGACCATGGGCGGGGTCATCACCCTGTTCGGGGTGCTCAACGCCCTGAGCCTGGGCGGCAGCGAGCGGCTGAGCTCGATCAACCTGATCGGTCGCGAATCGACCGCCGGCGTCTTCGGGACCATGGACTACCTGGCCAGCAACTGGTTCCTGCCGGTGGGCGGTTTCCTGATCGCCCTGTTCGTCGGCTGGGTGCTGAACCGCAAGACGACCCGGGAGGAACTGGAGACCGGTCACGGCGAGTTGGGGGGCTACGGTCTGTGGCGTTTCCTGATCCGCTTCGCCGCGCCGCTGGCCGTGGGCGCGATCATCGTCAGCGTGATCCTGGGCAAGGAATACCAGTAGTGGCGGTTCGCGGCATGAAGAATCGCCTGGGCATCTTCTACGGCATCCTGGTGGTCCTGCTGCTGGTCATGGGGTCTGGTGGCTCTTCTTCCTGACCAAGAGGGCAAGGACCAGGCCGAATTCGAGATGCAGAAGCTGGCCAACGACCGGCTGCACGCCACCTTCCTGATCCAGTCCGATCCGCGGGTCGCGAGGATCCCGAGCGCTGGCTCGGCCCGTCGTTCCCCCACCTCCTGTTCAAGCAGAGACCCGACGGCGTCGAGGTGATGATCGATCCCGAGGTCGTCCGGCCAGATCCGACGACGAGGCCCGCGCCACCCGCAACATGTTCCTGTACGAGGGCTTCTTCTTCATCATGCTGCTGGTGGCCGGCTCGACCATCCTCTATCCTGTCGTGGCGCAGCGAGATCAAGTTCAAGGAGACCCGGGAACTTTTTCTGGCCGGGGCCACCCACGAATTCAAGACGCCGCTGGCCAGCCTGCGGCTCTACTGCGAGACTCTCGGCCGCGACGGGTTGGGTGAAGCGGACCGGATGAAGATCCGCAAGCGGATGATCGAGGACATGAAACGCCTCGAGAACCTCGTCGACGATATCCTGTCCATGAGTGCGGACGATACCTTCGATCAGGGTCCCCAGCTCAAGCTGGACCTGGCCCGGGAGTGCCGCACCGTCCTGGACGATCTCAAGGGATTCCTCTCCAGCCATCAGGCGGAAGTGGATTTCCAGGCCCCCGACGGCGCGGAAGTCACCGGCCGCCGTCTGACGTTCGCCCTGGCCCTGCGCAACCTGGTGGTCAATGCCGGTCCGCCACAGCCCGGCCCGGTGCCGCGTCGAGGTCGCGTCGAAGCCGGGCGAGAAGCTGGCACCGGGTGAGTCGTCCAGCGACAACGGTCCGGGCATCCCCCGCCGCTTGCAGGACAAGGTCTTCGAGTGTTTCTATAGCGGGAGCAAGGACGGCAAGTCCGCCGGCGCGGGCATCGGCCTGCATCTGGTGCGGCGTAACGTCGAGAACCTGGGCGGCCGCATCGAACTGGAAAGCGAAACCGGCGCCGGCTGCACCTTCACCATGGTGCTGCCCGCCGGGAAGTGAACCGGGCCCGCTGATACCGGGCTTGGCGACATGAAGGAGAACCATGAAACGGCGCATTCTGGTGGTCGAGGACGACGCCCACCTGGCCGACGGCCTGCGCATCAACCTGGACCTCGAGGGGTACGAACCGGTGATGGCGGGCAGCGCCGAGGACGGGCTGCGCCAGTGGCGGACCGGCGAGCCCGATCTCATCCTGCTCGACGTCATGCTGCCGGGCATCGACGGCTTCGAGGTCTGTCGCCGCATCCGCCATGAGGGCGACCGGGTGCCCATCCTGTTCCTGACCGCCCGCAGCGCCGGCCAGGACCGGATCCACGGGCTGGACGAAGGCGGTGACGACTACATCACCAAGCCGTTCGATCTGGCCGAACTGCTGGCGCGCATCAAGTCGTTGTTCCGGCGTCAGGACTGGTTCCGCGGCCAGGAGCCGCCCGAGACGATCCGCATCGGGCGCGCGGATATAAACCTGCGGGCCTATCAGGCCACCACGCCGGACGGGACGGTGACGCTGAAGGAGAAGGAGGCCATGATCCTGCGCCTGTTGACCGAGCACAGCGGCGAACCGGTCGACCGGGAGACCATCCTCGACCGCGTCTGGGGATTCGGCGCCTATCCGACGACCCGGACCGTCGACAATTTCATCCTTTCGTTGCGCAAGATCGTCGAAGAGGATCCGCGCAAGCCGCAGCACATCCTGACCGTTCACGGTGTGGGCTATCGACTGGTACCGACGGTCACGGGATCCGGGATCTGATGGCCGCCCCGTCCCAACGTCTGGATGAACTCCTGCGCCGCGCGACCCCGCAGTCCGGGAAACCGGCGGCGGCCGTGGACGCCGCGGCGCTGCTGGCGGCCGTCGAGGAGATCCTCGCCAAGGGTGAGTCCGAGACGGTGCCGCGTGCCTTGTGGGAAGACTACCTGGCGGTGACCCGCCATCCGGACTTCCTGACCGCATTGGCCCACGATGCGGCGCGCGACCGCTGGGCCGCCACCACGTTCACGATCATCGAGACGATCGGCTACACTCTCGGCGACCTGCTGGAGCGCCGCGCCGTCGACCAGCCCGAACAGGTCCTGTTCCAGGAGCTCGGTGAAACGGGCAGCGGGCGATGGACCTACGCCCAGATCCGACAGCGGGTCCGCGCCACGGCCGCGGTGTTCCTCAAAGAGGGCCCGGCCCCCGACCTGGCGCCGACCGGACCGCGCGACGGCGACGGCCCGCGTGTCGCCTTGCTGTGCGACAACAGCGTGGGGTCGGCCTGCTGTGACCTTGCCTGCCTGACCCACGACATCTTCGTCACGCCCCTGAACGTCCACTTCAATCTCGAAAACCTGGTCTGGATCTTCGACCGTCTGCGCATCACCGTGGCCGTGTGCGACCACCCCGACAAGCTCGACACGCTCCTGGCGATCAGGGACCGGGCGGAGCATCCTTTCGTCATCTTCACGCTGCACTACTGCGGGCGGGTGGACTCGCAGGACATCCGGATGCTCGACGAAAGCCGCGGCCTGCTCGACACCGAGGAGATCGCAACCCTGCTGACGGAGCGCCCGCGCCGCCGGATCCGCGAGACGGCGACGGTCATGTTCACCTCCGGCAGCACCGGCATGCCCAAGGGTGTTGCCTTCAACCAGTTCAACCTCGTGAGCAAGCGTTTCGCGCGGGCCGCCGCACTGCCCGAGGTCGGCCGTGACGAGGTCATGCTCTGCTACCTGCCCCTGTACCACACCTTCGGGCGCTACCTTGAGATGCTCGGTGCGATCTTCTGGGGCGGCACCTACATCTTCGCCGGCAACCCGTCGGCCGCCACGCTGTTCAACCAGTTCCGCGAGGTGCGGCCCACGGGCTTCATCAGCGTCCCCATCCGCTGGGTGCAGATCCGCGACCGGGTGATGGAACTGGCCCAGGACCCCGACGCCCCCAGCGACCCCTGCGTCATTCTCCGGGAGGTCGTGGGCGACCGCCTCTTCTGGGGGCTGTCGGCGGCGGGCTACCTCGACCCCAAGGTCTTCCGTTTCTTCCACCGCTGCGGTGTGAGCCTCTGTTCCGGTTTCGGCATGACCGAAGGCACCGGCGGGCTGACCATGACCCCGCCCGACCAATACGTGGAAAACTCCGTCGGCATTCCTCTGCCGGGCGTGAAGGTCCGTTTCGCCGAGCAGGGTGAACTGCAGATCGCCGGACCGTACATCGCCCGTTACCTGCCCGATGAAGCCGACCCCGGCAGCCTGGCGGTCGAGGACCCAGGACTCGGACGACTTCTGGCTCGCCACCGGGACCTGTTCCGGCAGAACCGAAGGCGGCCACCTGGAGATCGTCGACCGGATCAAGGACATCTACAAGAACAACCGGGGTCAGACCATCGCCCCGCGGGTCGTGGAGTCGGTTTTCGAGCAGGTGCCCGGCATCAAGCGGACCTTCCTGGCCGGCGACGGACGCAGCTACAACACACTGCTCATCGTCCCTGACCGCGATGACGACGTGCTCAAGTCGCTGGCTGGTCCGGATGAGGTGCGGGAGTACTTCCAGCAGATCGTCACAACCGCCAATCCCGCCCTGGCACCGTTCGAGCGGGTGGTCAATTTCGCCGTCCTGGACCGTGATTTTACAGCGGAAAAGGGCGAACTGACGCCCAAGGGATCCTATCGGCGCAAGGTGATCGAGGAGAATTTCTCCGAGGTGATCGCCGACCTCTACCGGACGAGCGTCAGGACGCACCGGCTCGCAGGTTGCGACGTCATGATTCCGCGCTGGTTCTTCCGGGATCTCGGGGTGCTTGAAGATACGATCCTCGCCCGCCCGGGAGGTCTTTACAATCGCCGGAACGGTTCGGAACTCGGGATCGCCCGCACGGCCGAAAACCGGGTGCGGATCGGTGACCTGGAGTACACGGTCGAGGGCAAGGCCATCGACCTGGGATTGATGGTGCGCCAACCGTTGCTGTGGATGGCGAATTCCCAGCTGATCGGCTTCGGTCCCTGCCGGCCCGGCTGGGACACCGCCCTGGGTTCCTTTTCCGAACAGGTCCACCTGCCCGAGGACATCGCCGCCACCTACTCCGGACCGCCGGAACCCCAGTTGGTCGACAACCAGCTCGTCGACGTCAACACCCTGTGCAGCCAGGCCCTGTTCGGGGAACTCGCGACCGCCCTGGACGCCATCCGCACCCTGGACGACCGGCTGGAAAAGGTCGGAGCTCGGCAGGGTACGGTGATCCGCCGGCGCCTGGAGGCGCTGGCCAACCACCGTGAAACGACCGTCCGTTGCCGGGCCTACCAGGTGCTGGTCCTGGACGAACCGGTCCCGGACTACCTGCGTTACCTGCCGGCCTTCATCGAGTCGGGCAAACCCTTCCTGGACGAGGAGAGTTTCCGGGCCATCAGCCGGGCGAGTATCGAGCCGCGCCGCCTCCAGGCGTTCCGCCAGCGCCTGCATTCGTACCGCACGCAGCTGTCATGGCCGGCCTCCGACACCTCCCGCCGGCTGTTCACGGATCTGTTCCGGCTGCTGGCGGATTTCGGCCGCTTCCACCCCGAGTTCTACGGCACCATCCGCGAGGAACTGGTCACCTGGGCCTGCACGACCAGGACCCCCGACCTGGCGGCCGCCGCCCTGCGGCGAATTCGACCGACCTGGCCGCCTGGTTCGAGGACCCTCCAGCAGGACTGCCCCGGGACCTGGACCCGGCCGCCTGGGAGGGCAAGATCGTCTTCCAGGAAGGCCTCAGCGCCGAGGAGGTCGAGCGGCTGCAGGAAGTCCTGATCGGCACCACCTTCCTGAAGCAATCCATCATGCTGGCCTTCGAGGGCGAGGACCTGCGCTGGAGGAGATCGGGCCCGGCGGCATCTGGGTGTCGCGCATCATCTCCCGCTACGAGGATTCCCGGTACCGCGTGAGCGTCAACACCAAGGGCGGCAAACATTTCGACCTGCAGCTGATCATCCGCCGCGATATCGACAAGGTCCTGATCACCGACACGATCTACTGGTACATCGCCCTGCGCGGCTATCCGTTCGGCACCCCGGTGCTGCCCAACTTCGGCTGCTGCCGGCCCGAACTGGGCGCCCTGTCGATGGCCTACGTGAGCGACCTGACGGTCTGGGAGAAGATCCGCGAGTTCAGTAGCGTCCGCGGCCCGGGCACCACGCCGCCGACGCGCATGCGGTGGCATCAGCTGATGGTGCGGGCCATGAGCGTGGTCGTGCGCGGCTGGCGCAACAGCGGCCGCCGGATCATCCCCGGGCCTGATCACGCCCAACAATATCGTCGTGCCCGAACCCGATTTCCGGGGCGGCGCGGTGCAAAACAACCTGTCCGGCTGGAAACCCTACAAGGGGCCCCTGTCCCTGGTCCGGCCGATCTGGCGCAACATCTTCCAGCATACCCTCAGCCACTACCCCTGGACCCGCGAATACCTGGAGGTGGATTGGATCTTCGAGGCGTTTGTCGACGCCCTGGGCGTCGCCGCAGCGCTGGAACTGTTGACGGAACTCCAGACCCAGCTGGAAAAGGGCGGCGCCATGACCGGGCGGCTGGGTTTCGCCGAGGCCCTGGCCAGCGTTCATCGCCGGCCTGGAAGATACCTACTTCTACCCCTGACCCTCAAGGGCGCCATCCACCGCTTCGAGGACTGGGAAAGCTGGTCAACGCCCACGCCGCCGCTGCGGGCCCGGCTGGAGATCCTGGAGGAACTGAGCCGGCTCTACCGGCTGGACAAGCTGCCGGAAATCGCGCGTTTCACTCTCTTTCGCAACACCTATTTCAAGGATGCCGAGCCCCGGCTGCTGGACATCTTCGACCGGCTGCTGGTGCGGATGTTCCGCCATCCGCACCGGCGGGCCACCCAGATGGTGGAACTCTCCGACCTCCAGGCGGCCCTGACCGACCCCGACGACCGGGCCGCCTTCAACCGCCTGGCCTTCCCCCACCGCCTGCGCAGCCGACAGCATCGAGGTCAGGACCGTCGGGGACCCGCGAGCGCAGTCAGATCATCCTGCAGTCGGCGATCCAGGACAAGTACGGCCACACGTACAGCGTCGGCGAACCGGCCGGGCCGGCCGAGGTCGGGCAGCTCTACCGCCTCTTCCTCAAGGCGGGGTTCCCCAAGTCGATCAACAAGGCCGATCTCTATTTTGTCGTTAGTGACGATGCCGAGCAGATCGTCGGCGGTACGGTCTACCGTCACCTCGACGAGGACACCGTCTTTCTCGACGGCATCGTCGTGAACCAGGCGCTGGCCGAACGCGACATCGAAGCGGCCATCCTCGCCGACCTGTGCACCCGGCTCGGCGCCCTCGGTTTCAAGACCATCAAGACCCACTTCTTCCTGCGCCGCTTCTACCAGAAACACGGCTTCCGCATGGACCAGCGCTGGGGCGGGCTGGTCCGCTTTCTCTGACTTTTCCGACCTGCGTATCGCACCGACGCGGTAGCGTTAAACCGGTTCGACACCAACAAATTGCTTGAAAAACACCTCCTCGTTGACCAAGGTTTTTGTGGAACCTGATCCTGGAGGTCGCTGATGAATTATCCGGTCTGGGAACTCGCCATGGGTTCGGGCATGTTGATCGCCGTCGTTTCGGTCCTGCACGTCTTCGTTTCCCACTTCGCGGTCGGCGGGGGCCTGTGGCTGGTGGTGACCGAGATCAAAGCCCGCCGGTCCGGAGACACCAAGCTCCGGCAGTTCGTCAAGGATCACAGCCGTTTCTTCATGCTCCTGACCCTGGTGTTCGGGGCCATCTCGGGCGTCGGCATCTGGGCCACCATCGGCCTGATCTCGCCCCATGGGACCAGCGCCCTGATCCACGCCTATCTCTGGGGCTGGGCCATCGAATGGGTGTTCTTCTTCGTGGAGATCGGCGCCGCCATGGTCTACTACTACGGGTGGGACCGGCTGGACGATCGCACCCATGAAACCGTGGGCTGGATCTATTTCATCGCCGCCTACATGAGTCTGGTGGTCATCAACGGCATCATCACCTTCATGCTCACACCCGGCGGCTGGCTGGAGAATCAGGATTTCTGGACCGGGTTCTTCAACCCCACCTACTGGCCGAGTCTGGCGATCCGCACGTTCGCGGGTCTGGCCATCGCCGGCCTGATGACCCTCTTCTTCGCGACCCGCTTGCCTCAGGACACTTTTCGCCGGCGGCTGCAGCGGTGGAACGGCGGCTGGGCCGTCGTGGCGCTGATCGGCGTCGCGGCGTCCGCCCTGTGGTACGGCCGTTCGGTCGGTGTCTGGGAGCAGAACGAAGCCCTCAGCGGGGCGATCACGGTGCTGCCGACGGTCGCGGCCCTGTTCAAGGGCGGGCTGATCGTGTTGACGATCCTGGCGGTCCTGGTCTGGCTCTGGCCCGCCCTGACCCGTCGGGCGCCGGCAGTTCTCCTGCTCGTGCTGGCGCTGGGCACCATGGGCGCAGGCGAATGGATGCGCGAAGCCGGGCGCAAGCCGTACACGATTCACGGTTACCTCTATAGCACCGGCATGCTGGTCGAGCAGGAGGAATGGTTCGCCGACAACGGCATGGCCGCCGGCACGCGCTGGCTGTCGCCGGCCGGGGCCACGGACGAGGTTCGCCGGGGCCGCGACCTCTATGTCGCCTGGTGTCAACCTTGCCACACCCAAGGCGGCTACAACGGCCTGCAGCCGTACCTCGCCCACTGGAACCGGGAAACGGTCGCGAGTCTGGTGCCGCGCCTGGCCTCCATGCGGGCCCTCATGCCGCCCTGGCACGGCAACGCGGCGGAGAATGACGCCCTGGTCACCTATCTGATGACGCTCAAGCCCGAAGCGACCGCGGTCTGGGGAACGGACGGCTATGGACCGGCGCAGGCGTTCGCCATCTCGTGCGGGCTGTGCCACACTCCGGACGGCTTCCGGGAACTCACCTCGTCATTCGCCGGCATGGATCCCGCCGAGATCGACGAGTTCCTGGACGAAGCCGGGGACCTGGTCGACGAGATGCCCGGCTACTTCGGTCCGCCGGAGCAGCGGGCCCTGCTGGTCGAATACCTGGCGGGCCTCGGCGCCTCAGCTGAAGGGAGCGGATCATGAACCCCTGCCTCTTGACGGCCGCCGCGGCCATCGTGCCGGCAGCCGACGCGCTGCCGCTGCCGGCCCCCGCGGTCGTGCTGGACATCCTGCTCCAGCTGACCTTCCTGCTGCACCTGCTGGCGATGAACGCCCTGGTCGGCAGCCTGATGATCACCCTCTACGCCCGCCTGCGCGGTCCCGCTGACGCGGGCCGCTGGACGGACCTGGCCGACACGCTGGCCCGCGTGACCCCGATGCTGGTCGCGGCCACCGTGACGCTGGGTGTCGCTCCCCTGCTGTTCCTGCAGACCCTGATGGGACAGTTTTTCTTCACCAGCAGCATCCTGATGGGATGGGGCTGGTTCTCCATCGTCGTGGTCCTGATCTTCGCCTACTACGGTACTTATCTGCAGTCCTTCCGCGGGCCCGACCTCGGGCGGGCCCGGACGCCGCTGCTGGCGGTGACCCTGCTGCTGTTCCTGTGGGTGGGATTCATGTTCGCGAACAACACCTCGCTGATGGCGGCGGTGGGCTCCTGGGCGGGCAAGTATTTCACCGACCCGCGCGGGCTGCACCTGAACCTCGGCGACCCCACGCTGGCCCCCCGCTACCTGCACGCCATGATCGGCGCGCCCGCGGTTGCCGGACTGATGCTCGCGCTGTGGGGCACAGCGAGATCGGAACGCGGTGACGCCAGCGGGGCGGCCATGCGCCAGACCGGGCTCGGCGCCTTCACGTTCCTGACCGCCGTGAATTTCGGGTTCGGGCTGTGGTACCTGCTGGCGCTGCCCCGTCCGGTGCTGCGGAACTTCATGGGCAACGACGTTGCCGCCACGGTGCTGCTGACGGTCGGGGTCGCCGGTGCCGTCGCCATGGTCGTGCTCGGGGCGCTGAGCCTCAGGCCGGGCTCACGCCTGCGCCTGGGAACGCCAGTCGTGGTCACCCTGGCGGTCATGGCGGCGATGGTCGCGATCCGGCACCTGGTCCGGCGGGCGGTGCTCGCGGAATCCTACCGACCGGACACCTTCGCAGTGCAGCCGCAGAATCTGAACATGATGATCTTCGCGGTGCTGCTGGTGGCGGGACTGGGCGTGCTCGTCTGGATGGTGCGGTCGCTGCAGAAGGCCTGGTCGGCCTGACGGGCGAACGACCGGCGGTGGCGGCTTATTTCTCGGCCAGCGGCCAGAGGTTGTGGAGATTCGTGGCGGCTTCGGCCTCGCGGCGCAGGAGGTCGGCCACGCTGGTCTGCTCGAGAACTTCGGACACCCGGTTCTCCAGATGCTGCCAGACCGAGCGCAGACCACAGTCATCGGTGCGATGGCAGTCGGGTTTCTCGTTGCTGTCACTGCAGGGAAATTCGAAGACCGACGGGCCGCTGATGCTGTGGATCACCCGCGCGGCGGAGATCCGTTCCGGGGCGTCGGCCAGGACATAGCCCCCGTGCCGGCCCCGCACCGCGTCGACGACCCCGCCGCGGCGCAGCATCCCCAGCAGCTTGGCGACCGTCGGCTCCGGCAGATCTTCCGCCTGGGCCAACTCGCCGAGAGTGATCTGCCCACCGTGCATGGCCAGACGCATGGTCAAGCGGACGGCCTGTTCCTCGGCGCGGTTCACACGAAACATCTCAACTCCCTGGTCGGTCGTCCGGAATTACCCTGAGTAAAATTGTCAAGTATTCGAAAACTACACGAAATTTCATGAATCGCAACCATGAAGCCGTTTTCATGACAGGGCGTTCTCGAAAACATCAGTCGGGAACCATGATTTCAGACTGCAGATGCTCGCCGTACATGTCCGCGGCCCGGGACAGAATATCGGCGTAGGCCCTGGACCGCGCCACCCCTTGCCAGAGCGGCTTGAGCTCGTCGAAGTTGAACGATTCCTCCACCGCCAGCAGCAGCAGCTTCGCCGCCAGGATGCTGTCGGGTCTGGCCTGCATCATGAATTCCCGCTCGAGCCCCAGCACGTTCAGCAGGATCTCCAGGCTGTCGGTCGGCGCCACGGCCAGCAACCGCGTCGCCGCGTCGTCCTGGCGGATACGCCAGCCCTCCTGCCACCAGCGGGGATCCTGGAAATCCCGCCGCGGCTGCCGGGCCGGCGGCGGCGGATCCTGTTCGTGACGGCCGACCGGTTCCAGCTCCGGGGGCGGCAGGACCACCAGCCAGCGCCGTGCGGCGCGGTCCGTCCGTTCGACCGCAAGCGGCAATGGAGAAAAGAAATGCCGGATCCAGGAGGCCGGCAGCAGGAAAGCGGTGCCGAGAAACACGGCAACGGTCACACCGATACACACGGGCCATTTCCAGGGTTCACGTCGGTCACGCATGACGGTACTTACGCTGAATGACTTTGCGGGTTCCGGGTGGTCTCCCGCCCGGGGCGGTCAGGCGGGGATCAAGGTCCGGGTCATGATATCATCCAGGATCTTGTCGAGCGCCTCCAAATTGACGGGCTTGGTGAGATAACCGTCCATGCCGCTGTTGAGGCAACGTTCGCGGTCCTCGGCGGAGGCATGGGCGGTCAGCCCCACGATCGGGACGTGGGCCTCCCCGTCACCTTCGTATTCCCGGATCGTCTGCGTCGCCTGCAGACCGTCCATCTCGGGCATCTGCACATCCATGAGGACCAGGTCGAAACTGTCCTGCCGCCAGGCATCCACACCCAACAGGCCGTTGACCGCAACGGCGGCGATGTGGCCCCGCTTTTCCAGGTAGCGCTGCATGAAACGACTGTTGACCGGATTGTCCTCCACCACGAGTACCTGTAGTCGCTGTGAAACGGCAATGCCGGGTTCGGTGGTTTCCGCTGTGCTGGACGGGACCGTCTCCTCGGCCGCCAGGGCCAGGAGGTTGAACCGGAAGCGGCTTCCCTGACCCTCCCGGCTGTGGACACTGATGGAGCCGCCCATCAGCTCGATCAACTGGCGGGTGATGGCCAGGCCGAGTCCCGTACCTCCGTATTGGCGGACGAACGAGTTGTCGGCCTGGGAAAAGCTGCCGAAGATCGCGTCGCGCTTCTCGTCGGGAATCCCGATGCCGGTATCGGCCACGTCGACCTCCAGCCGGACGAGTCCTTCGGCAGTGGCACCGCCGGCCACCGCGACGGTGATCTCACCTTCGCTGGTGAACTTGATGGCGTTACCGATGAGGTTGGTCAGGATCTGCTTGAAGCGCATGTCATCCAGGACCAGGATGCCGGGCACGCTTTCGGCCACCGTGAAGGTCACCGGAACCTTGAGGTGGACGTTGCCCAGCGTCATGGACGCGATGGTCCTGGACACGAGGTCCCGCAGGTCCGTGCGGCGCGGCTCGAGTTCCATGTGTCCGGCTTCGATCCGGGAGAAGTCGAGCAGGTCATTGACCAGCGTCAGGAGGTTCTCGCCCGAGTAGCGGGCCAGCTCGAGATACTCCCGCTGTTCAGGCTTCAGTTCGGTCTCAAGCGCCAGATCCGTCATGCCCAGGATCCCGTTGATCGGGGTGCGGATCTCATGGCTCATGTTGGCCAGGAACAGGCTCTTGGCCTCGCTGGCGCCCTCGGCCTTGCGAGTGGCGATGGCCAGCTCGCGGGTGCGCTCCTCCAGCAGTTCGGCCGATTCGATCTCCATCAGGATGTGCCGGTTCTGGATTCGGGACTGGACCAGGCAATAGACGAGATAGAGGCTGAACAGGAAAGCCAGCTGCAGACTGAGCGGCGGCGGCAACAGGCCGGCCGCCAGGATCGGCAGGCCCAGGATCACCGTCAGGTAGGGCAGGATCGTCTTGGCATCGGCGCTCAAGGCGCTGATGCCGCCGGATGCCAGGCCGGTGGTCACCAGCATGGTCATGAGCATCTGCCAACCCATCCCGTAGGTCTTGACGACCAGGATGGTGGCCGTACCCCAGGTGGCGGCAAAGATCAGCGTGGCGGTCAGAAACAGACCCACCCAGAGGCCGGGATGCTGCCCGTAGGTTTCATCGAACCGCCGGCTGAGCCGCCGGCGCACGAGCCCCGTCAGGACCATGATCGTCATCAGGACCGTCGCGAAAACGGGTTCCAGGCGCCACAGGCCGGTGACGCCCATGACCAGCGCCAGGAACCCCGCATAGGCAAAGGACCCAGGGGCTCCGCGCTGGGCCAGGAGGCGCGCGATCCTGCGGTCACTGCCTGCTTCGGTTCCGATGGCCATGTTCACCCCGAATAAATCCTGTTATCTCGCATTGGGTTAGATCTCATCAAGGATTCGTTCTCAACATCGACCGGCCGACGGGAAACTGAACCTAAATCTTGGTGTAAAAACGGCTTGGCGGCAGCGCGCCTCAGATCGGCAGGATGGCCAGCCGACCCGCGGTGACCGGTTCATCCTGGCCATCGAGCAGAATCTCAAGGGCCGGCCCGATCGCGGCCACGGTCCCGGTCCGGGCCGGCGGAGGCATCGGCTCGGTGGACTCGCGCACGACCGTGGCGGCCGGCCAGATTCCGACGCGGCGACCGACAACCACCGAAGCGGCCCGGTAGGCATCGACCAGAGGCTGGGGACCCGCCGCTGCCAGCTCCTGCCAGCGCGCGGCCACCGCCGCCAGGACCGCCTGCAGGGTGGTCTCGAGGGACGGCTCAGGGCCGACGGTCAGGTCGGCCAGGCGCGTGGTTCCGGGGACAAAAACCGTCGGCGCGATGTCCGGGGCCACGTTCACGTTCAGGCCGATACCCAGGACCACGGAGGTGATGCGGCCCTCGGTGGTGCGGATCGAGGTCAGCACGCCGCCCAGCTTGCGGGGGCCGCTCACGATGTCGTTGACCCACTTGATGCCGCAGGCCGGACCACCGGCGGCCAACCAGGGCCCGATGGCATCCATGACCGCGACGGCCGGCAGCATGGGCAGGGCCGGGGCGTGGACCACCGCCGGCAGGTCGCATTTCAATCCCAGGGTCAGATGCAGGTTGCCGCGACGGGCCCGCCAGCGGCGGCCCTGCTGGCCTTGGAATCCCCGGCCCGCAAGGGCCAGGCAGATCAGATGACCCGGCAGCCCCCCGCACTGCTGGATCACGGCGCGCAGGGCCGCGTACTGGGAGTCCGGGGCCTCGGCCAGCGCGTAGCACCGGCCCCAGAATGGCAAGGGGTGCTCGGAGACGGTCCGTGCGGGAAATTCTCCCGTCAAGGCCGTCCACAGGGCGGGATCGAACCGGGCCCAGTCGCCGGCGGCGGCCGTGCCGCCGTTGCTCCGCGTCCCATGGGTCAGCCAGCCCGGCAACGCCGCGGTGAGGATCGGGTCCGGTGCGTTGATCAGGATCAACACGAAGCCTTTCGGAGGGTATTCAGGATGCAAAAGGTCTTGTTTAGCAACATGTTAAAACCCTTCCCACCCTTCCGGACCCTGTGCTAGGGTCCGTTCATCAACATGTCGGGATCCTGGCAGGGCCATGGTGGCTCTACTGAGGGCCGCCGTGGCCAGCGCGGTCCCGACTATATCTCGCAGAGGAGGCGATATGAGGAATTCCAGATCTTTCCCCCTGCTGGTAGCCGGATGCCTGATGCTGGCCGCCGGCGCGGCTTACGGCTCGGGATTCAGCATCTACGAAGCGGGTTCCAAGGCCACGGCCCTGGGATGCGCCTTCACGGCCACCGCCGACGACGGTTCGGCCATATTCTACAATGCCGCCGGGCTTTCCTTCCAGACCGGCCGCAGCGTCGATATCAGCGCGGTCGCCGTCCTCCCCAATTTCAAGTTCGCGGGCCAATTAAGCAAGACTGGACCTCTGGAGACCGGGGAGTCCGAAAGCAAGACCTACCTCGTGCCCGGCGCCTACTACACCGCCAATCCCGGCGGCAAGCTGGCCTACGGCATCGGCGCCTACGCGCCCTTCGGGCTGGGTGTCGTCTGGCAGGACCCCGAAACCTGGGTCGGCCGCCGGATCAGCCACGACGTGCAGATCCAGACGGTCTACATCACCCCGGCGGTCAGCTACATGGCTGCCGACGGGCTGGCCCTGGCCTTCGGCCTGGACTTCGCCCACCAGAGCCTCGAGCTCAGTCGCTTCACCCCCGAACCCCAGTTCGGCGAGAACGCCATCTCCAGCAAGCTCGACGGCAGCAGCGACTGGAACATCACTCCGTCGCTGGGCGCGATGTACCGGCCGAACGAGAAGGTCTCCCTCGGGGTCATGTACCACTTCAAGAAGACCATGAAGTACACCGACGGCACCGCGACCCTGACCCCGGTCGCTCCCGGAAACGATCCCTGGGGCGACACCGTCGTCGGGGCCCTGGGCGCCGAGAACAGCCTCTCTTCGGAACTGAACCTGCCGGACATGCTGTCCCTGGGCATCGCCTACCAGTTCCACCCGAAATTCCGCGGCGAGTTCAACTACGTGCGGTTCGGCTGGAGCACCTTCGAGAGCCTCAAGCTGGCCTTCTCGAATCCGGCCCTGGACCAGGAGTTCACCTTCAACTACGAAAACTCCTGGCAGATCCGCTTCGGGTTCGACTACCAGCTCAACGAAGCGTGGAACGTGATGGCCGGTTACGTGCACGACAAGACCCCGCAGCCGCTGAAGGCCGTCAGCCCGCTGCTGCCGGACAGCGACCGCAACGACTATTCGCTCGGCATCCTGTGGAAGAAGGGTCAGTGGACCTTCAACGCCAGCTACATGGTCGTCATCGGCACCGAGCGGACCAACATCGAGGGCGGGGAGCCAGTCCGCGAAACCACCGACTATCCGTTCGGAACCTACAGCTCGCTGGCCAACCTGTTCGGGTTGGGCGCAGCCTACAACTTCTAGGAGGAGGTGCAGGAAATGAAGAGAATATTTTCCATCATGGTCATTCTGCCCGTCCTTCTGGCGATGCTGCTGACGGGCTGCTCGCTCGACGATGTGGCTGATCCGACCGGACAGGTCAATGGCCCTGTTCCCGCCGACGCCAGCACGCCTTACGTAGCGATCGGCAACAGCCTGACCGCCGGCTTCATGGATTCAGGCCTGATGCAGGCCGGCCAGGCCAACAGCTACCCCATGATCGTGGCCACCCAGATGGGCCTCGACATGGATACGTTCACCCAGCCCTGGATCGCCTCGCCGGGCATCGGCACCACCAACGTGGGCGCCGGCAACGTCTCGGGCGTGCTGTACTACAACGGTTCGACGGTGCTGCCTTTGGCCGTCACTCCCGAGGCCGACGTGGCCGGGCTCCTGCTCGCGGTGGCCCAGCCCACGCAGTACCACAACCTGGGTGTGCCCGGGGCTTTCAGCGTCGATCTGATGAACGCCTACAGCGCCGGATCCAGCTATGCGGCCGGGCCGCCCTTCAGCCGGCCCAACAGCTTCTTCGAGTTCATCAACCGGGCTGGGCCGCTGGTCGGCCTGTACGGCAGTGCGGCGGTACCGGCTGCTCCGCCGGCGCCCGGCTACCAGACCGGTTCGCAGTTCTACCAGACGATCGCCAAGGGCCCGGCCATGGTGACCGCCTGGGTCGGCGGCAATGACTTCCTGTTCGGCGCCACCAGCGGCGATCCTCTGGGACCGGCCAACGCGCTGATCACACCGGCGGCGACCTTTGCCCAGAACTACGGCGGCTTCCTGAATTCCCTGGCCGGAGGGCTGCTGCAGCGGAACGGGTTCCCGCCGACGATCATCACGGCCACCCTGCCGCTGGTCGAGAACATCCCCTTCTTCCTGGACCGGGCCACGTTCCAAGCGGTGTTCGGGGGCCTGAGCCTGACCTACGCGGAAACCGACGCCGAGTACATTCTGCTGCCGAACTTCCTCGGTTCGGATCTGCCGGTCACGCCGGGCGGCGAGCTGCCGGCCAACATGACGTTGAGCGCCGCCGAGAGGGCGTACCTCGACGACGAGGTCATCGGGGCCTACAACACCGCCATCGCGGCGGTCACGGCCCAGGTCAACGGCAATCCCCAGATCCCGGCCACCGCGGCGATGGTGGACTTCAATGCCTGGATCGCCGCCGAGAAGCCTACGAACCCGGACGCTTTCCGGCACTTCCTGCTGCTGCGGATCACCAACCCCGGCGACACCATCGCCGAGGTCGCCGCGAAGACCTACTTCTCGCTGGACGGCGTGCACCCCAACAACAAGGGTTACGTGTTCGTCGCCAACGGGTTCATCGAGAAGATCAACGAGACCCTCGGCACCAGTTACGCGACGGTCCCGACCGCAGCGGTCACCTGGGATCCGACCTACGGCGCACCCATTCCGACCAAGGCCTACACCGGCGGAATCCCCCGGATCTCGCCCGAGGTGGCCGAAGCCATGCGCCGGAGTTTCCGCTAGCGGGGAACTCCGGAGCCGACCGCGGGAGGGCCGACGGCCCTCCCGCTTTTTTTGCCGGGCGGCCCCGGCCCGGTTTTAGGTTGGTCGCCGCCCGAAACTTGTGTACATTTTTCCCAGACAACTTGTTGGGCGTCAACATGGCCCGTGCGGGCATCTTCCTGCCCGTCTCGCCGGCTCCCGTTCCACCAGCGCGCAGTGATTGAAGGCGGTTTATGCAGACCACGAGACCCGGCATGTCTTTCGGCGGCAGGATCATGACTCCCGGCGTCAAGGGATTGATCATCGCCAACGCGGCGGTTTACGTGCTGCAGACGGTGATCGGCCCGTCGCTGGACCTCACCCGGTGGCTGGGGTTCGTCCCGCGCGACGCCATCATCGGCCTGCAGTTCTGGCGGTTCCTGACCTACATGTTCCTGCACGGCGGGTTCTTCCACATCGGCTTCAACATGTTCGCCCTGTGGATGTTCGGCTCCCAGATCGAGGCCCGCTGGGGCACCCGGTCCTTCCTGGTCTACTATTTCGTCTGCGGTCTGGGCGCCGCGGTGACCTACGGGCTGTTCAACCTGGTCGGCATGGACGCCTTTGTCATCATGATCGGCGCCTCCGGCGCGGTCATGGGCATTCTCGTGGCCTACGGCATGACGTTCCCCAATGCCATCATCCTGTTCATGTTCATCATCCCGATGAAGGCCAAGTACTTCGTCATCCTGTTGGCTTTGATCGACCTGATGTCCATCCCCGGCGGCGGTTCGGTGGCCCACCTGGCCCACCTGGGCGGCTTCCTGACCGGATTCATCTTCCTGAAGACGACCATCCCGTCTCTCGGCGGTGGCATCGGCCTCGGCCGCGGCGGCCTGGAATCCGCCTGGCGACGCTACCGGACCAAGCGCAACATGCGGGTGGTCCGGCCTGAGGACGATGCCCCCGGCGGCAACGGCCGCGCCGGCCGGAGCGATGAACCGCGCTCCAAGGACCAGAAGACCATCGACGCCATCCTGGACAAGATCTCGCGCGAAGGCCTGCAGAGCTTGACCGACGAGGAACAGGAAATCCTGCGCCGCGCCGGCCGCGAGTAGCGCCTCCATGGATCTGAGCATCATCATCGTCAACTGGAACACCCGCGACCTGCTGCGCGACTGTCTGGCCAGTCTGCCGGCCGCCCGCGAGGGACTGGCCACCGAGATCATCGTGGTCGACAACGCGTCGGCCGACGGTTCGGCCGCCATGATCCGCGACGAGTTTCCCGGTGTCCGGCTGATCGAATCCGGCGGCAACCTGGGTTTCAGCCGCGGCAACAACCTCGCGCTGGAAGGTGCGACCGGGCGGGGAATCCTGCTGCTCAATCCCGACACGGTGTGCCCGCCGGCCAGCCTGACCCGGCTCTACCGCTTCATGGTCGGCAAGCAGGACGTCGGCGCGGTCGGCCCCCGGCTGGTCGATGGCGACAGCACGCCCACCATCAGCGGCGGCTACTTCCCCCGCGCCCGCTACCACTGGCTGGGTTTCCTGGATCCGCGGCGGCTCTGGTTGCGCGGGCCCTTCAGCCGGCGGGTGGTCTTCATTCCCGAGCGCAGCGAACCATCAGGCAGGGTCGAGTACGTCATGGGGGCCTGTTTCCTGATGCCCCGGTCCGCGCTGGAACGGGTCGGGCCCCTGGACGAACGATTCTTCATGTATTTCGAGGAGACGGACTGGTGCTACCGGGCCCGGCAGGCGGGGCTGGACATCTGGTACTGCGGCGAGGTCGAGATCACCCATCTGGAAGGACAGGCCGCCGAGAAGGCCAGCCGGTTCAGCGTCCTCCAGTTCCAGAAGAGCTACCGGCATTTTGTCGCCAAGCACTACGGCAAGACCAGCGTGTGGAGTTTCCGCCTGGCGCAATTCGCGGAATACGGTCTGAAATCCCTGCTGCGGCGGCTGGCGCCGGGCGACCGCGACCGCAACCGCGCCCTGGCCGAGGCCTACGGCCTGCGGGCGTCCCTGCAGCTCAAGGGCGCCATCGAGGTGACGCCCCCCTCCTGACCGGGGACACAGGTCGCGATGAACGATTCAGCCGTCAACGCCAAGGCCGGGATCATCCGCAGGGGCACCGCCCCGAGGACATTCCCGGCCTTGGCGTTGACGGCTCGAACGTTTACGCGCGGCCGCCGCTGCGTGCCTTCTTCTCGAATTCGGCGATCAGGTCCTTGCCCGAAACCAGGCTGATGATCCGGAATTCCTCGACGTGCAGGGTCGCGTCGTCGAGCACGTTGAGCTCCAGGTCGAAGGTCTTGCACAGTTCCCGGAACTGCTCGGGCCTCTGCTCGAGGAGGTAGAGGGCCAGCACGGGATTGGCCTGGATCTGCAGGCGCTTCTCATGGGTCACGATCGCGATACGGTGAACCAGACGGTCGATGCGGTTGCTCATCGTCTCCATGGACAGGACCTTGCCGGTACCCGTGCAGTAGGGACAGTCGTCCGACAGCTGCGACAGCAGGCTGGGCCGCACGCGCTGGCGGCTCATCTCCACCAGGCCCAGGCCGCTGACCTGGAATACCTTGTGGCGGGCCCGATCGCGCTTGAGGTGGTTCCGCAGCTCGTTGAACACCCGCTTCTTGTTGCCCTCGTTCTCCATGTCGATGAAGTCGATGACAATGATGCCGCCGAAATCCCGCAGCCGCAGCTGCCGCGCCACCTCGCGGGCGGCCAGCATGTTCGTCTGGAGGATGGTCTCCTCCTGGTTGCGGCGGCCGGTGAAGCGGCCGGTGTTGACGTCGATGGAGACCAGCGCCTCGGTCGGCTCGATGATCAGGTAGCCGCCCTTCTTCATCCAGACCCGCTTGTCGAGGGTCCGTTTGATCTCGGCCTCGATCTCGAAGTGATCGAAGATCGGCAGGTCGCCCTTGTAGTAATCGATCCGGTTGCGCAGCTCCGGGGCGAAGGTCTTGACGTACTTGGTCAGGCGCGCGTGGTCGTCCTGGTCGTCGATGATCAGCCGGGTCGTGTCTTCCTTGAAGATGTCCCGGATCAGAGCCACGACCATCCCGACATCCTCGTGGACCAGGGCCGGCGCGGTGACCTCGGCGCCGGTCGTGCTGATGTTCCGGAGCAGGTCGCTGAGGTAGTTGACGTCCTGCTTGAGGGCGTCCTCGGTCACGGCCGTCGCGGCGGTCCGGATGATGAACGCACCTTCGTCGGAACGGTGCTTCTGCAGCAGCTGCTTGAGCCGCACCCGCTCGCGGCGGTCCTCGATCTTGCGGGAGACACCGATGTGCCGGCCCTTGGGCATCATCACGAGATACCGGCCCGGGAGGCTGATGTCCGCCGTCAACCGGGGCCCCTTGGTGCTGATGGGCTCCTTGGTGACCTGGACGAGAATCGAGTCGCCGACCCTCAGGACCGTGCCGATGTCCGGCACGTGGCGGTGCCGGCGCCGGCCGCCGCGCTGGGCGCCCGCGCTCTCCTCCTCCTCGCTGTCGTCGTGATCCAGATCCGAGGCGTGCAGGAATCCGGCCCGTTCCATGCCGATGTCGACAAATGCGGCCTGGAGGCCCGGTTTGACCGAGGTGACCTTGCCCTTGTAGACGTTGCCGACGATCCGTTTGGCGTCGGCCCCCTCCACGATGAACTCCACCAGTTCGCCGTCTTCGAGCATGGCGATGCGGATCTCGTGGGGGGACGAGTTGATGACCATTTCTTTTTTCATAAAGAGACCAGTCCGACCGCCAATGAACAGGATCAGCCGATCATGTGTCGACCCATCCAGTAGCGGAGACTGGCTTCACCTACTTCCTCGATGGGCGACAACCAGCGACCATCGGTGTGGCGGCCGAAATATCCCGTGCGGGTGATGGCGCTGTGTCCGGGTACCGGAAGCGCCTCGCCCAGCAGGGCGGCCAGAAAATCGTGGACGGGCAGCAGGGCTCCCGACTCGCTGCGCAACAGTGCGAAGCGCAGCCCGGTACCCCTGTCGGCCTCGGTTTCGTTGATCAGCCCGATACCGCCGGATGTCACCAGCTTGCGGGCATCGATTTCGATATCCCCCTTGGGACGCCTGCGTGTATACAACCAGCTGTCACTGGCCATGAAGGCGTCCACGGCGGCGGCCACGACCGCGGGGGTAGGACCGCCTTCTTCGCTGCCGGGCAACAACACCCGGTAGTCCATGCGGGTGACGGCCTGGTCGATGGAAGGGGGCGACTGCCCACCGACCACGGCATCCCTCAGAATCCGCAAACCTGCAGGCAGGGACCGGTTCATCTCATCGATCCAACCGGGTACCTGGCACTCCAGGGCAATGTCGAGACATTCGCGTAAGCCGACAACACCCACCGGCAGCGGGGGGCCGAACTTCAGCAATGGATGAGGATGATAGCCCTTGCTGTACGCTGCAGGCAAGCCCGAACGTCGCAGGGCCAGCTGAAGCTGGCGCTGGAAGTCGAGATGACCGAGAAAAGCCAGGTCGCCGGTCTTCTCGAATTCGATGCGGTACCAGCACTTGGCTGCTGCCTGCTGCCGCCAGATCTGCCATTTGCGCTGTTCCTTGTCCGGGGCGTCCCGATCCGCGTTGCGCGGATCGAAGCCGGCAGCCGGATCCGCAGCGTCGACCGCTGGCGGCGCCGGCGGGGTCGCCGGCCGCGGCCCCAGCCGCTCCTGGGTTCCCTGGCGGCCCTTGGTCGGAATGGCCGGGCCGCGCCGGGGCTCGACTTCACCGAGCGATTCGAGCTTCGCGAAGATGTGGACCATGTCCCCGTCGCAGGAGGAGCAGTCGTAGCAGGCGCCCTCCAGCCGGCAGTCCGGCAGCTGGCGTTCCTTCACCGCCCGACGCCAGTCCCGCTGCAGAAATGCCTTCTCCACGCCCGCGTCGACCGAATCCCAGGGCAACGGCATTTCCGGATCCCGGGGCGCGAGGAAGGTGTCCGGATCGATCCCCTTAATTTCCAGGGCCTGTTCCCACAACCCGATGTCGAAGTGCTCCGACCAGCCGTCGAAACGTGCGCCCAGTTCCCAGGCCTGCAGCAGGACCGGCGCCAGGGACTCGTCCCCCAGACCCAGCATCCCCTCCAGGAAGGAAGTATGGGGATCACGCGTGCTGACCTTGACCTTCATCCGCCGCAGCGGCCGGGCGAGATAGTTGTTGCGGCGCTCGATCTCCGGGCGGGAGATCTGCCCCGCCCACTGGAACGGCGTGTGCGTCTTGGGACTGAAGGGCGACAGGGACACGTGGATCTGCGACCCACCCCGCGGCGCCACCGCGACGACCTTGCCCACCAGCGAAATCAGTTCGTCGAGGTCCTCGTTGGTTTCGGTCGGCAACCCGATCATGAAGTAGAGCTTGACGGTCTTGACGCCCGCGGTGAGCGCCTGCTCGGCCGTGGTGAGGATGTCCTCCTGGGTGATGTTCTTGTTGATCACGGCGCGCAGCCGCTGGCTGCCGGCCTCCGGGGCGAACGTGAAGCTGCTGGGCCGCTCGCGGCTGATGCGGCTGTAGAGCCCCTCGTCGACCGAGTCCACCCGCAGGCTGGGCAGCACGAGGTTGGTCCGCTGCCCCTCCATCTTGTCCTGGATGCCGGCCACCGTCTCCCCCAGTCCGGTGTAGTCGGACGTCGACAGACTCAACAGCGACACCTCGGAGTAGCCCGCGTCCGCGATCCCTTCGGCGGCCGCCTGCACCAGGGCGCCGGCATCGCGTTCCCGGACCGGACGGGTGATCATGCCCGCCTGGCAAAAGCGGCAGCCCCGCACGCAGCCGCGCATGACCTCGATGGCCAGGCGGTCGTGGACCGGCTCCATGATCGGCACGATCTGGCCCGGAGGCGCAAACGTGTTCAGATCCTTGAGCACGCGCGACCGGACCGGGCCCGCGACCCCGGGCCACCAGGCCCCTGCGACACCCCTGAGGGCGGCCAGGATCTCACCGCGGGCGGCGCCCTGCTTCTTCATCGCGGCGATGATCGCGGCCATGTCCAGGACCGCTTCCTCGCCGTCGCCGAGCAGCACCAAATCCAGGAAGGGGGCCACGACGCTGGGATTCAGCACGCAGGAGCCCCCGGCGATGAAGATGGGGTCCTGTTCGCGCCGGTCGGCCGCCAGCAGCGGCGCCCCGGCGAGGTCGATCATCGTCAGCATGTTCGTGTAGGCCAGTTCGTATCCGAGCGAGAACCCCACCAGATCGAAACTGCCGGCCGGCCGCCGCGACTCGAGTCCGAACAGCGGCAGGCCTTCGGCGCGCATGCGCTGTTCCATGTCGGGCCACGGCGCGAATGCCAGGTCGCAGAACGTGTCGTCGCGGGCCTGCAGCAGCTTGTAGAGGATGCGGATCCCCTGGTGGGACATGCCCACCTCGTAGGCGTCGGGAAAGGTGATCAGGATGTTCGCCCCGGCCGGGTCGAAACCCTCGCGGTCGGTGCCGCGTTCGCCGCCGATGTAGCGGGCCGGCGCGGAGACCAGCGGCAGCACGCGGCCGGTCAGGGCCCGGCCCAGCACCGCCGGGTCATCAAAGCGCGAATCCGGCTGCCACCTCTCGGCAGCGCCGGACCCCATGTTGGAAACAATCAATGGAAACCTCTATGTTTCAGCCGTCCCCCGCGGCGGGGCCCAGCGGTTTGACCGGAATCTCAGCACCGGCGGCATGGTTGTCGAACACATCCTTGCCGGCGCCTTCACTGAAAGACACGGCGTAGTTTCCGGTGAAACATGCTTCACAGTACTTGTCGCCCTCGCCGGTGGCCTCCAGCAGACCCGGCAGCGAAAGGTACGACAGGGAGTCGACCCGCAGGTACGTCTTGATCTCTTCGACCGTGTGGCTCGAGGCGATCAGTTCGTTGCGCACCGGCGTATCGATGCCGTAGTAACAGGGGTTGGTCACCGGCGGTGAAGCGATGCGCAGATGCACCTCGCTGGCCCCGGCGCCACGGATCAGCTTGACCAGCTTGCGCATGGTCGTCCCGCGCACGATGGAGTCGTCCACCACCACAACGCGTTTGCCGGCAATAACCTCTGCTACAGGGTTGAATTTAATCCTAACCGACATGTCCCGCACCTTCTGGGCGGGCGAAATGAACGTCCGCCCGACGTAGTGGTTGCGGATGAGCGCCAGCTCGAAGGGCAGGCCGGTGGCGCGGGCGTAGCCCAGCGCTGCGGTATTGCTCGAATCGGGGACCGCACAGACCAGATCGGCATCGGCCGGGGCCTCGCGCCCGAGGATCTCGCCGCTGCGGCGCCGGGCCGCTTCGACGTTGCGACCGAACACGACGCTGTCCGGGCGCGAGAAGTAGACGTGCTCGAAGACACACCGCTTCTCCGGAGCGACAACCGGCAGCCGGCGGCTGGTCAATTCGCCCTGCCCCAGCACGACCAGTTCACCCGGTTCGATGTCGCGCAGGTACGAGGCGCCGATGATGTCGAAGGCGCAGCTTTCGCTGGCCACCACATAGCTGTCGCGATAACGCCCCAGGCACAAGGGCCTGAATCCGTACGGATCGCGGACGGCGACGAGCTTGTCCCGCGTCAGCATGACCAGGCTGTAGGCCCCCTGCACCCGCGGCAGGATCTCCAGCAGGGCGTCCTCGGCCTTGGCTTCCTTGTTGCGGGCCAGCAGGTGCAGGATCACTTCGGTGTCGCTGGTGGTGGAGAAGATCGACCCTTCGAGCTCCATCTCCCGGCGCAGGAGGTGGGCGTTGACCAGGTTCCCGTTGTGGGCGACGCTGACGGTTCCCCGGTGGGAGGCCACCTGCAGGGGCTGGGCGTTGAGGATGTTGCTCGAACCGGACGTGCTGTAGCGCACGTGACCGATCGCGAACTCCCCGGTCAAACCGCGCGTGGTGCTTTCGTCGAAGACATCGGCGACCAGCCCCATTTTCTTGTGCGTCACCAGGCGGTGGCCGTCGGCGACGGTGATGCCGGCGCTCTCCTGACCACGGTGCTGCAGGGCATGCAACGCCAGGCTGGCGAGCTCGACCACGCCCGGCACGCCGGCGATTCCGACCACGCCGCACTCTTCACGCCAGTGTCTCTTCGGTGCCATGCACGCTCCCGTCAAACAGGGTGTAGCGACCTGTCCCTTCAGCGGGCGGCCGTCAGCCAGGATTCCATGTGCGGATTGACGAGCAACCCTTCCTTGCGGTGCCGGGCCACGGCCAGCGTCCTGCCGGCGGCGACCGCCGACGCGGGGTCTCCTGTCAGCAGCAGCCGCCACAGGACACCCGAGAGAACCGGTCCGGCCTGCCCCAGGGGAAACGATACGACATCCACGGCCGTCTGGCCCGAAGCCGCCGGTCCGCCGAGCAGCCGGTCGTAGAACGCGGGGCCAGCGACGGCCGCGGCGCCCAGGTCCGAGCCCTTCAGCTCGCCGGGCCAGCTGGACTCCAGGTCATGGCCCGCGGTCGGGGCGTCGAACCACGCCGGCGCGCTGCTAGTGGTCTCGAAATGCCCGTAGTGATGCTTGTTGGGATTGTAGAACCGTCCGGTGTCCAGCAGCCGCTCCATGTTCACGCCTGCCGGCTCGCCCCAGAAGGTGTGCAGCTCGCACCGGCACAACGCCGCCAGGCGGTCGCCCTGTTCGAGCCGGTCCTGCATCACGTGCAGGGCCGTGGCGGCATGGAGATCCACACCCTTGTGGCTGGTCAGCAGGGTCGTCTGCTTCGTGATATCCCCGCTCATGACGTCCTTTCGGTCGGTTCAGGGTTCGGACTCAGCATAGCTCGACCAGGCGCCGCACCAGGAACGCTCCCGGTCCCGCACTTTCGAGCATCTCGAAGTTGCCCGCGGCCGCCCGACGGGACCGACCCCAGGCGTGGGGCAGATCCTCCGGCACGTGCCGCAGCTGGGCCGCCCGTTCGGGATGGGGCATCATCGCCAGCACGTTGCCGCGGCTGTTCGTCAGCCCGGCGGCTTCCAGCAGGGAGCCGTTGGGATTACCTGCGGCCGCGGTGTCCCGTCCGCCCAGCGGCGTGTAACGCAGGGCCACGTGCCCGGCGGCCGCCAGGCGGTCGAAGAACGCCGGGTCCTCATGGGTGAAACGGCCTTCGGCGTGGGCGATCGGCAGGGGGAACGTCCCTGCCAGTCCCTCGACGAACGGGGTGTGGCTGCCGGGATCCGCCGCGATCCCCACCCAGCGCGAGTGGTATCCCCGGCGACCGGCAAAGCGGTTGGCGGCCAGGGCCACCTCGACGGCTCCGGCTTCGATCCCGGGCACGAGGCCCGCTTCCACCAGGACCTGGCAACCGTTGCAGATGCCCAGGATGGGTTTGCCGGCCTCGGCCCCTTCGAGCAGCACCCGCAGCAGCGGGTCCTTCGCCGCGACCGCACCGGCCCGCACGCGATCCTGATAGGAAAACCCGCCGGGAATGAGGTAGCCGTCGTAGGCTGCCAGCTCCGCGGGCGACCGTGTCCAGCGGAAGATCTCCGCGCGGGCGCCGGCGGCTTCCAGAATCCGCTGGGACTCCACCTCGCAGTTGACGCCGGGCAATTGCACCACCGCCACCTGGGGTTTGCTGTCCAGATGGACGGCCGCGCCGTACCGCGTGGGATCCTGCTCGTCCGCCTCTTCCCGGATCTTGCCGGTCTGCGGCACCGCGGTCGCGGCCGCATCCCCGGCCAGCAGCCGGGGCAGGGCCGTCTGCCACGTCCTCGTCAGCAACGCGACGTCCAGGCTGACGAGATACTTGCCGGTGGTGTCGCGGACCTCGATGACCGGTTCGTCACGGACCTCACCCAGGGTCCACCAGTCGGCGCCGGCCTTGTCCAGGATGGCCGTCGCGGCCTCCAGCCCCGCGGTCGGGACCGTGACCACGAAACCGCCGCTTTCGCTGAACAGGAATTCACGCGCCGTCAGGTGGTCCTGGCCGGCGGGGATGCTGATGGTCGCGCCGCGCAGCGTTCCGGCTTCCAGCCCCATGGCCATCTCGGTGAGGCAGACGGCCAGGCCGCCGTCGCTGATGTCGTGGGCCGCGGTGACCAGCCCCGCCCGGACCAGGTCGATGACCGCGCGGATCTCGCAGCGGGCCGCGTCGAAATCGAGCGCCGGCACCTCGGGACGACCGGCCCGGTGGCCGGCATCAAGGTAGAGGGAGCCCGCCATCTCGGGCACCCGCGATCCGATCAGCAGGATGACCTCGCCGGCCTCCTTGAACCGCTGGCTGCGGCACAGGGTGTAGTCTTCCACGATCGCCACACAGGCGACGATGGGCGACGGGGCGACCGAACGTCCGGTGCTGCTCTGGTTGTAGAAACTGACGTTCCCCGAGATCACCGGCAAGGGCGCCTGGGTCCGGGCGTAACACCCGACGCCGCGGCAGGCGTCGCCGACACCGCGGACCGCTTCGCTGAACTGCCAGAAGGCCAGGGGCACCTCTGGATTGCCGAAATTCAGGCAGTCGGTCACCGCGGCGGGTTCACCGCCGACGCAGGCCACGTTGCGGCAGGCTTCGAGAACGGCGCCGGCGCCCGCGGTCCACGGATCGGCCAGCCCCAGCAAGGGGTTGCCGTCCGCGGTCAGGGCGACCGCGCGCCGGCTGCCCGGCACCGGCGCCACCACGCCGGCGTCGGCTTCGCCCGGGCGCAGGATCGTGGCGGCCTGGACCTCGGGATCGTAATGGCGGTAGATGTACTCCCGGCTGGCCACGTTCGGATGGGCCATCAGGCCCAGCCACTCGTCGGCCATCAGCCCGGCGGCCGCCTCGTCAAGACGTTCGTCGGGGCCCACCGCCACCTTGTCCGGGGCTGCGGCCGGCCGGTCGTAGCTGATGCCTTCGGTGATGGTGTCGATCGGCGCCTGGCAGAGGATCCGGTCCCCCATGCGCAGGATGTACTGCCGGTCGGTGGTCACCTTGCCGATCAACCGGGCGCAGGCACCTTCGTAGAGCGTCGGCAGGGCGAAATCCTCGTTGTAGATCTTCAGGACCTTCTCGGTCAAACGGCTGGGCACCGCCAGGCCGTAACGCTCCTGGGTCTCGCTGCAGGCGCACACCCGGGCGGGCAGGTCCTCGATCTGATGCACGAGCGCCAGGTCGACGTCGCAGCCGAAGCCGCCGGCATCGGCCAGCTCACTCGTCACGCAGCTGACGCCCCCGGCGCCCAGATCCTTGAAGCCGATGGTGGCGCCCGCGTCGCGCGCCATCTGCAGGACTTCGCGGTTGGCGACCGTGAGCATCCGCTTGAGGAACGGGTCAGGCGTCTGGACCGAACCCTTGTTCTCGGTGGCCGCCTGGGCGTCGAGCGTGGCCGAGGCGAACGCCGCCCCGCCCATGCCGCTCCAGTCGGTCGGCTTGCCGACGAGGATCAGATCGTAGGGTTCGTTCGCCGCCTCCGCCGGAACCGCACTGTGGGTGATGTGGTCGTGCTCGACGATCCCGACGGCCACGACGTTGACCAGGCAGTTCTCGTTGAAGGACGGGTGGAAATAGACGTCGCCGCCGAGATTGGGTACGCCGATGGCGTTGCCGTACTGCCAGATGCCGTCGACGACCTGGCGGGCGATGTCCACCCGGTGGGCGGCTTCGCCGTCGTCCGCACTCTCGGGCGCCGGCCAGCCGAACCTGAGCGGATCGAGGGTGGCGATCACCTCGCCACCCATGCAGTACACGTCGCGTACGATGCCGCCGATGCCGGTGGCCGCCCCTTCGACGGGCATGACCTGGCTGGGGTGGTTGTGGCTCTCATGGGCGAAGATGATGCCGTACCGGCGGCCGTCGATTTCCCCGAAATCGACGATGCCGGCGTCCTCGACCGGCCCGACGACGACGTTGGCGCCGGTGGTCGGCAGGTGGGCCTTCAGGTGGGGGCGGCTGCTCTTGTAGGAACAGTGCTCGCTCCACATGGTGTCGAAGAGCGTCATTTCGGTCAGGGTGGGGTCGCGCCCGAGCAGGGAAGCCACCTTGCGGGCTTCGCTCGGAGCCAGGGTCAGGCCATGTTCGCGCAGGTAGGCCTGTAGATGGCAGAGGACGCATACGCAGCATGCCGTGATGCCGACGCAATGATCTGCCTGGGCGTTTTTAGCGCTTTCGGACAGTCCATCGCAGAAGCGCTGAGCATCCCGATCATCAATGTCGAGCCGACACCTCTGCTTCCGACGAGAGCTTTTCCAGCTCCATCATGGCCCATACAGCGAGATTTGGGTGGACTGCACAACTATGTTTCCGGCATGGCTATGCTCCAGGTCATCTGGCTGTGGTATCGTCCTTTCGTGAATGAGTTCAGACAACGGCTGGGTTTGGTTCAACGCATACAGCGCCGCTCGTTTCTACCGCGACCTACGATCAACGCCCATGCTGAGCGCCTACAGTCCCAGCATCATCCCTCACCCAGCAGATTGGCCGGAAAGCGTAACCGTCACCGGTTATTTCTTCCTGGACTCTCAATCTGATTGGCAGCCATCGCCTGAACTGAAGGCGTTCCTGGACGCAGGCGATCCACCCGTCTATTTCGGATTTGGCAGCATGGCGGGCCGCAACCCGGAACAGCTTGCCAAACTCATCCTGGAGGCACTTGCCAAGAGCGGTCAACGGGGACTGTTGCTCACAGGATGGGGCGGTTTGCGCTCCGAGTTGGTGCCAGACAATGTATTTGTGGTGGACTGCCGCCCACATGGTTGGCTGTTCCCGCGCATGGCGGCTGTGGTGCATCATGGTGGTGCAGGAACTACGGCAGAAGGACTACGCGCCGGTGTGCCGACGGTGATCGTCCCCTTTGTTCCTCGACCAACCCATTCTGGGGAGCGCGGATCAAAGCGTTGGGCCTGGGATTTGCCGGATCCCATCCCCGCAGAAGAACCTGACCTGCTGACCGATTAGCCGCGGCTGGGCATCAGGATTGCAGTTCAGATCCTGATATGCACAACGTGCCAACGCGCACGACCATACGGCGCAGCCATTCGTCGCGGAGAATGGTATCGGCAATGCCGTGAAAATCATCCAGCGATATTTGGGGGGCAAACCCGGGATGATGTGGCAGAAAGTGAGCAGGCCCATATGAAAACAAAACACGGGTCCTCCATACTGTTCTACCCTATCCCACGGAACCGACTTCTGATGGTCGATGGTGGACGGATGGGCTCCGGAAGCATACCGTACATGGGCTGGTGGAGTTCGATATCACCCAGGCTCGTGAACTCATTCGCCAACACAAGTCTCAAACTGGCGAAGCCCTATCCTTCTCGGCATTCTTCTTGGCCTGTCTGGGAAAGGCGATCGACCTGGACAAGCAGATGCACGCCTATCGGAACTGGCGCAACCAGTTGATCATCTTTGATGAAGTGGATGTGAACATGTTGTTCGAGGTCGAAGTGGATGGCAAAAAAACAATCCGGCCGCATATCATCCGGGGGTAAACAAGAAGAGCATTCGAGAGATTCACGATGAAATGCGGGCCTTTCAAGAACAACACCAAGACAGCCGGGAATCGAAGTTCATCGAATGGTTTGTGCGGCTGCCCGGATTTGTCAGGCGATTATTTCTGTGGGCTCTTTTCAAGAATCCGCAGCGTATCAAGGACTTCTACGGCACAGTACTGGTGACTTCATTGGAATGTTTGGAACAGGGAGTGGATGGGGAATTCCGGTGCCCAATCACTCCCTCCAACTCACCCTGGGTGGCATTGGTGAAAAGCCGGGGGTGGTTGATCATCGTGTCGAAGTGCGCGAGTACCTGAGTGTCACGATCAGCTTTGATCATGATGTTATCGATGGCGCTCCTGCGGCCCGGCTTAGCCATGCAGCGACTAAAGGAACTGATTGAGAGTGGCGACGGCCCGGACAGACCATAGCGGCATAGGGCGTGCAACCGATGACCGATCCCTGAGCGGCTTTTCTGCGAAACGGCCAGCCGGGCCAGGGCCAGGCCGCGCAGGCGAATTTGACGGCGGCGACGTTGATTCATGGGTTGAGAGGAATGTCGATGCATGGCAACTAGACAAGGTCGAATGCGATCTTGAAACAATGAAAGGGTGATTATGGAGATAGCTGCAGGAATCTGGTTTGTGGTTGGACTCATCGTAGGTATCGTGTCAACTCATCTTGGAAACTGGATATCACGCAAGATGAGTGAAAGAGATAGACTCCAAACTCTATCATCGAGTCCGAAGCCAATATCGAGCTAATCAACGACAAACTGACGAATCCGGCGAAGTTCACCGCTCATGCAGAGTCTGGATTCACAAGACGAGATTTTTCACTCTATATCCGTGTCGATGATCTATTCACGAATGTCACGTGGAGCATGTTCAATTCAGGCATTTTGTATCGATACCTCGACCGAGAAAAAGACTGCAGGAGCTCGTGCGGATCTACTCGTTCAACTTCTCCCAGTTCGCAGACCGTGACCTCGCAGAGTTGATGAAATCCTGTTTCGAAGCACATGCAAATCGCGATGCGACTGAACCCCGTGCTGACTGGGACCAAACCAGAAGAAAAGAATGTATCAAAGCACCGGAATTCCGCGAGCACAGGTTGAAGGAAGGCAAATTGCGCTATCGGATATCGTTGATGGAGTTGAAGCATGTTTCAGTTTGGAAGCGACGTTGAATTTCGCTGTGTGCATGTATTCTGCAGGTGCTCTACGCCACCATAGTATTGTGGCGATATCGTTCATAGTCGACCAACCTGTGAAGTGCGGCGACGCGCTCGCGGTCAGGCTCAGTCAAGGCTAAGCCGTGCAGGGAAAGATGACCCCAGCGACGCATAGACCCGAAATCGTTTCTCTCCTGAATGCTCTGAAGCTCTGAACGATCAAAGATAACTGGGTATGAGAAAGAATTCCCTGTGAATCGCTGTGTCGATTCAAAACATTTCGTGGTACACTGAGATTATCTTCGAATCAACACAATCACTCCGATGCAGAGCCAAAGCGATGACTGACCATCCAACTTTCCCAAATCCGACGCTGGCAGAAGCGCTCTCGCGAAATCCATTTTTCCTTGCCGGATGACCTGTCATGGAATCCCGGCACCTTATGGTCAGTTATTTGTACGTATTCAGGAAGAATTTCCGCTGATCGAACCGGTTGCCGGTGGCACCAATCCGTATGCGTTACAGACACCATGAGCGTCCTTTGCTCATCCAATTGTCCGAAAACATACTGACGATCAATCAGGTGCAGAACTATGCTGGTTGGGCACTAAATGCAAACGGATGTGCTTTCTGGCCAGTCTTGGCTGCGTGAGATTGTCGGAATCGGCCTTGATCACGCGGATTGGCCTTCGCTATATCAACATCATTCAGACTGTCGCTGACGGCGAGCAGATGATTGATTGGTTGACGCCAAATCAGTACGTTGCCAAGGCTGTACTTGAATCTGCACTGGCTTCTAACATATGAAGTCCAGATCGCCAGCGACACCAGAGCGGTAGTCCGTGTCGGAGAAGTCGCTCGCCTGAAGAATACGGCAGAACGCGCCGTGCCAGATATAGACGCCGTAAACCATATTGTCGATGGCCAACAGCCAGACCTGCACAGCAAGATTGACGCGCTGCATACCATCGTGTGGGACGTTTTCGATAGTTTTCGAACGCGCATGGACAAATTCTTGACGCGAGACACAATGACAATCGCCACACAAACCATTGACCTACTCAATCCATTTGACGTTAGCGCTCTGATTCGACCATTACGTTTCGTCGGTTCAGAATATGTTGAAGACGTTGAACCAGATGTTTCTTCATCGGTTGAGGATGCTCGGTACGATGGAGCGATCACGGAAAATCTGCTCCGCAATAGCAAACATGAATCAACGTTAACAACGGTGCAGCCGGTCGGTCAACTCCATAGTGCGGCAGAGATGCAGCACCTGCGCCGCCAGCTCACCACGCTCTTTACGGATGCCAGAGATGAAGCTTTCGAAGATGGTATGGAGCGAGTTTTCATCGCCGCCCGTATCAACTTTAGATCTAACAGGGCGACGCAGCAATGAATCAGGTGCTCCGTTTATCGAACAAGGCGACGTTGAACCTGAGGTGCTTGCTGAGGCGCTGCGTTGGTTTGGACATATGGAGGATGGCCTCCTGTTATGCCCATCGCCGTTGGATACTGGAGCAAAGCCTGCATGCACCGTCCATCATTGTGCGCATGGGGCAATCCTTGGCCTTTTCTTTCTTAGAAGACCCACGCTCAATTCCGGCCCTTGAAGGCGCCCAGCGATACGAGAGTACATGATACGCTACGTGCCGATATCGAGCAGGTGATCCATGACCTTGGAGAAATACGGCCCTCTCGAAATCGATGCCGCCCTAGCCAAGATTTAGCATTCCAATCTCCTGACTGTTATGCCGTACCTGATGCGAACACTGCACAAGAATAGATTTCCTGAAAGAATTGCAGCCTGAGTGGGTGCCGCATGGAGAAATCCAGGCGGACGCGCTTAAGGATCTACAGACTAGCAAGAACGAACTCTCGGTTTGGCAGATTGATGATGATCGCACCAATTTGGATCAAAGCTCCTGGCAGCCGTCGCAGCGAGCAGAGATATTCTTGGCAACATCGACTATGCGCTCCTAGACATCGAGATCTTTGATGATCTGGGCATCACTGTCGCCGAGTCACTCGGCACACTACCTGATGAAACTGCGAGCAGAGCACATCGAGACCTGATTCAGTTGACCGCAGGAAAAGCCGCCGAACTGGCTGTGGCGATCTCGAAATGCGCAGTGCTCGAACGATGCTCAAAGGGCCAGATACGAAAGACGTTGATCCAAAGCATCGAAGCAGGGAATATCGATCCATCTCAGCTAAGAGAATCCCTGGCCCACAAACTCCTGTAGCCCGCTAATCTAATCCAACCCGCCACTTTGGGGTGGTCTTGAGAGGCAAGTCGATCGCTATTCGGAAAGCAAGTTTCGCGCCCTCCTAATGATGATCAATCCCGTCATATTGGTCAATGAACGCCCGCACCTTTTCCTCATCATACTCGTCGAACTTTTCCAGACGCTGTCATGCCGCCAGCGCCACCCGGCTCTCCATATCGTCGTCTTGTAGACACACTCACTTTCGCGCTTATGGTAGCAACGAATTTGTTGTACAGGAACTCAAGCTGCCAAGTCTGCCAACGCACACGTACCTGCCTGGAGACTACAGAACCGAAAAGCAGATCAGCGATGATTATCGACGGAACACCGAATATGACCGTTCACGAAGACACCCTTGAAGCCTACGCAACGCTGTCCAGAGGTGATACGCGCCGAGCCGCAGAACTGGTGGCAGCAATTGAACCAAGAATCGCTGAACTCGCCGAAGGTTCCGGGCATTCGTCCACATTTGCGAACATGGGTGCGCTCATGACCGACCTGGGTGAAGACTGTGGCAACGCAGCGATGATCGAGCGAGGCATCCATTTTTCGCAGCAGGCATCCAAAGAATTGCCGTCAGACGATCCGCTATGCCGGCAAGTGGAGTACAACATCGCTAATGGGTTCTCGTCGCTCTGGTCATTTCGCAGTCCGGTCTTTGTTTATTTGCATTAAAGAACCGGACTATTCCGGCGTTGCCGCTACAAAAAGGACTTCTATCGTCATGCCCTAGATCGAGACCAAATCCGTGGGATTCCTCTTGACAAGTCGTTATCGGCCAACATCATGGTTAACTACGCCAACAACCTGGATTCGGTCAGTCGTTGTGTAGAGGCCATCGACTTCTGTGACCAAGCGCTGAAACTCGAACCAAACATGGGCCAGGCGCTTGGGAACAAGGCGATCACGATCTATTCATTGGCCGTTCTAGCCCAGGGACATACCCATCAGTTCCTGCTCGAAGCTTTCAGGTTGCTCGATTTAGCCCTGAACGCGCCCATTGACGAATCCATGGCGTTCACTATTCGTCAATATCAGGTGAGCATCCAGGCCATCTTTGATCGACATGAAGAGATACAACCGGAACCGACCCCGTCACAATCGGCATCAACGCCATTCCAGGAATTCATGCAATCGTTCTGTGTACGCCACCGCCTCTATCTGACGCCCACTGCTCTTATCGGACTGGAAGGGAACTGAAGTCCACGGCGATCCGCTCTACTTCTCCCGAATGACTGCACCACTATCGGACAGGCGGAAGTTCGATCGCTACCAGGCATTCTTCAACGAGATCAAACAGGACTACGTAGTAGCTCGTCACCTGTTGATCCAGTCCCAGTTCCAATCAGACGATCTCGATGGCGTTGATCAGCGAGTAACGCTCTACTATCCCCTGATTACCGCTCTCTGGCATGTACATCCAAATGCTCAAAACGGCGCTTAAATCGGCCGTGATGTCCTCGACAAGGTAGCATTCTTCGTGCGAGACTACTGTGAAGTGACCTCGCTGGCCGAAAATCGGGTCAGTTTTCGTAACCTGTGGTCCACGTCAAAGCAAGCGCCCTACGTTCTTCGCCCCAAGTTGCAAAGTCGACAAAACCGCTTCTTGTTTGCGTTGCTTGACCTCTCGTTGGACGTAAGAACAGGAGGATGCTGGAGCCATATCTATGAATCACGCAATACATTGACCCACAGATTCATGACCGTACACAAAATGACCCTATCAGAGCGAGACGACGACGGGCTACATCGGATTCCATACAATGATCTATTTTCTGACACCATTCAGGCCATGCAGATGGCTCGTGCAGCCCTGTTCTATCTAGTACTGTTCATTGAGGAAGAAGAGCGCAGGACGGATACCCACGGACGCACAGCACCTGTTCTCTCAATACCAGTCACCGATTACTACGCTGGAGACCTCCAGATCGCAGACGTTAGCAGCTGCAACCCAGCGACCAAAATCAAACGACGATTTATACCCATATTAGTGAAATGCCAGCAGACACCAAGTGATCGAGAAGGCAAATTGACCTACATGGCCAATTGGAACCGAAGCTCACGCTTTCCAATCCCAATCCTGATAATCAGTAGACTGGCGAGTATTGGGATGATGATCGCGATCATAATCGTATCTTCGCTGAAACACAGCTTCGTTCGGCATTGATGAGCATGGTTGAAATCGATGAACGCATTCCTTCTGCCGATAAAGCAACCATTGTCGCAAAGGCTATCCATCAGGCCGGTATAATTGACCCCAATAATCGGACCACGGGTTAAGGTGATAAAATCAAGTCAAACACCTACTCGTGGAGGACAAAAGAGATGTCGAAGAAACGCCGTCAATACAGTGCCCAGTACAAGTTCCAAGTGGCCATGGAAGCGGCCAAGGGAAACAAGACCTTGAGCGAGCTGTCTAGCGAAACTGGAATTCATCCCAATCAGATCAGCGGTTGGAAACGTCAATTGCTCGATGACGGTTCTGAACTCTTTGAGCGCAATGGCGGGCGCAAAGAACAGGCGCAAGCCAACCAAGATGCAGAACTTTACGAACAGATCGGCCGCCTCAAGATGGAACTGGAGTGGTTGAAAAAAAAAGTTAGTCCTTTCAACTGAAAGCAAACGTGCGCTGGTCGACCCTGAAAATGAGCAACTCAGTATCCGCCGCCAGTGTGAACTGTTGGACCTGAATCGGTCGACCTACTACTATGCGCCGGCGGTTGAATCTGAGTTCAATCTCCATCTGATGCGGCTGATTGACGAGCAATATCTGAGCACGCCTTTCTACGGTTGGCCCAGGATGACGGAATACCTGCGTCGCCAAGGATATATCGTCAATCACAAACGCATCCAGCGCCTGATGCGGAAGATGAATATCCAGGCCATCTATCCAGCGCCGAAAACGACAGTGCGTTCAGCGGAGCACAAGGTCTATCCATATCTGCTGCGCAATCTGACCATTACTCGTCCCAATCAGGTCTGGAGCACCGATATCACCTATGTGCCCATGCCCAAAGGCTTCATGTATCTCGTTGCCGTCATTGACTGGTACAGCCGCTATGTTTTGGCCTGGCAACTCTCCAATACATTGGATGGTCGCTTCTGTCTCGACACGTTGCAACAGGCTTTGCGCAGGGGAAAGCCGGAGATCTTCAACACGGACCAGGGTGTTCAATTCACCGCAACATCCTTTACTGGCTGCCTGAAAAGGGCCGGAATACGTATCAGCATGGATGGTCGAGGACGTGCACTGGATAACATTTTCATCGAGCGGCTCTGGCGGTCGGTCAAGTATGAAGACCTCTATATCAAGGAGTACTCGACCGTGTCGGCCCTGGCCGCCGGGCTTGACAGTTACTTCACGTTCTACAATCAGGAACGCCCGCATCAATCGCTGGGTTACCTCACTCCAGCCGAGGTCTATTTTTTCGGTCGTACAACCAATGGACTGGATAGCGAATAGGGCTTCCGTACACCTGGCGTTTCATTGTCTCAAACGGCAGCGACCTTTTGTCAAGACGGCAGATTTTCTTCTTTCTCTGATTCTGACGAAAAATCTGCCATCGACTGCCCGCATTGACCTTGACCGATAGACCAAGACTCGACCACGCACTTCCGTTAGGGTTCGCAGAGATTGACAAAAAGCCGCTGCCGTGAGGGCCGCCCGTACCAGGTGTAAGGGGAGGTCTGTCGGCTCTCGATACTAAACATAACGTTGCAGCAATACGCAATCAGTCTTCACCTTATTTTCATCGCTCCGTGGTCTTGACATTGGGGTCAACGACTCGACTTGCTGAGAGGGATCTGGAACTTACGCCTGAATTGGACATTCTCGGATTCATGGCGACTTACAGCTGGGTGTCCTACAATCTATCAACAGTATTATTGGCGGCCCGATTCACCTCTGCACTTTCCAGACGGTCGCTTGGCGACTACGGCCTTTTGGTATGAGCGCCGGATTATTCCGCCGCCGACGTCACCACTTAGCGATAAGAGAAACTGAAGGCGGCGTACGAATATGAACGTACGTGCCGGAAGCGCCTCCCGTAACTCCCCATTTCGTACCATGCTGGAAACATCTATCGTACGGTATGCTCGTGCGCTGGATCGTACTGATTGGAGCCTCTGTCTGTTATCTCTCTGGCAGTTGCTTGAGCGTCTGACCAACACAGGTCCTCAAGATACCTATGAGGTAACGATTCGGCGAGCAACATTCAAATTCGAAGATCGGGATTTCCATGTCGAGGTACTACGGCATCTCAAAGAGTATCGCAACCAGTTTGTGCATCATGGTGAGATTAGCAGCGAAGCCGAACACATGGCATTTCAGTTGAAGTATTACGTTGACGAACTGCTTAATTATCTGATATTCAATCCTCACCACCTTGCGTCGATGCCAGAAGCGGCTGCGTTCATGGACATGGCGGCCGGCTCAGACAGCTTGAGTCAGAAGTTGATCTCCACCAAGAGAAATTGGCTCTGGTTCAACAGGAGCGCCTCCTTGTTGGACAAAGCAATCGCTTTTTGGGAGGCAAGTTCCGGCGCCCTCCCAATGATGATCAATCCCCTCATACTGGTCAATAAACGCCCTTACCCGTTCCCCATCATACTCGTCGAACTTATCCAGCCGTTGCCACGCCACCAACGCAATCCGGCTCTCCATATCCTTATGCAAGGTTTCGCCGGACGCCGTCTGATAAGTGGGATCATTGGGCACGAGGATGACATGTCTCGTCACTGCTGATATAGGGCGCAACCACGTCCTCCAATTCGTCCACGAGTTCTGGACAACCCTCTTCACACTGATAGTAGACAGCTACCCCGCCATCTTCAAGGTTGTGCAACACCCGTTCGTACGGCAACGGCTCATCGTGGACGCCCCAGCGAGCGATCGATCCGTAGTGCAGTCCCGCGCGGCGGCGTGCTGCTGTAGTCGATGATACGCCAAGCGTATCGTCGGAAATATGCGTATTGCCCTGGCTGCGCAACGACACCTCCTCACCCACCACGGGCGATTTGACCAGAAGTTCAGACCGACAATGCCCAGCACCACGAGTATCACAGCGACAATACTGCCCCACAGAATCAGGCTCTGGCGGCGGCGCTCGGTGCAGCCTTGTTCGCGCCATGGCGTTCTTGCGTTTCGGTTTCCATTTTGAACCTCCTTCCATCGTGATCACCTTTTTCTTCTATTATCAAATTTCAGTAGGTTGTTCCCTGCACGCACGCTGCGCTCCTTTCATTTCGCAACAGGAGATCGAGATGGGGAAAAGGCGAAGAACGCCACGCCCCATGCCGCCAGGCAGACCTGTCAATAACCGCATCCACCAGTTAAAAGTGCCCTTTGAAATCACCGATGTATACCCCTGAACCTAGTTCGCCGTCAGCGCAACAAGCCATCCGTTGTTGTCTCTGGAGCCGCCGGCCGAGATGCCCCAAACCGCGCCGTTCATCATGTGGGAGAGACCATCAAGAAACATCGGCAGCAACAGCAGCAACAGGACCTTAATCGAGATAGGGCCAATCGACACGCCCAGGCGCTTGAGGGTACTCATCCGCTAATACTTTGAGAATGAATTGGCTCGAATTTGGCCGTAAGTAGCTCTCTGAAGGACCAAACATGGTCTGTTAACCCGGCAGCCATGCCGGGAGTGCGAGGTTGCCACTTTCGTTGAAATCGAGGGACCTCTGGGAGGTCAACGCCAGGCAAGGGCAGACGCAGACTCTGATGAGGTCGGGCGAAATTGTAAAAAGCCTGATAAAAGGTAACCCGACGGCGCAAGTGAGTGCGATCTTTACAGAAACCCAGGCACTTTCGAGTGAGAGGGGCCAGAGCATGGCGCAGTGTCAGATTGAACCGTTCTACGTAGCTGGTGCTGATATTCAACCCCAAGGTGGCCAGATGTTCGGCACCCAAACAAACCCGCTTGGTCAGACTTTTGAGGCGACCCTGCTGCTTTTCCTTGACCAGTTGAGCATAGACCAGGTCTGGATGAGGTTCTTTGACTGGATTCTTGGGACGACCTCGTTTACCCGTACGCGCAAAGGTCTTCCATTGATGGTACACCTCGATCAGAGCTGGCAGATAGCTACTGAACCCATCACTGAAGAATACGGGGACCCCCAGGACTACAAGTGCGGTCATCTGGATCAGCTTCAGCGCACTCTGAAAGGTGCGTGGTCCCACATAGGTGGCCAACACAAGTCGGAATTCTGGCGCAAAGCTCACCCATACCCACTGCCGACCATCGCTGCTTTCTTCTGGACTCTCGCCGTGCGCTTGTGCTCCAGCAGATCGTTTGCGCAAGACGAAGCTCCACAGTTCATCCAACTCCACATGCGTCACCTTCACGTCCCGCAACAAGTTCTGGTTGATCTCTTCCGCTTTCTCGGACGCACGGCGCAACCATTCCAGAGTTGTTTCTTCCGTCACGCCCAAGGCAAAGCTGATGGCAGTCAACTCCACTTTACACAGCAACAACTTGAGTACGATCATGACCTTCTCTTCCGGCGTGCGCAGATCAAAGAAGACAGTGTCCCGTGTCTCCGCAAACTGTTCGCCACACAGGTTGCATTGGAAAATGCGCCGTTTCCCGCTTTGGGTCTCGTACGTCGCTATCGACTTGACGTTGCCTCGGTTGATCAGTTTATAATGGTCACAGGCCGGGTTGGGGCACGGTTGCCCCCAGTCTTTCGGCTTTCTCATGAGGTTGCCTTTCGCTAAGTTTGGTCTCGAAGCCAAAAATTTAGCAAAAAGGCAGCCTCTTGTCTATTTCAAAGTATATCCGCAAAAATCTGTGGCCATCTGTGGCAAAAATCAGTTTCTGCAGCGGCGTAGATGCCTGATCTGTCAACTGGCGCCATCGGTAAGGGGATCGGCCTCCAGGGCACGCACCGATTTGCGGACGATGAGGTGGGTCGAAAGCACGATCTCCGCCGGTTCGAGATCCGGCTCGTCAATTCGTCGTAGGAGGCGCTGGGTCGCGATCTTGCCCAGTTCATAGGCCTGCTGCGCCATGACGGTGAGGAATGGCTCGGTCAGGAACGAGGTGGACAAATCATCGAATGAGACGACCGACACGTCTTCGGGAACCTGGAGGTCGGCTTCACGCAGTACCTGCAGAGCCCCGGCGGCGATGAAGTTATTGGCTGCGAAGACGGCTGTCGGCGGCGGTTCAAGCTGAAGGCATTCTTGGGCCATGGCCTGCCCAGGCTTTCATGGTGAACGTGGTAAATGCGCGGAAAATCAGCGCCGGATCGACCCGAATGCCGGCTTCGGTGAGCGCCTGTGTGTAGCCGGCCACGCGTTCATTGGCCGAAGAAACGAGGAGCGGCCCGCTCAACATGGCAATCCGTCGATGGCCCTGCTCGATCAGGTATGCGGTGAGCAAGCGCGCACCCACAGTTGAAGCGCTACGCACCACATCAACTTCGGCCCCGGGCAGTCGTCGGTCCATGACGACCACTTCCACGCCCTGTTGTTGAAGCATTTTCACTGGTTCAGGATCGCTGCTGGCCGGCGTGAGCAACACGCCATCGACCCGTCGGCTGGCAAGCATGGAGATGTATTGGGACTGCTTGTTTTCACTCTCATCCGTGTTGCAGAAGATCACGGTGTAGCCCTGCTGGTTTGCCTCGTCCTCGACGCCGCGCGCAACGGTCGTCCAAAAGGGATTGGTGATATCGGTGATGATGAGGGCCAAGGTATCGGTGCGTTTTGAGCGGAAACTGCGTGCCAACATGTTGGGCACGTAGTTAAGGTCGGCGGCGGCGGCTTCGACACGGCTGCGCGTTTCGGGGCTGACGTAGCCTGAATTGTTGAGCACGCGTGAGACCGTCATCGGTGCGACGCCTGCTCTCTTTGCCACATCGCGGATTGTCGCCATGGTCGATCTTTGGACCGTTTTCTTGGTGTAGATGGTTTCAACGAGGCTTGTATGATATCGGTATCACATAGCCTATCACACTAATAAGCGCCCTGTCCAGTAGTGATTTTGCGAAAGGTGCATCCTGGGACAGCCTACCGCATGCCGGGGATGGCCTTAATCGATTCAACAACATGTAGATGCCTCGGCCCCTTCCAGACACATGCTTGTCGAAAGTTCGAACTGCCGCTCCAAAAAATATCAGTATTTGACAAGTGCGTAGAAAAGGAATAGGCTATTTCCGGAATCGATAAGATTCGTTCTCCAAATTCTTTTTCGCAACAACCAATCGTGCTCGAGACCGCTGGGTGAGACTTGCTGCTAGGCAGAACTGCCATCGGTCCGTGGGCGCTCAACGAAAATTCGACAGATATTGCTTGGTAGCAGATTGTCGCCGCAGTATAAACTTGTCAAGTTGATCGCCGGTATATCGTCATTACGCGCTTTGTCGCACCTTGGCGGTCCTGCCGTGCACCTCTGCCGGTCGGGTATACCATTGCCGAACACCGCATCATTGCTGACTTACGCATATTGACTTGCCCAACTGCGAGCCTGAGGCTTCGCGAGAGCCAATGCCTTACCATCGGAAGCCGACCAGGCTTACTTGGTTCCGACTTTGACTGTAGCGGCGTTGGCTGAATGATTGGATTCCTTCCAAATTTACTGACGAAAGCGAACGGCTTATGGCCACAACAGTAACGACGAATGTGAAGGCCCCGGCGAAAGCCCAAACTCCGACCCGGACCCGCGGCTATGCCTGGCGAAGGATCAGGCGCAGTTGGCAACTCTATCTTTCTGGTACTGCCGGTGGCTTGGCTGCTCGTCTTCATGTACTATCCCATGTACGGTGCGCAGATTGCTTTCCGGGATTTCTTACCCGGCCGTACTATTCTGGGGAGCGAGTGGATTGGCTTAGCCCACTTCATCCGTTTCTTTAACTCGCCCATGTTTGAACGGCTGCTGGTCAACACTTTCGTTCTATCGATCTACTCGCTGGTGATTGGCTTTCCCATTCCCATAATCCTTGCCCTCAGCCTGAACCAATTGCGCACAGGTTTCTTCAAACGTAGCGTGCAAATGATCAGCTACGCCCCCTATTTTATTTCTACCGTGGTCATGGTTGGCCTGACCTTGCAGTTCTTGGATCTGCGCCGCGGTCCGATCAACCTGCTTCTCCAGGCTCTGGGCATGGATGCCATCCATTTCATGGGCAAAGCTGACATGTTCGCTGACATCTACGTCTGGACCGGGGTCTGGCAGAACACGGGGTTCGCCACCATCATCTATCTGGCGGCTTTGAGCACTATTGACCCGTCCTTGCATGAGGCGGCAGTGGTGGATGGAGCCAACCGCCTGCAGCGTATTTGGCACATCGACATTCCCGGAATCATGCCGATTACGCTGACTCTTCTGATCTTGAACATGGGGCAGTTGCTCAACATCGGCTTTGAAAAGGCCTTCCTGCTGCAAAACCCCCTGAACCTCAAGACGTCTGAGGTAATCAGCACCTATGTCTACAAAGTGGGCCTGCTTGGAGGCGTATCCAATTTCTCCTACGCAGCGGCCATCGGTCTGTTTAACTCATTTCTCGGTCTGGTACTGCTTCTAGCAGCCAACCAGATATCCAAGAAATTATCTGACACCAGCCTGTTCTAGAAGGGAACCACTCATGGCGTCTACAGACCTATCGAGGTCCGCTGCCGATATTCGCATTCGAGAGAGTCGGGTTGATCGGATATTTAATCTGGTGAACTACACCATCCTGACCGTTTTTCTGCTGGTCATACTCTATCCTCTGATCTATGTGGTGAGCGCTTCCTTCAGCGACGGGGCGGCTGTCATTTCCGGTCGGGTGGTGCTCTGGCCCGTGGATTTTTCGCTGGTAGCCTACAAGAAGATCTTCGAATATGAGAGTATCTGGACCGGCTATAGTAACTCCCTCTTCTATGCGGTGGTGGGAACGGCTGTCAATGTAACACTCACCCTCTTTGCCGCCTATCCTCTCTCACGACCGGATCTGTACGGTCGCAAGTGGATTTTGGGACTGTTCGTCTTCACCATGTTTTTCAACGGCGGGCTGATTCCCAGCTACTTGCTGGTCAAAGATCTCGGCATGCTCGACACCCGCCGCTATGATCATCCCTCAGGCCCTATCCGTGTGGAACCTGATCATTGCTATCACATATTTTCGCTTCGCGATTCCCAGGGAACTGCTGGAGGCGTCCCAACTGGACGGCTGCAACGATTTCCAATATTTCTTCCGCATCCTTTTGCCCTTGTCCGCACCCATCATTGCTGTATTGACCCTGTTCTACGCCATCAATCACTGGAACCAATTCTTTTCGGCCATGATCTATCTGTCAGACAAGTCGCTCTTTCCCCTGCAACTCATTCTACGCGATATCCTGATCTCGAGTCAGGTTGATATGAACATGATGGAGGATTTGCAGAGTATGGCGGCCAAGGAAGCCATGCGCGAGTTGCTCAAGTATGCACTGATCGTGGTGGCCTCTGTACCCGTGTTGATCATCTATCCATTTGTGCAGAAGTACTTTGTGCGCGGCATTATGTTGGGGTCGATTAAGGGGTAAGTAGGCGGCATGTTGTCAACGTTCGGCGCGCTATGGCCGATCTTTAACCCCCTTTATTGCTCTCGATTTCAGTTCAGGCTCGTTTTCTACGCTTTTCCAAACATCTAGGAGGGAATTAATGCGAAGACTATCAATTCTTCTGAGCGCTCTGGCGGTTGTAGTTCTGCTGCTGTCGGCCTGTGCGTCGGACCCCGCGGCCGCAGATTCTGAAGGCGCCGAAGCTCCTGCTGCAGCAAGCGGAGTAGAGGTGTCGGTCGCCGGTGATTTTCCCATTGTTGAGGAACCCATCACCATCAAGGCCTTTGTGTGCCCGACCAACATGATCAAGGATTATAAGGAGAATGAGTTCACGTACTGGCTGGAGGACTTGACCGGCATCAACCTGGAGTTCGATGTGCCGGCGCAGGCAGATGCTCAGCAGAAGCTGAACCTGATGCTGGCCAGTGGTGACTTGCCGGACGTGATTATCGGCTGTGGCATCCGCCTGGATCAGTTGCAAATTTTGGCGGATCAAGGGTGGTGCTGCTCTCGACGACTACATCGCCGAGTATGGGGCAGAGTTCAACCAGGTTTTTGAGACCTTCCCTCAGGTGAAGGATCTGATTACTATGGCTGACGGCAAGATCTACGGGCTACCCCACATCAACGACTGCTATCATTGCAGCATGTCCCAGAAGATGTGGCTCTACCAGCCCTGGATGGATGCATTGGGCCTGGAGACGCCGACCACAACCGAGGAATTCTACCAAGTGCTCAAGGCCTTCAAGGAGCAGGATCCCAACGGCAACGGCAAGGCTGACGAAATCCCCCTGTCCGGCACCCAGCGCACGAACGGTGGCTGGCATGCCCAGCTAGACCAGTTCCTCATGAACTCGTTTATCTACAACGATGGCGTGACCAACGCCAACTCAACGAGCCTGATGCTGGAAGATGGCACGGTCAAGGCAGCCTTCACCGAGCCGGGCTGGAAGGAAGGTCTGATCTACCTGAACAAGCTCTATTCCGAAGGGCTGATCGACCCGCAGGTCTTCACCAACGACAGTAACCAGATTCGCCAATTAGGCGAGAACCCGGATACCCCCATTCTGGGCGCCACAGGCGCCGGCTGGTACGGCGTCTTCACTCAGAATGGTGGTCCTAGTGGGCGATGGGAAGAATTTACCCCCATCGCCCCCCTGGAAGGCCCCAGTGGTCTGCGCCAGACGCCTCAAACTCCCTATCAGCCCACTGGTGGACAGGCCAATTTCGTGATTACCAATGTGGCCCAGAACCCTGCTGCCGCCTTCCGGCTGGCTGACGTTTTCTACGGTTTTGACGCCACCACCCGTTCCGTCTTCGGTCCCGAGGGCGAGGATTGGGTGCGTGCCGGTGAAGATGACGTTTCCATCTCCGGTGGTGATGCTGAGTATACGGTGCTCAAGGTCTGGTCCGGTGAGGAGCATAATCGGCACTGGAATCAGGCTGCGCCTACCTTCCGCACCAATGAGTACCGCCTTGCCCAGACCTACAACCCGGACGATCCCCTGGAACGCTGGCTCTACGAGTGGACACGGGATCTGATGGAACCCTACGGTGTTACAGACAAGGCCGTGCCGCCCATGGCCTTCACCGAAGAACAGTCCAAACTCTTTGGTGAACTCAATACCACGGTCTATAACGTGGTGGATGAGTGGTTTGCCAACTGCGTGATCGGCAACTATGACATTGAAGAAGACTGGGACACCTATATCGAGACCCTGAACGACTCGGGTCTGGAGGACTTCCTGGCCATCTATCAGGAAGCCTACGACGCCAAGTACAGAGTAAGCATAGATAGTGAAAGCGAGCGCAAGCGGCTTTGCCGCTTCGCTCGCTTTTCCCTGCCTAGACCGATTCCTCACAGCAGTACGGAGCCCAATATGTCCACAACAATACAGCCGCAACCGGATCAGGCATCTAGACTGGACTGGTGGCGCGCCGCCGCTTCGGCCTCTTCATTCACTGGGGACCCGTCAGCTTGGTCGGCACGGAAATCGGTTGGTCGCCGTGGTGGTGAGCGCCGTGGCTTCGATCGAGGCGGCAGCGGTGATGTGCCGGTAGAGGCGTACGACAACCTCTACAAAGAGTTCAACCCAATCGGCTTTGATGCTGCAGAATGGGTACAGATCGCTCAGGATGCAGGCACGCGCTACATGGTCTTCACCAGCAAGCATCACGACGGTTTCGTCAATTTCGACACAGCGTTGACTGACTACAAGATCACCAGCCCGGATTCACCCTTGGCTGCGATATTGTCCGTGAACTTTCCGACATGCGCATGCTGCCGATCCGCACTTTGGCTGCTATTATTCACAGCCGGATTGGCGTCACCCGGACTACCGCAACGAAAACCACCAGCGCTACATCGACTATTTCCATGCCCAGGTGACTGAACTGTGCAGCAACTACGGCGAATTGGCCGTCCTCTGGTTCGATGGCCTCGAAGAGCATTTCATCCATGCGGACGAGGTAGAACGCTATCGTGACGTGGAGGTCTTCCCCAGCGCACTGATTTGGGATTCGGAGCGTCTGTTCGAGCAGATTCGTGCGCTTCAGCCCAATATCCTGATCAACAACCGCTGCGGCATGCGCGCAGATTTCGACACGCCCGAGCAGATGATCGGCGCTTTCCAGGACCAGCGACCCTGGGAAAGCTGTATCACGATCTGCAAGCAATGGGCGTGGAAGCCCGATGACGTCCTCAAATCATTCGAAGAATGTATCCACACACTGGTCCGTGTAGTGGGCGGAGACGGAAATCTGCTGCTTAACGTCGGTCCCATGCCGGATGGTCGCATTGAACTGCGCCAGGTCGAGCGCTTGCGTGAGATCGGGTCTGGCTTCAGCGCTATGGCGAGAGCATTTACGGCACGCGGCGGACCTTTCCTGCCCGGCGCATGGGGCGCCTCAACCCAAGTGAACAATTCGATCTACCTTCATATCCTTGCCTGGCCGGAGGAGACATTGAACCTGTCGCCGTTACCGGCGAAGAGTCATCGACGCTGTGCGTTGACCGGCGGTCGTGTATCGGTGGAACAGAACAGTTCGGGAATCGCCATCAACGTTGCACCGGCAGATCGAAATTCCGTCAATACGCTTGTGCGGTTGACTGTCGAAAGCTAGGTTCCCTGTGTTGCTGATCCTCTTCTTTGGCCGGCGGCTTTTTGTTCAGGGCATTGCGCTCACCGGTATCAGAGGCTAGAAACGACATACCATCAGAGTAAAATAGTTCAACAATCCCGGAATCGATCGATTCCGGGATTATTGAAGCCGTAAGCAACCATTTGCGATAATCGCTATCAGGTGTGGATGCTGGCATATTCGGGGTTTGCATAGGAGCAAGAAATGTCATACGAGGATGGCTGGGAGCGCGCTCAATTCTTGAGATGCTGGCGGCACGTATCTCATACCGATATTCGCCCGAGGGGCACTGGGATTTGATCAGCGCGGTGACGGGCATAGACGTTGGGGTTGAAAGCCCGGAAGATCTGAAGCTGCGTGAGCCGGCATCGAGTTCCAACGTGCCTGGAACTACGATTTTTCTGGAGACACCGATCTCATCCGACGATCTGGGCGAAGTACAGCACCGACATGGGCCATGCCGAATATGCTGCCGGCGGCGTGGACTGGCGCGATACGGTCCACCAAAGAGATTGACCAACGATCCGGAAGGGATTCTCAACTTCGATCCGTGGAAAGGCTTGGCCCCATCGACATGGCGGCGACAACCAGACGTTCACAGCTCATTACAGGGCCAATTAGTGATCGCCACTCGTTTGGCGTCAACATGACCGGCGTCTACATCACGCTGATCTCCGGCTTCATCGATCTTTTTGGCTGGGACATGCTGCTGTTGGCCGCGGGCGTCGATTCAACCCGTTTCGGCGACCTGGCCAACCGTTACGCCTCCTGGATGCAACAGTACTACGACGCGCTGGCTGAGGCCGACGTGCCCTGTATCATGATGCACGACGATGTCTGGTCATCCGGTCCCATTCTTCCGACCGTCCTGGTATCGAGAACCCGTCTTCCCCAACTACAAGAAATACCTCGCGCCCATTATCGAGAGCGGCAAGAAGATCTGTACACGTCCGACGGGAACTTCGACGAGTTCATCGATGATATTGCCGATGCCGGCGTGCACGGCTTTGTCTTTGAGCCGTTGACCAGTTTGGAGACCATGGTCGAGCGCTACGGGCAGACCCATGTCATCATCGGCAACGCGGACACGCGCATCCTGCTCTTCGGAACCAAGGACGATATCCGTGCCGAGGTCGAGCGCTGCATGTCTGTGGGGCGGAACTGTCCCGGCTTCTTCATGGCCGTCGGCAACCACATGCCGAGCAACACGCCAGGTGGAGAATGCGATTTATTACAATGAGGTTTATGAGGAGTTGTCGAGAAGCGTAGGGGGTAATGCGTACTGCGTAATGCGTAAGGTTTCGTTGGCAGAGCGGCTTTGTAATTGGCATCTCCTCAGCGAACTACGGTCAAATCGTGAAGCGCATGCGCTGTGGAAAAATTACGCAGTATGTATTACGCAGTACGAACGCGCAAGCGCAACGCTCTATCCATTCACCAACGATCGGATCCACCACCAGTGGCACAATCCGCCGGCAGCGCTGACGCACAGAAGAACGTCACTTGGAATTTCAACGTCAATTTGATCGACGTCATCTTCATCACCTTTGGCTTGAGCCTGATCTCGCGAGAGACGGTCATGCCGGTGTTGGTGAGCACGTTGACCGACTCCAAACTGGCCATCGGCTTGATCCCGGCCATTTGGGCGTTGGGCTACTACTTTGCCCCAGTCGGCGACGGCCTGGTTCACCGAACGGCTGCGCTAGACAGTTTCCCTTTGTCATGTTGGTGGGCGGTGTTGGCGAACGTTTTCCCTACTTCTTCACCGCTGTAGCTATCTGGGTATTTGCCGTTGCAGCACCGACCTTGACCCTGACGCTCTTCCTTTTCTTCATTGGCATGGCGGCCTTCAGCGCCGGCATCGCCACACCGGCCTGGTTCGATATGATCGCCAAAGTGATCCCGGTGCAGTGACGTGGCATCTGGTCGGGCATCGGCCACGATGTGGGCGCTGTTGTGGTTTTCTGATCGGCGCTTATATCGTGGCATCGGTGTTGGACAACGTTGCTTACCCCAACAACTGACTGCTATTTGCCCTGGCCTTCGTCTTCCCGTCATGATCTCCCTGAACGGTCGCCGATTCGTTAACCGCCTCCCAGCGAGACCCGTCAAAGCGCGGTGCCGTTGAGCCAATACCCGCGCCAACTGCCGGAAGTGTTGCTGCAGAGATCACAACTACTCGCTTTTCTGCTCTGCCGCTCGACTATGCAGTTGGGCGCCATGGCCGCCGGATTTTTCATGGTCTTCGGCACCGAGCGCTTTGGTATCAGCGGTGCAGGCGTGGGTCTTTTCACAGGTGTGCTGATCGCCAGCGTAGCGCTCGCGAATGAACGTGGTCTGGGGCTGGATCGGCGACCGCTTCGGTCACAAACTGGTCCTGACCGGCGCCGCCTTTGCCATGGCCCTGGCCGCGCTGGTTGCCCCCGTGTGTCCTGGTGTGGCTGCTAGTCACCTTCGTGCTGATGGGCGTCTATCTTGCCGCTGATCAAGTCTCAGCACTCAACATCATTCTCGATTTCTACGCGAACCCGGAAGACCGCCCTACCTAACATCGGTGGTCAACGCAACCCTGGGGGTCGTTCCCCGCCCATCCCCGCGGTGGTGGCAACGCTCTGGTACAACGGTTGGCCTGGCTGTTTTTCTCCGTGATTGGCGGGTTGATGTTGACCTTCTGGGTGCGTGAGCCGCGGATGAAAAACGTAATCACACATGAACACAGATGGCCGCAGAGTTGCACAGATATTTTCGGTCGGGGTTCTGAGCGTCCGGAAGGATTGAGTAGTCATCCGTGTCTCCATCTGTGGAAATCTGTGTTCATCTGTGGCAAAAGCATATTCAAAAAGGGAAAATCATGTCGAAAATTACACTTGAAAAAATCGCAAAGGGCATCGAAGAGGGTACAACGGACTGTTTTTCGGCTCGCTGTTTTGCCGCCGTGATTGGCGGGTTGATGTGTGGGGCGTGAGCCGCGTGATGAAAAAAACGTAATCACACATGAACACAGATAGCCGCAGAGTTGCTGAATATTTTCGGTCGGTTATGAGCGTCCGGAAGGATTGAGCGTCATCCGTGTCACACTGTGGACTCGCTGTTTCTGGCAAAAAGAATTCGATAGGGAAAATATGTGTTGCGAAGCCGTACGAGGGACTGGTACATGGACGCCAAGTTCGGCATCTTCATCCACTGGGGCGTCTCTACTGCGTGCCGGCCTTCGGTAACGAATGGTATCCGCGGCATATGTACGTTCAGGGGACCAAGGAGATACGAGCACCACCGAGCGACCTACGGTCCCCAGACGATGAGTTCGGCTACAAGGACTTCATCCCGATGTTCAAGGCGGAGAAGTTCGACCCCGCCGCCTGGGCGAAGCTGTTCAAGGAATCCGGCGCCCGCTACGTGATCCCGGTGGCCGAGCACCACGACGGCTTCCAGATGTATGAGAGCGCACCTGTCCGAGTGGAACGCCGTCCAGATGGGACCCAAGCGCGACCTCATCGGCGAGTTGGCCGATGCCGTGCGCGCCGAGGACATGGTCTTCGGCGTGTCCAGCCACCGGGCCGAGCACTGGTGGTTCATGAACGGCGGCATGCATTTCCCGTCCGACGTGCAGGATCCGGAGTACGCTGACTTCTACGGCCCGGCCATGTGCGACGCAGGGCGACCGATGCGCAGCAGTACTACGACAACGCGCCGACGAGGATTATCTGGACGACTGGCTGGTGCGCATCTGCGAACTGGTCGACAAGTACCAGCCCGGAGCTGGTCTGGTTCGACTGGTGGATCCAGAACACGGCCTTCAAGCCCTATCTGCAGAAGTTCGCGGCCTACTACTACAACTCGGCAAGCGAGTGGGACAAGGGCGTGCGCCATCAACTACAAGTACGAGGCCTTCCCGGCCGGCACGGCCGTCTACGACATCGAGCGCGGCCAGGTGGGACGCAATCATGGCCTCTTCTGGCAGAACGACACCTCGGTCTCCAAGAACTCGTGGGGCTACATCGACGGCCATGACTACAAGGTCGCCAACGACATCATCGGCGATCTGATCGATGTCGTCGCCAAGAACGGCGCGCTGCTGCTCAACATCGGCCCGCGCCCCGACGGCACCATTCCGCAAGAAGAACAGGATATGCTGCTGGAGATCGGTCGCTGGCTGCAAGTCAACGGCGAGGGCATCTACGGCACGCGTCCGTGGCGTCAGTCCGGCGAGGGCCCGACCCAGGTGGCCGACGGTGCGTTCACCGATACCAAACGCACCGACTTCACCAGTGAAGATATGCGCTTCACCCCCAAAAAGGGCGCGGTCTACGGCCGCATGTGATGGCTGTGGCCGGCGGACGGCACCGCCGATCAAGGCAGGGGCGATTCGACAGCGGAAGACGGCCACGCTGGGCAGGATGTCCAACCGACCTGGGCGACGGCGACGAGCGCTCGCCGTCGATCTGCAAGGCGGGCATCTGTCCGATGGGCGGCGAGGTCTATCGGTTGGCCAACATCGAGCTCTATCGAAGCTGTCCCTGCCGGGTCAGGATGTTGCACCTGTACTGATCACTTCCGGACCGGTGGTCCGCGCTGATGTGCTGGTCGTCAACCTGCAGGGCGGCGTCAAAGCCGGGAGTGGCCGATAGGCCATGGAGTGTCTCGTGGCTGAAGATCGTTCCACGCAGAACGGCTATGTACTCCCCAGGCGCCTGATGCTCGATTTCGCCTCAAAAGGCGGATCACCTGCAGATTGTGATCCGCTAATTTCTTTGTGTCCTCAAAGAATCGTTGCCGCCCCGGCAATTTGATAATGACTCGACACATTCATAGCTCACGATCCGCCTTCTCTCGGCCTGGATCGGTGTCGATACCCACGAACATGCCTTCCGCTTGCTCAATCGGGGGGATGAGGACAACCCAGCAGCGTATTTTTGTAGGGAATAAATTGAATCTGCCCCGGTTTGAGATTGAACTGCTTGCGAATGGGGCTGGGAATGACTACTTGATATTTGGATGAGATTGTAACCGTATTCATGCTTTACCCTTTCTGATCAAACGGGAAACGGTAAGTGATCCTATCGTAAGGCCGGGCAATTGCCCAAGAGCACACCGCATAGCAACAAACGACAAACTAACTGACGGACCACGAACCCAACCTCATGTCCGTACGATTCCTGAATCGAGAGGCGACGACCATGCCTGACAAACGACCCAACATCCTCTTCATCATGTCCGACGACCATGCGGCTCACGCGATGAGCTGCTATGGCAGCCGGATCAACCAGACCCCGAACCTTGATCGGATTGCCGACGGCGGCATGCGGTTCGATAACTGCTTCTGCACCAACTCGATCTGCACGCCCAGCCGGGCCACCATCCTGACCGGGAACCTACAACCACGTCAACGGGGTCACCACCCTCTCCGACGCCCATGGACAATCGGCTCCAGACTTTCCCCAAGCTGCTGCAGGAGGCAGGGTACCAGACGGCCGTGATCGGCAAGTGGCATCTGGGGCAGGGCGAGCCGAGCATCTGCCCACCGGGCTTCGACTGACTGGGCTGTGCTGCCGGGTCAGGGTCTCTACCACATCCCGAGATGATCAGGACGATGGGCGAACTCGAAGGGTCTACCGGGCTACGTCACCGATATCATCACCGACATGTCGCTGGACTGGCTGGAGAATCGCGATCCGGACAAGCCGTTCTGCCTCCTGTATCACCACAAGGCGCCGCATCGGCCCTGGGATCCGGACGACAAGCATGCCCACCTGTACGATGAACGAGGATCCCGGAGCCGGACACGCTTCAGCGATGACTACGCCAACCGGGCCTCCGCCGCAGCGGCGGCGCGGCCACCATGCGCATCGAGCGCGACCTCAAGCCTGGAAGACCTCAAGGTCGCCGTGCCCGAGGGCCTGACGATGAGGCGTCCAAAGTGGAAGTACCAGCGCTACATCAAGGACTATCTGCGTTGCGTGGCCTCGGTCGACGACAACGTGGGGAGGGTGTTGGACCGCCTCGACGAGCAGGGCCTGAGCGACAACACGATCGTCATCTACACCTCGGACCAGGGCTTCTTCCTCGGCGATCACGGCTGGTACGACAAGCGCTTCATGTACGAGGAATCGCTGCGCATGCCCTTTGTGGTGCGCTACCCACGGAGATCAAGGCCGGCTGCGTCAACGACGACATCGTGCTCAACGTCGACTTCGCGCCCCTGTTCCTGGACCTGGCCGGAGTCGAGATCCCCGTTCCGGGCCGGATGCCATGCAGGGCGGAGCTTCCGCCCGCTGCTCCAGGGGCAACTGCCGGATGACTGGCAGACATCGATGTACTACCGCTACTGGATGCACATGGGCACCACAATGTCTAGGCCCACTACGGCGTGCGCAACAAACGCTACAAGCTGATCTACTACTATGCCGATGCACTGGGCCAGCTTGGGGCCATCGATGACCCCAAGGAACCGGAGTGGGAACTCTTCGACTTGGAGAAAGATCCTCAAGAGATGAACAGCGTCTACTACGATCCGGCCTATGCCGATGTGGCGGCTGAACTCACAGCCGAACTGGAACGCTTGCAGACGAAGGTCAAGGATGAGCCCTATGTGCCGGGCAAGATGCCGACCTACATTCCTGGCATGGATGAAGAGGTCGCTCCGGATGAAGCCGTGCTCTGGTACGAAGCGCCTGCCGAGCAGTGGGTCGAGGCCCTGCCTGTCGGCAACGGGCGACTGGGGGCCATGGTTTTCGGCGGTGTGGAGAGCGAACGGCTACAACTCAACGAGGATACGCTCTGGTCAGGCTACCCGCGTGATTGCAACAACCCCGGCGCAAAGGACGTCTTGCCGTTCGTGCGCGAGGCCATCTTCGCCGGCGACTACGAGCGTGCCGATGAGCTGGCCAAGGGCATGCAGGGCACGTTCACCCAATCCTATCAGCCGTTTGGCGATCTGCGCCTTTACTTCGAGCATGAGGGCGAGGTCACAGCCTACCGCCGTGATCTCGATCTGGACACGGCCGTAGCCTCCGTCTCCTACCGCATCGGCGAGACCAACTACACGCGTGAGCTATTCGCCAGCGCGCCGGACCAGGCCATCCTCCTGCGCCTGACCGCAGACAAGCCGGGGCAGCTCAACCTCAGCGCCCAGTTGGACTCCAAGCTGCGCTTCACCACCGAGGTCACCGCCCGTGGACTGGCCATGTCCGGGCGCTGTCCGAGCAACGTCGTGCCCTCCTACAAGCCGTCGGATGATCCGGTGACCTATGCCGACGACCCGGCAGAGATGGGCATGGCCTTTGCCGTGCAAGTCGAGGTCTCTGCCGATGCCAACGCCCGCCTCAGTTCGGAAAACGGCGCACTGCGCGTCACCGATGCCTGCGAGGTGACGCTGGTCATTACTGCGGCCACCGGCTTCAACGGCTTCGACCAACTGCCCGGCTTGTCCGACATTGACCCTGTGGCCATTGCCCGGCAGCAGGCTGCCGTCCGAGCGCACGACCCTACGCTTTGGCGACCGATCCGCGCGATCACCAGCGTCTCTTCCGCCGTGTTGGCCTCGATCTCGGGCGCACGTCTGCTGCGGACTTGCCCACGATCGACCGAATCCGAGCCTACAAGGAGGGAGACGATCCGGCGTTGGTCGCTCTGCTCTTCCAGTATGGACGCTACCTGCTCATTGCCAGCTCGCGGCCGGGCGGAACGCAGCCCGCCGAACCTGCAGGGCCTCTGGAACGACGACGTGCACGCCGCCGTGGGACAGCAAGTACACGATCAACATCAACACCGAGATGAACTACTGGCCGGCCGAGGTCGCGAACCTCGCCGAGTGCACGAGCCGCTGTTCGACTGGTCGAGGAGCTCGCGAGTGACCGGCGGCGAGACGGCGCGCACGAGAGCACTACGGCGCGCGCGGCTGGGTGGCGCACCACAACACCGACCTCTGGCGCATGCGCGCCGCGCCGGATCGACGGCCCGGCGATGGGGGGCATGCTGGCCGATGGCGGCGCCTGGCTCTGCCAGCACCTCTGGGAGCACTACGAGTTCAGCGGCGACACCGAGTTCCTGCGCGAGCGCGTCTATCCGGTGCTGAAGGGCGCGGCGGAGTTCTTCCTCGACTGCCTGGTCGAGGACGCCGCGGCCGGCTGGCTCGTCACGGCCCGTCGACCTCGCCCGAGAACAAGTTCAGGCGCCCGACGGACGCTCGACGGGCGCGGTGTCGCTGGGCATCGACGATGGACATGGCGATGATCCGGGACCTGTTCGCGACACGGATCGACGCGGCGGCGAGATCCTCGGTGTCGACGCCGACTTCCGCGCGCGCAGGCGCGCGCGAGCGCGCGAGCCGGCTGCCGCCGACCGGATCGGCAAGGCACGGGCAGCTGCAGGAGTGGCTCGAGGACTGGGACGATGCCGAGCCCGGATCACCGGCACGTCTCGCATCTGTTCGGGCTGCATCCCGGGCACCAGATCACGTCCGCGCGCACGCCGGAGCTGGCGCGCCGCCGCGCGCAAGTCGCTCGAGCTGCGCGGCGACGGCGGCACCGGCTGGAGCCGCGCCTGGATCATCAACTTCTGGGCGCGGCTGGAGGACGGCGACCGCGCCCACCAGCTGCTCACGGACCTGCTGACGCCGGGGCATACCGCGCCGAACCTGTTCGACGCGCACCCGCCGTTCCAGATCGACGGCAACTTCGGCGGCACGGCCGGGATCGCGGAGATGTTGCAGTGCCAGAACGGCGAGATCCAGTTGCTGCCCGCTCTGCCGTCCAAGTGGCGGGACGGTAGGGTGCGCGGCCTGCGCGCCCGCGGCGGTTTCACAGTCAACATCGGCTGGAAGGAAGGGGAATTGGCGTCGGCACAGATCGACGTCAAAACCAACGGCCCTTGTCGTGTGCGAACTGGCGTCCCCGTGCATGTCTTGGCCGAGGGCGGGACCGTGCAGGTGCGTGAGCTCGAGCCCGGTCTGGTCGAGTTTGATGCCTATGCCGGGGCGATCTATGAGATCATGCCTGTATAGGTGATTGTTGGGCCATGACGAAAAAGTGCCGGGAACCTCGAAGGTTCCCGGCACTATGTGAGCGTCCAAAAACAAGTTCCCGGTTTGCACCTTCCTGGAAGCTCTCTGTCGGAGAGGACGCCCTGCATTCAGCTTCCAGGAAGGTCGGCAGGTAATATCTGGACGCTCACTATGTATCTTGAATCTACGAAGAAATTAGCGTTGGTTTGGATGTGCCGTTTCGTCCGATGTTGACCGTGATGCTAGTGATGTCCTGGTGGTTCAACAGGCGACCGGCGAAGAGGATTTCCAGATGGCAGACCGTCGGATCTAGTGAGATTCGTCTGAGCATATTCTGCCACCCTCCTGACAATATGCCGTGGCTGTTATCCACACGCCTGTCTATGCAAGAAGATGATGGTATTATACCAGATAGACCCAGCATGGCTTGAAGATTCTCAGACCGTGCAAGAGCCATCCATCGAATTTGGTCGGACTGGAACCGACTAGGCCTGATGCGGTATAATTGCATACGCACATGTAGAAATTTGGACGTCGTGGATATATGTCGTTATGGAGGTATAGAGATGAAGTACACACGTATCACAGTCGATCCGCACCAGATGGGCGGTGTAGCGTGCATCCGCGGGTTGCGCATCCCCGTAACGACGATTGTCGGCGCTCTGGCCGAAGGCTTGACTGAGTCTGAGGTGCTTGGCTATTATCCTGACCTGGCCGAGGAGGACATCCGTGAGGCGTTGCACTTTGCCGCCGACGCCCTACAAGAGCGAGAGCTTCCCCTGGTTCATGCGTGATGAGAATCCCAACCCACGGCCCGCCAACACACCCCGGTAAGATGTAGCTGGAAGAGTTCCTCAAGCCGCTCGGCATCTCCCAGACCGAACTTGCCCGGCGCATCGGCGTCTCCTATCCGTGCGTCAACGAACTGGTGCATGGCAAGCGGAGCATGACGCCGGACACGGCGCTTCGTCTCAAACGGCTGCTGGGCATGGAGGCGCAGTTCTGGCTCAACCTCCAGCTTGCCTGGGATCTGTATCATGCGACCCACTCGTCTGCGGCTGCGACATCCAGCAAATCGAACGCCTTCCAGCGCTTGCAGGCGATAACCAACCTGCTCTCTAAGCCGACGAATTGGAACAGTGTACCGCTCGTCCCGAATTGCATAGACGGCGGGTGAAAGCCGATAGGCCGACGCATCAACAATCCATCTGCGCTATCCGCTATATCCGTAAAATCCGCGGTGAATTCCGTTACCCCATTTCTCTCCCAAAACGTTCTGCCAACAAAACCTCTCCGTATCGTTCTCCGTGACGATCCCGCGACGTTTGTTGCCTAAACTGGTATCAAGCGCTTCGAGAGGCACTATCGCATCTCGAACAGAATCGTCGTCGCCGGCCCGTCCGGCAGTCATTTCCAAAGGAGAACAACCATGCAGACCGCCTTCGCTCGTATCCACAAAGTACTGGCCATCTTCATCTCGTTGGGCGTCTTCGTCCAGATGTTCCTGGCCGGCATCTGGCACGCCGGCGTCGTCAACTCGCCCGATGCCCACGCAATCTTTGGCATCACGCTGCTCCTGGCATCGCTGCTGGCGCTGATCTCGGCGGCCATCGCTCGCCTGCCCCGTGCTGTCATATTGCGCACGGCCTTGCTCTTCGGGCTGATCCTCCTGCAGCCGATCCTGATCGAGTTCCGCAACTCCGGCTATCCAATCCTTTCGGCTCTGCATACCCTCAATGCCGCCTTCGTGGGCATGATCGCCGGCATGGTCGCTGCTGCGGATCACGGCACGGCCAAAGCGCCGGCTGTCGAGACCGAAAACGACGCCGTCCCGGCGCCGGCAGGTGACTGAAACGAAATGGGGCGCGGATGACGCGGATTGAACGGATTCCCGCTGATCCTATCGAAATAATCCGTGTCGAATCCGCCCGATCCGCGTCATCCGCGTCCTATCGCACCCCACCAACTCAAATTTACTGGACCTGAGGAGAGTTCGATATGCAAGCCGCATCTGTGACACGTCAATGAAGTGACCGACTCAGTTCGTTGTTGATTGGCGCCGTCGTTGTGATCGCTCCGCTGCTATTCATGTTGGTCGTCGCCCGCTTGGGGATCTTCAATGATCTGGTGAACGGAAGCGTGACGGCCCAGTCCGCTGACCTTGTAGTCACGGCTCGGCAGATGCGCTTTGGCCAGGAAGAGATTCGCCTCCAGGTAGGCGAGACTGTCGCCATTGTGCTCGACAACCAGGATCTCTATGCCCACAGCTTCGACGCGGATGCGTTGGACGTGCATGTGGCCATGCCGGCCAAGCAAGAGGTCTTCGCCGCTTTCACAGCGACGCGCCCCGGCGTCTACGACTTCTACTGCGGGGTGTCTGGCCACACCGAGGCGGGCATGGTCGGCAAGATCATTGTGGAGCCGTGAGGGCAGATCTTTTTAATTCAACCATGAGAGTGGGGGATTATGGCCTTCGGCCTTCGAAGGAGAGATTGCGTGTTTTCCCATAATCTCTCATTCGTTTTGTGTGGGCAATTCATCGCCTTCTCTGGGTTCTTCCGTGCCGGCCTTTTCCAGGACGCGCAAAAACGCGTCCCGATCACCTCGTGCAGCGCGTTCTTGGAAATATCGTTCTGTGCGCAGAGCCGTCAATTTTTCCGCTACAGCAACATTGATGAACTGGTTGATCGTGGTACCCTCTTCGTCGACAACCACTCGCAGTTCATCAAGGAGGGATGCCTGTAGTCGTAGTGCGTAGTTGCTTAGCGTCGCCATGTCCCTAACCTTCGCAGTGCAGCGCCCGGCTGCAGAATTTCAATGTCAAACCGTCCGCTTGCCATTTTGAAGTGACGCTGATTAAATGTCACAATGGCATCGGCCTGACCATTGATCGCCGTTTCCAAAACATGCTCATCAGCCGGATCTCGCAATTGTGGCCGCCACAAAAAGAATGGGATAATGGGGATGGCCATCATGCTTAGTCCATCGAGAAATATGTCGATCTCCTTGACTGTGAGATTGGCGGCTTCAAGATTCTCGGGCCTTTTCAGCACCGCCTCATGTTCAAGCATCATGCTTACACTGATGACAGCTTCAAAGTGACCGGCATGTAGAGACAGAAGCAGTTGACGCGAAGCGCCTCTGGCGCTCCGCAGCCCGGCTACCAATACATCCGTATCAAGTGCGAATCTCATATTGCCAATGATATGAAGATCTGTTGGGTTTGTCAAGGGAGAATTCCTATGTCCCCACCCAAACGTTTTCTCGGCATCACCGTCCTCAGCCCCTTCTTCCAGAACGAAGGCGTCGAATCCACCCTGGACAGCATCGAGCGCACCGGCGCCACGGCTGTGGCCATCAACACATCGGTGACGATGCCGGGCGAGCCGGGGCAAGGCTCGTTCCAGCCGCCGGATGACGCCGGGGCCAGCGTGCGTCTCTTCGACCGGCCGCTCTGGGGCAAGCAGGCGCTCTGGCTGCGCAGCGGACCCGGCCACGAGGCCAACCGCGCCTTCTTCGACGGACTGGCCTATCAGCCACGTGATCGCGAACGACCTGACGCGAAGCGAAGGGCCGATCATCGGCCAGTTCATCAACGCAGCCAAGGCCCGTGGCCTCAAGGTCTATATCCAGACCAGCGCCACGGCCCCGCCCGGCCTGCGTGATGTCGACCGGCCGCGCCTGCCCGATGGCCGTCTGCCTGTGGACCGCATGGCCGACACCGGCAGCCTGGCCAGCGCCGACATCCGTGCCTACAACCGGGCCTGGGTGCGGGACATCTTCGCGACTTACCCCAACATCGACGGCATCCGCCCAGACTGGCCCGAATATCCCTGCTACAAGCTGGATGAAGCCTTCCAGGATTTTGGCCCGCATGTTGAGGTATGGGCCGGCGAACATGGCTTCGACTTTGAGCGCATGCGCCGGGACGTCGGCCGCTTCTACAGTTATCTCCACGGCAGCCTGACCAATCGGGATCTTGTTGACTTTGCCTCGCCGGATCGTGGCGTTTTCAGCATTCTTCGTCTCTGCAATCAGTTCCCCGGCATCGCCGAGTGGTTCCGCTGCAAGGCCGCGCTTTCGACCGATCTGCTGCGCGATTGGCGCGATGCCATCGCCGAATACGGCGGAACAGAGAAAGAACTGTCTGCCAACGCCTTCATGTCGCCCTTTTCCTACATCACCGGTCTCGACTTTGCGGCTGCGTCTAAAGTCTGTGGGTCGGTTTCGCCCAAGCTCTACACCATGCACTGGTCGCTGATGGTCAAGTTCTGGGGCGACGTGTTGATGGCCCGAAATCCCGGCTTGGATGAGTCGTTGCTGGTGCGGGCGCTGGTCAATTTGCTGGACCTGGCCGATGGCGACGAAGGCGGCCGTGTCATCGACGACTACGGCTATCCGGCTCCGGACGAGCCACATCCCATTCCGACGTCGGTGCAGATACGCAAGATCGATCAAGTGATGGCCGCAGTCGGCGGCAAGGCGCAAGTGCATGCGCTGGTCCACGGCTACGGGCCGCTGGACGACTTCAAGCGCCGCCTGCAACTTGTGGCCGACAGCCGCGCCGACGGCGCCTGGATCAACCGCTACGGCTATCTGAGCGATCAGAAGCTGGATGTGATCGGTGAGATCTGGGGCTAGAACGCTGGTAATTGGATCAAGGGTGCGAAATTTTGCCACAGATTTACACAAATTTTGTACGGATAGGACACAGATGGTTTCGCCGTTACACTGGCCTCCTATATTCTGCCAGAAAATGTTTGTGAATATCAGGTGTCTATCTGTTGGTCATCTGTGGCGAATCTTTTGTTTTTGCAGTAGAGTCATCTGTGATCATCCAAAACCATCTGTGTGAATCTGTGACAAATTCTCATCTCCTCCCACAAAGAAAGGCAAAACATGCACTACCAACCAACCCGCGAGTCCGTCTCAACCCACCCTGTCCCGGACTGGTTCCACGACGCCAAGTTCGGCATCTTCGTGCATTGGGGGCTCTATTCGGTGCCGGCCTGGGCGCCGTTGGCCGCCGATCTGGGCCATGTCATCGAGAGCGGCGACTGGTCCACGTGGTTCCGCGACAATCCGTACGCCGAGTGGTATCTGAATTCGCTGCGCATCGACGGCAGTCCGACTCAGCAATTTCATGCAGAGACCTACGGTGAAGACTTCAGTTACTTCGACTTCGCTGCCATGTTCAACGAGGCGTCGAAAGATTGGGATCCGACTGGCTGGGCGAGTCTCTTCAAACGCTCCGGCGCGCGCTATGTTGTTCCCACCACAAAACACCACGACGGCTTCCTGCTCTGGCCCAGCCGCCACCCCAACCCGTTTATCGAGAACTACCAGACCGAGCGTGACCTGATCGGCGAACTGGGTGACGCCGTGCGTGACGCCGGCATGACCTATGCCCTCTATTACTCGGGCGGGCTGGACTGGACTTTCTATGACAAGGTGATCGTGGACATTGCCGATCTGCCTGCAGGCGTGCCGCAGATGGCCGAGTATATCGACTATGCTAACGCGCATTGGCGCGAGTTGTTCGAACGCTACGGCACCAAGATTCTGTGGAACGACATCGCCTACCCGCGCGATACCGACCTGAACGTGCTCTTCGCCGACTACTACAATCAAGTGCCCGATGGCTTGGTCAACAACCGTTTCACCCAGACCTTCAGCATGGAGCAGGGCAACATCGTCAGCGACAATCATCACGATTTTGAGACGCCTGAGTACGCGTCGTTCAGCGAGATTCGCGAGAAAAAGTGGGAGTCCTGCCGCGGCATCGGCGCTTCCTTCGGCTACAACCGCATCGAAGGCGTGGAGCAGTATCAGTCGGTCGAATCGCTGGTGCATTCGCTGGTCGACATCGTCAGCAAGAACGGCAACCTGCTGCTCAATGTCGGCCCCATGGCCGACGGCACGATCCCGCCTATGCAGGTCGAGCGGCTGGAGGGGATTGGCCGCTGGCTGGACGTCAATGGCGAGGCGATCTATGGCACACGTCCCTGGACCGTGGCCGAATCGAGCACCGACGGCGGAATCGACGTTCGCTTCACCCAGGCGGGCGGCAGCCTCTACGCCACGCTGCTGGACACGCCGGACGCTCTGCGGTTTGAGATTGGCGGGCTGAGGATGGCCGAGGGCGCCAATGTGCAATTGCTTGGCCGGCCAGGCGAGCTTGCCTGGCGTCAGACCGATGGCGGGGTCGCAATTTCGATGACGGCGAGCCTGGCTGACGCACCGGCCCATGCGTTGAAGATCACGCCTGTTCCAGAGTGGATGGGCTAGCTTTCGCCGAACTTTATGACCAGACGGCGGGCTGTTGCCAACAGCCCGCCTTCTGGCCATACAGTCAATCCCACACCTTCTCCCATTGCCGGCTTTCGGCCGACCGATAGATTGCCAGCGCCGTGCGCAGCTCGCCCAGCGAATATTCGGCGCTGGCCGCCAATGCCGTCCCATCCAGCACCGCCCCGGCGAAGTCGTTCAATTCGTATCCGTAGCTGTCGGATCGGCCGGAGTTCTTGTCCAGGATCACTTTTCCGTCCGGGTGCGCTTTGGTGTAGAGCAACAGCCGGCCGCCGTTCCCCTTCTCGATCACCAATTCACCATCCATGCCGGTGACACGGAACTCCTCGCCCGGCCCGGCAACCGCGCCGGCGCGCAGCGCATCGAAGACCGCTACCTTGCCAGAGGCAAAGCGCACCAGCGCCCGCGCCAGCGATTCCCCCTCCATTTCAGCTAACGGATGGTCGATGACGGCAACGACCTCGTCGATCTCGCCCAGCCACATGCGCAGCGGCCGGATCCAGTGAGCGCCGCCGTCGATGGTGATGCCGCCGCCGGCGATTGCCAGATCATAGCGCCATGGCTTCGATCCGCCATCGCTCTCCATGGGGCCGCCGAAGTAGGCGCGGGCCGTGATGATCTCGCCGACGACCCCTTCTTGGATCAGTCGCTGAACTGCCAGCGCGTCCGGCCAATACTGGGCCTGTTCGGCCACCATGAAGACCGTTCCCGCTTGGCGCGCTGCACTCATGATACGCTCGCAGCCGGCCAGCGTGGTCGCCATCGGCTTCTCCAGCAACACATGTTTGCCCGCGGCAAAGGCAAGCTCGGCCGCCTCCTCGTGCTGATTGTGGGGCAACATGATGTCGACGGCGTCGAAATCGCCTTGTTCGAGGGCCGTTTCCAGCGATGTGAACGGCTGTGCGCCGGTCGCCTCGGCCATGGCCGCCGCCCGCTCGGCGCTGATGTCGATGGCCGCGGTCACGTTGATGCGCGGCGCGTGGGTCTGGATGCCGTGCCAGTGGGCCGCGGCGATCCCGCCGCAGCCCACGAAGGCGAGATTGAGTTGTTTGGATTCTGTCATGGTTGCTCCTGATGTGGATTGTCTGGGTTGGGAACCGTTCGTGGCCGACTGCAAATACTATCCCACACATTTTGAAAACTTGCTACCGATCTTCTCAAGATCGTCGGGAAACGGTCCGACTCTGGAGACTCATTCGAATCGCTGTTTCGTCGATTGACCGCACGCCCGGAATCCGATAGGATTGTAAGTGTGATATTGTTTTCAATGTGTTGTCATTTTCGGTCAAGAACACTGGTTCTTGACCGACCGAAAACCAATCGAAAGGGAGTGCGTCACCATGGCGGATAGCAACTGGTTCGTCCACGATCGTTTTGGCCTGTTCATCCATTGGGGCATCTATGCCATGCCCGCCCGCCACGAGTGGGTCAAGATGCGCGAGATGATCTCGGATGAAGACTATCAGAAGTACTTCGACTATTTTGATCCCGACCTCTACAACCCGTCGACCTGGGCCCAGGAAGCCAAGAACGCCGGCATGAAGTACGCGGTCATGACGTCCAAGCACCACGACGGCTTCTGCCTGTGGGACTCGGCCTTGACCGACTACAAGGCGACCAACACGCCGGCCAAGCGCGATCTGCTGCGGCCCTACGTCGAATCGTTCCGCAACGAGGGCTTCAAGATCGGCTTCTACCACTCGGTCATCGACTGGCATCACCCCGACTACGTGGTCGATGGACTGCACCCCATGCGCGAGAATGTCGAATTTCGCGAGGCCAACAAGGATCGCGACATCACCAAGTATCGTGAATACCTCCATGGCCAGACGCGTGAGCTGCTGACCGGCTTCGGCGACATCGACATCATGTGGTACGACTTCTCCTATCCGGGCCGCGACTGGGGCTGGTCCGTGGGCAAGGGGCATGAGGACTGGGACTCGGAGACGCTGATGGCCATGGTGCGCGAGAGCTGCAACCGGGCATTCTCGTCAACAACCGTCTCGACATCCCCGGCGACTTCACAACGCCCGAGCAATACCAGCCCGCCGGCCCTATGATGATCGACGGCAAGCCCGTGCTGTGGGAAGCCTGCCAGACGCTCAACGGCAGTTGGGGCTATCACCGTGACAATCTGGACTGGAAATCGGTCGATATGCTGGTACAGATGCTCATCGACACGGTCTCCAAGGACGGCAATCTGCTGCTCAACGTCGGTCCCAATGCCCGCGGCATGTTGGAACCCCAATCGCTGGCGTCGCTGCGCGGCATCGGCGAGTGGATGGCGCTGCATTCCCGCTCGATCTACGGCTGCGGCCCTTCCGAGTTCACTGCACCGGTGGACTGTCGCTACACTCAGAACGGCGACCGGCTCTATCTGCACCTCTTCAACTGGCCCTTCCGCCACGTGCATCTGGAGGGGATGGGGCCGCGCGTGGCCTATGCCCAGTTGCTCAACGACCACTCCGAGGTCGGCATGAAGGTCGTCGATCCCGAGCAGGCTGCGCTCAACACGACTATGGGCGGATTGGGCGCGGACGTGCTGACATTGGAGTTGCCCGTGCAGCGACCGGATGTGGCGGTGCCGGTGGTGGAACTGTTCTTGAAGAACGGCGGGTAATGGTCAATTGTCGACTTTCAATTTTCAATGTGTGTGGCGGCAGGTCTGTCGGACAAGATGGGCTGAGAAAAACCGAACGGTTAATGCTGAATTGATAATAGTGAACGGTAAACGGTCGGGGCCACCTAGTACAGCGTGGCGTGACAATGTATAGCACGTCGGCAGGCTAGTTTGACAGCCGATTACGTTGGGAGTTGGACGCGTGCCCATCGTAGCAAGCTTGGCGGACCCAGGATTGGGGCCGGGGGCGAATGTTGGCTCGCAGTCTGTACGACCATTCTGCCAATCTGTACTAATCACGCTTCAAGAATCTGGAGCCAAACCATGCAACAAGCGGCAATCTTTGGTCCACGACAGGCCGGACTGGTCGAGGCGCCGATGCCGGAAGCCAAGGAAAACTGGGCGCTGGTCAAGATCCATTCTGCGCCCATGTGTACCGAGTACAAAGCCTTTGTTGACGGCAGAGTCTCGTCCGCTCATGGGCACGAGGCCGCCGGTGAAGTCGTCGACGTGGCCCAGCCGGGCCGCGTCAAGGTGGGCGACCGGGTGGTGGTCATGCCCCAGTATCCGTGCGGAACCTGCGATCTCTGTCTGGCCGGCGACTATATCTTTTGTGAACACTGTGTCGATTTCGCCGCCTTCACCGGCGGTGATCAAGGCCGGGCCACCATGGCCCAGTTTTTGCTCAAGCCGGACTGGCTGCTGGTCCCCATCCCCGACGATGTCTCCTACGACCACGCCAGCCTGGCCTGCTGCGGGCTGGGGGCCAGCTTCGGGGCCTATCAACGGCTGGGCACGGGCGCGTTCGACACGGTCTTGGTGACCGGGCTGGGTCCGGTGGGACTGGGCGCGGTGGTCAATGGACGCTATCGCGGCGCTCGTGTGATCGGCGTCGAGAGCAATCCGTGGCGGGCGCAGCGCGCGCTGGAACTCGGCGCGGAGATCGTCATCGATCCGCGTGAAAGCGATGCGCTGGACCAGATTCGTGCGCTGACCGGCGGCAAAGGCGTCGATCACGCAATCGACTGCTCCGGCGTGGTCGCTGCCCATCGGCTCTGCATCGACGCAACACGACGGCGCGGCAAGGTGGCCTTCGTCGGCGAGTCCATGGCGCAGACGCCGCTGACCATCAGCCCGGACATGATCCGCAAGGGGCTGACCCTCTTCGGATCGTGGCACTACAACCTGGCCGACACGCCCAAGATCATGCAGATGATCGCCGAGAGCGGCCCGATCCTGGACAGGCTGATCAGCCACCGTTTTCCGTTAAGCGAGATTCAGCAGGCGTGGGAGACACAGGTCTCCGGCCAGTGTGCCAAGGTGATACTGAAGCCTTGGGAATGAGAAGTTTCAGCCACAGATGGACACGGATAAACACAGATAAGGCACAGTTGATCAAGAACGGCATCGTGTTGCCGCCGAGTGAATGCATCGTTTCATCTGTGACCTATCCGTGCCCATCTTTGGCTCTGCTGCAAAAACCACGAATGGCACGAATTTCACGAAGTGCACCACTGAGAGAATTCGTGCAATTCGTGAAATTCGTGGTTCTTGCAGTGAACTCATCTGTGGCTAAAAAAAACGCAACGATCGGGAGAATGATGATGTACAAGTGCGCCATTATCGGGGTGAGCGGTGGAAGAGCGCGTGGTCTAGCCGAGGCCTATGAACATATCGAGCGTGGCGAGTTGGTAGCGGTTTCGACGCGCAGGCAGGATAAGTTGGATGAATTTGCCGATGCGTTTCACGTGTCGGCCCGCTACACCGATTATCGGGAGATGTTTGAGCGAGAACGGCCGGACGTCGTTCACGTCAACACGCCGCCGGACGTGCGTCTGGAGATCTTTGAGGCCGCGCAGGAGGCCGGCATTCCCGCGCTGATTGTGGAGAAGCCGCTGGCCATCCAGTGGGAGGACTTCGACGCCATTCGTGACTTCGCGCGTACCAGCACAGTCAAGATCGCCATCAATCACCAGCTCCAGTTCCACCCACGGCGTTTGGCTTTGCAGAAGCTGGTGCAGGACGGCGCAATCGGCGACGTGCGCTTCATCGACGCCAGCTCGGGCATGAACATGGCCTACCAGGGAACCCATACGCTCCAGGCTATCGGCGCCTTCAACGCCCGCGGCCGCGCCATGTCGGTCTTCGGCCAAGTGGGCGGCGTCGATGGTCTCCAGGAGACGCCGCGCAAACACTTTGCGCCGGATGTAGTTCAGGGCGTCATCACCTACGACAACGGCGTGCAGGCGTTGCTGCGCTGCGGGACCAACGCACCAAAGGTGGGCGACGGCCCCATCAACACCCACAAGCGCGTTGCGGTCTACGGGACGAAAGGCTTTGTCGAATGGACCATGTGGTCCTGGCAGGTCGGTGTCGACGGCGTCGTCGAGTCGGGTGTGCATCAATATGGCGATGAGGACATCCTGGGCCAGGCGGCCATGACCGAGGCCATGTTTGACTGGTTGGAGGATGACGGCGCCTTCCATCCGCTGAATCTGGAGGCAGCCATGCGCGATTTTGAGACGATGCTGGCCATCTATGAGAGCGGGCTGTCGCGCCGGGTCGTGGCGCTGCCGGTCAAACCCGTAGACGGCTTGATCGAGCGCCTGCGTAGGCAGTTGAGTGACTGATTTTCCAGTTTTGCATCTGACTCTGTAGCGCGACATTTATGTCGCAGCAGGCTGATTCAGAAAAAATTGCGACATAAATGTCGCGCTACAATTGCAATCGCCGCGATCTCTGAGTGCATTCAGACTCGCTATATAGGAGGTATATTTGGATGAAGACCATCGTTTTGAATCAACCGGGTGAATTCCGATTCGCCCAGACCGAGCCGCCGGCCTCGCCCGGCCCCGGCGAGGCATTGGTGCGCGTAGTGCGCGTCGGCATCTGCGGTACCGATCTGCACGCCTTCCGTGGGCGCCAGCCGTTTTTTGAATACCCACGTATTCTTGGCCATGAGCTGGCTGTCGAGGTCGTTTCTCTGGGAAAAGGCGCAGAGGAATCCGGCTTTGTTGTGGGAGATGTCTGTGCAGTCGAGCCCTATTTGAACTGCGGCGTGTGCAGCCCGTGCCGTCGCGGCAAGACCAACTGCTGCGAGAGCCTCAAGGTCTACGGCGTTCACATCGACGGCGGCATGCGCGAGCAGATACTCGTGCCTGTGAACAAGCTGCACAAGGCCGACGGCGTCCCGGCCGACCATCTGGCCATGGTCGAGATGCTCTGCATCGGCGCACATGCCGTGCGGCGCGCTGAGCTTCAGCCGGGCGATCCGGTGCTGGTGGTCGGGGCAGGGCCAATCGGCCTGGGCGTCATGCTCTTCGCCAGGGAGGCGGGCGCGCAGGTGCTGGGCATGGAACTGAGTCCGAGTCGCATTGCATTCGCCGGCCGGGAACTCGGCATCGAGCATTGGATCGAACCGGGCGAGCAGGCCGAGGCGCAGTTGCGCACGATACTCTCCGGCGATCTGCCGCTGGCCGTCTTTGATGCCACCGGCAACGCCAATTCGATGCACGCTTCGTTCAAACTGCCGGCCAGCGGCGGCAAACTGATCTATGTGGGCCTCGTCCAAGGCGACATCACGTTCTACGATCCCGAGTTCCACCGGCGTGAAATGACCATGATGAGCAGCCGCAATGCGACCTCGGCAGACTTCGCCCATGTCATCCGCACCATCGCGTCCGATGATATTGATCTTGACCCGTGGATCACCCATCGTGCCACGCCGGAAACCATCATCGATCGTTTCCCCGGATGGCTCGTGCCCGACAGCGGTGTGGTCAAAGCCATGCTCGAATTTTGATGCAAACAAAACTCTAACGGACCGCTAGCGTTAAACAGACCGATTTCGGGGTATAACAGACTCGTTTGGAAGATTAAAAACTTGTCAACACAATTTCCATCGAGTATGATAGAGTCCGTTAGCACTCTGATGTGTTGAGTGCTAACGAATTTCTTTTGTACAATCATGATTTGAACTTTAACGAATTAGCTAGCGTTAAGTTCTGGTCCTAAGGAGGAGAGTTCCATGAATCTGAAACCATTGGGTGATCGTCTTGTTGTCAAGCCCACTGAGCAGGAAGACGTGACCGCTTCGGGTATTTTCTTGCCCGAGACCGCCAAAGAAAAGCCGCAGCAGGGTACAGTCGTCTCTGTGGGTCCTGGTATGCGCAAGGATGATGGTGAACGTGTCGCTTTGGATGTAAAAGAGGGGGACAAGGTCCTCTACGCCCGTTACGCCGGCACGACCCTCAAGGTTGACGGCGAAGAAATTCTGATTCTCAAGGAGTCTGACGTCCTGGCAATTGTCGTCAGCTAAGTTGAGAATCTGACCCGTTTGAAGGTAACGTTCGAGCGTTACCGCCCAAAAATCGGTTCTGTAGGAGAAAAGAAATGGCAAAGCAAATTAAGTTCGAAGACGAGGCCCGAAAAAGCCTCAAGGCCGGCGTCGATGCCCTGGCCAATGCAGTTAAGACCACCCTCGGCCCCAAGGGCCGCAACGTTGCTCTGGACAAAAAATGGGGCAGCCCGACCGTCACCCATGATGGCGTGACCGTCGCCAAAGAGATCGAACTCGAAGACCCGTTTGAGAACATGGGCGCGCAGCTTCTGAAGGAAGCCGCCACCAAGACCAACGACGTTGCTGGTGATGGTACCACCACCGCCACCGTCCTGGCCCAGGCCATCGTCACCGAAGGCCTCAAGAATGTCACCGCCGGCGCCAATCCCATGCTGCTGAAGCGTGGCATCGAAGCGGGTCGTGATGCGATCGTCGCCGCCATTCAAGAGATGGCCACACCGGTCTCCGGCAAAGAGGGCATCTCCCAGGTCGCCAGCATCTCTGCTGCTGACAGCACCATCGGCGACCTGATCGCCGAGGTCATGGACCGCGTCGGCAAGGACGGTGTCATCACCGTCGAAGAGAGCAAGGGCCTGGAGTTTGAGACCGAGTATGTCGAGGGTATGCAGATCGACCGTGGCTACCTGAGCCCCTACTTCGTCACCAATTCCGAGCGCATGGAAGCCGAGATCGAGGACGCTTACATCCTGATCACCGACAAGAAGATCAGCAGCGCCCAGGATATCGTTCCTGTGTTGGAGAAGCTGGTCCAGATTGGCAAGCGCGAGATTGTCATCATCGCCGAGGATGTGGACGGCGAAGCGCTGGCCACCTTGGTCCTGAACAAGCTGCGTGGCATGGTCAATGCCCTGGCCATCAAGGCCCCGGGCTTCGGCGACCGCCGCAAGGCAATGCTCCGTGACATCGCCACCCTCACCGGCGGCCAGGTCATCACCGAAGAGCTGGGTCGCAAGCTGGACAGCGTCATGCTCGAAGATCTGGGCCGCTGCGCCAAGATCGTCAGCACCAAGGACGCCACCACCATCGTCGATGGCGCCGGCAGCACCGACGACATCAAGGCCCGGATCAACCAGATCCGTGCCGAGGCCGAGGCCAGCACCAGCGACTACGATCGTGAGAAGCTGCAAGAACGTCTGGCCAAGCTGGCCGGCGGCGTTGCCATCATTCGTGTTGGCGCCGCCACCGAGACCGAGCTGAAGGAAAAGAAGCACCGTGTCGAGGATGCGCTGAGCGCTACCCGAGCTGCCGTGGAAGAAGGCATTGTCCCTGGCGGTGGTGTTGCGCTGATCAACGCCATCCCGGCTCTGGACAAGGTTGCGCTGGAAGGCGATGCCGCAACCGGCATCAAGATTCTGCGCCGCGCGCTCGAAGAGCCGATGCGCATGATCGCCAGCAACGCCGGTCTTGATGGCCCCGTTGTCATCGAGAAGGTTCGCGGACTGCACGTTGAGGGCAAGAAGACCACCGGCTATGACGTGATCGCCAATGGCTATGTCGATATGCTGGAAGCCGGCATCATCGACCCCGCCAAGGTGACGCGCAGCGCTGTTGAGAACGCCTGCTCCATCGCAGCCATGATCCTGTCCACCTCCGCGCTGGTCACCGACATCCCGGAAGCTGCGGCTCCGATGCCGGGCGGCGGCGACATGGGCGGCATGGGCGGCATGGGCGGCATGATGTAATCGCTTCGGCGATTATAGGGCGTGAATTCGCCCACCTTGTTAGATATAAAAGTGGAGAGGCAATTTGCCTCTCCACTTTTTTTGCGCTCGCTCTAGCGCTTACTTCTCGTTCGCCATCCATATTCCGCGGATCGCAGCCGGCGCCAACTTTTCAAAAATGACTTCTCTCGTGATAATCTCTTGTGTCTGGTATCTCATTCGTGTAGAATAGTGCCAGCCGGGTTCCTTGCAGCAGGCTACCAGCGTTGCCAACGGACAGGGACAAGGCATTTGGATCACAAAGACACACAGCACTTCCTCGAACAAGCGGAAATCAATTCATTGTTCGATCAATACAACGTCGACGATCTTGCGCGGCATGGCTTGTCGGATCAAGACGCAGATGGTTCCCAGGGACCGTCTCTGCCTATCATTCTGATGAGCGCGGCCAGTGGAATCGCCGCCGGGGTACTTGGTCTGTATGTTGCCTACATTGCCCTGGATCTAAATGTCCAGGTCAGTGCCGCGATTGCGACGCTCTCTCTTTGCATTGGCTTGGGAGTTAGCGGTTCGTTTTTTACATCCCTCACGGGATCGCGTGCGGCGACTGGGAACATTGCCTTGAGTTGTGGTCTTGTTTTGTTGGTGCTGGTCTTTTTCGGCCTTTGTACATTGACGGGCGCGCTCTTTGCCTCGTTGATTCTGACCTGGTGAGACGCCCGGTCTTTGTGTATGATTCTGTGCTGAACCAATCTGTCGATTTCGATCGGCTCTAGGCAAGAAGGAAGATTCTCTTGAGTGAACAACCAATCGACCCAAGATTAGCCGAGTTGAATGAACTCAAGGCGTCTGCCAAACAGGGCGGCGGCAAAGAGCGCATCGATCGCCAGCACGCCAAGGGCAAGATGACCGCGCGCGAGCGGCTGGCATTGCTTCTCGACAAGGGAAGCTTCCGTGAGATGGACGTCTTCGTGACCCACGATTCCGTCGATTTTGGATTGGACAAGCAGAAGATCCCCGGCGATGGCGTCGTCACCGGCTATGGGACCATCGATGGCCGCTTGACCTACGTCTATGCCCAGGATTTCACGGTCTTTGGCGGCAGCGTAAGCCATGCGCACGCCATGAAGATCTGCAAGGTGATGGATGCCGCCATGCGCAATGGCGCGCCGATCATCGGCCTGAATGACTCGGGCGGCGCGCGCATTCAAGAAGGCGTCTTCAGCCTGGCCGGCTACGCCGAGATCTTCCATCGCAATGTCATGGCTTCCGGCGTCATTCCCCAGATCAGCGTGATCATGGGGCCGTGCGCGGGCGGCGCCGTCTATAGCCCGGCCATCACCGACTTCGTGATCATGGTCAAAGAGACCAGCCACATGTTTGTCACCGGGCCTGATGTGATCAAGACGGTGACCCACGAGGATGTGACCTTCGAGGGGTTGGGAGGCGCATCCGTCCACGGCAGCGTATCGGGCGTGGCCCATTTCTCGGCTGAAAACGAGGAGGATGCCCTCTTCATGGTCCAGCAGTTGGTCGCTCATCTGCCCGCCAACAACATGGAGGATCCCCCGATCAATCCGGTCCAGGACGACCCGCTGCGCATGGCCCCGGAATTGGATTCGCTGGTCCCCGACAATCCCAACAAGCCGTACGATATGAAAGAAGTCATTCGCCACATCGTGGACGACGGCCAGTTCATGGAGGTCCACGAAGAGTGGGCGATGAATATTCTGGTCGGGTTTGCTCGCCTGGGCGGCCGGCCGGTCGGCATCGTCGCCCAGCAGCCCACGGTCTTGGCCGGCGTGCTGGATGTGGAGGCGAGCCAGAAGAGCGCCCGCTTTATCCGCTTCTGCGATGCCTTTAACGTGCCGCTGATTGTGCTGGAGGACGTGCCCGGCTTCATGCCCGGCGTGAATCAGGAGCACGGGGGCATCATCCGCCATGGGGCCAAACTGCTCTACGCCTTCTCCGAGGCCACGGTGCCCAAGCTGACCGTGATTGTTCGCAAGGCCTACGGCGGGGCCTACTGCGTCATGAACCCGCGACATCTGGGCGCGGATCTTGTGCTGGCCTGGCCCAGCGCCGAGATCGCAGTGATGGGGCCGGAGGGTGCGGTCAACATCATCTTCCGACGCGAGATTGCCGAGGCCGATGATCCGGTCGCACGCAAAGCGGAGTTGGTTGAGGACTATCGCAAGCGTTTTGCCAATCCCTATGTGGCTGCATCGGCCGGCTTCATTGATAACGTCATCGAACCCCACGAGACGCGCCCGCGCTTGATCAATTCGCTGGAAATGTTGCAGAACAAGCGGGCAAGTTTGCCGGCGAAAAAGCACGGCAACATTCCCCTCTAGTAATTCCCGGCGGAAATAACCCCACGGTTCCTATCAGAGGTAGACTGCCTGATTTCCGCCGTGGTATTTACGCCATCGTGTACTAGGAGTCTGGTGGAGATCTCTATGGCGTTGGCTGAAGTCGAATTTGAATTGACCGGTGAGCAGTTTGAGCGGATGGACTATCCGGGGTTGAAACAGGGGCATTGGCTGCCTGTGATCCTGGATGCCGGATTGCTGATGCCCGATTTCTCGTCCCCATCCTGGTTCACGGTGCAGCAGGAGCCTCTGCCGCCGGCCTTCCAACAGATTGGTCGTGCGGCCTATGCGTTCACGGGGCAGATCGTTGAGGCTGACATTGTCAACGATGAAGGCGTTGAGACGGCCATCGTCTGGCTGAATTGCGGCGTCGTCCATCTGCGTGCCATCTGTGCGCCGTTGGATGGCGGACGCCTGCCCTACGGCACGTGGGAGACGCGAACGTTGACCGGTGTTGCCCGTCTCCAGGGAATTGTGGAAGACGATTTTATCTCGCCGATTGGCAGTCCGGTGAATATGACCGTTTGGGGTGTGCGGCGACTCTGCCTGACGCCGGGCGATCCCAACTTTGGCCAATGGTATGAAAGTGATGAACTGTTGCCGCTTCCGTACCAGCATGATCGAATCGTGGTGACCGCGCATATACACCGAACAGGGTTGTAGCATCGGCTTGGGTTGAGCGCGACCGTGGTCGACATTCGTCGAAACGTATGGTAAATCCCAGCGGAAAATTCTCAAGATTTCGTACCTTTGGTAGAACACCGTATTTCCGCCGTGGTATTTCCGCCATCATGTAACAGTCAGCAAGGGGTATGGATGTTCAAGAAGATTCTGGTCGCCAATCGTGGAGAGATCGCCATTCGGGTGCTGCGTGCCTGCGAAGAACGGGGCATTTCAACCGTTGCCGTCTTCTCAGAAGCGGATCGTGCGGCGCTGCATGTGCGGTATGCCGATGAGGCCTATCATATCGGACCTGCACCGAGCGCCGAAAGCTATCTTCGCATCGATAAGATCATTGATGTCGCGCGCAAGGCCAATGTGGATGCAATCCACCCCGGCTACGGATTCCTGGCTGAAAACGCCTCCTTTGCTGCCGCCTGCGCCGATGTCGGCATCGCCTTTATCGGCCCGAGTCCAGATGCGATCGAGAAGATGGGCGACAAGATCACGGCACGCGAAACGGTCGCCCGGCGCAACGTGCCGCTGGTGCCCGGCTCGCCCCGCGGGCTGGATGATGGTGAATTGGCCGCCGCGGCCAAAGCCATCGGCTATCCGTTGATGATCAAGGCCAGCGCCGGCGGCGGCGGCAAGGGCATGCGTGCCGTGCATGCTGAAGCTGACTTCGGGGATGCGTTGGGTGCGGCCCGTCGTGAAGCCGCTGCCGCCTTCGGCAACGATGAGGTCTATCTGGAAAAGCTGATCGAGAACTCACGCCACATCGAATTCCAGATTCTTGCGGATAGCAAGGGAAACACGATTCATCTTGGCGAGCGTGAATGCAGCATCCAGCGACGACATCAGAAACTGATTGAGGAGGCGCCCAGCGTCGCCATTGACGACCGGCTGCGCAAGGAAATGGGCCAGGTGGCGATTGCCGCTGCCGAAGCGGTGGGCTACGAGAACGCCGGCACCATTGAGTTTCTCTTTGATAGCAAGGAGAACAAATACTACTTTCTTGAAATGAACACACGCTTGCAGGTGGAGCATCCGGTCACTGAGATGATCACCGGCGTTGACATCGTCAAGGAGCAGATCGCCATCGCCAATGGGCGACGCATGCGCTACACGCAGGACGACATTGTGCCCAAGGGCTGGGCCATCGAATGTCGTATCACCGCAGAAGACCCGTTCAACAACTTTATGCCCGGCGGCGGTTTTGTCGCCTCGTTGAAAGAGCCGACCGGTCCCGGCGTGCGTGTTGAAAGCGCGCTCTATCGAGGCGCGGAGATCAGCCTCTACTACGATCCCATGGTGGCCAAGTTGGTCGTGCACGGCGAGAATCGGGCGGAGGCCATCCTGCGTATGCGGCGCGCACTCAGCGAGTACCGGATTGGCGGCATCAAGACCTCGGTGCCCTTTCATCAGGAGATCATGGACAGCACTGAGTTCATCTGGGGAACATTTGATACAGGCTTCCTGGCGCGTCGGCGAATGAACCAACGCCCTGAGCCGGTGAAAGACCATGAGAAGATCGCCGCGGTCGCGGCTGCGCTGGTGGCGCATGAGGAAGGACGTCGAGCCGTTCATATCGGTGGCTCCGGCCAGAGCGGTTCATCCGACAACCTGTGGAAGCTGGCTGGTCGCATGCGTGCAACAGGAGGTCGCTGGTGAAATACTTTGCGCAGATTGCAGAAAACGAATATGAGATCGAGATCGACGACAACCAGATCCTGCTGGATGGCGAACCGATCACCATCGATTTCGCACAGATTGCCCAGCCGGATCTCTACAGTCTGCTCTTTGGCGGCTATAGTCACGAGCTATTGATTGAGTCCGAACGATTCAACTATGCAGTGACGTTGCGCGGCGAACAGTTTCATGTACAAGTTGAAGACGAGCGTACGCGTAAACTCAATGCCGGACGAAAAGCCGCTGCGCTGCCGGATGGCGAGTTTGCGCTCAAGGCGCCGATTCCGGGCCTGGTCGTCAAGATGATGGTGGAAGAGGGCTCCGCGGTTGAAGAAGGGCAGGCGCTGGTGATCCTCGAGGCCATGAAGATGGAGAACGAGTTGCGTTCGCCCAAGGCCGGCGTCGTCAAGAAGGTCGACGTGACGCCTGGTCAGCGTGTGGAGCAAAATGCGATCCTGATTGTGTTGGAATGATCGGTTCGTCCGGTAACGGCCAAAACTGATACGTAAAGCCTGGAATCGACGAAGATTCCAGGCTGTTTTTTTTGCAAGGATTGTGAGTTTCTCGGATTCGGATATGATACGTTTGAAGGAGTTGTTGTTGTTGCTGTGATAGAGCGAGAAAAGGGAATGGAGGGAGTAGGAAGAGATTGAGAATTG
>CALOFL010000005.1:602500-676706 GCA_942492615.1 Candidatus Krumholzibacteriia bacterium
GGAGTCGCCAGTGAAATACCACTCTGATTAAGTTTTGACTCTAACCTTGACCGTAAACCGGTTAGGAAACAGTGCCAGGTGGGCAGTTTGACTGGGGCGGTCGCCTCCCAAAGAGTAACGGAGGCGTGCAAAGGTTCCCTCAGGCTGAATGGAAACCAGTCGTAGAGTGCAAACGCATAAGGGAGCTTGACTGCGAGAGCTACAACTCGAGCAGAGACGAAAGTCGGCGTTAGTGATCCTATGGTACCGAGTGGAAGGGCCATGGCTCATCGGATAAAAGCTACCCCGGGGATAACAGGCTAGTCTTCCCCAAGAGTTCACATCGACGGGAAGGTTCGGCACCTCGATGTCGGCTCGTCACATCCTGGAGCCGGAGCAGGTTCCAAGGGTTGGGCTGTTCGCCCATTAAAGTGGTACGCGAGCTGGGTTCAGACCGTCGTGAGACAGGTCGGTCTCTATCCGCTGTGGGCGCAAGGGAATTGAAGAGATCTGCCCCTAGTACGAGAGGACCGGGGTGGACAGACCTCTGGTGTGCCAGTTGTCGTGCCAACGGCATAGCTGGGTAGCTAAGTCTGGACTGGATAACCGCTGAAAGCATCTAAGTGGGAAGCCAACTCTGAGATAAGTTCCCTCACAGGGTTAACCTGGTAAGTGCGCTGGGAGACTACCAGCTTGATAGGCGGCACGTGTAAGGGCAGAGATGTCTTCAGCGAAGCCGTACTAATGCACGAGGGCTTAATCTACAAAAGAAACATTGTTACTTGTTGCGAGAACCTAATCCTTTTCAGTCTTTAGCGTATCAGGCGAAGATGCGTAGATATATACGTAGAAGAGTTACGTAGAAGAAGTTACGTAGAAGAAGTACGTAGTTAACAAACTAATTGTAAAAGAAGAGTTTTGTTGGTGATAAGAGCGGTGGGGGTACACCCGGTTCCATCCCGAACCCGGCAGTTAAGTCCACCAGCGTCGATGGTAGTGTATGGGCAACTGTATGCGAGAGTAGACCATTGCCAACAAAACTCTTTTTTGTTACCTGCTTTTCTGACAATACAACACCTCTACAACACGCCAAGATAGATATTGCGAAGCCGATGCTATCATGGTAGAATCCTAGCAGAAAATCGGCGAACAGTTTGTGTCGAATGTTTAGGCATAGCATTGAGTTGATATCTCTAAAGTTATAGATGGATGATGAAAGCCCGCCGAATTCGGTCAATCGCAAGATTGACCGTCTTGAACTAAAGCAGAATCAACTGAATATAAAACGGTAGGTCGTAGGCAGATTGCGTTGAGGAGATCCTCTCGCGTCTGTCTTTTTTTCGTTCCTTTCAATATGCTTGGGAATTGTAAACAGTCAACAGTCGCCTGTAATCTTGTCGCCGCCGCCACATTGACATCATCCAGCGCAGTTTCCCATCAATAACGCGATTTTGCGTTTCACAATCCATAATAGCGAGAAAATAGGCATGAATGTAACATCTGTTATTTTGGCGGCAGGCTATGGAACGCGCATGAAATCATCCTTGCCCAAAGTGATGCATTCAATTCTGGGGCGACCCATGATCGAGTGGGCGGTGCTTGCTGCAGATTCGGTCAGTTCATCGACTCCAATCGTGGTGGTTGGCCATGGCAGTGATCAGGTGATGGACATCTTGGTGAACGGGCAACCTATGCCTGTACAGGAGCGAACTGCTCGGTACCGGTCATGCCGTTATGCAGGCGGGTCCACATGCAGGAAACAGAGCCGACGACACCGCAGATGCTGTCCTTGTGACTTACGGCGACATGCCGCTCCTTCAGGCCGACACCCTCAGATCATTGGTCGACCTCTTTGCTGAAGCACGACAACAAGGCGACCTTGCCGTGGCGATGCTGACGGTAACGCGCGACGATCCACAGGGCTTTGGCCGCATTGTGCGCGATGAATCGGGTGAGATCGCCGCAATTGTCGAGGAACCTGACTGCACGCCCGAGCAATTGGCGATCCGAGAACTCAATCCGGGCGTCTACTGTTTTGATGCCGCCTGGCTGTGGGATAATTTGTCCAAATTGGCGGTCAGCTCGAAAGGTGAGTACTACCTTACCGATATGGTGGGCTTGGGCGTGCAACAGGGAAAACGTATCGTCTCTTTGGACGCTCCGCCGGACGATTTGAATGGCGTGAATACGCGAGTTCATCTGGCTGAGGCAACTGCGGCGCTGCGTCAACGCATTCTGGAACGGCACATGATGAATGGCGTGACCATTGTCGATCCTGGCTCGACGCTGATCGACGACGCTGTTTCCATTGGGCAAGATACGGTCATCCTGCCGGGGACGATTCTGCAAGGCGCAACCACTATTGGCTTGGATGCCTCCATCGGCCCCAATTCGCAGATTGTGGACAGTGAGATCGGCGACAACTGCCGCGTGACCTATTCGGTTATCGAACAGGCAATCATGGAGCGGGGGAGTGAGATCGGACCCTTTGGACACCTGCGGAAGGGGGCCCACCTGGGCGAGGGCGCCCATATGGGCAATTTCGGCGAGGTCAAGAACAGTTATTTGAGTCCTGGTGTCAAGATGGGCCATTTCAGCTATCTGGGTGATACGACCGTCGAGGCCGATGTCAATATCGGCGCCGGCACCATCACTTGCAACTATGACGGACGCCAGAAGCACCCGACCCACATCGGTGCAGGCGCATTTATCGGCAGCGGCACAATGTTGGTAGCTCCACTGGATATCGGTGAAGGCGCGGAGACCGGTGCCGGTTCCGTGGTTACTCGTGATGTAGCGCCGCGACAACTTGTCTATGGCGTGCCGGCGAAGCCGCCTAAAGATCGTCGATAATCTGTGAAACGTCGTTTGGTCTGAGCCGTTGGCAATACCCGCGGTTCAGGTCTGGAAATTAGGAGAAATTCGTGGAACCCGGCCCGTTATCGTTTCTTGTTCTTTTCCTCGCATTCATATTCGTCGCATTGGCATCAGCGGCCGAATATGCGTTGGCTGATCTCAATCGTGGTCGGATTCGCCAACTCGCCGAGGAAGGGAACAAGAACGCCCATCGCTTGGAATTGATCGTGGGTAACCCCTCTCACTTTCTGCTGACCTTTGCTTCGGTGAAAACCTTAGGCACCTTGCTGGCCGGCATTTCGATAGCCTCACTCTGGACCTATTTCCCGAACTACATTCAGTTTGGATTGCTGGCAATGGGTACATGGATAATATTGGTCTTCATCAAAGTGCTGGCAAGATCGATGATTCAAGACCGATCTGAAAAAATCACGCTGCGTTTTTCGCCGCTGCTCTACTTAACAGAGCAATAGTTTCGCCCTTTGACTTCTTAGTTGCAGATGACTGGCGCCCGGTTTAGTGAGGAAGAATCCGTTTCCGGAGACGAAAGTATTTTCTTGACCGAGGATGGACTGCGCCTGCTTCTGAACGTCCGTGAGGAAGGAGAGGGGATCGAGGAGACCGAGCGGCAGATGATTGCCAGCATCCTCGATATGGAGGAAACTGTTGTTCGAGAAGTCATGGTTCCCCGAATCGATATGGTTGCCATCAATGTTGAGACACCGCTGGGTGAGGCACTCGATATAATTATCGCTGCCGGCCACAGCCGGATTCCGATCTATGAAGGCGATATCGATAGAATCATCGGTTTTCTCTATGCCAAAGATCTGCTGAAGTGTATGAGTGATGGTCAGACAGATGTCTCTATCCGTGAACTGCTGCGCCCGGCCTATTATGTGCCGGTCAGCAAGAAGCTGAATAACCTCTTTCGTGAAATGCAGAAACAGCGAGTTCACGTGTCCATTGTAGTTGATGAATATGGCGGCACCGCCGGACTGGTGACCATCGAGGATATTCTAGAGGAGATCGTCGGCGAGATTGAAGACGAGTATGATACGGTGGAGGATGAGTATATCCAGCCCGTTGGTCCGAATTCATATTTGATGAATGCGCGTCTAGATGTGGACTCGTTGGTCGAATTGTTGGATATTGAACCTGCTGGAAGAGCACGCAGATACGCTCGGCGGTCTGATGTACAGCTTGTTGGGACGTGTGCCGGAACAAGGCGACTCAGTCGAATATTCCGGACTCCTTTTCACGGTCATCATTGTTGATGGTCGTCGGATCGACAAAGTACGCGTTGAACCTTTGGTAGCTTCAGTTCCCTATTCGGAGACGACCTCTGAAAACGGCGAAAACCAAACGACTGAAAGCCAAATTGCCGGCTTACTTGCCGATGAAGAAGGAAGGTGGGATGTGAAGCGAGAGGATCGTTACTGATGGTGTCGGCAGAAGAGTTGGTTAATCTGGCTGTAGGCGCCCGCGAGCGAGCCTATGCTCCCTATAGCAACTACCGGGTTGGAGCAGCCCTGTTGACGGTTGGCGGGGCTATTTACGTGGGTTGCAATGTGGAGAACGCTTCATATCCGGCCACTATCTGCGCCGAACGAGTCGCCCTGACGAGCGCTATTGCCGATGGACAGCGAGACTTTGTGGCCATTGCGGTGGCCACTCGGGATGGAGGGACGCCTTGCGGCATCTGTCGACAGGTGATGGCGGAACTTGGGGCGGGGATGGACGTGTACATTGCGGCTGCCGATGGCGGCTATCGCACGACATCCGTGCAAGCGCTCCTGCCCGATGCATTTTCTGCTGATAGTCTCTAAAGCGGCGGGCGATAATTGTGGACATGAACGTACCTGCACTACTCGCAACCTACCAGCTTCGCCAGCGCGAATATTTGTTGCGTATCACGCGCGCAATGACGGAACGCCTGGAGTTGCCCAGCTTGTTGGAATTGATCCTCAGCAGCGCGGCGGAAATGGTCGGCTGCCGGGCCGGTTTGATTGTGTTGGAGCGGGATGATGCCGAGTTTGAGTCGTCGTCCATTGCGCTGCCAAGATTTCAGATTCGCGCAACCTACAACATTCCGGCTGAGATCCTACCGGCATTCGAGCCCCTGTTGGATGTTGGACCCTACGTTCAGATTGACGACTATCCGGACGATGGAACCGACGAAAGCGGACTCGAACCCCACATTGTCGATCTTCAGGAACGTGTGCGTTTGGTGGAAGAACGATTGGGCGGCCCCCTGGGGCAGGTTGTCGGCATTCCGCTGCTCTTCGAGGACGAACTTCTGGGTGTAATCTATCTGTTTCGAGGTGAATATGCCTTCACTCAGATGGACACACAGTTGTTGCAAGGATTCGCTAACCAGGCGGCTGTAGCAGTCCGCAACGCCAAACTGTACCACCAACTCGAAACAGAGCGCAGCCGTCTGGCCACGATCATTCAGAATAGTGCTGACGGCATCATGATTCTCGACACCCAGCAGCGCGTGATTGTTATCAACCAGACCCTGGCGGCCATGCTGGATATCGATCCGGCCAATGCCGTAGGCTTGCCGTACAATGAAGTGCTTGTCCTCGATAACATCGTTGGCGACGATCTCAGCGAGAGCTCTGATCTCGACGTCTTCTTCCAAAGTGAAAACTTGCGTTGCGAAGGTGACTTAGCACGCCCCGGCGGGCGACGCCTGACATTGTCCGTTACATTTACCCCCATCTACGACGAGTTGAGCCGCCTGGTCAATATCATTGTGAATGTCTATGATATCACGCGCTTCCGCGAGGAAGAGGAGATCAAGTCGACGTTCACATCGATCATCAGCCACGAGTTGAAGACGCCTGTCGCCCTCATCAAAGGCTATGCCCAGACGCTGGCGCGCAAAGACGCAGAGTGGGATGCCGCGACTGCTCAGCAGGGCCTTGAAATCATCGAAGAAGAGGCGGATCGTCTTGAGTCGTTGATCAACAATCTTCTGGATGCAAGTCGTATCCAGGCCAGCGGTCTGCGGCTTGATTTTTCCGATGTAGACGTAGAAGGATTGGCCGGCAAGGTGGCGGCTGCCTTTCGCACACAGACATCCATTCACCAGATCGAACTTGATTTTGCCGAAACGCTGCCGCTGATCTGGGGAGATGAGGAGCGACTGCGCCAGGTGTTGAACAACTTGGTCGGGAATTCGATCAAGTATTCTCCAGACGGAGGAACGATCCGGATCGGCGGCTGGCTCGAAGAATCGCCCCATGATGCGACGGTCAACGCGTGGTGATCTATGTGGCCGATAACGGCATCGGCATTCCCGAAGATGAGTTGCCCCATATTTTTGAGAGCTTCTATCGCGTGGATAGTACGCTGCGTCGCAACACTGCCGGAGCCGGCTTGGGTCTCTTTCTCTGCAATGCCATTGCAGAGGCCCATGGCGGTGAGATTTGGGTCAGAAGCGAGGTCGGGACGACGGTACGACTTTCTTTGTGGGACTTCCGGTCGACGGAGAGCGGACTCCGGAACTGAACTGATTTGAGTGGAGGGTTTTTTCTACAGAGAGGTAAATCTTCGTTTGCTACGTTAGCGGTAGGTTGTGCTACGGATTCATCCGCCAGCGGCAGACAGAGCGTGAATGTGCTGCCTACGTTCAGTTCACTTTCGACTTTGACATAGCCCTCGTGCGCGTCGGCAATCCACTGCACGATGCTGAGCCCCAACCCACTGCCGCCGAGTTCACGGCTGCGTGCCTTATCGGTGCGGTAAAAACGCTCGAAGACCAATTGTTGGTTTTCGGGCGTGATGCCAATGCCTGTGTCGGCCACGGAGACCTGTACCCAGCCATCGACGTTCTTGAGTCCGATAGTGATGATGCCGCCGGCCGGCGTATACTTGATGGCGTTGTCCATCAAGTTGAGCAGTAGTTGGCGCAACCGTTCCCGATCTCCGCAGACCAGCGCCTGATCTTCACTGCCCAGATGTATTTCTAGTGCGTCCGGCCCCTTCTGCCGCTCGGCGATCTTCTGACCTTGGCGATAGACATCCAGTACCAGCGTATCCATTTCGACCGCTTCCTTCTGGATCTGGAGGACGCCGCTGTCGGCCTGGGCAATCAACAAGAGGTCGCTGATCATCTTGCTCATGCGTGATGTCTCAGCTTCAACCTCGTCCAGTACTTCGTTGAGCAGATCTTCCGAAATTGCTGCATCGCGATTGTTGGTCGAAACGGCCATGCGCTGTAGCAGTTCGATGTTGCCTTGAACCGTGGTGAGCGGCGTACGCAATTCGTGGCTTACATCGGCGATCAGTCGTTGCTGCGTGTCGAATAGCTGCTCGATGTGATCGAGCATGGCGTTGAATGTTGCTGCCAAGCGGCCGACCTCGCTACTGTCTTCAGCGATGGTCAGACGTTGCCCCAGATCCCTTGTGTTGGCGATCTCGCCGGCGGTCTCTGTAATGGTGTCGATGGGGGCAAGCGCTCGCCGTGCCAGAAATGCGCCGACGATAGCGGCCAACACCAAGCTGAGCGCAGTGCCCAGTATCAGGTAGCGGCTGATCTGGCGCAGTGCATTGTCCACGGCGGTCACCGACTTAATGACCTGCACCGCGCCGATGACTGCATCACCGGTAATCAGCGGCACGCTGTAGACGAGCAACTGAGTGTCGGACCCGACATCTGTATAGTAAACATGCTCTTGTCGTTCGCTGATCGGCCCCAATGCCGTGCGAAACTCCGGAACGGCAGTCGACCCCAAGGTGCTGCTACGCTTGAGGATCATGCCGTCCAGACCGACAAGTTGCACGCCTGATGCACTGGCGAAGAAATCCAACTCCGGAATCTGAACGCGCGTCGGACTGTTGCGGACGATCAGGACATCTAATTGCAACTGTTGCGTCAGCGCGCTGGCAACTTCATTGGCCTGCCTGGCCGCGTCCTGTTCGACTTGAGCCCGCAGATTGTTGGCCAGCGCTGAATAGACAACAACGCTGAAGAGAATCAGGGTCGTGCCAAGCAGGGCCGTGTACCAGAATGTAAGGCGAAGACGAATTGTCATGCGCTGAACAGGCTCATGTGTTGGGCCGCCGGATTCAGTCGGTCGCTTGTTGCGTCGCGCTGAGGCGGATGTATGGGTAGATGGCGCGAGATAGAGCGATGTCATGCAGGCAGCATACGCTAAACGGTTTACCGCTGCATGAATACAATCTAAGACAGAGGTAAGAGGGCAGAGGCGGACGGCCTGCTGCTTAGACTTCTCTCAGTGCGTATCCGACGCCACGAACCGTCTGAATCAACCGGGGTCTTTCTCCAGCCTCCAGCTTTGTACGCAGATATCGCACGTAGACCTCAATGATATTGCTCTCGCCGCCGAAATCATACTCCCAGATATGTTCGTAGATCATCTCACGAGTCAAAACCTGATTGGGGTGACGGATGAAGAACTCAAGCAGATCAAACTCTTTTGCTGTGAGATGGATTTCATCGCCGCCCCGAAAGACCTGGCGGGTACGCGGATCGAGGGTAAGATCGGCGTAGTCGTAGATCTCCGGTGCGCTTTCCATGTGGTGGCGTCGGAAGAGGGCACGCAAGCGGGCCAGTAGTTCATCAAACGCGAATGGCTTGACCAGATAGTCATCGGCGCCGGCATCCAATCCCTCTACACGATCGGCCACCGTATCCCGTGCCGTCAGTATCAGGATCGGCACATTGGACGCATTGCGCAAACGACGACAGACTTCCAGGCCATCGATTCCGGGTAGCATGAGATCGAGAATAACCGCTTCCGGCGGATGCTCCCGCGCAATGCGCAGTGCGGCCTCGCCATCTTCCGCGGTGTCGACCGTATAGCCTTCGAAGATCAATCCGCGTCGCAAGAGATCACGAATGCGGCGATCGTCCTCCACAACAAGAATGCGTTCGGCCATTGTATCTCCGGCTCGCTGCTTGTACATGCTCCATGGACAGTCCACCCTGGCGTTCAGCCAATGTTGAGATGGAGCCGGTCAAAAACGGAGCAGTAGCTGTTATGTTCGTTTTGGGCAGGATTGGTCGCTGCTTACCTTTGCTGCGCTGGTTCATAAATGGGTACAATTTGATTGTAGGCAAGCTTGTGGTTGGTGTCAAACAGGCATCGGAGAGGAAAGTGGATTTGACAGCCACATCAGAATGAAGCCGTACCCCGAAAAACGACGTTGAACGTGCATTCGTCGACATCCGGTGATAAAATACGGTCGCTGAAAATATGACCCTGCCTGTCCATTTTGGACGGGTAAACCACAGTTCAGCTATCTGCTGAATTTTGATCGGAATCGACTCCCACTTTTTTGATATATCTTTCAAGGAGCAGACCCATGTCAGAGCAAAACTATCGCATCGAGCACGACAGCCTTGGTGATATTCAGGTGCCGGCAGATGCGCTCTATGCAGCGCAGACGCAGCGCGCCGTTGAGAATTTTCCAATCAGCGACCTGCGCTTTCCACGTTCGTTCATACGTGCGCTGGGCATGATTAAGGGGGCCGCCGCTGCGGTGAATGTTGATCTCGGTCTGATGCAGCCGGAGGTCGCCGAAGCCATTGGGCGGGCAGCCAAGGAAGTTGAAGAGGGGCAGTTCGACGATCAGTTCCCCCTGGATATTTTCCAGACTGGCTCCGGCACCAGCACCAATATGAACGCCAATGAAGTGATCGCGAACCTAGCCACCCAGTATCTGGGGGCTACCGTACATCCCAACGACGACGTCAATATGGGGCAGAGCAGCAACGATGTGATTCCTACCGCCATTCACCTCAGCGCCTACTTGGCTGTCGCCGAGGATCTGGTTCCTGGCCTCAAGTATCTGGAACAGGCTTTGCTGGACAAAGCCGCCGAAGTCGACCATGTCGTCACAACCGGGCGCACCCATTTGATGGATGCCATGCCGATTCGTTTGGGCCAGGAACTGGGCGGATGGGCCAGCCAGATCGCCCAAGGGATCGAAAGAGTCGAGGGCGCCCTGCCGCGCATGGCCGAGCTGACGCAAGGCGGTACAGCCGTTGGCACCGGCATCAATGCACATCCGGAGTTTGCAGAGCGTATCGCGGCGAAGCTGTCTGAGATGACGGGCCTTCCTTTGAAGCCCAGCCGTAATTTCTTTGTCGGTTTGAGCACACAGGATGCCGCCGTTGAATTGAGCGGACAGCTCAAGACCGTAGCCGTGAGCCTGATGAAGATGTCAAACGATCTGCGTTGGATGAACAGCGGCCCCATCGCCGGGTTCGGTGAGATTTCGCTGCCCGCTCTGCAGCCCGGCAGCAGCATCATGCCCGGCAAGATCAACCCGGTTATCCCTGAAGCGGTCACAATGGTTTGCGCCCAAGTTATGGGCAACGATCTAACCATCTCTATCGGTGGACAGTCCGGCAACTTCCAACTGAATGTTATGCTGCCGGTCATCGCGTACAATCTGCTCCAGAGCATTCATACACTGGGCAGCGCAAGCCGGGTCCTGGCTGACAAGGCAATCACCGGCTTCACGGTCAATGAAGAGCGGATTACTGATCTGGTCGGGCGCAACCCGATTCTGGTCACCGCGCTCAATCCGGTGATCGGCTATGAGAAGGGCGCCAAGATTGCCAAGCGTTCCTATGCAGAGGGTCGTCTGTTGAAGGATGTGGCGCTGGAGGAGACTGAGCTAAGCGCCGAGGAACTGGATCGCTTGCTTGATCCGAGGCAATTGACCGAGGGCGGTATTCAGAAGTAGATTCTTGTGGGAAAATTCGGGTTTCAAGATGACAGCGTAAGGGTGAGCCAGGGTAAAAGCACAAGACCCCATTAAATAGGGTTCAGTGAGTACGCCCACGTGCGGCTCTTCCAGAGAGCGACCGGCACGTGGGCGTGCCTACTGGACCTCATTGTCGGCTTATTTGAATGGTCTTGGAGTTGGGCGGAATGAAATGGGTGTGTTCAAAACCGGTTGAAACGATCCTCCGGGAGGGTGATGACGGCAAACTGGCAATGCACAATGCTCCTCCCGGAGGATCTTGAGATGCTCAACTCATTTTGAACACACCCGAATGAAATCCTGCCTCGCCCCAAAATAGTAGACATAGAAAAGGCCCGATTGGACATACCAATCGGGCCTTTTTTTGTCGTTGTTTCTAGTGCTTACGGCAGGTATGAGAATGGATTTTGTGGTGCACCCTGGTAACGAACCTCGAAATGGAGATGCGGACCAGTGCTGTTTCCGGTATTGCCTACCGACCCGATTTGCTCACCGCGCGATACATTCTCTCCGGCACGGACGAAAATACTGCTGAGATGGGCATACAGCGTGGTGAAACCGTTGCCATGGTCAATGAGTACGTAGTTGCCGTAGCCGCCGTTCCAGCCGCCGCCGGCTTCAACCACATAGCCGTTGTCCGATGCCTTGATCGGGGATCCGTTCCAGGAGCCGATATCGATGGCCGGGTGTCCACTCCAATGGCGCTGTGAGATAGAACCGCTCACCGGCCACGTAAAGGTGCCAGACCCCTTGTATGCACTGGTCGGTATCGGCCCACTGTAGGACGACACCTGGCGAGCTACGTAGGGTTTCGTGCCGCCGGGCACCACGACACTCCTGCCGACGACGAGCGGCGCGGCAGGGTCAGCGATGTCGTTGGCAACGTAGCCGATGATCTCGTCAACAGAGACCTTGTATTTGACCGCCAATGAGGAAAGGGTGTCTCCGGGTGAGACAGTATGTATCACGCCGTCCAACGGCAGGATTCGCAGTTCATCGCCGATACGAAGCAGATCGGGGTTGGCCTCTAGCTCCGGATTCGACCATTGGATGGTTTCCGGGGAGAGACCGAATTTTTCAGCAATGCCCAGAACAGTATCGCCGGACTGAACCGCATAGGCCTCAATCTTTTCACGACCGCGTTCCGGAATGATGGTGAAAGGCACAGCGGCCCGCTGTAACGATTCTGTGGCGCCTGCTTCGTCATTGATGGCTTGACCGTCAAGCGTGGCAACCTGGGCGCCGTTCTGCGTTGCCCGTTCGGCGGATGACGCCGCTCCTGGAATTGTGCCCAGTGCGATGTCCCATTCCGGAATATCAACCTGACTGAGAATCAGGATGACGGCAGCCACAAGCAGGACGGAAAGATGGCCCGCCAATCGCAGTGGCGTTACTTGGTCACCTAGAACATTGTGAACTTGTTGCTTGACTCGGGAAATGGAATCAAGAGAAGGGTTTTGTGCGCCGCCGGCCCATACAGCAGCCGGAGGAGTTGGCTCAACACTGTTGGCCGTGCTCATCGGCGAAGGCGCAGAAAACTCGTAGCGAGTGGTGCTAGAGTGAAGCGGCTGATTCGATTGATGAAGGGGGGAGTATTCACTTGTGCTACTGCCGTATGCCGGACGAATGCGGGCTGTTTCGCCCAGTCCTCGTTGACGACTAAACAACGGCTTACTGTCAGACGACATATAGTGCTCCGTGAATCGGGCAATGCTCAGGAAAAATGCGTTCCGTACAATTGCAGTGCAATTTTCTGATGACAAACTTGGGTCCGAACTTTTCCCAATCGCTGCTAGATTATAGCACTAACGAATAGCTCTTCCAAGTCATTAGAGCATGTTTTCCCCCTCAAAAAACAACGATTACCCGGCTTCATCGGGTAATCGTTGACTTGGCGTAGGTTATGCGTATACACATGTGGTTGTTGTAGACGCTACAGAACTTAAAATGTTTTATCTCTTCGTGAGCGTCTCAAGGAACTCATGGTTGTTGCTGGTTCGGCTGAGGCGCTCCATGATCGGCAGGATCGCTTCGTACCCGCCACCCATGGCGTCGATCATGCGGCGTAGCGTATAGACCTTAGCCAGCACTTCCGCATCCAGCAGTTTTTCTTCGGCGCGGGTACCGCTGCGCTCAATGTCAAAGGCCGGGAAGATACGTCGTTCGGCCAACTTGCGGCTTAGGTGGAGTTCCATGTTGCCGGTGCCTTTGAACTCTTCGTAGATGACATCATCCATGCGGCTGCCGGTGTCGACCAATGCCGTGGCGATAATGGTCAGACTTCCGCCCTCCTCAATGTTGCGTGCAGCGCCAAAGAATCGTTTGGGCGGGTAGAGGGCCGCCGGATCGATACCGCCGGAGAGCGTACGTCCGGATGGTGGAACTGTCAGGTTGTAGGCTCTAGCCAGACGTGTCACGCTGTCCAGGAGAATCACTACATCTTTGTCGCTCTCGACCAGTCGTTTGGCTCGCGCTAGGGCCATTTCTGCCACACGAACATGGTTCTGAACCGGCTCGTCGAATGTGCTGCTAATTACCTCTGCATCGACAGACCGATCCATGTCGGTGACCTCTTCCGGTCGCTCACCGATCAACACGACCATCAGGTGAACGTCTTTGTAATTGGTAGAGATGCCATTGGCGAATCGTTTCAGTACGGTTGTCTTACCCGCCTTTGGCGGACTAACAATCAATCCACGTTGGCCGCGGCCGACCGGAGCAAGCAGATCGATCATGCGCGTGGATATCACGTTGGACTGGGTCTCCAACACAAATTGCTCATCGGGGAAGATCGGCGTAAGTTTGTCGAAATGGGGGCGCCGTTTGGCCGTTTCGGGATCAACGCCGTTGACGGCTTCTACTTTGAGCAAACCGTTATATTTTTCCGTCTCTTTCGGCGGACGTACCTGCCCCACGACAAAATCACCGGTCCGTAGACCGAATCGCCGGATCTGGCTTTGGCTGACATACACGTCCTGTGGACCCGGCAGCAGATGATCGCTGCGCAAGAATCCAATACCGTCCTGCACGACTTCCAGGATTCCGCCGCCAAAACTGTATCCTTGACCTTCCGCATTTGCACGCAGAAGGCGCATGACAAGATCGTACTTTTTGAGGCGCGTGTACCCGGTGATATCGATAGAACGCGCGATTTCGCGCAGTTCATCCAGGTTCATCGCGTCCAATTGGGAAATATTCATAGAATTGAGCTGAAGATCAGACATTTTCACTGCCCTTTGGCTACTCGCAGTTATTTCGCGATTACTGCATTTTTATTAATTCATTTAATTTATCGTTAGGCATCATATCGGGAAAATCGAAGCACTAAGTATGCAGACGAGTTTTGGCCGACAAAGCCATAGATTCGTTATTACCGGCAAAACCGGCACACTGTTGTGGCTAGAAGAATCGGAGAGATGCAGGGTTTGTTTCGCTGTGCCTCTGAAGGCACGAATCGCAGAACGGGCAGCGCGTTATGCAAACGGAGAACAGACCCACTGGCCCGAATTTCTCTGGCTAGATTGTTGAGAGTTGGCTGTCTATAGTCGTGTAGAGCGAAAATACACTATTGGTGAACTGCAAGGTTCGGGTGGTGGTATGATCCTGAAATCGATTGATGGATAATTGATTACGGCTGCGCTGTTTCCGGAAAACTACGTTGGGTGACCGAAAGTGCTTAAAAGCAGACACGCTGCCCAGTCACAAATTATTGGGGCCGTGGCTTGTGTAGGGACTAGGTGGGTAACGCGATATATGCCATTGCTCCAGCATATGCTCAAATATCGAGGGCGTTCTGCTCAAAGTATAACAACAACTTGCGGGTTCGTCAACCGTCTCAATAGGTGAAAATCGGGGAAAAGGGACTTGGTCTATGAAAATACCAAGCCCCTTGAAGTTCGGTACGACAATTAATCCCGGAAATTGACTACCATTCCCAAATGCCGGCAATCTCTTTCAGCGTCTCGGAATCGAGAATGTTGATGCGCCGATATCCCAGTTCAACCAGTTCCTGTCGCTTGAAATCACGCAAGATCGCACTGACGGTTTCTCGGTAGGTTCCCAGATGATCTGCCAAGGCTTGATGACTGACGCCGTGGATCGGGCCGTCCTCATATTCACCCAGTTCCAGGAGGAGGGCCGCCAATCGTTCAGGCAATTTCTTGTAAGCGACATCTTCTAGGCTGTTCTCTACCTGCATGAGGCGGGCCCCGTAGGTCTGCAACATGCCCCACCCGAGAATCGGATACTGCATGGTTAGGTTGCGGGCCTCGCTTGAGGGAATGACCCAGACGACTGACTGTTCCGCGGCCTCAACAAAGACTCGCGGATCGCCGCCGTTGTCCAATGCTCCCTCGCCAAAAATGGCGCCTGGCTCCAACGAGGCGATAACGAGACGTCTTCCCTCGTTGTTCGTGCAGACCATGTTCACGCGCCCACTGGTCAAGACGAACATTCGTCGGGTCAGATCATCGGCTGTGGCTACGACCGCACCCTGTTTGACCTGCTGTACATCAATGACCCGGCCAAATGCCGGATCCTCAGCACGGAGCGCTGTCAATGTCTGCATCACATCGCTGCTATTACTTTGACTTCGACCTGTGTGTTCGATTGTGCTCTGCTGAGTCGTTCCATCATAGGTGCGTAAAGACATGGTATTTATCTCCTACATTGCTTCAAGCGAATCTGCTGAAAAGGCAAGTCGTAATCAGTGAATAATGGGCCAGGGCGCTGAAATCCAGATAACAGGGTTGATCTGTGACTGTCGAAAGAAAACCTCTCATTTTCTGCGTTTAGTATACACCAAACTTTTCATCTGTGCAAAAGCTGTACAATTAGTAAACCATACTTCTGCGTCTTTGTCTAGGCCCAAAGATTAGGAGAGGATTAGATTTTGCCTACGATGGTCACGAAAATCGACGTGTCAACTACGGGAACCACGCCTGAATATGTGATCGAAGTGGTTGCACAAGGCGAGTAGGGCGGAATCGACCACCTTGCCCTCTCCACTATGTCGCAATCCGTGAGGCGATGGCGTGCAATAACTAACTATAGCATCGTAGTGTTAGTAAGAAGTCAACTAAGTGTATGAATCTTGTTAAGATTTCTCTTTCCACTCCGCCGGCCTATCCGACTGCGCCATTGTTTGCAGACGGTCTGAATTGACTGTGTAGGTATTGCCAGCGCGGCCGCTGATACGCGGGTAGCGTCACCAAGATCTCATCAGTTAGCTTTGACTGGCCCGATAGCGCTTTGCAAAAGTCAAGAAGTGACTCCTTTTCTTTTGCCGGCAGATCGGCCAGTATTGCGGCTGCCTCTACGCCGGCATTGAATAGCTCTCCGTTTTCATCATAATCATCAAGTTCTTCAAACAAATGGCGGAGGTTTCCCTCGCTCACAGTCTTGAGCGCCTGTGCGAAGATAGCCACAACTGGAGGGCTTTCCGTCCCGGCAGCCAGCACTGCTGCATGACTGAAGCAATAATCCCCGGCCAGAATCGTGCTGCCCATGACGGATCGATCCATTTCTTCCGCGTACGGCGTAAGCAGCAGCCCATGGATATTGTGGGCGACGAAGAGCATCTCCAGCGCAGCCGCTAATTGGATCCGCCGATGGCGCAGTTGGGGCGTGTCTCTCTCATTGATGCCGGCAGACAACACAACGCCGGCCCGAACATAGGGCGCAGCCTGGTCGATCTGAGCGCGAACCAACTGCTGGAGCGGTGATGCCAGGGCGTCACTAGCGTCGGTCAGCTTCCGATAAACGGCCGCTAACTCTTGATCAAGATCGTGCGCACTTTCCTGTGGAGTTTGCATGGGCATTGCGGATTCTATGACCAGGTTTGTTAGGAACGGCCTAAGGTTCTTGGTCTGAACCCTTAACAAGAATCTCAAGTCCTGTCACGGCATCCTGAGCCGTCGTGCCCAGAAATGTTCCGGCTATCTTCGTTCTCAGTTCGGGCCGTTGATTGAAAATTCGACCGCCATAGCCGAAAAATGGCCGGGGCGAACCAAGATTGGCGACACGAACACTCAGATTTTCGAGAGACTTGGCTCCTTCTTCGCTGCTTGCACTGAAGAGTAATCCGGCCGGACGATGATGGATCACTTCGCCGATCAGATCGTCGACAATCAGCCCGCTGCCGAGATAGTGGATATGGTGGCCGGCACGTCGCAAGAATATGGACAGAAGCAGGGCTCCGATTCCATGATGCTCACCAGGTGCGGAACCGATCCAGACGGCCGGCCCTGTCATTGAACCTCTTCCGACTCGAAGGAGCGCAACAAGGCGCTGGATTAGGTAGTTGCTGGCGAAGTGTTCCGTTGTGGTGCTGAGCTCCCCATCATGCCAACGTTGACCGACGTCGACAAATACGGGCACGATGAGGTCTTCAACCACCAATTCCGTTGGGTAGAGCGAAAAGGCTTCCGCCAAGAGGTCTTCGGCCCACTGCTCCTGATACGTGATCAAAGCCTGAAACAGATCGTACTTGAGCCTGTCAACGCTGCGCACCGGGTCTCGTTCGGGCTGAACCGGAAAGAGTCCGGTCAACTCGGTGGGATTCCGGCTGCCTGATCCCGGCAAGATCGCCTGATCGCGTCCGCCGGCCTCGTCAACTACACGATCCAGCCAAGCGACTGCCTGGCTAATGGCCATGCCTGAATCCACCTGTAACTTGAGCCAGCGGATGATCGCGATGTCTTGTTCCGAATAGAGCCGATAACCACTTTCAGAGCGCTGCGGCGTGCACATTTTGTACCGGCGTTCCCATGCCCGCAACGTACTTGAACTGATGTTGGTGGCTTGAACCACAGCCTTGATATTGAACTGTGGAACTGTTGAATGCTCTTCGAGCAACACATCTACACTCACGGTGACCTCATCAATGCTCCACCAGTACGAACTATTCGAAAGTCATTGGGAAGCAGCCTACTGCATGCTCTCTTTGTGGGAAGGCTACCTCTATCCAAATTCAGCCAATCGGGAAAGGGGACGCTGTCAGGATGATTTCGCCCGTTTGGATCGTCCCAGCTCTTTGGTTCGATCACAAAAATACGTAAACCAAATTGTAACATAGTTGATGCAAAGCATCAACTATGTTTATATTTGGCCGGTCACGATTCTCCTGCAGAGATCTAACTTGATATTGCGTGACGGGGTATCGCTATGGGGCGATGTTTTGTGAGTGCGCTTTGGATGGCAAGGATCGCGCGCAAGGCCCGCAGACCGTCATAGCCGGTCGCCGGCAGCGGTTGCCCTGTCTGAACAGAGCGGATGAATCCTTCGACCATTGCAACAGCAGGGTTCGTCGACGTTTCGACGATGGTCTTTGGATGGCTGTGCCCGTGGAACTGAAGTGACGTTGCCCTGCCGATATCGCACCAATGTGTGGCCACGGCGCTGCCGGCGCTGCCGTACATGTCGACAGAGCAAGGGACGTGGGGAACCAGGAATGAATCATATAGTTGGAAGGCTGGGCCGGCGTTGGCCAAGATAATCGTGGAGACGAGATCTTCGGGCGTCTCGAATTTCGAATGGCTGCCCAATATCTGTATCGTGCTTGTGGCATAGACCTCAGAGACTTCCTGGCCGGTCAGAAAGAAAAGCAGGTCAAGATCGCGCTGGGTTCGGTCAAAATGGACGCCACCGCCATGGGGCGTCAGGCGCCAGCCCTGCTTGGTGATCGGGAGCAAGCCGGCATTGGTGATCCGCCCACCGACGAGATCGCCGAACTCGCCGTCGATGATCCATTTGCGAAGCTGCCGGATCGCCGGATCTGTGCGCCAAGGCGCGTTGATGGCCAGCGCTAACCCGTACAGATCAGCCTTGAAGATGAGTTCTTCGGCGGTTGCGATATCCAGGGCCAACGGCGCTTCACAAAGAACATGCTTGCCCGCGTTCAGGGCGGCTATGATCGCTTGGGCATGATCACGAGGGTGGTTGGCCACGTAGACAGACTGAATATCTCGATGTTCCAACATCTGCTCAAGCTGTGCATCTGCGTGGGGAATGCGCAGTGCGTCGGCAAACGCTCTCGCACGTGTGGCGTTGGGGCTGAAGATGGACACGATTGTCGAAGCGGGGCGCAACTCAGTTGGCTTCTGTCGATCTTCTCTTGTTGATGCTTCGACGGATGAGCGCAATCGAAGCGCGTCGGCCATGTAGTCGCGCACAATGGAACTGGCGCCGACGATTCCCCAGCCCATCGCACTCGGTTGTCTTACAGAATTGGGCATGTGCGTCTGTTGCTCAAACCTCGGTTGATCCAGGGCGGCACGGTGATCGCTAGAGGATATCGTCGGAAAACTGTTCGTCGCTCATTCGCTCGTAAAGCTGCTGTAGATCGTCATCGTTGAAAAAGTGAATGACCAATCGCCCGCTCCCGTCGGGATTCCGCGCTAGATTGACTCGTGTCCCCAGGCTGGTTCGAAATCGATCTTCCAGGGCCTTGTAATGGGTGAGCAGCGCGTCTTCCAGATCGGCAGGCATTTTCTCCGGGATTTCGGATGAGGCTGCCTGCATTCGTTTGACCAGTTCTTCGGTCTGCCGAACACTGAGATCTTTCGCCACGACCGTTTGGAGACAGATGTCCATATCGGCCTCGGTCGACAGCCCCAACATGGCCCGCGCGTGGCCGGAGGATACGTTTTCGTTGAGGACAGCCTGTTGTACCGAAGTGGGTAATTGCAGGAGACGAATGGTATTGGCGACAGCCGAGCGACTCTTGCCCATGCGATCGGCGACCTCGGCCTGGGTAAAACCGTACTCCTGCATCAGTGACCGGTAGGCGGCGGCCTCTTCCAACGGATTGAGGTCGGAGCGCTGGACGTTCTCAACCAGCGCCCATTCCATCAGTTGTTGAGGCGATGCCTCGCGCACGATGACCGGAACCTCAGCCGCTCCGGCCAGTTGAGCGGCTCGCCAGCGTCGCTCCCCGGCGACCAGCCAGTAACGGTCGGCCTCCTGGGCGCCGGTGATGATCAGCGGTTGGATGATGCCGTGTTCACGAATCGACGCCGCCAGTTCTTCGAGTTGTTCGGGGTCGAAATCAGACCGGGGCTGATGGGGATTGGGGCTGATGGCGCCGACGGCGACCATCTGCACACCGCCGGCGCCGGCCTGGGCGACGACCTCGGCAGAGGCTGGATTCGGTCCTTCGGTGTTGACAATCAGCGCGCCGAGCCCGCGCCCCAAACCACGGCGATTGGAATTGACATTGTCTACCATCTTAATCGCTCCTTTGGTTGGAAGAGGCGCCGGACGGGGCTTGCGGTATCGGTTTTTCGACGCGTGCCAGGAACTCTGTCGCCAGTGCGTCGTAGGCAAGTGCGCCGGCGCTCTGTGGCGCATAGCCAAGGATTGTCTTGCCGTGGCTCGGCGCCTCACTCAGACGCACGTTGCGCGGAATGATCGTCTGAAAGATCTGCTCCGGAAAGTAGGTGCGTACTTCCTGAACGACCTGCTGGCTGATGTTCGTACGCCCGTCGTACATGGTCAAGACGACGCCGGCAACCACCAAACTGCTATTCAAGACATCGCGGACCTGTTGCACTGTTTGCAGCAGCAGGCTCAGTCCTTCCAGGGCAAGATACTCGCATTGGACCGGGATCAGCACGCCGTGGGTCGCTGCCGTCAGCCCGTTGATGGTCAGAAGGCCCAAACTGGGTGGCTCGTCGATGAAGATATAGTCGTAGCGTTCCAGAACCGGCGCCAGCGCGCGCGAAAGCAGACGTTCGCGCGCCATCATGCGTGCCATTTCGATCTCGGCCCCTGCAAGATCCGTCGTCGATGGGATGAGATCGAGCCCCAGACGATCGGTCAGCGTGAGCACATCTTGCACCGGCAGTTGCTCGATGAGCATGTTGTAGATGCTTTTGGAGATCTGTCTCGGGTTGATGCCCAGACTTGTGGTGGCGTTGGCCTGCGGATCCAGATCCACGATCAGAACCCGGCGTCCTTTAGCGGCCACATATGCGCCCAGATTGACGGATGTCGTCGTTTTGGCAACGCCGCCCTTTTGGTTGGCGAAGACGAAGATTTTGGCTGTCATCGGACCGACTCCATCCCAGGTTGGATCGCATACTTGAGCAAAGAAATCAATTGGAGTGAACCCATTTGAGCGGCGGCTCGGGCGTAAACGGGTGTTCCGCCATGTAGTCGATCACGAGTTGCCGGTCGGGCGCGCCCGAAATACCTTTGGCCTCCACACTGAATGAGGCAGTCACATTGGCAAACCGCGCAGACTCGACCGCATCTTCGGTCTCTTGCAGCCGGATCATAAACGCAGTCGCAAATGTATCGCCTGCGCCCGTCGGATCGAGTTCCACCGCCGGTCGCGGCGCGATCTTGGTCTCCAGAATGCTTCCGTCATCCTGGCGTTCAAGAATCGTGCTGCCGTCGTGGTATTCGGTGACAACGACCAGTGAGAGATAGTCAAAAACCGGGATCAGCCGGCTTGTATCATAGTCGATGTCCTCCAGCGACAGTATGAGTACATCGATGTGGGGAAGAATATCCGCCGCGTTTTCCCACCGTTTGGCGAAGACTCGTCCTGTTTCGTCCCATGTGCGCATCCACCCCTGAGGCACCGCAACAACCAGCGTGTTTTCATCAAAGAGACCTGCGACGTCCGGGCCAATCTCATTGACCAACGGCCCGAGCAACACCGCCTGAGGCGCCCGGCAGCTTGCGGGAATGTCCTCTGCCTTGATCGGCGGCGCTGCCGCATAGCAGTACTGAATACGGCTGTGGTCGGTGTAGACGTTGGCGAATGTCGTCGTCTCTGCACTGGGCAGCAGGTAGATATCCGTTCCTTTTGGCATGATCGCCACATCGTCGACCGAGGCTGCCCGCGTTACGACTGCAGGGTGGCGTCCCAACTTGTGGGCTGTGGCCGCTGCGAAGCTCACCGTTCCGCCCTGGCGGTAGTCGCTGTCAGGCGCTTCATCGATCAGATCCCGGGTCACGTGGCCGATAAATAGAATATCGATAGGTTGTCGTCCTTTTTCGTTCCTGCTGTTGATAACCGTCTGCTCAAGCGTGTGGATTGTAGCATGTGCAATACCCCTGGTCAACGCTTGATATCTGTATTTTGTCGGTCGCTCTGACATAATCACTGCCGGCTTTCACCCAAAGAAAACCCTGCCCACTTAGGGCAGGGCTACAAACTCCTTGAAATGGCGAAACCAATCGGGATATGTGAGCGTGAAAGCGCAGAAACAAGCGCAGATGCTTCGGGCATTTTGTTGGCGCTCTTGCGCCAACACGCCCGAATCAGTCTCAATGGCCGCTAGTGTCGCGGAAAGATGTTGACCTTGCGTCGTTCGCCTTCGCCGGTGCTTTCTGTGAAAACGTCGGGATTGTCGCGCAATGTCATGTGCACAATGCGCCGTTCATTGCCCGGCATCGGCTCCAATGTGACGGAGCGACCGCTTTCCGCTACCTGCCTGGCCATTCGCTCTGCCAACTGGGCCAACTGATCGACGCGTCGTTGTTTGTAATGCTCGACATCAACGACGATGTTTTTCCACTGCTTCACTTGCTGGTTGATCATCAACCGCAGAAGGTACTGGATGCTGGACAGCGTTTCTCCACGGCGACCAATCAGTGCGCCAAGGTTTTCTCCACGAATGTCGAGTAGAAGATAGGGGCTGGCTGTCGTCGTGTCCGCATCTTGCCAGGATGCATCCACATCCGCCTCAAAGTCCATTAGGCGCAGAAGCTCTGAAAGCAGGACCTTGGCCATATTGGCGAGTTCATCATCACTGACGTCAGCATCGTTCGAATCATCGACATCATCTTCGTCAGTAGATTCAGTCACCGCCTCGATTTCGAGGTCAGCCTCAACGACAGTGTCCTCAACATGAATCACATCTTCCGGCGCCTCTGATGAAACCTCCGGAGTTGCCTCGTCAATGAACACTGCTATCTCGGATACTGCGGCCTCGGATACTGCGGCCTCGATCACGTCAACCTCTGTTTCCAGAGCATCACCGATATCTGCTTGCTGCGGCGAAATTCGTACCAGGGCCGGCTCACTGCCAAAGCCTAGGATTCCGCGACTGCCTCTGTTCAGGATGTCGATGTCGACTTCGTCCTGGCTCAACCCCAAGGACTGCAACCCGGATGCCACCGCCTCTTCAACTGTCTTGCCGCTAAATTCGGCGCCATTGTTTGCCATGGTCTACCTCTTCTTTTTCGATTTGCGACGTTTCGATCTGCTGCTTGTCGTCGCCTCTCCGTTGGACGGTGAGGCGGAAACCACTGTTGCTTCGCCATCTATGACTACAGATTCTTCGTCATCTTTGGCCGATGCAGCCTCCAACTTGGCGGTCGTCTTGCCCGAGCCTGTCAGGCTAAACCGGTCCGAGAGAATGACCCACTGTTGGCCCATCTGCAGGAAGTTGCTGGTTACCCAGTAGAGCGTCAGCCCGGCCGGCACCTGCAACGTGAAAAACCCGAACATGAAGGTCATCAGCATGGGGAGCTGTTGCATCATGCCAGACTGATCGCTGCCGGCTGTGGGAGGGGTCATGTATTTCTGCATGACAAACTGGCTGATAACCAACAAAATCGGCAGGATCAAATACGCGATCAGCGTACCGTATTCACCGGCCTGAAAAAGCATCGGGATCCAGCTCAGACCTTCGGTGTAGCGTGGGAAACCGAGATCGGGAATCCAAAAGAAACTGGCGTCGACCAGATATGGGCCCAGCAAAATCAGGGCGCTGTAAAGGCCAAACAAGATTGGCATCTGGACAATTAGAGGCAGACAACCGCTGAGTGGATTGACGCCGGCCTCCTGGTACAGTTCCATCTGGGCCTTTGATAGCTTGTCTCTGTCCTTGCCGTACTTTTTCTGCAATTCCTGGATCTTTGGTTGCAGTTCCTTTTGCGCCTGCATACCACGCATTTGCGTGTAGGTCAGGGGAAAGGTAACGATCTTGATGATAACCGTAAAGAGGATGATGGTAAAGCCCCAGTTATACGGGACGCCCCATCCGGCCAATAGGTCATCCAGCCAGATCAGTGTTTTGGCCAAGGGCCACACCACAAATGTCTGCCATAGACCATCTGGTTCAGCCGTTGCCACATCTACCGTTCCGTCGTGCGAAACGCCACAGGCGCTAAGCACAAACATTGCAACGATTAGGGCAGCCAATAGCAGCCATTGTTTGCGTTTCACGTTTGCGTAGTTCTCCCTAGCAAAAACTGAGCGTCGTTCGGATCATTGGCACAGTTTGATGAATTCGGATGCGGCGGCCATCGTCTATTTTGGGCCGATCTCGATACTGGAGTCTGTAGAAGTGACATAGCACGGGTCGTGGATTGCAGAGAGATTTTTAGGCGAAATCCGCGCATCTTTCGACTAGGGTACCGGATCGAAACCGCCTTTGGTCCAGGGTTGGCAACGCGCAATACGTTTGAATCCCATCCAGCCGCCCTTGAGTACGCCGTATTTTTCGATCGCCTCATACGTGTATTGGGAGCAAGAAGGGTAGAACCGACAGTTGCTTCCTAAACTGGGCGAGATGAACCGCTTGTAAAATCGGATCATTCCCAACACAATAGCACGCATGGGCTTCGGTGACTCCTGACGCATGAACAGCGCTTTGCTAAAATCTCTACCGAACGATTATGTTGGGCAGTCGCCGTTAGTGTTGAACGGCTCGTGCAACAGATGCGCCCGCCGAAGAAGGCGGGCGCAAGCGGCGTCTATCTGATGATAGTCTGCGCTGCCTATCGGACGGCGTGCGATGAAGACAACGTCCCAGCCCGGTTCGATCAATTCCTGTCGAAGCCGGATACATTCTCGCAGCCGCCGTTTGAGTCGATTGCGCACAACCGCATTTCCGATACGGCTGCTGACTGAAAAGCCGAACCGGCTGTACGACAATCCGTTCGGCAGTAGACTTAGCACCAACATCTGGTTGGCGGTTGATTTGCCGTTTCGCCGAATTTTCTGGAATTGTTCGTTTTTTCGGATCCGATACTGTCGTTTCACTCGGCCACTGCTGCAGATAACCCGGACTATGTGGAACAGACTGGAAAAGTTGAATGGCAGGCTGCACTGAATGGCGGCAATGCCAAAGTGCTGAAGGCATCTCCTTCATTCAGCGCTGCGATTCCATCTCTTACCTGTCCGCCGGAAATACGTTAGTCTTTGATCGACTTGCGCGTCGACATTGACACTGCCAGATTGGCTCGTCCCCGGTTGCGTCGGCGTTTGAGTACATTTCGTCCACCCGGTGTTCGCATTCGCTCGCGGAAACCGTGGGTCTTCAGCCGTTTACGGACTTTAGGCTGCCAGGTGCGCTTTGTGGCCATTTTATGCTCCTAAAATTATTGCGATACGCCTGAAGGCGTTCGGTACTAGTCTCAAACGGGCATTATACGTCGCCCCACTCTGGCATGTCAAATTTGCCCAGTGGATTCAGACGTTCATTCGTTTTGCGTTCAGGGTACCATTGGCCGCCTGCTATCGCAATTCCGCGGGCATGAAACGGCCTGTTTGGTCAAGACAAAGATGTACGCTGTCGGTAGTTTTCAATCGCTGTCCTGCCTTGCAGGACCCCATCGTTTTAGCCAATAAGGTTGGCATTTGGCAATGGAGGTGGTAGTATGGTGACTGTACATAAGTAGATCAGAAAAGGTCAAGGGTTGTGCTGGAAACGCCGGAAGAATCATACGATAGCTCACAGGATAGGACGCAACATTTGGAGCCGCAACCGGCGTCAAGCGCCGGTTCCGCCTCGCTCGATGATAGTCCCGAGTTGCTGCGTTGGCGTGCCGACATCTTGCTGGATGAGATGATGTTGGGCGCGGTTGACATTGCCGCTGGGCGACCTGACTCCGCGCCGTCCAATACCGACTCATCAGGCACTGCATCGCCTGCATCGGCATCGATAGACGCGAGCGCATTTGAGGGCGGACCGAGGGGATCAACCGGTGATCGTTCCGCATTTGGTGACGAAGATTCGGGTTCGACCATCGGGCCGACAACTTCATCATTTACACAAAGGGATTCGACGGCCTCCTCATCTTCGCCTACTTCCGGTCGGTCAGCCAACTCAGATCTAATTGATCGAGAGACACAGCCCGATCCATGGTTGGGCGATGCTTCGTCCAGTGATTGGCGTGGACGTCCAGGGCCGCAGCCGCCGCGGCGAGGGGTCTCTCCGGCCCAGAGTACAGCAGCGCCCCATATCCGCGCTCAGTCCTCTTCAGGTGCGCAGCCTGATATGCCGCCCGGGGCCAATGACACGATGTTGCGCCAGCCGTCAGCCAGCACCGCGCTTTCAGATGCACGGTCTGCCGCTGCTGATCCCGCGTACGGCACTGATCCTCGGGGGGATGCCTGGGCTGTTCATCAAAGTGACCAGCCGACCGGGAGACGAGATCTGCGTTCCAACTTGCTGCCACGAGAGTCGCAGTTCGATGCGCGAGGCCATTTTCAGGAGATCGATCAGCTCGAAGCGGAGATCGAAGCAACTTTGCCGGCTGAACATGAATGGTATGTGCGCAGCCGCCACCTACTGGCCAAAGCGACGGATATTTTGCAGAACAGTCCGCAGCGGTCAGCCGAAGTTGACTACTATCTTCAGCAGGTGCGTTCGATTCTGGAACGGGCGCAACAGACCTATCGCTGGTCGCTGATCTATGCCAGACGGCTCAAGATCTATCTGAGCAGTTGGGCCTTGCTCTCCGTCGTTATTATTATGGCGTCTTTTCTCTATACTGAGCCATTGACTGAGATCCTTTCTGCATGGTCGTCGACGTTGACGGCGTATTGGGCGCAGAATCTGATCGTGTTGACGATCACGGTCTTTGCCGGAACATTGGGCGCTTCCATCGGCGCCCTACGCAACATGCTTCTCTATCGCAGCGCCGGACGCGGTTTTGTCGACAGAAAATATAGCCTGCGCGGGTTGTTTCTGCCGTTGATGGCAGGGCTGTTCGGTCTGTTCCTCTACCTGCTGTTTGGTGTCATCTACTACGTTGCCGATATCGATCCTTTGCAGAACTTGATAGTGATTGGCGTGCCGGCCCTGCTGGCTTTCGCGTTTGGCCTGGTGCAGGAATCGCTATACGGCACGGCCGGTTGATCTTTGAGATGCGATTCGCCGAAGTGGTTGTCAATGTCCCCATTCGCCGCACCTTCGCGCGCCGCTATGAGACCGAGTCCGGACCGCTGCCGGCCGATGAATTCGACACGGCGCCGGGGTCGGAATCCGGCGCTGCGAACGCAGGCCGACTCCAAACATTTCACTATGGTATCCCGCCTGAACTCGAGAATGTGCTGAAGCCGGGCCATCTGATTTGGGCGCCTTTTGGTCCACGTGAGGTCCAAGGCGTCGTGGTGGGCATGGCAGAGAGCGCGCCGGTTGCCACCAGGCCCATCGCTCGGTTGGCAAGGCCGGAGCCGGTGATGTTGCCCGCGCAGATCGAATTGGCGCGCTGGATTGCCGACTACTATGTGGCCCCGATCTCTGAAGCTGTCAAGCTCTTTCTTCCGCCGGGTCTGCTCGCCAAGGATGGCGATTCGCCGGCAGTCAAGGCCAAACGAGAGTTGCAGATTGCATTGCTGGTCAACGGGACGGAGGCTGAGAAACGTCTTGAGACTTTGGCTCGCGATACACCGCGGATCCGTGTACTCACCTGGTTCCTCGACCATCCGGGGCAAACCTTCAGCCCACAGGATCTGATGGCCGAGTGCAGTCTGAAATCATCCAGCGCCATTCAGACGCTGCGCGCCAAGCAGATCGTCGGGGAGGGAGATGGAGGAGATGCCGAAGGGGAGGATGGGGGCAAGGTGGCGCTGCTCCTCAGCCCGGCCGAGGCCGCAGCGATGGTGGACAATCTTCGCGGACTCGAACGCTATCGGCGTGTGATCGATGCACTGGCTTCCGCCGGCAGACCGCTCTGGCGGTCGGAACTGTATCAGCAGGTCAATGCGGACTCAAACCTCTTGCGAGCGCTACAGCAGGTCGGTCTGATCTCGCTGGATGAACAGATTCGCTTTCGCGATCCGCTGGCCGGGCGAATTTTTGCCCCGACTGATGCTCCCTCGCTAACGTCCGAGCAGTCTGCTGTTTGGGAGCGCATCTATAGGACCGCCTTCCAACCGGACAATGCCGCCGGGGATTCGTCTGGTCGTTGAACAGCCGGCAGACGACAGAGCAAGGATCTTTTCGCGACAGTTCCTGCTCCATGGCGTCACAGGCAGCGGCAAGACGGAGATCTACCTGCGTGCGATTGCCGAAACCATAGATCGGGGGAAACAAGCCATTGTGCTGGTGCCTGAGATCGCCTTGACGCCACAGACCGTCGCCCGTTTTGCGGCGCGCTTTCCCCATCGCGTCACAGTTATTCATTCCGGCCTTAGCACAGGTGAACGCTACGATGTCTGGCGGCATCTGCGCGATGATAAATTTGATGTCGTCGTGGGGCCCCGCAGCGCGCTCTTTGCCCCGTTGTCGCGGCTGGGCCTCATCGTGATCGATGAGGAACATGAGTCCTCGTATAAGCAGAACGCCGAGGAGTGGGGCAGTTTCACCGTCTTCTACGATGCCCGCACGGTGGCGCGTCGTTTGGCCGAATCCGCCGCCATCCCCCTGATCATGGGGAGTGCAACGCCTAGCTTGGATACCTACTTCGCGGCCGAACATGGACAGATCCAATTGATGGAAATGTCCAGCCGTGTGCTGGGCCATCAAATCGATCTGACTTCAGATCTCCATGCTGTCGCCGATCAACAGGCCGGCGAAAAAAAGATTTCACCGGTTGCATCATATACAGAGATGCCGCCAGTCGAGATCGTCGACATGCGCCAGGAACTGCGTGCCGGAAACCGCAGCATTTTCAGCCGCAGCCTACAGTCGGAGCTTCACGCAACGCTGGACGCCGGCGAGCAGGCGATTCTTTTCATGAACCGGCGGGGCGCTGCAACGTTCGTTCTCTGTCGAGATTGCGGCCACGTTCAGGAGTGCGAACGCTGCGAGATCCCGCTTACCCAGCATGAACGGGCGCAAGTATTGATCTGCCATCATTGCAATCGTCGCTATCCAATCCCTGAGATCTGTCCGCAATGCAACAGCAAACGCATCAAATACTTCGGCAGCGGCACGCAGCGGATAGAAGAGTTCGTCCAACAGATCGCTCCGCGGGCGCGTGTCATTCGCTGGGACGCAGACACGGCAGCCGGCAAGGGCAAACATGAAGAGATATTGAACGAATTCGCCGATCATCGCGCAGATGTTCTGATCGGCACGCAGATGATTGCCAAAGGGCTTGATCTGCCCAAAGTGACTCTGGTCGGCGTCATCGCCGCCGATGTGGGGCTCTTTTTGCCCGACTTCCGCAGCAGTGAACGGACCTTCCAACTCTTGACACAGGTGGCCGGTCGGGCCGGTCGAAGCCACCATGGCGGGCGTGTGGTCGTTCAGACCTATTCGCCGGAGCACTATGCGATTCAGGCCGCGGCCCAGCACGACTATGTTGCTTTCTACAATCGAGAGATGCAATTTCGCCAGGAGCACAACTATCCGCCGGTCCGACGTTTGGCACGGTTGATCTATTGGGATCGGAAAGCTGGGCAAGGTAGAATTAGAATCGGAAAAAATGGCCTCAATGCTTCGATATCGTGCCGATGAGATGGGGCTGGCAGGCGAAGCCATCGGAATTTTGGGCCGGTTCCGGCATTTTTTGCTCGCTACCGGGGCTACTATCGATGGCAGATATTGATCCGAACACCTGATCCGGCTGCGCTGTTACGGGGCATCACGATACCGTTTGGATGGCGCGTGGATATTGATCCGGCCAGTGTACTCTGAGTTGTATGCAGCGCAGAAGCGCTGACCTTTTGGATATTCGCAATGAGCAAGCAGATTGAGAAAACAGAGAGCGATCTGCCCAGGAACAGAGTCGCTGTCGCGCGTGAACGAGGGGATCGGCAGCAGTGGTTGACGCTTGGCCAGGCCAGCAAGTATCTTGGCGTACACTATACGACGTTGCGGACATGGTCCGACAGCGGCGATATTGCGGTCTTTCGGACCCCTGGCGGGCATCGACGATTTAACCTCAATGATCTGCGACGATTTCTCTCCGATCGGGCGAGCGCCGATCTGGAGGGGGACAGCAATGAACTGGTGAACGCGGCCGTCGGCCGCGTTCGCGAACAGATTCAGCAGATGCCCCATAAGGATCAGCGCTGGCTGGAGAGCAGCGACGACGAATCGCGTGCATTGCGCCGGGAGCGAGGGCGCCAGATCTTCTCGCTGGCGATCTCCTATGTCATGAAGCATGCTCAACGCGAGCGGATTCTAGCCGACGGGCGCGTTCTTGGCCAAGAATATGGCCGCGAGGCCGCGGCCACGGGCGTGGGATTGGCGGAGACGGGGCAGGCAGTTCAATTCTTTCGGCAGCAGTTGATGTCGGCCATTCATGAGGGTGGGGGCACAGGCATGCTCGACGCCGATGATGTTCGCATTCAGCGACTCGTTAACCAGTTTATCGATGAAGTTCTCTACGCCGTTTTGGATGGATATGAGCAGACGCTGACGGGTGCGGTTGAGAGTGTTGCCAATCCGGACTGGGATCTGGACGGTGCGTGAGCGGCAAAAAGAGGCGTCATTGGGCAATCGTAGGCCAAGCGTCAGCTTGACAATAATCTTCTGGGCGGATATGATTGAGTTGCCGCGAATTCGCGGTTGCAAGACTCTCATAATGCTGCTATAATCTTGTGGAAATGTCTCCTCAAGGCGATTTGATGAACACGTTCTTACACATTTGGTAGCGTGAACCATTTAGGCTTGCAAGTTTTTTTGACATTTCCGGCACTGTCGGTCCCGTATTATAATCGGGGCGCCTCGTTTCGTTGTTTACACAGTCTTGTTCACACAAGCTGTGAAGAAAAAAAACCATTGTCAACCGATTTGCTTCAGGTTTAAGGGAGGTTTTTATGCTTAACCGAAAGAACTTGGTCGTGTCGTTTGTCCTAGTCCTGCTTGTGGCGATGCTTGCTGGCTGTGCTGCTGGTGGCGCAACAATGCCAGAAGGCGATGTTGAAATCAGCATGGACGCTGCGATGGCGGCCCAGCAAAAAGCCATGGCGGGTTTGATGGCCGGCGAGGTTTCTTTGACAGACAGTGAACTCAGCAGCTTGGCGACTGAACTCATCAAGCAGAATCTTGGTGATATGGGGTTGGTCACTGGCGTCACGACCATGTTCAGCGACGGACAGATTGCTGTCCAGGTTGATACTGTTGCTGGTCCCGTCCAATTGGTGGGTAACGTGACAGTCGACAACAACATTGTGTCGGTAGAGCTTGAACAGGCCGCTGCAATGGGCATGGCTGCCACGGGTCCGGTTTTGAAGGTCGTGGAAGGCGCCATCAATCGTGCCTTGAACAGCCCCGAATTGGGTGTTGCTCTTATGATTGACGCCAACGACGGCGAGTTGATGGTGGGCTTGGGTCAGTAAGTCTTTCCGACTTACGCACGCACAAGCGTACCCGTTGATTATCAATACCCGCAGGCAAACGCCTGCGGGTATTTTTTGGCCGCAGATCGTCCGCTCTCTTCTGCGGTAGCTAAACTATGTTGCCAATTGGGCACGAAGAGATTTGACTGGCTTTCAACGGCTGTGCTACACTGGTTTTTCGTGGGCCTTGTTGCGCGTAGATTCATCATGGCATCGGAAAATTAGATGCGAGTCGTGATGTTCGAGTGATCGGCCACGGGGCTACAATTGAATGAATCAGATATGTGAGCAGTTCGCCAAATGGCGGCCGGTTCAGTCGAATGGAAATATCTGTTGGGATGGAATTTTAAGTCGATACGACTTGGTGACTTATTTGTAACGGCGCTGCGGTCGTGGATTGAGCGCCAAAGCACTTTGGGCGAAATTATCTAGCGGGAGGAATCTGTTGCCTACTATTAATCAGTTGGTCCGCAAAGGGCGCAAGAGCATGTCGAAGAAGGAGACAGCGCCGGCCTTGCGCTATACTCAGAATACATTGACCGGCAGGACGCGCCGCATGACCAAGGGGAACCCGCAGAAGCGCGGTGTCTGTACCCAGGTGCGTACTACGACACCCAAGAAGCCGAACTCGGCGTTGCGCAAGGTTGCTCGTGTGCGGCTCACAAATGGTATGGAGGTCACGGCCTACATACCGGGCGAAGGACACAACCTGCAAGAGCATAGTGTTGTGCTGGTTCGTGGCGGACGTGTCAAAGATTTGCCGGGCGTGCGCTATCATATCGTGCGTGGCGCGCTTGATAGTACCGGTGTCGGCGAACGCAAACGTGGGCGCAGCAAGTACGGAACCAAACGACCTAGATAAGAGACGAGCGAGGATCTGATGCGCAGAAATCGTGCAGAACACCGGGAAATTTTACCAGACCCGCGTTACAACAGTTTGACTGTCGCCAAATTCATCAACAATGTGATGGAGCGCGGCAAGAAGAGTTTGGCCTCGCGTATCGTCTACGATGCGTTTGATATCATGCAGGAGCGGACCGGCCGGCCGTCGATTGAGGTCTTTGAAGAGGCTCTCAAGAATGCAACGCCATTGGTTGAGGTGAAGCCCCGTCGAGTCGGTGGCGCCACCTATCAGATTCCGGTTGAGATCAGTCCCTCCCGTCGTACAGCATTGGCGATGCGTTGGCTGATTGAGAGTTCACGCAAGCGAAGCGGTCGCGATATGGCCATTCGTCTGGCCAATGAGTTGCTTGATGCTGCCCGCAATGAGGGCGGCACGATCAAGCGCCGTGAAGATACGCATCGCATGGCGGAAGCCAACCAGGCATTTGCGCACTTCCGGTACTAGAGTGCGGGATGTGGGCAGCGGTATTGCCGCTTTCGCCTCGTGCGGACAATCGGGTTCGAAGGACGATGTTCGATTCCGGTCGCATGGGCAGTAGATTATGGTCTGCCGGTCGGTTTGCTTGATTGTCGACACTAGGAATTTGTTCGGCGATTGAGTAGAGCTGTCCGTCCAGGTAGCCGGCGTAATTGATGATAACGGCGCCAAGCCGCATAAGGACCATCACCTGTTGTGGATCCTATCCGCAATAAGTGATGGTCCATCGTGTGTATAGCATTGGCGTCGTACTCTTTTGTTTTGGACTGGAAAGTGACCTATGAGCATCGAATATCCGATTGAAAACACCCGCAATATCGGCATTATTGCCCATATCGATGCCGGGAAGACGACGATCACGGAACGTGTGTTGTTCTATTCCGGTCGTATTCACCGCATGGGTGAAGTGCATGAGGGCACCGCCGTAACCGACTGGATGGTGCAGGAGCGCGAGCGCGGAATTACGATTACTGCTGCGGCGATCACGACTGTTTGGCTGGACAAGCAGAGCAACACTGAAGTCCAGATCAACATCATCGACACCCCTGGGCATATCGATTTTACGGCCGAGGTGCAGCGCAGCCTGCGCGTGCTGGATGGCGGTGTTGTGGTTTTTGATGCCGTGGCCGGTGTTGAGCCGCAGTCCGAGACGGTCTGGCGTCAAGCTGATCGTTATGGCGTTCCACGTATCTGTTTCGTGAACAAGATGGATCGCGTCGGCGCCGACTTTGAACGCACCTGTCAGATGATCAGCGATCGACTGGGCGCGGATCCGTTGCCCATTCAGTTGCCCATCGGAAAAGAGGACAATTTTCTGGGCGTGATCGATCTGATCAATATGAAAGCGCTCTACTTCTCGGATGAGTTAGGCGCTAAGCCTACCGTGGAAGAGATTCCGCAGGAGATGCTTGCCGAGGCTGAAGCTGCACGAGAAATCCTGGTTGAGCGTGTCGCTGAGACCGATGAAGATTTGACGATGAAGTTCTTGGAGGGAGAAAAAATCACCCTCGCTGAACTGATGGCCGGGTTGCGCAAGGGCGTTATTGCCAATGATCTTGTGCCGGTTATGACGGGTACGGCGTTGCGCAACAAAGGTGTCCAGCCGCTGTTGGATGCGATTGTGCGCTATCTGCCCAGCCCTCTGGACGTGCCGCCGGTCAAGGGCGTAGATCCGCACACAGAAGAGGAATTGGAGCGTCACGCTGACGTCGATGAGCCGTTCTCCGCATTGGTGTTCAAGATTGTAACGGATCCGTTTGTTGGACGCCTGGCCTATGCGCGTGTTTATTCAGGCCGGCTTTCCTCTGGAACCAACGTCTACAATGTGAATCGCGACCGCAAAGAACGCGTCAGCCGTCTTCTTCAGATGTACGCAGACAAGCGAGAAGAGATCAAAGAGTGTGATGCCGGCGATATTGCCGCCATTGTCGGTCTGAAGCAGACGTTCACCGGTGAGACGCTTTCTGATGCCAAGAGCCCGATTCTTCTGGAAACGATTGAATTCCCGGATCCGGTGATCAAGATTGCCATCGAGCCCAAGTCCAAGGCCGATCAGGACAAATTGACCGACGCGCTGATCAAGTTGGCTGAAGAGGATCCGACCTTCCAGGTCGCCTATGACGAGCAGACCGGCCAGACCGTGATCGCCGGTATGGGTGAACTGCATCTGGATATCATTGTCGACCGTCTCAAGCGAGAGTTTCGGGTTCAGGCCAACATCGGTCGCCCCCAGGTTGCCTATCGCGAAACGATTTCTCGACCGATTCGGATCGAAGGTCGATTCGTTCGTCAGTCCGGCGGCCGTGGTCAGTTTGGCCATGTCTGGCTGGAACTGGAGCCAAACGAGGCCGGCAAGGGGATCGAGTATGAAGTCGGCATCGTCGGCGGTGTCGTGCCCAGAGACTACTTTACCGCTGTTGAGCGCGGCATTCGAGAAGCGGCTGAAAGCGGTGTGTTGGCCGGCTATCCGGTGGTCGATATCAAGGCCACCCTGGTCGACGGCAGCTACCACGAAGTCGACTCGAGCGAAATCGCTTTCAAGATTGCGGGTAGCATGGCCTTCAAGGAGGGCGTTCAGAAGGCCGGCCCTATCCTGCTTGAACCGATGATGCGCGTCGAGGCCACCGTGCCGGATGAGTATGTGGGGGATGCGGTTGGCGATTTCTCCAGCCGGCGTGGCGAGATTGAAGGAATGGAGCCTCGTGGGCGCGGCGTTACAGCGGTTCGTGGCTTGGTGCCGTTGAGCGAGATGTTCGGCTACGCGACCCAGCTTCGTTCGATGACGAAGCGGTCGCGGAACGTTTAGCATGGAGTTTGAGAAATACAGCCGTGTGAGCGACTCCGTGGCCGAGAAGGTTTTGAAGGGCGCGCAGTAAGAGCCATCTGATTTTGTACGCATTGAAATTTGGCACAGCCTGGGTAGACGCAGTATACTAATTAGGTTTGCGGCACACTTTCGTGCAATTGAGTCTTTTGGAAATATCTCTGCACCGCCGAACGCGTTCGGCGGTGCAGTTCTGCCATGAGATTTAGCACATTCGTTCTATTTTGGGCGCCTTAATTTGCGAGCGTTCCGCTGTGTTGAATCTTGGGTAGTTGGGGTTAGTGGCTACCGCGGGTAGCGGTCGTCGTACGGTACGCAAAGCGCGGTAACACGAATATCTATTGGATGCGAAGGAGAACAACAGATGTCCAAGCAGGAATTTCAGCGGACAAAACCGCATGTGAATGTAGGCACCATTGGTCATATTGACCATGGCAAGACAACGCTGACGGCAGCCATCACCAAGACGTTGGGGCTGAAGGGTTGGGCCGATTTTTCACGCTTTGACCAGATCGACAATGCGCCGGAAGAGAAGCAGCGTGGTATCACGATTGCGATTTCGCATGTGGAGTATGAGACGGAAGAGCGTCACTACGCCCATGTGGACTGCCCCGGCCATGCCGACTACATCAAGAACATGATCACCGGTGCGGCGCAGATGGACGGCGCCATTCTGGTGGTGGCAGCGCCGGACGGTCCGATGCCGCAGACGCGCGAGCACATTCTGCTGGCTCGCCAGGTGGAAGTGCCGGCCATGGTCGTCTTCCTGAACAAGTGCGACATGATGGACGACGAGGAACTGCTGGAACTGGTCGAGATGGAGCTGCGTGAGCTGCTGGACAGCTACAAGTTCCCCGGCGACGACATTCCGATCGTGCGTGGCAGCGCCCTGGTTGCGCTGGAATGCGAGAGCACCGATCCGGATGCGCCCGAGTATGAGAGCATTTGGGAGCTGATGCGGGCCGTGGATGAGTACATTCCGACCCCGGTGCGCGCCACCGACCAGCCCTTCCTGATGCCGATTGAAGATGTCTTCAGCATCAAGGGTCGTGGCACGGTCGTGACCGGTCGTATCGACCGTGGCGTCGTGCATCCGATGGAAGAGGTTGAGATTGTGGGCTTGGCCCCGACACGCAAGACCACGGTGACGGGCGTCGAGATGTTCCGCAAGCTGCTGGACGAAGGCCAGGCGGGCGACAACGTCGGTTGTCTGCTGCGCGGTGTTGCGCGTGAAGAGATCGAGCGTGGCCAGGTGTTGGCCAAGATCGGCAGCATCACGCCGCACACCAAGTTCAAGGCTGAGGTCTATGTGCTGAAGAAGGAAGAGGGTGGACGCCATACCCCGTTCTTCAAGGGCTATCGTCCCCAGTTCTACATTCGCACCATGGACATCACCGGAGCCATCTTCCTGCCCGAGGGCGTGGAGATGGTCATGCCCGGCGACAATGTGAACATGGATGTCGAGTTGATTTCGCCTGTTGCCTTGGAAAACGGTAGTCACTTCGCCATTCGCGAAGGTGGCCGCACCGTCGGCGCCGGTGTCATCACCGAGATCATTGAGTAAGTGATACGGACTCGAAACAGGATGCTGAACCATCAGCATCCTGTTTTCAAGCCTATCGTCTCTTTTTTTGAAAGGTGACCTGAATGGCAAAGCAGCGAATTCGCATCAAGCTCAAAGCGTACGATCATCGCGTGCTGGATGCTTCCGTGCGCCAGATCGTCGACGCGGCAGAACAGACGGGCGCCCAGGTGGTTGGCCCGGTGCCGTTGCCGACGCGCATGGAGAAGTTCACGGTAATGCGCTCGACGTTCATCGACAAGGACAGTCGTGAGCAGTTTGAGATCCGCACTCACAAACGCCTGATCGATGTGGTTGAGCCGGGCAGCAAGACGATTGAAAATTTGACTCGTCTAAACCTGCCTGCTGGTGTGGACATCGAAATCAAGCTGTAAAAAGACAGTTGGCAAGCAGCGGTCAATAATTGGCCGGCGTCGTCAACTGTGTCGGGATGATGTGGTGGGGCTGTTTTTCAACAGTCTGCCGGCAGTCCTAGGAGGACAGTATGAGAGGTATTTTAGGTAAGAAAGTTGGCATGACCCAGCTTTTTGATGAAACTGGTGCGGTCGTGCCCGTTACAATTGTCGAAGCCGGTCCCTGTTACGTGGCCCAGGTCAAGACGTCTGACACAGACGGCTACAATGCCGTTCAGATTGGTTTTGACGAGATTCCGGAACGTAAGCTTGCCGGTGGTGAACGTGGCCATCTGCAAAAAGCCGGTGTACCCTCAGTTCGACGTTTGCGTGAGCTTCGCTATAAAGACACCCCAGAGTTGTCGCCGGGCGATGTTATCAAAGCTGACATCTTCGAAGATGGCGACTTTGTTGACGTTGTCGGTATCTCCAAAGGTAAAGGTTTCGCCGGTGCGGTCAAACGCCACAATTTTGCCGGCGGCCCGAAAACCCATGGTCAATCTGATCGCCAGCGAGCAACAGGTTCCCGTGGCGCCGGCACAACGCCTGGCCACACATTCCCGGGCGCCAAAGCTCCTGGACAGATGGGTAATCGCCAGGTCACAGTCCAAAACTTAAAGATTGCACTTGTTGATGCCGAACGCAATCTGCTGGCGATCAAGGGGACTGTTCCCGGCTCGCGTGGCAGTCTTGTTTTGGTGTGCGAGGCTGTTAAGAAGGCCAAGGCTTAATCGCAGCCGCGCCGACTGAAAGAGACAAGGAGAACTTGCTATGCTTTTGCCTATAAAAGATATGGCCGGGAAGCAGCTAGGTGAACTAGAAGTCAGCGACGCTGTCTTTGCTGCACCGGTGAATAAGTCCTTGATGCACCAGGCTCTGGTGCGTCAGCTCGCCAACGCGAGACTGGGAAATCACAGTACAAAGACCCGTGGTCAGGTGCGCGGCGGTGGCCGCAAGCCCTGGCGTCAGAAGGGAACTGGTCGTGCTCGAGCCGGCTCGACTCGCTCGCCCAACTGGGTTGGCGGCGGCACGGTTTTTGGGCCGACACCGCGCAGCTACGAAAAAGCCATGCCGCGCAAGATGCGACGAGCCGCGTTGCGCAGCGCAGTCTCTGTGAAGGCTGCTGCTGAGCAGATCGTTGTGATGGACGATTTTCAGATGGAATCGCCCAAGACCAAGGAGATGCTGGCTACATTGGACGCATTGGGCGGCAATGGACAGACCGTTCTGTTCGTACTGGCTGAGAAGAACGAGAATGTCCAGCTTAGCGCCGGCAATTTGCCCAGGTGAAGGTGCTCCTGAGCGGTTACCTGAATATTCGTGACCTGCTGGGATACGATCTACTGGTCTTCTCCAAGGATGCAATTGAGCAGGTCGAAGGTTGGCTGGATGCTCCGGTTGCAGAGAGTGTTACCGTGGCTGATGCCCCAGTGGCGACAGAGGCGGAGGAATAGACCATGCATATCTATGATGTGATCGTGCGCCCGGTTGTTACCGAAAAGACGATGTATGATGCTCAGATCGACAACAAATATGTCTTTGAAGTCGACCTGAAGGCCAACAAGATGTTGGTCAAGGACGCTGTTGAGACGGCTTTTGATGTGAAGGTTGTGGACGTAAACACCATGATCATGCCCGTCAAGACGACCGCTCGCGGCAAGAAGGCTCGCATTCGTAAACCAAAGTGGAAGAAGGCAGTTGTGACGTTGGCGCGAGGCGACAGCATTCAACTGTTTGAAGGCGTTTAGGTCGAGGGAGGTTACTGAATTATGCCTGTAAAAGTGTACCGTCCCACATCACCGGGACGCCGCGATATGAGCGGTTCAACATTTGAAGAAGTGACACGCACCAAACCGGAGCGTTCGTTGCTGGCTCCGTTGCGCAGCAAGGGTGGGCGCAACAACAAGGGGCGGATGACGGTTCGCCATCGAGGCGGTGGCCATAAGCGTCGCTATCGAGTCATCGACTTCCGGCGTGACAAGTTTGATGTTGCGGGTAAGGTTGAGTCAATTGAATACGATCCCAACCGTAGCGCACGTATTGCACTGATTGTCTACACGGACGGCGAACGGCGTTACATTTTGGCGCCTGTCGGTCTGCATGTGGGCGATTCGGTGATGTCCGGTGCGGATGCAGAGATCCGTCGCGGCAACGCGCTGCCCATCCGCTCGATTCCTTTGGGCACGGTTATCCACAACATCGAGCTTTATCCGGGGCGGGGCGGCCAACTGGTGCGCAGCGCGGGAAACTCTGCGCAATTGTTGGCCAAAGAAGGCAACATGGCCCAGATTCGCCTGCCCAGCGGCGAGGTTCGCTACATCGATATGAACTGTTTGGCCACGATCGGCCAGGTATCGAATCCGGATCACGCCAATATCTCAAAGGGAAAGGCCGGCCGCAATCGGTGGCTGGGCAAACGCCCCTCCGTTCGTGGTGTTGCGATGGACCCGTCCTCCCATCCCCACGGTGGCGGTGAAGGTCGTTCGCCGATTGGTATGCCGGGGCCGAAGACGCCCTGGGGCAAGGCAGCGCTTGGTAAGCGAACACGTCGCAACAAGCGCACATCGAAATTCATTGTTCGTCGTCGTGGCGGCAAGGGCAGATAGGCCGCAGGGAAGGATAGGAGTAGAACATGTCTCGGTCATTGAAGAAAGGGCCATTTGTTGAGCCCAGAGTTGTTGAAGCGGATCGAAGAAATGAACCGCAAAGGCGAACGTCGGGTAATGAAGACTTGGTCTCGCGCTTCCACCATCTTTCCTCAGTTTGTCGGCCATACGATTGCCATCCATGATGGACGTCGTCACGTGCCGGTCTACATGACGGAAAATATGGTAGGGCACAAACTTGGTGAATTCGCCCCGACTCGGTTCTTTCGCGGGCATATTCGGTCTGAAAAGGGCAGCAGAGCTCGCGCCTAGTTCACAAGTACGGGGAAGTCAAGATGGAAGTACAAGCAGTTACGAAATTTACGGGAATCAGTGCGCAAAAGGCGCGCTTGGTTGTCAACGAAATGAGGGGACGTCAGGCTGAAGAAGCGTTGGCCGTTCTTCAATTCATGCCGCAATCGTCGGCCAAGGTGGTCGCCAAGACCATCAAGAGTGCGTTGGCGAATGCGACCGAAAACTTCGGCCTGGATGCGAGTGATATGTACGTGGCGAAGATTGTGGCAGATGATGCCCCGCTTCGACGTTGGCGGCGTTTCGGCGCCCGTGGACGTTTCAAGCCATGGATTCGTCGCTCGTCTCACATCACGGTCGTCTTGGAAGAACGTATCAACGGTGAAAGTTAAGGAGGCATCCATTGGGCCGCAAAGTAAATCCCACAGGGTTCCGTCTGGGAATCGTCAAGGATCATAACAGCCGCTGGTTTGCCACCGGGCCGACCTATACAGAGCAGCTGGAAGAAGATCGTCTTATTCGTAAGATGATTGTCAATGATCTGCCCAAAGCGGGCATTAGCAATGTTCAGATCGAGCGCCAGCCGAATCAGGTCCATGTGATCATTGAGACGGCACGTCCGGGCGTGATCATCGGTCGGAAAGGCGCCAGCGTCAATCTGCTGCGCACCAACTTGCAGGAATTGACCAGCAAGAAGGTCAAGATCGATGTGAATGAGATCAGCCGCCCGGAGTTGTCGTCCACCCTGGTGGCCGAGAGCATTGCCGAGCAGTTGGAGCGTCGCATCAGTTGGAAGCGCGCCATGAAGCAGGCCGTGCAGAAGACGATGCGTGCCGGCGGCAAGGGCATTATGATCCGTGTATCGGGCCGTTTGGGCGGCGCTGATATGGGCCGTGTCGACACCGTGCGTGAGGGACAGATTCCTCGGCATACGCTGCGGGCAGACATTGATTATGGCACCGCCGAAGCCAATACGACGTTCGGTGTATCCGGTGTGAAAGTGTGGATCTACCATGGTGAAGTTCTGCCGGGTGAAGAGTTCCACGCACGCTTTTCCGGAGAAAACTAGCAGATTTGCAGTTTGTAAACTGCTTCTGGTAACGAAGGGTATGGAGTACCAACCATGTTAATGCCGAAACGTGTTAAATACCGCAAGATGATGCGCGGCCGGCTAAAAGGAAAGGCGCAGCGTGGAAACCAGATCGCCTTTGGCACCTACGGCCTCCAGTCCATGGAAAGTCAGTACTTGACCAGCCGCCAGATCGAAGCGGCCCGTCGTGCCATCGTGCGCTATGTGCGCCGCGGCGGCAAGATCTGGATCCGAGTCTTCCCGGACAAGCCGGTCACAATGCGGGCTGCTGAGACACGCATGGGTTCCGGTAAGGGCGCGGTTGACCACTATGTCGCCCCTGTACGTCCGGGCCGTGTGGTTTTCGAGATCGCCGGTGTCGATGAGGCAATTGCTCGAGAGGCAATGCGATTGGCCTCCCACAAGCTGCCCATGCGCACACAGTTTATTGAGCGCGAGGAATATAGCTAGCTAGGGGGAGATGAGACAATGAATGCCAAAGAAGTTCGTTCCATGACCAATGCCGAGATGGCCAACAAGTTGGACGATATGCACCAAGAGTTGTTCAACCTGCGCTTCCAGGCGGTCACCGGCAAGCTGACCAATACTGCCCGATTCCGAGCAGTGCGGAAAGATGTTGCCCGCATCAAGACGGTCTTGCGCGAGCGCGAGCTGGCGGAATAGGGAGATACGGGAAATGCGAGAACAACGCAAATCATTGGTCGGTACAGTGACCAGTGACAAGATGGATAAGACAGTGGTTGTGACCGTTCAACGTGTTACTCGTCATCCGCTGTATGGGAAAGTCATTCGATTGAATAAGAAGTATAAGGCCCACGACGAGGAAAACTCGGCGAAGGTCGGCGATATGATTCGAATTCGCGAATGTCGGCCGATTAGCAAAGAAAAGACATTCTTCGTCGAAGAGATCCTTGAACGGGCCGATATCGTCGTATAGTGAGGTGGAGCGATGATTCAACAGGAAAGCCGGCTCAAAGTAGCGGATAACACAGGGGCCAAAGAACTGTTGACGATCCGTGTCAAAGGGGGCAGTATCCGTCGCTACGCTTCGATCGGCGATGAGATTGTGGCAACTGTGAAGTCTGCCAGCCCTAACGGAACCGTCAAAAAAGGTGACATCGTGCGGGCCGTAGTTGTGCGCACCAAGCGCCAAGTGCGTCGTTCGGACGGCAGCTACATTCGCTTTGATGAAAATGCGGCTGTGATTGTGGACGAAAACAAGAGCCCAAGAGGGACACGTATTTTTGGACCGGTTGCTCGCGAACTGCGTGAGTCGGGCTATATGCGTATCGTTTCACTTGCGCCGGAAGTGCTCTAGAGCACGGTCATTGACGAAGAGCTGTAGAGCATGAGTCTTGAATCAGGGAGGCGGGCAATCATGCCTGACTCGCTATTCCAGGGTTACGGAGAGTACGTAAGATGAGCGTGAAGATTCACAAAGGCGACACCGTTGAGGTCATTGCCGGCAACGACAAGGGCCATCGCGGCGAAGTTCAGCATGTGATTCGCAAGAGGAAAAAAGACGGTTCGGTCGATGCTAACCGTGTTTACGTCCTGGTGGCCGGGGCCAATCTCGTGATCAAGCATCAGCGAGCGAGCGGTCGGGTGCGTACGCAGACGGGCCGCATCGAGATGGAAGCGCCGATCCATATCAGCAACGTTCAGTTGATTGGTACGGACGGCAAGCCGACTCGTGCAGGGTACGAAGTCGCCTCCAATGGCGATAAGACGCGCATTGATCGACGTAGCGGCGACCAGTTGTCCTAGTGTCGGTCAGACTGGATCTGACAGAACTAGGGTGTGTGCGACCAAACGCTGCGGGTATTTATCGGATATCAGTGGCTATGAGCCTGACCTTGTACCGTACCCATCGGTGCCTGCGGGCGGAGAGTAGGTAAAAATGAGCGAAAATGGTAGTACGCCGGTTCCGACACCGCGACAGAAACTGCGGTATCAGGAAGAGATTGTGCCGGCCATGATGAAAGAATTTGAGTACAAAAATGTCATGCAGGTGCCCAGATTCACCAAGATTTCGATAAATATCGGTCTGGGTGAGGCGCTGCAAAACAGCAAAGCCATCGACGCTGCTACCGGTGATCTGACGATCATGGCTGGTCAGAAACCGATGGTGACGCGTGCTCGCAAGTCGATTGCCAACTACAAACTGCGTGAAGGCCAGCCCATCGGCACGATGGTGACCTTGCGCGGCAATCGAATGTGGGATTTCTTGGATCGCTTGATCAGCATTGTATTGCCCCGCCAGCGTGATTTTCAGGGTGTTTCGCCTGATTCTTTCGATGGTCGCGGCAACTACAGCATCGGCCTGCGCGAGCAGTTGGTCTTCCCCGAGATTGACTACGACGCAATTGATAAGGTGCGCGGCCTGCAGATCACAATTGTGACGACAGCCGATACGGACGAAGAGGCCCGTCGCATGCTCGCCCTGTTGGATATGCCGTTCAGCCGGTCCTAACGTTTGAGATTTGAAGACTAGGGAGAAAACGTAGTGGCAAAAAAGTCAATGATCGCCCGAGAGCGAAAACGCAAGTATCCGGTGCAGGTACGCAATCGTTGTTCCACCTGTGGCCGACCTCGTGGCTATATGCGACGTTTTGGTTTGTGCCGCATCTGTTTCCGACAGGAAGCGCTCAAGGGCAATCTGCCCGGTGTGGTGAAATCAAGCTGGTAGCCAGACCGAGTTGTGTACTTTGAGTGTCGTGTACGCTCCGATCTGTCGGGGGTGCCGCACAGCCAGAGTCCAAAGCGGTTGCTGACTACAATTTTCTGTGGCTTGTGCTGGTATCAGCGCACTGTCGCTTAGGCAAGGTGTTCCTTGTAGAAGGTTGCAAGAGCATTCCTTAAGGAGAAAAAGATGGTAAATGATCCAATTGCTGATATGCTGACGCGTATCCGCAATTCTGCAATGATCCAGCATCCTCAGCTGGTAATGCCCTCTTCGAAGATCAAGGTCGAGATTGCAAAGATCCTGACGGAAGAAGGCTTCATCCGTGGCTTCACGGTCACGGAAGACAAACCTCAGCCCTATCTGGTGATCGGGCTGAAGTACACGGGCAAGGGAAATTCCGTAATCACCGGGCTGGAGCGTGTCAGCAAGCCCGGTCGCCGTGTCTACACCGGCTACAGTGACATTCCTTGGGTCCGTAGTGGTTTGGGCATTAGCATTCTCTCGACACCGAAGGGATTGATGACCGGGCGCAAAGCGCGGCGATCCAAGGTCGGCGGCGAGATTCTCTGCAACGTTTGGTAACGTTGAGCCTATTGCTCTGCGAAAGAATTTGACACAGACTGAAAAGGCTCAAAGGAGGTAATCATGTCGCGTGTGGGACGAAATCCCGTTCCGGTACCATCCGGTGTAAATATAACGGTCGATAAGGGCAACATTGTTACAGTCAAAGGCCCAAAGGGCGAACTGTCTGAACAGGTTAACCTTGATATGGAAGTGACCCAGGAAGACGGCCAGATCGTCGTCAAGCGCCCAACCGATCAGCGCAACCATCGAGCGCAGCACGGTCTTGCCCGTGCCCTGATCAACAACATGGTCGTTGGTGTGACAGACGGCTTTTCCAAACGTCTTGAAGTTCACGGTGTCGGCTATCGAGCGGAGAAGAAAGGCGACAACCTGGTTCTCTTGGTTGGGTACAGCCATCCGGTCGAGTTCGAACCGACATCTTCGACCATTTCGTTTGATGTGGAAAAGGACGGTCGAGGTTTCACCGTCTCGGGTATTGACAAGTGTGAAGTTGGCCAGCTAGCTGCTGTGATTCGCAAGGTGCGTCCGCCGGAACCCTATAAGGGCAAGGGGATTCGCTATCAAGGCGAATTTGTTCGCATCAAAGCCGGCAAATCTGGTAAGGCATAGTAGGAGACTGAAATCATGGCGGCGGAAAATCGCTCAAAGTCGCGACAGCGACGCCACATACGAGTTCGAAGCAAGGTGCACGGCACTGCGGTGCGTCCTCGCTTGAACGTATATCGGAGCTTACACCACATCTATGCCCAGGTCATTGATGATGATGCAGGCCATACGCTCGCTTCAGCATCGACGCTGGACAAGTCCTTGCGTGGAGACTTCAACGAGTTAAGCACGCAGGAACAAGCGAAGGCTGTTGGGAAAGTGGTTGCCGAACGGGCCAAGGCCCAGGGAATCGAAACCGTTGTATTTGACCGCGGTGGTTATCCTTACCATGGTCAGGTGAAGGCATTGGCCGAGGGCAGCCGCGAGGGCGGCCTCGTCTTCTAAGGAAGTGTGGAGAGAGTAGTCATGGCACGACGAGAGAGACGAAAAAGTCGCGAACGAGATGATCGAGAAGAGCTGGATGAGCGCGTTGTGCACATCGCCCGCACGGCCAAGGTTGTCAAGGGTGGACGCCGTTTTGCGTTCCGCGCCGTGGTCGTTGTTGGCGATCAAAAGGGTCGCGTCGGCGTTGGCGTCGGCAAGGCTCGTGAGGTTCCTGATGCGATTCGCAAGGCATCTGATCGTGCACGTAAGAGTATGGTCGAGGTCTCCATTCTGGGCACGACCATCCCGCATGCGATCGAGTCCCAGTTTGGCGCAGGCAAAGTGCTTCTGAAGCCGGCCAGCCCGGGTACCGGCGTTATCGCCGGCGGCGGTGTACGCGCTGTGGTTGAGGCTTGTGGCGTTAAGGATATTCTGAGCAAGTCCCTGGGCAGTGACAACATTCTGAATGTTGTCCAGGCCACCTTTGTGGCATTGCAGGAACTTCAGGACTTCCGAGTTGAGGCCACTCGACGCGGCGTGTCCGCTCAGCATCTTGCTCCGTTCTGGTATCAGGAGGAGACAAATGCCTAATATGATTCGGATCACGCTTACCAAAAGCCCGATCGGCTACGAGAAGAGCCAGAAGGCGACCGTCCAGGCCCTTGGGTTGCGGAAGATGAATCAGACGGTTGAGCAGGAAGATACTCCTGTCATTCGTGGCATGGTGAATAAGGTGTCGCATCTGGTGACGGTTGAGGAATAAAGTACTGCCTAATAAGTACTGCGTAAAACGGCTTCGATAGATGCCCGGGATTACGCAGTACGTAATTACGTAGTACGAAGTAGAATTTCATTTCACGTTTGATAGTTGAGGATTGACAACCATGAAATTGCATGACCTGCGTCCCGCAGAGGGTTCGACACAAAAGCGCAAGCGAGTAGGTCGTGGCACTGGTTCAGGTAAAGGTAAGACCAGTGGCCGCGGTACGAAGGGCCAGAATTCGCGATCCGGAGGCGGTGTACGTCTAGTGTTTGAGGGCGGACAGTTGCCCTTGGTGAAACGTCTTCCGAAGATGCGCGGTTTCAACAACCGCTTTAAGGTCTACTATGTTCCGGTCAATCTGGACGAGTTGGATCGCAAGTTTGAGGCAAATGCCGAAGTGACTTCTGCGTCCCTGTATGGCGCCGGATTGCTTGGACGGGAAGGGGATCCCGTCGTTGTGTTAGGCCGAGGCGAAGTAAGCCGACCTCTGCATGTGAAGGTGCATCGAGTCAGCGCGGGCGCCAAGGAAAAAATTGAGGCTGCCGGCGGATCGGTGGAACTGTTGCCGTCCCCGGTCAACAAGAACCTGCCGCGTTCGTAAATTCAACTCGCGGTGATTTCCGCGCCACGCTTGGCCGGCTGGGATGGTTCAGATGATCTATCTCGGCGCCAAGTCTTGTTGCGGTACCGCCAGCGGAGGGAAATTCCATGCTTGATGCAGTACGCAACGCATTTCGTTTGCCCGACTTGCGTCACAAACTACTGGTAACAATCGGCATTCTGGTGTTGTACCGGTTTGCCGCCAATATCCCAATTCCCGGCATTGATCGCCAGGCGCTGGATCTGATGTTCTCGGGCGATACCAACATGTTGTTGAGCCTGTTGAACTTCTTCAGCGGTGGCGGTCTCGCACAGATGGGTGTGATGGCGCTGGGCGTCTATCCATACATTACAGCTTCGATTATCATGCAGTTGCTCACTCCGATCGTGCCTGCACTCGAAGAACTGAGTAAGGAAGGCGATCAGGGTCGCAACAGGATCAACCAGTATACCTACTACATGACTGTACCGTTGGCTGTTCTGCAGGCTGTCGCCCAGGCCACGCTCCTGAGCCGCCCGCTTGCCGGCGGTCTTAGCGTCATTCCGGACTGGGGTTTCATCAACGGAAACGCTTTGTCATCGATCACAATCGTGGTCTCGATGACGGCCGGCACCATGTTTGCCATGTGGCTGGGCACGTTGATCACGGAACAGGGCATCGGCAATGGCATCTCGCTGATTATCTTTGCCGGTATTCTCTCTTCTGTGCCGCGTCAGATTTCGCAGCTTTGGCAAGAGCCTGCGTTGCTCATCATCTTCATCTTCATCACGATTGCGACCATTATCCTGATCGTGTGGGTGCAAGAGGGCCAGCGGCGCATTCCGGTTCAGTACGGTAAGCGTGTGCGCACAATGCGCGGAAACCGCATGATGATGGTTGGCGGGCAGAGCACCTACGTACCGTTGCGTGTCAACACGGCCGGTATGATTCCGCTGATCTTCGCCCAGAGTCTGCTAATTCTGCCGAGTACGCTAGCCAGTTATTTTGTCGCCCGACCCGGTACGATGGGTACGGTTGCTCAGTGGTTTGCCACGGCCTTCAGCCCGACGAACTTCCTGTACTGGCTGCTTTATTTCCTGTTTACGGTCGCCTTTACCTACTTCTATACGGATGTCATGTTCAAGCAGCAGAATCTGCCTGAAACGCTCCAGAAGCAGGGCGGCTTTATTCCGGGCATCCGTCCCGGCCTGCGCACCGAACAGTATCTGAACAAGGTACTGAGTCGGATCACGCTGGTGGGTGCGCTCTTCCTCGGTTTTGTGGCGGTGTTGCCGTTCCTGGTGGGCGTCTTTGTGGACTCTCTCTTCGGCGGCGCCGGCATCTTGACCGGATACCAGTCGTTGATTATCAGCAGCACAGGCTTGCTGATTGTCGTCGGTGTGGTGCTTGATACGATGAAGCAGATCGAGGCGCAGTTGATGATGCGCAACTACGAGGGCTTTATTCGTTAGAGCAAGACCGGTTGGTTTCTCGTACCTCTTCGGCTAACGCTCTGATTGTGTACGGTGTCACCGGCAGTCTGAATCTTGACCGATTCGGCAGGCAGGCGCAGACCATGTGCCTGTCTGCCTCCTTTACGCCTGGGCGAATCGCTCGCGGTAGATTGGCACTCGATAGGCTGTGGAACACGGCCACGATGTTTCGACCATGTGCAGACTCCTAGATCTATGGCCATGGCCATAGATTCACGGTTTTCGCGTACAGGCTCACACACTCAAAACCGACAGTGAAAGGTCGAGCAAGATGATGAGTGATGCAAAACGCACCTATATCGTTCTGTTGGGTGTTCCAGGGGCGGGCAAGGGAACGCAGGCACGCCAACTGGAAGAAAAGCTGGGGCTGCCTCAGATATCGACCGGTGATATCTTTCGCTACAACCTGAAGAATGATACGGAATTGGGGCTGCTGGCCAAGAGCTATATGGATCGCGGCGAACTGGTTCCGGATGAAGTGACCATTCGCATGGTTGAGGAACGCCTGACCTTGGACGATTGCGCCAAAGGCGCCATTATGGATGGATTCCCTCGCAATCTGAATCAGGCGGCAGCTTTTGATGAGATTGTCGCTCCCTATGGCGGGGTAGCGCTGGCGCCGTTGATCAACCTGGACGATGATGAGTCCATGCGCCGTATCACGGGACGGCGAGTCTGCCGCTCTTGTGGCGCTGTCTTCCACATCGACTTCAACCCGCCGAAGCAAGAGGGCCTCTGTGATGTTGATGGGGGAGAACTCTACCAGCGCGACGATGACAAGCCGGATACCGTGCGCAATCGACTGTATGTCTATTACAAGCAGACATCGCCATTGGTCGGTTACTACTTCGCCAAGTCTCTGTTGGCTGAAGTGGACGGCAGTCAGGCCATCGGAGACGTCCAGGCCGACTTGATGGCATTGTTGGGCGGCTGATCGACGTTCAAGCTCGGCTCTTCCAGAGCGTACGCTGCTCAAAGAACGTCCTGTTTTCGACCGAGTGAGTATAGGCTATACCTGTATGAGTGTTTTTCGACGTCAAAGTAGTGCGCAACGCAGACCTTTGCGGCGGCGCCAACAGCGAGGCCCGACACCCACGCTGAAGAGCCCGCGCGAGATCCAGATCATGCGCGAAGCCGGTCGGATCGTGGCACGAGTTCACAAAGCGCTTCGGGAGGCCGTTCGTCCGGGCGTCAGTACCTGGGAACTTGATGAAGTAGCCTTGGGCGTGTTGCAGAAGTATAACGCGGCATCGGCCTTTATCGGATACAACGGCTATCCGGCCAATATTTGCGCCAGCATCAACGACGAACTGGTTCATGGCATTCCGAACAAGGATCGCATCCTCGCGGCCGGTGATGTCATCAGCATTGACGTCGGCTCTCGCTATCGAGGTTTCATCGGTGACAGCGCCTGGACCTATGCGGTCGGTGAGATCGACGAAGAAGCCGCCGAGCTCATGAAGGTCACCGAAGAGAGTCTCTACGCCGGTATCCGCCAGGCAGTCGTCGGCAACCGTATCATGGATATCAGTCGGGCTGTGCAAAACGTCGTGGAAAAGAATGGGCTTTACGTCGTTCGTGGCTATACAGGGCATGGCGTCGGACGCCAGATGCATGAGCCGCCACAGGTGTTGAACTACGTGTCGGGCGATACGGACGCCAATTATGTGATTGAACCGGGGCTCGTCATTGCGATCGAGCCCATGGTGCAGCAGCGAACTGCTGAAACCAAAACATTGCGTGATCAATGGACCGTCGTGAACAAGAGCGGACGGCTAGCAGCACATTTCGAGCATACAGTTGCTGTAACAAATAACGGGCCAGAAATTTTGACTCTGCCATGACTGTATGCTAGACTAGTCAAGTTGCGCTCAGAAGATTAATCGGGAGTATCGACTAATGAAAGTTCGACCTTCTGTCAAAAAAATGTGTGAAAAGTGCAAGATCGTACGCCGCCGAGGCGTTGTGTACGTGATTTGCAGTAACCCAAAGCATAAACAGCGGCAGGGATAGTGCAGGAATAGAGGGGAAATCGCATGGCTCGTATTGCTGGTGTTGACATTCCTAGAGACAAGCGAGTTGAAATTGCCCTGACGTATATCTACGGCATTGGCAGGACAACGAGCAAGCAGATCTTGGATGCCACCCAGATTTCAGCTGACATTCGTGTCAGGGATCTGGATGAAAGCCAATTGGCCCGAATCCGTGAATACATCGACCGCAACTATCAGGTCGAAGGTGATTTGCGGCGTGAGGTCAATATGAACATCAAGCGGCTGCAGGAAATCGGCAGCTATCGTGGCTTGCGGCATCGACGTAATTTGCCGAGCCGTGGGCAGCGAACGCGAACGAATGCGCGTACGCGTCGTGGTGTTCGCCGAACGGTTGCCGGCAGGAAGCGCGTGCCGCCAAGTAAGTAACGGGCTTTTGTCTGTTTGGGAGGCGATTTTTCCTGTTGGATCTGGGCTGTGGTGAGTGTTTGTAGGCAATGTGCCGTTGTTGTTCGATGAACCGCTCGTTGATGTGCGGAGTACCGCTTCTCATGGTAAAGCGGTTTTATGCATATCACTGCTTCGGCTGGTGAATGTGGCAATGTGGACGTTTGTCCTGAACCTATAAGATAGTGTGAGGAACAAAGATGGCTCGACCCCAACAACGACGAGATCGACGGTCCAGTCGACGAGAAAAGAAGAATGTGCCTCACGGTCAGGCGCACATCTATGCATCGTTCAATAATACGATTATCACAGTGACGGATCTGGCTGGGAATACCCTTTGCTGGGCAAGCAGCGGTACGGCCGGCTTCAAGGGCAGTCGTAAATCGACTCCATTTGCTGCGCAGCTTGCCGCCCAAAGTGCGGCGCAGGCTGCCAGAAGTGACTTCAATGTGCGTGAGGTCGATGTTTTCGTCAAGGGGCCAGGTCCCGGCCGCGAAAGTTCGATTCGCTCACTGCAGGCCGGCGGGTTGACTGTGCTGTCAATTACTGATATCACGCCCTCTGCCGCACAACGGCTGTCGCGCACCCAAGAAGCGTCGCGTTTAGTCGGCGTTGCCCTACGGGTGACCGGCTTTTTTATCTAAATTTTGAACGACAAATAAAACAGGTGAGCGCATCTGTTGCGTCACCTGTTTTGGTACAGATGGGGATGACTGTCTCTGCCGGAGAGTCATGATAACTTGGAGGAAAGATGGCAAGGTATACTGACGCAGTTTGTAGATTGTGTCGACGAGAGGGACAGAAACTTTTCTTAAAAGGGGATCGCTGTCTGAGCCCGAAATGTGCAATTGAGACCCGTGCGTTCCCGCCGGGTATCCATGGCCGTCGTGCTTCATTCCGTCGCAAGACGTCTGACTATGGCCTGCAGTTGCGAGAAAAGCAGAAGGCTCGTCGCGTTTATGGCGTTATGGAAAAGCAGTTCCGACGATATTTCAAAGAGGCGAGTCGGCGCAAGGGTTTGACCGGTACGATGTTGCTTGTAATTCTTGAGAGCCGTCTTGACAACACGGTCTATCGGCTCGGCTTTGCAGACAGTCGTGCTCAGGCTCGACAATTGGTTATCCATGGGCATTTTGATGTCAATGGGCGAAAGACGGATATTCCTTCCTTCCAGGTTAGCCCGGGCGATGTGATTTCGGTACGTGATCGCAGTCGTGCCAATGCCTATTTAAAGGAACGTGCTCAGGCGATGCAGGGCACGGTTACTGTGCCTGCTTGGCTCAATCTGAACGTGGCTGACATGAACGGGTCCGTGGTTTCGGAGCCCAGCCGTGAAGATGTTGAGATTCCGCTGAATGAGCAACTGATTGTCGAGTATTACAGCCGCTAAGCGCTGTTCACATTGCTTATGCAATGCCCACGTCATACGGCGGTGTCGAACGTTTGTGCACATTCACGCGCGAAGTGGGTGATGAACCCCCTGTTGCCAATGCGGAAAGGACTGGAGGGTGCCTGTGTTAAACATGGTTTTACCCAAAATTGAGGTTGAGGCAAGCTCACAGAACTACGGCCATTTCGTGATTAGTCCGCTTGAAAGCGGCTACGGTATTACGTTAGGGAATGCGTTGCGACGTGTGTTGCTGTCCAGCCTGGAAGGTGCGGCCGTGACATCCATTCGTTTGAATGGGATTCATCACGAGTTTTCGCCGATTCCGAATGTTCGTGAAGATACAACGCAGTTGATTCTTAATGTGAAGCAGGTTCGGTTGCGCTATACGGGCGAAGAGCCGGTGCGGATCCATGCCGAGATTACGAACGAAGGGCCGGTAACAGCGGGCGATCTGATTTGCCCGCCTGAGGTTGAGATTCTGAATCCCGACCACTATCTGCTTACCGCCGATTCCAATGATGTTGACCTCGATTTTGAACTGGTGGTCAATACCGGACGTGGATATAGCCCGGCGGAAGAGCGTTCACCGTTGCCGCTCGGTGAAATTCCGGTGGACGCCATCTACAGCCCGGTGCGTAAGGCAGCCTATCGTGTGGAGCGCACACGTATTGGTCAGCAGACCGATTACGATAAGCTGAATCTGGAAATCTGGACCGACGGTACGGTTCAGCCCGAAGACGCCATGCGCAAATCTTCCAGCATCCTTGTCCAGCATCTGTCACTGCTGGCCGGCGCCGAGACCGTTGAGGTCGAAAAGCCGGAAGAAGAGGATGAAGGCATTCCCGCCCGTGTCTACGATGCGCCGATTGAGGAACTGGAACTGACCGTACGTGCCTACAACTGCTTGAAGCGTGCAGGCATCACCAAGGTCGGCGAGATTCTCAGACGCATGGAAAAGGGCGAGGACGAGATGCTCGCCATCCGCAATTTCGGCAAGAAATCGTTGGATGAGCTTGTTGAAAAGCTAGGCGAGAAAAATTACCTGAATGTGCCGGGTGTTGACCTGGCGGCATTCTGGTCGTCGAGTTCCGACGACGAAGATGAAACCGGCGAAGACGAAACCGGTGAGGATGCTGATGTCAGTGATCCTGTGGACGAGGCGAGTATTGACTGATCGACAACCTGTCGATCTTGAACGATAGGTTGTGCTCTTTTAGGAGTTGGCGACATGCGACATAGAGTTGCTGGATATACACTTGGTCGACAGGCTGGTCCGCGTAAGGCGTTGATCCGCAATCTGATCAAAGAACTGTATAAACACGAACGAATTACGACGACAGAGACCAAGGCCCGTGCTATTCGTAGCGATGCTGAGAAACTCATCACCAAGGCAAAGCATGGTACGAGCGGGCGAGTTGACCGTGTACATGCGCAGCGGCAGGTTGTGGCGTTTCTGGATGACAAGACGTTGGCCAAGAAGGTCTTTGATGAATTTGCGCCCCGCTATGCGGATCGCAATGGTGGATACACACGCATGATCAAGATCGGCCAACGCCAGGGTGATGCCGCCAACATGGTGATTCTGGAATTGGTTGATTCCGAGTAAGATTGTCTGGTCGGTTGTGACCGATAGACGCAATTTCGGATCTGTCAGTGAGCCAATCGGGTGTGCACATCTATGGCGTCGTTGCCTACGATGGCGCTGATTACCACGGCTTTCAGTTTCAGACCGGTGTTCCAACGATTCAAGGGGCGCTCGAAGAAGCGTTGACGGCGTTTGCCACGGCGAACGGGCGTGTAATTGGTTCAGGAAGAACGGATGCAGGCGTTCATGCAGCCGGACAAGTTGTGGGGGTTTGTGCCCACTGGAAGCATTCAGTTGCTGATTTCCAGAGGGCTTGGAATGCACATCTGCCGTCGTCGATCTGTGTTCATCAGTGTGGCTTGGCGCCGCCGGATTTTCATCCGCGGTTCAGCGCCTTGTCTCGGACATATCGATATACAGTCTCGCAGGTCGATGAGATTCCGGGTAGGGTGACTGCTCTACGGTCCCCATTGACTGATCGGTATTCACTGTATGTTCCACATCATCTTGATGTGGCGGCAATGAATGAAGCGGCTGTCGGATTGTTGGGCGAACATGATTTTGCGACCTTTGGCCAACCGCCTCAGGGCGTCAATACGATTCGCTCTGTGAGCCGGGCAGATTGGCAGTGGGTCACGGATGATCTGCCGGCTTTGCAGCCGTTTCCCGCTCGGAAGCTTGTCTTCACAGTAACGGCTACTGCGTTCTTGCGACAGATGGTAAGAAACCTGGTCGGTTCACTGCTGGAAGTTGGAAGAGGACGCTGGTCTGCCGAGGATATGCAGCGGGCGCTTGAGGCGAAGGATCGCCATCGCTCGGCCCCGCCGGCGCCGCCTAATGGTCTTGGTGCTGGAGCAGGTTACATATCCGGTTGAAATGAGAAATACGTCACTGATTTGGAAAGTCTTTTACGGACAGATATTTAGAGGAGATAGTAGCGTGAAGACATATAGTCCAAGCGCCGAGGACGCCAAGGCCGCACGAGAGTGGTGGGTTGTTGACGCCACCGGCCAGACATTGGGGCGGCTCGCCAGCGAAATTGCACAAGTCCTACGTGGAAAGCACAAGCCGACGTTTAGCCCTCATGTAGATGGCGGCGACTTTGTTATCGTGATCAACTGCGAACGTGTGGTTGTAACCGGTAATAAACTCGACGATGTAAACTACTACAGTCACTCCCGCTATCCCGGCGGGTTGAAGAGTCGTACAATGCGTGAGCAGATGGAGCGGTTCCCGGACCGGATCATCTATGAAGCCGTCAAAGGCATGATGCCGAAGACACGCTTAGGTAATGCCCAGATGAAAAAACTGCGCGTCTACGCCGGTGGCGAACATTCACACGCTGCCCAGCAGCCCAAGACGCTTGAATTGTAGGAGAGAAAACGATGGCTGAGTATGTAGAAGCAATCGGTCGCCGCAAGACCGCTTCGGCCCGGGTTCGTCTGTATCCCGGAACCGGTGAGATTATTGTCAATGAACTGCCGATGGCCCAATATTTTGGCCGTGCGCTTGATCGCATGATTTTGATGCAGCCGCTGACGCTGACCGGCACCGAAGCTTCATTCAACATCAGCGTGCAGGTGAAGGGCGGCGGCGACAATGGCCAGGCTTCTGCTGTGCGCCATGGCATTTCACGGGCGCTCTGCGCCTCCGACGGCAACATGCGACCGGCGTTGAAGTCGGCGGGTTTCCTGACTCGTGACGCACGTGCCAAGGAACGTAAGAAACCCGGCCTCAAGCGTGCCCGTAAGGCAAAGCAGTACACCAAGCGCTAGAAGCGTTGGGATCTGTTCGGCCCTGCCAATCGGTTTGTTGACCGTTGGCGTATGGGATTGCATGCCGCAATTGACTGACAATTGAACCTCCAGGATGTTTTCCTTTTTAGGATTTCGTTCTGGAGGTTGTTGTATTGGAGATTATCGATGAATGAGATGATTCGGACCGGAATATTGCACGTTCCTCACTTGACGAAGATGCCGGTCAGTCATCGTGCCATGCTCTCCAACAGTCGGTGGACCATCTTCTGATTCTGATGGAAGCACTCCGTTGTCAGTCAGCGCAACCTGGTTGAGGAGCGGCTGCGAAAGCTGGTGTGATGTGGAAGAACTGGACCTGATCATCACCATCGGCGGCACCTACCCCGCGCCAGGACCCGGCTCTGCCGAGATTGTGCCGCAGGCGACGCTCTCAGTGGTTGAACGTCGCCTGCCCGGCTTGGCTGAATTCATGCGGGCCGTGGCCGTTGAGGAGACATCTTATGCGCTGCTGGACTGCAGCGAGACGGGTGTGCGCGGTCGGACACTGATCATCAATCTTCCGGCCGGGAAATCGGCGGCAGCGCTCTTTCTGGAATCGATTGTCGGATGTGATAGAGCCAACTCTGCGCACCTCAGACAAGCGCCGAATGCACCGACCATCGAAGCCGATCTGGCCTTGCAGATGGAGGAGACCAAATGCAGACGACGAAGGGCATCTGCGCTCAATGCCGATGAGTTTCGAGCATTTCTGGGCCGGCAGAGGACCGGGATGAGGATGAACTGGGATTGATGACCAATGAGAATCGAGATTTGCAGATGAAAACGTTATAGGTGAAACCGCCCATGCGGTTCATCGCTTACCTTATGCATGAAACATCGCATCGACTTCATCAGACTTGCGCAGGCCAGTTCGATGCCTGCGTTTTTCAATGGTCTCAAGCAACTCGACAAACGATTCGGCAAATTTGGCGACGCCCTCTTCTTCCAACTGATCGGTCACGGCCTGCAGCGAAATCCCCAGATCTTCGATAGCGCTGAATCTGCTGGACTGCCAGTTCCACGTCCTGATTGACGGTGAGGGCCGCTTCCCCGTGATCGCGGAATGCGTCCAGCGTTGCCGGCGGCATGGTGTTGACCGTGTGCGGACCCACCAGGATTTCGACATAGAGCAGATCGGAATAGGCCGGATTCTTGGTGCCTGTGCTGGCCCATAATGGACGCTGAACACTTGCTCCGGCTTCAGCCAGCTTGGCCCAGCGTGGACCGTCAAACTTCTCTTCAAAGCGACGATAGGCGATTTTGGCATTGGCAATGGCCGTCTTGCCCTGAAGCGATCGATACTTGGCGGCGTTGGCCGGGTTGTCGGCTGCCATCTGCTCCAGTTGTGCGTCAACGTTGACATCCACACGGCTAACAAAGAAGCTGGCAACCGATGCGATTCCGTCAACGGGTTGATCTGCGGATGCTCTGTCTTCGAGGCCAAGGATATAGGCCTCCATAACTTCTTCATACCGCTCTGCGCTGAAAATTAGCGTGACATTGACATTAATGCCAATGCGAATCAGATCTCGAATGGCCGGAAGCCCTTCGAGTGTTGCCGGCACTTTGATCATCAAATTGGCGCGGTCGACTCGACTGTGCAGGCGTTTGGCTTCGGCGATGGTCGCCTCGGTGTCGTAGGCAAGATCGGGCGCAACTTCAAGGCTCACAAATCCGTCTTGTCCTCCAGAATTGTCGTAGACCGGGCGCAGAATATCGGCTGCGGTCTGAATATCGGCTGATGGCCAGCGCTTCATAGATCGCCTTGGCCTCTTGGCCGGAAGCCGCCAGCGTCCTGAGATCGTCAACATAGGCATCACTGCCCGAGATGGCGCTTTGGAAAATGCTGGGATTCGACGTGACGCCGACAACGCCTTCTCCAACCAGCGACTGCAAACCGCCGGATTGCAGCATGCTGCGCTCAATGAAATCAAACCAGATACTCTGTCCTTCTTCGTGGAGTGCGCGAATCCGATCCATGGTTTCTCCTGTTTCTCTCTCTTTGCCGGATTCAAAAAGTTCGGTGCGATTAGTTTCGTCTACCACAACGGATTCGGTGACTGCCCGACACGATGATTATCAGCATTCCCACGACCCCCCTGGCATCTAGTAAAGCCTGTTTACACAGCGCTCGGTCGCCATCTATTGACTGACCGTTTCGATGGTTTTCTCCAATTCTTTACCCTGTGATCGACAACTTATAGATCAGGCAATGGCGGAGCCAGATCCGCCGAGCCGGAGCTTGACAAAATTTCCAATGCTGGCTACTATGTTTTTTGTAGTAGCGGTTACGGCCATCCGGGTGGTTCTGGGGTAAAACCTATGTGGGATGACTGAAAAAGTTGTGAACCGACACCTTGATTCCCGATCGTTCGCTATGGCTGATGGGTAGCTATTGTCCGACAATGAGACAACTTGAAAAGACTTGAGGAGCTAAAAATGGGTAATTCGGTCGCCGTGACAGACGCCACTTTCGAAAGTGACGTTTTGAATTCTGAAACACCGGTCCTTGTGGACTTCTGGGCCGAGTGGTGTGGTCCGTGTAAGATGATCGCCCCGATTTTGGAAGAACTGGGCGGGGAATTGGAAGGACAGGTTGTCATCGGCAAGTTGGATGTGGACACGAACCCCAACACCGCCATGTCCTATGGCGTGATGAGCATTCCGACTCTGATCCTGTTCAAGGGTGGAGAACCGGTTGAGCGCATCGTCGGCTACAAGCCCAAGCCGCAGTTGGCCAGCCAGTTGGCCCCGCATTTGGGTTAATGCCCTCCGCGGTTTGTATTTGCGTTCTGAAAGGGCGTCTCGAAAGAGACGCCCTTTTTTCGTTGGTTTTTTGGGGTTGGCGCCATCAATCCTGAAAATGATATAATCAGTGCGTTCCATGGCCGCATCTACGTGTCAATGGCGACTCTCTACCCCAAAAACTCGACCAATCCAACTCAAATCCAAGGAGCACACTGATGAGTGATCTCACGAAAATCGTGCTTACCGAGCGCGATATGCCGACCCATTGGTACAACATCAACGCCGATCTGCCCGCTGCCGGCGTTGAGCTGCCGCCGCCGCTTCATCCCGGCACCAAACAGCCGGTTGGCCCTGAGGATCTGGCCCCGCTCTTTCCCATGGCGCTGATCGAGCAGGAGGTCACCACAGAACGCTATGTCGAGATCCCCGACGAGGTTCAGGATGTCTACAAGCTCTGGCGTCCGTCGCCGCTCTACCGCGCTCACCGCTGGGAAGCGGCGTTGGACACGCCGGCCAAGATCTACTACAAATATGAGGGCGTCAGCCCGGCCGGCAGCCACAAGCCCAACACCGCCGTTCCCCAAGCCTACTACAACATGAAAGAGGGCGTGACCCGCCTGACCACCGAAACCGGCGCCGGCCAGTGGGGCAGCGCGCTGAGCTTTGCCTGCCAGATGTACGGCATCGAGTGCAAGGTCTATATGGTCAAGATCAGCTATGAGCAGAAGCCCTATCGCAAGATCATGATGCAGACCTGGGGCGCTTCCGTCGTGCCGAGCCCGAGCATGGAGACGCAGTCTGGACGAGACATTTTGGCGGCCAACCCCGACAGCACCGGTAGTTTGGGCATTGCGATTTCCGAGGCAGTCGAAGAAGCAATGTCGCGTGAAGACACGAAATATGCCCTAGGCAGCGTGCTCAACCATGTGATGCTGCATCAGACGGTCATCGGGCAGGAGGTCATCAAGCAGCTTGAGGTCGCAGACGCCGATTGGCCGGATGTGCTAATTGGCTGTGTTGGCGGAGGCAGCAATTTTGCCGGCTTCTCGTTCCCGTTCATCCGCGAGAACATTGTCAACGGCAAGACGACCCGCGTGGTGGCTGTGGAACCGGCGGCGACACCCAGCCTGACCAAAGGCCCGTACGCCTACGACTTTGGCGACACGGCAGGCATGACGCCTCTGATCAAGATGTTCACCCTGGGTCACGACTTTGTTCCGGCGCCGATTCATGCCGGCGGCCTGCGCTATCACGGCATGAGCGGCCAGGTCAGCGCCTTGAAGGACGCCGGACTCATCGACGCTGTGAGCACGACCCAGACAGCGATCTTTGACGCTGCACTGAGCTTCACCAAGGCCGAAGGCATCCTGCCCGCGCCGGAGACGGCTCACGCGGTCTGGGGCGCAATGGCCGAGGCGCTGGCCGCCAAGGAGGCCGGCGAGAGCAAGACCATCGTCTTCAATCTCTCCGGCCACGGTCACTTCGATCTGGCATCGTACGACGCCTATCTTGCCGGCGGCTTGGAGGATTACGCCTACCCCGAAGAAGAGATCCAGGCGAGCCTGGCGAGATTGCCGCAGGTGTAGAACGAACGAAAACAAAACTTTTGTAGGTCACACTTGCAGTGTGACAACGCTGCCAATCAGACCTATCCGACTGGAGATATGACAGCTTGTTCGACTGCAAGTCGGACCTGCGAGAAACGTGCTCTTTCCGCGTCCCATGCTCTGTCACTCAAACAGAATGCTATCGCCGCCGATTGCGCGCCGGTGCAATCAGCAATGTCAACAACGTGAGGATCACGAGCACCACCACGATCGAGGACGATGGTCAGCAGGAGGCCGCTGGTCAGATCCTGGATCATGGGGATGATCCACGCCAGCGCTGTCGAGAATGGGGAGAGGGGCAGACCTAGGACAAGGTAGGTGACCAAGGCCAGCGTCAGGTAGAGCAGAACAGGGACGATCGGTTCGCGGTCGCTGGCGCTGGGCATCATGGCGTTGGCGACGGCAAAGAGCAGATAGGCCCAGAGCGCACTGTCCGCTGCGCTCATCGCATTGAGAAAGATCGCGCTGGTGGCGCTGAAGTCGCCCTGATAAGCGTAGGTCATCAGTTGGCGCGCGCCGAAGATATGTCGCCCGATCAGAGCTACCAGGAATGAGCCGACCAGCAACGGGGCCATGCCGACCAGGCTGTCCAGCCAGACGCCTCCCTGCTCCACCGTGACCTGACCCATCCCGATCACTTTGCCCTGTCGTTTGGGCCATACCCGGAACTTGCCGGTGCGCAGACCGAGCAGGCGGGCCATTGCCCAATGCGCGCTTTCGTGGATGAAAATGCCGGGCAGCAGCACCAGGAAGAGGCCGACCGTGGCCATATCCAGCGAACGTGTGATCAGGTAGATCACGGTCTGGATTTCGATGCTGACCCGCCGGCTGAGCACGGTCAGGAGGATCATGGCCACTGCCAGGCCAAGCAGCGAGGGCAGAGCGGAAGGGATTGCAGACATGGCTTCAGCCGCCCGATCCGCTGGAGCGGACGGTGGATCCGTAGACGTGAACCATTTTTCAATCTCTGGCTTCGAGGTTGTAGGTCAGGCTCGTGAGCTGCCAACAATCCCCGACTTTGACGAGTTCCCATCGGTCGCCTGCCGGGGCAGTCTCGGAACCGATGTTGGTGGTTGCATAGACAACGGCAGCCTCCCCGTCGATGGCAATTTCGAGATCTGCGGGACGGACTTGGCTAGGCGCACCGGGAAAGACAGTGCGGACGTAGCGGTGGCGAATGGCATCCTTGTTGAGCCATCGCTGATCATCCTCGCTGTTGTCCGACGTATTCTTGGCATCGGCCACAAAGCCGTCTTCGGCCCACAGAGCCATCAAGGACGTGATCTCCTGGGTCACCACGAAGGCGCCTTCAGCGGCCAATACGGCGCGGATTGCTTGTTCGTCCGTCGCGTTGTCAGGCAATTCGAGCGTGCAAGATCCGCTTGGGATCGGTGTCGGCTGCGGGCTGCCGAATGCGCATGCGGTCGCTAGCAAGAGGCCGGCAACCAGTGCAAGCATTCGCAGACGCCAGGTCAGCGCTGCGAAAATGACGCGGTTGATTGACTGTGGATGAGCGGAGGGACGGCGATCATGAGGCTCACGCTATTCTGTGCGTACGAAGAAGTTTCGCACAAAATCGGCGTGCATGTCCAGCGTCTCCTCGACTGATCCGTAGACCGATGATGTCAGCTTAAACAGCACAATGCCTTGGGAGAGATCGCGTTGTTCATTGGGAAAGAGATAGAAGTAATAGACGATATGCTGGGTGGGCTCTGTCTCGCCCGGATTCACCTTCTCCGCCTCCAGCCAGAGCCCGTATAGTTCGCCGCCGCCGTCCAGCGAGATGGGGTGTGATCCCAGATCATATTGCCAACCGTCGGCGTCGTAGCAGATGTCCGGGGCATGGAAGGGTTGTGAACTGCGTCCTCCGATCATGCTCAACCACAGATAGCGCCCCTGATCGTCCTGGTACAGCCTCTGGATATACTGCTCCGGCTCCAGCAAAATGATGACTTCTTGGTTGGTCTCCGGCACATCTTGTCCGGTCCAATTGCCGATCTGGGTTGGCGTGTCGCTGAGGTCGGCATCCAGGTCAAAGCGGGTCGTTGCGTAGACGGCTCTTTCACGCGGGGTCTTCTGCCAAAAATCGAGATCGGTGGTATAGCGGTGGGTATTTGTCGCGTCTTCCATGGATCGGGGGCCGGCTTGAGAACTCAGATAGTTGGGCGCATAGACGACAAGCAGCCCGACGATGAGTAGACCAAAGACGATGAAGCTGCGAAGATTGGCGGTTTTCATGCGTTCAGACCAGATTGGCTAACCGTAGCCGACAGACGATCTGCCGGCTCTTCCTGCTTGGGTGCAGGTTGTTTGAGCACGAGATCCTGTGAACGATTATAGTCGTCAATGATGTTGCAGGCCAATTTCAGTCAACGGGTCCGGACTGCCCGTGGCAACAACTGTCCCCGGCCCCGGCGGGCGCTCAGATGACGTCGGAGCGCAGCGTGTTGCAGCCCAGAAGCCGGCTTGCCAGGTATAACAGGGCAAGGGAGATGAGGAAGAAAATCGGCCCGGAATAATCATGGTAGAAGGTGAAGGCGCTGTCGGCGCCGTAGAAACGGGCGACGATCAGGAGCGAAGCCACGCGCAGAATATTGCCCAACATCGCCAGCGGGAACGAGAGCAAGACCAGAATCGTGCGCGCCCATGGCGGTCCTTCCACCAGATAGGCTGCAAGCACGGCCAGCGCCATCAGGGCAATCAACGAGTTGATGCCGCTACACTGGGCGCCGATGACCAGATCGGCATTGGGCAGGGAGACCGAGTTGCCGATGATCTCAATGTCAAGACCGAGTAATTGCACAGCCGCACCCGAGCAGACGCCGGTGAACATGGCCAGCGGCAAGGTCCAGCGTTCGATGAACGGCAGTGGTATCATGAAGACCAGGTAGGCGATGGGAAAGGCCAATCGGCGGGCTGTGTTGTCGCCCCAGAGTGTCCAGACGAGACCGCCGATCATGCCGACCATGGCGAATGCCGCCAGGTAGTAGGCACGATCATTGTAGAAGAAGAGGTAGGCGAGGAAACTGGGGGCCAAGAGCAACAGTCCCAGGTTGCTCCCCGACGGCGGCGGCCACGGCAGACTCTTATCGTGGCGAAAACGCTGCACCGCCAGGAAGATCGAAACCGGAAGGATCAGCGAACCATGGCTGTAGTAGTCATTGCCCATCCACTCGCCCCACAGCCAGCGCCAGACCGGCCAGGTCAGGACCAAGAAGATCCCCGTGATCAGCAGCAGAACGAGCGACGATATCCGAGAGTTTGACTTCATTGCAGAATGTGTCCACCCAAAAAAATACGTCATCCTCCAGCAGGACCGACGACGATGATGCAGAATACCATTGCGCCCGAACCGCGTCAAGACCGCAAGAAACGGGTGGAACGTCCAAATGGATGTGACGTATACTGGGTACATCGATACTAAGCCGATCGACGACTGTGGCGGCAGAGAGTGATGTGGAGGATATTGTGATCGACATGATGGCCCGCACGGCACTTGATACAGCGGGCAATGAATTAACCATGGACGAAGCGGCGCATGACTATGCACGCGTTGCTGAGTCGATTCGCTTTCTGGAGGAAAACTATCTGGCGCAGCCCAGTCTGGATGAGGTCGCGGCTCGTCTGCATCTGAGTCCTGCCCATTTTCAGCGCATCTTCCGTCGCTGGGCCGGCATCAGCCCCAAGCGGTTCGTCCAGTATCTGACTGTGGAACATGCCAAGCAACAGTTGGCGAATTCGCGCAGCCTGCTCGATACTGCCTATGAAACCGGACTGTCCGGCCCTGGACGGCTGCACGATCTGTTTGTCAATCTCGAAGCGGTAACGCCGGGCGAATACAAACGCAAGGGCGCCGGCATGGTCATCGACTACGGCTTCCATGAGACATCCTTCGGCGAGTGCCTGCTTGCGACGACGGATCGGGGCATCTGTCTGCTGACCTTTGTCGACGACGGCAAGACGGCCGAAACTGAAACTGTTACCGCTCGGGCGGCAGCCGTGGACATGCTTGAGACCCAGTGGTCCGGCGCACGGTTGGTGGAAAACCCGTCTGCAACCGAACCGCTGGTCGACCGGGTATTCCCGGTTTCCGGATCGACGGGCCGGCGGACGGTCGATCTGTTTGTGCGTGGCACCAACTTCCAGGTCAAGGTGTGGGAGGCGCTGCTGCGCATGCCCCAGGGCACAGTCTGTAGCTACGGCGATCTTGCCCAGCGCATTGGCCGGCCGGGCGCGGCCCGTGCCATCGGGCGTGCAGTCGGGTCCAATTCGGTCGCCTATGTCATTCCCTGCCACCGGGTGATCCGCCAGTCGGGCATAGTCAGCGACTATCGATGGGGATCGACCCGCAAGAAAGCCATGATCGCCTGGGAAGCCGCTCAGTCGCCGACCATGCTCTCGTCGTAGAGTACGTGTTTATGAACCGCAGATGGGCGCAGATAAACGCAGATGGATTGGAACTGCTTGGACCTGTCTATGTGCTACAAAATATCTGCGTTCATTTGCGTTCATCTGCGGTTGATTTCCCCTCGCCCCGTGTGGTTTTCTGTGGCAGTCGATACAGTTGTCTGAGGTTTTGATATGTGGTCTGTCGCGATTGTTTCGATCATCCTGTTGGCAGTTGGCCTGATTCTGTTGCGATCTTCGCTGCGTGACCAGGCGCGCACGGGTTTGCCGTCAGGAACGGTCGTCTACTCCGACACCGGCGCATGGCAGCGGGTGGCGGAGCCGTTGCGCAGCCGTCGCCATGGCATCGTGGGCAAACCGGACTACCTCGTCGAGGTCGATGAAAAGGGCCGCAAGCTGACCATTCCGGTCGAAGTGAAGAGTCGTCGCAAGCCGGCAACCCCGTACGAAGGCCATATTTTACAACTCGGCGCCTATTGCCTACTGGTCGAGGAGCACGCGCGTGTACGACCGCCCTACGGTCTGTTGCGCTACGCCGATGCCACGATCCAGATCCCCTTCACGGACGCTCTGCGTTGGCAGGTGCTCGAGACCGCCGACGCCATCCGACGCGCACGCTCAGCCTCGGATCTGTCACGCGATCATCAGGACACCTATCGTTGTCGCGGATGCGGCTATCGAACGGCTTGCGGTGACGAGGCGTTGACAGATCCGCCACGATAGACCCCCCAGGACACACGGTAATTGCCATACGCCTCTTTATGTCGTCCCGGGGCCCGCTGTGTGGCGTTAGCACAGGGTGGCTCGAAAGGCATACAAAAGATCAACCAGATGATGACGATGCTGAGGTCTTGAACTTTCGACGTCGTGTTTGCAAGACTGAACCTGGTAGAATAAACTGACCTTAAGTTTTGGTCCCATCTGTCAGATGTAGGCTGAAGGCACACGGCTTTGAAGCATGAATCTACCATTGCTGCAAACAAAATTCCAACCTGTTTTGCTTGGTGACACGATTCTGCCGCGCCCTCATTTGTTAGCGCGACTTGATGACTGCCTCTCTAGTACCGTCATCCTGGTTAGCGCCCCTGCGGGGTATGGCAAGAGTACGCTAATCAGCAGTTGGATCGAGCACATTGTCGATCAGGAGACCACGGTGCCGACGACAGACGTCTACAGGCGTGCTGGTTGAGCCTGGACGAAGCAGACAATCATCTGCCCACTTTCATGCTTTACCTCATTGCAGCAATTGAAGAGGGCTTACCCAATTGTTGCTCGGAAGTCCGGCAACTCGTGCAGGCGCGTCCGACGCCGTCTATCGAGACCTTGGCCGGAATTCTGGTCAATCTTCTGGGTCAGCGGGACGAATCCATTCTTCTGGTGCTTGACGACCTGCATCTGATCCGTGAGAATGCAGTCTTTGTCTTTCTCGCCCGTCTCATCGAATATGCCCCTCCACAACTGCATCTGGTCCTGATTTCGCGGGTAGACCCACCGCTGCCCCTCAACCGGTGGCGCGCGACCCGCCGTCTGCGCGAGGTGCGGCTGCACGACCTCAGTTTTTCTCCGGAAGAGACAACAGCCTTCTTTCGAATCAATCTGGACAGCATGCCGCCGAACTCGTTGATTGAAATGATCCGCCAACGCACCGAAGGGTGGATTGTGGGTAGCTGGTTGGCGCTGTTGGCCTTGCGCGGCCAAGCCAATCCTGCCGAATTGGCGCGTCACATTCAAGGACAAGCGAATCGCTACACGGTGGACTATCTTGTCGAAGAAGTGTTGAGCCAGCAGCCACCGGCAGCGCAGAAATTTCTGGTCTGCACAGCCATCCTCGATCGCTTCAACCCTGCGTTGTGCGCGGCACTGCTCGACATTGACAACGAGACTGCATCAGCACAGATCGACTACTTGATCCGCGCAAACCTATTTGTGATCGATTTGGGCACGTCTGGCTCCTGGTATCGCTACCATCACCAATTTCAGGAAATGCTACTGAGTCGCTTGCCCGTGCGATTCGATTCGGGGACCATCACCGAGTTGCATCGCCGTGCGGCGGCATGGTTGGTTGACCATCAATGGATCGGTGAAGGTCTTTCTCATCTGATAGCGATTCCTGACTATGATGCTGTTGCCGAACTGATTGCACGGCAGCGGGTTTATGTGCTGAACGAGCTACTGTTTTCAGAGCTTGAGGCGTGGTTGAACCTAATCCCACTGTCGCTGCTCAATCAACGCGCGGATCTGCTGGTCGGCATGGCCTGGGTCAAACGAGACCATGTCGACAATGAACCGTGCCTTGCGCTGTTGCGCCAAGCAGCCAATCTGATCGAGAGGGAGCCTGCGGCGCTGTCGGAGAAAAGTCGCCAACTTCTGACTGCCGAGTTCAATGCGCTGCAGGTATCGGTAGATAAGTCATTGACGCCGGAGACAGCCCTGGCATTGATTCGACAGAGTTGGGTGCTCCTGCGTCAGCATCTTACGCTCACCCATTGTTCTGTGATCCTCTCATTGGCCTATCGAAGTCAAGAGTTGGGTGAGCTAAATTTTGCGAAAACGATTGTGAGGACGACACTCGACGGAGCGGCAGATTGGCCTATGCTGGCCAGATGCCGAATTGCCCATGCCGCCGGCTTCTTTCATTTTTGCAGCGGGGAATCTGTTGAAGCCGAACAACGGTTTCAGCACAATCTGCAGATGGCGCAAATGCACGACCTGCCGATTATTTCCGTCGTTAGTCGGCATGGTCTTGGCGCGATTGCAGATGCACGCAACCAGCTAGAGCAGGCGTCGGAGCATCATTCGGAAGTCATCAAGCAAGCGCACTTGACCAGCGGACGGGATGCGGCGGTCGATATGTACAGTCTGATTGGCCTCAATGCACGGCGTCGCGACCAGGAGAAGAGCCGCGCCTTGGTTGAAGACCTGGTGGAAAGGGCAAAACAGACAGGGACGCCCTTCTTCCTGGCGCAGGTTGTTGCCTTGGAGGCATATGTCGATCTCACCTGCGGCGAACTCAAGCGTGCGTTGCGTTGGGCGTTGAGTACGCCCCATCGTGAAATGAAAACGACGTCTGACCGCATTCCCCAGATTCGAGTGCGCATACTGCTGGCCGACGGTTCTGAGGCGTGCCTGCTGGAAGCCGATCAGATTCTGCGGGGGCTGGTCGAGTATTATGCAAATGGTCATGTGTGGTATCGACAAACTGAAATATTCGTCCTACAAGCGTTGGTCCTGGACGGACTGGACAGATCAGATTCTGCGCTGGCGCTATTGGCCAGCGCAGTCGAGCTTGCCGTGCCCAAAGGCGGGGTGGGGCTGTTTATGGGGTATGGCGAGGCAATCGTAAGCCTGTTGCGCAAGTTGGAAAAACAACCCAAGCTTGGCCAACACGTCGCCTTGTTGCTGACTGCCCTTGCCACAGAAGATGTTGCGCCGCAAGATGCCACGCCCGTTTATGAACTGCCCGAAGCGCTGACCGAGCGCGAACTCGCCGTGCTTCAACTCTTGGCGGCCCGCTATTCCAACAAGGAGATCGCCGGCAGCCTTGTGGTTTCACCCCATACCGTGCGCAATCACACGGCCAACATCTACGGTAAGTTACAGGTCACCAACCGCCGTGAGGCTGTCCAGCGCGCCAAAACCCTCGGTCTTCTATCCACAACCGCACCCCATCAACAATAGTACATCTTTAGTACATTCTGTACCTGGTTCCTGCCTCGACATACGGCTACCCTTATGGTCACTTGTCGCGTCAGCTTGGCTTGTGTTGGCCTGTTATCGACGCCACGCCGGGCGGCATTACGAAACGGACTGAATTTCACCCATCCCGTAAGGAGAATGTTATGGCCCCACAGAAAGATGCAACCCAATCTACCGCTGCTGCGAATGCAGCTATGCTGGCCGATCTGGACTGGCAGGATGTTCGGGACTTCGAGGCGGCAGCCCGAGGCTTTATCGCCAGCCTCGACGATCCCGTCATCGTCAATGACGCCGGCAGCGTTGTCTGGAATCTGGATGCGTATCCGTTTCTCGCCGAAGAGACCGCCCCACCCAGCGTCAACCCCAGTCTGTGGCGGCAGTCGCGGCTGGTAGCCAATTACCACGGCTTGTTCAAAGTCACCGATGGCGTTTACCAGATTCGTGGCTTTGATTTGTCCGTTATGAGCATCATTGAGAGCGACAATGGCTATGTGGTGATCGATCCGCTGATCTCGGCGGATGTGGCGCGAGCAGGTATGGAACTGTTTTACCAACACGTGGGCCACAAACCAGTAATGGCTGTCATCTATACCCACAGCCACATCGACCATTGGGGCGGCGTCAAAGGCGTGGTTTCCCAGGCCGACGTACAGGCCGGCAAGACAAAGATTATCGCCCCGGAACATTTTATGGAACACGCTGTCAGCGAAAACGTCATTGCGGGCAATGTGATGACCCGCCGCTCCAGCTATATGTATGGCAACCTGCTGCCCAAAGACCCCAAAGGGCAGGTTGGCGCCGGGCTGGGACAGACGACTTCCACCGGCCTCGTCACCCTCATCCCACCCACCGACGACATTACCCATACCGGGCAGAAAATGGTGATAGATGGTCTGGAAATTGAGTTCCAGATGACGCCCGGCACGGAAGCTCCGGCAGAGATGAATTTTCTCTTCCCGAAATATCGCGCTTTGTGCATGGCCGAAAACTGCACCCACAATATGCACAATCTGTACACGCTGCGTGGGGCGCCGGTGCGCGACGCCAAAGCGTGGGCGTATTATGTTGACGAGGCGATTGATATTTTTAATGGCCGTTACGATGTCATTTTCGCCTCTCATCATTGGCCCACCTGGACGGCCGAATCCGGCGTGGAATTCCTGAAAAAGCAGCGCGACATGTACAAATACCTGCATGATGAAACCTTGCGTTTGGCTAATCAGGGCTTCACCATGCTGGAAATCCCGGAACTCATTGAGCTTCCGGCCGACCTGTTCCACGCCTGGTACAACCGGGGCTACTACGGCAGCATCAACCACAACGTCAAAGCCATTTATAACCGCTACCTGGGTTTCTTCGATGGCAATCCCGCCACCCTGCACCCGCTGCCGCCCGAGGCCGCCGGTAAAAAATACGTCGAATTCATGGGCGGCGCAGAAAACTTGCTGGCTCAGGCTCGTAAATCATTTGACAAAGGCGAATACCGCTGGGTAGCCCAGGTGGTCAACCATCTCGTCTTCGCCGACCCGGACAATACGGCGGCTCTTGACCTGCAAGCCGACGCCCTGGAGCAGCTGGGCTACCAGGCGGAGTCCGGGCCCTGGCGCAACTTCTACCTCAGCGCGGCCAAAGAGCTGCGCGATGGCGTTCTTGATCTCGACACGCCTCAGCTCGGAGCAGACGTGATCAAAGCGACGCCGCTGGACATGTTCTTCGACCTGCTGGCAGTACGCCTGATTGGCCCCAAGGCAGCCGGCAAGAAGATCGTCCTGAACGCCCATTTCACAGACATCGATGAACGCTATCTCCTGGTCGTGGAAAACGGCGTCCTGAACTACGCCATAGGAAAGCAGGACCCTGAGGCAGACGCCACCCTGACCCTCAGCCGGACAGCGTTGGACGAGGTGATATTGGGTGAAGCGAAGCTGGCCGACAAACTGGCAGCGGGAGAAGCACAAATCAGCGGCAACCCAGAGAAACTGATGGAGTTTTTGTCACTCATGGACACCTTTGAGTTCTGGTTCAATATTGTCACACCGTAGTTTCGCTCTGTGGCGCCGCTACACAAACGGATTTCCTCCACAGATGCACATAGCATTGTACGGATACGAGATAGATGATTATGCCGTTACACTAGCAGGTTGTCGGAGTGACTAAGAAATGAACCGCGGATGCGGCGAATTTGGCGGAAACGGCCCTGATTTTTTTCTGATAGTATCGGCATTTATCCGCCAAATTCGCCGCATCCGCGGTCTATCGGTGTTCTCTCCGACAGGCTTCAAACGACCTTGACTTCGAAGGAGGAAAAATGTCTGAGATTATCGGTGTGATTGCAAAACTGTCTGCCCTGACTTTCATTTTGACCAGCATGCTGGCCATGGGCTTGAGCCTGACGGTCAGGCAGATCGTGGATCCGCTGAAGAATGTAAAGGTCGTACTGCTTGCACTGCTGGCCAATTTTGTCTTGGTGCCGGCGATTGCCTATGGAATCACGCTCTTCATTCCCCTGGATGATGGTCTGGCCACCGGACTGATCATCGTGGGCGCCGCTGCAGGGGCGCCTTTCCTGCCCAAGTTGGTGCAGTTGGCCAAGGGCAATGCGGCCTTCTCGGTGGGCTTGATGACCCTGTTGATGATCGTAACCGTCATCTACTTGCCCATCGTGCTGCCGCTGCTGCTGCCGGGCGCTTCGGTCAACCCCTGGGACATCGCCCAGTCCCTGATCTTCGCGATGCTGCTGCCCCTGGCCATCGGTCTCTTCATCAAGGCCCGTTATTCAGAAACCGCCGCATCCCTACAGCCGCACATGTCCCAGATCTCCAGCCTGGCTATCGTGTTGATGTTGGTGACCGTCCTGGTGTTGGAGTTCAGCACCATCATCGGCGCCATTGGTACTGGCGGACTCCTGGTTGCAGTGATCTTTGTGATCGCCTCGCTGGCTGTCGGCCTGCTGTTCGGGGGTTCGGGTGCGGGGATGCGTTCGGTCATGGGGCTGGGCACGGCTCAGCGTAACCTGTCGGCGGCCATGTTGGTGGCTGTACAGAACTTCTCGGATGACCCCAATGTGCTGCTCATGGTCATGCTCGTCGCCATTCTGGGCTTGGTCCTGCTGGGGATCGTCGCCGGCGAGATGGGCAAACGGGTTGAGGCTCCAGCCGGCTAGTCTGCATCTATGGAGACAGAAACCTCGATGGACGAAAAACACGATATTGGTCCGCATTTGCGTCGCCTCCCAGCCCCGCAAGGCGCGGCCATTGCCGGTATCATCTTTTCAGCGCTGTTCACGACGAGCGTCGTGCTGATTCGCCTCTCTGTGCCCAGCGAACTGTCGAGCGGCACCGATTGGGTCTTGACGTCTCGACGCTATCTTTCCATCGCACTGACGCTGATGCCCTTTGCCGGCATCGCCTTTCTTTGGTTTGTCGGCGTGATTCGTGATCGGCTCGGCCCACAGGAAGATCAATTCTTCTCCACGGTTTTTTTTGGCAGCAGCTTGCTCTTTCTGGCGCTGGTCTTTGTGTCGGTGGCTGTCGCCGGCGGCATCCTGGCAGCAGCCAGCCTGAACCCGGATGAAGCCCTGTCCGATGACATCATCGTTTTTGGGCGTGCGATGATGTTGGAAATCAGTAATGTCTATGCCCTGCGCATGGCCGGCGTTTTTATGTTTTCATTGAGCTCCATATGGTGGCGCACGCGCTCAATGCCGACATGGCTCCCCCTGTTAACCATCATTGCTGGACTGGCACTGCTGTTGATCACGACCCGCAGCCTATGGTTTACACTGCTGTTTCCAGCCTGGGTCTTTTCTGTCAGTATTTTTATCCTGACACGGGATTTGCAATCGATGCGGCGCCGCAAACCGGGACAATCAGGACAATCAGGTGAATGAGGATATTGGCGACAATGAGACGCCGGCAGTCATGTGCAGCTAAATGCATAATCTATTTGTCTATTCGTTCCTTTGTAGCGAATCAAGAGCGATCCAAACTTGTAGGTGGAAAGGATGAATCAGTATCGTTTGCCCCCACATGTCAGCGCGCTGATAGACATCTCGCCTACTGCTGCAAGCGAGATCGATATGATCGATGCCGGCATCGTGGATGGGCGTATTGAGATAGCGCCATGACTGCAAGAAGACTCCCTCATTGGCATAGACGAAGTGCGCCCCCCAAGGAAGGTCTATTGGTTAGACTTCTGGGCAACTTCCTTGATCCAATCGATGTGCTTTCTGCTGCCTTCTTCAGTATTCTTTTTGCATTGCTCTTTACGCTGTCCTACGGCATCTTGATCTTCAGCGGCGTCATTGACCCATCCTTCTCGAGTGGGTATGGGACAGACTTGTTTTTCACCATCCTGGGAGCCGTAACGATTTGGGGAGCCATTGACGGCGTGATGTATGTCTTGACCGCAGTTTTTCAACGGAAAGAACGACATCGTCTGCTCCAATATATACAAGCCGCCGATAAAGATGAAAGAGCCGTTGACGCCATTGCTGATGAACTTGACTTCGTCCTAGAGCCAATCACGAATGATGAACAGAGAATCCATCTCTATTACGATATTCTCGCCTATTTGCGCCAGGCGGAACCCCAAGAAGTAGGCTTGCAGCGCGAAGATGTGGTCGGCGCTTTGACGTCAGTGCTGGTGTCCGTCTTGATCGTACTGCCATCACTGTCACCGCTGCTCCTTCTGCCTGAAAATACTGCCTTGGCTATCCAGATATCCAATATCCTGTCGGTTTTCGTTATCTACATCACAGGCTATGGTTGGGGGCAATATACCGGGGCCAATCCCTGGAAGACGGGTCTGATTCTGGCATCTGTCTGTCTGAGCCTCGTGTTAGCGGCTATCTTCATCGGGGGATACTAACCAAACAGCATGGGTCATCCGATGCTGCAAAAGAGACCAAAAAGATGTCACGCTATCAACAACTTGTTCAAAAGGCAACAGCCATTGCCTTTATCCTGGGACCGACCCTGTTTGTACTGGCTGCAAGCGTCAAGCTGAGCGTCGCGATGGGGCGCGAGAGCTTTGTGGAAGGCGTCCTGGTTGGCTACGGTTCCATTCTGTTTGTGGTCATCTACCTGGAACTGGCCGGAAAACTGGGAAAGGAAATGCCCTATCTGGGATTCGCCTGTGCGGTCTTCGGCTTGGTCGGCATGACGGCGGGGATGGTGCCGGCAGCCGCCCGCATCTGGGAGTCGGTCTTCATCCAGCACGGCGTCAACGAATCGATTTGGGTCCTGCTGCGTGAGACGCCCAAACTACTGGCATTGGGCGCGCTGGCGCCATTCGGCCCATTGACCTCCATTCTACTGGGCATCGGATTCTGGCGCGTCTCCATCTATTCGCGTTGGATTGCGGTCCTGCTGATCATCGCCGGATTTGCCTTTATCCTTGCCCAGGCGTTTCAGATCGGCCTTCTCTTCTTCTACCCGTTGGCGACAGTCGCATGGTTGGTTGCGTTGGCGCCGATGGGGTGGCGTTCTCTGGCCGATTCACCGCAGTGAGTAACTGTTCCGGCGGCCAGCCGCGGTACGACCAAAAACTATAAAGAGAGCGGCCCGGCGGGTCCTCATCTAAGGACGCAAAGAACAATGGCAGAAACTGGTAAATTCCAACAGGTTGTTTCAGGCGCAGCAACTCCCGAACCAATCGCCCGATTTGCTGAACGCGTCGGACTTCGTGCGAGCTTGATCGTCGGGTTCGCACTGGCGTTGCTGATCCTGCTTCTCAATACCGATCGCGACCTAATCCCCATGCTGGAAGACCATCGTTCATTTGGTCCGCTTTCGCAGTACTTTATGATTCCGGCTGCGTTTTTCGTAGCCGGCATTGTCTTTGTCCTCGGCATCAATGCCTGGAACGAGCGGGTAAGCGCTGAACGCCGGCGTGGCTGGAAGGCGGCGGTTTTGCCTGTCTCGCTGGCATATACCGTGCTGATTGGCGTGCTGGGCATCGTAATACTGGAGTTTGCCGAGCCGGCCTTTCCAGGCCTGGCTCTGGTTAATTTCCAGGCCGCTTTTTCTAAGCGGCCTTGTGGGCGGGGCCTTGATATACTGGTTGGTCACACAGACAATGGAGATTACCAGCGCCAATTTGCTGCGACTGGGTATCATCGTGGTTGCTGCCGGCGTCTATTTGGCTGTCAAGAAGACCGATGATCCTGCCTGGTGGACGATCTCCTTCAGTTCGGTTGGCACGCATGGCACCTTCTCAAGCCGGATTTTCAACGCCACGTTGATCTTTGGCGGTGTGATCATTCTTGTCTGGCTGCCCTATTTCGTGAGCGACTTGAAAATTCTGGTTCAGCATGAGATGACGACGGCAGATCGAGCTAAATGGATCAGCCGTGGCCTGGTTGCGCTGGGCATCTCCATGGCGTTGGTCGGCATCTTCGAGAATCAGGTCAGCGATATCCGAGACTTCATCCATAACGTGGCCGCACCGACGACGGGCGTCATCGTGCTGATCATGGCCTTCAGACTGCGCTGGCTTATCCCCGCCTTCCCGGACGAGGTCTATCTGACGTCCTACATCCTGGGCGGCCTAATGGTGCTCGGCGGGTTCTTCGTTGCGATCGGATATTTCAACACGACGGGCGTCACCATCTATGGCGCGGCCATTGCCTTCACCTGGCTCATGCTCTTCGTCAACACTATCGAACGGATCGCCAAAGAGTTGGATCCGGATGCGTTTCCATCTTGAGGCGCCGCGTATCGGCCTTCGCCGCTTTTT